>CAVSNJ010000001.1:0-443783 GCA_963729295.1 uncultured Alphaproteobacteria bacterium
GGCGATGTCCTGGGCCTCTAGACGAAGGGGACCGCGCTTCTATCTAGCCGTTTACGACCGTGCGATCAAGCGCCGGCTCGGCGCGCTCGTCTCGTTTACTCGCGGAAATTCACGTATTGCAGCGGCTGGTCGACGCCGAGCCCGCGGATCATCGCAATCGCCGCTTGAAGGTCGTCGCGCTTCTTGCCCGAGATGCGCAGCTCCTCGCCCTGGATCTGCGCCTGCACCTTGAGCTTGCTGTCCTTGACGGCGCGCGCGAGCTGGCGGGCGACTTCGGCGCCGATCCCCTGGCGCAGGGCCACGCTTTGGCGCAGCGTCTGCCCCGCGGCCTTTTCCGGCGGCTTGAAGTCGAGCGCGGCGGGATCGACCTTGCGCCGCACCAGGTGCGCCTTTAAGAGCTCGTGCATCTGCTTCAGCTTCAGATCGTCGTCGGCGATGATGACGAGCGTGCCCTCCTCGCGCCGGATCGAGGATTTGGCGCCCTTGAAGTCGAAGCGGGTGGTGATCTCGCGCGTCAGTCCGTGGAGGGCGTTGTCGACCTCGGCGAGGTCGAGCCGCGAGACGATGTCGAAGCTCGGCATGGCGTTGCTCTTGACGGGACGCGGCGCTGGGCCGCTTATAGCGCGCGCCGCACAACGCGGCGAGCTCGCGGGGGCGAGGGCGGGGGGACGATGGATCGCATCTTCATCGCGGTGGCGGCGTTAGCCGGCGCGCTCTCGGTCGGCGCCGACGCGGCGGCGCAGCATTATCTCGCGGGCGACGAGGCGCGCGCGGCGCTCGCCGCCACGGGCGCGCGCTACGGCCTCATCCATGCCGCGGTGCTCGTCGCCGTGGCGCTGCTGCTCGAGGTGCCGGCGGGCGGAGTGGGCCGCCTCGCGTTGGCGCTCTCCGGCTGGAGCTTCGTCCTGGCGCTCTTCTCATTCTGCGGCGGGCTTTTCCTGCATGCGGCCGGGTACGCCGCCTTCGCCATGTTCGTGCCGGCGGGCGGCGTCCTCTTCATCGCCGGCTGGATCCTGCTCCTCGTCCACGCGGTGAGCCCGCGCCCGCTCGCCTAGCGGATGGAGCGCGGCACCGGGATCAGCGCCTCTTTGTAATAACGCAGCGCGCCCGGGTGGAGCTCGGCTCCGAGCGTCGCCAGCGCCGCCGCGTTCGCGGCCTGCCACGGCGGGTTCTTCTTGATAATCGCGTCGCGCTGCGACCAGAACGCCTTGGTGATCGCATAGGCGACATCGTCGGCCATACGCGTCGTTGTGTAGACGCCCGCGGGGAGTGCCAGCGCCGTCACATCGGCGTCGAGCCCGGGATATGTGCCTTTCGGCACCACCTCCGGCGCGATGCTGTCGTCGGCGCGCAGCACCCGACGCAATTGCGGTTGCGGCATGGACAGGAGCCCGATCGGCGTCGTCCCGGCAAGGTCGGTGATTTCCTTCAAGGGATAGGCCCCGGCGATGGCGAAGCCAGAGACCTGCTTCGACTTCAGCGCTTGCAGCGACGCGCTGATGTTGATGTCCATGATCTGCACCTCGCGCGCGATGCCGAGCGTCTCGAGCGCCTCGGTCGTGACCCGCTCGGCGACGCTGCCCTTGGCGCCCGAGATAAAATTGCGCCCGGCGAGATCGGCGAGGCTCGCAACGTCGCCATCCTTGCGCACGACCCACTGGACGGTCTGGGCCGGAACGGGAAAGAGCGCGCGGATGTGGCGATAGCGCGCGTCGGGCGCGAACGGCTTCACGCCGCGCCGCGCCGCGGCGATGACGTTGGGCCCGGTGGTGAAGAGATAGTCGCGCTGGGCCTTGCGCACATCCATGACGTTCTCGATCGAGCCTTGGCTCTCCTGTACGTCGAGCGTATAGGCGCCGTTGAGCGCGACCGCGACGGCCTCGGCGAACTGCACGGCCAGCGCATGGCTCGGGCTGTCGGCCTTGCCGGCGCGGATCACGATCGACTTCGTTGCGTCCTTCGCGTGCGCGACGGGCGTGATCGACAACGCGGCGGCACAACAGAAAATGGCCAGGACTTTCGTCATCGCGCGTCGTTCCGCCGCCCGTTCTTTGGTCTTCCGCCGCGCCGCCCTATACTGAACGTCACCGCGAGCGGCAAGCCCGGCGGACGCCGCGCCGCGCGAGCGAAGGACAGCGATGACGACCCTGCTCTACAGCCACGACGCTTGTCTCGCCCACGACCCGGGCGCGCATCATCCCGAGCGGCCGGCGCGATTGCAGGCGGTGCTCGATGCGCTCGGGCAAACGGCGTTTGCGAAACTCGAGCGCCGGAGCGCGCCCGAGGCTGCGCGCGAGGACATCGCGCGTGCCCATTCGCACCGCTATGTCGAGGCGCTGCTGGCCGCGATCCCGAAGGAGGGCCACGCCGCACTCGATGCCGACACGATCATCTCGCCAGGCTCGGGCGAGGCCGCCTTGCGCGCCGCCGGCGCGGTCGTGGCCGCGGTCGACGCGGTCATGGCGGGCGAGGCCAAGAACGCCTTCTGCGCGGTGCGCCCTCCCGGCCATCACGCCGAGCGCGAGCGCGCCATGGGCTTCTGCCTCTTCAACAGCGTCGCGGTGGGCGCGCAGCGCGCCCGCGCGGCGCACCGGCTCGAGCGCGCCGCCGTCATCGATTTCGACGTCCATCACGGCAACGGCACGCAGGCGATCTTCGAGGACGACCCGCATCTTTTCTACGGCTCGACGCATCAGTATCCGCTCTATCCCGGCACCGGCGCGCGCGGCGAGACGGGCGTTGGCAACATTTGCAATGCACCGCTCCGCCCCAATGCCGGGTCGGCCGAATTCCGCAAGGCCTTCGGTGAAATCGTCCTGCCCGCGCTCGAGGAATTCCGGCCCGATTTCGTACTGATCTCGGCGGGGTTCGATGCGCACCGCAGCGATCCCTTGGCGCAGCTCAATCTGGTCGAGGCGGATTTCGCCTGGGCGACCGAGCGGCTCGTCGAGCTTGCCGGGCGCCAGTGCCGGGGCCGCATCGTCGCCGCGCTCGAGGGCGGCTACGATCTCGACGCCCTGGCGGCGAGCGCGGCGGCGCATGTCGCGGCGCTCATGGCGGCGTGAGCGGCTCCAAAGGGCCGTCCCGCTCCATTGGGGCGCTTGCAGGGGTGCGAAAGGGTCAATAAAGTCCCCCGCCGCGAGAGGAAGGAATGGCCGAGGCCCAACCCCCGCCCGAAATTGCCGCCTTGAGCTTCGAGGATGCGTTGAACGAGCTCGAACAGATCGTGCGCAAGCTCGAATCCGGCAGCGCCAAGCTCGACGAGGCGCTCGCCTCCTACGAGCGCGGTGCGCTCCTGAAGCGCCATTGCGAAGCGAAATTGAGGGAAGCGCAATTGCGTGTGGAAAAGATCGTGGTGAGCGCCGAAGGCGTGGTCTCGACGGAGCCGCACGGCCTTGAGTGAACCGCTGCTCTGGACGGCCGGAACGGGCTTCGAGGCCGCGCTCGCCGAGACAGTGCGCCTCACCGATGCGGTGATCGACCGGCTCGTCGCCGTGCCGGCGGGGCTCGAGGCGCGCGTGTTCGAGGCCATGCGCTATGCCGCACTCGCGCCAGGCAAGCGGCTGCGGCCGTTTCTCGTGCTCGCGAGCGCGCAGCTTTTCGCGGTCGCGCGCCGGAGCGCCGTGCAGGCGGCGGCCGCGGTCGAGCTGGTGCATGCCTATTCGCTCGTGCATGACGACCTGCCGGCGATGGACAACAGCGATCTGCGCCGCGGCCGGCCGACCTGCCACAAGGCGTTCGACGATGCGACCGCCGTCCTCGCCGGCGACGCGCTTCTCACCCTGGCGTTCGAAGTGCTGGCACAGCCCGACACGCACGGCGACCCGGGGGTACGTTGTGAGCTTGTCGCGGCGCTGGCGCAGGCGGCGGGCGCCGCCGGCATGGTCGGTGGGCAGATGATCGACCTCATCGCCGAGCACCGCCCCGACCTCGACATGGGCGCGATCACGCGCCTGCAACGGCTCAAGACCGGGGCGCTCATTGCCTTTGCCTGCGAGGCGGGCGCCATTCTCGGCAAATCGACGAGCGAGCCTCGCCTCGCCTTGCGCGGCTACGCGCACGACCTCGGCCTCGCCTTCCAGATCGCCGACGATCTGCTCGACGTGCAGGGCTCGGCCGGCGAGACCGGCAAGCCCGTGCGCCAGGACGAAGCCGCCGGCAAGGCGACCTTCGTCTCGATCCTGGGGGTGGAGCGCGCCCAGGCCCAGGCCCGGCTTTTGGTCGGGCAGGCAATTCGCCATCTTGAATTGTTCGGCCAGAAGGCTGACCTTCTGCGTCAAGCGGCGCGGTTCGTCATCGATCGCCGCACATGAGGTGAGTGCGTGGCCCGCAGGAACAAAGCGGCGACAAAAGCAACGCCGCACGACGCTCGGATTCGCTGTCCGGTCGATTTTCCACCGGTCGCGGTCGCGGCATGATCGCGCGCCGGACCTTCGCCGCAGGATTGGCCTTGGCGGCTCTCGTACCGCCGCGCTTTGCGCGCGCGGCGACGGACTCGCCGGTTGCTGTGACCCAGACCTTCTACGACGTGCTGCTGCGCGCGATGAAGGGCGGCTCGAGCATCGGTTTCGCCGGACGGCGCGACCTGCTCGCCCCGGCCTGCCTTCGCTTCTTCAATTTCTCGCTGATGACGCGGCTCATGGTCGGGCTGCAATGGCCGCAGCTTTCGAGCGAGCAGCAGCAGCAGCTCGTCCAATCGTTCAGCGCGTTCAGCATCGCCACATACGCCAACCGCTTCGACGGCTATTCCGGCGAGCGGTTCGACGTCGCAGGCGATCCGGTGCCGGTCGCAAACGGCGACACGATCGTCAAGAGCCAGCTCGTGCAGCACGACGGCGACATGGTCGAGCTCGACTACCTGATGCACCAGGATGGCGGCGCGTGGCGGACGATCGATGTCTATTTGAGCGGCACGGTCAGCGAACTGGCGACGCGCCGCTCGGAATTCTCCTCGGTGATGCGCCGCGGCGGCCCCAGCGCGCTCGTCGATCTGTTGCAGCGCAAGGTCGCGGAGCTGAGCGGCTAGGGCGCGTTCCCTTCCATGTCGAGATTGGGCATCGGCCCCGGCCGGCCGTGCCGCAATTCTTGGGCGCGATGCTGGCGATAGAGGCTGCGCATCTCGGCATAGAAATCGATGGCGTTGCGCTGCAGATCGTCGAGCGTGTCGATGTTCCGCGCGCGCAGGTCGACGCCCGACGCGGCCATGCGGCCGTAGGTTTCGGCGTTGGCCGCGCCCTGGCCGTAGAAGCCACCGACCCAGTAGCCATAAGGATCCATGACGCCGTCGACGCCCATGCCGATGGCGTCGCGCGGGTTCGACGGGCCGAAGATGGGCAGGACGAGATAAGGCCCTTCGCCGAAGCCCCAAGTGTAAAGCGTCTGGCCGAAATCGCCGGTCTGGCGTTCGATGCCGGTGTTGCCCGCGAAATCGACGAGGCCGGCGACGCCGAATGTGCTGTTGATGAGGAAGCGCGCAGCCGTCAGGTTCGCCGCCTGCCATTCCCCTTGCATCATGTCGTTGGCGAAAATCACCGGTTCGCCGAGATTATGCAGGAAGTTGCGAATGGTGGTGCGGGCGAATTCCGGCACGACCGTGCTGTAGCCGATCGCCACCGGCTTGAGGAAGTAGCGGTCGAGATAGAGATTGAACGTGAAGATGTCACGGTTCGTCGGCTCGAACGGATCGTTCGTCGACTGGAAATCCTTGAGCGCGGCCGGATCGGTCGGCGGGGTGGCGCACGCGGCCAGCGCGGCGAGCAGGGTGGCCGTCGCGAAGGTCGCAACTCGGCGCGCTGCGGCAGGCAGGTGACGGACCACTGAACCTCCAAGTGGGGAGAAATGCTTTATAATGGCGAGACCCCCGAGGGCAGGCATGGTTAACATGCGCTGGGCCGATTGCAACAGCATTTTTCCCAACGCACGCCAGGCCGGCTCAGCGGAGTTAACCACTCGAATACTAGAATGACGTTAACGGCAACCGATCTTCTCGCCCTGGCCCTTATCGGGCTGAGCGTCATCGGCTGTCTTTTTCTCGGATTGAGCGCCCTTGCCGTGCGCCGTCTCTTCGCCCGCCGGCCCGCGCATGGCGGCGCGCGGCCGCCCGTCAGCATCCTGAAGCCGCTCTGCGGCGAGGATCACGATCTCGCCGCCAATCTCCGTTCGTTCTGCCGCCAGGATTATCCGGAATTTCAGGTCGTGTTCGGCGTGCGCGACACACGCGATCCCGCGGTCGCCACCGTCGAGCGGCTGATGGCGGAGTTTCCCGCCGCCGATCTCGTCCTGGTGGCCGATCGGCGCCAGCGCGGCAGCAACCTCAAGGTCGCGAACCTGCACAACATGCTGCCCGCCGCGCGGCACGACGTCCTCGTCATCGCCGACAGCGACATGCGTGTCAGCCCCGGCTATCTCGCCGTGGTGAGCGCGCCGCTCGCGGATCCGGCGGTTGGCATCGTCACATGCCTCTATCGCGGCACGCCGGCCGGCGGCTTGTGGTCGCGCCTTGCGTGCCTCCACATCAATCATGGCTTTTTGCCGCAGGCCGCGGTCGCCGAGGCGATCGGAGCCGGCGCGGGCTGTTTCGGCGCCTCGATCGCGCTGCGCCGCGAGACGCTCGAGCGCATCGGCGGATTGAGCGCGATCGAGAACGAGCTCGCCGACGATTACGCGCTCGGCGCCGCGGTGCGCCGCGCCGGCGGACGGATCGAGCTCTCATCCTATCTCGTCGACAATGTCATCGCCGAGCCCGGTCTTTCGGCGCTCTTCCGGCATGAGCTGCGCTGGGCGCGCACCATCCGCCTCGTCGCGCCCTTGGGTTTCTTCGGCTCGGTGGTGACGCAGCCGGTCGTGATGGCGGCGCTCGCGGCCGCGCTCGGCGTCTTCCCCGTCGCGGCGCCGGCGATGCTGGCGATCGCGCTCTTCTGCCGCTGCGCCTCCGTTCTTGCCGTCGACCGCGCCCTCGGGTTGCAGCCTTCGCCGCTCTATCTTCTGCCGGTCCGGGACGTGTTGTCGTTTGCGGTATTTGTCGCTAGCTTCTTCACGCGCAAGGTGGAGTGGCGCGACCGCATTTTCCGCGTCGGCCCGGGGGGTGAGTTGACCCTCGACGGAGATAGCAGAGCATGATGAAGACCTTGTTCCTACACCCGCCGTCCTATGAGGGGTTCGACGGTGGCGCCGGCTCGCGCTACCAGGCGCGGCGCGAGATCCGCTCGTTCTGGTATCCGACGTGGCTGGCGCAGCCGGCCGCGCTCGTGCCCGGAAGCCGCCTCATCGACGCGCCGCCCGCGCGCATGACGCTCGCGCAAATACTGCCGTTCGCGCGCTCCTACGAATTGCTCGTGCTGCACACGTCGAGCCCGTCCTTCGCCAACGACGTGCGCGTCGCCGAGGCGATGAAGGACGTGAACCCCGCGCTCAAGGTGGGATTCGTCGGCGCCAAGGTGGCGGTCGAGCCGCAGGAAAGCCTTGCCGCGTCGGCCGCGATCGACTTCGTCGGCCGCAACGAGTTCGACTTCACCGTCAAGGAATATGCCGAAGGGCGCGCGCCCGAAGGCATCGTCGGCCTGAGCTTCCGCAATTCCTCCGGTGCCATCGTGCACAATGCCGAGCGGCCCATCCTCGAGGACATGGATCAGCTTCCGTTCGTGACCGAGGTCTATAAGCGCGACCTCAAGGTCGAGGATTATTTCATCGGCTATCTGAAGCATCCTTACGTCTCGCTCTATACCGGGCGCGGCTGCAAGTCGCGCTGCACCTTCTGCCTCTGGCCGCAGACGGTCGGCGGCCATCGCTACCGCGTGCGCAGCGTCGGCCATGTGATCGACGAGATCCGGCTCGCCAAGCACTATTTTCCACAGGTGCGCGAGTTCTTCTTCGACGACGACACCTTCACCGACAACCTGCCGCGCACCGAGGCGATCGCCAAGGAGCTCGGCAAGCTCGGCGTCACCTGGTCGTGCAACGCCAAGGCCAACGTGCCGCGGACTACGCTTGCCGTGATGCGCGACAACGGCCTCCGGCTGCTCCTCGTCGGCTACGAATCCGGCAATCAGCAGATCCTGCACAACATCAAGAAGGGCATGCTGATCGACGTGGCGCGGCGCTTCACGCGCGACTGCCACGAGCTCGGCGTCACCGTACACGGCACCTTCATCCTGGGCTTGCCCGGGGAGACCAAGGAGACGATCGAGGAGACGATCCGGTTTGCCACCGAGATCAATCCGCACACGATCCAGGTCTCGCTCGCGGCGCCCTATCCGGGCACGTTCCTGCACCGCCAGGCGGTCGAGAACGGCTGGCTCGACATCGACAATGCCGAGCTCGTCGACGATCACGGTATCCAGATCGCGCCGCTGCAATACCCGCACCTCTCGCATCGCGAGATATTCCATTCGGTCGAGGTGTTTTATAAGCGCTTCTACTTCCGCGCCGGCAAGATCGCCTCGATCCTGGGCGAGATGGCGTTGAGCCCCGAGATGATGCGGCGGCGCCTGCGCGAGGGCGTCGAATTCTTCCAGTTCCTGCGCGAACGCGCGACGGCGCACTAGAATGCGATCGGTTTAGATGGAAGCGGTTTCGCTTCCATCGAAACCGTGAATCGCACTCTAGACATTTGAGTAGAGACGGGTTCACGGTCCGCATGGAATCGCGGAGCGATTTCATGCGGACCGATCCGGCTCTAGGCGCGCGTCTCTCCGTCGGCGCGGCCTTCGACCGGCCCCAAGAGCGCCGGCAGCACCAGAAACGTGGCGATGAGTATGTAGAAGAGGGCAAGCGACAGGAGCTTGCCCATCTCGGCCATGCCAGGATGGTCCGAGATGGCGAGGCTGCCGAACGCCGTGCCGGTCGTGAGCGCGCTGAACAGGATGGCGCGCGCCGTGCTCGATTGCAGCAGATCACCCTGGCCCGCGCGCCAGCGCATCACGAAATAAACGTCGAACGCCACGCCGATGCCGAGCATCAGCGGCAGCGTGATGATATTGGCGAAATCGAGCGGCATGCCGAGCGCGGCGGCGGTTCCGAGCGTCAGCAATCCGGCGAGCGCCAAGGGCGCCAGCACCAGCGCCACGTCGCGCGCGCGGCGCAGTACGAGGTAGAGCAACAGCGCGATCGCCGAAAGCGCCAGCGCGCCGGCGACGGCAAAGGCGTGCGTCACGGTGTTGGCCGATTCCTGGATCGTCACCGGCGTTCCCGTCGCTTCGGGCGCCACTGCGCGCACGGCGTCGACGAAGCGGCGGATCGCGTCGTTGTTGGGCGCGCCGCCCTTCGGGAACACCTGGATGCGCGCGCGCCCGTCTTGCGTCACCCAGTCGCGCCTGATGTCGTCCGGCACGGTCGCGAGGGCGACCGGCTGCGCGGCAAGCGACTGGCGCAGATCGTCGATCCGGCCTGCCAGCCCCCCCGTGAGGTTCGCATTGAGCGCCGGAAGCATTGCCTCGCCGCGCGCCGCGGCCGCGCGAAGCGTCTCCGCGAGGCGGCTTGCGGGCGCGATACCCTTTGCGCCAGCCGCGTCCAGATCCTTGATGCACTCGGCCAATGACGCGGCGACTTGCGCCGGGCTTGGCGCCGGCTTCGGCTGCGGCGGCGTGAGCGTCGGCCCGAGCAGCGTGCTGGCGTCGCCAAGAAGCGCGAGTTTTTTGTCCTGATCCTCGGGCACGAAGCTTGCGAGCGTGAGCGTCCACGCCACCTCGGGCACCTGGTCGAGACGCTGCGCCAGCGCCACGCCCGCGGCGACCGACGAAGCCAGAATCTCGGCCGTATAGGGCGTATCGATCGGATCGGACTTGAGCTCGTTCAGGACGCGCATCGCCTCGGTGTGCTGATTCTGCAGGTCGAGCGGGTTGAAGTCGAAGCGCAGCCCCGTGAGCGCCGTTGCCGCGACGAGAGCGGCCACGCCTGCCGTCGTCAGCACCGCCGTGCGGCGCTCGACCAGCAGCCGGTTGAGAGGTGCGAGCCGCGCATACCCGACCGCGCGGCGTTCGGCGCGGGGCTTCAGGAGCGTGAGCAGCGCCGGCAACAGCGTCAGGTTGAGCGCGAGCGCAATCAGCATGCCGGTCCCGGCGATGAGGCCGAGGTCCGACACGCCGGTATAGTCGGTCGGCACGAACGAGAAGAACCCGACCGAGGTCGCCGCCGCCGCCACGGCGAGCGGCGGGCCGACGCCCACGGCGGTGCGTTGGAGCGCGCTCGGGAGATCGTCGACGCGGAACCGCTCGTCGCGATAGCGCACGCTGAACTGGATGCCGAAATCGACCGCGAGGCCGATAAAGAGCACGGCGAAGGCGGCCGAGATCGGGTTCAAGGGCCCGACCACGCCGAGCGCGAAGGCGCCGCAGGCGACGAGCCCGACGAGCAGCGTCGCAATGATCGCGACGACGAGCCGCGGCGAGCGCAGCGCCATGAAGAGCCACAGGCACAGGAGCGAGAGCGACAGCGCGGTCGTGAAGCCGGCGCCGTGCGACAACGTCGCGAGCTGATCGTCCGCGAACGCGACCGAGCCGGTGAGGCGCACGGTGACGCCGCGCTCGGGCGTGAGGCCGAGGCTTTGCGCGGCCTCGCGCACCGCTGTCTCGGCGGCGGCGCCGGGTTCAAGCTCGCGGTAGTCGAGCACCGCCTGGGTCAGGACGAAGCGGCGCAGCTCGCGCGGATCGGGCTTGCGGGCGCTCAGCATGTTCTGCCACGAGAGCGGCGCATAGCTGCCCTTGAGCGCCGCCTCGACCGCCTCTGTCACCGCCGCGAGCGGGCCCGCGATCGCGGCCGTGCCGACGTCGCCGTGCGCCGCGCCCTTTGCCAGAAGATCGATCGCGTCGAAAATGCCGCGCAGGCTCGGATCGGCGGCAAGCGTGCCGATCATGGGCTGCGCCGCGATGACCTGGTCGCAAAACGCCTGCACGTCGGCGAGCGGCAGGAACAGCACGCCCTCGCGGCGGAAGAACGGGCCGCCCTCGGGCTCGCGTACGGTGCGGAAGAGCTCTTTCATGCCGCCGAGGCGCTGAGCGAGCGCGTCGGCCGCGTCGCTGGCAAGATCGGGGCTCTTGCCGTCGATCACGATGGCGAGCAGGTCGTCGTTCTGCGGGAAGGCGCGATCCATCTCGGCTTCGCGCTGGCGCCACGGCAGGTCGGCGGCGATGAGCTTGTCGAAATCGGTGTCGAAGCGGATGCGGCTCGCGGTGAAATAGCCGCCACAGATGGCGAGGAGCAGGAGGCCGAGCACGAGCGGCGCGGCATGGCGGCGGCTCGCTTCGACGAGCGCCGCGAGAACCTTCTCGATCATGCGACGGGCCTGCCGATTGGGGCAGAATTCGCCGCACTTCCACGCCAACACCGGATCGGCATCGCCGCTTTATTATGGAGCGCGCGGGCCGGCGCAAGGCCGGGCGAATGGCGCATTGGCCACATTTGTCGCGGCTGCCAAGCTCGAACTCGACAGGGACTTCGTGCGGCCTCATGCCCTGAATAAGATTTGGCGCCCTGCAACCTTCGGTTCCTCGCGACGTTCGTCGAAGGGCAGTCACCCTGCAAGCGATTTCAAGATGGCGCCGCGCTCGGTTTGGAAAGGCTATCTCTCGTTGGCGCGCATCAGTTGCGCGGTGCGGCTCCAGCCCGCGGTGGCGCGGATGGATCGGCTCGGGCTTCAGCCCTTGAACCGGACCACGCTCAATCGGGTCCAGTTTCGCCCGTACGATCCGCAGACCGGCCGCGAGATCAACCGCGACGCGCTTTTGAAGGGCTATGAATTCGAGTCGGGCCGCTTCGTCGTGATCGAGGAGCGCGAGCTCGCGGAATTGCAGGTCGAGAGCATGCGCAACATCGTGCTCGACCGGTTTCTCGACGCATCCTCGCTCGACACGGCCTATCTCGACACGCCCTATTATCTGCTGCCGGATGCGCCGGCATCGGCCGGCTCCTACGCTCTCATTCGTGCGGCGATGCTGCGCGCAGGCCTGGCCGCGATCGGCCACATCGTTCTGGGCGGGCGCGAATATGCCGCGCTCGTGCAGCCACGCGGCCGCGGGCTCGTCCTCACGACGATGCGCGCGGCCGCCGAATTGCGGAGCGAAGACACCGTCTTCGCCGGGCTCGCCGAGGCGCCGCTCGACGGCGAGCTGATCGACAAGACCGCGCTCGTCATTGCCCGGTTGAACGGCTCCTTCGATCCGCGCCGCGATTTCCGCGAGCGCTTCCAGGAGGCGCTGTTCCAGCTCGTGCAGGCGAAGCTCAGGGGCGAGAAGCCGGTCTTTCCGCCGCCCGCGCCGGCGATCCGCCCGACGGCGCTCGGCGAGGCGGTGACCTCGAGCCTCCATCAGGTCGATCCGGCCGACCGCGCGCCGCACCAGCGCTACACCACCGCCTTGCGGCAATAGAACGCCTCGGCATAGCCCGACGGCGAATTGCAGCCGATGCCGCGAAGCCGCATCAGCGCCATGAAAGTTTCCGTCGTGAACCATGCGCGCGCGCGCTGGCTTGGAAAGGTCTCGAGGATCGCCGTCGTCTTGGCGCGGCAGAGCGAAAGCGCCAGCGGCACGTAGAGGTTCGGATTGCCGAAATCGCCATCGTATTTCGGGATCTCGTATTCCCAGATGAGATGATCGCGGAACGTGTTGAAGGTCAGTTCCGCCACCGTGTGATGGTCCTGGTGCAGATCGTCGCGGCAATGGGTGAGGATGAGGGTCGGGCGATAATCGCGCTTCAGCGCCTCGAACGTCTCCTTGATGCCCGCGATCTCGGACGGGAAGAACCCGTCGCGAAATCCCAGCACGTGGACCGTGGCAGTGCCGCCGCCGAGCGCGCCGAGGAAGCGGCGCGCGCTCGCTTCGGCCTCGGCGCGGCGCTCTTCAGTGCCGCTGAAGACGATCCAGCGCACTTCGATCCCATGCGCTTCGCCGAACAGCCGCAGCAATAGCCCGCCGCAGCCGATCTCGATGTCGTCCGGATGAGCGCCAAGGCAGAGAAGGCGCAAAGGCTCGCCGCCGGGATCGAGGCGAAGCTTCAGCATGAGGGCGCTCAGCGGCGCGCGGAGAGCTCGATCGGCTCGCGCTTCCGGGCGGGCCGCGGCTCGCGCGCGGAGGCGGGGACCAGCGCTTGCGCGAGCGGCGTTCTCGCGGCGGCGTCGCGCCACACGATCCACGGCGCGTTGCCTTTGGCGTAAAGCGCCTCGAGCGCTTGCAGGTCCTTGAACGTGTCGATGCAGCGCCAGAACCCGTCATAGGCGTGTGTGCCGAGGCGGCGCTCGGCGATGAGGCGGCGGAACGGCTCTTCCACAAGCTCGTCGCCCGGCTTGATGTAGTCGAAGATCTCGCGGCGCAGCACGAAGAATCCGCCGTTGATCCACGAATTGGCGCTCAGCACGTCGTCGATCGAGGCGACCGACCCATCCTCGCGGCGCGTCACGAAGTGGAAGGTGGTGTTGGGCCGCACGGAGAGGAACGTCGCGACCTGGCGGCCCTTGAGGAACGGATCGATCAGGGACGGGAGATGGAAGTCGGTGAGTCCGTCGGCATAGTTCGCGAGAAACACGTCCTCGTTCTTCAAGTGCGGTGCCACCGCCGCAAGCCGCTGCCCGATATTCGCATCGAGGCCGGTATCGACGAAGGTGATGCGCCAGTCGTCGATGTCGCGCTGCAAGAGCTCGATCTTGCGGCCGCCCTCGGACATCACGAAGTCGTTCGAGCGGCATTCGTTGTAGGTGAGGAAATAATCCTTGATGACGTCGCTCTTGTAGCCGAGGCACAGGATGAAGTCGCGATGCCCGAAATGCGCGTAGTATTTCATCACCCACCAGACCAGCGGGCGATAGCCGATCGGCACCATCGGCTTCGGGATCTGGTCGGAATATTCCCGCAAACGCATCCCGAGCCCGCCGCAGAACAAAACCACGCGCATCGGCAAATCTCCCGCTTCAGGGATGGATAGAAACTTCCGGGATCGGCACGACGAACTTGCCGCCCCAGCCGCGGATGAAGGCCATCTGCTCCATGATCTCGTCCTTGAAGTTCCACGGCAGGATCAGGAGATAGTCGGGCCGCGTCTCGGCGATGCGCTCGGGCGGCAGCACGGGGATGTGCGTTCCCGGCAGGAACTTGCCGTGCTTGTAGGGATTGCGGTCGACGGTGTAGTCGAGGAAATCGGTGCGCACGCCGCAGTAATTGAGGAGCGTGTTGCCCTTGCCCGGCGCACCATATCCGACGACCGATTTGCCGCCGCGCTTTGCTGAAATGAGGAAATCAAGCAGCTTGCGCTTCGTCTCCTTGACCCGCTCGGCAAAGCTCGCGTAGGCGGCGAGCCCGCTCAATCCGGCGGCAAGCTCGTGCCTTATGATCTCGGCGACGCGCGGCGAGGTTTCGTCGGGTGCCTCCTCGTGGCACGCGAACAGGCGGAGCGATCCGCCATGCGTCCACAGCTCTTCCACATCGAAGAGGCGCAGCCCGTGCGCCTTGAGGATGCGCGCCGCTGTCATCAGCGAGAAATACGAGAAATGCTCGTGATAGATCGTGTCGAACTGGTTCTCCTCGATGAGCCGCAAGAGATGCGGAAACTCGAGCGTGACATGGCCCCTTGGCTTCAGTAGCGCCGCGATGCCGCCGACGAAATCGTTGATGTCCGGCACCTGCGCCAAGACGTTGTTGCCGATGACGAGGTCGGCGGCCTGGCCGTCGGCGACGAGCTCCGCCGCGAGCTCCCGCCCGAAGAAGCGGGTGAGCGTCCTGACGCCCTTTTCCGCCGCCGCCTGTGCGACGTTCTCGGCCGGATCGATGCCCAAGACGTCGAAGCCGCGCGCCACGAAAAACTGCAGCAAATATCCGTCGTTGCTCGCGAGCTCGACGATGCGGCTCGCGCGGCCCAAGGAGAATCGCTCGACCGCCATCGCGGCATAGCGCCGCGCATGCTCGACCCACGATTGCGCGTAGGACGAGAAATAGGCGTATTCGCGAAAGATGTGTTCGGGCGTCACGTACTCTTCGACCTGCGCCAGGAAACACTCGCCGCACACCCGCACGTTCAACGGATAGAACGGCTCCATCTCGTTGAGCTGCTGCGCGCCGAGAAAGCTTTCGCACAGCGGCGACATGCCGAGATCGACGAAGTCGTGCAAAGGACCGCCGCAGAAGCGGCAGCCGGATCGGGGCGAGGCGTGTGGCATCGGGCTCGTCGATGTTGGCGGCGAAATCTCCGGCTTCACGGTTTGCCGCGATCCGCGCGTGAGCCGCGCAAGAAAACGCCGTCCCGAAAGGTTTGTTCCGGCCTTGCCTCGGGATCGCTGCCGGGCTTTCCTCTCATCGGCGGAACGTTGGGAGAGCGCCAAAATGCCAGAGACGGAAGACCGGAGCGTGCTCGGCCTCGCCGCCGCGCTCGGCGAAGGCAGGACCACAAGTCGCGCGCTGGTTGAGGAGGCGCTTGCGAAGATCGCCGATCGCGCGACCTTCATTTCCCTCGCGCCCAATGCGCGAGACGTGGCCGACGCGCAGGACCGGCTGCGCCGCGCGGGGTATGTCGCCTCGCCGCTTGCCGGGCTGCCGGTGTCGGTGAAGGATTTGTTCGACATCGCGGGCGAGCGCACGCTCGCGGGCTCGAAGGCGTTGGACGACCGGCCGCCGGCGACGCGCGACGCCGCGATCGTCGCGCGCCTCAAGGCGGCGGGCGCCGTCATCGTCGGCCGCACCAACATGACCGAGTTCGCCTATTCCGGCGTCGGCATCAATCCGCACTACGGCACGCCGGGCAATCCCTACGACCGCGCGCGCATACCGGGCGGCTCGTCCTCGGGCGCCGCGGTTTCGGCCAAGGACGGCTCCGCGATCGTCGCGATCGGCACCGACACCGGCGGATCGGTGCGCATCCCGTCGGCGCTGTGCGGCCTGGTCGGCTTCAAGCCGACCGCGCGCCGCGTTCCCACGGCGGGCGCGCTGCCGCTGTCGACGACGCTCGATTCCGTTGGTCCGCTCGCTGCGACGGTCGCGTGCTGCGCCATCGCGGACGCGGTGCTGGCGGGCGAGCCGCCGACCCTTCCGCCGCTGCGCGCGGTCGCGGGGCTGCGCCTTGCCGTGCCGCAAACAATTGTGCTGGGTGGGATCGACGATGCCGTCGCGGCGGCGTTCTCGCGCGCTCTTTCGGCTCTCTCTCGCGCCGGCGCGCTGGTTTCGGACCGCGCGCTCGAGGAGTTGTCGGATTATGTCCGGATCAATTCAACCGGCGGCTTCTCGCCGGCCGAAGCGTTCGCCTGGCACCGCGAGCTGCTGGCGCGTCGCGGCGCCGAGTACGACCCGCGCGTCAAGCGGCGGATCGAGGGCGGGCGCGACATGAGCGCGGCCGATTACGTAACGCTCGTCGCCGAGCGCGCCCGCTTCATCGCCCGGATCGACGAAGCGACCCAGGATTTCGACGCGCTCGTCTGGCCGACCGTGGCGATCGTCGCGCCACCCATCGCGGCCTTCGCCGAGGATCGCGAGTTCACGCGCCTCAACACGCTCATCCTGCGCAATCCGGCGATCGTCAATTTCCTCGACCGCTGTGCCATCACCCTGCCGATCGAGCGGGCGGGCGAGGCGCCCGTGGGCCTCATGCTCGTGGGTCCGCACGGCGCGGACCGCGCCCTTTTGGGCATGGCGCGCGGCATCGAGGCGGCCCTCGCAGCCTCGCGCGCGTGAGTTATTGCCGGCCCTCGCTGTCGAGGTGCGAGGTCACGGGGCCGAGCGTGCTCAGGAGCAGCGGCAGCACGTCGCCGAGCGAGGGGCCGGCGGCCAGCCGCTGGCGCCCCTGGAAGAGGGCATAGTCGCCCGCGCGCGCGCCGGGCGCCGCCTTGACGACGGTATAAAGCGCGCTCTCCTGCGTCGCGCGGAACACCGAGAACAGCGCCGCCTCGTCCTGCTGGTCGATAGCATAGTCGCGCCATTCCCCACGCACCACCTGCCGACTGTAGATGGACAGGAGCTGATTGAGTTCCGGGCGAGTAAAGAAGACGCGCTTTTGCTTGCGCCGGTGATCGGCGAGACGGACGACCTTGCTCATGCCAGGGCACAGTTTTTCTCATTTCCGCAACAAGGTCCAGACTCTAGCTCGTGGGGTCCTTGGCGCACCGGCCGTGGCCCGCTAAGCTCGGCTCCCTTGGTGCGCCAGAGGTTTCTTCGTGAGCGACATCTTCCGCGAAATCGACGAGGAGCTGCGGCGCGACAACTTCTTCAAGCTGTGGCAGCGCTACGGCAAGTACGTGATCGTGGCGGCGGCGGTGCTGGTCGCGGCGACGGCGGTTGCGGTGGGCTGGCGCGAATACCAGTCGCGCCAGCGCCAGGCCGAGGGCGTGCGCTACGAAGCGGCGCTCGCTCTCGCGCACCAGGGCAAGGACCAGGAAGCGGTCGGCGCCTTTGCCGCGGTCGCACAGGATTCGAACGCGGGCCGCGCCGTGCTGGCGCGGTTCGAGGAAGCGGCGGCGAAGGCGAAATCCGGCGACCGCGATGGCGCGCTCGCGCTCTATGGCGGGATCGCGAACGATGGCGCCGTCGATCAGGCCTATCGCGATCTCGCCAATTTGCTGGCCGCCCGGCTCGAGCTCGACAAGGACCCGAAGGACGCGGCCGCGCGGCTCGCGCCCTTGACCGACGCCAAGAATCCCTGGCATGCGAGCGCGCTCGAATTGACGGCGATCGCGGCGCTCGACGAAGGCGACAAATCGAAGGCGCGCGCCATCTATCAAAGCCTCGCCGACGATCTCGCAGCGCCCCAGGGCGCCCGCGCGCGCGCCGCGGAAATGGTCGCGGCGCTCGGGCCATGACGAGCTGTTCCCGCCTCGCCCGCCTTGCGCTCGGTCTGTGTCTCCTGTCGCTCGCCGGCTGCGACACGATCAGCGACATGTTCACCGACAAGAAGGATCCGCTTCCGGGCAAGCGCATCTCGGTCCTGAGCCTCGATCAGCCGATCAAGGTCGATGCCAACCTCAAATCGGATCACGTGCTGCTGCCGGCGCCGTTCGACAATCCCGCCTGGCCCGACGCCGGCGGATATCCAAGCCACGCCATGTACCACCTGGCGCTCGGCGACGAGATCAAGCGCGTCTGGGATAGCGACGCGGGCAAGGGCGCCAACGACTATGGCCGCGTCACGGCGCAGCCGGTCGTCGCCGACGGGCGCGTCTTCACGATGGATTCGCTCGAACGTCGTGAGCGCCTTCGATGCGCACAGCGGCAAGCGCCTGTGGCGCGTCGATCCCGAGCCCAAGACCGCGCGCGACCAGACCTATGGCGGCGGCGTCGCCGTGTCCGGCGACCGCGTCTATGTCACGACCGGCTACGCCCAGGCGCTCGCGCTCGACGCCGCGACCGGCAAGGAGATCTGGCGTCAGAACTTGAACGCGCCGTCGCACGGCGCGCCGACCGTCGATGACGGCCGCCTTTTCGTCATCACCGTCGAGAACCAGCTTCAGGTTCTGGCGGCCGACGACGGCCGCGCGCTGTGGTCGCATAACGGGCTCCCCGAGCCCGCGAGCCTTCTGGGCGCGGCGAGCCCGGCGGTCGAGGGCGACATCGTGGTCGTGCCCTATACCTCGGGCGAGCTCTTTGGCTTGCGCGTCGAGAATGGCCGCGTGCTGTGGTCCGACAACCTTGCGACCGCGCAGCCATTGGGCGCGCTCAACTCGATCGCCGACGTGCGCGGCCAGCCGGTGATCGACCGCGACCGCGTCTTCGCGGTCTCCAATAGCGGCCTCATGGTGGCGATCGACCTGCGCACCGGCGACCGCGTGTGGGAGCAGGATATCGGCGGCACGCACGAGCCCTGGGCCGGCGGCAATTACGTCTATGTGCTCGCCAACAACGACGAGCTTGCGTGCCTCAGACGCGAGGACGGCAAGGTCGCGTGGGTCCGCGTGCTGCCGCACTACGAGGACGAGGCGAAGAAGAAGCACCCGCTCGTCTGGACCGGGCCTGTGCTCGCCGGCGACCGTCTCATCGTCGTCTCGTCCGAGGGCGAGGCCGTGTCGCTCTCGCCCTATACCGGCGATCCGCTGGGCAAGATGGATTTTCCGGACGGCGTCTTCGTCACGCCCTCGGTCGCCGGCAAGACGCTCTACGTCATCACCGACGAGGCCGACCTCTACGCGCTGCGCTAGGAGAGGCCGGTGACCTTCACGGTGGCGATCCTCGGCCGGCCCAATGTCGGCAAATCGACCCTGTTCAACCGGCTCGCCCGAAAGCGCCTGGCGCTCGTCGACGATACGCCGGGCGTGACGCGCGACCGGCGCGAGGCGGAGGGGCGCCTCGGCGACCTGCGTTTTCGGCTGATCGATACGGCCGGGCTTGAGGATGGGGCCCCGGGCGAGCTTGCGGCGCGCATACGGACGCAGACCGAGCGCGCATTGGCCGATGCCGACGCGGCGCTTCTCCTCGTCGATGCGCGCGCGGGCATAACCCCGCTCGACCGGCATTTCGCCAACTGGCTGCGCCGGGCGCACAAACCCGTGATCCTCGTCGCCAACAAGGCCGAGGGCGCGGGCTTCGCCGCTTCGTTCGAGGCGTTCGATTTGGGGCTCGGCGATCCCGTGCCGCTCTCGGCCGAGCATGGCGAAGGGTTGGATGCGCTCTTTCGTGTGCTGGCGCCGCTCGTCGACGCGGCCGAGCGCGATCCGCCTCCCGTCGAGGGCCAAGAGCGCGCGTTGAAACTCGCCATCGTCGGCCGGCCCAATGTCGGCAAGTCGACGCTCGTCAACCGCCTTCTCGGCGAGGAGCGCATGCTCACCGGCCCCGAGCCCGGCACCACGCGCGATGCGATCGCGCTGCCGTGGCATTGGCAGGGGCGCCGGATCGAGCTCTGCGACACCGCCGGACTGCGCCGCCGCCCCAAGATCGAGCAGAAGCTGGAAAAACTCGCCGTCGCCGATGCGCTGCGCGCGATCCGCTTCGCCGAGGTGGTGGTGCTGGTGGTGGACGCGACGCAAGCGCTCGAACGCCAGGACCTGACGATCGCGCGGCTCGTCGCCGACGAGGGGCGCGCGCTGGTGCTTGCCGTCAACAAGTGGGACCTCATCAAGGACAAGCGCGCGGCGCTGGCGGACCTCAAGGAGACGCTCGAGGACTCCTTGCCGCAGCTCGCGGGGCTCGCCGCGGTCACGGTCTCGGCGCTCGAAGGCAAGGGACTCGACCGGATGATGCAGGGCGTGATCGCGGCGGAAGCGGCGTGGAACCGGCGCATCCCGACGCCGCGTTTGAATCGCTTCCTCGCCGAGGTGCAGGAGCGCAACCCGCCGCCGCTCGTGTCCGGTCGGCGCCTGCGCTTGCGCTATGCGACGCAGGTCAACGTGCGCCCGCCGACCTTCGCGCTCTTTGCCTCCAAGCCGGGCGAGCTGCCGGACTCCTATCGCCGCTATCTCACCAACCTGCTGCGCGAGCATTTCGACCTACCCGGCGTGCCGATCCGCATGATGCTGCGCAAGGGCCCCAATCCTTACGCCGAGGACGGGCGGCGGCTAAGATAGGGCGCGCAAAGACGGGGAACGACATGGGGCCTTTTGGCATCGGTCAGCCGGTGAGCCGCTTCGAGGACGCGCGGCTGTTGCAGGGCGGCGGCCGCTTCATCGATGACGTGAACGTGCCCGGCCAGGCTTGTGCCGTGCTGCTGCGCTCGCCGCATGCGCACGCGAAGATCGCGCGGCTCGACGCGGGCGCGGCCAAGGCCATGCCGGGCGTGCTCGGCATCTTCACGCAAGCCGACATCGCGGCCGCCGGGCTCGGCACGACGACGGTGCAGTTCCAGAGGAAGCGGCCGGACGGCTCGCCGCTCTTCGCGCGCCCGCACCCGGGCCTCGCCAAGGACCGCGTGCGCTATGTCGGCGACCCGATTGCGCTCGTCGTCGCGGAGACGTTGGCCGAGGCGAAGGACGCGGCCGACGCGATCGATGTCGCTTACGACCCGCTTCCGGCCGTCACTTCGACCGCGGCCGCGGTCGCGCCGGGTGCGGCGACCGTTTGGGACGAGTGTTCCGACAACGTCTCGCACCTGTTCGAGACCGGCAACAAGGCCGCGACCGACGCCGCCTTCGCCAAGGCCGCGCATGTCGTGAAGCGGCGCTACGACATCAGCCGCGTCCATGCGCAGTTCATGGAGCCGCGCGGAGCGATCGGCGTGTGGGATCCGCACGAGGAGCGCTTCACGCTCTACGCTGACGTGCAGTATCCGCATCGCGTGCGGCAGATGCTGGCGAACGCCATCTTCAAGGTGCCGGAGCAGGCGATCCGCGTCGTCGCCGGCGATGTTGGCGGCGGGTTCGGCACCAAGGGCTGGCAGTATGTCGAGCACCGGCTCGTGCTGTGGGCAGCCAAAAAACTCGGCCGCCCGGTCAAATGGCGCTGCGAGCGGAGCGAGGCGCTTCTGGCCGACGAGCATGGCCGCGACGTCCTTGCCGATGTCGAGCTGGCGCTCGGCGCGGATGGCAAATTTTTGGCGCTGCGCGTCAGGACGATCAGCAATATCGGCGCTTATCTCTCGTCCGATCGCAACCTGCTCGCCACCTTCACGAGCCTCGGCGCGGTCGTCGGCACGTACGATTTTCCCGCGGCGCACGCGCATCTGACCGTGGCCTTCAGCAACATGAGCGCGACCGCGCCCTATCGCGGCGCGGGCCGGCCCGAGGCGATCTACATGATCGAGCGCATCATCGACGATGCCGCGCGCGAGTTGGGCATGGACCGGCTCGAGCTCCGCCGCAAGAACCTGATCGCGTCTGCCGCCATGCCCTACAAGACGCCGTTGGGCGGGCTCAACTACGATTGCGGCGAGTTCCACCGCAACATGGACATGGCGGAAAAGGTCGGCGATCTCGCCGGTTTTCCCGCGCGGCGCGACGCATCGAAGAAGCGCGGAAAGCTGCGCGGCCTTGCCGTGGTCAACGCGATCGAGCGCGCCGCGGGGCCGGGCGCCGAGTTCGCCGAGGTGCGCTTCGACACGAGCGGCGGCGCCACGCTCCTGATGGGCAGCAAGAACCAGGGGCAGGGGCATCCGACCGTGTTCCGCCAGATCCTGATCGAGACGCTCGGGCTCGATCCCAAGGACATCCGCTACACCGACGGCGACACCGACGTGGTCGCCTTCGGGATCGGCACCAACGGCTCGCGCTCGACCGTGATCGGCGGCACGGCGATCCGCATCGCGGCCGAGAAAATCGCGGCGAAGGCAAAGCGCATCGCGGCCCATCTGCTCGAGGTGAGC
Source organism: uncultured Alphaproteobacteria bacterium (assembly GCA_963729295.1). Taxonomy (GTDB): domain Bacteria; phylum Pseudomonadota; class Alphaproteobacteria; order ATCC43930; family CGMCC-115725; genus DATJLY01. The sequence continues at coordinate 22,186 of CAVSNJ010000001.1, forward strand.
GAGGCCGATGTGAGCTTCGCCGATGGCCGCTTTCGCGTCGAAGGCACCGATCGCGGCATGACCATGAAGGAGGTCGCGCGCGCCTCATATCAGGTCCCCCGCCTGCCCAAGGGCATGGAGCCCGGCCTCTACGAGACCGGCACATTCGCGCCGACGCAGGACACCTATCCCAATGGCTGCCATGTCTGCGAGGTCGAGATCGATCCCGGCACCGGCGCGGTCGAGATCGCGTCTTATGCCGTCGTCGACGATGTCGGCACCGTCATCAACCCCAAGACCTTGAAGGGCCAGATCCACGGCGGCGTGGCGCAGGGCGCGGGCCAGGCGCTGATGGAGCGCGTCGTCTACGAGCGCGAAGTCAGGACAGCTTCTGACCGCGTCCTTCATGGACTATGCCATGCCGCGCGCCGACGACATGCCGCTGTTCGAGGTCGAGAGCAACCCGGTGCCGACGAAGCTCAATCCCTTGGGCGCCAAGGGCGCGGGCGAGGCGGGCACGGTCGGCGCGCTGCCTGCGGTGATGAACGCGGTGGTCGATGCGCTTGCGTCCGCCGGCGCGCCGGCGATCGACATGCCGGCCACGCCCGAGCGCGTCTGGCGCGCGCTCCACGCCGCGCGCTGACTACGTCTCGAGGACGATCGGGTTCGCGAGCTTGCCGATGCCGGTGATCTCGATCTCGCAGGTTTGCCCCGGCCGCATGTTCTCGGGCACGCCGTCCGTGCCCATCCAGATCACGTCGCCGGGATGGATCGTGACGTATTTCGTCATGCGCTCGATGAAGTCCTCGACACTGAAGATCATGTCGCCGGTGGCGAAATTCTCGACCTCCTTGCCGTCGAGCTTCACGATCGTGCGCATCTTGCGGTAGTCGAGGCCGGTGACGATCCACGGCCCCATCGGCTTGAACGTATCCGTGTCCTTGCCGCGCCACATCGTGCGGTCGCCGCGCTGCCAGGCGCGCTCGCTCACGTCGTTGCCGATGGTCCAGCCGAACACGTGCTCAAGCGCCTTCTCCTTCGGGATGTTCTTGCCCTTCTTGCCGACAATGGCGACGAGCTCGGCCTCGTATTGGAACTCGTTGCCGGCGTCCTTCGGCTTCACGATCGCCTCGCCGTTGGCGATGATGGCGTTGGGCGAGCGATAGCCGATATCGGCGGCATCGGGGAATTTCGGCTCGGCGTTGCGCTTTGCCGCCATCTTGATGACGTGGCTGCGGTAATTGACGCCGGCGCAATAGAACGTGCCGGGGACGAGCGGCGCCAAGAGCTTCGCCGTGGCGAGCTTGTGCTTCGCGGGCGTGACCCTGTGCTCGCCCCACGGCACGCCGTCGATTTCGGTGATGCTGTCGCCCTCGATGATGCCGAAACGCGCCGTTCCGCCCAATTCAAAGCGGCACCAGATCATCCTCGCCTCCATCTCTTTTGCCGCATCCTACCGCGCGCTTCGCGGCCAAGCGACCCTCGCGTCCCGCAGCAATGGGAAATCCCTTTGTGCTCTCGACTTTCGTATCACACGATGATACTGTCGAGGTGTTGCTAAGCAGCCGGATGATTCGCACCTTCAAGGGCAAATGGGCGGAACTGATCCTGAACGGCAGGCAGGTACCGAAGGGTTTCTCATCTGCCGTCGCGAGAGTAGCGCGCCGCAAGCTCGTTCAGTTGAACAACGCGGAGGCGCTAATGGACGTGGCGAGTCCGCCAGGCAATCGCCTGGAGGCATTGAAGGGAAACTTGGCCGGCCGATGGTCGATCCGCATCAACGGTCAGTGGCGGATCGTCTTTCGATGGTCTGGCGCGGGGCCTGATGAAGTCGAGATCGTGGACTACCACTAAAGGCGGAACGCAATGACGAGAAAGCTTCCAGCGATTCATCCCGGCGAGGTCCTTCGCGAGGAATATCTTGCGCCCATGAAGCTCTCGCCTTACGCAGTCGCAAAAGCGATTGGGGTTCCGCGCACGCGCATCGAGCGTTTGGTGCGCGAGGAAACGCCGGTCACCGCCGATACGGCGCTGCGCCTTTCGCGCTATTTCGGCACGACAGCCGGTTTCTGGATGGGGATGCAATCGCAATACGATCTTGAGATCGCTGCCGACAGGATCGAAAAGACGCTGAAGCGGATCGCGCCGCGTCGCGCGGCCTAACTCATGCCGTCTCGGCGAGGAGCGAAAGCTGGGTCTGGACCTTGCCGGCGTCGTGATCGACCAAGGGGATCGCATAGTCGCCGGTGAAGCATGCGTCGCAATATTGCGGCGCCTTGGCGTTCCGGCCCTTTTCGCCGACGGCGCGATAGAGCCCGTCGATCGACACGAAGGCGAGGCTGTCGGCGCCGATGAAGCGCTCCATCTCCTTCACCGACATGTGCGAGGCGAGGAGCTGTTCCTTGGTCGGCGTGGCGATGCCGTAGAAGCAGGGATGCGTCGTCGGCGGGCTCGAGATGCGCATGTGCACCTCGCGCGCGCCGGCCTGGCGCATCATCGCCACGATCTTGGTCGAGGTCGTCCCGCGCACGATCGAATCGTCGACCAGGATGACGCGCTTGCCGTCGAGGATGCGGTTGGCGTTGTGCTTGAGCTTCACGCCGAGATGGCGGATCTGGTCGGTCGGCTCGATGAAGGTGCGGCCGACGTAATGGTTGCGGATGATGCCGAGCTCGAACGGCAGGCCGCATTCGGCGGCATAGCCCAAGGCCGCCGGCACGCCCGAATCCGGCACCGGGATCACCATGTCGGCCGGCACGTGGTTCTCGCGCGCGAGCTCGGCGCCGATGCGCTTCCTCGCGTCGTAGACATTGACGCCATCGACAAGACTGTCGGGCCGCGCGAAATAGATGTACTCGAAGATGCAGAGGCGCTTCCTCGCGCGGTCGAACGGCTTGACGCTGCGCAACCCCTGCGGCCCGATCACCACCATCTCGCCGGCCTGCACATCGCGCTCGAAAGTGGCGCCGATGATGTCGAGAGCGCAGCTCTCGCTCGCCACGATCCACGCATCGCCGAGCTTGCCCAGCACCAGGGGCCGCACGCCCAGCGGATCGCGCACCGCGATCACGCCCTCCTGCGAGAGCGCGACGAGCGAGTAGGCGCCCTGCACCTGGCGCAGCGCATCGACGAGCCGCTCCTCGACGCTGTCCTTGAGGCTCGTCGCAATCAGATGGACGATCACCTCGGTGTCGCTCGTCGATTGGAACAGGCTGCCGCGGCGCACGAGCTGCCGGCGCAGATGCCAGGAGTTGGTGAGGTTGCCGTTGTGGCAGATGGCGAGCCCGCCGAACTCGAAATCGGCGAAGAGCGGCTGGATGTTGCGTTGCGCCACCTCGCCCGTCGTCGCATAGCGCACGTGGCCGATGGCGGAATGGCCGCCAAGACGCGAGATCACGTCCTTCGAGCTGAAATTTTCGCCGACATGGCCGGGGCTGCGATGGGCGTGGAATTGTTCGCCGTCGAAGGCGACGATGCCGGCCGCTTCCTGGCCGCGATGCTGCAACGCATGGAGGCCCAGGGCCGTCAACGCCGCCGCCTCGGCATGGCCATAAGCGCCGAACACGCCGCATTCCTCGTGCAGCGCGTCATCGCTCTCGAATGGATGCGTGGTCAGCATGCGACCGCCGGCTTTACTGCCTCACCCGGAAGATGGGGACGGAATCGACCGGTGTCGAGGCGCCCTTGTTCTACACGGATCGGCGGTTTCGCGCCAGTGTCAGCGGCCTGGCGCGGGCGGGTCCTGGCTCTTGTCGAGCTGCTGGATGAGCTGGTTCAGACGCTGCTGGTCCTCGTTCGACGGGCCGGGACCGGTCCCGGCGCCCGATGCTCCGCCCTGGCGCGAGGCAGGTATGCTGTAGGCGCGGAGCGCGTTCTCGAACTGGTTCTGCAAATTCTGCTGCGGCGCCATCTGCAGGGCGCGGTCCCGGAACGCCCCGGGCACGAATCGCGCGATCGCCTGGGATGCATTGCCAAAGAGCGGCGCGGTGCGCGATTCGGCGAGCCAGTTCGGCTTTTCGCCTTTTTGCGGCAGAACGAAGGACAGCGCCAGGAATCCGATCGTCACCAGAAGCGCGCCGCGCCCCAGGCCGAACAGGAGCCCCAAGGTGCGGTCGAGCGCCGACAACGAGCTGCGCTTCACCCGGCGCGAGATCATGCCGGCGATGATGGTCAGCACGACGAGAGTTACGATGAACAGGATCCCTGCCGCGGTCGCGTCGGCGACCGTGCCCTTCGGCACAAAGCGTTCGGTGATCGGGCGCAGATAAGGCAGGCCATAGAGCGCCGCGGCGGTGGCGCCGAGCCAGCTCGCGATCGACAGGCACTCGCGCACGAATCCGCGCGCGAATGCCATCAGTCCCGACAGGATGATCAAGCCGACGACGCAGATGTCGAGCGAGTTCATCGCGTCTCCCTCGCCGCGCTCAACACGCCCTCGCCCCGCCGGGGAGCGGGTCGACCGCCCGCGCTCGACGGTGCGGGGGCAGCGCCGTCCTCGAACATGGCGACGAGCGCGCGCACATGCGCAATCTCCTTGAGCGCGATGCCGGATTCGGACCCCGCGCGGCGCCGCGGCGGCAGGATCGCGGCGGAAAAGCCGAGCTTCGCTGCTTCCTTCAGCCGCGCGTCGGCCTGGCCCACGGCGCGCACTTCGCCCGAAAGCCCGATCTCGCCGAACACGACCGTGTCGGCGGGAACGGGCGCGCCGGTCAGCGCCGAGAGCAGCGCCGCCGCCACGGCAAGATCGGCGGCGGGCTCGGCGATGCGCAGGCCGCCCGCGACGTTGAGGTAGATATCGCGCGCGCCAAACTCGACGCCGCAGCGCGCCTCGAGCACGGCCAGCACCATGGCGAGCCGGTTGCCGTCCCAGCCGACGACGGCGCGGCGCGCCGTGCCGTAGGAGGTGGGCGCGACGAGCGCCTGGATCTCGACAAGCATCGGCCGCGTGCCTTCGATTCCGGCAAAGACCGCGCTGCCCGAGGCCGGCGCCTGGCGTTCGCCCAGGAAGAGCGCCGAGGGATTCGGCACTTCGCTCAGTCCCGCGTCCGTCATCTCGAACACGCCGATCTCGTCCGTCGGCCCGTGCCGGTTCTTGACCGCGCGCAGGATGCGGAACTGGTGGCCGCGCTCGCCCTCGAAATAGAGGACGGCATCGACCATGTGTTCGAGGACGCGCGGCCCCGCGATCAATCCGTCCTTCGTGACGTGTCCCACCAGCATCACGGTAAAGCCGCGGCGCTTGGCCAGCCGAATCAATTCCTGAGCCGAGGCGCGCACCTGGCCGACCGTGCCGGGCGCGCTGTCGAGCTGATCGAGATACATGGTCTGGATCGAATCGACGACGACGAAATCCGGCGGGTCCGTGCGGTCGAGCGCTCCGGCGATGTCGCGGATGCTGGTCGCGGCGGCGAGCAGGACGGGCGCCGCCTTGACGCCGAGCCGCTCGGCCCGGAGCCGCACCTGGTCGAGCAATTCCTCGCCCGAGATATAGGCGCAGCCGAGCTTCGCGCCGGCGCGGCCCTGCGCCAGCGCCGCCGCGATCTGCAACAGCAGCGTCGATTTGCCGATCCCCGGATCGCCGCCGACGAGCAGCGCCGAGCCTGGCACCAGGCCGCCGCCGCACACGCGATCGAACTCCGCGATGCCGGAAAGACGCCGCGTCAGCCCCTCATGCGCGGCATCGAGGCTCTGAAACGCGAGCTTGCCGCGCGCTCCGCCCAATCCCTTCGGCACGACGCCCGCCGTTTCCTCGGCGAGCGTGTTCCACGCGCCGCAGGCATCGCACTTGCCGCTCCATTTCGGATGCGCGGCGCCGCATTGCTGGCAGACGTAACGGGTTTCGGGCCGCGCGGCCATCGCCATACCCCGCGCTCAGAGCGCGCGGACCTCCATCTTGATCGGGCCGTCCGCGCGGCCGTGCACGAACTGGTCGACGAAGGGATTGCCCGAGTGCTCGAGCTCGCCCGCGGCGCCGTTCCAGATGATCTTGCCGCGATAGATCATGGCGACCCGGTCGGCGATCTTGCGCGTCGAGACCATGTCGTGCGTGATCGAGATCGCGGTGACGCCGAGATCGTGCACGCATTTGATGATGAGATCGTTGATGACGTCGGCCATGATCGGGTCGAGCCCGGTCGTGGGCTCGTCGAAGATGATGATCTCGGGCTCGGCGGCAATCGCGCGCGCCAAGGCGACGCGCTTCTGCATCCCGCCGGAAAGCTCGGCCGGGCGCAACTCGCCGACCTCGGGTCCAAGTCCGACATTGCCGAGTTTCTGGATGGCGATGTCCTTGGCATGCCGGCGCTCCATGCCGCGGCCCTGGATCAGGCTGAACGCGACATTCTCCCATACGAGGAGCGAGTCGAACAAGGCCGCCCCCTGAAACAGCATGCCGAACTTGCGCATCACCGCCTCGCGCTCGGCGCCGCCGAGCTTCAGCGTCTCCGCACCATCGATCGTGACCGAGCCGCCGTCGGACTCGAGGAGGCCCAGAATGCACTTCACCAGCACCGATTTGCCGGTGCCCGAGCCGCCGATCACGACGAGGCTCTCGCCGACATGCACGTCGAGGTCGATGCCGTCGAGCACGAGCTTCGGCCCGAACGATTTCTGCAAGCCGCGCACGGCGATCTTGAGGGCGTTGGCCATCGCTAGAACAGCACGCTCGTGAGGAGATAGTCGACGAGCAGCACGAGGATCGAGGCCGAGACGACGGCATAGGTCGTGGCCGCGCCCACGCCTTGCGCGCCGCCCCTCGAGTGGTAGCCGAAATAGCAGCCCATCATGGTGACGATGAAGCCGAACACCGCCGCCTTGATGAGGCCGGAATAGACGTCCTCGGAGCGCAGATTGTCGGCGGTCTGGCCGAGATAGCCGCCGGCGTTGAAGCCCAATTTGTAGGTGCTGACCAGAAACCCGCCGAACACGCCGATCACGTCGGCGACCAGCACCAGCACCGGCAATGTCGCGACGCCGGCGATAAGGCGCGGCACGACGAGATACTTGAACGGGTTGGTCGAGAGGGTCGAGAGCGCGTCGATCTGATCCGTCACGCGCATGGTGCCGATCTCGGCCGCGATCGAGGCGCCGATCCGCCCCGCCACCATGAGCGCGGCAATGACGGGCCCCAATTCGCGCGTCATGGACAGGAGCACGACGGTCGCGACCGCCCCTTGCGCGGCAAAGCGCGCGAACCCGGTGTTGGTCTGAAGCGCCAGCACCATGCCGGTGAAGATCGCGGTCAGGCCCACGACCGGCAGCGAGTAATAGCCGATATCGATGATCTGCCTGAGGATGAGGCGGACATAGATCGGCGGCCGCACGCAATGCGAGAGCGCGGTGAGCGCAAAGTGCGTGAAGCGGCCGGTCGTTACGAGGAAGCCGAGGAACACCCGGCCGACCGACGCCAAAAATCCGAGCATCAGCCGGTCCCGCCGCGATAGATCCTGAGCGCGCGGCGCCCGATCGAGGTCAGAATCTCGTAGCCGATCGTCCCCGCCGCCTCGGCTGCGTCATCGACGCCATAGGTTTCGTCGATGAGGCTCGCGAGCGCGCCGGGCGCCGCCGCGCGCGGATCGATCTCGCTCACATCGACCGTCATCAGATCCATGGAGATGCGTCCGACGATAGGGGCCCGTTTCCCGGCGATGCCGACGGTGCCGCGGTGGCTCCCTGACCTGAGCCAGCCATCGGCATAACCCGCGGCGATGGTGGCGATGCGACCCGTACGGGCCATGCGGTGCGCGGCACCGTATCCCACGCTCCTGTCGCGGTCAACGTCGCGCACCTGGAGGATGCGCGCCGTGAGGCGAACGACGCTTCGCATCGGATTGGGCCCGCCCGGCACCGGGTTGACGCCATAAAGCGCCGCACCCGGCCGCGCGAAATCGAAGTGGTAGGGCGCGCCGAGAAAAATCCCGGACGAGCCCGCGAGGCTCGCCGACGCCTTGGGCAGGCGGTCGAGCGCCGCCGCGAAATCGGCCCGCTGCGCCTCGTTCATGGGATTGTCGCGCTCCTCGGCGCAGGCGAGGTGCGACAGGATGGCGGCGAGAGGCACGCCCGCGAGCAGGTGCGGCTCGGCTGCGAGCCGGTCGAGCTCGGCTGGCGAAAGCCCGAGCCGGTTCATGCCGGTGTCGATATGCAGCATCGCCCGGTGCTCGCCATCGGCAAATCGCCGCCAGCGCGCGAGCTGCGCCAGATCATTCAGCACCGGCACGAGCCGCGCCGCCCGGAACGCGGCGGGAGGCGCCGCCGCCGGGCCGTTCAGCACCGCGATCTCCGCATCCTTGAGCGCGTGCCGCAGGGCCGCGCCCTCCTCGATGGTCGCGACGAAGAACATGCGACAGCCGGCGCGCGCCAGCGCCGGCGCCACGCGGGCGGCGCCGAGCCCATAGGCGTCGGCCTTCACCACGGCGGCGCAGCGCGCGGTTCCGCCGACCATCGCCGCAAGCGCGTGCCAGTTCGCCGCGACCGCGTCGAGATCGATCTCGAGCAGGCTCGACGCGCGCGCCTGGGCACGCGCTGAGGGGGCGGGGGACGGCATTGGGTTTATTTTAGGGCGTGCGCCTGCGCGTCGTCGCCCTCACCCTCCCCTCTGGGGGCAAGGGTTGGAGTGAGCGGGGTGCCGGCACCGCATCTCACTCCGGCAAGCGGTCGTCGCCGACAAAATTCTCGAACCGCGTCGTCGCGTGGTCGAAGCGCAAGGTGACGCTGCCAATTGGCCCATGGCGCTGCTTCGCCACGATCAGCTCGGCGGTGCCGGCCTTTTCCTCGAGGCGCTTGGCCCAGCGCTCGTAGCGGTCGTTGTATTTGTCCTCGAGTTCGTCCGGCCGCCGCACCGGCTCGCTGCGCGAGAGGTAGTATTCCTCGCGGAACACGAACATGACGACGTCGGCGTCCTGCTCGATCGATCCCGATTCGCGCAGGTCGCTCAGCATCGGCCGCTTGTCCTCGCGCGCCTCGACCGCACGCGAGAGCTGCGACAGCGCCACGACTGGCACGTTGAGCTCCTTGGCCAGCGTTTTGAGCCCGCGCGTGATCTCGGAGATTTCCTGGACGCGGTTGTCGGGCCTGCCGTCGCCGCTGCCGCGGATGAGCTGGAGATAGTCGACGATGACGAGGTCGAGCCCGTGCGTGCGTTTCAGGCGCCGCGCGCGCGTGCGCAACCCGGCGATCGACAGGCCCGGCGTGTCGTCGATGAAGAACGGCACCGCGGCCAGGCGCTGGCTCGCCTCGATGAAGCGGTACAGGTCCTCGCGCGACACCTCGCCCTTGCGGATGTCGTTCGACGGCACTTTCGATTCCTCGGACAGGATGCGCGTGGCGAGCTGCTCGGCCGACATTTCGAGCGAGAAGAAGCCGATGCGCGCGCCATCCTCGGCCGGGCCGTTTCTTTCGCCGGGCTTGGCCTTGAAGGCGCGGGCGGCGTTGAAGCCGATATTGGTGGCGATCGCGGTCTTGCCCATCGACGGCCGGCCCGCGATCACCACCAGGTCGGAGGAGTGCAAGCCGCCCAGAAGCTTGTCGAGATCGATATATCCGGTCGAGACGCCGGTCGTGCGGCCGGCGCGCTTGAAGGCGGTCTCGGCCTGGCCGATCGCCTCCTGGAGCGCGGCCTTGAATTCGCGGAAGCCGCCCTCGATCGTGCCGGCGGTCGCAAGCTCGAACAGCTTCCGCTCCGCGTCCTCGATCTGCTGCGGCCCCTCGCGGTCGAGATCGGTGGTGAAGGCGTCGTTGACCACGTCCTCGCCGATCGAGATGAGCTGGCGGCGCAGGTGCAGGTCGTGGATGGTGCGGCCGTAATCCTCGGTGTTGATGATGGTGACGACAGACGCCGCGAGCCGCACGAGATAGGCTGCGCCGCCGATCTCGGCCAGGGCGCCGTCCTGGTCGAACAGCGATTTCAGCGTCACCGGGTTGGCGATCTGGCCGCGCTCGATGAGCTTGGCGATCGCCTCGAAGATGCGTCCGTGCACGGCCTGCGCGAAATGCTCGGGCCGCAGGAATTCGCTGACGCGGTGGAAGGCCGCGTTGTTGACGAGCATTGCACCCAGAAGCGCCTGCTCGGCCTCGACATTCGCCGGGGGCGTGCGGTAGCCCGCATCGCCTTCCCTGAGCGGCGTCACCTTCGAAAGTGCTGGCTCCATCCGCGCAATGTTACCATCCTGGGTCAACGCACGTCAGAACCAATGCGACTCGCACGCCTGTGAAACACGGGGAACCTGTGGGTTGAATTTCAGGCGACGGCGCGATCGCTCGCCATCGGCGCGACGTGGCTCTTCTCCCAGTCGCCGATGTAGTCGCGCGTCAGCGGCACGGCGTCCACCTTCTTCGCCATCTGCATCTGGAACACGATGTGGCCCTGGTGGCGGAAGGCGATCTCCGAGGCGGCGAGATAGAACTCCCACATGCGGCAGAAGCGCTCGTCATAGAGCTGGCGCACGCGCTCGCGGTTGGCGAGGAAGCGGGTGCGCCACAGTTTCAGCGTCTCGGCGTAGTGGAGGCGGAGAATCTCGATGTCGGTGACGAAGAGCCCGGTCTTTTCGACAACCGGCGTCACCTCGCTCAAGGCCGGCGCATAGCCGCCGGGGAAAATGTAGCGCCGTATCCACGGGTTAGTGGCGCTCGGCCCGTCCGCGCGGCCGATCGAGTGCAGCAGCGCCACACCGTCCGGCGCCAGAAGCTCGCGCAGCTTGCGGAAGAAGGTGGCGTAATGCACCACGCCGACATGCTCGAACATGCCGATCGAGACGATGCGGTCGAACGCGCCCGCGACCTGGCGATAGTCGATCAGCTCGAACTTGACGCGCTCGGCGAGCCCGGCCGCCGCGGCGCGGTGGCGCGCCACCTCGAGCTGCTCGGTCGAAAGGGTGATGCCGGTCACCTCAACGTCGCATTCCTTGGCGAGATAGAGACCGAGCCCGCCCCAGCCGCAGCCGATATCGAGGACGCGCTGGCCCGGCCGCAGCAGCAGTTTCGCGGCGATGTGGCGCTTCTTCTGCGCCTGGGCCTCCTCGATCGTCTGGTCAGGCCCGGTGAAGTACGCGCAAGAATATTGCCGGTCGCTGTCGAGGAAGAGGTCGTAGAGGGTCTTCGACAAGTCGTAATGGTGATGCACGTTGGCCTGGGCGCGCTTTACCGGGTTGTACTGCTGAAAAACGCGAAACGTCTTGCCGAACCCGTCATAGAGCGGCGACAGGAGGGAGCTTGGCGCCTCGGCGATGTTGCCGGCGACAAGGTCGAGGAAATCGTAGAGCGACGCGTCCTCGACCGTGAGGGTGCCGTCCATATAGGCTTCGCCGAGCTTCATGCGCGGATTGAGGAAAAGCTGGCGGCCGAGCTTCCGGTCGTGCAGCCGGATCGTGACCGTGCGGCCGGGCGCGCCGGAAAAGACGTGGGCGCGGCCGTCGGCATCGATGATGCGCACGGTCCCGGTGCGGACGATGCGCTGCAGCATATGACCGAGCAACATGGCGCCGAACTCCTCTGCCGATTCGGCCTTCCCCAAATCAACAACCGGAAATAGCATTCGTCAAGCGGCGTGCTAATGCCCCCCGGCTTGCCGCCCGGGACGGGCCTCACCTATGCTAACGGCGCGCATGGGCCGCTTGGCAAAATGAGGCTGTTCCGCCGCCGCGGCGATCCGCGCCCGATGCCGCTTTCCGAGCGGCTCTACCGCCGCTTTCTCCTCAAATATCACGCGCGCTCGCTCATAACGGAGCTTCAGCTCCGCGCCCGCGCGCAAGCCGCCGAGTATGTCGAGGCGCACATGGGTGAGGCGCTCATCTTCGCCGACCGCTGGGCGCTCATCGAATTCGCGCTCGCCGAGGCGCCTTCGGGGCTCGTCCTCGAGTTCGGCGTTGGCGACGGCGCGAGCCTGCGCCACCTGGCCAGATCGAGCCGCGGCACGTGCCACGGCTTCGACAGTTTCGAGGGGCTGCCGGAGGACTGGTCCGGCACGTTCGAGCGCAAGGGCAAGTTCGGCCGCGGCGGCAAGCTGCCCGAGGTGCCGGGCAAGGCCGAGCTCCACAAGGGCTGGTTCGACGCGACGCTTCCGGCCTTTCTCGCCGCGCACCCGGGCGAGGCGGTCGGATTCCTCCACGTCGATTGCGACATCTATTCCTCGACCGTGACCGTGCTGCGCGGCCTCGGCGAGCGGTTGCAGCCCGGCGCGGTCATCGTGTTCGACGAGTATTTCAACTATCCGAACTGGCAGCGCCACGAGTGGAAGGCGTTCCAGGAGTGGATCCGCGACAGCGGGTATTCCTACCGCTACTTGGGCTTCGCCCAGAAGAACGGGCATGTCGCGGTGCGCCTCGGCGAGCGCTTCGACGGCGCGCGGCGCGAGGCCGAGCAGAAGCTCGCGCGCTGGCTGCGCTAGGGTGCGATCCATCCGCTTGGAAACAGAAACCCTCTCCCCGGTGGGGCGAGGGTACCGGGCGATTCGATCGGCGTGGATCAGACTCTAGCCGCGCCACAAATCGCGGAACTCGGTCGCCACCACCTGCTCGTACGGCACGTCGCCTTGGAGGACCCCTTCCGCGCGCGCGAAGCGGTTCATGCCGGCGACGAAGTCGGGCGCGATCGCCGCGTCGTAGTAGGGCAGGTCGCGGCGGATCAGCTCGGCGATGAGCTCGGCCTCGGCCGGCGGGAAAAGTTTCCGGCCGATCGCGGTCGCGCGGCTCACATCCTCTTTGAGCGCGCGGTGCGTTTTGACGATGGCGCGGATTGCGCCCGCGGCGGCGGCAGGATCGCGGGCGATGAGCGCATCGGTCGTGGCGATCGACGCCATCGTATAGTCGAAGCACTCTTTTGGCCCTTCGCCGCGGCGGATGTCGAGCACCAGCGTGCCATAGCCGCCGCGCACCGCCACCTCGGCGCCCATGCCGTTCGCCCAGAACCCGTCGATCTTGCGCTCCTCGAGCGCCTTCGCGGCGAAGAGGCCGAAATTGACGGTCTTGCCCGGCACGATCGCGGCGCCCGGCACCGGCGCGATCCTGATGTCGTTCTTGGCGGGATCGAGCCCCGCCGCGATCAGAAGCCGGCGCAATCCCATGTCGACCCAGGGTGCGGCGCCGATCGTGCGGCCCTTGAGGATCGAAAGATCGCCGCGCCTGGCGCCGAGGTCGCGATGGACGACCAGGAACCAGTACATGCCCTGGCCCTGCGCCGCCAAGAGCTTCACGCCGTGCCATTCCGGGAACGCCGCGAGCGCCGAATGGGCCGAGCCGCCGACGAAGTCGATCGCGCTGTCGCGCAACTGCCGGTAGCAGTTATCGACCGGATAGACGAGTTCGAGCGCGACATCGAGCCCTTCCTCGCGGAAGAAGCCGAGCTCGACCGCCGCCGCCGCCGGGAAATACGAGGGCGAGATGAGATCGGGAATGGCGAGCTTCATCGGCTCTTTTTCCTTCTTCGCCTCCTCGCAGTCCCGCGAGTCTAGCGTGGCGGCATCGCTTAGCCTATCGCCGCTGCCCGGCGGGCACCCTGCCGCGGGGCGCGACGCAGCCCTTTCGTGCGCTGCTCGAAATACAGGACGAGATAGACGCGGATCGCCGCGGTGAGGCTCGACTCCGAACGCGTCCGGTCGATTGCCGTCACGAGCTCGTGAACGGTCTTGCTCTGGACCGCCGAGACAATAGAGAGCGCGCGCCACATGTCCTGTTCGAGACGAACGCTGGTGCGCCGCGCGCCGACGCGGACCTGGCGGTTGACCAGGGTCGAGCCGCTAACCAATTTCGAAAGTGCCATGCCCCCGCTCCAAGATCGTGCGGGGCCATGGTGTTACACAACCGTCTACAAAAGTGGGGTTCCGTGCGCCAAATCTGTTGGCGGCGCTGCCTACAGGCGCATGTCAGCTATGCGGCTTCGCCTCGTCGTAGTAGTGGATCTCGTAGAGCAGGCACCCGGTGTCGGAGCGGAACGGCCCGTGGAACGCGCCGGGCGGGCGGCAGGCATAAGTGGGCGCATGAAACGGCTCGCCGCCCTTGCCCTTTGCGTCGTTGCCGACGACGAGATCGCCCGAGACGAGATAGACCTCTTCCCAATGGTCGTGCACGAAGGGCGCGGTCGTGAAGGAGCCCTTCTCGAACCGCAGGAGCCGCGTGCGGCTTCCTTGCTTCTTCCGCTCGTCGAGGTCGCTCGCCAGGATCTTCTGCTGGATGCCGGGCGGATAGCCCTCGATGGTCTCCCAGCCGCGCCCCATGTCGACCGGCTGGAATTCGAGATGGGGCTTGTTGAATGGCATGACGTGCCTCCGCTATTGCGCCGCCGCGGCGTTCGGCGCGTTGCGCGCGAGGCTCGCCGCGATCATGTCGGTCGATTGGATGTCGCCGAAGGTCAGGTAGAAGGCGGTGAGCGAGGCGTTGTGCTCGGCGTCGTTGGCGGCGGCGTTGGCGTCCGTCACCATGACCGTGCGGAAATTCATCATCATCGCATCGCGCGCCGATGATTCGCAGCACACGTTCGTGACCGTGCCGGTGATGAGCACGGTATCGATGCCGCGCCCGCGCAAGAGGGCTGCAAGGTTCGACGATTCCGGCAGGAACGCGCTGAAGCGCTCCTTGTCCACCAGCAAATCCTCCGGCCGCACCTCGAGCCCGTCCCACAATTCATAGCCCAGGCCGCCGGGCGACAGCGCCTCGATCCGCTTCGCCTTCCGCTCGGGCAAAAGGATGCCGTAGGAGTTCGACCATTCCGCGAGCGATGCCTCGGTGAAGCGGGTCTTGATCCACACGACCGTGCCGCCGGTCGTGCGAACGGCGCGGGCGAGGCGGTTGATGTTGGGCACGATCTCGCGCGCCGCGTCGCACACGGCATGGCCGACGCCCGGCATCATGAAGGCATTCTGCATGTCGACGACGACGAGCGCCGTCTTCGCCGGATCGAGCTCGGCAAAGCAATGCTCCGTGCCGCGGCGCGCGATCACGCGATCCGTCACCGATTGCGGAATGGAAAGCTTATGCATCTCTACCTCCGTGCGCGGAGCGAAGCTTGACAGAGGCGCGGGCCGCATTCAAGAACGCGGCACCTTCGGAGTTTTTTCGTGGCGCGGGACAAAGGGCGCGTTCTCATCGCCGGCGGCGGACCGGTCGGGCTGTTCGCGGCGCTGCTCTTGGCGCGGAGCGGCATCGCGGTTCGGCTCTTCGACATGAACGACGCACCGCAGGCCGATCCGCGCGCGGCGACGACGCATCCGGCGACGCTCGAAGTGTTGGGCGAGGCCGGTCTCGTCGACGACATGATCCGCGTCGGGCTCGTGGCGCCGATCGTGCAGTTCTGGGACCGGCCGAGCGGCCGGAAAGTCGCGGAATTCGACCACGCGCTCCTGGCCGCCGATACGCGCTATCCCTTCGTCGTGCAGTGCGAGCAGTTCAAGACCGCG
The DNA here is from genome assembly GCA_963729295.1 of uncultured Alphaproteobacteria bacterium. Lineage (GTDB taxonomy): Bacteria > Pseudomonadota > Alphaproteobacteria > ATCC43930 > CGMCC-115725 > DATJLY01. The sequence goes on from CAVSNJ010000001.1 coordinate 37,547, forward strand.
GCGATCCTGCAGCGCCGCCTCGGCGATCTTCCGGCGGCGGAAGTGGTTTGGGGGCGCGAGGTGGTGAGCGTCGAGCAGAGCGACGGCGGCGTCGGCATCGAGGTGCGCGGGCCCGGCGGCATCGAGCGCCACGACGGCTCGTTCCTCATCGGCGCCGATGGCGGGCGCAGCACCGTGCGCAAGGCGGCCGGCATCGAGTTCGAAGGCTTCACCTGGCCCGAGCGCTTCATCGTGCTGACGACGCCGTTCGATTTCTCCGCGCGCGGCTATTGCCCGCGGAGCTACTTCGCCGACCCCGACGAATGGTGCAACTGCTTCAAGGTCGCGGCCGACGGCGAGGGATTGTGGCGCACCGTGTTCCCGGCGTCCGCCAATGACAGCGACGAGGATCTGATGAGCGATGCGGGCGTCGAGCGGCGCCTGCAAAAATTCTTTCCGGCGGCGCGGCGCTACGAGGTCGTGCACCGCAATCTCTATGTGACGCACCAGCGCGTGGCGCAGCGCTTTCGCGCCGGCCGCGTGCTCCTGGCCGGCGATGCCGCGCACGTCAACAATCCGATCGGCGGCATGGGCCTCAACGGCGGCTTGCAGGATGCGGCGAACCTGGCCGAGAAGCTCGCGCGCGTCATGGCCGGCGCTGCGCCCGCCGAAATCCTCGATCTCTACGACCGCCAGCGCCGCACCGTGGCCAGCGAGTTCGTGCAGCAACAGTCGATCGAGAACAAGCGCCGGCTCGAGGAGCGCGATCCCGAATTGCGCCGCCAGAAACTCGGCGAGCTCGCGGACGCCGCATCGGACCCGGCGCGCGCGCGCGCCTTTTTGCTGCGCACCGCGATGATCGCGATGCAGCGCCGCGCCCAAGCCATCACGCTCGAGGAGAAAGCATGAATCCCGCGACGCCCCATCCGACCCGCGTCCCCTACCATTCGGCGACCGCCGTCTTCGCTGCCGGGAAGGACAGCCCGCGCGATTTCCTCGAACGCTGTCTCGGCCAGGTGAGCGCGCTCGAGCCGCGCGTCGGCGCCTTCGTCGCTCTCAACATCGAGGGCGCGCGCAAGGCCGCCGACCGCGCGACCGCGCGCTGGCGCGAGGGGCGGCCGCTCTCGCCGATCGACGGCATGCCGGTCGGCATCAAGGACATCATCGAGACCGAGGACATGCCGACCGAGCAGGGCTCGCCGATCTTTGCCGGCTATCGCACCGGGCGCGACGGCGCGAGCGTCGCGGCGCTGCGCGAGGCGGGCGCGGTGGTGGTCGGCAAGACCGTCACCACCGAGTTCGCGGCGAGCGAGCCGCGCGGCACGCGTAACCCGTGGGACCTCGACCGCACGCCCGGCGGCTCGTCGAGCGGCTCGGCCGCCGCCGTCGCGGTCGGCATGCTGCCCGTGGGTCTCGGCACGCAGGTCGTCGGCTCGATCCTGCGGCCGTCGAGTTTCTGCGGCGTCTATGGCTTCAAGCCGAGCGTCGGCGGCGTCAATCGCGGCGGCAGCTATGATGGCCTCTCGCAAAGCTGCCACGGCGCGCTCGCCGCCTCGCTCGCCGATGCCTGGCTCACGGTGCGCGAGATCAGCGCGCGCGTCGGTGGCGATCCGGGCTATCCCGGCGTCTCCGGCCCGCGCGAACTGCCGGCGGCGCGACGGCCCGCGCGCCTCGCGCTCGTTGGAGACGGCGGGTTGGCGCGAGGTCGAGCCTGCGGCGAAGGTCGCGCTCGAGCAGGCGGTCGCCCGGCTCAAGGCAGCGGGGATCGAGATGCTGACCCGCCGCGACAACGCGCCCGTCGCCGGCGTCGAGCAGGCGATCGCCGACGCGATGGGCCTGACGCGCACCATCAACAACTGGGAAGGGCGCTGGCCGATCAATGCCTATCGCGGCCGGCCCGGATTGAGCCAGGTGATGATCGAGCGGCTCGCCACCGCCGAGGCGATGAGCCTCGAAGAGTACCAGCGCCTCATCGCCGAGCGCGCCCGCGTGCGCGGCGTGTTCGCCGGGCTCAAATCGGTGTGCGACGGCGTCATCGCCTTGCCGGCGACCGGCCCGGCGCCGCTCGGTCTGCACTCGACCGGGAACCCGGCCTTTGTGGCGCCCGGCTCGCTCCTCGGCGTGCCGGCGCTGTCGCTACCGCTGCTCAGGCCGAGGGACTGCCGCTCGGGCTCCAGGTGCTGGGCTTCGAGCAGGCGGACGCATCTGCCGTCGGGCTCGCCCGCTGGATCGACGAAATCCTGACTCCGGCTTGAGTTTCCTTGACGTTAGACTGGTCTCCCCGTACGTACACTGGCTACGGGGACGAGCGGCGCACGGGCCAAAATAACGGTCGCCAAACGAACCAATTGTTGCACCACAACAATGAACTGCTGCATTGCAAAATACGTTAACGTATACAGCTATTTAGCTTGCTGAAACGGCGTGCTAATCTCGCCCATAAGAGGCGTGGGAAAACCCGTCCAACGATACTTGGCGAGGAAAATTCCGATGGAAGACAAACGCATGACAAGCGGCACGAACCGCTGGCTGCAACTCATTCTGGCGATCGCCTGCATGGTGCTGATCGCCAATCTGCAATATGGCTGGACGCTGTTCGTCAGCCCGATGAACAAGGCGCATGGCTGGGCGCTCGCCGACATTCAGGTCGCCTTCAGCCTGTTCGTCGCGCTCGAGACCTGGCTCACGCCGTTCGAGGGCTGGATCGTCGATTGGATCGGCCCGACGCGCGGACCGAAGCTGATGATCGCGTTCGGCGGCGTGATGGTCGCCGCCGCCTGGATCCTCAACGCCAACGCGGAATCGCTCACGGCGCTCTATATCGGCTCGGCCTTGGCCGGCGTCGGCGCCGGCGCGATCTATGCGACCTGCGTCGGCAACTCGGTCAAATGGTTCCCGGACCGGCGCGGTCTCGCCGTCGGCCTGACGGCCGCGGGGTTCGGCGCGGGCGCCGCGCTCACCGTCATTCCGATCCGCGACGTGATCGCCGCCTATGGCTATCAGTCGGCCTTCTTCTGGTTCGGCCTGGTCCAGGGCGTGGGCGCGTTCATCCTCGCCTGGGCGATGCGCGGGCCGTTGGCCGGCGAGACGCCGAGCACGGACAAGGTCAAGGTGCCGCTGACGAGCCGGAACTTCACGCCGGGCCAGATGCTGGCGACCCCGATCTTCTGGATCCTTTACGTGATGTTCATCCTGGTCTCGGCGAGCGGCCTCATGGCGACGGCGCAGATCGCGCTCGTGGCCAAGGATTACGGCCTCTCCAACACGCCGCTCCTGTTGGGCGGCACGGTGCTGACGGTGGCGCTCATCATCGACAACGTGATGAACGGGGGCGCGCGGCCGCTCTTCGGCTGGGTGTCCGACATGATCGGGCGCGAGAACACCATGGCGATCGCCTTCACGCTCGGCGGCATCAGCTATTGGCTCCTGGGCTCGGTCGGCACGTCGCCCTGGGCCTTTGTGTTCTGCGCCGGGCTCATCTTCCTCACGTGGGGCGAGATCTTCAGCCTCTTCCCCTCGACCTGCACCGACACGTTCGGGGCGAAATTCGCCACCGCCAATCTCTGCTTCCTCTACACGGCGAAGGGCGCCTCGGCCTTCCTCGTGCCGCTCGCCAACGTCTTGAAGAACGAGACCGGGAGCTGGCACGCGGTGTTCGTGGTGACGGCCATCATGAACTTCATCGTGGTGGCGCTGGCGCTCGGCGTCTTGAAGCCGCTGCGCCAGCGCTACATGAGCGCGGCGACCGCGCCGCAGATGGCGGGCGCCCACTGAGCCTTCTTATTCCGCCGCCTGGGATCGGGCCGCCGGCTCGACCCGGGCGGCGCAGAATTTGAACTCGGGGATCTTGCCGATCGGGTCGAGCTGCGGATTGGTCAGCATGTTGGCCGCCGCCTCGGCATAGCAGAACGGGATGAACAGCATGCCCGGCGGCACCGCGCCGTCGGCGCGCGCCTTCAATTCGATGACGCCGCGCCGCGTGGTGACGCGCACGCCATCGCCCGGCGCGATCCCGAGCCGGCGCAGGTCGGCCGGCGCGAGCGAGGCGACCGCCTCCGGCTCGAGCTCGTCCAGCACGCTCGAGCGCCGGGTCATGGCGCCGGTGTGCCAGTGCTCGAGCTGCCGGCCGGTCGTCAGCACCATCGGATAGTCCGCGTCCGGCTCCTCGCCCGGCGGCGTGATCTCGACCGGCACGAGCTTGGCGCGGCCGCTCGCCGTCGGGAAGCCGTCGGCGAACACGATGTCCTCGCCCGGCTTGTCCGCGGCGAGGCAGGGGTACGTGACGGAGTGCTCGCGCTCGAGCCGCTCCCAGGTGATGTTGTCGAGCGACGGCATCGCCTTCTTCATTTCCGCGAACACGTCCTTCGGGTGCGTGTAGGTCCACGGCAGGCCGATGCGGCGCGCGATCTCCTGGATGATCCACCAGTCCTGGCGGGCGTCGCCCGGCAACGGCAGCGCGATCCGGCCCATCTGCACCTGGCGGTTGGTGTTGGAGACGGTGCCGGTCTTTTCCGGCCAGGCCGAGGCCGGCAGCACCACGTCGGCATAGCGCGCCGTCTCGGTGAGGAAGAGGTCCTGCACCACCAGGTGCTCGAGCTGCGCCAGCGCCTCGCGCGCGTGCTGCACGTCGGGATCGGACATGGCCGGGTTCTCGCCCATGACGTACATGCCGCGCACCTGCCCGTCATGGACCGCGGTCATGATCTCGACGACGGTGAGGCCGCGCTTCCGATCGAGCGCCATCCCCCACAGGCGCTCGTAGAACTCGCGCACCGTGTCGCTCTCGACCGATTGATAGTCGGGATAGAACATCGGGATGAGGCCGACATCCGAGGCGCCCTGCACGTTGTTCTGGCCGCGCAGCGGATGGAGCCCGGTGCCGGGCCGCCCGACCTGGCCGGTGATGAGCGAGAGCGCGATCAGGCAGCGCGCGTTGTCGGTGCCGTGGATATGCTGCGAGATGCCCATGCCCCAGAAGATGATCGAGGCTTTGGCGCGGGCGAACAGCCGCGCCACCGTGCGGAGCATATCGGGCGCGACGCCGCAGATCGGCGCCATCGCCTCGGGCGTGCGGTCCTTGACGCTCTCGGCGAGCTTTTCGTAATCGGCGGTGTGCGCCTCGACATATTGCCGGTCGACGAGCCCTTCGCTGACGATGACGTTGAGGAGCGCCGACAGCATCGACACGTCGCGGCCCGGCTTGAATTGCAGCATGTGGGTCGCGTGCCGCTTCAGCGCCTGGCCGCGCGGGTCCATGACGATGAGGGTCTTGCCGTCCTTGGCCGCCTTCTTGAAGAAAGTGGCGGCGACGGGATGGTTCTCGGTCGGGTTGGCGCCGATGACGATGATGACCTCGGCGTCCTCGGCGGCGGTGAAGGGCGCCGTCACCGCGCCCGAGCCGATCCCCTCCATCAGCGCCGCGACCGACGAGGCGTGGCAGAGGCGCGTGCAGTGATCGACATTGTTGGTGCCGAAGCCCGTCCGCACCAGCTTCTGGAAGAGATAGGCCTCCTCGTTCGAGCCCTTGGCCGAGCCGAACCCGGCGAGCGCGCGGCCGCCATGCGCGTCGCGGATGCGCCGCAAGCCCGAGGCGGCGCGGTCGAGCGCTTCCTCCCACGTCGCGGGCCGGAAATGCGTCCACGGATTGCCGGGATCGATCTCGTCGTCGGCATGTTTCGGCACGCCGTCCTTCCGCACCATCGGCTGCGTCAGACGGTGCGGATGGTCGATATAGTCGAAGCCGAAGCGGCCCTTGACGCAGAGCCGGTTGCGGTTCGACGGCCCGGCCTTGCCGTCGACATAGAGGAGCTTGTCGTTCTCGATGCGGTAGACGGTCTCGCAGCCGACGCCGCAATAGGGGCAGACGCTGTCGATCGAGCGGTCGGCCGTGTGGGCGAAGCGGCCCTCATGGTCGAGCACCGAGGCCGGCATCAGCGCTCCGGTGGGGCACGCCTGGACGCATTCGCCGCAGGCAACGCAGGTGCTGCGGCCCATCGGATCGTCGAAGTCGAACACGATCTTCTCGGTCGGCCCGCGCCCGGCCATGCCGATCACGTCGTTGACCTGCACCTCGCGGCACGCGCGCACGCACAAGGTGCATTCGATGCAGGCGTCGAGATTGACCGCCATCGCCGGATGGCTGCTGTCGGGAGCGGGCTCCTTCTCGCGCGGCGCGAAGCGGCTCTCTTCGACGCCGACGCGATCGGCCCAGCGCCAGAAGCGCGAGGAGGGATCGTGCGCGGCTTCGCGCTTCGGCTGGTCGGCGGTCAGGAGCTCGAACACCATCTTGCGCGAAAACCGCGCCCGCTCGCTCGCGGTCTTGACCTTCATGCCGGGCGCGGGCGCGCGGATGCACGAGGCGGCGAGCACGCGCTCCCCCTCGATCTCGACCATGCAGGCGCGGCAGTTGCCGTCGGCGCGGTAGCCAGGCTGCGGGAGCCAGCAGAGATGCGGGATCTCGATGCCGCGCCGCTGCGCCACCTGCCAGATGCTCTCGCCCGGCTGCGCCTCGACCTCGGCCCCGTCGAGCGTGAAGGAAATTGGTTTCACTGCCTCGGCCATGGGGCTTTCTTAGCGCGCCCGCGCGCGCGGGAAAAGCCGCGCCGCGTTCGCCTGCTCGATCGCGGCGAGATCGTCCGCGGGAATGCCGAGCCTGCCGAGCCGCTCGACATTGTCGGCGACGGCGATATAGGGAAAGTCCGTGCCGAACAGGATCTGCGAGCGCGGCACGAATTGGCGGAGCGCCGCGAAGGTGGGCGCATAGGCGGAATTCGCCGTCTCGTAATGGAGCCGCGCGAATTCGTGCGCGAGCCCTTCGGGCGCGAAGCGCTCGCGCTCCTTCATGCGCTGCGCCCCGTTCTCGATGCGGCCCGCCAGCATCGGGATCGGCCCGCCGGCATGGCAGAAAATCCACTTGATGTCGCGGAACTGGACGAAGCGGCCGTTGAACAGGAGGCTCAGCACCGCGCGGCCGGTGTCGTAGGGATATTCGACCACGGCATTGCCGATCCCCGGCATGAGATCGGCGCAGCAATTGGGCGCGAGGGGGTGGACGAAGATGTTGGCCTTGCGCCGGTTGAGCTCGGCGAGCACCGGGACGAACGCCTCGTCGCCCGGCCATGTGTCGCCATAGCTCGTCATGAAGCCGGCGCCGTCGGCCTTGAGCGTGTCGAAGGCGTATTCGATTTCGCGGAGCGTGCCGTCGATGTCGGGGAGCGGCAGGAAGGTGAAGAAACCGAAGCGCCCCTTGTGGTCGCCCGCCATGCGCGCGGCGAATTCGTTGCAGGTGCGCGCGAGCCGTTGCATCGCCTCGCGGTCGAGCGCCTGGCGCAGCTCGAAGCCCGACGAGCTCGAGACGAACGCCGTCGCGATGCCGCCCTGATCCATCGCCTCGAGGCTTTTGCCCGCCGACCACGCGCGTACGCTTGGGCTCAATCCGTCGGCCCGCGCCGATGTTTGCGCCGCGATCATCTCGGGCGGGAAATAGTGATGGTGCACGTCGATCCGATGCGCCGGCATCACGAAACGTCCGCGCCGAAATGCTTCAGCACCGAGCGCACCGGGTTCATCGCCGCCTGGCCCAAGCCGCAGATCGAGGCATCCATCATGACCCGCGTCAGCTCCTCGATGAGGCTCGCGTCCCATTTCCGTTGCGACAGCAGCTTCACCGCCTTCTCGGTGCCGACGCGGCACGGCGTGCATTGGCCGCAACTCTCGTCCTCGAAGAACTTGAGGAGGTTCAGCGCGACGAGCCGCATGTCGTCCTGGTCCGACAGCACCACAACCGCGGCCGAGCCGATGAGGCAGCCATGCGGCTCGAGCGTGCCGAAGTCGAGCGGCAGGTCGGCCATGCTCGCCGGCAAAATGCCGCCCGAGGCGCCGCCCGGCAGATAGCCGCGGAAAAAATGGCCCTCCGCCATGCCGCCGCAGAATTCCTCGATCAGCTCCTGGGCCGTGATGCCGGCCGGCGCGATCTTGACGCCGGGCTCCTTCACGCGGCCGGAGACCGAGAAGCTGCGCGGGCCCTTGCGCCCGTGCCGGCCTTGGCCCGCGAACCAGTCGGCGCCGCGCTCGACGATGTCGCGGACCCAGTAGAGCGTCTCGACATTGTTGATGAGGGTCGGGCGGCCGAACAAGCCCACTTGCGCCGGGTAGGGCGGCTTGTGGCGCGGCAGGCCGCGCTTGCCTTCGAGGCTTTCGAGCATCGCCAACTCTTCGCCGCAGATATAGGCGCCGGCGCCGCGCCGCAGATGGATCGCGACGCCCTTCGCGAGCCCCGCCGCCTGCAAGCAGCGCGATCTCGTGCGCGAGAAGCTCGCGGATGTGCGGGTATTCGTCGCGGAGATAAATATAGACTTCGGGCGCCGCGACCGCCCACGCGCCGAGCAGCATCCCTTCGAGAAAGCGGTGCGGATCGGTTTCGAGGAAATAGCGGTCCTTGAAGGTGCCGGGCTCGCCCTCGTCGGCGTTCACGGCCATGAGGCGCGGCGCGGGCTCGGCGCGCACCAGGCTCCATTTGCGCCCCGTCGGGAATCCCGCGCCGCCGAGGCCGCGGAGCGCCGCATCCTCGAGCGGCTTCAGCACGGATTCGACCGTGCGCCGCCCGGCGAGGCAATCGCCGAGCAGGCGATAGCCGCCGTCGTGGCGATAGGCGTCGAGGCCGCGATAGGGACGCGAGATGCGGATGCGTGTCGCCCTTGGCCACCGCGGCGGCGATGCTGTCGGTGGTCGCGTGCTCGTGCAGCGCATGGCCCAAGGCCGCGACCGGCGCGTTGTGGCAGCCGCCCATGCACGGCGCGCGCATGACGCGCACGCCCGCGCCGAGTTTCTTCGGCAGCTCGGCCAGGATCCGCTCGCCGCCCATCAAGGCGCAGGTCAGGCTGTCGCACACGCGTACTGTGAGCGCCGGCGGCGCCGCCTCGTCCTCCATCACGATGTCGAAATGCGCATAGAACGAGGCGACCTCGTAGACCTCGACGAGCGCGAGCTTCATCTCCTCCGCCAGCGCCGCGAGGTGGCGCGCGTGGAGGCAGCCGAACTTGTCCTGGATGAGATGCAGGAACTCGATCAGCAGATCGCGCCGGCGCGGCTGGTCGCCCAGCAGCGCCTGGACCTCGGCGAGCGCATCGGGCTCGATCTGGCGGCCGCGCGGGAAATCGCGGCCGCGGCGGCGTCCGGAACCGGGATGGATGCGGCGCGGAGGCTGCGCGGGTGAAGCCACGGCCCTGTCAGCGCTTCAGCACGTCGCGCATGGTCGAGCCGAGCGCGGCCGGCGATTGCGCGATGGTGACGCCGGCGGCGCGCAGCGCGTCGATCTTCGCCTGCGCCGTACCGGTGCCGCCGGAGATGATCGCGCCGGCATGGCCCATGCGCCGGCCGGGCGGCGCCGTCGACCCGGCGATGAAGCCCACCATCGGCTTCCTGGTCTTGCTGCGCTTGTAGAACTCGGCCGCCTCTTCCTCGCCCGAGCCGCCGATCTCGCCGATCATGATGATCGAATGGGTGTCGTCGTCGCCCAGGAGCATGTCGAGGCAGTCGATGAAGCTCGTGCCGTTGACCGGGTCGCCGCCGATACCGATGCAGGTCGACTGGCCCAATCCCACCGCCGTCGTCTGCGCCACCGCCTCGTATGTCAACGTGCCCGAGCGCGAGACGATGCCGACATGGCCCTTGGCGTGGATGTGGCCGGGCATGATGCCGATCTTGCATTGCTCGGGCGTGATGACGCCGGGGCAGTTGGGGCCGATGAGGCGCGTCCTGGCGCCGGTCAGCGCGCGCTTCACCACCACCATGTCGATCACCGGAATGCCCTCGGTGATGCAGACGACGAGCGGCACGCCCGCATCGATCGCCTCGAGGATCGCGTCGGCGGCGAAGGGCGGCGGCACGTAGATCGCGCTCGCGGTGGCGCCGGTCGCGGCGACCGCGTCGGCGACGGTGTCGAACACCGGCAGGTCGAGGTGCTTCGTGCCGCCTTTGCCGGGCGTCACGCCGCCCACCATCTTGGTGCCGTAGGCGATCGCCTGCTCCGAGTGGAACGTGCCCTGCGCGCCGGTGAAGCCCTGGCAGATGACCTTGGTCTCGGAATTGACGAGGACCGACATCAGGCCGCCTCCCGCACCGCCTTCACCACCTTTTCGGCGGCGTCGGCGAGATTGTCGGCGGACAGGATGGGCAGGCCCGACTCGCCCAGGATTTTCTTGCCGAGCCGGACATTGGTGCCTTCGAGCCGGACGACGAGCGGCACTTGCAGACTGACCTCGCGCGCCGCGGCGACGATCCCTTCCGCGATCACGTCGCAGCGCATGATGCCGCCGAAGATGTTGACGAGAATCCCCTCGACATGCGGGTCCGAGAGGATGAGCTTGAAGGCGGTGCTGACGCGCTCCTTGGTGGCGCCGCCGCCGACATCGAGGAAATTGGCGGGCTCGCCGCCATAGAGCTTGATGATATCCATCGTCGCCATGGCGAGGCCGGCGCCGTTCACCATGCAGCCGATATTGCCGTCGAGCTTCACATAGTTGAGCGAGTGCTTCGCCGCTTCGAGCTCGGTCGGGTCCTCCTCGGCCGCGTCGCGCAGCTCCTCGACATCCTTGTGGCGGAAGAGCGCGTTGTCGTCGAAATTGATTTTCGCGTCGAGCGCGATGACGTCGCCCGCTCCGGTGACGACGAGCGGGTTGATCTCGACGATCGAGGCGTCGAGCGCGGTGAACGCCTGGTACATGGCGAGCAGGAACTTGGTCGCGCCCTGAACCTGTTTCCCCTCGAGGCCGAGCGCGAAGGCGATGCGGCGGGCGTGAAACCCCTCCATCCCGCTCGCCGGGTCGATGGCGAGGCGCATGATCTTTTCCGGGTGCTTGGCCGCCACGTCCTCGATGTCCATGCCGCCCTCGGCCGACGCCATCGCCGTGATGCGGCCGCTCTTCCGGTCGATCAGCATGCCGACATAGAGCTCGCGCTTGATGTCGCAGCCGTCCTCGATATAGACGCGCTTCACCTCGCGGCCCTTCGGCCCGGTCTGCTTGGTGATGAGCACGTGGCCCAGCATCTTGGCGGCTTCGGCGGCCGCTTCCGGCGCCGATTTGACGAGTCGCACGCCGCCCTTGCCGCCGGGATCGTCCTTGAACTTGCCGGCGCCGCGGCCGCCCGCATGGATCTGCGCCTTCACCACGTAGACCGGGCCGGCGAGCGAGGCCGCGACTTTCTCGGCTTCCTGCGGCGTATAGGCGACGCCGCCCTTCGGCACCGCGACGCCGTATTTCTGCAACAGCGCCTTCGCCTGGTATTCGTGGATGTTCATCGGGGTGCCGTCATTTGATGAGCCCCGCGCCGCGCGCCCAGCGGTATTTCGCGGCGAGCACGGTGACCGGGGTCTCGGTCGTGTAGGGATAGGCCGGAATGCCGTGGTCGTAAAGGAATTCCGACGCTTCCTCGACCTGCACGTCGCCGGCGAGCGAGGCCACGATCGGCTTCTCGATGCCCTTCGCCTTCATCTCCTCGACCACCTCGACGACGAGGTGCGCGAACACCATCGGCGGCGTGATGATGGTGTGCCAATAGCCGAGGATGAGCGCATGGATGCGCTTGTCCTCGAGGCCGAGGCGGATCGTGTTCTTGTAGGTCGTCGGCGGCTCGCCGCCGGTGATGTCGACGGGATTGCCGGCGGCGCCGAATGGCGGGATGAATTTGCGGAACGCCTGGTCGAGGTCGGCCGGCATCTTCATCAGGCCGAGCCCGTTCATCGACACCGCGTCCGAGAGCAGCACGCCCGAGCCGCCGGCGCCGGTGATGATGATGACGTTCTCGCCCTTGGGCGTCGGCAGCTTTTGCAGCGCGCGCGCGTATTCGAGCATGTCGCGCAGGCCCGGCGCGCGGATCACGCCCGACTGCCGCAGGATATCGTCATAGATCTTGTCGTCGCCGGCCAGGGCGGCGGTGTGCGATTTCGCGGCGCGCGCGCCCAATTCCGTGCGGCCCGCCTTCAGCACGATGACCGGCTTCTTCTTGGAGACGCGGCTCGCCACCTCGGCGAACGCGCGCCCGTCCTTCAGGTCCTCGAGATGCATGGCGATGACGTGCGTATCGTCGTCCTCCTCGAAGAACGTCAGAAGATCGTCCTCGTCGAGATCGGACTTGTTGCCGAGCCCGACGATCGCCGACACGCCCATCTTGGCCGAGCGCGAGAAGCCGATGATCGCCATGCCGATCCCGCCCGATTGCGACGACAGCGCGGCATGGCCCTTGTAGTCGTATGGCGTGCAGAAGGTCGCGCACAGATTGTGCGGCAGGTAGTAGTAGCCGTAGATGTTGGGGCCCATGAGGCGCACGTTGTACTGGCGGCCGATCGCGATGATCTCCTGCTGGCCCTCGACATTGCCGGTCTCGGCGAAGCCCGATGGGATCAGCACCGCGCCCGGAATCTTCTTCTCGCCGACCTCGCGCAGCACGCCGGCAACGAACTTGGCCGGAATGCAGAAGACGGCGACGTCGATCTCGCCCGCCACGTCCTTCACGGATTTGTAGGCGCGGCGCCCCAGGATTTCCGTGGCGCTCGGATGGATCGGGTAGATCGTGCCGGCATAGCCGCCGTTGATGAGGTTCTTCATCACCGAATTGCCGATTTTGCCGTCCTCGGGCGAGGCGCCGATCACGGCGAGTGCCTTGGGCCGCATGATGCGGCGCATGCCGGTGAGGATCGTCTCGCGCGACAGGCGCGGCGGGCGCTCCGCGGGCTTGCTCTCGAGTACGATGCGCACGTCGGCCGCGATCGCGCCCTTGGCGGTGGCGAAGACCGGATTCAGGTCCATCTCGGAGATTTCGGGGAAATCGGAGACGAGCTTCGAGACCGACTGGATCAATTCCGCCAAGGCCAGGCGGTTGACCCCGGCGCCGCCGCGCACGCCCTTCAGCACGGCCGCCGCCGCGATCCCATCGAGCATCGAGAGCGCGTCGGCCTTGCTCGCCGGCGCCAGGCGGAAGGTCACGTCCTTCGTCACCTCGACCAGCACGCCGCCCAATCCGAACGCCACGACCTTGCCGAAGCTCGGATCGGTGACGGATCCGACGATCACCTCGCGCCCGCCCGCCATCTGCTGCACCTGGATGCCGTCGATGCGGGCCTTGCGGTTGTATTTCTTCGCATTCGCCACGATCGTCGCGAACCCCTTCGTCACCTCGCCGGCCGAGCCGAGGCCGACCAGCACGCCGCCCGCTTCCGTCTTGTGCAGGATGTCCGGCGACACGATCTTGAGCGCCACCGGAAAGCCGATGCGGCGCGCGAGCTTCGCTGCTTCCGCCGCGGTCTTGGCGACGCCCTCTTTCGGCACCGGGATGCCGTAGGCGTCGCAGAGGAGCTTGCCCTCGGGCGCGGTGAGCGCGGTGCGGCCGGCGCGCTTTGCTTCAGCAAGGACCTTACGGACTGCCGCTTTGTCGTTGGGCATTGACGAGCTCTCCCGCGAATGTGTGTGTTGATCCGTCCCGCCGCGCCCGGCCGCGGGACGAAACGAGGCCGCCTCAGCGCGGCGGCAAAATCATTCCGCCGCCATCGACTTCGCGCCGCCGAGCGCGCCCGAGGTCTTTATCTCCTCGATCTTCTTCGCGTCGAACCGCAGCACGTCGCGCAGGATCTCGTCAGTGTGCTCGCCCAGAAGCGGCGAGCGCTTCACATCGGCGGGACTGTCGCTCAGCTTCACCGGCATGCCGACGGTGAGGTACTTGCCGCGCTTGGGGTGATCGACCTCGACCACGGTGCCGGTGTCGCGCAGGCTCTGTTCCTCGGCGATCTCCTTCATCGACAGGATCGGCCCGCACGGGATGTCGTATCTGTTGAGGATGTCCATGGCCTCGAACTTGGTCTTGGTCATGGTCCATTGCTCGATGGTCGCGAAGATCGCCTTGAGCTTCGGCAGCCGCGCCTCGGGCTTGGCGTAGCCGGGATCGGTGATCCATTCGGGCTTGCCGATCACCTCGCAGATCTTGTCCCACACCGGTGCCTGGGTGATGAAATAGATATAGGCGTTGGGATCGGTCTCCCAGCCCTTGCACTTCAGGATCCAGCCGGGCTGGCCGCCGCCGGAATCGTTGCCGGCGCGCGGCGTCGCCTCGAGGAATTTGGCGCCCTCGCCGTACTGGCTGTACTCGGTGAGCGGGCCGTGCGCGAGGCGCTGCTGGTCGCGCAGCTTGACGCGGCACAGATTGAGCACGCCATCCTGCATCGCCGCCTGAACGCGCTGGCCGCGCCCGGTGGCGACGCGCTGAAAGAGCGCCGCGACGATGCCGAAAGCGAGATGGAGGCCGGTGCCGCTGTCGCCGATCTGCGCGCCAGTGACGAGCGGCGGCCCGTCGCGGAAGCCCGTCGTCGATGCCGCGCCGCCGGTGCATTGCGCCACGTTCTCATAGACCTTGCAGTCCTCGTAGGGGCCGGGGCCGAAGCCCTTGACCGAGGCGTAGATCATGCGCGGGTTCAGTTGCTGGATGCGCTCCCAGGTGAAGCCCATGCGGTCGAGCACGCCCGGCCCGAAATTCTCGACGAGCACGTCGCAGCTCTTCACGAGCCCCTCCAGCACCTCCTTGCCCTTGGGGTTCTTGGCGTCGAGCGTGATCGAGCGCTTGTTGTGGTTGAGCATGGTGAAATAGAGGCTGTCGGCGTTCGGCACGTCGCGCAGCTGGCCGCGCGTGATGTCGCCGGTGCCGGGGCGCTCGACCTTGATGCAGTCGGCGCCGAGCCAGGCGAGAAGCTGGGTGCAGGTCGGGCCCGACTGAACGTGCGTGAAATCGAGGATGCGGATCCCGTCGAGGGCTTTGGACATAGCGTTTCCTCTCACTTGTACATGGTTTGCGCCTTGGTGCCCGGCGCATATTCGCGCGGATCGACCCAGATGTTGACGACGGCCGACTTGCCGCTCTTTTGCACGTCCTCGCGGGCGCGGCGCAGCGCATGCCCGATCTCCGCGGGATCGCGCACTTCCTCGCCGTGGCCGCCGAGCATCTCGGCGAACTTGCCGAACGGCACGTCGCCCAGGAGGTTGCCGACATTGCCGCGCTGCTCGCCGTACTTGGCGAGCTGGCCATAGCGGATCTGGTTCATGGCGGAATTGTTGCCGATGACGGCGATGTAGGGCGCGCCGAAGCGGTTCGCCGTCTCCATGTCGAAGGCGGTCATGCCGAACGAGCCGTCGCCGTAGTAGCACAGCACTTCTTTCTTCGGGTGCGCGAGTTTCGCCGCGATGGCGAAGCCGGTACCGACGCCGAGGCTGCCGAGCGCGCCGGGGTCCATCCACTGCCCGGGCCGGCGCGGCCGCACGGCCTGCGCCGAAATTGTCACAACATCGCCGCCATCGCCGATATAGACCGTATCTTCGGCGAGGAATTCGTTGAGTTCCCACGCGACGCGGTAAGGATGGATCGGTCGGCTGTCGGAACGGAACAGCGGCATGAGCTTTTGGGTCGCGGTCTCCTCGGCCTTGCGAAGCTCCTCCATCCATTCGCGGCGCTTTGCTTGCCCGCCCTTGTCGATGCGGCCCGAGGCGGCGTCGCGCACCGCCGCCAGGATCACGCCCGGATCGCCGACCAGGCCCAGCGCCACGTCGCGGTTCTTGCCGACCGTGCGGTAGTCGAGATCGAGCTGCACGACCTTGGCGTTGCGGCCGAGGCGGCGGCCATAGCCCATGCGGAAATCGAACGGCGTGCCGACGATGACGATGACGTCGGCCTTGTCGAAAGCGAGGGAGCGCGTGCGGTCGAAATGGTTGGGATCGCCCGGCGGCAAGAGGCCGCGCGCGGCGCCGTTGAAATAGGCCGGCATGTCGAGCGCGCGCACGCAGGAGATCGCGGCTTCGTGCCCGCGCGTGGTCCAGACCTGGCTCCCGAGCAGGATCGCCGGCCGCTCGGACTTCACCAGAATGTCGGCGAGCGTCTCGATGTCGGCCGGGTCGCCCAGCGAGCGCGTCGAGGCGCGGTAATGGCCGGGCTGCGGGATCACGGCCTTCGATATATCGATCTCGCGGTCGAGGATGTCGCGCGGGATCTCGAGATAGGACGGGCCGGGCGCTCCGGCGAACGCCTCGCGCGCCGCCATCGAGATCATGTCGGCGATCCGCTCGGTCGAGCGCACACCGGCCGAGAACTTTGTGATCGGACGCATGATGTCGACATGCGGCAGGTCTTGGAGCGAACCCATCATGTGTTGCGACAGCGCGCCCTGGCCGCCGATATGGAGGACCGGGCTTTCCGAGCGGAAGGCGGTCGCGATCCCGGTCATGGCGTTCATGCAGCCGGGCCCGGCCGTGGTCACGACGCAGCCGAGCTTGCCGGTCTGGCGGGCATAGCCGTCGGCGGCGTGCGCCGCGACCTGCTCGTGGCGCATGTCGATGATGCGGATGCCTTCGTCGACGCAGCCGTCATAGATGTCGATGATGTGCCCGCCGCACAGCGTGAAGATCGTGTCGACGCCCTCGTTCTTGAGGGCCTTGGCCACGAGGTGGCCGCCCGACACGACGTTGGGGTCGCGCGATTTCTGCCGCAGCGTGTCCTCGGCGGTGGTCGGTTCGCGCTTCGCGGTCACTGTGTCTGCCACGTCGATGCCTCCGCATTCGAGGGACGGGTCCTGCGCCGGCGCCGGCCGCCGGCCCCCCGGCCCGATTTATCTCCGTTAAATAGCCACGTCAAACGATTGTCCGGCCGCGCCGGAGCGTGGTTAACGCAACCGCGGGGCGCGCCGAGGCGCCGACAGTTCGCCTCGATTGTCGTCGATTCAGACGATATCGTCCCGAAGGATCGCTTTCGCGCGGCCTGCGATCGTGCCTAAGCTTTCCGATACGGCTGACCCGCGACATGTTCGCGGAGTGGAGATGATGGGCGAAGGTCCGGCAACGCAGGGCGAGCCCGCGGCCGCAACGGACTTCGAAGCGGTCGCTGCCATCGCCGCCCGGCTTCTGGCCACGCCGGCCGGCCGGGTGCATGTGACGTCTGGGGAAGGCCCGGCGGACGGGCCGCTCCTCGCGCACGCGCTCGCGGCGGACGGCGCCGTCGTCGTCGCGGATGCGACCGCGCACCCGGTCTTTGCCGCCGATCCCGAGGTCGCATCGGGCCGCGTGCGGTTTTTTGCCGCGGCGCCGATATTGGCGCGCGACGGCACGCGGCGCGGCGTCCTTGCCGTCAGCGACCCCGCGCTAAGGCCCGAGATCGGCGTGGCCGAGGTGCGAGTGCTCGAAGTTCTCGCCTGGCTTGCCGCGGCCGAGATCGAGCGCCGTGAGGTCCGGCGCCGGCTCGACGAGGCGGAGGCGGCGCGCGCGCTCGCCGAGGCGCGCCTCGCGCTCGCCAACGAGATCACGAAGGCCGCGCTTGGCGCGCCCGATTTCAAGACCGCGCTCGGCCTGTGCCTGAAGCTCGTCGCCGCGCATATCGGCGCGGACCTCGCCTTCGCGCGCGGCATGGCGCCGCGCTCCGCCATGCTCCAGGTCGAAGCGGGCTACATCTCGCCCGATGCGTACGAGCTTGCGCCACTGCACGAGCATTTTCTCGCGACCCCGGTGTCGCGCGACAGCAGCATCGTCGCCGAAACCATTTTCGATCGCCGCCCGCTCATCCTGCGCGATCTGGCGAAGGCGGACGGGCGGCGCTATCCGCTCTTGGACCCGGTGCGCCAGCACGGCCTGCGCAGCCTGCTCTCGGTGCCGTGCGAGAGTCATGGCAGCCGCTATTCGCTGACCTTCCTGTTCCGCCGCGAGCCCTACAATCTCGACACGCTCGCCGATACCGTGACGGCGCTCTCGGACCGCGTGCGCGACCTGTTGGCGCGCAAACAGAGCGAGGAGCGGATCGCGCTTCTGCAATCGGTCGTGCTGCACACCGGCGATGCCGTGCTCGTGGCCGAGACGCGGGCGCAGAGCCGCGAACTGCCGCATGTCGTTTATGCCAATCCCGCCTTCACGGCCTTGACCGGCTATGCCGCCGAGGAGGTAGTCGGGCGATTGCCGACGCTGTTGCGCGGGCCGAAGAGCGAAAGCGCGACGCTCGCGCGCATGCGCCGCGCCATCGACCGCGACGAGGCTTTGCGCGTCGAGATGTACCTGCACCGCAAGGACGGCGTGGCATTTTGGGCCGAGATCGACCTGACGCCGATCGACGTCTCGAACGGTGCCGCCGAGCACTGGATCGCGGTGATCCGCGACCGCACCGAGCGCCGCGCCGCCGAGGAGGCGCAGCGCAACGGCGAGCGCGCGCTGCGCCGCCTCGCCGAGCGCCAGACCGCGGTGATCGATGCGCTGCCGGCCCATGTCGTGCTCATCAACGCCGACGGCCGCATCGTCTCGGTGAGCCGGAGCTGGGCCGAGTTCGCGCATGCCTGCGGTGTCCCCGAAAGCGCGCCGGGCGCCAGCTATTTCGACTTCCTCGAGCGCGGCTGCCTGCCGGACTACGCCGAGCCGATGGCGCGGGGCGTGGCGGCGGTGCTCGCCGGGCGGCGCGTCGAGTTCAGCAGCGATTACGCATGCCGGCGGCGCGACGGGCGGCAGCGCTGGTACCGGCTCATGATCGCGCCGATGGCGCCGCAGCCCGGACTCGGCGCCGTCGCCATGCATCTCGACGTGACCGCGAACAAGCTCGCCGAGGAAGCGCTGCGCCGCGAGAAGGATTTCTCCGACTTCCTCATCAAGAGCACGACCGAGGGCATCCTCGTGTTCGACCGCGAATTCGAGATTACCTTGTGGAATCCGGGGATCGAGGCGATCACCGGCATCGCGCCGGACCTGGCATTGGGGCGCAAGGCGTTCGAGGTGCTGCCCTTCATCGCCGACACGCCGTGCGAGCTCGCCATGCGCGGCGCGCTCGAAGGGCAGGAGGCGTCGTTCTTCGATCAGCGCTACGCGCTTCCCGCGACCGGGCGCAACGGCTTCTACGAGGCCTATTTCGCGCCGCTCATGAGCAACGGCCAAGCGATCGTCGGCGGCATCGGCTTCCTGCGCGAGACGACCGAGCGCCGCCGCATCGAGGACGCGCTGCGCCAGGCGCAGAAGATGGAGGCGGTCGGCCAGCTCACCGGCGGCATCGCGCACGACTTCAACAACATGCTGACCGTGATCGCCGGCAATCTCGAGCTTCTGGAAACGAAGCTCGCGGGCGAGCCGCGGCTCTCGCGCCTCGTGACATCGGCCTCGCTCGCCGCGAGCCGCGCCGAGAAGCTGACGCAGCAGCTCCTGACCTTCTCGCGCCGCCAGCAGCTTCGCCCACAGCCGGTCGATCTCAACCAGATCATCGTCGGCCTCGACGACCTGCTGCACCGCACGGTCGGAGAGACGATCGAGATCCACACCTCGCTCGCGCCCAACATCTGGTCGGCGATGGCCGATCCCAACCAGCTCGAGACCGCGCTCCTCAATCTCGTCCTCAACGCGCGCGACGCGATGGCGGGCGGCGGCCGCATCACGCTCGAGACCGCCAATATCGAGATCGCGCGCGGCAACGCGCAGATCGCGCCCGGCGCCTATGCCATGCTCGCGATCGCCGACACCGGCAGCGGCATGTCCGAGCATGTGCTGGCGCACGTGTTCGAGCCGTTCTTCACGACGAAGGAGGTCGGCAAGGGCACCGGGCTCGGTCTCGCGCAGGTCTATGGCTTCATCAACCAGTCGCAAGGCCACGTGCGCATCGACAGCAAGGAAGGGGACGGCACGACCGTGCGCCTCTATCTGCCGCGCGCCGAAGGCGCCGCCGGCGCGGGCCTCGTGCCGCAGACGCGCGAACAGCCCTATCGCGGCAGCGAGACGGTCCTCGTCGTCGAGGACGATCACGGCGTGCGCGACTTCGCGGCGTCCGTGCTGCGCGAGTTGGGCTATCGCGTGCTCGAAGCCTCGAGCGGCGATTCCGCGCTGCAACTGCTCGAAAGCATCGGCGCCGTCGATCTTCTCTTCACCGATGTCGTCATGCCGGGGCGCCTCAACGGCGTCGATCTCGCGCGCGAGGCGCTCGACCGGCGCGGCGATCTGCGCGTGCTCTTCACCTCGGGCTACGCGACGCGGCTCGTCGAGAAGGGCTGGCCCGCCGAAGATGTCGAGCTGCTGCGCAAGCCCTATCGCTCGGTCGATCTCGCCGAGCGCGTCCGCACCGTCCTCGATCACCCGGTCGCGGCGGAGAACTAGCCGCCTTTGCTTGACAGGCCGCTCGTGTCCGCTTAGACGCGGGCGCCATGCAGGGCCCGATCCACGCCGACTTTTCCGGCCAACTCGTCATCGTCGGATTCGGCAGCATCGGCCAGGGCGTCCTGCCGCTCATCCTGCGTCACATCAACGTCAAGCCGGCGCGGATCGTCATCGTCACCGCCGAGGAGCGCGGCCATGACGAGGCGGACGCGCTCGGCGTCGCCTTCCGCATTGCGCCGCTGACCGAGGCGAACTACGCACGCGTGCTCGATCCGCTTGTCGGTGCGGGCGATTTCCTGCTGAACCTGTCGGTCGAGGTCTCGAGTCTCGCGCTGGTCGAGCTGTGCCGGAAAAAGGGCGCGCTCTATCTCGACACCTGCATCGAGCCGTGGCCGGGCGGCTACACCGATCCCAATCTCTCGCCGTCCTTGCGCTCGAACTACGCGCTGCGCCAACGCGCGCTCGCCTTGCGCGCCAGCGCTTCCTCCGGCCCGACCGCCGTGTTGACGCATGGCGCCAATCCCGGCCTCGTCTCGCATTTCGTGAAGATGGCGCTGCTCAACGTCGCCTCCGGCGTGGGCCTCGCCGTGGCAAAACCCAAAAGCCGCGCGGACTGGGCGGCGCTTGCCGAACGGCTTGGCGTCAAGGTCATCCACATCGCCGAGCGCGACACGCAGGTCTCGGCCGCGCCGAAACGGCCGGGCGAGTTCGTCAACACCTGGTCGATCGACGGCTTCGTCGGCGAGGGCTTGCAGCCGTCCGAGCTCGGCTGGGGCACGCACGAGCGCCATTTTCCCGGCGACGGCGCGCGCCACGAATTCGGCACCGGCGCCGCGATCTATCTCAACCGCCCGGGCGCCGCCACGCGCGTCAGGAGCTGGACGCCGCTCGAAGGGCCCTATCACGGCTTCCTCATCACGCACAGCGAGGCGATCTCGATCGCCGATTATCTGACCGTCGCCGCGGGCGGTGCCGCGCGCTACCGGCCGACCGTGCATTACGCCTATCACCCGTGCGACGGCGCGGTGCTGTCGCTGCACGAACTCGCCGGCAAGAACTGGCGCGTGCAGGGCGAGAAGCGCCTCCTCATGGCCGAGATCGACGCCGGCATCGACGAGCTCGGCGTCCTCCTGATGGGGCATGAGTTGGGCGCCTACTGGTTCGGCTCGCGCCTCGCGATCGGCGCGGCGCGGCACATGGTCCGCTACAACAACGCGACGAGCCTCCAGGTCACGGCGGCGGTGCTCGCGGGCATGATCTGGACGCTCGAGAATCCCGACCGCTCGATCGTCGAGCCCGACGAGATGGACCACGAACGCATCATCGAGATCGCGCGGCCCTATCTCGGCGATCTGGTCGGCGCTTATAGCGGCTGGACGCCGCTGCAGGACCGCGCGCGTCTTTTCCCGGAAGATATCGACCGCGCCGATCCGTGGCAGTTCAAGAATTTTCGCGTGAGCTGAGGCCGAGCACGATCGCGCCGTCCTCGACCGCGATCGGCGCGGGCTCGAGCCGCATCCCGACGCAAGGTCCGCGCACGCAATGCCCATCCTCGGGCCGGAAGAGCGCGCCATGCGTGCCGCAGAGGAGATGCTCGCCGCTCTTGTCGAAGAAGCGGTCCGCG
Organism: uncultured Alphaproteobacteria bacterium; assembly: GCA_963729295.1. Lineage (GTDB taxonomy): Bacteria > Pseudomonadota > Alphaproteobacteria > ATCC43930 > CGMCC-115725 > DATJLY01. Next base: position 59,285 of record CAVSNJ010000001.1, read on the forward strand.
ATCCAGTCGAGCGGCGTGCCGATATGCGGGCAGGAATTGATGTAGCCGCGGAGCGCGCCGCCGGTGCGGATGACGAAGATTGCGACTTGCTCCGTGCCGGCGCCAAGCCGAAACCCGCGGCCCGCGCCCTCGGCGATCTCGTCGGCGCGGCAGAGGACCGTGCGCCTCACGCCTTGACGCCTGCCATCCCGGCGATGACGCGCCATTCCGCCGCGCTCACCGGCGAGACCGAGAGCCGCCCCTGTCGCACCAGCACCAGATCCTTGAGCTTCGGCTCGGCCTTCATCGCGGCGAGCGTCACCGGCGTCTTCACCGGCATCACCGGCTTCACGTCGACCATGACGAAGCGGCCGGTCTTGTCGCTCGGATCGGGATAGGCTTCCTTGACGATCTCGGCGACGCCGACCACCTCGGGGCCCGCGCCCGAGTGATAGAAGAAGGCGCGGTCGCCAGCCTGCATCGCTTTGAGGTTGTTGGCCGCCTGGTAGTTGCGCACGCCGCTCCACTCGGTGCGCTTGTCGGCGACGAGCCGGTCCCACGAATAGGCCGACGGCTCGGATTTGAGGAGCCAGTATTTCATCTGCGCGCCACCATGAAGAGACGCCGGAACGGCAAGAGCGTGTGCCCGTCGGCGCGGCGCGGATAGGCTTCGCGCAGCTTCGCGCCGTAGCGCGCCTCGAACGCGCGCGCCTCCCCGGGCGCCAAGGCCTCGAGCACCGGGCGGAGCGCGCTGCCGCGCACCCATTCGAGCACCGGATCCTCGCCCTCGAGCACGTGGAGATATTCCGTCTCCCACAGATCGAGCTCGCGCGCCAAGGGCCGCAGCAGGTCATAATAGAACGCGGGCGCGCGCACCGGATCGCGGCGCAGCGGCATGCTCTCGCCCTGCCCCGGTCGCGCCTTCGCCCAGCGCGCCTCGGCCGCCGTCTCGCGCAACAGCACATGCGAGGGCGCGTCGAAATTGCGCGGCATCTGCACCGCGAGCACGCCGCCGGGCTCGAGCTCCTGCATGAGGCGCGGAAAGAGCCGCTCGTGGCCTTCGAGCCATTGCAAGGTCGCGGTCGAGAAGATGAGGGAAGCCGGCTCGGCCGCGCGCCAGGCTTCGATGTCGCCTTCGATCCAGCGCACGGACGATGGCGCGGCGCCCGCCTCCTTCAGCATCGCCGCCGATTTGTCGAGCGCGGTGACGGCGCGGTCGGGCCAGCGCTCCGCCATCGCCCGCGCGTGGACGCCGGTGCCGCAGCCGAGCTCGTAGATCGGTCCTTGCGGCAGCTCGTCCACCTGCGCCAGAAGGTCGAAGCCGGGCCGGAGCCGCTCGCCCGAGAATTTCAGATATTGCCGCGGATCCCAGCCCATGTGCGCCTTGGCCAAAAAGCCTGCGCTATAATGGCTCTTGGCGCAGCGCGGCGAAAGGGATTGCCGGATGAGCGATGGCCGGATGAGCGGTGGTGACAGCGCGACGTGGCTGCGGCCCGCGGCGACTTGGCTCGCGGTCGCGGCGATCGTGCTGGTGCCGGTCAATGCCATCCTCGTCGTGCGCAATCAAGGCGCGCAGCGCACGGTGAACGAGCGCCAGCAGGTCATCAATCAGGGCGTCCAGATCGCGCGCGTCGGCCAGTTCCTGATCGAGACCATCGCCAGGAGCGCGGTCGCCAACAAGGACGACAAGCTGACCGCGCTGCTCGAGCGGCACGGCATCCGCGTCACCGTCAATCAGCCGGCCGCCGCGGCGCCTCCGGCTCCAACTCCAGCTCCGGCGAGCCCGGCGGGAGCGAAGCGATGATACGCTCGCTCGAAGTGCCGGTGGCGCTCGTCGCGGTCGGGCTCTTTCTCGGCGTCGCGTTCCAGACCGTGGAGCTCGCGCGCGACGCGCAGAACCTGGTTGCCGTCGCCAAAAGCCAGGCTGCGCCGCTCGAGGAAGCCGCCAAGCTCAAGCAAGCGACCGACTCGCTTGCCAGCGACGTCGCCGAGCTGGCGCAGCAGGGCGACGCCAACGCCAAGCAGGTGGTCGACGAGCTCGCCAAGCAGAACGTCCAGTTGCGGCCCAGCCCGCCCGCCGAGCCGGCTAAGTGAGGTTTATAACATCATAATTATGTAAATTAAAACTATTGACGTTCGTCTCCCGTAGAATATGCTGATACGACAGTCGCTGCTGTTGGAGACGCGCGTGCTGCCGCTTTTCATCGATGTCTCGCGCCTGAAGCTCGTGCTGGTCGGGAACGGCGATGCCGCTCGCCGCCGGCTGCGTCTGCTCGAGGAAGCAGGCGCGGAGCAAGTCGCCGTCTACGCCGACGCGCCGTCCCCCGTGCTCGCCGCCGAGGCGGGCACGCGGCTCGAGCGGCGCTGGCCCTCGCGCGAGGAGCTGGCGCGGGCGCAACTGGTATTCGTCGCCGATGCGCCGCCCGCGGTGCGCGCCGCCATGTCGCGCGCGGCGCGGCTCCTGGGCGTCATCGTCCATGTCGAGGACGAGCCCAATCTCTCCGACGCGCTGATGCCGGCGGTGTTGCGGCGCGGCGGCCTCACGCTCGCGGTTTCGACCGGCGGGGCGAGCCCGGCGCTGGCGACGCGGGTCAGGGATTTTCTTGGCGCGCTCTTTGGGCAAGAATGGCGCGGCCGGCTCGAGGAAATGTCGCAACTGCGCCGCGCCTGGCGCGAGGCCGGCATGGCGCCAGCCGAAATCGCCGAACTCACCGACGACTGGATGAGCCGGCGCGGCTGGCTCTCGGGCTTTTTGTCCCGTCACTGATCCGATGCCGTCCACACCAAGGAGGCTTTCATGACACTGCGCATCAATGCCGAAGCGCCCAATTTCTCCGCCGACACGACCGAGGGAAAGATCGATTTCCATCAGTGGCTCGGCGACAAGTGGGCGATCCTGTTCTCGCATCCGAAGGATTTCACCCCGGTCTGCACCACCGAGCTCGGCGCGGTCGCGCGCTTGAAGGGCGAGTTCGACAAGCGCGGCACCAAGGTCATCGGCCTCTCGGTCGATCCCACCGACAGCCACAAGCGCTGGTCGAAGGACATCGAGGACACCCAGGGCACGGCGGTGAACTATCCGCTGATCGGCGACCCGCAGCTCGCGGTGGCGAAGCTCTACGACATGCTGCCGGCCGAGGCGGGCGCCTCGTCGGACGGGCGCACGCCCGCCGACAACGCCACGGTGCGCTGCGTCTTCATCATCGGCCCCGACAAGAAGATCAAGGCGATCCTGACCTACCCGATGGCGACGGGCCGCAATTTCGACGAGGTGCTGCGCCTCCTCGACGCGTTGCAGCTCACGACGAAGCATCCGGTGGCGACGCCGGTCAACTGGAAGCCGGGCGACGACGTCATCATCGTCACCTCGGTCAATGACGAGCAGGCGAAGCAGCGCTTCCCCAAGGGGTTCCGCACGCTGAAGCCTTATCTGCGCCTGACCGCGCAGCCCTAGGGCGACGATGACCGAAGCCGACGTGACGCATCTCGTGACGGCCAACCGCCTGCGCGACGGCGTTCCGGTCTATCGCACCGTCGATGGCGGCTGGTCGCCCGCCGTCGACGATGCGCGGCTCGTCGCGGCCGAGCAATCGGAGGCGCTGCTCGCCGAAGCGCAAAGCGGGCCGCCGCCGCTGCCGGTCGTGGCGCCCTATCTCATCGAAGCGAAGCTGGTCGAAGGCAAGGTTCGTCCCGTGACCTTGCGCGAGACGATCCGCGCCTTCGGCCCGACCATTTGAGTGCGCCATGTATCGTTACGACTCATATGACCAGCGGTTCATCGGCGAGCGCGTCGCGCAATATCGCGATCAGGTGCGCCGCCGCCTTGCCGGCCAGCTCACTGAAGAGGAATTCCGCCCGCTGCGGTTGATGAACGGCCTCTATCTTCAGCTCCATGCCTACATGCTCAGGATCGCCATTCCCTATGGCACGCTGAGCTCGCGCCAGCTCCGCCAGCTCGGTCATATCGCGCGCACCTGGGACCGCGGCTTTGGCCATTTCACCACGCGCCAAAACATCCAGTTCCACTGGATCAAGCTCGAGGAGACGCCCGACATCCTCGCCGCGCTCGCCGAGGTCGAGATGCACGCGATCCAGACGAGCGGCAATTCCTTCCGCAACACCACGACCGATCCCTTCGCCGGTGCCGCGACCGACGAGATCGAGGACCCGCGGCCCTATTGCGAGATCATCCGCCAGTGGTCGACGCTGCACCCGGAATTCTCGTTCCTGCCGCGCAAGTTCAAGATCGCCGTCTCGGGGGCGCCCAAAGATCGCGCCGCGGTCAAGATCCACGACATCGGACTTTACCTGCGCCGCAACGAGGCGGGCGAAGTCGGCTTCGAGGTGCTGGTCGGCGGTGGCTTGGGGCGCACGCCGCTCCTCGCGCAGACCATCCGCCCGTTCATCGCGAAGCGCGACATCCTGTCCTATCTCGAGGCGATCCTGCGCATCTACAACCAGTACGGCCGGCGCGACAATCTCTACAAGTCGCGCATCAAGATCCTGGTGCAGAGCCTCGGCATCGAGCGCATGCGCGAGGAGGTCGAGGCCGAATGGGCGGCGATGGACCATGCCGCGCTGGCGCTGCCCGACGAGGCGATCGCCGAGATGGCGCGCTTCTTTCCGTCGCCCGATCCGACGCCGGCCGCGCCTGACGACGACGCCTTCCGCGCCGCGCTCGAGACCGAGCCCGGCTTTGCCCGCTGGGTCGAGCAGAACATCGCGCCGCACAAGGTTCCGGGTCACGCGATCGTCACGGTCTCGCTGAAGGAGCCGGGCATCACGCCCGGCGACTGCACCGCCGAGCAGATGGATCTCGTCGCCGATCTCGCCGACCGCTACGGCCAGAGCGAGATCCGCGTCACGCACGAGCAGAACCTCGTCCTGCCGCAAATCCGCCGCGTCGATCTGCCCATCGTGTGGCGCGCGCTCCGGCAAGCGCGGCTTGCGACCGCGAACGTGGCACTCGCGAGCGCCATCATCTGCTGCCCCGGCCTCGATTTCTGCGGCCTCGCTACGGCGCGCTCGATCCCGGTGGCGCAGCGCCTGGCCTTGGCGCTCGCCCCGCGCGAGCGCGAGATCGGCGATCTCCAGATCAAGATCTCGGGCTGCATCAACGCCTGCGGCCATCACCACGTCGGCCATATCGGGCTTCTGGGCGTCGAGAAGAACGGCGAGGAGTTCTACCAGATCACGCTCGGCGGCAGCGCCGACGAGAACGCGGCCTTGGGCGCGATCGTCGGCCCCGCGGTCAAGAGCGACGACATCGTCCGGTCGGTCGACAAGATCGTCGACGTTTATCTCAAGCTCAGGGCCGATGGCGAGCGCCTGCCCGAAACCTACGCCCGCGTCGGCAACAAGCCGTTCAAGGATGCGCTCTATGCCGCTCATTAAGAACGAGCGCTTCGTTGCCGATTCGTGGCGCCATCTCGCCGACGACGAAGGCGTGCCCGATGCGCCGCGCCTCACCGTCTCCTATGTGCGCTGGGTCGAGCAGAGGGAACGGCTCGCGGCGCTCCCGGCCGCCTTGGGCGTGCGCCTGCCGAACGACGTGGCGCCGACGAAGCTCGCCGCCGATCTCGCGCGGCTCGCGCTCATCGTGCTCAACTTCCCCAAATTCACCGACGGCCGCGCCTATTCGCAGGCGCGGCTTCTGCGCGCGCGGCTCGGCTTCACCGGCGAGCTGCGCGCCGAGGGCGAGGTGCTGCGCGATCAGCTTCTCTTCATGCGGCGTTGCGGCTTCGAGACATTCGTCGTCGGCGAGCGCGCGGTGACAGAGGATTGGCTCGCCGCCTTCCGCGAGATCGACGTTTTTTACCAACCGGCCGAGGACAGCGAGATGCCGCTCTGGCGCCGCCGCCTCGAAGCATCGCGGCGCGACTTTACGGTCGCTTAATCCGGCGCTGCTAGGGTTCGCGCGTGGCGTGATACTGGGCGGCTGAGGCGCCCGGATCTTCACTTCTCCTTATCCTTAGTTCTCGCGCGCGAAAGATCGCGGCCGGCGGCGGCCTCCCCCTCAACCGCCCCGGCCGCGATCACTTTGCCGCGACCGGCGCGTCGATCCCGGCGAGCGCCGGCATCACCTCGTCGCGGAACAGCTCGAGCGAGCGCATCTCCTGCGCATGGCCCAATGAGCCGAAGGCCAGGTGCAGTACCAGGTAATTGAAGCGAATTTTACGCGCTTGCGCGAGAAGCGCGTCGCGCACGGTCTTGGGCGAGCCGGCGACGAGCGCACCCGAGCGCGTCGCCTCCGCGAAATCGGGCGACAGCGCGATCGGCGGGAAGGCGCCGTTCTCCTTCCACAGCCAGCACAGGCTTTCGAACCATTGCTCGTGCGCCGGCCCCGCGATCCGCGCGGCCTCCTCGTCGCTGTCGGCGACGAAGACGGCGCGCATCGCGCCGATGAGCGGCGTCTCGGTGCCGGTGCCGATGCGGGCGCGCTCGTCGGCATGCTCATGCCACGCGGCGCGGAAGCGCTCGATCGAGCGGGCGATGCGGTCGTCCGGCCCGAGCGTCACCACGTTCATGCCATAGCGCGCCGCCAGGCTATGGCCGTAATCGCTGCGCAGCCCGTACCAGAGCGGCGGCAGCGGCTTCTGCAACGGCCGCAGCACCATCGCGAGCCCGTCGTGGCGCCAGCGCTTGCCCTCGTGCGCGAGCCGGTCCTGCGTCAGGCCCTTGTAGAGAATTTCGAAATTCTCCTCGAACGCATCGCGCGCGCCGTCGAAATCCTCGCCCAGCGCCGCGAACTCGAAGGGCGAGACGCCGGTGCCGACGCCGATATCGAGCCGGCCGTGGCTCAGATGATCGAGCATGCACAGCTCCTCGATGAGCCGCACCGGATTGTGGAGCGGCAGGAGATAGAGGAGCGTGCCGAGCCGCAAGCGCTTCGTCTCGCGCGCGGCGGCGGCCAGGAACACGGTTGGCGAGGGTGCCAGCGACAACGGGCTTACGTGATGCTCGGTCAGGTGATAGCCCAGGAACCCCGCATCCTCGGCCGCGCGCAGCAGCGCCATGCGCTCGTCGAGCGTGCGCGCGGGCGCCTCGCCGCGCCGGTCGATATAGTCGAAGATGCCGAACTTCATCGCCCGTCTCCTGCGCGATTGCCGCGGCTGCCCGCGCTCTATAGCATCGCGCGAAAAGACGGAGGAAGCGATGGATATGGAGCGGTTCGTCGATGAGGAGCTGGTGCGGCGCGTGCGCCAGCGCTGGGCTTTCGCGCGCGACTACGGCGACTGGGAGGGAATGCGCGCCTGCTTCCATCCCGACGCGACCGTCCATGTTGCATGGTTTTCCGGGCCGTGTGCGACCTTCTTCGAGCGCACCATCGCCATGTCGGCCGCGCGCAAACCCGAGGAGCGCAGCAAGCACTGGTTCGGGAGCTCCCGCGTCGCGCTCAAAGGCGACCGCGCCATCCTCGAGACCGATGCGCAGGTGCAGGTGCGCGACTGGTTCGACGGGCGCCTCTTCGATTTGACGGCGTCGGTGCGCATGTACGACCGCGTCGAGCGCCGCCAAGGCACGTGGCGCATCGCGCGCATGACCGTGATCTACGACAAGGACCGGATGGACCCGGTCGTGCCCGGCACGCTGCCGGCCGGATTCTTCGACGGCATCATGGTGTCCGGGCCCGACGGCGGCATGGCCTACATGCGCTTCCGCAACGAGCGGGTGGGCCGCACGATGCCGCCCGACGTCGTCGTCGGCGGCAGCGACACCGAGCGCCGCGTGCGCGCCGAGACCGAGCAATGGCTCGCCGGCGACTAATTTTTCCAATCGGAAAGACGGAGGAATGAGCATGTTCGGAACGCGCACGGTTGTCGCACTCGCAGCGGTCTTGTCCCTCGCGCTTGGCGCACGGGACGCGGCTGCGCAAAACCTCGATGCGCTTTATGCCAAGGCCAAGGCGGAAGGGGCGCTCGTCCTCTATACCGGCGGCCCGGCCGCGCCCTGGGAGGCCTTCGCCAAGGATTTTTCCACACGCTATCCCGGCATCGCCGTCTCTGTGAATGGCGGCTTCAGCAACGTGCTCGATCGCAAGATCGACGAGCAGATCAAGAACAAGAAGCTCGAGGTCGATATCGCCGCGCTCCAGACGATGCAGGATTTCGTGCGCTGGAAGGGCGAGGGCGCGCTGCTGAACTACAAGCCGCCCGGCTACGACAAGATCGATCGGAGCTTCCGGGACAAGGACGCCGCCTTCATCCCGCTCTCGGTCAATGCGCATGTCTATGCCTACAATGCGAACGCGGTTGCGCCCAAGGACGTGCCGAAATCGGCGCTCGATTTCCTGCAGCCGATGTTCCGCGGCAAGCTCGTCTCCGCATATCCGGCCGATGACGACGCGACGCTCTACGACTTCTACGCGGTCGTGAAGAAGTACGGCTGGCCCTACATGGACAAATACATGGCGAACAAGCCGAACTTCATTCAGGGCCATCTCGGCGCGCAGCGCAGCATCGCATCGGGCGCCAACATCGCGACGTTCGACGCCATCCCCAACATCGCGCTCGACCCGCCTTACGAGATCGCGTTCCCCAAGGCCGATCCGATCCCGATCTGGGCCTTGTCGGCGGCGATCTTCAAGGATGCGCCGCACACGAACGCGGCGCGGCTCTTCCTCGCCTGGTATCTCGCGCCCGAGCAGCAAAAGCGCACCGGCACCTGGTCGCCGCGCAGCGATGTGCCCGCGCCCAATGGCTGGAAGCCGATCCTCAGCTACAAGGTCGTCAACGATTATCGCGCCTTCATCACGAACGAGCCGCTCATCACGGAGCTGCGCGCGCGCTTCGAGAAGCTGACCGGGCCGGTGACGAACGCGGGCGGGGTGCGCTGATCCGCGCCTAGTTCAGCGCGGCGACCTGCCGTCACGCCGCGAGCGGGTTGAGCCAGCGCAGCCCTGGGAACCGCGCGAAGTCGCCATCGCTCGAGCACAGCGTGACGCCGTGTTCGACCGCCAGCGCGGCAAGATGCGCGTCAGGCACGAGATTGCCGCGGACGCCAGGCACAGCCAGGAGCCGGCCCATGATTTCGGCGTGCCGGTCAGTCGGCTGCGGGCTCCATGATGGCGCGCACGCAAGCCAATCCCGGACCTGGCGCCAGGCATCGGCGATCGGCTCGGGCCGCGGAAAGATACGCGGGTTCGACACGACGCGGAGGAACGCGAGGAGACTCGCCCATGGCAAGCCGACAGCGGCCGTGCCGGCAAGCTGCCGGTCGAGCCAATCCCGCGCGGCCTCGTGTTGCGGTACGTCGCGGACATGCGCGTAGACCAGAAGATTGGCGTCGACGAGGATCACCGATAGGCCTCGCCTTCGGCGTGGGCGAGCACGTCCGCGACATTGTCGAGGCTTTCGAATTTGGGCCGGCCGAGCGACACCGCGCGGGTGCGGACGTGTTTATGCGGCGCCTTGCGCGCCGCCAGCTCCCGAAGGCCGCAGCGCAGCGCTTCGTTCACGACGTCCTTGAGGCTCGCGTCGCGCGACTTGAGCAGCCGCCGAAGCTCGGCGGCGACATCGGGATCGATGGTCAAGGTGGTCCTCATGCATCAAAGCATAATACACTTGATGCCTTGATGTCAATCTTACTTCAGCGCGTAATCGGCCTGGTCCTCGTAGATGGCGCCGCTCTTCGTCAGGTAGCTCGCGATCAGGCTGAAATGCTCGACCGCGAAGGGAGGGGCGCGGAAGAGCGCGTTCTGCGTCAGGAACGCCTCGATGCGGTCGCCCTCCTTGTATTTGAGCCGCGCCAAGGTCACGTGCGGCGCATAGCGCCGTCCCTCGGGCTCGAAGCCCGCGCGCACGATGGCGCTCTCGATCTTGTCGCGTAGCGCCGCCAGCGCCGCGTTGCGCTCGACGCCGACCCACAGCGCGCGCGTGCCGAAATTGCCGACGCCCGCAAGCGCCAGCGCAAAGCGCGGCGCGCGGATCTGCGTGAGCGCTTCGTCGATGTCGCTCGCCGCGCCCTCGTCGACCTCGCCGATGAAGCGCAGGGTCACGTGATAATTCCCGGCATCGACCCAGCGCGCGCCCGGTACGCCGGTGCAGATCGTCGACACCTTGAGCTTCAGCTCCGGCGGAAGATCGATGCCGACGAAGAGGCGCAGCATCGCTAGCTGTCCTTGCCCGGACCCTTCAAGAGCCGTTCGACCGCGGGCGCGAGGCGCTCCACCACGACCGCCACACCCTTCGCGTTGGGATGGAGCCCGTCGCCCTGGTTCAACGCCGGATCGAGCGCCACGCCGTCGAGGATGAAGGGATAAAGGGCCACGTGATATTTCTCGGCGAGGCGCGGATAGATCGCGTCGAAATCGTGCTGGTAGTCGCGCCCCCAATTGCCCGGCGCGCGCATGCCGATGAGAAGCGTCGGCACGTGCGCCGCTGCGAGGCCGGCGAGAATGCGGTCGAGATTCTTCTCGGCCTCGCTTGGATCGAGCCCGCGTAGCGCGTCGTTGGCGCCAAGCTCGACGAGCGCGAATTGCGGATGGTCGCCCAGCACCCAGTCGAGCCGTGCCGCGCCCCCTGCCGTCGTGTCACCCGAGACGCCGGCGTTGGTGACGGTCGCGTCGAACCCGTCCGCCTTGAGGCGAGCTTCGAGCCGCGCCGGCAGCGCGTCCTCGGGCGCCAGGCCGAAGCCCGCGGTGATGCTGTCGCCGAGCATCAGGATGCGCAAGCTGGCGGCCGAGGCCGCAAGCGGCGTCAGGACGAGAATTGCCGCGAGGATGCAGTTGACAAGGACGCGCCCGCCGCCATATCCGCTCCGGCCGCACGCAACAGCACAAAACATGTCCGATCCGATCGCCCGCGCCGAGGACCTTCATCTTACACTGGGCAGCGCGGCCGGCCCCGTCAACGTGTTGCGCGGCGTCTCGCTCGCGATCGAAGCCGGCGAATCGGTCGGCCTCGTCGGCCCCTCGGGCTCGGGCAAGACCACGCTGATGATGCTGCTGGCCGGGCTCGAGCGGCCGAGTAGCGGGCGCGTCGTCGTCGCCGGCACCGATCTCGGCGGCCTCGACGAGAGCGGGCTCGCGCGCTTTCGCCGCAAGACGATCGGCATCGTGTTCCAGTCGTTCCATCTCGTGCCGACCATGACCGCGCTCGAGAACGTGGCGATCCCGCTCGAGCTCGCGGGACGGCGCGATGCGTTCGAGGCGGCGCGCGACGGGATGGCGCGGGTCGGGCTCGAGGCGCGCCTCCTCCATTATCCGGCGCAGCTCTCGGGCGGCGAGCAGCAGCGCGTCGCGATCGCGCGCGCCTTCGTTGCCGGCCCCAAGCTCCTTCTCGCCGACGAGCCGACCGGCAATCTCGACGGCGCGACGGGGCGCAGGGTGATGGACCTGCTCTTTCACTTGCGTGCCGAGCGCGGCACGGCGCTTCTCCTCATCACGCATGACGGCGAGCTGGCGCGGCGCTGCGACCGCGTCGTGGGCTTGGCCGACGGCCGCATCGCCGGCGAGGACGCGATCTCGGCCGCGCTCGCGCGGCTGGGGCAAAAGTAGGAGTCGACCATGCCACCGGTCTATCGGCCCTGGGTCGCCCTATGCCGACGAAGATTTCGAATGGGACCGCGAGAAGAGCCTCGTCACGTTCGGCGACCGCGACCTTGTGTTCGAAGCCGCCCGGATCGTCTTTCGAGGCCCGCTTCTGCGCTGCCCGGATCGGCGCAGGAACTACGGCGAGGCGCGATACATGGTGCTGGGTGATCTTTATGGACGGGTCATCATGATCGTTTACGCACCGAGAGGGCGCAAATGTCGTATCATATCGCTGCGCCCGGCGACGCCCCTCGAACGCGAGATCTACGATGAACACCGGTCCGGTTAAGCCCAGATCACACTTCAAGAAGCTGCTCGACATGCCGGAGGAGCAGATCGACTACGCCGACAACCCGCCGACCGCGAGAAGCGATTGGGCAGACGCCGAGTTCCTCTTGCCTGTCACGCGCGTCGAGTTTCGCGCAATCGAGCAGTTCGTCAGAAGACGCCGGAGTCGGAAATCGGCGCGCTAGCGGTCGCGTTGCCGTGGGCATGATCGGCCTCGCCCTTCGCTTCGCCGTGCGCGAGCTGAGGGGCGGCGTGCGCGGCTTCCGCATCTTCATCCTGTGCCTCGCTTTGGGCGTCGCCGTCATCGCCGGCGTGGGCTCGCTCGGGGCCGCGGTGCAGGCGGGCCTCGCCGCCGACGCGCGCGCGCTGTTGGGCGGCGACGTCGAGTTCTCGCTCGTCCACCGCACGACGAGCGCCGAGGAAGGCGCATATCTCGATGCGGCGGGCAAGGTCTCGCACGTGGCGCAGCTTCGCGGCATGGCGCGCACGGGAGATGGCGCGCGCCGCAGCCTCGTCGAGATCAAGGCGGTCGACGAGGCATATCCGCTCTACGGCGCGGTCGGCCTCGCGCCCGCCGGAGACCTCGCCGACGCGCTCGCCGAGCGCGCGGGGCAATTCGGCGCCGTGGTGGCGCCCGCTCTCATGGACCGGCTCGGCCTCAAGGCCGGCGACGCGATCCGCATCGGCGACGCCGAGCTCGCGGTGCGCGCCACCCTCGCGCACGAGCCCGACGGCATCAGCGGCCTCATCGAGATCGGCCCGCGCGTCCTCATGTCGCAAGGCGCGCTCCAGGCGACCGGGCTCTTGGCGCCGGGCGTCCTCATCACCCACAGCTACCGCGTGAAGCTCCGCCCCGGCGCGGACGTGGCGGCCGTGGTCGATGGCGCGAAGGCGCGCTTTCCCGACGCCGGCTGGCGCATCCGCGATTTCCGCAACGCCGCGCCCAATCTCACGACGCTCTTGGATCGCCTCACCGTCTTCATGACGCTCGTCGGCTTGACCGCGCTCGTCGTCGGCGGGGTCGGCGTCGGCAACGCGGTCACGAGCTATCTCGCCGGCAAGACCGAAACCGTCGCGACCTTGAAATGCCTGGGCGCGCCCGTGGCCACCGTGTTCGCAACCTATCTCGCCGAGATCCTGGCGCTGGCGTTCGTCGGCATCGTCCTCGGTCTCGTCATCGGCGCCTTGGCGCCCTATGCCGCCGCTCCATTCCTGCCCGCGAGTCTGCCGGTGACGGCGCGCGTCGGGTCTCTATCCCGCGCCGCTCGCCGAAGCGGCCGCGTTCGGCCTCTTGGCGACGCTCGCCTTCTCGCTCTGGCCCTTGGGTGCGGCGACGGGCGTGTCGCCCGCGAGCCTGTTCCGCGCCAAGGTCGAGCCTGCGCTCGGCCGCCCGCCGGCCTGGTGCATCGCCGCCGTGGCGGCGTCGGCGGCGGCGCTCGCCGCTCTCGCGATCGCGACCGCGTCCGACCGATCGACCGCCGCGTGGGCCGTCTTCGGCACAGCCGCCGCGCTCGTGATCTTTCGCCTCGCCGCCGCCTGTCTCGTGGCACTCGCGCGCCGCGCCGGGCGCCCGCGTCATGCGAGCTTGCGCCTGGCGCTCGCCAATCTTTACCGGCCGGGCGCGCCGACCTCGGGCGTGGTCGCCTCGCTCGGCCTTGGGCTCGCCGTGCTGGTCGCGATCGCGCTCGTCGAGGGCAATGTCGCGGACGAGATCGATCTGCGCCTGCCGCAGCGCGCGCCCTCGTTCTTCTTCATCGACATCCAGCCGGACCAGGTGGCGCCGTTCGACGCGCTCTTACGGTCGATGCCGGGCGTCACCGAGGAAGGGCGCGTGCCGTCGTTGCGCGGCCGCATCGAGCGCATCAACGGCGTGCCGGTCGCCGACGCGCATGTCGCGCCCGAGGCGCGCTGGGCCTTGGGCGGCGACCGCGGCCTGACCTATGCGGCTGCGGTGCCGAAGGGCTCGCGCGTCGTCGCAGGGCACTGGTGGCCGGCCGATTATCGCGGGCGCCCGCTCCTTTCCTTCGACGCCGATCTCGCGCGCGGCATGGGGCTGAAGCTCGGCGACACGCTCACCGTCAACGTGCTCGGCCGCGAGCTCACCGCCACCATCGCCAATCTGCGCGAGATCGACTGGACCTCGCTCGGCATCAATTTCGCGATCGTGCTGTCGCCGGGCGCGCTCGACGGCGCGCCGGAGACCGATATCGCCACGGCCAGGACCGCGCCCGGGAACGAGGCGGCGCTCGAGCGCGCCGTCACCGACCGCTTCCCCAACGTCTCGGCGATTTCGGTGAAGGACGCGCTCGACAGCCTGGCGCAGATCGTCTCGGCGATCGGCGCCGCGATCTCGGCGGTGGCGGCCGTGGCGCTCGCCGCCGGCGCGCTCGTGCTCGCGGGCGCCATCGCCGCCGGCCAGCGCCGCCGCGTCTATGACGCCGTCGTGCTGAAGGTGCTGGGCGCGACGCGCGCCGACGTGACGCGCGCCTTCGTCATCGAATACGGGCTTCTCGGCCTCGCCGCCGGGCTCCTTGCCGCGGCGATCGGCACGCTTGCCGCGTGGCTCCTCATGACCCGCGTCATGGACGCGCCGTGGCGCTTCTCGTGGGGCGCCGTGTCCGCGACGCTTGCGCTCGCGATGCTCTTCACCATCGTCGCGGGCTATGCCGGCACATGGCGCGCGCTCGGCGCCAAGGCCGCGCCGTTCTTGAGGAACGAGTAGGGGCCGATTTGTCGATGCCGACGTGCAGGTCGGAAGTCGGAGAAGTGCCAATTGCGGGCTCACGCGCTGCAGCATGATTGGGCTGTGAAGTCGTCACAGACCGGCCGATTGGGGCGTGATAGCCTCCCCCAGTTGGGGGCGGGTTAAATGGCAATCTTCATTGGACGGCGGCAATTCATTTCCGTGCTAGGCGGCGCGGCGATGTGGCCGCTCGCGGTGCGCGCGCAGCAGGCAGCGCTGCCGGTGGTCGGGTTTATCAACGGCGGGGCGACCGATGGTTCCGCGCGCTATGCGGCCGCGTTCCGCAAAGGCCTCAACGAAACCGGCTACGTTGAGGGTCAAAACGTGACGGTTGAGTACCACTGGCTGGAGGGCCACTACGATCGCCTGCCGGCACTGCTGACCGATTTGATCCGCCGACAGGTGGCCGTGATCGCCACGCCTGCCAGCGCCCCGGCTGCGCTCGCGGCCAAAGCTGCAACAGCGACCATCCCGATCGTCTTCGGTGTCGCCCAAGACCCGGTGGAGCTGGGTCTTGTCGCCAGCCTCGCCCGGCCTGGCGGCAACGCGACAGGCATCAACAATTTCGACCAGGAGGTGACGGCCAAGCGGCTACGGCTGCTTCACGACTTGGTGCCCAAGGCGGTTCGTGTTGCCGTGCTCGTCAATCCGACCAATGCTTCAGTCACCGCGACCACGTTGCAGGAAGTTCGGAAGGCCGCTCCGACCATTGGGCTACAAATCCAGATTCTCAACGCCACGACGATCGGCGAGATCGATGCGGTCTTTGCCAACCTTGCGCACGAGCGCCCCGATGCCCTCTTCATCTCTGGCGACTCATTCTTCACCGGCCGTCTCGTGCAACTTGCCACCTTGACGGCGGTCAACAAGATTCCGACGACTTATGTGAACCGCGATTTTGTCGCGGCCGGGGGGCTGATGAGTTACGGCACCGATCTTGCCGACATGTTTCATCAAGTGGGCGTCTATACCGGCAAAATCCTCAGGGGCGCCAAGCCCGCCGACCTGCCGGCGCTGCAATCGACCAAATTCGAGTTCGTCATCAACCTCAAGACCGCAAGGGCGCTCGGCATCGAGGTGCCGCCAAGCGTGCTCTCCATCACCGACGAAGTGATCGAGTAGACCCGACCTTTCGCAATGCGGCATTTGACGGCGGTGAAGCGCCGCTCCGGGTCAATTGCCGCCTAAGCAAACGACTCGACTCCCACGCTGCCACGGCGCGGGCAGATCGGGCGCGCGCCAATTGCCGCCGCCTCTCGCCCGGTGTATCAGAGTACGCATGAATCTTCTCGCCCGCTGGCTCGGGCCGCGCGTGCACTACGCCTGGGTCGCGCTCGGCCTCGCCTTCCTTACGCTCCTATGCGCCGCGGCGGTGCGCGCCTCGCCGGCGGTGCTGATCGTGCCGCTCGAGCAGGCGTTCGGCTGGAGCCCGGCGACGATCGCGGCCGCGATCTCGCTCAATCTCGTGCTCTACGGCTTCACCGGGCCGTTCGCCGCGGCGCTGATGCAGCGGATCGGCGTGCGCAGCACGATGATGGGCGGGCTCGCGATCGTGCTCGCCGGCCTGCTGCTGAGCACGCTGATGACGCGCCCGTGGCACCTCGTGCTGTTCTGGGGCTTGCTCGTCGGCATCGGCGCGGGTTCGGTCGCGCCGGTCCTGGGCGCCACCATCGTCAACCGCTGGTTCGTCGCGCGGCGCGGCCTCGCCATGGGCGTCGTCACCGCGGCGAGCGCGGCGGGGCAGCTCATCTTCCTGCCGGTGCTCGCGAGCGCGGCGCAGCGCGACGGCTGGCGCGGCGCGATCTATGTCGTGGCCGGCGTGATCGTCGCCCTCATCGCCATCGTGGCGGTCTTCCTGCCCGAGCGGCCCGAGTGGTTGCGCTTGCGGCCGTTCGGCGAAACGGGCGCGCCGCCCGAATCGGCGCGCGCCGTCGCCAATCCGCTCGTCGCCGCGGCCGAGGTGCTCGGGCGCTGCGTCAAGTCGGGCGATTTCTGGATCCTGTTCTGCGCCTTCTTCACCTGCGGCGCGTCGGCCAACGGGCTCGTCGGCACGCATCTCGTCGCCTTCTGCTTCGACAACGGTATTCCCCAGGTGCAGGCGGCCTGGCTTCTGGCCGCCATGGGCGCCTTCAACATCATCGGCGCGACGCTCTCGGGCTGGCTCTCCGACCGCTATGACCCGCGCGTCCTCCTGATGTGCTTCTTCGGTCTGCGCGGCCTGTCGCTCCTCTATCTGCCCTATTCGCAGTTCGATTTCTCGACGCTCTCGGTCTTCGCGCTCTTCTACGGGCTCGACTGGATCGCGACCGTTCCGCCGATCATGCGCCTCATCAACAACCGCTTCGGCAAGGTCGACGGGCCCGTCGTGTTCGGCTGGGTCTTCGTCGCGCACCAGTTCGGCGCGGGCTCGATCGCCTCGCTCGCCGGGCTGCTCCGCGCCGAGCTCGGCAGCTACATGGTGCCGTTCATGCTGTCGGGGGCGCTGTGCGTCGCGGCGGCGATCCTGGTGCTGCGCACCGGCGCCGGATCGCGCCCGCTCGCCGCGCAAGGCGCGGCCGACTAGCCGCTCGTACGCAAATATGGTATAGTCTCGCGGCGCCCGGGATTTTCCGGCAGCTTGGGCGGACGCGCGGCGGCGTTAAATAAAATTCATGTTATGCGCGGCATTTCGGCACGTAGGGCGGCAGGCAGGCCCGGGCGAGCCGCTATAGGGCGGAAGGACGGCAGGATAGATGAACGTCTTTTGCAGTCGCGCCAATGAGTTGCGCCGGGAACGGGCGGCTCGCGGCGGCGGAAAATGGTCATTTCCGGGGGAATCGCGACAAAAATAGTGTCCTCGCGCGCCGCCCGGTTGCCATTGATTTGTGAGCGGCCCGTGTCAATATCCCCGGCATCAAAACCCCCCGTACGGGGCGGAGGAAAGAGATGTCATTCAATCAAGGTAGCCGCTGGACCGCACGCGCGACGATGCCGCAAGTCGGCATCGATGTCGGCCTGCGCGACTACATGTTGCGGGTCTACAACTACATGGCCGGCGGTCTCGCGATCACCGGCGCCGTTGCCTATGTCGCCGCCGCGACCGGCTTCTACCAGGCCATCATCGGCACCGCACTCTACTGGGTCGTGATCTTCGCGCCCTTGGCGCTGGTGCTGCTCTTGAGCTTCCGCATCCAGAGCATGAGCCTCGGCGCGGCGCAGCTCACATTCTGGGCTTATGCCGCCTTGGTCGGACTGTCGCTGTCCGGCCTCTTCCTCGTCTATACCGGCGCCAGCATCGCCCAGACCTTCTTCATCACCGCCGCCACATTCCTGGCGATGAGCCTCTATGGCTACACGACGAAGACCGACCTGATGCGGTTCGGCGCGTTCCTGTTCATGGGGCTCATCGGCATCATCATCGCCGGGCTCGTCAATCTCTTCCTGCACTCGCCGGGGCTGCAGTTCGCGATCTCGGTGATCGGCGTCCTCGTGTTCGTGGGCCTCACCGCCTGGGACACGCAGCGCATCAAGGAAATGTATTGGGAAGGCGACAGCTCCGTGGTGGCCGGCAAGAAGGCCATCATGGGCGCGCTGAAGCTCTATCTCGACTTCATCAACCTGTTCGTCATGATCATGCAGCTCACGGGGCAGCGGCGCAACTGAGTTTCTCGCGCGCCTCGCGTCTTGAAAGGACCCGCTTGGATCGCCCCCGCGGGTCCTTTCTCTTGCCGCCCAGCGCCCGCGCATGAGAATCAACTTGCCGGCCGGTTCCCGGCGAATTATCTGATCGCGATCCCGGCGGGCATGACCCGCCGTTTTGCCGCCAAGGGAGCAAGACAGCATGAGTGATGCCGTGACCGTGCTCGGCATGTCCGGAAGCCTGCGCAAGGGCTCCTTCAACACGGCGGCGCTGCGCGCGGCGGGCGAGTTGCTGCCCGAGGGCATGACGCTTGCGACCGCCGACATTCGCGACCTGCCGCATTACGATGACGACGTGCGGATGAAAGGCTATCCGCCGGTCGTGCAGAATTTTCGCGACCGCATCAAGGCGGCCGACGCGATCCTGTTCGTGACGCCCGAATACAACTACTCGGTCTCGGGCGTCTTGAAGAACGCGATCGACTGGGCCTCGCGCCCGCCGGATCAGCCGTTCAACTGGAAGCCCTGCGCCATCATCAGCGCCTCGGGCTCGCTCCTGGGCGGCGTGCGCGCGCAGTATCATCTGCGCCACATGTGCGTCTCGCTCAACTGCTTCCCGTTGAACACGCCGCAGGTCTACATCACCGAGGCGCCGAAGAAATTCGACGCCGAAGGCCGCCTCACCGATCCGGCCGCGCGCGATCTCATCAAGCAGCTCATGGCCGAGCTCAAGAACTTCACCTTGCGCTGGAAGCGCGGCGCCGGCGCCAACTAGCCCAACGCGCGGCCCGCGCGTGGACCCGCACACGCTTTTGCTCGCCGCGCTCGGCATTTTCGCTGGCGGCGCAGTCAAGGGATTGGCGGCGCTCGGATTGCCGCTCGTCGCGATCCCGCTCGTGACACTCGTCGTCGGATTGAAGCAGGCGGTGGCGCTCCTCGCCGTGCCGATGATCGTCTCGAACTTCGTGCAGAGCTTTCAGGGCGGCAATTTCCGCGCGAGCGTCGCCGAGTTCCGCGTGCTGGGGCTCGTCGTGTTCGTCTTCGCGATCGTCGGCACGCAGCTTCTCGTGCGCCTGCCGCAGCGCGCGCTCGAGCTGGCGATGGGCCTCGCCCTCATCGCGCTGCCGCTCTTTCTACATGTCCGCCCCGACATCGTCGTGAGCCGCGCGCAGCGCCGCTGGGCCGATCCGGCGGTGGGCGCATTGGCGGGCCTCTTGGGCGGCATCGCCGCCTATTACGGACCGCCGCTCATGATCTATGTGCTCGGCATGCGGCTGCCGAAGGACCGCTTCGTCTCGGGCATTTCGCTGCTCTACTGGATTGCCGGACTCGGGCTTTTCATCGGCGTCTATTCGTCCGGCATCGGCGATTTCGCGCTCTTCGGCGCGTCGGTCCTGATGCTCGTGCCCACGGGCGTCGGCATGTGGCTCGGACAGCGCATCCAGCTTCGCTTGAGCGAGGCGGCGTTCGGCCGGCTCATCCTCTGCGTCTATCTCGCGACGGGTGCGACATTCCTCGTTGCCGCCGCGGCGCCCGATCACCCGGCGCGGGCGAGCTTCAACCACTCCTCCTCGGAGAGCGTCGCAACGCCAAGCTCCTTGGCTTTGGTGGCCTTCGATCCCGCTTCGGCGCCGACCACGATGTAGTCGGTTTTGCTCGACACGCTCGAGGTGACATTGGCGCCCAAGGCCTCGGCGCGGCTTTTGGCTTCCGAGCGCGACATCGCCTCGAGCGTGCCGGTGAAGACGATGGTCTTGCCGGCGAGTGGCGAGGCACGCGAGGCTTGCGGCGCTTCGTAATCGTCGATGCGCACGCCCGCTTCGCGCAGATCGTCGAGCACCTTGCGGTTGTGCCGCTCGGCGAAGAAGCCGACGATGTCGGCCGCCATGTCCTCGCCGATGCCGTGGATGTCCTCGAGCTCCCGCCGCGCATCGCCGTCGGGCTCGTCCGCCTGCTCCATCGCCTTGCGCCAGCGCTCGAACGAGCGGTAGTGCCGCGCCAGAAGCTTCGCCGTCGCCTCGCCGACCTGGGGAATGCCGAGCGCATAGATGAAGCGGTCGAGCGCGATCTTGCGGTGCGCCGCGATCGCGTCGACGAGCTTTCGCGCGCTCACCTCGCCCCAGCCTTCGCGCTCCTCGAGGTCGGCAACCTTCAGGCGAAAGATGTCGGCGGGCGTACGGATGAGCTCGTCGTCCCAGAATTCCTGCACGTGTTTCCCGCCCATGCCCTCGATGTCGAAGGCATCGCGCGACACGAAATGTTTGAGGCGCTCGACCGCCTGCGCCGGGCAGATGAGCCCGCCGGTGCAGCGCCGTGCCGCTTCGCCCTCCTCGCGCACGGCAAGGCTGTCGCATTCGGGGCAGTGCGTCGGAAATTTGTAGGGGCGGCTCGTCTGCGGCCGGCGCGCCGTCACCACCGACACGACCTGCGGGATCACGTCGCCGGCGCGCTGGATCACCACCGTGTCGCCGACGCGGATGTCCTTGCGCTGGATCTCATCCTCGTTGTGCAAAGTCGCGTGCTGCACGACGACACCGCCGACCGTGACGGGCTCGAGGTCCGCCACCGGCGTGAGCGTCCCGCGCCGCCCGACCTGGATGCGAATGTCGTTGACGACGGTCTGCGCCTGCTGCGCCGGGAATTTGTGCGCGAGCGCCCAGCGCGGCGCGCGCGAGACGAAGCCCAGGCGCGCTTCGAGGTCGAGGTCGTTGACCTTGTAGACGACGCCGTCGATGTCGTAGGGAAGCGTCGCGCGCTCCTCGCCGGTCTTGCGGTGAAATTCGAGAAGCGCATCAACGCCCCGGCACAGTTTCGACAGCGGGTTGACGGCAAAGCCCCACTGCTTGAGCTTCCGCAGCGCTTCCTCGTGCGTCTCGGCGAAGGGCCGGCTCGCCTCGCCCCAGGCGTAGGCAAAGAATTTCAGCGGTCGCCGCGCCGTGACGCCGGAATCGAGCTGGCGCAACGAGCCTGCGGCGGCGTTGCGCGGATTGGCGAACACGGGCTCGCCCGCCTTCTCGCGCTCCTCGTTCAGCGCAAAGAACCCAGGATGCTCCATGTAAACTTCACCGCGTACCTCGATCACATCGGGCCAGCCGCCGCCGTCGAGCTCCTTCGGCACGGTCTTGAGCGTGCGCACGTTTGCCGTCACGTCCTCGCCCACGACGCCGTCGCCGCGCGTTGCCGCGAGCGCAAGTTTGCCGCGCTCGTAACGGATCGAGCACGACAGCCCGTCGATCTTGGGCTCGGCCATCACTTCGATCGTCTCTTCCTCGACGCGCGCGACGTCGGCCGGCGCCTTGAAGAAATTTCGGATGGTACGAAAGAAGGCGCGCACCTCGTCCTCGGCGAAGGCGTTGTCGAGCGACAGCATCGGCGTCGGGTGGCGCACTTTGGCGAAGCCCGAAGCAGCGGCCGCGCCGACGCGGCGCGACGGGCTGTCCGCGCGGACGAGATTGGCGAAGCGCTTCTCGATCGCGTCGTTGCGCCGCCGCAGCGCGTCATAGTCGGCGTCCGAGATCTCGGGCGCGTCCTTCTCGTGATAAAGCCGGTCGTGCCGCGCGATGGCGGTGGCGAGTCGTTTCAGCTCGGCCTTGGCTTCGGCCTCGGACAGCGCCGAAGGGGCGCGCGTGGCCGCGTCCTTGGCGCTCATTGCGCGGTCCCTGCGATGAGGCTTGCCGCGGCGGCGCGCGCCTCGGCCGTGACCGATGCACCCGACAACATGCGCGCGATCTCCTCGCGTCGCGCGCCCTCGTCGAGCGCTTCGACGTGCGTCTCGGCGCCGCGCTTGCCGCCTGCCTTGACGACGCGCCAATGGTGCGCGCCGCGCGCCGCCACCTGCGGCGAATGGGTGACGACGAGCACCTGCAAATCGCGGCCCAGGCGATGAAGGCGTTCGCCGACCGCGGCCGCGGCCGCGCCGCCGATGCCGCTGTCGACCTCGTCGAAGACGAGCGTCGGCACCGACGAGCTTTGCGCCAGTACCACTTTGAGCGCGAGCATGAAACGCGCAAGCTCCCCGCCCGAGGCGATTTTCGTAAGCGGCCCCGCCGGAATGCCGGGGTTGGTCGCGACCTCGAAGCGCACGCCCTCGGCACCGCCCGCGCCCCAATCGGTCTCGTCGAGCGGCTCGAGGATGGTGGCAAAGCGCGCCTTCTCGAGGTGGAGTGGCGGCAGCTCCTTCATCACCGCCGCATCGAGCGCGCGCGCCGAGCGGCGGCGAAGCTGGCCCAGCTTCGCCGCGGCCGCGACGTAATCCGCGCGCGCCTCGCCGGCGCGGCGGTCGAGCGCCTTCAACCGGTCGCCGCCGTCGTGGAGCGTCGCAATCGCTTGCGCCAGCACCGCGCGCCGCTGCGGCAGATCGTCGACCGCGATGCCGTGCTTGCGCGCCGCCGCGCGGAGCGCAAAGAGCCGCTCCTCGATGCGCTCGAGCCCGGATGCGCCGCTGCCGAGCGCGCGCGCCTCCGATGTGAGCGCGGCGATCGCTTCCCGCGTTTCGAGCGCGGCGCGATCGAGCGCGGCGCCTGCCGCGTCGAACCGTCCCATCGCCCGATCGCGCAATCGTTCGAGCGCGCGCTGCGCCTGGCCGAGCGCGCGTTCGGCGCCGCGCTCGCCTTCGAGTTCGCGCAACGCGGCTTCGACCGCTTCCTCGATCCGCTCGCGATTCATGAGGAGCGAACGCTCTTCGGCCAGGCTCTGCTCTTCGCCCGTCTTCGGGTCGAGCGAGTCGAGCTCGGCGAGCGCATGGCGCACATAGTCCTCCTCGGTTCGCGCCTTGGCGAGCGCGGCGTCGGCATCGGCGCGCTCCTTGACGAACGCGCGCCAGCTGCGCCAGGCACGCCCGGCCGCGTCGAGCGCCGCTTCGTGCCCGCCGAACGCGTCGAGCGCCGTGCGATGCGTTCCTTGGTCCATGAGGCCGCGCTCGGCGAACTGCGCTTCGATCTCGATCAGGCTCTCGCCGATCTGGCGCATGAGCCCGACGCTTGCCGGTTGGTCGTCGATGAAGGCGCGGCTTCGCCCGTCGGCACCGAGATTGCGGCGCAGGACGAGGGTGTCGCCCGCCGCGGCAAGCCCGGCTTCGGCGATGAGGGCGCGCGCCGCATGGTCCGGCGCGAGCGCGAACTCGGCGCTCACCACCGCCTGCGCGGCACCGGGCCGCACCAGCGCGCTCTCCGCGCGCATGCCGAGCGCCAGGCCGAGCGCGTCGAGCAGGATCGATTTGCCGGCGCCGGTCTCGCCGGTCAGCACGCACAAGCCCGGCCGGAAGCTCACTTCGAGCCGGTCGATCAGCACGACGTCGCGAATGGTGAGGCCGAGCAGCATGAATGCGCCGCGATGATAGCGGCTGCGCGTCTGCAAGGCCAAGCGCGGGGAGGACGGGTGGCGCGACTCGGAAGCTCTAGAACACCCAGTCGAAGACGCGCGCGATCCAGCCTCTTTGCGAGCTTGCGACGGCCGGCCCGCCGCCGTTCGTCACCAGCGCGTAGGTGTCCTCGTACCAGCGGCTTCCCGGGTAGTTGTAGCCCAGGACGGCCGCGGTGCGCCGCGCCTCGTCGGAAAGGCCGAGCGCCAGATAACATTCCGTGAGCCGCTCGAGCGCCTCGGGCACGTGCGTCGTCGTCTGGTAGTCCTCGATCACGCGCTTGAAGCGGTTGATCGCGGCGAGATAGTCGCCGCGGTTTTCGTACCAGCGCCCGATATCCATCTCCTTCCCGGCCAGGTGGTCGCGCGCGAGGTCCATCTTGAGCCGTGCGTCGCGGGCATATTTCGTGTCGGGAAAGCGCCGCGCCACTTCGCCGAGCGCGTTCATCGCCTGCTGCGTCATCTTCTGGTCGCGGCCGACGTCGGTGATCTGGATGTAGTAGTCGAGCGCCTTCAGGTAATAGGCGTAGGCGACATCGCGATGGCCGGGATGGAGCTGGATGAAGCGGTCGGCGGCGACGATCGAATCGTCGTACTTGCCCTGCTGGTAGAGCGTGTAGGCGGACATGAGCTGCGCCTTGGTCGCCCACACCGAATAAGGATGCTGCCGGTCGGTCTCGTCGAAATCCTTCACCGCCTTCGTGTAGTCGCCGTCCCGCAACTCGTCCATTGCGCTGTTGTAGAGGTCCTCGACCGGACGCTCGACATACTCGTCCTTCTTCGCGGCGCACGACGCGAGCGCTAGCGCGGCGACGATGAGGGCGGCGAGTTGCGGTAATCTGGACATCGATGAAAATCCCGAAACTGCGCGCCTTATAGCACAGCTCGCGGGTCGCGGGCGATGGTCGGGAGGGTCAGGCGGTGGCGCGGTGGAGTGCTGCGTTCCAGGCGGCCGTGCTCTCGGCCTCGAGCGTCGTGAAGCGCCATGCCGTGGGATCGGCGAAGAGCCGCTGCAACAGGCGGCGGTTCAGCGCGTGACCCGAGCGATGCCCGGCGAAGCGGCCGATGATCGGCCCGCCGGAGAGGTAGAGATCGCCCATCGCGTCGAGCAGCTTGTGGCGCACGAACTCGTCGCGGTAGCGCAAGCCTTCCTTGTTCATCACGCCGT
Organism: uncultured Alphaproteobacteria bacterium; assembly: GCA_963729295.1. Classification (GTDB taxonomy): domain Bacteria; phylum Pseudomonadota; class Alphaproteobacteria; order ATCC43930; family CGMCC-115725; genus DATJLY01. The sequence goes on from CAVSNJ010000001.1 coordinate 83,972, forward strand.
CTTCGCCGATCACGACGGCGTTGTCGAGCGAGCCGCCGAGGGCCAAGCCGGCGGCGCGCATCTGTTCGACCTCGTCGAAGAAGCCGAAGGTGCGAGCACGCGCGATGCCGTGCTTGAAGTTTTCCGGATCGGGTGCGACGGCAAGGCGTTGCCGGCCGACCGTGCCCGACGCGAAGTCGATGACGAAGCTCAGCGAGAAGCCGTCGGCCGGCTCGAGCGAGGCCTCCGCACCGTCGCCCGCGACGCGCACCTGCTTCAGGATTTCGAGGGCGCGGCGCGGCGAATTCTGCTCGACGATGCCGGCGCGCTCGATCAGCGCGACGAAGGGCGCGGCGCTGCCGTCCATGGCGGGGACTTCGGCGCCGTCAATCTCCACGACCGCGTTGTCGATCTCAAGACCGGCAAACGCCGCCATCAGATGTTCGACCGTGCCGACCGAGACGCCATTGCTCGCAAGCGTGCTGCACAGGCACGACGGCACCAGATTGCGCCAAGTGGCGGCAATCGCGACATTCGCATCGACGCGGCGGAAAGAGATCCCGGAATCGATCGCCGCCGGCTGCAACGTCATCGTGACGGTATGGCCCGAATGGAGGCCGACGCCGGCACACCGAATGGCGCTCTTCAGAGTCTTTTGGCGGGTGGCGCGCGTCCTATCCATAGGCAGTGGTGCTGCTCTTCGTGGTAAATTTCGATGTCCACCAGTATCAGGCGATTTTGCTCTGCACAAATCACTCTTTGTTTCAGATTATTTCAGTGAAATGCACTGAGACTCAAGGGCTTAGGCGAAGATTGGCGGGGCCGCGGCGGGCCTTTCCTGTGCGCTGCTTCCGGTGGTGAACGGGCCCCAGGGCAAACCATCGCTTGCCCTGGGTCCGGTGCCCTGTCCTCAGTTCGCCTGGCGGCGCAGGAAGGCGGGGATGTCGAGCACGTCCTCGTCGCTCCGCGCCGGGCTGATGCGATCGGCTGGATCGGCGACGCCGAGGCGGGGCGGCGGCGGCGATGCGGGCGCGACCCGCGTGACCGCCGGCGGCTCGTCGCGCTTCATGAGGCGGCCGGCATTGGTGACGCGCTCGAACAGGCTCGGCATGCGGCTCTTGGGCTTTGGCGCCAGCTTCTCTGCCACGGCAGCGGGCGCGACCGGCGGCGCCGGCGCGCGCACGACCGGCGGCTCGGCCGGCTTCGGCGGATCGAGCGGCTTCGGCGGCATGAAGCCCGCGCGCGCGACCGCCGCCTGCTCGGCCGCCGCGACATGCGGCGGATCGGGCTCGAACGCGAAGGACGGCGCGAGTGCCGGGGCCGGAGCGGGCGCTGCGGCGGCAGCAGGCGCGGGCGCCGCGGCAGGCGCGAGCGGTGGCGAGGCCATCACCGGCTCGACCTTGTGCGCTGCTTCGCCGGCGGACCTGGGCGGCGGCGTGTAGGCGCGATCGCTGACGAGGCTGATGACGGGCCGCGGCTCGCGCATGCCTTCGTGGTCGATGCCGGTCGCCACCACGGAGATGCGCATGTGGCCTTCGAGCTTGTCGTCGAAGGTCGAGCCGAAAATGATGTTGGCGTCGGGATCGACTTCCTCGCGGATGCGGTTCGCCGCCTCGTCGACCTCGAAGAGCGTCATGTCGAGCCCGCCGGTGACGTTGATGAGGACGCCGCGCGCGCCCTTCATCGACACGTCTTCCAAAAGCGGATTCGAGATCGCGGCCTCGGCGGCGTCGATCGCGCGCCGGTCGCCGTCGGCTTCGCCTGTCCCCATCATCGCCTTGCCCATCTCGCTCATCACCGCGCGGATGTCGGCAAAATCGAGATTGATGAGGCCGGGCATGACCATGAGGTCGGTGACGCCGCGCACGCCCGAGGCGAGCACGTCGTCCGCCATCTTGAAGGCGTCGGCGAAGGTCGTGCGCTCGTTCGCCACCCGGAACAGGTTCTGGTTCGGGATGATGATAAGCGTGTCGACGAATTTCTGGAGCTCCTCGATGCCGCTCTCGGCGAGCCGCATGCGGTGCGTCCCTTCGAAGTGGAAGGGCTTGGTGATGACGCCGACGGTGAGGATGCCTGCCTCGCGCGCGGCGCGCGCGATGACCGGGGCCGCGCCCGTTCCGGTGCCGCCGCCCATGCCGGCGGTGATGAACACCATGTTCGAGCCCTCGAGCGCGCTCATGATTTCCTCGAGCGCCTCTTCGGCGGCGATGCGGCCGATCTCGGGCCTGGAGCCCGCGCCAAGTCCGCGCGTGACGCCGACGCCCAGCTGAATCCGCCGCTCGGCGAGCGATTGCCGCATCGCCTGCGCGTCGGTGTTGCACACGATGAATTCGCAGCCGTTTAGCCCCGAGCGCACCATGTTGCTCACGGCATTGCCGCCGGCGCCGCCCACACCGACGACCGTGATGCGCGGCTTCAGTTCTTGGTCTTCGTCCGGAATGCTGAGATTAAGGCTCATGTCTTTTCTCCGATCCATCTCCGCTTCACTCCGTCCCGGCGGCGCGGGACGATCCCCATTCAGAAGTACTCACGAATCCAGTGACCGAACCGGCCCAGGAAGCCGTCCGGCTCGTCCGTCAGCGCGCGACCGTGCCGCGGGATCTCCGCGCGTTCGGAAAGGGCGAAATGCACGAGTCCCGCCGTCGTCGCGAAGGCCGGGCCGTTCGTGGCCTCGGCGAGCCCCGCGATGCGGAGCGGCTTGCCGATGCGAATCTGCTTGTCGAGGATGAGCGCGGCCAATTCGCGCGTTCCCGGAAGCTGCGAGGCGCCGCCCGTCAGCACGATGCGGCGGCCGACGATCTTGTCGAAGCCCGAAGCCTCAATGCGGTCGCGCACCAGCTCGAGCGTTTCCTCGACGCGCGGCGCGATGATGCGGATGAGGAGCGATTTCGGCACATGGTTGGCCTGGCCGTCGTCTTCCTCGCCCACTTGCGGAACCGAGATCGTCTCCCGCTCGTCCGAGGGCGAGGAGATGGCGCTGCCGTAGAGTGTCTTCATGCGCTCGGCATGGACGATCGGCGTCGACAGCCCGCGCGCGATGTCGTTCGTCACGTGGACGCCGCCCACCGGTACGCTGTCGGTGAAGACGAGATTGCCGTCGAAGAACACGGCGATGGTCGTGGTGCCGCCGCCCATGTCGACGACGGTGACGCCGAGTTCGCTCTCGTCCTCGACGAGCGCGGCGAGCCCCGCGGCATAGGGGCTGACGACGATGGCCGCGATCTCGAGATGGCAGCGGCCGATGCAGCTCGACAAATTCTGGATGCCCGACGCGGCCGCCGTCACGACGTTCATGTTGACCGCGAGGCGCTGACCGAAAAGGCCGCGCGGATCGCGAATGCCGCGGCTGCCGTCGATCGAGAAGCCGACCGGTACCGAATGAAGCACGGTGCGGTCCGACGGCTCCTTCAGGCGATAGCCCAGTTCCAGCACGCGGCGCATGTCGCGGTCGGCGATCTCGCGGCCGTTGATCGCGGTGTCGGCCTTGACGAGGCGCGAGGCGCCGAACCCGCCCGAAATGTTGACGACGATCTCGCCGATCTGCTCGCCCGCCATCTGTTCGGCGGCGTTGACGGAGGTCGCGATCGAATGGCTCGCCGCCTCGATATCGACGATCACGCCGTTCTTTACGCCGCGCGCGATCTGGTGGCCGATGCCGACGATGCGCGGTGTCGTGCCGTCGTGCTTGGCGATGAAGCAGCAGATCTTGGTGGTGCCGATATCGACCGCGGCGACGAGGCCGCTCACGGAAGCGCGGGCGAGCGTGGTCTTCATGCCGGATTGCTCCCGGCCTTGTTCTTCTTCGCCGGCGCTGCCTTGGCCGGCTCCTGCGGCAGGCGCAGAACGAGCCGGTCGGGCAGCCGCATGTCGACGGCAAGGACGTTGCGTTCCAAGAGGCTTTGCTCGCGATCGAGCTCGGCCAGGCGGTGCCAGGCCGCCGCGGCATCGACTTCCGGCAAGGCCACGTCGATGCCGCTGTCGAGCCGCAGGTTCCAGCGCCGGTCGCCGACGCGCACCGCCGCCGCCACGTGCGGATAGAGCGCGGGCTCGCTCGCCAGCATGGCGAGAAGCGAGGCGCCGAGCTTCGGCGCGTCGTCGCCGACGAGCACGACGAGCGAGCCATAGGCATCGAGAGTCTGGCCGGCGAGCACCGTGCCGTCGTCGGCCACGAGCGCGAGCTTGCCCTGGCGCTGCCACAGCGCGAGCGGATGGCGCTCGGCGAGCCGCACGAAGAGCGTGTCGGGCAGCAAACGTTCGATCTCGGCGCTTCGGACCCACGGCAGCGTTTCGAGCCGCGCCTTCGCTGCGGCGAGATCGACGCCGAGAATGGGAGCGCCGCGCGCGACGCCGAGCGCCGCGAGGATGGCCTGCCGGTCCTCGCGCTCGCGTCCGACGACCGAGACATTCTCGACGGCAAAGCCCACCGCTTTTCCGGCCAGTGCCGCGCGCGCGTCGGCGGCCGTCATCGCGCGCGCTACGGCGCCTGTGCGCGCGAGCCACCAGCCGCCCGCGCCGACGAGCGCCATCACGGCCGCGAGCCCGCCAGCGATGACGGACACCCGCCGCATGCGGCGCGTCGGCCGCGGGCGCGGCGGCGAAGGTGCGCGATCGCGGCGCTTCAGGAATCGCATGCCGCGTTCTCCACCATCCAGCGCACCAGCTCGGCGAAGCTGATCCCCGCATGCTGCGCGATCTCGGGCACGAGCGATGTCGGCGTCATGCCGGGCTGCGTGTTGACTTCGAGCAGCACCATGCGGCCCGGCTCGCCGCGCGTGTCGTCGTAGCGCAGGTCGCTGCGGCTGACGCCGCGGCAGCCGAGCGCCTGATGCGCCCGCCGCGCGATGTCGAGCGCCGCGCGATAGGCCTCTTCATGTATGGGCGCGGGCATTACGTGCACGGAGGCGCCGGGCGCGTATTTCGCGGTGTAGTCGTAGAAGTGGCCGGGCGCCGGCCTGATTTCGAGCGCGCCCAAGGCGCGGTCGCCCATCACGGCGACGGTGATCTCGCGGCCCGGCACATAGCGCTCGACCATGACGCGCGCGCCATAGCGCCACTCGTCCCCTTCGCCCGACCAGCTGTCGCCGCAGCGCACGATGCGCACGCCGACGCTCGAGCCCTCGTTCAAGGGTTTCACGACGAACGGGCGCGGCATCGGATCGCCCGTGGCGAGCTCTGCGCGGTCGAGCACCACGCCATCGGCAAGCGGCAATCCGGCGGCGGCGAACACCGCCTTCGCGAGGGGCTTGTCCATCGCCACGGCCGATGCGACCACGCCCGAATGCGTGTAGGGGATGCGCAACAGCTCCAGTACCGCTTGCACCGTGCCGTCCTCGCCGCCGCGCCCGTGCAGCGCGTTGAAGACCGCATCGGGTTTCGGCGTGAGCGCCGCCATCAGCGCCGCGAGATCGCGCGACACGTCGATCCGGATCACGCGATAGCCCATTTGTTCGAGCGCATCGGCGCAGGCGCGGCCGGAGACGAGCGAGACCTCGCGCTCAGCCGACCATCCGCCCATGAGCACGGCGACGCTCTTCGTCATGCGCCGCCTCCCGGCACGCCGATGCGGCGGATTTCCCAGAGCAGCTCGATGCCGGTCTTGTCGCGGACGCGGCGGCGCACATCCTCACCCAATCCTTCGATGTCGGCGGCGGTCGCGTTGCCAGTGTTGATGAGGAAATTGGCGTGCTGCTCCGACACCATGGCTCCGCCGCGCTTCAAGCCGCGGCAGCCGGCGCGATCGATCAGCTCCCACGCCTTTTCGCCGGGCGGATTGGCGAAGGTTGAACCGCCGGTGCGCGCGCGGATCGGCTGCGTCGCCTCGCGCGCCGCCTGGATTTCCGCCATGCGCCGGCCGATCGCATCGTTGTCGCCGCTTGCGCCGCGGAAACGCGCGGCGATGAAAATCCAGTCCTCCGGCACGTCGCAATGGCGATAGGAAAGGCCAAGCTCCGCGCCGGGCCGCACATGGCGGCGGCCGTCGCCGTCGAGCGCCTCGGCGTCGATCAGCACGTCCTTGAATTCGCTGCCATAGGCGCCGGCATTCATGCGCAGGCCGCCGCCGACCGTGCCGGGAATGCCACACATGAATTCGAGGCCCGCAATCCCCGCCATGCCGGCGGCGATCGCGACGTTGAGGTCGAGCGCGCCGGCCCCGGCGGTGACGATCGTGTCTTCGGACCTGATATCGACGAAGCCGCGCCCGAGACGCACCACCACGCCCGGCACGCCGCCGTCGCGCACCAGAAGGTTCGATGCGACGCCGACCACCGTCACCGGCACGTCGCGGGGCTTTTGCGTCAGGAAACTTGCGAGATCGTCCACATCGGCGGGACGAAACAGAACTTCCGCCGGACCGCCGGCGCGGAACCACGTCACCTGTGCGAGCGGCGCGTTCTCGCTCATGCGCCCGCGCACCGGCGGCAATCGCTCGATGAGGCGGCGCTGCGTCAATTCGGCCGCCATCATGCGCGCGCTCCCAGCAGCGCAGGCCTCAAGCGCTCGAGCTCTTCGGGCAGCGCCTGCGCCCAGTTCGTGATCGAGCCGGCGCCGAGGCAGACGACGAAATCGCCTGGCTGCGCCAGATCGGCGATCTGCGCCGCAAGCTCGGTGGACGATGCGAGCGCCAGTGCGTTGCGATGGCCGCGCGCGCGCAGCCCCGCCACCAAGGCGTCGCGGTTCACGCCCTCGATCGGCGCTTCGCCCGCGGGGTAAATGTCGGCGACCAAGACCGTGTCGGCGTCATTGAAGCAGGTACAGAACTCGGCGAAGAGATTGGCGACGCGGGTGAAGCGGTGCGGCTGGACGACGGCGATGACGCTGCCGCCCGAGGCGCTCCGCGCCGCGCGCAGCACGGCCGCGATCTCGACCGGATGGTGGCCGTAATCGTCGATGATGGTGACGCCGTTCCACTCGCCGGTCTTGGTAAAACGGCGGCGCACGCCCTTGAAGCTCGCAAATGCGGCGCGCACCGTGTCGTCGTCCAAACCCATCTCGTCGGCGACGGCGACCGCCGCGAGCGCGTTCTGCACGTTGTGCTCGCCGTACATCGGCAGGAAAAGCCGCTCGATGGTGCGGCCGCGCTCGCTGAAGCGCTCCGTGATCTGCGCGTCGAAGCGCGCGCCGTCGCGGCCCATCGTTACGTCGATCGCGCGCACGTCGGCTTGCGGCGTCAGGCCATAGGTCACGACGCGGCGCTCGGACAGGCGCGGGATCATGCCCTGCACCACCGGATGGTCGAGACACAGGATGGCGAAGCCATAAAACGGGATGTTCGAGACGAAGCTTTCGAACGCCTGCTGCACCGCTTCGAAATTGCCGTAGAAGTCGAGGTGCTCGGGATCGATGTTGGTGACGATGGCGATGGTCGACGGCAATTTGACGAAGGTGCCGTCGCTTTCGTCGGCCTCGACCACCATCCACTCGCCAGTGCCGAGCCGTGCGTTGGTGCCGTAGGCGTTGATGATGCCGCCGTTGATGACCGTCGGATCGAGCTTCGCGGTGTCGAGCAGGTGGCCGACGAGCAACGTCGTCGTCGTCTTGCCATGCGTGCCGGCGACCGCGATCGCCCATTTGAGGCGCATCAGCTCGCCCAGCATCTCGGCGCGGCGCACCACCGGCACGAGGCGCGCGCGCGCCGCGTCGATCTCGGGATTGCCGGCCTTCACCGCCGACGAGACGACAACGACCTGCGCGGTCCCGAGATTCTCGGCGCGATGGCCGATCGCGACCGGAATGCCGAGCGCCTGGAGTCGGCGCACGTTGCCGCCATCGGCAACGTCGCTGCCCTGAACCGAGTAGCCGAGATTGTGCAGGATCTCGGCGATGCCGCTCATGCCGATGCCGCCGATACCGACGAAATGAATCGTGCCGATGTCGAGCGGAAGCACCCTCATGCGGCGTGCTCCCGCGGCAGCGAATGGCCGTTGCTTCCGCCTGCGGCTTCGGCGACGAGGTCGGCGAGCCGTGCCGCCGCGTCGGGCCGACCCATGCGGTGCGCGGCGGCTGCGGCCGCGGCAAGGCGCTCGGGCGCGCGCAAAAGCGTCTCGATCTCGGCGGCGAGGCTTTCGGGCGTGAACGCGGTCTCCGGCATGACCCACGCGGCGCCCGACGCCGAGAGCGCGCGCGCGTTGGCGCTCTGGTGATCGTCGGCGGCATGACGATAGGGAACGAGGATCGCGGGGCGGCCGATCACTGTCAGCTCCGCGACGCTCGAGGCGCCGGCGCGCGAGATGACGAGGCTCGCCTGCGCCAGCCGTGCCGGCACGTCGTCGAAGAAGGACGATGTCTCGGCGGCGATGCCGGCCTGCTCGTGCGCGCGGCGCACCGCGGCCAGGTCCTCGCTGCGCGCCTGCTGCATCACGGCGAGACGCGCGCGCAGCTCCGGCGCAAGGTGCGCGAGCGCCGCCGGCACGACCGCGCTCAGAATGCGAGCGCCCTGGCTGCCGCCCAGCACCAGCACGCGGATCGGGCGATCGGGCGCAAGCGCGACGTAAGGCGTGCGGCGCTCGGCGACGATCGCCGGCCGCACCGGGTTGCCGGTCTCGACCACGCGGCCGCCGCGCGCAAGCCGCAAGCCGCCCACTTCGGCGAACGAGGTAGCGATCGCGCCGACGCGCGCCGCAAGGAGCCGGTTGGCGCGGCCCAAAATCGCGTTCTGCTCATGCACGAGCGTCGCGAGCCCCTGGCGCGCCGCCGCCAGCATGGTCGGCACGGACGGGTATCCGCCAAATCCCACCACCGCCGCCGGCGCCAGCGCGCGCAGCAATCGCCCCGCCTCGATCGTGCCGAGCGCCATGTCGGCGAGCGCCGTCACCTTGCCGACGAAGCCCACATCGAGCCGCCCGGCGCGGATGCGATGCACGGCGACCTCGGGCGCCTTGTCGCCGAACGCCTGGCCGCGCCGGTCGGTGACGAGCGCGACCTTGAAGCCGCGCGCCAGAAGCTCGCGCGCCAGCGCCTCGGCCGGGAACATGTGTCCGCCGGTGCCCCCGGCGGCGAGCACGATGGTACGCGGGCTCATTCGCCGCCTCCAAAGCGCCGCCGCGTCAGCGCCAGCGCCATGCCCATGCCGAGCGCCAGAGCGAGCATCGACGAGCCGCCATAGGAGATGAACGGCAACGTCATGCCCTTCGTCGGCATGAGGTGGAGCGTCGAGGCCATGTTGATGATGGCCTGGAGCCCGAATTGGACGAAGAGCCCGGTCGCGCCGAGCACGACGAACAGATTGCCTTCCTGCATGAGGCGCGAGAAGCCGCGCAGCACGATGAAGGCGAAGACGGCGACGACGGCGATGCAGACGATGACGCCCAACTCCTCGCCCATCACCGCGAAGACGAAATCGGCGTGCGCGTCGGGCAGATATTCCTTCACCGTCCCTTCGCCGGGCCCGCGTCCCCACAGGCCGCCATTGCCGAACGCCTCCATCGAGCGATCGACCTGGTAGCTGTCGCCGCTCGCCGGATCGAGAAAGCGGTCGATGCGGCTCGTGACGTGCGGCAGAGTGAAATAGGCCCCGACGAGCCCCGCCGCGCCGGCGACGAGGCCGACGCCGACCCAGTAAAGCCGCAAGCCCGCGAGGAAGAACTGCACGAACCAGACCGCAGTGACGACGACCGCCATGCCGAGATCGGGCTGGCGGATCAGGAGCGCGATCACGAGCGCATAGAGCGCCATCGCGATCCAATGACCGGGGAAGCCGGGATTGAGCCGGTATTGCGCGAAGAGCCAGGCGCACACCACGGCGAAGCTCGGCTTCACGAACTCCGACGGCTGGATCGAGATGCCGGGCACTTCGATCCAGCGCCGCGCGCCCTTGATCTCGACGCCGCCGACGAGCGTGTAGGCGAGCGCCACGAGCGAGACGACGAACACGATCGCGGCGATGCGGCGAATGCCGCGCGGGCTTTGCAGCGAGACGACGAACATCGTCAGGAGCGTTGCCGGCAGGAACGCGAAGAAGCGGTGCACGAAGTGCAGATTGTCGGCGCCGATCCGCACCGCCACGGCCGGGCTCGCCGCCATCACCATGAGCGCGCCCATGCCGATCAGCATGGCAAGCGCCAGAAGGGTCCAGCGATCGACCGTCCACCACCATTGCGCGATCGCGCTCTGATCGGTCCGGGCGAAATTCATGGGCGCGCCCCCGGCAGCGCTTCGACGAGGCGGCGGAAGGCCTCGCCGCGCGCCTCGAAATCGCTGAACTGGTCAAAGGACGCGCAGGCCGGCGACAGTAGCACGGTCTCGCCCGCGCGCGCCGCGCGATGCGCCGCCTGGAGCGCGCGCTCGAGCGTGCCGCTCTCCTCGTACGCCACCGCGCCCGCGAGCGCCGCCGCGAATTCCGGCGCCGCCGCGCCGATGAGATAGGCCTTGCGGACGCGCGGGAAGTGGGCGCGAAGCGACGTGATGCCACCTTCCTTCGCCTGTCCGCCCGCGATCCAGTGGATGGCGTCGTAGCAGGCGAGGGCGTTCCCGGCGGAATCGGCGTTCGTCGCCTTCGAATCGTTGACGTAGCGCACGCCGTCGATCACGGCGATCGTCTCCTGGCGATGCGCCAGGCCGGCAAAGCTGCGGATGCCGGCGGTGGCTTCCGCGGCGGGAAGTCCGAGCGCACGCACGGCGGCGAACGCGGCCGCCGCGTTCTGCCAATTGTGCCGACCGGGCAGGTGCTCGATCGTGTGCAGATCGAGAATGCGCCGTGCCGCGCCGTCCATGTCGTCGACGAGCCAGCCTTCGGCCGCGGACACGCCGCTCGGCGCCGCGTGTGCGGCCGAGATCGGAATGACGCGCTGGCGCTTGAGCTTTGCCGCGATGCCGCGGCAGATCGCGTCGTCGATCCCGATGACGGCGAAGTTTCGCTCGCCCTGGCGTGCGAAGATGCGCTCCTTGGCGGCGATGTAGCCGTCCATGCCGCCGTGCCGGTCGAGGTGGTCGGGCGTGATGTTGAGGAGCACGGCGCCGTCGAACACGAGGCTCGGCGTCAGCTCGAGCTGATAGGAGCTCATCTCGAGTACGTAAGTCCCATCCGCGCCCAGCGCCTCGAGCGCCAGCGCCGGCACGCCGATATTGCCGCCCACCGCGACGCACCTTCCGCTTTCCTTCAGGATGTGGCCGATGAGCGCGGTGGTGGTGGATTTGCCGTTCGTGCCGGTGACGCCGAGATAGCGCGCCTCGCGCTGGCTCAAGGCCAGAAGCTCGATGTCGCCGATGATCGGGATGCCGGCTTCCTTAGCGCGCGCCGCGACCTTGTGGGGCGCGGGGAATGAGTGTGGGATGCCGGGCGACAGCACCAGCGCGCGCACGCCCCGGAGATCGGCGGCGGCGAGATCGGCGAGCGGCACGCCCGCCTCTTCCGCCTCGGCGCGGCGCTTTGCCGCGTCGTCCCACGCCAAGACGCGCGCGCCGCCGCGGTGCAGCGCCTTTGCCGCCGCGAGGCCCGAGCGCGCGAGGCCGAAGACGGCGACGCTCTCGTTCCTGAAGCTTCTCACGTCGATCATCGCGCTCACCTGAGCTTCAAGCTCGAGAGCCCGGCGATCGCCAGGATCGAGGCGATGATCCAGAACCGGATCACGATCGTGGGCTCCTGCCAGCCCTTCTGCTCGAAATGATGGTGCAGCGGCGCCATGCGGAAGACGCGCCGGCCGGTAAGCTTGAAGCTCGCGACCTGCACGATCACCGACACGGTCTCGAGCACGAAGAGCCCGCCGATGATGGCGAGCACCAATTCGTGCTTGGTGATGACGCTGACGACGCCCAAGGCGGCGCCGATTGAGAGCGAGCCGGTGTCGCCCATGAAGACCATGGCGGGCGGCGCGTTGAACCATAGGAATCCCAGCGCCGAACCCACCATCGCCGCGCAGAACACCGAGAGCTCGCCGGTGCCGGGGACGTGGTTGATCTGGAGGTAGTTGGCGAAGATGGCGTTGCCGACGAGATAGGAGATAAGCGCGAAGCACCCGGCGGCGATCATTGCCGGCACGATCGCGAGCCCGTCGAGCCCGTCGGTAAGATTGACGGCGTTCGACGCGCCCGTCATCACCACGATCGCCACCGGCACGAATAGCCAGCCGAGATTGAAGAGCGCGCTCTTGAAGAACGGGATGGCGAAGGATGTCGCGAGCGTGCCGCGCGTCAGCCACACGATGGCGATGGCGCCGACGCCGCCGATCGCCATCTCGGCCAGGAGCTTCTGGCGCCCCGACACGCCGCGCGACGAGCGCCGCGTGAGTTTCTGGTAATCGTCGAGAAAGCCGATGACGCCGAAGCTCGCCGTCACGAACAAGGTGATCCACACATATCCGTTGGTGAGATCGGCCCACAGCAGCGTCGAGACGATGATCGCCAGGAGGATCAGCACGCCGCCCATGGTCGGCGTGCCCTTCTTCGAGGTGAGATGGCTCTGCGGCCCGTCGGTCCGGATGGGCTGACCCTCGTGCTGCTTCTTCTTGAGCCAGGCGATGACGGAGGGCCCGAGCGCGAAGCTCAGAAACAATGACGTCACGACCGCGCCGCCCGAGCGGAAGGTCAGATAGCGGAAGAGGTTGAACGGCTCGAACCTGTCGGAGAGCGGCGCGAGCAGGTGATAGAGCATCGCCTAGCCCTTCACCGCTGCGGCGGCGCGCGGCGCAAGGAGCCGCGCCACCACGTCGCGCATGCGGCTGCCGTAGGAGCCCTTGACTGTGATGACGTCGCCGGCGTTGAGCCGCAACGGCAGAAGCTCGGCCATGTCGGAGGACGTCGCCGTGTAGCCGCCGCGCCGCGCCTTCGGCAGCGCGTCATAGAGCGCGCGCATGTCCTGGCCGACGGCGAAGACGAGATCGACATGGGCCTCGGCGACGGGACCGGCGAGCTCGCGGTGGAGGCGGCGCGCGTCCGCGCCCAGCTCCAGCATGTCGCCCAGAACCGCGATGCGCCTGCCGCCCTTGCCCGGCTCGTTGGCGGCGAGGACGTCGAGCGCGGCGCGGATCGAGGCGGGGTTCGCGTTGTAGCTCTCGTCGATGAGCTCGGCGGTGCCGCCGCCCGGCACTTCGATCTTGTGGCGTCGGCCGCGCCCTTCCATCGGCTCGATCGCGCCGAGCGCCGCCGCCGCGGCGCCGACATCGCCGCCCGCGGCCTTCACGGCAGCAAGAACGGCGAGGCTGTTCATCACCCAGTGCCGGCCGGGAATGGCGACGCAGTAATCGACGATCTCGCCCATCACCGCGGCGGTGACGGCGCTCGCCGTCGCGTGCAAATGGCAGTCGATGAGCCGCACCGCCGCTTCGGCGTGAAGGCCGAAGCCCAAGATGCGCTGGATACCCCTCGCATGCGCCGCATCGGCAAGCCGCGCGTAATGCGAATTGTCGCGGTTCAGCACGGCGGCGCCGCGCGACCCCATGCCGTTGAAAATCTCGGCCTTGGCGTCGGCGATCGCCTCGACCGAGGGAAAGAATCCGAGATGCACCGGCTCGATCGTGGTGATGACGGCGATGTCGGGCTGGGCGAGCCGCGTCAGCCCGTCGATCTCGCCCGGATGGTTCATGCCCATCTCGAACACGCCGAAATTCGTCTCGCGCGGCATGCGCGCCAAGGACAGCGGCACGCCGAACTGGTTGTTGAGGCTGCCGGCCGAGGCGATGGTTCGGCCCTGCCGCTCGAAGGCACGGCGCAGCGCTTCCTTGGTTCCGGTCTTGCCGACGCTGCCGGTGACGCCGACGATGGTCGCGTGTGCGCGCTTGCGCGCGGCGCGGCCGAGCGCTTCGAGCGCCGTCTGGGTGTCGGCGCCGACGAGAAGCGGCGCGTCGGCCGAAACAGTCTTGGGCGCATGGCTGACGAGCGCGGCGGCGGCACCCTTCCTCAGCGCGTCGGCGACGAAATCGTGGCCGTCGAAATTGGGTCCGGCGAGCGCCACGAACAGGTCGCCCGTCGCGACCGTGCGGCTGTCGATCGAAACACCCATCGCGCTCCAGTCGCTGGTGCTCGTGCCGCCGGTCGCGGCCGCGGCTTCCGCTGCGGTCCAGAGCGGCGTCATCGCTGGTCCCCATCGAGCGCTGCGACCGCTGCGCGGGCGACATCGGCGTCGGAAAACGGCAGCGTTCTGGCGCCGACGATCTGACCACGCTCGTGCCCCTTGCCGGCGAGCAGGAGAAGATCGCCCGATCGCAGCATCGCCGCGCCCTCGCGAATGGCGGCGGCGCGATCGGCGATCTCGCGCGCGCCGGGGCAGGCGGCAAGGATGGCGCGGCGAATGGATGCCGCGTCCTCGCTCCTCGGATTGTCGTCGGTGACGATGACGCTGTCGGCAAGCCGCGCCGCGATTTCGCCCATGATCGGCCGCTTGCCGGGATCGCGGTCGCCGCCGCAGCCGAACACCACGACAAGCCGGCCGCGGCAATGCGGGCGCAGCGCCGCGAGCGCGGTCTCGAGCGCATCGGGCGTGTGCGCGTAATCGACGATGACGGGCGCGCCGTTGGCGCGCGTCGCCACATGTTCCATGCGGCCGGGCGCGCCTTCGAGCCGCTCGAGCGCCGCCACGGCTTCGTCGGCCGAAATTCCGGTCGCGATCGCGAGGCCCAATGCCGCCAGCGCGTTCATCGCCTGGAACGTGCCAATGAGCGGCAGGACGATTTGGTGGCGCGCGCCCATCGCGGCGATCGTGATGCGCTGGCCTGCGCCCTCCGGCGCCGCTTCGATGAGGCGCAGCTCGGCATCGTCGCTGCGGCCGAACAGGATGACGCGTTGGCCGCGCGCGGTGCCGAGTGCCGCGAGCTCTCGCCCGGCCGGCACGTCGGCGTTGACGACTGCCGTGCCGTCCCGCGCCAGAAGCTCGGCGAAGAGGCGGCGCTTGGCCGCGAAATAGGCTGCCATGTCGGCGTGATAATCGAGATGGTCGCGCGTCAGGTTGGTGAACGCCGCCGCCGTCACCGCAAGCCCGTCGAGGCGGAACTGGTCGAGCCCGTGGCTCGAGGCCTCGACCGCCACGTGCTCGATGCCCTGCCGTTTGAGGGCGTTGAGCTCCTGGTGCAGCACCACCGGGTCGGGCGTGGTGAGGTTGCCGGGGCGTTCGAAGTCGGGACCGACGATGCCGATCGTGCCGAGGCTCGCCGCGCGCCAGCCGTGCCGCGCCCAGATTTGCCGCGTGAACGCGGCGACCGAGGTCTTGCCGTTGGTGCCGGTGACGGCGGCGATGGAATCGGGCTGCGGTGCGTAAAACCTGGCCGCGATGTGGGCGAGGCGCCGGCGCGGCGCCGGATCGACGATGACGGGGATGGACAGCTTTGACGCCACCGTGCGGTCTGCGGTCAGCACCGCGGTAGCTCCCTTTGCCACCGCGTCGTCGATGAAGCGCACGCCGTCCGTGCGACTTCCGGCAAGCGCCGCGAAGAGGTAACCGGGTTTCGCCTCGCGCGAGTCAGACGTGAGCCCGGTGATGTCCGGATCATCCGGCGGCGGTGTCAAAATTAAGGCGCGCGCGCCGTCCATGAGCTCAGTTAGCCGCAAATTTCCGCCCCTCGGGGGAGGGCAAGGTGACCATGAGAGAACGGCGAATTTCGGGCGAATCTTCGTCAACCGGTTGAATTCCGACGATCGATGCCATGCGCTCGATCGTGTCGCGCACCGCGGGCGCGGCAATCCAGCCGCCCGTGGCAAAGCCCGCCGTCTCCTTGTTGCCGTGCGGCTCGTCGACGCTGACGAGCACGAGATAGCGTGGATCGTTGACCGGGAAGACGCCGACGAAGGACGAGAGCAGCGCGTGCCGCTCGTAATGGGCGCTGGATACTTTCTCGGCCGTGCCGGTCTTGCCGCCGACGAGGTAGCCGTCGGCTTCGGCGAATTTGCCGGTGCCGTGCTCAACCACGAGGCGCAGGAGCTTGCGCATCTCGACCGAGGTCTCCTCGGAGAGGACGCGCGTCCCCGAAGCTTGCGCGCCGTCCTGCTGCTTCAGGAGCGTGGCGGGATGCAGAATGCCGCCATTGGCGACGGTGCTGACCCCGGTGGCGAGCTGCAAGGGGCTGACCGAGATGCCGTGGCCGAAGCCGACCGTCATCACGTTGACCGGGCGCCACACCGCCGGCACAAGCGGCGTCGCGATCTCCTTGAGCTGCAAATGCGGCTCGCTGAGGAGGCCGAGCCGGCCCAGGAAATCGCGCTGCCGGTCGGCGCCGACATCGAGCGCCACCTTGGCCGCGCCGATGTTCGAGGAATACTCGAAAATCTCCGGCACGGTGAGCCAGCGCCGCTGCGCGTGATCGTCGTGGATGGTGAAGCGGCCGATCTGGATCGGGTTCGTCGCGTCGTAGCTGCTCGCGAGTGTCGCGACGTGATCGTCGAGCGCCATCGCCATGGTGAAGATCTTGAAGACCGAGCCCATTTCATAGGCGCCGAGCGTCGCGCGGTTGAACGTCGCCACCGGCGTCGCCGTGCTGGCGTCGTTCGGATCGAAATCCGGCAGCGACACCATCGCCAGCACCTCGCCGGTGCGCACGTCCATGACGATGCCCATGCCGCCCAGCGCGTTGAACTCGGCGACCGCCTTCGCGGTCTCGTCGCGCAGGATGTATTGCACGCGCGCGTCGAGCGAGAGCTGCACCGGCGCGCCGCCCTTGCGCAGCACCGCATCGAGGCCGCGCTCGACGCCGGCAAGCCCGTTGCCGTCGGTATCGGTATATCCCACGACATGCGCGGCCAAATCCCCTTCGGGATAGACGCGTTTGCCTTCCGGCATGAATTGCAGGCCGGGCAATCCCAAGCGGTTGACCGCTTCCTCCTCGTGCGGCGTCAGGTGGCGCTTCAGCCAGACGAAGCTCTTGCCCGAGCCGAGTTTCTGGGCGACCTCCGTCGCGTCGAGATCGGGCAGCACCTTGACCAGCGCGCGCGCTGCCGAATTCGCGTCGCGGATTTCCTTCGGGTCGGCGAAGAGCGACGGCGTCTCGAGCGTCGTCGCGAGGAGAACGCCATTCCGGTCGACGATGTCGGCGCGCGCCGTGACGCTGTGCGCCGGCTCCTGCCGCGCCATCCGCGTGTCGCCGCCGTCAACTCCCACCTCGATGAGGCGCGCGCCGATCACCGCGAAGGCAAGGCAGAAGAGCGCCGCGGTGATGAGAAGCCGCGTGTGGCTTTGGTCGAGCGACTGCCGCGCCGGGCCTTCGGGCGGAACGGCGGGGCCGCACGGATCGGGCCGAAAATGGCGCGGACGGCACGGATTTTCTTCGCGCGGCGCAGGCTCGGTCATCGCGGGGCACTCGTCTTGAGATCGGCGAGCCGCGCGGCGTCGGGCACGGCAGCGGCCGGGGCCGGGACGGAGAGAGCGGGCGCCGCTTGCGGCACGCGCAGCGGAATGGCGTCGATGCTGCCGAGCTGCTTCGGTCCGATCGGCACGAGGTTGAGGTAGCGCTTCGCCAGCTCGTCAAGCCGCGCCGGCTGCGACAGGAAGCTCCACTCGGCGTCAAGCACGCGCACCGCCTCGCGGTCGGTGGCGATCTCGCGGTTGAGGCGCGCGAGTTGGTCTTCCTGCTGCATCACCTCGTACTTCATCTGGAACATGGCGTAGCCGACGACCACGACCGCGCAGGCCCAGAGGATCGTGCTCGGCCGGATCATGGTTGCGCGTCCATCGGCGGCGCCGCGGTGCGCTCGGCCGCCCGGAGCCGCGCCGAGCGGGAGCGCGGATTGCGCTGGAGCTCGGCGGCGCCCGGCGCGATCGGCTTGCGGTTCAGGAGGCGAAAACTCGGGCTCGGCCCGCGCGCCTGCGGCGGCAGGTGGCGCGAGCCGCGCGCTGCGGTGCCGCTCCGCGCGCGCAGAAAATTCTTTACGCTGCGGTCTTCGAGCGAATGGAACGAGACGACCGCGAGCCGCCCGCCCGGCGCCAAAAGCCGCTCGGCCGCCGCGAGCCCGCGATCGAGCTCGCCGAACTCGTCGTTGACCGCGATGCGCAAGGCCTGGAACGTGCGCGTGGCGGGATCGATGCCGCCGGCCGCGGCCGGAACCGCGCCGCGCACGAGCGCCGCCAGCGCCGCCGTGCGCGTGATCGGCGCATTGCCGCGCTCACGCACGATCGCGCGCGCGACGCGGCGGGCAAAGCGCTCTTCGCCATAATCGCGGATCAGTCCGGCGAGGTCGCCCTCGGAGAGCGTGTTGACGAGATCGGCGGCGCTTGCGCCATCGGTGCCCATGCGCATGTCCAAGGGCCCGTCGGCGCGAAAGGAGAAGCCGCGCTCAGCCTCGTCGAGCTGCGTCGAGGAGACGCCGAGATCGAGCGCCACGCCATTGACCGCGGCGATGCCCAAGGGCCGCAGCAGCATATCCATTTCGCCAAAGCGCCCTTCGACGAGCGTGAGGCGGTCGGGAAAGCGATGCGCGAGGGCGGCGCCGCGGCCGAGCGCCGCGCGGTCGCGGTCGATCGCGACGACGCGGCAGCGCGCGGCCTCGAGCAGCGCCTCGCTCCAGCCGCCGCCGCCGAACGTGCCGTCGAGATAGAGCGCGCCGTCGCGCGGCCCCAAGGCCGCAAGCGTCTCCGCGACGAGGACGGGAACGTGCGTTGCCGCGCTCATTTCGGCGCCTGCGCGGGCGCCGGGAGCGGCAAGGTCACGCCACGCGCGCGCGCGCGCCGTTCCTGCTGATGCAGCTCGAAGCGCGCCGGCTCCCAGATCTGGAACGTCTTGCCGCTGCCGACGAACGCCGCGCCCATCTCGAGCACGATCCCGGCATGCTCGCAGAATTCCGGCGGCAGCATGATGCGGCCCTCGCTGTCGAACGGCAGCTGCTGCGCGTCGGCGAAGATGGTGGAGATGGCGTCGCGCTCCTCGGAAAATTCGGGCAGCGCGGCGATGCGGGCGTATAATTCTTCCATGCGGTCGATGCCGCTGCCTTCGAGGGCGCGGCTGTTGACGGCCGGGAACAGGACGATGCCGGGGTAAGACTGGTCGGCAAGGGCAACGCGGAACGGAGCAGGAACAGAGACCCGTCCCTTGCGGTCGACCTTGTTGATGAACGTCGAAAGGAACAGCGCCACGCCCGGGTCCCGCCTTCCGCCCCAGGGTGGCAGGACGTGGGCGTCGCCTGCCAAGCCATGGGACAGAATGGGATAGCATGGGAACCCATGGCCTGTCAAATCATCTGCGAAGTAAAACCGTGAGTTAGTGGCTGTTTTTCAAATGGAATTCGGACCCAACTGCTGGGGCCGACAAATCCTCATGGAACTACCACTAGGATTTGTTCTCTTTCTGTTCAGGGTAATTGCCAGACGGCCTGTAAGCCGGGTTCTGTCCCCGCCCGAAGGCGGGGGATGACCATTCATCTGGGACGCCCGTCGCCGGACGCCTCGCGCGACCGACCCGGGCGGCGGCGCGGAAGCCCGCCCGGCGCCTTGCGGCGCCTGCCGCCCCTACTTGGTCTTGCTCCCGGTGGGGTTTGCCCTGCCGTCGCCGTTGCCGGCGGCGCGGTGCGCTCTTACCGCACCATTTCACCCTTGCCGCCCGCCTTTCGGCAGGGCTCGGCGGTATGTTTCTGTGGCACTTTCCCTAGGGTCGCCCCCGCCGGGCGTTACCCGGCACCGTGCTTCCGTGGAGCCCGGACTTTCCTCCCCCGCCTTTTCAGGCGAGGGCGGCCATCCGGCCGTCTGGCGCCGCTAGATAAGGGCGCACGGGGCGCCGGAGTCAAATCTCGCCGCAGAGTTTCGCCACGGCCGCCGCGATGGCGCGCGTTTCCGCATCGGCGACGCCGTCGCACCGCGCGGGCCGGAAATGGCGTTGGAACGCCGTGGTCGCCGCGCCGTGCGCCACGTCCGGGTCATAGCCGATGGCGGCGAGGACCGGCCCGATCGCGCGCGGCGCTCGCGGCAGCGGCGGCTCGGGCCAAAGCCCGATCCCAGCGCGCGCGAGCCGCCGCCACGGGAACAGCTCGCCCGGATCCTCCTTGCGCGCGGGCGCCACATCGGAATGGCCGAGCACGTGGCGCGGCGGGATTTGGTGACGGCCGAGAATGTCGCGGCAGAGCGATTCGAGCGCCGCGATCTGCGGCTCCAAGAACTCGCGATATCCGAACTCGTGCCCCGGATTGACCAGCTCGATGCCGATCGAGGCGCTGTTGATGTCGCGCCGGCCGCGCCAGAACGAAAGGCCCGCGTGCCAGGCGCGCCGCTCTTCCGGCACGAGCCGCCACACCGTGCCGTCCTCGTCGACGAGGTAATGTGCGCTCACCGCGGAATCGAGCGAGGTGAGCCGGGCGAGCGCGTCGGCCGCGCTCGTCATGCCGGTGTAATGCAGCACCAGCATGTCGATCGAGGCCGTGCGGGGCCCGTGATTGGGCGAGGGAAGCTCGCGCATCGCCATGCCCCGAGAATATCAGAACAGGAAGCGCGCGATGAGGAACAGCAGGCAGCCGACACAGGCGCCGACCAAGGTGCCGTTCATGCGGATATATTGCAGGTCGCTCCCCATCGCGAGCTCGAGACGTTCTGCGACCGTGTCGGCATCCCATGTCCGCACCACCTCGGCGATGAGGGACGATATCTGCCCGCGCCACGGCACCATGGCGAGCGCCACATGCTCGAGCACGCCGTGGAGACGCTGCCGCATCGCCGGATCGGCGGCGAGCGTATGTCCCAGCGATTGCAGCCCGGCCGCGACCGCCTCGCGCGTCCGCGACTGCGGCGCTTCGAGGTCGTCGACCACGATGCGGCGCAGCTCGTCCCACACGGCGGCGAGCCAGTCCTGCACCTCTTTCTGCGCGAGCACGGTCGCCTTGATCTCGGCGACGCGCCGGCGCCAGTCGGGCGAACGCACGAGTTCGTCGGCGGCCGCTTCGACGGCGCCGCGAAATCGACCGCGCGCGTCGCTCCCCTTGTCGCGCAGCTCGGCGAGAATCTCCTCGATGCCGGCGACGATCTGTTCGGCGATGCGGCGGTCGATGGCGCGCGGGATCCACCAATGGCTGCGCGCGGCGACGAGCGCGTAGATGCGCTCGGCATTGGCGGCGAGCGCATCCTGCGCCGCGTCAAGCGCGCGGTCGAAGAGCGCATCGTAGGGCCCGCTCCGCGTCAGGAGAGCGAGTACCCGCCCGAGTGCCGGCGCAAGCTCGGCCTCGCTGAGCTGCTCGTGGAACGAGCGCGCGACGAAGGATCTCGAGCGCCGGATCCTCGAGCGAGCGCACGAGCGGCGGCAGCGTCTCGCAAATGCCGGTCGCGGCCGCGCGCGCGTGCTCGGGTGCCTCGAGCCATCCGGCCGCGCGTTCGACCGGTCCGAGCGCCGCAAGTTTCGCCGCCAGGATTTCGGGCGCCAGGAAATTCCGCTCGACGAACTGGCCGAGCCCCTCGCCGATGCGGTCCTTGTTTTTCGGGATGATGGCAGTGCGCGGAATGGGAAGGCCGAGCGGATGACGGAAGAGCGCCGTCACCGCGAACCAGTCGGCGAGACCGCCGACCAGCGCCGCCTCCGCTCCCGCGCGCACGAGCTCGATCCAGAAACCGGGTGCTGCGACCGCGCTCGTGCCGAGAAATACCAGCGCGGCAAGCCCCAACAACCCGGTCGCGAACGCGCGGTTGCGGCGCAACGCCTGCTTCAACCGTGCCTCGTCCGCGAATGTCGGGATTGTCTCGCTTCTCTTCACGCCGCTCCTCGCGCGCCTGGCCGCCGTGTGTTAGCGTCGTTCCCCGCAACCGATCAACAACGGGAGCGCCCGCGATGTCGTTCGGCGTTGGGCTCGTCCTCTATATCCTCGGCAGCATTCTGGTCGGAATCTGCCTCTGGTGCATCCCGGGCCAAGGGCGCGCGCATGCCGCGCCGCCGCAGGATCACGGCCACCACTGATGCCGGCCGAGGTGAAGGCGCTGGTGTTCGACGTGTTCGGCACCGTCGTCGATTGGCGCGGCAGCATCGTTCGCGCGATCGCGGCCTCGGGCGTGCCGGGCGATCCGGCGCGCTTTGCCGATGAATGGTATGCGGGCTATCGCCCGGCGCTCGACGCGGTGCGGAGCGGCGCCCTGCCGTGGGCGAAGCTCGACATCCTCCACCGCCGCAATCTCGACGCGCTGCTCCTCCACCACGGCGCCACGCTCGACGAGGAACAGCGGCAGACCCTCGCGCGCGCGTGGGAGCGCCTCGAGCCGTGGCCCGACGCAGTGGCGGGCCTCGCGCGCTTGAAGGCGCGCTTCATCATCGGCACGCTGACGAACGGCAGCGTCGGGCAGATGGTGCGGCTCGCGAAGTTTGGCGGGCTGCCGTGGGACGTGGTCTTCACGGCCGAGCTCGTGCGCCACTACAAGCCCGATCCCGAAACCTACCGCATGGTGCCGGACTATCTGAGCCTGGAGCCTGCCCAATGCATGCTGGTCGCGGCGCATGCCTATGATCTCCGCTCGGCGCGCCAGCATGGCCTGCGCACCGCCTATGTGACGCGGCCTTTGGAGCACGGGGCAGGCGCGCCGCATGAAACCGTCGCGGCCGGCGAGTTCGATTTCCTGGCGCGCGATTTCCTGCATCTCGCCGAGCTTTTGGGTGCATGAGCGACGCGGGCGAGTGGCAGTTCTGGATCGACCGCGGCGGCACCTTCACCGACGTCGTGGCGCGGCGGCCCGACGGCGGCCTGGTCAGCAAGAAGCTTCTCTCCGAGAATCCCGGGCGCTATCGCGACGCGGCGATCGCCGGCATCCGCGACATATTGGGCCTCGCGCCGGGCGCGCCAATTCCCGCAGCTTCCATCGCCGCGGTCAAGATGGGCACGACGGTCGCGACCAACGCGCTTCTGGAACACAAGGGCGAGCGCACGCTGCTCGTCATCACCAAGGGCTTCGCCGACGCGCTCCGCATCGGCTATCAGAACCGGCCGAAGCTGTTCGCGCGCCACATCGTCCTGCCGGAACAGCTTTACGAGCGCGTCGTCGAGGTGGATGAGCGCGTGACCTCGGAGGGCGACGTGCTGCGCGCGCCCGATCCGACGCAAGTGCGCGCCGATCTTGCGGCGGCCCATGCCTCCGGCATCGGCGCCGCCGCGATCGTGCTGCTGCACGGCTATCGCCATCCGGCGCACGAGCGTATGGTCGAAGAGATCGCGCGCGCGGTGGGCTTCGCGCAGGTTTCGGCGAGCCACACTGTGAGCCCGCTGATGAAGATCGTGAGCCGCGGCGACACGACGGTGGTCGATGCCTATCTCTCGCCGATCCTCTCCCGCTATGTCGCCGAGGTGGCGGGCGAGCTTCGGGGCGTGCGCCTTCTCTTCATGCAGTCGAACGGCGGCCTCGTCGATGCGCACCGCTTCCAGGGCAAGGACGCGATCCTGTCGGGTCCGGCGGGCGGCATCGTCGGCGCGGTGCGCACGGCGCAGATGGCAGGCTACGACAAGATCATCGGCTTCGACATGGGCGGTACCTCGACCAACGTCTCGCATTATGCCGGCGAATACGAGCGCCGCTTCGAGACGATGGTGGCGGGCGTGCGGCTCCGCGCGCCGATGATGTACATAAACACGGTCGCGGCGGGCGGCGGCTCGATCTGCGTCTTCGACGGTGCCAAGTATCGCGTCGGCCCCGATTCGGCGGGTGCGGTGCCGGGCCCCGCGTGTTATCGCCGCGGCGGGCCGCTCACCGTCACCGACTGCAACGTCATGCTCGGCCGGATCGAGCCGCGCTTTTTCCCGCGCGTGTTCGGGCCCGCGGGCGACGAGCCGCTCGACCGCGACGTGGTGGAGCGGAAATTCGCGGAACTCGCCGCCGAAATCTCCGCCGCGACCGGCGACCGGCGCGAGCCCGCCGCGGTCGCCGAAGGATTCTTGGAGATCGCGGTCGAAAACATGGCGAACGCGATCAAGCAGATTTCGATCGAGCGCGGCTACGACGTGACCGAATATACGCTGTGCTGCTTCGGCGGCGCCGGCGGACAACACGCGTGCAAGGTCGCCGATGCGCTCGGCATGACGCGCGTCTATATCCATCCGCTGGCGGGCGTGCTGTCGGCTTACGGCATGGGGCTCGCCGATCTGCGCATCTTGAAGGAAGAAGCCGTGGAGGCGCGGCTCGAGCAAAACCTCGTGCCCGCGCTCGAGCGAGCGCTCGCGCGGCTTGGCGATGCCGGCACGGCGGAGATGCGCGCGCAGGGCATCCGGCCCGAACGCATCAGCGTGCTCAAAAAAGCGCATGTGAAGTATGACGGCACCGACGCGCCGCTCGTCATCGACAACGGCAGCGATGCCGAGATAGCGGCGCGCTTTGCCGCCGCGCATCGCCAGCGCTTCGGCTTCGTCATGCCGGAGAAGCCGCTCATCGTCGAAGCGGTCTCCGCCGAGATCGTGGGATCGACCGATGCCGCCGAGGAGCGGGTGTACGAGGCGCAATCCGCGCCCGCCGCACCCAAGCCGATGGCGCGCGCGAACATGTTCACGGGGGCGGCGTGGCGCGAGGTGCCGGTCTTCGACCGCGACGCGCTGTTGCCCGGCCAGTCATTCGACGGCCCCGCCATCGTGCGCGAGGAAACGGCAACCACGGTGGTCGAGCCCGGCTGGCGCGCGACGCTCGATGAGCGGCGCTATCTCGTCCTCGAACGCGCCGTGGCCCTCCCGGTGCGCGTCGCGATCGGGACCGGCGCCGATCCGGTGATGCTGGAGATCTTCAACAATCTCTTCATGGCGATCGCCGAGGAGATGGGCGTGGCGCTCCAGAACACGGCCTATTCCGTCAACATCAAGGAGCGGCTCGATTTCTCCTGCGCGCTCTTCGACCGCACGGGATCCTTGATCGCCAACGCGCCGCATCTGCCGGTGCATCTGGGCTCGATGGGCGAGAGCGTGCGCACGATCATCCGCTCGCGCGGCAAGGGCGCCGATGGGCGCGGCATGAAGCGCGGCGACGTCTATGTCCTCAACGCGCCCTATAACGGCGGCACGCATCTGCCCGACGTGACCGTCATCATGCCGGTCTTCGCCGAGGACGATGCGGAAGGGCGCGGGCCCGTGCACTTCTACGTCGCCTCGCGCGGCCACCAGGCCGATATCGGCGGCATGACGCCGGGCTCGATGCCGCCCGACAGCCGCACCGTCGACGAGGAAGGCGTGCTGATCGACGATTTCCTCCTGGTCGATGCCGGGCGCTTTCGCGAGGACGAGACGATCGCGCTGTTGGAGAGCGGCCGCTATCCCGCGCGCAACGCGCGCCAGAACATCGCCGATCTGAAGGCGCAGGTCGCGTCCTGCGCCAAGGGTGCGGAAGAATTGCACCGCATGGTGCGGCATTTCGGCCGCGACGTGGTCGAGGCCTATATGCGCCATGTCCAGGACAACGCCGCCGAGCAGGTGCGCCGCGCCATCGACAAATTGCACGACGGCGCCTTCGCCTACGAGATGGACGATGGCGGCGTCATCCGCGTGCGCGTCGCGATCGACCGCGCGCGACGCCGCGCCACCATCGATTTCACCGGCACGAGCGCCGAGCGCCCCACCAATTTCAACGCGCCCGCCGCGGTGTGCATGGCGGCGGTGCTCTATGTCTTCCGCACGCTTGTCGAGGACGATATTCCGCTGAACGGCGGCTGCCTCGAGCCGTTGGACGTCATCATTCCCGAAGGCTCGATG
Organism: uncultured Alphaproteobacteria bacterium; assembly: GCA_963729295.1. Classification (GTDB taxonomy): domain Bacteria; phylum Pseudomonadota; class Alphaproteobacteria; order ATCC43930; family CGMCC-115725; genus DATJLY01. Next base: position 109,481 of record CAVSNJ010000001.1, read on the forward strand.
CTCCGGCCGCGCTATCCGGCAGCGGTGGTCGCTGGAAACGTCGAGACCTCGCAATGCATCACTGATGCGCTTTATGGCGCGCTCGGCGTGATGGCGGCGGCGCAGGGCACGATGAACAATTTCACCTTCGGCAACGCGCGATATCAGTATTACGAGACGGTGTGCGGCGGCTCGGGCGCGGGTCCCGGCTTCGACGGCGCCGATGCCGTCCACACGCACATGACCAACACGCGCCTCACCGATCCCGAAGTGCTCGAATGGCGCTATCCGGTGCTGCTCGAGAGTTTCGCGATCAGGCGCGGCTCGGGCGGAAAGGGGCGCTGGAAGGGCGGCGACGGCACGGTGCGCCGCATCCGCTTCCTCGAGGCGATGACCGCCGCCATTCTCTCGAACCGCCGCCGCGTGCCGCCCTTTGGGTTGGAGGGCGGTGAGAATGGCGCGCTCGGCCGCAACTGGGTCGAGCGCAGCGATGGCAGCCGCGAGGAATTCGGCGCCACGCACAAGGTCGAAATGGGCGAGGGCGACGTCTTCGTCATCGAGACGCCGGGCGGCGGCGGCTTTGGCAAGCCCGGCTGAGGCCGATGTGGAAGCCGCCGCAACGCATTCCTTATGCGCCCGCGCCGGGGCGTATTCCGACGCGCGATGAGGCGGCGAAATCCCGCCTTTTCTCGCCCGTGCGGTTAGGCCCCCTCACGCTCGAGAGCCGCACCTGGGTTCCGGCGATGGTGCCGTGGCGGGCGCAGGAGGATGGCGTCGTCACCGAGGCGATCGTCCAATGGTACGGGCGTTTCGCGCGCGGAATGCCCGGAGCCATCGTGGTCGAGGCGACCGGCATCCGCGACGTGCCGAGCGGGCCGCTCCTTCGCATCGGCGACAAGCGCTTTCTCCCGGGTCTGCGTCGCATCGTCGAGACCGTGCAGCGGGCGAGCGGCGGGAAGACGCGCCTCTTCATCCAGCTCATCGATTTTCTGGCGATCCGCCGCCGTCCCGATCCGCGCCGCTTTTTCGCCGAGTTCCTGAAGCTCACCGAGCGGCACCGCGCCGCATTGGGCGACCTGCCCGATGCGGAGCTCCGCGCGCGCCTCGCCCAATTGCCGCGTGCGGATTTGGAACGCGTGCTGTCGGCGCGCGAGCTCGAAGCGCTGGACCAGGGTTATCGCGAGCGCGTCACCGACATGGAGTTTCCACACATCCGCGAGCTGCCGAGAAAACTTCCTGGCCTGTTCGCCGATGCGGCGTCGTTGGCGCGCGAGGCGGGGTTCGACGGGGTCGAGCTGCATTACGCGCACGCTTACACGATGGCGTCGTTCCTGTCGGCGACCAACACGCGGCCGGATGGTTACGGCGGCGCGCGCGAGAGCCGCCTGCGCCTGCCGCTCGAGGTCTTTGCCGCGGTACGGGCGCGCGTCGGCACGGATTTCGTCGTCGGCTGCCGCTTTCTCGCCGAGGAATGTATCGCAGGCGGCAGCGGCGTCGACGATGCGGCGGCGTTCGGCGCCGCCTTCGCGCGCGCCGGAATGGATTACGTCTCGACCTCGCGCGGCGGCAAATTCGATGATGCGAAGCAGCCGTCGGTCGGCGAGGCCGCATATCCCTATACCGGGCCGTCGGGCTACGAATGCATGCCGCAGCATTTGTCGGACGAGCGCGGGCCGTTCGGCCGCAACCTCGCGGCGACGTCTGCCGTTCGCGCGGCGATCCGCGCCGCGGGCTGCGACACGCCGGTCGTCTGCACCGGCGGCGTCCACAACTTCGAGATGGCGGAGCAAATGCTCGCGGACGGCGTCTGCGACATCGTCGGCGCCGCGCGCCAGTCGCTCGCCGATCCCGACTGGTTCCTGAAATTGCGCCTGGGCCGCGGCGCCGAGGCGCGGCTCTGCCTTTTCACCAACTACTGCGAAGGCCTCGACCAGAAGCACAAGCAGGTGACGTGCAAGCTGTGGGACCGCGTGGCGCTCGACGAGCCGGATTTGCTGCTGAGCCGCGACGGCAGGCGCCGCCTTGCCGCGCCGGAATGGAACGAATGACCTATTCCGCCGGCGGCGGCGGCAGGAATGCCTCGGTATAGAGCTTCGACATGTCGGGCTCGGTCGGCAGCAAGTTCATCTCGACGAACGAGCGCGACAAGGTGGCGAGGCCCTTCGGATCGAAATGGCCGTCATCGAGCATGCACGGCATGACGATGTCGTAGGCGCGCGCGGCGATCTCCGGCGGCTTCTCCATGATCGGCGCGACGATCTTGATGGTTTCGTCCTTGTGCCCGCGCATCCAGTGGATGGTCTCGTACCAGCCCGCGAGAAACGCGCGAAGATCATTGGGGCGGTTCTTCATGAGATCATCGGTCGCGTAGGTCACGTGATTGATGAAGTCGTGCACCACGTCGCCGAACTTGAGGAGGATGCGCACCTTGCCCTTCTGCTCCAGAAGCGCGGCGTTGGCGACGTCGGACGCCATGCCTTCGGTCGAGCCGGTCAGCATCGTTGCAACCTGCGCCGTGTCGGTGCCGAGCGGCACCACGTCGATGCCGTCGGGCCCCCAGCCTTGGCGCCGCGCCACCTCGCGCACCATCCAATCGGTGAGCCCGCCCGGGGTCGAGACGCTGATCTTCCGGCCCTTGAGGTCGGCGACCGTCTTGATTGTGGAGTCGGCGCGCACGATCAGCACGAGCCCGTCGGGCGGACCGGCGAACGCGGCGACGCCCAGATCCGTGTTGCCCTTGGCGACGAAGGCCAGCTCCGGCCCCGAGCCCAGGCCGATATCGATCGCGTTCGCGGCCAGCCCCTGTTGCAGCTTGGCCGAGCCCGCGAAATTCACCTCGTCGATGGCGATGCCGTGCGCGTGGAAGAAGCCCTTGGCAATGCCGACATCGAGCGGCGTGAAGTCGAACGGGCCGGCGATCGCCTTGCCGACGCGGAGCGTCGCATCGGCGCGCGCCGTGCCGCCGCAAGCGATGAGCGCGAGCGCCACGAGGCCGGCCCGTGCCGCGATCGCGCACCGCGATGAATTCACCATGTGCGCTGCCTCCCCCAATCCCTCGCGGCTCAGCTCACTTCGACGGTCGGCGTGAAGATATAGCCGGTGCCGCGCACCGTCTTGATAATGGTCGGGCGCTGCGGATCGGGCTCGAGCTTGCGCCGCAAGCGCCCGACCTGCACGTCGATGGTGCGGTCGAACGGACCCGCCTCGCGGTTGCGCGCGAGATCCAGGAGCCGGTCACGGCTCAGCACCTGGTTCGCGTTGCGGACGAACGCGGCTAGGAGATCGAACTCGCCGGTTGTGAGGCGCACTTCGCCGCCGTCGGGCGCCACGAGCTCGCGCGTGGCGAGGTCGAGGTTCCAGCCGGCAAAGCGCGCCTTCGAATGGCCGCCCTGCTTGTCCGGTTCCTCGCCGCGCGCCTGAGCGCGCCGCAGCACGCTTTTGACCCGTGCCAGGAGCTCGCGCAGGTGGAACGGCTTCGGCAGATAGTCGTCGGCGCCCATCTCGAGGCCGATGATGCGGTCCACCGTCTCGCCGCGGCCGGTCAGGATGATGATGCCGACGCTCGATTCCTCGCGCAGCTGGCGCGCGAGCGTCAATCCGTCCTCACCCGGAAGCATAAGATCGAGGATGACGAGATCGACCGCGTCCTGCCCCATGACCTTGCGCATTCCGGCGCCGTCATGCGCGACACTCACGCGGTACCCCTCGCTTGTCAGATATTGCTGGACGACCTCGCAGATCTCTTTTTGGTCGTCCACAACGACGATGTGGCCGCTCCCTGCCATTGCCGTCGAATGTGACGCAACTTTGTCTCTCTTTCAATATCGCAGAGATTGGAACTGGCCGGCACGCCGGACGCGCCGCGCGCGCAGCGAACCGTTACGCATGGTTACAATTTCTTACGCGAATCCGTTTACCCTGACATCATCCCCTTACACGCCGCCGCTAGAGTTTCGCTCTCGGGAGAAATGACGTTCGCCCGCCGCGCTGTTTGCGGCAGTGCCCGAAGGGAGCGAGTTTGATGGCAGACATATGCAAGAAGATCGAGGAGGAGATTCCCCGGCTCCGGCGCTATGCGCGGGCGCTCACGCGGGACATCAACGCGGCCGACGATCTCGTGCAGGATTGCCTCACGCGCGCCTTGAGCAAGGTGCATCTGTGGCAAAAGGGCACCGATCTGCGCGCCTGGCTCTTCACCATCCTGCACAACCAGTACGTCAACCATGTGCGCCGGGCCGTACGCGAAGGTGCTGCCGTGGGATTGAGCGATTCCGAGCCGCTCCTGACCTCGGCTCCGAACCAGAGCAAGCGGCTCGAATTGCGCGATCTTGAGCGCGCGATCGCGCGGCTGCCCGAGGAGCAGCGCTCGGTCCTCCTTCTCGTCGGCCTTGAAGGCATGCGCTACGAGGAAGTGGCGCAGGTGCTCGACGTGCCGGTCGGCACGATCCGCTCGCGCCTTTCGCGCGGGCGCGAGATGCTGCGTCAGCTCATGGGCATCGTGCCCGAGCGCGAGCCCGAGCCGGTGCGCGTCGGTGCGGTGCGCCGCCCGGCTCTTGCGGCCGTGCCGGGGGCGGGAACGCCGGCGCCGGCACGGCAAATCCCGTTCCCTGGCGGCGACGTCGTGCGCGGGCCGCATTTCGCTGCCGCCGGCACCACGCGCGAAAGCTGATCCGAACGGGCAAACTTTCTACCAAATGTTCCATATGCGCGCCCTCGCGGCGCGGAACCGGCTGCCGCGCCCCGCGTTGAGAGATTGGCAGCTGCGGCTTCGACGCGCTGCCGGACCCGCGGGCCGCCGGGCGCCCGCGCGCGGATCTGTCCTCCCTAGTCCGGCTTGGCAAAGTCTCCCTGTCCGTGGGTTTGCCACCCGCAAACTCGCCGGAGCCACGCGCTGGCTCCGGCCTTTCTTTTCAGATGCGTATTCAGATGCGTATGAAGCGTCCCGGGACCGGCAGACCGGCGGATGGCGGCGCGGGGACGCGCGAGACGACGGTATCGAAGAGGCGCCAATGCTGTTGCAACGCGTGGCCGCCGAGCCCGGCGAGGACCAGCGTCAAGGCCAGCGAAGCCACGCTCAGCGCCAAGCGCCGCCGCCGCGTGCCACGCATGCCGTGCCGGTGCAGCAGCGCGCGCAGGCGTTCCGGCACCGGTTGCTGCAAGACCGAGTCGAACAGCAGCTTCAGCGCGTCGTTTCCGGCGCGATAGGAGGCGGCGCGCGCCGCCTCGCGCGGATGGCGGGCAAGTTGCACCCCGATCGAAAACGCGCGCTCGGCATCGAGCCGGCCGTCGATGTAGGCGTTGATGTCGTCTCCGTCCAAGGTCTGCATCGGCGCGCCGTCGGGTTTCTAACTGTCGACCGTGGCTGGAAACGCCCCTTAGGTGGGGGAGTTCCCGTGGGAGGGCGGGCACCCGGTTCTTTCGAGGGGTCGCGCGAAGCTCGGGCCGCGGCCGCTGCGCGCGGATGCTGATGCGGCAAGGACCGCGCATCTACAATCTCTTTCCGCTGCTCGCCGGCACGATCGCCGAGTGGCGCGCGCATCTGCCACGCATCGCGGCGATGGGCTTCACGGTCGTGCACGTCAATCCTTTCCACGCGCCGGGATTCTCCGGCAGCCTCTATGCCGTCAAGGATTTCTATCGCCTCAACCCGCTCTTTCGCGGCGAGGGGGGCGCCAGCGACGACAAGCTGATCGCCGGTTTTTGCGCGTCGTGCAAAGAGCACGGGCTCGTGCCGATGATGGACCTCGTCGTCAATCACACGGCGCGGGACAATCCGCTGGTCGAGCGCCATCCGCACTGGTTCGCGCGCGATGCCGATGGCGCGCTCCGCGCGCCGCGCGCCAACGATCCCGCCGATCCGGCGAAGATCACGATTTGGGGCGATCTGGCCGAGATCGCGTTCGGCGGTCCGGGCGAGGATGAGGCCGTGGACTATTTCTGCGGCGTCGTCCGCCACTACGCGGCGCTCGGCTTCGCGGGCTTCCGCTGCGATGCCGCCTACAAGGTGCCGGCGCGCGCCTGGCGCCGCATCGTCGCCGCGGCGCGTTCGGTCGCGCCCGAGGCGCTCTTCTGCGCCGAGACGTTGGGCGCGCCGTTCGAGGATGTGAAAGCGCTCGACGGCGCCGGCTTCGATTATCTCTTCAACAGCGTGAAATGGTGGGACTTCGAAAGTCCGTGGCTGCTTGCGCAGTACGACGCCTTTCGCCGCATCGCGCCGTCGATTGCGTTTCCCGAAAGCCACGACACCAAGCGGCTTGCCGAAGATCTGGCGGCCGAAGGCATCGTCGAGACCGATGCCGTCATGCGGCGCTACGCGCAGGCCTACGCCTTCGCTGCCTGCTTTTCCGCCGGCGTGATGATGCCGATGGGGTTCGAGTTCGGCTGGCGGCAGCGGCTCGACGTCAAGGAAACGAGGCCCAACCCGCGCGAGCCGGAACGCTTCGATCTCTCGCCCTTCATCCGCTCCGTCAACGCGATGAAGCGCGCGACGCCGGCGCTCAACGAGGACGGGCCGCAGCGGTTTCTGTCCGAAGCGGGGACCCTGCTCGCCGCCTTCGCGCGCAGTACGGAAGACGGCGCCGAGCACGCCTTCTTCCTCGTCAATCGCGATGCCGCGCGCGCCGCTTTCTTCGTCACCGACCGGCTCCTGGTCGCCTCATCCCCCGATTTCGAGCTCAGCGACGTCACGCCGGCGGCGGACGAGCGTGCGCCGGCGCCAATCGGCCTCGATCTCGAGGTGCCGCCCTTGGGCGTCCGCGTGTTGCGCGGGCGAGACGCGAAGCCCGCGCGCACGGCCCCCGCCGCGCCCGCGCATCCTCCCTCGCTGCCGCACGAGTGGCGGGCCACCGCGCGCATCGCGCTCGAGGACGTCTATCCCGAACTCGATTGCGGCCGCTATCCCATCAAGCGCGGCGCTGGCGACACGCTCGAAGTCTGGGCCGACATTTTTCGCGACGGGCACGATGCGATTGCGGCGGCCCTCCTCTATCGCCGCGCGGAGGAAGCGCACTGGCGCGAGGTGCCGATGCGGCTCTTCGACAACGACCGCTGGGTCGGCCGCGCGCCACTCGCCGAGACCGGGCGCTATCGCTATACGATCGAGGCCTGGAGCGACCGCTTCGCGTCCTGGCGCGCCGACACGATGAAGAAGCGCGCCGCCGGCGACGACATCGCGCTCGATCTCGAAGACGGCAGCGCAATGATACGGGCGGCGTTGGCACGCGCGGGTGTCGAGGACGCGCTCCTCCTCGAGCGGCTCCTCGCGGAATTTGCAAGAGGGGATACCGACGAGCGCGCCCGGATCCTGTTCTCGCGGCTTCTCCTGGGCGCGATGGCGCGCGCGCCCGACCGCTCCGACGCCACGCGCTATGGGCGCGAGCTCGAAGTGATCGTCGACCGGCCGCTCGCGCGCTGTGCGGCGTGGTACGAGATGTTTCCACGCAGCCAGGGCAAGGTACCGGGCCAAAGCGCCACGTTCGACGATTGCATCGCGCGGCTGCCCGAGATCGCCGCCATGGGCTTCGACGTGGTCTATTTGCCGCCGATCCACCCGATCGGGCGCGTCAACCGCAAGGGCCGCGACAATTCGCTGAAGGCCGCGCCCGGCGATCCCGGCAGCCCTTATGCGATCGGCGCGGCCGAAGGCGGGCATGACGCGGTTCATCCCGAGTTGGGCGGCATCGAGGGGTTTCGCCGCTTTTTGGCTGCGGCGCGCGCGCTCGGGCTCGAGGTCGCGCTCGATTTCGCGGTGCAGGCGGCGCCCGATCATCCCTGGGTCGAATCCCACCCGGAATGGTTCCTGTTCCGGCCCGACGGCACGATCAAATATGCCGAGAACCCGCCCAAGAAGTACCAGGACATCGTCAATCTCGAATTCTACGGGCCCGCGCGCACGGCGCTGTGGCAGGCGCTGCGCGACGTGATCTTCCACTGGATCGGCGAGGGCGTGAAGATTTTCCGCGTCGACAACCCGCACACGAAGCCGCTGCCGTTCTGGGAATGGCTCATCCGCGAGGTGCAGGACCGTCATCCCGACACGATCTTCCTCGCCGAGGCCTTCACCCGCCCGAAGATGCTGCGCGCGCTCGCCAAGGCCGGCTTCACCCAGTCCTACACCTATTTCACCTGGCGCACGCACAAGGCGGAGCTGACGGATTATCTGGTCGAGCTCGCGCATGGGCCGGCAAAGGATTATCTCCGCCCCAATTTCTTCGCCAATACGCCCGACATCCTGCCGCATTTCCTCCAGAATGGTGGGCGCCCCGCCTTCATCATCCGGCTCGTGCTCGCGGCGACGCTCTCGCCCGCCTACGGCATCTATAACAGCTTCGAGCTGTGCGAGGCGGCCGCGGTTCCCGGCACCGAGGAATATCTCCATTCGGAAAAATACGAGTTGAAGGTGTGGGACTGGGACCGCCCGGGCCACATCAAGGACTGGATCGCGGCCCTCAACCGCATCCGGCGCGACAATCCGGCGCTGCACCGGCTCGAGACGCTGCGCTTCCACCATGCCAGCGACGATCACGTGCTGTTCTATAGCAAGATGATGCCGGATCGCGGCAACATCGTCCTGATCGCCGTCAATCTCGATCCATTCGCCGCGCGCGAGGCCGAGCTCGCCCTGCCGCTCGGCGATATGGGCTTCACTGCCGATGAAACTTTTACGCTCGCCGAGCCGTTGACCGGGTTTGAGCAGAGCCGGCAGGGCGGAACGCTCCGCGTCCGCCTCGACCCGCTCGCGAACCCGGTCGCGATCTATCTCGTCCGCCGCTAGCGCCCACCCGCTCGCCAAGAACATCGCCCATGCCCGACGCCGCGCCGCCCTCCGATCCGCTCTGGTACAGGGACGCGATCATCTATCAGCTCCACGTCAAGGCGTTCTTCGACGCCAACGGCGACGGCATCGGCGATTTCCAAGGCCTGACCCAGAAGCTCGATTACCTCCAGGATCTGGGCGTCACGGCGCTCTGGCTCCTGCCGTTCTATCCCTCGCCCTTGCGCGACGACGGCTACGACATCGCCGACTACCGCGGCATCAATCCCGCCTACGGCACGCACAGCGATTTCCGCGCCTTCGTGCGCGGCGCGCACCGGCGCGGCATCCGCGTCGTGACCGAGCTCGTCATCAACCACACCTCTGACCAGCATCCCTGGTTTCAGCGCGCCCGCCGCGCCAAGCGCGGCTCGGCCTGGCGCAACTACTACGTCTGGAGCGACAGCGACAAGAAATTCGCCGGCACGCGCATCATCTTCCTCGACACCGAGAAATCGAACTGGGCTTGGGACCCGGTGGCGCAGCAATATTATTGGCACCGCTTCTACGCCCATCAGCCCGACCTCAATTTCGACAATCCGCGCGTCGTTCAGGACGTGATCAGCACGATGCGCTTCTGGCTCGACATGGGGGTCGACGGGATGCGGCTCGACGCCGTGCCCTATCTCGTCGAGCGCGAGGGCACGACGAGCGAGAATCTGCCCGAGACGCACGACATTCTGAAGCGGCTCAGGGGCGCGCTCGACGCGCGCTACGGCGACCGCATGCTGCTCGCCGAGGCGAACCAGTGGCCCGAGGACGTGCTGCAATATTTCGGCGATGGCGATGAATGCCACATGGCGTTCCACTTCCCGCTCATGCCGCGCATCTTCATGGCGGTGGCGACCGAGGACCGTCACCCGATCACCGACATCATGCGCCAGACGCCGGACATCCCGGCGAATTGCCAATGGGCGGTGTTCCTGCGCAATCACGACGAGCTGACGCTCGAGATGGTGACCGACCGCGAGCGCGATTATCTGTGGAATTTCTACGCCACCGACAAGCGCATGCGGCTCAATCTCGGCATCAGGCGCCGGCTCGCGCCCTTGATGGAGAACGACCGCCGCCGCATCGAGCTGCTCTCGGGCCTCATGTTCTCGATGCCCGGCACGCCGGTCATGTATTACGGCGACGAGATCGGCATGGGCGACAACATCTTTTTGGGCGACCGCGATGGCGTGCGCACGCCGATGCAGTGGACGCTCGACCGCAACGCCGGTTTCTCGCGCGCCGATCCGGCGCAGCTTTTTCTGCCGCCGATCATGGACCCGGTTTATGGCTACCAGGCCGTCAATGTCGAGGCGCAGACACGCGCGCCCACCTCGCAGCTCAACTGGACGAAGCGGCTCATCTCGGTGCGGAAGGCGCGGCGCGCCTTCGGCCGCGGCGATCTGCGTTTTCTCTATCCCGAGAACCGCAAGGTGCTCGCTTTCCTGCGCAGCCTCGCCGACGAGACTCTGCTCTGCGTCTTCAACCTGTCGCGCTCGCCGCAGGCGGTCGAGCTCGATCTCGCCGAATTCTTCGGCCGCTCGCTCGTCGAGCTTGGCGGACGCAGCGTCTTTCCACCGATCGGCGAGCAGCCTTACGTGCTGTCATTGCCGGGCTACGGCTTCTACTGGTTCATGCTCGACCCGACGCGCCCGCCCGAGCCCGCGGTGCGCGCGCCGCTGCCGGAGTTCGTGACCTTGGTGCTGCCCGAGGGATGGCGCGGCAAAAGCCTGCTCGCGCAGCGCATCCGGCGCCAGGTCGAGGACGAAATCGTGCCGGCCTATCTGCCGGCGCAGCGCTGGTTCGCCGCCAAGGGCCGCAAGATCGCACGCGCCGCGGTCATCGCCGAGGTCGAGCTCGACCGGACCGTGCTCGCCGCTTTCGAGGTGAGCTTCGTGCAGGGCGCAAAGCAGCTCTACACGCTGCCGCTGGCGCTCCGCTGGGAAAGCGCGGAGAGCGATATCGCCGCGCTCGCCTCCTGCACCGTGTGCCGGGCGCGCCGGGCGCGTGACGAGGGCATCGTCTACGAAGCGCTCGTCGAGCCGCGCTTCACGCTTGCGCTGGTGGATGCGATCCAGGCGGAAAAGAATCTTGCCGCCGGCGAGGGCGCGCGCGTCGCCTTTCGCCGCACCTCTGCGTTTGCGAAGCGGACCCTGCCCAAGGAGCCGGTCGTCAAGCGCATCGGCGGCGAGCAGTCGAACAGCTCGGTCGCGATCGAGGAATTCGCGATCGTGAAACTCTACCGCCGCCTTCAGGTCGGCGTTCATCCCGAGATCGAGATGGCCGAGTTCCTGACCGAAACCGCCGCCTTCGCCAACACGCCGCCGCTCATGGGCTATTTCACGCTCGAGCGCGAGGGCGAGCGCGACGCGGCCTTGGGCGTCATGTTCGCCAACATGCGCAACCAGGGCGATGCCTGGTCGCAGGCCCTGAATTACCTCACGCGCTATCTCGACGAGGCGCTGTTGATGGCGCCGCATGTCGACAGCGCCGCCGCCGATGGGGCCGCGGCCGCTTCGGCCGATCGCTCGTCGCATCAGATCTATCTCGATCTCGCGGCCCAGCTCGGCCGCCGTACCGCTGAACTCCATCGCGCGCTCTGCCCGTCCGGCGAGGCTCCGCCCGATTTCCGGCCGGAACCGATCGACAAGGACGATCTCGCGCTCTGGCGGGAGCGCGCGCGCGCCACGGCGGAAAGCGCGCTCGGCATGCTCGCCGCCCGCATCCGGCGCCTGCCGCCGCCGGCGCGCGAGGCGGGAGAACGGCTCCTTGCGTTGCGCGATCAGGCGCTCCGCCGTCTCGACGAGCTTCTGCCGGCGCGCGTCGATGCCATGAAGACGCGCATCCACGGCGACTACCATTTGGGCCAGGTGCTCGCCATCCAGAACGACTATTCGATCATCGATTTCGAGGGCGAGCCGATGCGCCCGCTCGACGAGCGTCGGGCGAAGCTCTCGCCGCTCGCCGACGTCGCCGGCATGCTGCGGTCGTTCGCTTATGCTGCTGCCGCCGCGGTGCGGCAGATGGCGGAAATCCAGCCGGCCGCCGAGACGACGCTCTTGGAGCGCGGCGAGGAATGGCGGCGCGCGGTGAGCGATGCGTTCCTCGCGAGCTACCGCAGCGCGATCGCGGGCGCAGCCTCGATGCCGCGCGATGCGGGCGTCGCCGATGCGCTGCTGGCCTTCTTCACGATGGCAAAGGCGTTCTATGAGATCGAGTACGAGATCGCGAGCCGGCCGGCCTGGGCCGCCGTTCCGATCGCCTTCGTGCTCGATTTGACCGAGGCGCGCGAGCTTGCCGATGCCGGTTCTTGAAGCGGACGCCATCGCCATCCTCGAGGCGCGGCATCGCGATCCGTTCGCCTGGCTCGGCATGCACGCGGCCGGGCGGAAGCTCTCCGTCCGCGTGTTCCTGCCGTGGGCGCGGCGGCTCTGGGTCGTGCGGCGCGACACGGGCGCCGTGGCGGGCGAGCTGACGCGCGTCCATGCGGATGGGCTTTTTGCCGGCGCGGTCGGCGATGGCCCTCGCTTTCCCTATCGCCTGCGCGCCGAGGGACGGGACGGCGTCGTCGAGTTCGACGACATCTATTCCTTCCCGCCGATCTTGGGCGATGTCGATGTGCATCTCCTCGGCGAAGGCAATCATCATCACGCCGGCACGGTGATGGGCGCGCATTGCCGCACGATCGACGGGATTGCGGGCGCAGCCTTCGCCGTGTGGGCGCCCAACGCGCGCCGCGTCAGCGTCGTCGGCGCGTTCAACGACTGGGACGGGCGGCGCTGCCCGATGCGGCTGCGTCACGGCGTCGGCATCTGGGAAATCTTCGTCCCCGGCCTCGAACCCGGCGCGCTTTATAAATACGAGATCGTCGGACCCGATGGCGAGAAGCTGCCGCTGAAGGCCGATCCCTATGCCGCCTGGGCCGAGCCCCCGCCCGGCAATGCCTCGCGCATCGCGCCGCCCTCGCGCCACCACTGGCGCGACGGACCCTTCCTCGACGGGCGCTGGCGCAGGAACGATCGCGCCGCGCCCATCTCGATCTACGAATGTCACCTGGGCTCGTGGCGCCGCAAGCCGGAAGACGGCGACCGCATGCTCACCTATCGCGAGCTTGCGGCCGAGCTCGTGCCCTATGTCCGCGACATGGGTTTCACCCATCTCGAGCTTCTGCCGGTCAGCGAGCATCCGTTCGACGGCTCGTGGGGCTATCAGTCGCTCGGCCTGTTCGCACCGACGAGTCGCTTCGGGACGCCCGACGATTTCCGCGCCTTCGTCGACGCATGCCACGAAGCCGGCCTCGGCCTCTTTCTCGATTGGGTGCCGGGCCATTTCCCGACCGATCCGCATGGGCTCGGGCGCTTCGACGGCACCGCGCTTTACGAGCATGCCGATCCGCGCCAGGGCTTTCAGCCTGATTGGAACACCTACGTCTATAATTTCGGGCGCCAGGAGGTTGCGAATTTCCTCATCGCGAGCGCGCTTCACTGGGTCGGCGAGTTTCACGCCGACGGGCTGCGCGTCGATGCCGTCGCCTCGATGCTCTATCTCGATTACAGCCGGCCGCAGGGCGGCTGGATTCCGAACCGGTTCGGCGGGCGCGAGAATATCGAGGCGATCGAATTCCTGCGCCGCACCAATGAACAGCTTTTCGGCCTCGACATCGGCGCCACCACCGCGGCCGAGGAATCGACCGCCTGGCCCATGGTGTCGCGGCCGACTTACGTCGGCGGATTGGGCTTCGGCTACAAGTGGAACATGGGCTGGATGCACGACACGCTGCGCTACATGTCCTTGGATCCGATCCACCGGAAGTATCATCACAACGACCTGACCTTCGGCCTCCTCTACGCCTTCAACGAGAATTTCATCCTGCCGCTGTCGCATGACGAGGTCGTGCACGGCAAGGGCGCGCTTGTCCAGAAGATGCCGGGCGACCGCTGGCAGCGCTTCGCCAATCTGCGGGCCTATTACGGCTTCATGTGGACGCATCCGGGCAAGAAGCTCCTCTTCATGGGGAGCGAGTTCGCGCAGGATCGCGAGTGGAACCACGACCATTCGCTCGACTGGCACGTGCTCGCCGATCCGCTGCACCAGGGCGTGCAGAGCGTCGTGCGCGACCTGAACCGCCTCTATCGCGAGCTTCCGGCGCTCCATGCGCTCGATTGCGATGCCGCGGGGTTCCAGTGGCTTGACGCCAACGACGCCGAAAACAGCGTGCTCTCCTATCTCCGCCGCGGCCGCGACCCGCACGAGCTCGTCGCCATCGTGTGCAATTTCACGCCGGTGCCGCGCCACGATTACGTGGTCGGCGTGCCGCGCGCCGGACGCTGGCGCGAGCGCTTCAACAGCGACGCGCGCGAGTATGGCGGCAGCGGCCTCGGCAACGCGGGCGAAGCGCATGCCGCGCCCGATCCCGTGCACGGCCATCCCGCCTCGCTGCGCCTGCTCCTGCCGCCGCTCGCCACGGTGATCTTTTCCTGGGAGGGCGATGGCTGAGCCGCTCCTGCGTCTCGCCGAGCTCGCCGGCGTGCGCGCCCACTATCGCGACACATGGGGCGTCGAGCGGCGCGTCGCCGAGGAAACTCTGCGCGCGGTGCTGAGCGCGATGGGGCTCGCGACCGCCAGCGACGCGGCCATCGCGGCCGAAATCGGCGCGCTCGAGGCCGAGCCGTGGCGCGCGCTCCTGCCGCCGGCGGTGGTCGTGCGGGAAAGCGCTGCGCTGCGCGTGGCACTCGTCCTGCCGGAGCGGCTCAACGCGGGCCGCATCCTGTGGTCGCTCGAAGGCGAGGGCGCGCGCCCCGAGGGCCACGCCGACCCCGAGACGCTCGAAGTGATCGCGAGCACGGGCGAAGGCCCGCATCGCCATCGCCGCCTCGCGCTCGCGCTGCCGCAACTCGCGCCGGGCTATTACAGGTTGAGCGTCGCGGCGGGGCACGAAAACGCCGAGACGAGCCTCATCGTGGCGCCGTCTTGCGCCTTCCTGCCGCCGCCGATCGCCGATGGCGCGCGTGCCTGGGGCATCGCGGCGCAGCTCTATTCGCTCCGCTCGGCGCGCAACTGGGGCATCGGCGATTTCGGTGATCTCGGCGCGCTTGCGGAATTGGCGGCGGGGCAGGGCGCATCCGCACTCGGCATCAACCCGCTGCACGCGCTCTTCCCCGCCGAGCCACGCCATATCAGCCCCTATTCGCCGTCCTCGCGGCTGTTCCTCAATCCGCTCTATCTCGACATCGAGTCCGTTCCCGACTTCGCGGCATCGGCCGCGGCGCAGGTCCGCATCGCCGCGCCGGAATTCGCCGCCGGTCTCGCGCGCGCCCGCGCCTCCCATCTCATCGACCACGCGGCGGTCGCGTCATTGAAGGAGCCGCTCTTCGCGCTGCTCTACGCATCGTTCGCCGCGGCCCATCTCGGGCCCGGGGGTACTGCCACGACCGCGCGCGGCGAGGATTTCCGGCGCTTTCAGCACGACGGTGGCGAAAGCTTGCGCGATTACGGCCGCTTCAACGCGCTGCACGGGCATTTTGCCGGCGCGTCGTGGCAGAGCTGGCCGGAACCGTTCCGCCGCGCGGATTCCGCCGCGGTTGCGGATTTCGCGAACGAGCACGCGGCCTCGTGCGAGCTCCATCATTATCTCGAATGGGAGACGTGCCGTCAGCTTGCGGATGCTGCCGCGCGCGCACGCGCAGCGGGCCTCGGCATCGGGCTTTATCGCGATCTCGCGGTCGGCGTCGATCCCGGCGGCGCCGAGGCCTGGGCCGATCCCGGTCTCCTCGTCGCGGGCGCGACCATCGGCGCGCCGCCCGATCTTCTGAACCTCAAGGGCCAGGATTGGGGCCTCGCGCCGCCGAGCCCCGCGGCGCTGCGCCGGCGCGCCTACGCTCCCTTCATCGCCGCGCTCCGCGCCAACATGAAATGCGCGGGAGTGCTGCGCATCGATCACGCCATGGCGATGCAGCAGCTCTATTGGGTCCCGCGCGGCGCGTCGCCCGGCGAAGGCGCCTTTGTGGCATATCCATTCGCGGACCTCATCGGCATCGTCGCGCTCGAAAGCCAGCGCAATCGCTGCGCCGTCATCGGCGAGGATCTGGGCACCGTCCCCGAGGGCTTCAGCCGCACGCTCAACGAATTGGGCATGCTCTCTTATCGCCTGATGATGTTCGAGCGCGAGGGCGAGCGGCGATTCCGCGCGCCCAAAAACTATCCGCGCGCGGCGGCCGCGACTTTTTCCTCGCACGATCTGCCGACCTTGCGCGGCTTCTGGCTCGGGACGGATCTCGCGTGGCGGCGCCGGCTTGCGCTCTATCCCGATGAAGCAATGGAAGCGCGCGACGCGGAGTGGCGCCGGCGCGACCGGCGCACGCTTCTCGCGGCGTTGATCGCCGAGGGCTTGCTCGATGAGGGCTGGGCGCCACTCCTGCTGCCGCGGGACGACGCTCCCGTCTTCGCGGAAGGGCTTGATGTTGCAGTGCACCGCTTCCTCGGCCGCGCCTGCTCGGCGCTCGCGCTGATGCAGATCGAGGATGCGGCGGGCGAGGTCGAGCAGGCCAACATCCCCGGCACGGTCGCCGAACACCCGAACTGGCGCCGCAGGCTCGGGCGCAGCCTCGAGGACCTCGCGCGCGATGAAGCTTTCGCCCGCCTCGCCGCCGCGCTCGACCGTGCGAGAAAAGAGTGATCCACCCGGGTAGGCCTCCCGTATCTCACTGTGCACGGTCTCCTCCCGTGTGTTTCCTCCCTGAACCTTGGCCCCGCCCCATGTGGCGGGGCTTTTTTTGCGCGCGCGGATCGGCGAGGATCGCGCCATGACGGATGCGGTCGAGTGTGTCGTCGTCGGCGCGGGCGTGATCGGGCTCGCCTGTGCGCGCGCGCTCGCCGAGGCCGGGCACGACGTGCTGGTGCTGGAGCAGGAGCGCTGGGTCGGCTCGCACACGTCCTCGCGCAACAGCGAGGTGATCCATGCCGGCCTCTATTACCCGACGAACAGCCTGAAGGCGCGCTACTGCGTTGCAGGGCGGCAAGAACTTTACGCCTACTGCGCCGCGCACGGCGTCGCGCACAAGCGCGTCGGCAAGCTCGTCGTGGCCTGCACCGAAGAAGAAGTCGCGGTGCTGCGTAAGGTCATGGCGCGGGCCGCGGCCAATGGCGTCGGCGATCTCGAATGGATCTCCGGCAACGAGGCGCGCGGGCTCGAGCCCGAGCTCTTCTGCCTCGCGGCATTTCATTCGCCCTCGACCGGCATCATCGACAGCCACGGCCTGATGCTCGCTTACGAGACGGACGCCGAGGCGGTGGGCGCCACGATCGTGCTGCGCGCGCCGGTCTTGCGCGGCCGGGTCGAGCGCACGGGCTTTACGCTCGACGTGGGCGGACCGGAGCCGACGACGATCGCCTGCGAGCGTCTCGTCAATGGCGCCGGGCTCGAGGCGCCGCTTCTTGCTCGCCGTATCGAAGGTGTGCCGCCCGCGACGGTGCCGCGCGATTATTATTGCCGCGGCGTCTATTTCACCCTGGGCGGCCGCGCGCCGTTCCGCCGTCTCGTCTATCCCGTGCCGGAAGCGGCCGGGCTCGGCGTCCACCTGACGCTCGACCTCGCCGGCCAGGCGCGCTTCGGGCCCGATACCGAGTGGATCGATGGCATCGACTACACCGTCGATCCCGCGCGCGGCGAGCGCTTCTATGCCGCCATCCGCACCTATTGGCCGGGCCTCAAGGACGGCGCGTTGCAGCCGGGCTATGCCGGCGTGCGGCCGAAGATCAACGGCCCGCGCGATGCATCCGCCGATTTCGTGATCCAGGGACCGGCCGAGCACGGCATTGCCGGCCTCGTCAATCTCTACGGCATCGAATCGCCCGGCATCACCGCCTCGCTGCCCTTGGCCGCGCATGTCGCGCGGCTCTTGGGTTAGGAATCGTCCGGCCCTTCGGCGACCACCACGGAGATTTCCAAGGGCGGCGCCTCGGCAAAGGCGAGCGTCAGCGGAAAGACGTCATCGACCGCGAGGATGCGCTTCAAGCCCCTGAGAGCGATGTAGCGCCGTCCCGGCTGAAGTGCCACGTTATGTCCGGGCTCGAGGTCGTAGAATTCGAGCGGCGAGCCGTCGAACTCGCGCAGGATGACGCGCTCGGCGATCGGCGAGGCGCCGCCGACGAGCCGGTCGGCACGGGGCCCGTGATTCTTCAGCACCATGAAGGCGGCGGCCGCCTCGGTCACCGACGGCTTCGCCCACGGATGATCGATGGTGATGCCGCCATCGGTGAAGACCTGCGCGCGCGCGGCGCGCGCCAACGCCACGCCCAGCGGCGCGAGCAGAATGAGCCGGCGATTCATTGGTCGGGCTTAGCCGAGGCGGCGCAGCAGCACAATCGGCCAGAGCAGCACGGCGGGAAGCGTGGTGCGGAAAATCCGCGCCTGGCCGAGCGGCGAGAAATCGTCCACGCCGGCCGTGCCGGGATCGGGCTGGGCGAACAGGCCGACGCCGACCGCGAGATACATGAGAGCAAGGCTCGCGACATCCGCCATGGGCCTCAGTCTCGCCGCGCGACGGTTTCGCAAGCGTTAATCGCCGCTTGCCGAAGCGACATGGGAAAGGCACCATCGCACCGGTAGAGACAGGAGGAAGTTCATGTGGTTGGCGGTGGCGATCATCGGCATGATCGCAATTGCGACGGGGATCACGCTCCTTCCCGGCAGCGCGTCGAAGCCGCAGCCGGCCGCTTCGGCACCGGCCGCGGCCGCTCCGGCACAAGCGGCAACGCCGGCCACCCCGCCGCAGGGCCAAAGCCCGACGAAGTGAGACGCCATGGCTGAGCCAAGGGGCGCCCGCGCCGCGCCCAACGATCTCGAATCTTACTGGATGCCGTTCACGGCCAATCGTCAGTTCAAGGCGAAGCCGCGGCTTGTCGTCGCGGCCGAGGGCATGCACTACCGGACGGCGGACGGGCACCAGGTCCTCGACGGCACCGCCGGCTTGTGGTGCGTCAATTGCGGCCACGCGCGGCGCGAGATCGCCGATGCGGTGCACCGCCAGGCTCTCTCGCTCGATTACGCGCCGGCGTTCCAGATGGGCCATCCCGCCGTGTTCGAGGCGGCTTCGCGCTTGGCGGCGCTGCTGCCGGGCGATCTCGACCGCGTGTTCTTCTGCAATTCCGGTTCCGAGGCAGTCGATACCGCCTTGAAGATCGCGATCGCTTATCACCGCGTGCGCGGCGAGGGGCAGCGGACGCGCCTCATCGGCCGCGAGCGCGGCTATCACGGCGTCGGCTTCGGCGGTATTTCGGTCGGCGGCATTTCGGTGAACCGCCGTCTCTTCGGCAGCCTGCTGCCCGGCACGGATCATCTGCCCTCGACGCACGACCGCGGCAAGCAGGCGTTCTCGCGCGGCCAGCCCGAATGGGGCGCGCATCTCGCGGACGAGCTCGAACGCATCGTGGCGCTGCACGATCCCTCGACCATCGCCGCCGTGATCGTCGAGCCGATGGCGGGCTCGACCGGCGTGCTCGTGCCGCCCAAGGGCTATCTCGAGCGCCTGAAGGCGATCTGCGACAAGCACGGCCTCATCCTCATCTTCGACGAGGTCATCACCGGCTTCGGGCGGCTTGGCTCGTCCTTCGCGACCGAGCGCTTCGGCATCGTTCCCGACATGGTGACGTGCGCCAAGGGCCTGACCAACGGCACCGTGCCGATGGCCGGCGTGATCGTGCGGCGCCCCATCTACGACGCCTTCATGTCGGGTCCCGAAAATGCCGTCGAGCTGCCGCACGGCTATACCTATTCGGGCCATCCGCTCGCGGCCGCGGCCGCGCTCGCCGCGCTCGACATCTACAAGAACGAGGACCTCTTCGCCCGCGCTAAGTCGCTCGAATCCTACTGGGAGGACGGCGTGCACAGCCTGAAGGGGCTGCCGCATGTCGTCGATCTGCGCAATATCGGCCTCGTCGCCGGGATCGAGCTCGATCCCGCGCCGGGCAAGCCGGCCCAGCGCGCCTTCGATGCGTTCCTCAAATGCTACGAGCGCGGGCTCCTCATCCGCACCACCGGCGACATCATCGCGCTGTCGCCGCCGCTCGTCATCTCGCGCGGCCAGATCGACGAGCTGTTCGGCATCTTGGGCGCCGTGCTGAAGGAAGCGGCGTGATGCTGATCGGCGTCCCGAAAGAGGTGAAGTCGCACGAATACCGCGTCGGCCTCGTCCCCGGCAGCGTGCGCGAACTCATGCATCACGGCCACCAGGTGATCGTCGAGCGCGGCGCGGGCGCCGGCATCGGCTTCGGCGACGACGCCTACCTCGCAGCCGGCGCCAAGATATCCTCGGCTGAAGACGTGTTCGCCGCGGCCGAGCTCATCGTCAAGGTGAAGGAGCCGCAGCCAGGCGAGATCGCGCGCTTGCGGCGCGGCCAGGTGCTCTTCACCTATCTCCATCTCGCGGCCGACCGCGCCCAGACCGAAGGCTTGATGAAGAGCGGCGCCACCTGCATCGCCTACGAGACCGTGACCGATGCGAAAGGGGGATTGCCGCTGCTTGCGCCGATGAGCGAGGTCGCGGGCCGCATGGCGATCCAGGTCGGCGCGCATTGCCTCGAGAAGGAGCGGGGCGGGCTCGGCATCTTGCTCGGCGGCGTGCCGGGCGTGGCGGCGGCGAAGGTGGTGATCCTCGGCGGCGGCGTCTCCGGCACCAATGCCGCGCGCGTCGCCATGGGCATGGAGGCTTATGTCACCGTCATCGACAAGAATCTCGTCCGCCTCTACGAGCTCGACATGCAGTTCGGCTCGCAGCTCCACACGCTCTTCGCCACCCTGGAGAACATCGAGACCGAGGTGCTGTCGGCCGATCTCGTGATCGGCGCCGTGCTGGTCGCGGGCGGGGCGGCGCCGAAGCTCGTGTCGCGCGCGCTGGTGCGGCGCATGAAGCCGGGCGCGGTGCTGGTCGACATCTCGATCGACCAGGGCGGCTGCTTCGAGACGAGCCGGCCTACGACGCACGCCGATCCCACATATGTCGAGGAGGGCGTGATCCATTATTGCGTCACCAACATGCCAGGGGCGGTCGCGCGCACCTCCACGTTCGCGCTCAACAACGCGACCTTGCCCTTCACCGAGGCCTTGGCCGACAAGGGTTTCCGGCGCGCGCTTCAGGACGATCCGCATCTCCGCGCCGGCCTCAACGTCTATGCCGGCCGTATCACGCATGCCGCCGTGGCGCGCGACCTGGGCCTGCCGGTGCTCGCGCCCGAGACGGCGCTCGCGCCATAGCGAAAAGGGGAGAAAATGCCGCAACAGTTGCCGCCGACGCGCCGCGTCGTCACCGGGCATGACGCCAACGCCGTCGCGAAGGTGCTGATCGACGGGGTCGCCACGAACGACCGCGGCGAGCCCGGCCGCTCGCGCGTGCTGATGTGGTGCACCGACGCGATGCCGGTCGATGTCGCTATCGGCGCGAAGATCGAGGACATGGGCGCGCGCATGCTCGGCACCGCGCCGCCGGCGAACGGCACGCGCTTCACCATCAACGACATTCCGCCGGGCGCGCCGGGCGTCATGCACCGCACCGAGACGCTCGATTATTGCATCATCCTCGCCGGTGAGGTCGACATGGACATGGACGAGGGATCGGTGCATCTGAAGGCGGGCGACGTCGTCATCCAGCGCGCCACCAACCATTCCTGGGTCAATCGCGGCAGCGCGCCCGCGCGCATCGCCTTCGTGCTGATCGACGCACAGCCCTTGGGCATCGGCCATCCCATCACCGGCGTCACCTCGGTGCCGGCGCGGCGCTAATCCCCGAGCTTCGCGAGCTCGGGCATGACGAGGCGGTCGGCGGGCACGATGTGGTCGCGATCGCCGATTGCCATTTCCGCCTTCATCAGATTATCGAGGAGCGCGCGCGATATGGTGGGAGAGGGCGCGAAGAAGTTTATCTTGCGGAAAAGGTCGTAGGTCTTGGCCACGTCCTCGGGCTTCATCTTGGCGGCGCTCGCCAAGATCGAGATCGCTTCGTCGCGGTTCTTGTCGTCGTAGAACCAGGCGACGCTCTCGTCGAAGACGGCAAGCATGCGCTTCGCCAGCTCGAGATGCGCCATGGCCCAGACGCGGTTCACCTCGAACCCGGCGAAGGGCAGATCCTTCGTGTAAGGATAGACGAGACCGAGATTGACGAACCCCGCGTCCTCCGCCTCGAACAGCACCGGCGGCAGGAGGAGCGAGGCCGCGACCGCGCCCGAGCGCAGGCCTGCGAGCCGCGCCGCCGTCGCGCCCACGACGATCACGTCATAGTCGGTCTTGGCAAGTCCTTCCGCCTTCGCCAGTTGCGCGAAATAGATCGCGGTGATGTCGGTCGTGCCGCCCAGGGAGATGGTCTTGCCCTTGAGATCGCGAATGTTGGAGATCCCGGGCCGCGCCACGAGCGCGTAGGGATTGGCCTGCGATACGATGCGCACGATGGCAATCGCAGCACCCTTGTCGATGGCGCTGATCGGCTCCGGCAGGCCCGTGCTCGCCACCGCATCGAGCGAGCCTGCGGTGAGCTGCTGGATCACGCCCGAGGTCGAAGGCGCGAAGATAAGGTCGATATCGACGCCGGCCTTGGCGAAGAACCCCTTGCTCTCACCGATATAGATCGGCCACAGCGAGCCCGAGGGCGAGCCGATGGCGCCGGTCTCGACGGTGTCCGCGGCGTATGCGGGAAGCGCGAGCAAAACTAAGACCGCCACGAGGACCGATCGCATGCCATCCCTCCTGCCTTGCGCCGGGTCCGATCTTACGCCGCCGTCCCTCACGCCGCGACGCCGAAGAGCCAGCCGACGCCCGCGGTCACCGCCATCGCGAGCGCGCCCCAGAGGAGGACGCGCGCCGCGCCGCCCGCAATGCTCGCGCCGCCGATCCGCGCCGCCATCGCCCCCAGCAGCGCCAGCAGGACGAGCGAGACGCCGGCGATGGCGATGAAGGCGCCGGGTCCGCCGACGAGCGATGCGGTCAGCACCGGCAGGATCGCGCCCGTGGCGAAGCTCGCGCCCGAGGCGAGCGCCGCCTGAAGCGGGCGCGCGCGCAGCGTGTCGCTGATGCCGAGCTCGTCGCGGGCGTGCGCGCCGAGCGCGTCGTGCGCCATGAGCTGCTTCGCCACTTCCTGCGCGAGATCGGGCTTCAAGCCGCGCCCGACATAGATCGACGCGAGCTCGTTGTGCTCTTCCTCCGCGTCGGTTTCGATGCCGAGCCGCTCCTGCGCGAGATCGGCGCGCTCGGTGTCGGATTGCGAGCTCACCGAGACATATTCGCCGGCCGCCATCGCCATCGCGCCCGCGACGAGGCCGGCGATGCCCGCCAGCACGACGCTGGCGTGCGAGCCGTGCGCGGCCGCGACGCCCAGCACCAGGCTCGAGGTCGAGACGACGCCGTCGTTCGTGCCGAGCACGGCCGCGCGCAGCCAGCCCGAGCGATGGATGCGATGATGTTCCTCGTGCGGCATCGCCGCCTCGGATCTAGTGGAGCGCTCGCGGCAATCCTGCGATCGCCTCGTCGAGGAGCGCGGACCGGCGCGCGGGATCGAGCGCCTCGGCAAGCGCGCGCCTGACCGCGGCGATCGCGATCTCGATCGCCTGGTTTCGCACCTCGGCCAAGGCTTTCGCCTCCTCGAGCGCGATCTTCTCGCTCGCCATGCGGCGGCGCCGTTCGAGCGCCGCTTCGATGTCGCGCTCGGCGCGCTCGGCCGCGCGCTCTGCTTCTTCGCGTGCGCGCGCGACGATCGCGTTCGCCTCCTGTATCGCGTCGCGCTGCTTCCTCTGGTATTCGGCGAGCGCCTTCTGCGCCGCGTCGCGGAGCCGCGCTGCCGCCTCGATCTCGTCGCGGATCTTGGCCGCGCGCTGGTCGAGCTGGCGCGTCACGATCGGGGACGCCTTCCAGATGAGGAATGCGACCGCGATGACGAAGGCGATGAGGACCCAGAACTCGCCCTGCTTCAGAAGCTCCATCAGAGGCGCTCCCTCAGCACCGCATCGACCGCATCGCGCGCGCGCGCGGGATCGAGCTCGGTGCCCGCCACCTTTTGCGCGGCGGCGCGCGCCACCTCGACCGCGACATCGCGCAGGTCGGCCAACGCCGCGTTCTTCGCTTCGCCGATGCGGCGCTCGGCGGCACGGGTCTCGGCGGCGAGCGCATCGACGAGTTTCTTCATCCGACCGGCGCTCGCGGCGTTCATGCGCTCGACGGTCGCGCGCAAGGTCGCCTGCGCCTCGTCGCGCGCCTCGGCCAGCGCCTTCTCGTAGGCCGCGATCACCACCTCGGCCTCTTCCTTCATCCGCGTCGCCTTGCCCAAATCGTCGTCGATGTGCTTGCGCCGCGCGGCGAGGATCGATCCCACGCGCGGCAAGCCCACCCACCTCATCACGATGAAGAGCGCGATGAAGGTGATCGCAAGCCAGAGAATTTGCGAGGGAAATGTCGCGACGTCGAGCTGCGGCATCGGCGCGTCAGAACACGAACAGGATCAGGAAGGCGATGGCGAGGCCGAAGAGCCCGGTCGCTTCGGCGAGCGCGAAGCCCAGGAACGCGAACGGCGTCACTTGCGCCGCCGGGTTGCGCGCCAGCGCGTTGATGAGCGCAGCGAACACGTTGCCGATGCCGATTCCGGCGCCGACGAGCGCGACGCAGGCCAAGCCGGCACCGATCAGTTTGGCGGAGGCGACATCCATGAGACTTGTTCCCTTTCCGATCAATGGAGATGAAGCGCGTCGCGGAGATAGAGGCAGGTCAGGATCGCGAAGACATAGGCCTGCAACGCCGCGACCAGGATTTCGAGGAAATAGATCAGCACGTCGACGCCGACCGGCAGGATGCCGAAGAGCGGCACGCTTGCGGCGAATCCGGCGAAGATCGCCAACATGGTGTGGCCCGCGAGCATGTTGGCGAAGAGCCGGATCGACAGGGTGAACGGCCGGATGCAGTAGGACAGGAGCTCGATCGGGACGAGGAGCGCGAGCAGCACCACGGGCACGCCCGCCGGCACGAACAGCCGCAGGAAATGCCAGCCGTGCCTGACGATGCCGATGATCGTCACGCCGATGAAGACGGTGATGGCGAGCGCGAACGTGACGATGATCTGGCTCGTGAAGGTATAGCCATAGGGCACGAGGCCCAGCGAATTGCCGAGCAGGATGAACATGAAGAGCGTGAACACGAACGGGAAATAGGTCATGCCGCCGTGCCCGGCGTTGGTCTCGACCATGTCGGCGACGAACTCGTAGCTCATCTCCGCGATCGACTGCATCCGCCCCGGCACCAGCGCCCGGCGCCGTGTGCCGAGCACGACGAGCGCAATCGCGAGCAGCACGGAGATCGTCATCAGGAGCGCCGAATTCGTGAAGGACAGGTCGACGCCGCCGACATGGATGGGAAGGATGGGCTCGATCTTGAATTGCTCGAGCGGCTTGATCTCGATCGCCACGTCAGTCCTCGTCGTCCCAATCGTTCTTCGCCGCCGCGCTCTCCTGCTGCCGGCGATAGCCCACCGCCATGCCCTGGCCGGTGACGGCGCGCCACACGTTGAGCATGCCGGCCGCCGTGCCGAGGAAGAACAGCGCGATCATCGCCCACGGCTTCGTGCCGAGCCAGTGATCGATCGCCCAGCCGAGCCCGGTGCCGACCACGATGGCGACGACGAGCTCGATCCCGATCCGCCAGGCGAGCGCGAAACCGCTGCCGAAGGAGGGAGGTTCGTCCTTGCCTGCTGTCTCCCGCGCGCCCTTTTGCGCACGCCGCGCCTCGTCGAGCCGGCGCCCGAGTTCCTTCAAAGGATCCTGATTGCCGGCCGTCGATTAACCCCCGCCAAAACGGCGGCGCACCTTAGGGATGGGGCTGATTTCTGTCAAGGCGAGCGCGTGCCAGGAGCCGCCGTTGCAGCTATTGTGGCACCGCGATCTTGATGCAGCATCTTCAGTGGAGAACCGCAATGGCTGAGCAGATCGATGCGGATATCGCCGCGCTACGCGGCGACCTCGGGAAAATGCGTTCCGATTTCGCCGAGCTTTCGGAGACGCTTCAGCGCCTGACCCGGCACGGCGTGTCGGAAACCTTCGACAAGGTGATGAAGTCCGCGGAAAGCAACCGGGAAAAGATCGAAAAGGCCGGCCAGTCCCTGATCGAGGAAATCGAGGAACGACCGGTTGCGGCCGCGGTGATCGCGTTCATCGCCGGCATGGTTCTGGCCGCGCTGATTGGCCGCCGCTCGTAGCCTGTGGCCGAGCCGCCGTTTCGGGAGACGTGCAATGATACAGAAGTACATTGGGCAGGCCGTCATCTATAGCGTGTCGCTCCTGATCGCCGTCATCCTGCTGGTGGTCGGAGCCGGGTTTCTGGCGACGGCCGTCTATTTCGCGCTGGGCGCCCGTCTCGCTCCGCCCATGGCGGCACTCGCGACCGGCCTCTGCCTTCTCTTCGCTGCCGCCGTCGTCATCCTGCTCGGGCGCCTCGGCGCGAGCTTGCTCGGGACGTCGCGGCGTCGACGGCACCCGAGGCGCGCGTCGGCCACGTCGAACGGGGCACGCGGCGGGGCCGCAGATCTTGGCGATCTCGTCGGCGAGCAGTTCGCGGCGTTCGCTCGCTCGCGCCCGCACAGCACGGTCGTCGCCAGCCTCCTCGCCGGTTTCGCCGTCGGCGCAAGCCCAGGCCTGCGCCGGCTTCTGCGCGATCTGATCGAGATTTAGGTCCTCGCTACGCCGTGCGTCTCAGCTGCTCAGCCGATTGAAGATCCACCGAAACGAGCTGCGACACGCCTTTTTCCGACATGGTGAGGCCGAACAGCCGGTCGACCCGCGACATGGTCAGGCGATGGTGCGTGACGATGAGGAAGCGCGTCTCGCAATTCTCGGCGATCTCCTCGACGAGGTGGCAGAAGCGGTCGATGTTGGCGTCGTCGAGCGGCGCGTCGACCTCGTCGAGGATGCAGATGGGCGCGGGATTGGTAAGAAAGACCGCGAAAAGGAGGGCGAGCGCGGTCAGCGCCTGCTCGCCGCCCGACAGGAGCGACAGCACCTGCAGCTTCTTGCCCGGCGGGCTCGCCATGATCTCGAGCCCGGCATCGAGCGGGTCCTCGCCCTCGCCGTAGTCGAGCCGCAGATGCGCGTGGCCGCCGCCGAAAAGCCGCGTGAAGAGCTGCGTGAAATGCTCGTTCACCTGGGCGAAGGCGGCGAGCAGCCGCTCGCGCCCCTCGCGGTTCAGCGTCTGTATTCCTTGGCGCAGCTTGGCGATGGCGGCGATGAGGTCGTCGCGCTCGCCGGTCAGCACCCGGAGCTTCTCCTCGACCTCTTGCGCCTCTTGCTCGGCGACGAGATTGACCGGCCCCATGGTGTCGCGCTCGCGCGTGAGGCGCTCGAACCGATGCGTCGCATCGGCGAGATCGGGGAGCGTCTCGTCGGACGAAATTCCCGCCGCCGCGAGCGCTTCGTCGGGCGCGCAGTCGAGCCGCTCGGCGATGAGAGCGGCGAGCGTACGCGCCGCTTCCTCGGCCTGATCGCGATGGCCCTCGCAGCGCACGCGCTCCTCGCGCACCTCGGCGAGCGCCGCATCGGCGGATTTGGCGGCGCGCTCGGCGCCGGCGAGCCTGGTCTCGCCCGCGGCCAGCGCATCGCCCGCCGCGTCGCGGCGCAACGTCGCCGCGGCGATCAGGTCGGCGAGCGCGGCGCGCTGCCGCTCGATCTCGGCCGGACGGCGCGACAGCGTTTCGATCTCGGCATGGAGCGCATCGCGCCGTTCCTCGAGCGTGCGGCGCTGGCGCAGCGCCGCCTCGGCGCGGCCTTGCCACGAGCGCAGCTCCTGCTCGACCGCGCCAAGCCGCTCGCGGCGCAATTCCGCCTCGCGCTTCAGCCGGTCGTATTCGCCCTGGCAGGCATGGTGGTTGAGGCGCCGCTCGGCGACGCGCTGGCGCAAATCCTCGATCGCCGCGCGTGCCAGCGCCGGATCGGGCAGCCCGGCGAGCGCATCGCTTGCCGCCGCTTCCTCGCCGCGCGCATCGGCGAGATCGGCGGCAAGCCGCTCGGCCGTGCCGGACAGCGCCTCGAGCCGCGAGGCGATCGCGGAGGCTGCGCGCGCGAGCTCCGAGTCGTGGTCGCGCGCCGCGGCCAGATGGTCGAGCGCGCTTCGCGCCGCCTCGCGCGCTTCGCGCTCGGCGTCGGCATGGCGGCGCGTCGCGCCCTGCGCCGCGGCGAAGGCCTCGGCGAGCCGCGCGATCTCGGCATCGAGCTCGCGCACCGCATCTTCGATCTCCGTGAGGCGGTTGCGCTGACGCAGGCGCTGCGCCGATGCCGTGGGCGTGCTCGCCGCGCGCTTCAGCCCGTCCCAGCGCCACAAGGCGCCGTCGCGGCTGACGAGGCGCTGGCCGGGCCTGAGCGAAGCTTGCAGCCGCTCGCCCGCTTCCCAGTCGGCGACGATGCCGATCTGCGCCAGGCGCCGCTCGAGCGCCGCGGGCGCGGTCACCTGCGTTGCCAAGGGCGTGCAGCCGGCGGGAAGAGCTTGCGGCGCGTCGTAATTGGCCAGGCCGCGCCAATGGATCGGCGCCTCGCCGTCGAGCGGCGCCGCGAGATCGTCGCCGAGGGCCGCGCCGAGCGCCGCCTCGTAGCCCGCCGTCACGACGATGCGGTCGAGGACGGGCGGATAGCGCTTGTCGCTCGCCGCGGCGAGCAGCTCGTTGAGCGCCTGCGCCTCGGTGCGAAGCTTGGCGCGGCGCGCCTCGGCCGCTTCGAGCGGCGCGCGGGCGAGGGCTTCCGCCGCATTCGCCGCGCGCAGTTCCTGCTCCGCCGTTTCCGCGGCGAGCCGGGCGGCAGCGACCTGGTCTTCCGCTTCGCGCACCTGTTGCGCCGCTTCGGCGACGCGCGCGGCCGCGATCGTCTCCGCTTCGACCTGGGCGCGCTCGGCCTCGATCGCCGCCATGCGCTCGCCGAGACGGAGGGCGCGCTGCTGCGCTTCGTCGCGTTTCGTGTGCAGCGCCGCGCGGCGCGCTTCCGCCGCCGCGAGATCTTCGCTGAGCCGGGCCAATTCGTGCTCGAGCGCGCTCGCTTGCGTCTGCGCCGCGGCAAGCGTCGCCGCCGCCTGCGCCTCGGCCTCGCCCTCGCGCGCCTGCGCCGCCAGGAATTCCGCGCGCGCAGCCTCGAGCCGCGCCAATGCCGCGCGTGCATCCTCGCCAAGCTCCGCCTCGCGCGCCATGTCGGCCGTGGTCTGCGCGATGCGTTGCTCGGCCGCCTCGCGGGCGTTGGCGACGCGGCGCTCCTCTTCCTCGAGCGCGGTGCGCGCGTGGACGAGGCGCTGCAATTCCGCCGCCGCGGTGGCGTCGGTGCGGCGCAGCTCGGGGAGCGCTTCGGCCGCTTCCTCGCGCGCGCGCTCGGCGGCGCGCTGCGCGGATGTCCGGTCGGCGACATCGAGCTCGGCGCGGCGCAGCCGCTCGGCCGCTTCGGCGCGCTCGGCGGTCGCGAGGCGCCATTTGAGGTGCAGCACCACGGCTTCCGCGCGGCGGATATGGTCCGAGAGCCGGCGATAGCGCGACGCCTGGCGCGCCTGCTTCTTCAAGCCGTCGAGTTGGGTTGCGAGCGTTGTCAGCACGTCCTCGAGCCGCAGGAGGTTCGCCTCCGCGGCTTTGAGACGCAGCTCGGCCTCATGCCGGCGCGCGTGGAGCCCGGTGATGCCGGCCGCCTCCTCGATCACGACGCGGCGGTCGGACGGCTTCGCGGCAATGATCGCGCCGATGCGGCCCTGGCTCACGATCGCTGGCGATTGCGCGCCGGTGGCGGCGTCGGCGAAGAGAAGCTGCACGTCGCGCGCGCGCACCTCGCGGCCGTTCACCTTGTAGGCCGAGCCCTCGCCGCGCTCGATGCGGCGCACGACCTCGATCTGGTCGCACTCGTCATAGGGTTTGGGCGCGTCGCGCTTCGCGTTCTCGAGGAGGAGCGTCACTTCGGCGAAATTGCGCGCCGGGCGGTCGGACGTGCCGCCGAAGATGACGTCGTCCATCTCGCCGCCGCGCATGCGCTTGGCCGAGGTCTCGCCCATCGCCCAGGAGAGCGCGTCGACCAGGTTCGACTTGCCGCAGCCATTGGGGCCGACGATGCCGGTGAGGCCCGCCTCGATCGCGAGATCGGTCGGTTCGACGAAGGATTTGAAGCCGGCGATCCGGAGCTTGACGAAGTGCACGCGCGTTACCCGATTGTTGTTGCGGTCATAGATAGCTCATGAGCGTGTGGTACCAGCGCTTCCACCAGACCTCTGGCTCGGACGCAGCGGGCATGGGGGGCGCTGCCGCGGGCGTGCTCGCGCCGACCGGCGCGGGCGAAGCCGCCGCCACCGCGGCGCCGCCCGGCAGCGCCGCCGCGAGCTCTTGCGCGAACTGCTCGTAGGGCAGCGCGCCCACCACCTTCTTGCCGTTGACGAAGAAGGTCGGCGTCGAATCGACACCGTAATCGTGCTGCCCGGCGAGCCGCTCGCCGAGGATGCGGTCGGACAAGGCCTTGTCGTTGAGGCACGCGTTGAACTTGTCCTCGCCGATGCCGCCCAGGCGCGCGATGCGCGAGAGCGCCTGCGTCACCTCGTCGGGCGAGCCGAGCGCCCAATTGACCTGGTTCTTGAACAGCACGTCGATGAAATTGAAGAACTGATCCGGCGGCGCGCAGCGCGCGACCATGGCCGCCTTGAGCGCATTCTGGTCGAGCGGATAGTCGCGGAAGATGAGCCGCGCCTTGCCGGGGTCGATCCAGTCGCTGCGCACTTTCGGCAGCGTCTCGGCGTCGAACTCGGCGCAATGCGGGCAGGTCAGCGAGGCGAACTCGAAGATCGTGATGGGCGCGTCGGCCTTGCCCAGCGCGATGTCGTCGGCGGCCGGGGCGGGGACCGAATCGGCCTGGGCGAGGCCCGTGAAGGCCACGACGAAGGCGGCGGAAATCCACCACATATCCCGCATTAAGCGCTCCGATCCACCAGATGTTGATGCTAAGGGTTGTTGGGGGCCAATGCAAGCCGGGCCGCTACTCGCCCGGCTTGGCCGCCATGACCGCCGCGCCGAGCCGGCGCAAGGCCGCGCGCAGCCCGGGATCCTCGACGGCGTCGAGGCGGCGGTCAAGCGCCGCCAGGTCGTGCGGCGCGAGCGGCGCCGGCGCCGTGGCCGTGCGCGCGGCCCTGAGCAGCGGGCCCTGGATGAAGACCAGGCGCTCGACCGCGCGGTAGCCGAAGAAGCCGTTGATCCGCTCGAGCAGAAGCGGGCTCGCGTGCTGCGCCTCGAGCGCGGCGCCGGGGGCGCAGCGGAGCCGCAAGGTCCCGCCCTCGCGCGCGCCGCGGGGAAAATCGAGCCGCTCGGGCCCGAGTTTTTCCGCCCACTCGGCGCCCACCACCGTCTCCCATTGGGTCACGAGCTGGGCCGCGGCGAAGCCGCGTTTGCCGAGCGCCGGTCCGGCGATCTTCGCCACTTCGCCGGCCAAGGCGCGCATATAGCCGTGCCGCTTCTCCACTCGCACCTTCCGCGCGCGATCGTAGTGCATCGGCGCGGCTTTGTTGATGCGATTCGGAAAATTGCCCATTCTGGTCACGAGCCCCTTTGGGCCAAGCCAAGGAGCACCGGATTCGCACCGATCTCGCCCTATCGCTCCTCGCCTGGTACGACCGGCATCGCCGCGTGCTGCCGTGGCGCGCGCGGCCCGGCGAGCGGCCCGATCCCTACCGCGTCTGGCTCAGCGAGGTGATGTTGCAGCAGACGACGGTCGCCGCCGTCATGCCCTATTTCGATGCGTTCGTGGCGCGCTGGCCCGACATCGAAGCGCTCGCGGCGGCCTCGCTCGACGAGGTGCTGCATGCGTGGCAGGGCTTGGGCTACTACGCCCGCGCGCGCCATCTCCATGCCTGCGCCCGCGCGGTCGTGCGCTTGGGCGGGGTATTTCCCGACACCGAGACGGCGCTCGCCGAGTTGCCCGGGATCGGCCCCTATACCGCCGCGGCGATCGCCGCGATCGCGTTCGACCGCAAGGCCGCCGCGGTCGACAGCAATGTCGAGCGCGTGATGGCGCGGCTCCACGCGGTGCCGGAACCGCTGCCCGGCGTGAAGCCGAAACTCCGGCGCCTCGCATCCTCGCACGTGCCCGAAAAACGCGCGGGCGACTACGCGCAGGCGGTGATGGATCTGGGCGCCACCATCTGCGTGCCGCAAAAGCCGCGCTGCGTGCTCTGCCCGTGGCAAAGTCCGTGCAAGGCGCGCGCCCAAGGGATCGCCGCGGAGTTGCCGGCGCGCCGCGCCGCGGCGCTCAAGCCGACGCGCTTCGGCGTGGCGTTCTGGGCGGTGCGCGCGGATGGCGCGGTGCTGCTGCGCCGCCGGCCCGAGACGGGGCTTTTGGGCGGCATGATGGAAGTGCCGTCGACCGAATGGCGCACGGCACGCTGGCCGGAAGGCGAAGCGAAAATCCTGGCGCCGGTGCGTGCGCGCTGGACGCGCGTGCCCGACGTGGTGCGCCACACGTTCACGCATTTCCATCTCGAGCTTCTGGTGCTGGCCGGGCGCGTCAAAAACGGCGCCCATTGCGAGGGCGTTTGGGTCGCGCCCGATAAACTCGGGCAACATGCGCTGCCGAGCGTGATGAAGAAGGTGATCGCGCATGCGGGCGGCGGGGCCCCCGCGCGGGCTTGAGATTTTATCGCGCGAACCGCAGCAGCATGTGCACTTCGGACGCGAGACGGCGCTTGTCGAGCGCGAGCTGCACGTCGTCGATCGCCGGCGCCAGCATCTCGGTCCAGAGCGCACAGGCTTCGGCGGTGTCGTCGCGCTGGCGCAGCTCGACCGAGACGGCGCGGAACAAATCCATCACGTCGCCGCCGAACCACCATTCGGCGATCCGCGTCATGCCGAATTCGCCGCACATCCAATCGATCGAGCGCTCGGTGAAGAGGTGTGTGTGGCCGCCCGAGAGATGGCGCTGGAACACGGCCGGAAACGCCAGCTCGAAGAACACGCACGGGCTGAAGAGCGGCACCGAGATATAGAGATAGCGCACATTCCGATTTCCGCGCAGCACGTGGAGCAACTGCCGCGGCGCCACGACATGCTCGAGCACGCCGATCATCGAGACGATGGGCGCGCGTGCCGCCGCCGCGAGCGAGAGCGCGTCCGCGAGTGCGTGGCGCCGCACCGCGCCCTGCCCAAGATAGGCGTCGGCTTGCTCCACCAGTGCCGCCGAAACCTCGTAGCCCTCGGCGTTGATGCCAAGCTCGCGCAAGGCCGCGACGAAATAGCCCGCGCCCGCGCCGAAATCGGCGACGGCGAGGTTTTGCGGAGTCTCCTCCGCGGCGATCGCGTCGCGCAGGAATTCCGCCTTCGGCAGGTAGATGTCGCGCACGCGCGCCCAATAGGCCGCGCGGTCGGCGGCGGAATAGGCTTTCGCGTAATCGCTGCCGCCCTTCTCGGCATAGATCGCGGCGCAGAACTCCGGCGAATCCTGATGCAGCCCATTCAAGTGCCCGCAGCGCGTGCAGAGCGCGTAGGCAATGCCGTGCTTCGCGAATGCCGCTTCACCGAGCGGATGATCGCAGCATTTGCAGCGCTCGCGCCGCGGCTGCGCCGCGTAAAGCGCGGCGGTCGCGCGGCCCTCGGCGAGGAGCTGCGCGTTCTCGGAGAAATAGCGCTGCTTATGTGCGAAGAGCGCGGCCGCGCTCTTGCCGAACCGGATCATCTCTTCCCGCCCATCGAGAGAGCGGCGGAATTGAAGCCGGTCAAGATGAAGATTTTCTAAGGTTAAGACTTGATCAAGGAACTGAGGCGGGCTCAGCCCATCTCGGCGCGCATCTGCTGCCGGAAATATTCGATCGGCACGGCCTCGCCCTTGCGCTCGACGTACCAGAATTCCCAGCCGTTGCACGCCGGCGCGCCCTGCACCTGCGCCGCCACCTGGTGGATCGAGCCGCGGCCGTCGGCGGAAACGAGCGTGCCGTCGGCGCGCACTTTCGCGGTCCAGCGCCGCCGCGCGTCGAACAGGATTTCGCCCGCGCGCAAGAGCCCGTGCTCGACCAGCGCGCCGAACGGCACGCGCTTCTGGTCGCGCTTTTCCTCGCTGCCGACGAGTTCGGAGGGCGCGGGCTCGACCGCCGCGATGCGCTGGCGCGCGAGATCGGCATAAGTCTCGTCGCGCTCGATGCCGAGCCAGTGCCGGCCCAGGCGCTTTGCCACCGCGCCCGTCGTGCCGGTGCCGAAGAAGGGATCGAGCACCGCATCGCCCGCCCGCGTCGCCGCCATCAGTACGCGATGGAGGAGCGCTTCGGGCTTCTGCGTCGGGTGCGCCTTCTTGCCGGAGACTTTGAGGCGCTCCGGCCCGCCGCACAGCGGAATGAACCAGTCGCTGCGCATCTGCAAATCTTCGTTCAGCGCCTTCATCGCGTGATGATTGAAGGTGTGGCGGCTCATCCGCGAGCGCGCGCACCAGATGAGCGTCTCGTGCGCGTTGGTGAAGCGGCGGCCGCGAAAATTCGGCATCGGGTTCGATTTGCGCCAGACGATGTCGTTGAGCATCCAGTAGCCCAGATCCTGCACGATCGCGCCGACGCGATAGATGTTGTGATATGTCCCGATCACCCAGAGCGTGCCGTCGGGCTTCAAGAGCCGCCGCGCCGCTTCGAGCCAGGCGCGGGTGAAGCGGTCATAGGCGGCGAAATCCGCGAACTTGTCCCAGTCTTCGTCGACGCCGTCGACGCGTGAGAGGTTGGGCCGCGTCAGCTCGTGCGCGAGCTGGAGGTTGTAGGGCGGATCGGCGAAGACGAGGTCGAACGACGCCTCCGGCAGCTTCGCCATGAGTGCGACCGCGTCGCCAACCAGCACCTCGTCCATGCGCCCGACCCCCGAAGGTTCGCGCGCGGGCATCCTGCCCGAGCGCGACTCGGCGTGCAATAGCTTTGTAGAGTCAGGAGGTTAGCGTTCGACTCGTAAAGTCGGTCTTAACCCGCTTCCGGGGCGGCTCACAAGGTGCCGGCGCAGTCGAAGTCGAAGCCCAGTTGGCACGGCGCGAAGCTCCTGCGGTGGTGCGGCGTGGGCCCGAGCGCCAGCAATGCGGCGCGATGCTCCGCGGTGGCGTAGCCGACATTGGTCGTCCAGCCATAGCCGCCATAGCGCTCGGCAAGCCGCCGCATGAGGCGGTCGCGCGTCACCTTGGCGATGACCGAGGCTGCGGCGATCGAGAGCGAGAGCCCGTCGCCGCGGATCACCGTCTCGACCGGGCACGCCAAGGGCGGCGGCACGTTGCCGTCGACGAGCGCCACGACGGGCGTCAGGCGCAGCGCCGTCACGGCGCGGCACATGGCCGCCAAGGTTGCGCGCAGGATGTTGATGCGGTCGATCTCGGCGGCGCTCGCGGCGCCCACGCCGATCGCCACCGCCGAGCGGCGCAGGATCAGGAAGAATTCCTCGCGCGCCTCGGGCGCGAGCTTTTTCGAATCGTCGAGCCCGTCGCGCAAACTGCGCGGGATGCGGCGTCGGTCGAGCACGACGGCGGCGGCCACGACCGGCCCCGCGAGCGGCCCGCGCCCGGCCTCGTCGATGCCGCAGACGACGCCGGGGAACTTTTTCTCGAGCGCGAAGTCCGGCATGGAGGAGACGTGCCACGGCTTGGCGTCCCGTGGCAAGCCTCAAGCATCAGCTGTCCACCGCAATCGCGCTGCCGACCTTGAGGCCGAGATCCTCGTCGGCGCGGCCGAGATTGACCGCGATCTCGGCAAGGCCGTTCGAATTCTCGTACCAGAACGATGTTCCCGCCGGCACGTCGGAGAAGGTGCGCGCGCGGGCGATCGCGCGGCCGAATGCGACGAGCCGCGCCGCCGGCGGGAGATGTGTCGCGCGCAGTCCCGTGACGGCGTTGCCGTAGCAATCGACATAGACGATCTCGGACAGATCGTCGGGCCAGTCCGGCCGGCGCGCGGAGGCGAGTGGACGCTTCTCCCAAGCGGGCGCCGCGCCGCGCGCGACGAACGCCGCCGCCGGCGCGAACAGGTCGCGGCCGTGAAAGCTCGCCGACAGGGTTTCCGGCCGTGCCGTGATCTCCCAGAGCTGCGTCTCCGCGGCGCGGCGCAGCACGAGCTCGAAGAGGCCGTTCTCCGGCCCGACATACCAGCGTCCATCCGCCGAGAGCGCGAGTGCCGCGCGCGCCGAGCCCACGCCCGGATCGACCACGCACAAGAACACGGTGCCGGCCGGAAACCACGCGGCATAGGCCGCGAGCAGATAGGCCGCCGCGCGCGGGTTCTGCGCCGGCGCATCGGCAAAGAGATCGATGACCGGCACGCCCGGCGCCTCGCGCGCGAGCACCGCCTTCACCTGCCCGGTGTAAGGGCCGAGAAGGCCGAAATCGGTGAACAGCACGATCATGCGGCGAGTATGCGGCCCGGTGAGGACGGGGAACAAGCGAGCGGAAGAAGGCCTAGAATGAGACTTTCTTTGACTCGACTCGTTCTATCCGGCTACCGAGGCCGCTACAGCGGCTTTGTCAGCGGAACGGCCATGGTGGAACGCCTGAAGGCGCAGGGATTCGAAATAGAATTCCACTCGCATGCGCATGCCATCCTGTCGGCCGATTTTCCCCAAGCCCTCATGGAACTCGATCAGGTCCTGAGAGAGACGCGCATTCCAATAACCGAGATCATCGGCTCCGGCGGCGGTGAAGCCGCCGGCACGCAACGGATGCGCAGAGCGCTCTCGGAGTGCGACTGGCTCAAGGGCACTTTCGAGATCGTCAAGATCATCAATGGCGTTCAGCGTGAGTCGATTACGCACCAGATCGACCATGTGCGCCGTTTCGAGGCCGGCACGCTCGCGCTCGAGATCGAGTGGAACAACAAGGACCCGTTCTACGACCGTGACCTCGAGAACTTCAAGCGGCTGCACGCCGAGGGCGCAATTTCGGTTGGCATCCTCGTAACGCGCGGGACATCGCTCCACGCCGCGATGAGGGCGGCGGTGCTTCGCTTCGCACAGGAGAACCACGTCGCCTCGTTCGCCGATCTCGAGAAAATTGGCTGGGTGCCGACGCGCCGACAACGAAGGGAGATCGAACGGAGGGTGGAGGCGCACGTTCCGTTTGCCGACGCTTGGGCCTCCCATTTCGTGTCCGACAAATTCGGAGAGTCGACAACTCACTGGCGCAAGCTGCAAGACAGAGTCCATCGCGGCGTGGGAAATCCGTGCCCGCTGCTGCTGATTGGATTGCCGGAAAAGGTGCTTTCGTTCGAGTCTGTTCAGGAGGTTCCCTGACTACTCCGCCGCGACGTTCGCTTGCGAATGATGCGCATAGGTCTTCCAGCTCGGCTTGTAACTCTCGTCGGCCTCGTTACCCCAGATCGCCCAGTTCGGTCGCACACCGCGCGCGAAAAGCTCGATGAAGGGCTTAAAGGAGCACGCCTCGATGATCGGATATTGCTCGTCGGGTTTGCGGCTGTGCTCCCGCTTGCGAGTTGCCACGTAGTTCACTTGCCTTCGCCCCGCTTGCCGCGTGCGCGCATCCCTGCCGCGAATGCCGAAAAGAAGCAGTTCCGTCACGTTGCGAAAGTAGAAGCCGACGCCACGCCCGTCGCTGCCGCCGTCTTTGCGGATCTTGTGCCAGACGATGTTCGACTTGTAGCGGAAGCCCCATGCTTCCATCACCGCAAGACCCTGAGGAAGCAGCGCATTGGGACACCAGAGGTAAAGATGCGACCTCTCCGCAGCGATTTTTCCAATCGGGAGCGCTTTGATTTCGTCGAGCGTCATCGTGCCATAGCGCGACAGTCTGCGGTGCTCCGGCGCGACTTTCCCGGTCTTGTTCTGAAATTGCCAGGGAGGATCGGCGAGAATTGTGCCGAATCGTTCGGAACCCACGAACGCTAGAAGATTTACCCCCGTAACGGTCATCAGTTCTCCCCTGTTCGCTAATCGAGTTTGCCGGTCTGACGAGAGACCGTCAATGTCAACTCGGTAAAGCGGAGCGCAAACTTCGCTCATGTGCTGCTCCCTCACAACAGGCTGAGCTGATCGCCCTTCTTCGCCGGCGGGCGGAAGCGCGTCGTGTCGAGCTGCCAGGCGCGGCCCTTGTCGAGGCCGAAGCGTTTCCTCGCCGCCTCGAAGCGCGCCCGCAGCAGCTCGGCGTAGGGTCCGGTGCCGCGCATGCGCGTGCCGAACTCCGACTGATAGGCCTTGCCGTCGCGGCTCTGGCGGATCAAGGACATCACATGCGCCGCGCGCGCCGGATAATGGTTGCCGAGCCATTCCTCGAAGAGCGGCGCGAGCTCGAGCGGCAGGCGCAGCAGGATATAGGAGGCGCCGGACGCGCCGGCCCCGGCCGCCGCCTCGAGGATGCGCTCCAATTCCATGTCGTTCAGCGCCGGGATCATCGGCGAGGCGAGCACCGCGACCGGGATGCCGGCCGCGCTCACGGCCGCGATCGTCTCGAGCCGCCGTTCTGGCGTCGCGGCGCGCGGCTCCATGCGGCGCGCGAGGTTGCGGTCGAGCGTCGTCAGCGACACGGCGACCGATGCGAGCCGCTCCTGCGCCATCGGCGCCAGGATGTCGATGTCGCGCTGCACCAGCGCCGACTTGGTGACGATCGCGAGCGGATGGCGATGGCGCGCCAAAGTCTCGATGATGCGCCGCGTCAGCAGAAGCTTGCGCTCGACCGGCTGATAGGCGTCGGTGTTGGCGCCGAGCGTGATCGTCTTCGCCTGGTAGCCCGGCTTCGCGAGCTCGGCGGCGAGCAATTCCGGCGCGTCCTCCTTGACGAAGATGCGGCTTTCGAAATCGAGCCCGGGCGAGAGGCCGAGATAGGCGTGCGTCGGCCGCGCGAAGCAATAGATGCAGCCGTGTTCGCAGCCGCGATAGGGATTGATCGAGCGCTCGAACGGCACGTCGGGGGAGTCGTTCTTGGAGATGATCGTCTTGGCCGTGTCGCGCGCATAGACCGTGTCGAGCGCCGGCGCCGGCTCGTCGGCACTGCCCCAGCCGTCATCGGCCGGAATCCGCCGTTCGGGCTCGAACCGGCCCGTCTCGTTGCTGCCTGCGCCGCGTCCTTTGCGCGGCCGTGCCGGCGGCTCTCCCGCGCGCGCATCCTCCATGCGGCCGAGGCTAGCACGGGTATAGGAACAAATAAAGAACGAATTCTCAGCCGGCGCGCAGATGCTCCTGCAGGCGCGGCATGAGTTCGACCAGGTTGCAGGGCCGGTACCGGTTGTCGAGCTGGTGGCGGATGATGTCGTCCCAGCCGTCGCGGCAGGCCGAGGGCGAGCCGGGCAGCGCGAAGAGATAAGTTCCGCCCGCGACCCCGGCGGTGGCGCGGCTCTGGATCGTCGAGGTGCCGACCTTCTGGAAGCTGAGCCAGCGGAACAGCTCGCCGAACCCGGCGATCTCCTTCTCGTAAACCTCGTGAAATGCTTCCGGCGTCACGTCGCGTCCGGTCATGCCGGTGCCGCCCGTGGCGATCACGACATCGATCGCGGGATCGGCGATCCACTCCTTGAGTTGCGCCACGATTGACGCGCGATCGTCCGTGACGATGCGGCGCCGCGCGACGCGGTGTCCGGCGCCGGCAATCAGCTCGGCGAGCGTGTTGCCGGATTTGTCGTCGGCCTCGGTGCGCGTGTCGGACACGGTGAGGACGGCGATGTTGACGGCAAGGAACGGGCGGCTCTCATCGATTCGCGGCATAGCGGTGACCCGGCCCGGCTGTGTCGCGCGCGATATAGGTCGGCCACTCGCCGGCGGCAAGCGCGTCGAGATCGGGCGTGCCCTGGCCGAGGCGCGCGCGATAGATCCAGTAGTTGGTCAGCACGTGCTTGGTGAAGAGCCGCGCCTCGGGCGCCGGGATGCTCTCGAGGAAGAGCAGCGGATCGTGCTTGTAGGAACCGGCGAGCGCGTCCCAGCGCTGCGCCGCCGCGGGCCCGCCGTTGTAAGCGAGCGTGAACAGCAGAAGGCTGCCCTTGATGCGCTCGTCCTTGAGCAGGAGCCGCACATATTCCTGCGCGAGCGTCAGGTTGGTCGACGGATCGGCGAGCGACTTCGCGTCGTTGCCCTCGTCCCACGCGGCGGCCAGCCGCACGCCTTCGCGCTCGGCCATGTCGCGCGCCGTCGCCGGCATGAGCTGCATCACGCCGAGCGCGCCTGCCGTGCTCGTGACGCCTGGCAGGAACAGTGATTCCTGCCGCATCACCGCATAGAGCAGCGCGCGATCGACGGTGAAGCCGCCTTGCGGGACCCAGCGCGGCAGCGGATAGACCGCGCCGTCGTGCCGGCGCCCGTCCTCCTGCGCCAGGATCTGCCCGGCCGACATGCTGAGCGCGGCGAGATCGGCGCGCTGGGCGATGCCGGCGAGCGATTGCAGGAGCGCCGGGCTGTGGCCCGCCATCAGCGTGCGCAGCTCGGCGACGGCGCGGCCGCGCTCGCCGACGGCGATCAGGGCCAGCGCGCGCCGTCCGACCTCGAGGCTGGAGATGACGCGCGCGTCGAGTGCGCTGAACGGCTCCGGCTCGAAATCGAGCCCCGGATCGATGCCGAGCAGGCGGCAGGCGATGAGGCCGTAGAAGGTGCGCGGCTCTTCCGCGGCGATGCGCAGGAAATACGCGACCAGCTTCGGCTGCTTCATGCGCTGGGCGACCCGCGCCGACCACACCGCCGCTTCCGATTTGAGCCACGGCGATTGGCCGGGATTGCGCACCAGCGCCTCGAAATGGCCGCGCGCCTCGGAGAGCCGGTTGAGCCGCCAGGCGGCGAGCCCGGCCTCCCAGTGCTGCCGCGGCGTCAAGTCGCCGCTCTCGGCGGGCGCGCTCGCGGCGAGCGCTTCCTGCGCCTCGCCGTTGCCGAGGAACGCGGCCGCGATCTCGGCGCGCAGTGCCGCCTTGGCATCGCCGTCGAGGACGCGCTGCGCCTCGGGCCCGGCGAGGAGCTGCTCGGCCCGGCCCGGCGCGGTCGGCACCAGGCTTTCGATCTGCCGCACCACCAGCACCGCGCGCGGGCTCAGATTGGCCGAGGCGCCTTCATCGGTCTGCGCTTCGTCATCGAGCACGGCCGCGACTGGCCGGGGCGGGGCCTTGGCTCCCTTCGGCTGGCGGTGCAGCGCGAGCCCGTAGATCTCCTTGGCGTCGGGCTCGTCGGCATAGCGCCCGAGCCAGCGCACCAATTCGGGGTAGCTCGACCGGTAGGACGGGCTGAGATAGCGCGCCGCCTGCACCTGGCCGAGCAGGAGGGGGTTCTCGAGCCCGGCGATCTCGGCGTCGGCGTCGCTCCAGGCGGCCTTCGCCTCGAGCGCGAAGATGCGCTGGTAGCGCGCCTGGTCCGGCGCCGATAGTACCGTCGGCAGGTCCGACTGGCGCAGCATTTCAGTTCCGGGCGTCA
This sequence comes from uncultured Alphaproteobacteria bacterium, assembly GCA_963729295.1. Taxonomy (GTDB): domain Bacteria; phylum Pseudomonadota; class Alphaproteobacteria; order ATCC43930; family CGMCC-115725; genus DATJLY01. The sequence goes on from CAVSNJ010000001.1 coordinate 150,605, forward strand.
GCGCCGCGGTGCGCAAATCCTCGGCCGAGATTTGATTTGAGGCGCAAATAATTAAGGTAAACAAGGAAAGTGTTATTCCTTGCTTTTGCCATCTGAAAAGGGGTTTGCGCCCGGATCGCGCGCTATAGCAGCGTCCTCGCATCGGTCCGAGATAGACTATTCGAGTCGCCCTGGCAAGCCCTACTATGGGTACTTGCCCAGAGTTGGGTGCATTTACCCACAAGAAAGGAATTATTATTTCGCGAGCAGCTTCAATTGTAACTCTAGTAAATCGCGCCAGCTTTCGCCTTTCTTCTGCGGCGTGCGCAAAAGAAACGAGGGGTGATAGGTCGGCATGACTGAGACGGGCCGCTCGAGACCCGGCACCGGCAGTTCGACCCAGCGGCCGCGCAGCCGGGTGATGCCCTCGCTCCGGCCCAGCAGCGAGGCCGCCGCCGTGCCGCCGCACAGCAGCACGGCCGCGGGGTCGGCGAGCGCGATGAGCCGCCACACGAAGGGCAGGCAGAGCGCGGTTTCCTCGTCGGTCGGCTTGCGGTTGCCGGGCGGGCGCCAGAACAGGATGTTGCTGATGAAGGCGTTGCGTTTGCGGTCGTAGCCGATCGCGGCGAGCATGCGGTCCAAGAGCTGGCCGCTCCGCCCGACGAAGGGCAGGCCGAGCCGGTCCTCCTCGGCGCCTGGCGCCTCGCCGATCACCAGGAGCGGCGCGCCCGGCGTGCCGTCGGTGAAGACGGTGGTGGTCGCCGTGCGCTTCAGGGCGCAGCCGTCAAACGCGGCGACCGCCGCGCGCAACTCGTCGAGGGTGTTGGCGGCTTCCGCGATCGCGCGCGCGCTGCCCCGCTCGGCACCGGGGAGAGGGCCGGGGCGAGGGGGAGCGGTTGGCGCGGTGACGGCGCTGTTATTACCCTCCCCCCTCGAGGGGGAGGGAAAGGGTGGGGGGTCCTCGCGTTTCGCGAAGCGGTCGTTCGGCTCGGCCCCGATCGCCTCGTCGGCGCCCATCTCGACATACCAGCGCAGCAGCGCCGCGCGCTCGTCGCTCGTCACCCTCGGCCCCTGGCTCTTTGATCGCGCCTTACTATAGTGCGGGCGATGGATCGCGAGCGGATGGAATACGACGTCGTCGTCGTCGGCGCCGGCCCCGCCGGTCTCGCCGCCGCGATCCGCTTGAAGCAAGTGGCGCCCGAGCGCACCGTCTGCATCATCGAGAAAGGCTCCGAGGTCGGCGCGCACATTCTCTCGGGCGCGGTGTTCGAGCCGCGCGCGCTCGACGAGCTGCTGCCCGACTGGCGCAATGATGGCGCGCCGCTGACGACGCAAGCGACCGACGACCGCTTCCTTCTCCTCACCGCGCGCCGCGCGCTGCGCCTGCCGACGCCGCCGCAGATGCGCAACCACGGCAACTACATCATCAGCCTTGGCAATTTGTGCCGGTGGCTGGCGCAGAAGGCGGAAGCGCTGGGCGTCGAGATTTATGCGGGCTTCGCCGGATCCGAGGTTCTCTACGAGGACGGCCGCGTCGTCGGCGTCGCGACCGGCGCGCAAGGACTTGGCAAGGACGGTACTCCCACCGCCAATTTCCAGCCCGGCGTCGAGCTCCGCGCCAAGGAGACGCTCCTGGCCGAAGGCTGCCGCGGCTCGCTCACCAAGACTCTGGTCGCGCGCTTCGATCTCCGGCGCGACAGCGGGCCGCAGACCTATGGTCTCGGGCTCAAGGAATTGTGGGAGGTCGATGCCGCGCGGCATCAGCCCGGCCTCGTCGTGCACACGGTCGGCTGGCCGCTCGACCGCGCGACCTATGGCGGCTCGTTCCTCTATCACCTCGAGAACCGTCAGGTCGCGGTCGGCTTCGTCGTCGGGCTCGACTACCGGAACCCCTATCTGAACCCGTTCGAGGAATTTCAGCGCTTCAAGACTCATCCCGCGATCCGGCCGACTTTCGCCGGCGGCCGCCGCGTCGCCTATGGCGCGCGCGCCCTGAACGAAGGTGGCTTCCAGGCGATCCCGCGCCTGGATTTCCCCGGCGGCCTCGTCATCGGCTGCGCCGCGGGTTTTTTGAACGTCGCCAAGATCAAGGGCAGCCACACGGCGATGAAGTCGGGCATGGTCGCGGCCGAAATCCTGGCCCGGCGCCTCGCGGGCGACGCTGCGGCCGACTATCGCCGCGCGCTCGAAGCCTCCTGGGTCTGGCCCGAGCTCTACGCGGTGCGCAACATCAGGCCGGGCTTCCGCCTGGGCCTCTGGGGCGGGCTCGCGAACGCCGCGATCGACACCTATCTCTTGCGCGGCCGGGCCCCGTGGACGCTCCGGCACCATGCCGATCACCTGGCGATGAAGCGTGCGCGCGACTGCCGCCCGATCGAGTATCCGAAGCCCGACGGGACGCTGACCTTCGACCGGCTCTCCTCCGTCTTCATCTCCAACACCAACCACGAGGAGAACCAGCCCTCGCACCTCCATCTCAAGGACCCGGCGAAGGCGATCGCGGTGAACTGGGAACTTTACGCTTCGCCCGAGCAGCGCTATTGCCCGGCCGGCGTCTACGAGATCGTGGACGAGGCCGACGGCAAGAAGCGGCTCCAGATCAACGCCCAGAACTGCGTCCACTGCAAGACCTGCGACATCAAGGACCCGCAGCAGAACATCGATTGGGTGTGTCCCGAGGGCGGCGGCGGTCCGAATTATCCGAACATGTAGAAGCGATGGTGTAGAATGGCGCGCTCCTTGAGAATTGTGTTGGATGGGATCAAATCCGTGCGCCATTCGCTGATGCCCTGCTCCGCCCGGACGGGGCGCGTGTGGCACGCCCTCCTCCTCGCCGCGAGCGTCGCGGCGCTCGCTGCCTGCACCGCAGGCGGCGTGCCGCCGCAAAATCGCGTCGCCGAGGAGAGCGGCCCGGTCGTGACTGCGCCGGAAGCGCCGAGCCCGCTCGGCAATTATCTCGCCGCCGGTCACGCGCAGGAGGTGCACGACTACGCCGACGCCGCAAAATTCGTCGAGCAGGCGCTCGCGAGCGACCCCGACAATTTCGAGCTGGTGCGGCGCGCTTTCGTCTTGCGCATTTCCGAGGGCCGCGTCGAGGACGCGGTGCAGCTCGCCCGCCGCATCGTCGAGCTCGACGGCAATCGCGGCCTCGCCGCCGTCGTGCTGCTGATCGAGGACATGAAGGTGGGGAATTTCGACGGCGCCGCCGACCGTGCCAAGTCGCTCTCGCGCGATGGCGCGCAGCGCTACGCCGTGCCGCTGCTCGCGGCGTGGATCGAGGCGGGACGCCAGCGCCCCGCCCCGGCGCTTCAGGCGCTCGACGAGATGGGCCCCTTGAAGGGCCTCGAACCGCTGCGCGATCTGCACGAGGGGCTGCTCGCCGACTTCACCGACCGCGTCGACGAGGCGCAGAAGGATTTCGACAAGCTCGTTGCCGCCGAGCCGCAGCCGACGTTCCGCATCGCCGAGGTCGCCGGCAATTTCTACGAGCGCCACGGCCGGCCCGATGCGGCCAAGCGCCTCTATGAAAGCTTCACCACCGACGACGACGAGACCGACATCGCCAAGACCGGGCTCGCGCGCATCGCCGCGGGGCAGGTTCCCGGCCGCCTCATCACCACGGCGCAGCAGGGCGGCGCCGAAGCTCTGTTCGATCTCGCGAGCCTTTTGGATCAGCGCGACACGATGGACGTCGCGCTCGTCTATGCGCGGCTTGCGCTGGCGCTCCAGCCCGACTTCCCGCTGGCGCAACTTCTCGTTGCCGAGATCCGCGCCGAGGAAGGCCGCACCGAGGATGCGCTCGCGCTCTATCGCGCGGTCGATCCGAAATCGCCGCTGGCCTGGTCGGCGCGGCTCCGCGCCGCGCTCGCCGAGGACGCGCTCGATCACACCGATCAGGCGATCGCCGATCTGCGCCAGATGGCGGCGGAGCGGCCGTCCTCGCCTTCGGCGCTCGTCGAATTGGGCGACGTGCTGCGCGGCAAGAGCCAGTTCGACGACGCGGCCAAGGCCTATGACGAGGCGATCAGCCGGCTCGGCAGCAGCGATCAGGCGAAGGCCACGTCCTGGCGCCTCTTCTACGACCGCGGCGTCGCCTACGAGCGCTCGGGCCAATGGCCGCGCGCCGAGGCCGACCTGAAGCACGCGCTCGAGCTCTCGCCGGAACAGCCGATGGTGCTCAACTATCTCGGCTACTCCTGGATCGACAAGGGCGAGAACTTGGCGAACGGGCTCAAGATGATTCAGCGCGCGGTCGAGCTGCGCCCGAACGACGGCTACATCGTCGACAGTCTCGGCTGGGCCTATTACCGCACCGGCGATCTCGCCAAGGCGACGCAGTTCCTTGAGCGCGCGATCGAGCTTTTGCCCGAGGACCCGACCATCAACGACCATCTCGGCGACGTCTATTGGCGGGACGGGCGCGAGGCCGAGGCGCGCTATCAATGGCGCCGTGCGTTGCAGTTCGGGCCCGATCCGGGCGACGTGAAGTCGATCCAGGTGAAGCTCGATCACGGTCTCGAGAAGCCGCCGCAGGCGGTCAGCGGCGGCTGAGTCCTTGCGCGCGATCGAGCTCCGCGAGCGCGCCTCGGCAAAGCTCAATCTCTATCTCCACGTCGTCGGCCGCCGCGACGACGGCTATCACCTGCTCGACAGCCTCGTCGCGTTCGCCGACATTGCCGACGAGGTGACCGCGGCGCCTGCCAATACGCTGTCGCTGCGCATTACCGGTCCCTACGCCGCGCAGCTCATGGGCGCGGCGGGCGAAAATCTCGTCCATCGTGCGGCGCGGCTGTTCGCGGCGCGGCTCCGGCGCCTGCCGCGCGCGGCGCTCACGTTGGAAAAGCGCCTGCCGGTCGCGTCCGGCATCGGCGGCGGATCGAGCGACGCGGCGGCGGCGCTGCGGGCGCTCGGCGCGCTGTGGCGCGCCGAATTGCCCGCGGACGCGCTCGCGGATTTGGCGCTCGCGCTGGGCGCCGACGTGGCCGTGTGCCTCGCTTCGCGCGCGTCATATCTCGGCGGCATCGGCGAGCGCGTCGAGCCCGCGCCGGCCTTGCCGCCGCTCGCGCTCGTGCTCGCCAATCCCGGCGTGGCGCTGCCGACCGCCGGCGTCTATGCGCGCCGCGATGGCGCTTTCTCCGAGCCCGCGCGCTTTGCCGATGCGCCGCGCGATGCGGCCGAGCTCGTGGCGCTCTTGCGCGAGCGCCGCAACGACCTCACCGGCGCGGCGCAGGAGCTCGTGCCCGCCATCGGTGAAATTCTCGCAGCGCTTGCGGCGACGCCGGGCGCGCTCCTCGCGCGCATGAGCGGCAGCGGCGCCACCTGCTTCGCGCTCTACGCTGCCGCGCACGAGGCCGAGGCCGCCGCGCAAGCTCTCGCCGCGGCAAACCCGCGCTGGTGGGTCAAGGCGGGCAATCTGATCTAGCGCCGCCTTCGACAAGGCGCGTTGAACATATTATTGTTTCCGTTCGATAGGTGACTGATGGCCGAACAGATGCTCGACCGGATCACGGCTGATCCGAACATTTTTGGCGGCAAGCCAATCGTCCGCGGTATGCGAATCTCCGTGGAACTGGTCTTGAGTCTGCTTGCCCAGGGCGAGACGGTCGCATCGATCCTCGACGATTATCCCGAGCTGCAACAGGAAGACATTCGCGCATGTCTTGCCTATGCCCATGCAGTAGTCGCAAATGACCGGATCGATGCGGTGAAGGTCTCGTAGTGTGAAGGTGCTGGTTGACCGCTGTGCCGGCCGTCTTATAGCCGACTGGCTGCGGCAACAGGGCCACGATGTCCGCGAGGCCCGCGAGCACACTCCGGATCCGGGCGATGCCGCCCTTCTGCGGGCAGCTGCCTCGGAAGACCGCGTTCTCGTGACGATCGACACGGACTTTGGCGCGCTTGTTTTTCTCGGCGGATTGCCTCACGCAGGTGTCATTCGTCTGCCCGATGTGCCGGCGCGCACACGGATCGCTCTTATGGAGCAGATTTTGACCCGGTATGGGGCAGACGCATTGAAGGGTGCGATCGTCACCGCGACCGAGACGCGCATCCGCTATTCGCGACCGTGAGGCGCACGGTCTTGCCCGCACTGCGTTGACGCTGGGAGCGGGGCGAGCTTATTGTCGTGGCGCGGCTGCGGGGGCATGGCATGAGCAAGGTTCAGGACGCGCTGGGGCGGCTCGAGGAGGCGATCACGCGGCTCGAGCGCGCTTCGCGCCGCGGCGGCGACGGGCACGCGGGCAAGCGCGCCGACGGCGCCGCGATCGCCGTCGACGCGGTGGCGCAGCGTCTCGATGCGATGATCGGCCGCATCGATCGCGTACTGGAGGGCTGATGCCGCAGGTCAACGTCACCATCAACGGCCGCGCCTATGCGGTGCAGTGCGATCCCGGCGAGGAGCATCGCATCCGCGACCTGGCGCGCGTGGTCGACGGCAAGGCCAACGCCTTTGCCGACCAGTCGCTGCACGCCGGCGAGGCGCGCATCCTCGTCCTCGCCGCGCTCGTGCTCGCCGACGAGCTTGCCGAGGCGAACGACGCGCTGCGCCGCTTGAACACGCGCGCCGCCGCCGGCGCCGACGATCCCGCGCTCGCCGACGGCATCGAGCGCCTCGCCCGCCGCATCGAGGTGGTTGCGTCGCGGCTCGAAACCTCCCACATCTAGCACCGAGAATGGGGCTGCGCGGTTCGTTAGGCGCACTGCCCCGGGGCCGATATCGACCTCAAGGGGGCTGTCCCTGCCGGAACCCTGGTTTCGGTATATGGCTCCCACCTGCGACAGCGGGCCACGAGGGTTGAGCAAGCCGACGGCCGAGGCGGCTCCATTCTCACTCATTTCGTGATCGAGGGACGATGCGGCTTTTGCTGTGCGGCGACGTGGTGGGGAAATCCGGCCGCGACGCCGTCGCTGTGCACGTGCCGCGCCTGCGGCGCGATCTCGCGCTCGACTTCGTCATCGTCAACGGCGAGAACGCGGCGCACGGTTTCGGCATCACCGACAAGATCTGCGCCGAGCTTTACGAGTGCGGCGTCGATGTCATCACCACCGGCAACCACGTCTGGGACCGGCGCGAGATCATGACCTATATCGGCGGCGACCCGCGCCTCCTGCGGCCGCTCAACTATCCGCCCGCGGCGCCCGGCAACGGCTTCGGCGTCTATGCGCTCGGCGACGGCCGCAGCGTGCTGGTGGTGAACGCCATGGCGCGGCTCTTCATGGATGCGATCGACGATCCGTTCGCGGCGGTCGATCGCCTTCTCGCCGCGCATCGTTTGCGCAACGTCACCGCCATCGTCCTCGATTTTCACGGCGAGGCGACGTCGGAGAAAATGTCGATGGGGCATTTCTGCGACGGCCGCGTCTCGCTCGTCGTCGGCACGCACAGCCATGTGCCCACATCCGATCACCGCATCCTTGCGAACGGCACCGCCTACATCACCGATGTCGGCATGTGCGGCGATTATGATTCCGTGATCGGCATGAAGAAGGAAGGCTCGGTCGCGCGCTTCGTGACGAAGCTGCCGGGCGAGCGGCTCGAAGTGGCCGAGGGCGAGGCGACCTTGTGCGCCGTCGCGGTCGAGACCGACGACGCGACCGGGCTCGCGCGCGAGATCGTGCCGGTGCGGTTGGGCGGCCGGCTCGAAGAGCATCGGCCGGTCTTCGCGCACGCGCGGGTCGCGGCGAAATGACCGCGCGTAAGGCGCATTGGGCGCGCTGAGCGCGCTCCTTCTGCAAGGGTTCCTGTTCGGTTGGTCGGTCGCTTGGCCGCCCGGCCCGATCAACGCCGAGATCATGCGGCGCGGCATCGCGCGGGGATTTGCGCCCGCCTATGCCGTGGCGCTGGGCGCGGCCTCGGGCGATGCGGCCTGGGCGATCGCCAGCGCCGCCGGCGCCGGCCTGATGTTGGCGCGGCCCGCCGCTTATTTCGCCTTGGGCGTCATCAGCAGCGCGCTTCTGCTCGCGCTGGGCGTGCTCTTTCTCCGCGGCGCCTGGCGCGGCTTCGCCGCAGCGGACGGCGCGCTGCCCGCGCCCGGCCGCTTCGAGTCGACCCGGGCCGGCTATGGGCTTGGCCTCGGCATGTCGCTCACGAGCCCGTGGAATGTCGGCTTCTGGCTCGCCGTGATGGGGCGGCCCGAAGTGGCCGAGCGCGGCCTACCCGAGTCGCTCGTGGTGGCGGGGTCGGTGATGGCGGGTGCGCTCACCTGGTGCCTCATCATCACGAGCGCGGTGACGCTCTTGCGCATCGGCATCCCGACCCGTTGGTGGGAGGTGGCGGCGAAGGGCGCGACCGGCTTCCTCATGCTCGGCTTCGCCGCGCGCGGGATCGTGCGACTCGCCGGCGGATGAGCCCTGCGAAATGCCGCGCGGCCCGCCCGCTTGCGCCGCAATGCTGCCATATTGAAGCACTATCAAGCGCGGTCGTTCGCCATCGGCGGTCGGATGGCGATGCGCGCGCAGTGTGCTAGGATTCCGGCTCCTGTCCCCACGGAATTGCGGTCGCTCATGTCTGGTCATTCCCAGTTCAAGAACATCATGCACCGGAAGGGCGCGCAGGATAAAAAGCGCGCCAAGATCTTCACGAAGATCATTCGCGAACTGACCACGGCCGCACGCACCGGTCTGCCCGATCCCAATTCCAATCCGCGGCTGCGCGCGGCGATCGTCGCGGCGAAGCAGGCGAACATGCCGAAGGACACGGTCGACCGCGCCATCAAGCGCGGCAGCAGCGCCGAGGACGGCGCCAATTACGAGGAAGTGCGCTACGAGGGCTATGGCCCCGGCGGCATCGCCATCATCGTCGAGACCTTGACCGACAACCGCAACCGCACCGCGAGCGACGTGCGCTCCGCCTTCACCAAGGCGGGCGGCAGCCTCGGCGAAAGCAACAGCGTGAGCTTCCTGTTCGACCGCGCCGGCGAGGTGCGCTTCCCGCGTGAGGCGGCGCCGGCGGACGCGATGTTCGAGGCCGCGGCCGAAGCCGGCGCCGATGATGCGGAGCAATCGGACGACGAGCATGTCGTGACGTGCGCGCCCGATGCGTTGAACGCCGTGCGCGACGCGCTCGAGCGCCGGTTCGGCGCGCCCGCCTCGGCGAAGCTCGTGTGGCGGCCCAAGGCGCTGACGCCGGTCGAGGGCGAATCCGCCGAAGGTCTCATCAAGCTGCTCGAAACTCTTGAGGACAGCGACGACGTGCAGACCCTTTACGCCAATTACGAGGTCGCCGACAACGTCCTGGCGCGCTTGAGCGCCTGACGGGCGGGCCATCAGATGCGTCTCTTGGGCCTCGACCCGGGATTGCGCCGCACCGGCTGGGGCGTGATCGACGCAGCGGGCAACCGTCTCTCCTATGTCGCCGACGGCGTCATCGACGTGCCGGACGACCGGCCGCTGGCCGAGCGCCTCGCGACGCTTTATCGCGCGCTCACGGCGATGCTCGAACTCTATGCGCCGGCCGAGGCCGCGGTCGAGGAGACCTTCGTCAACAAGAACCCGGTCTCCACGTTGCGTCTCGGCCTCGCGCGCGGCGTCGTGCTCCTGGCGCCGGCCGAGCGCGGCCTCGCCGTCCACGAATACTCGGCCAACCACATCAAGAAATCGGTCGTGGGATTCGGCCACGCCGAGAAGGCGCAAGTGCAGATGATGGTGCGCCGTCTGCTGCCCGGCTGCCTCGTCGCCGGATCGGACGCCGCCGACGCGCTCGCCGTCGCGATCTGCCACGCGCACCACGCCGCGTCCGCCGCGCGCATGAAGACCCTCTCCCCATCGGGGAGAGGGCAGGGTGAGGGGGCCGATCGCACGTTGCCTCGCGTGAGGGCGCGATGATCGCGATGCTCGCCGGCGTGATCGACGAGATCGGCCCCGACCGGCTCGTGCTCGACGTGAACGGCGTGGGGTATCTCGTCTTCTGCTCGAGCCGCACGCTGGCGCGCGCGCCGCGCCGCGGCGAGGCGTTGCGTCTCCTCGTCGAGACGCATGTGCGCGAGGACCACATCCACCTCTACGGTTTCGCCGAGGAGAGCGAGCGGCACTGGTTCCGCCTCCTCAACACGGTGCAGGGCGTGGGCGCGCGGCTTGCGCTCGCCATTCTCGGCACGCTCGCGCCGGACGCGCTCGTCACGGCGATCCTGGCGCAGGACAAGGCCGCGCTCACGCGCGCCGAGGGCGTCGGCCCCAAGCTCGGGCAGCGCATCGTCACCGAGTTGAAGGACAAAGTCGGCGACCATCGCGCTCGGCGCCGCGCACGCGCTCCCCGAGGGCGCCGAAGCGGCCACCGCCGACGCGGTCTCGGCGCTCGTCAACCTCGGCTATCAGCGCTCCGAGGCGTACGGCGCCATCTCCAGCGCCGCGCGCCGGCTCGGGCCGAAGGCGGCGCTCGATGCGCTGATCCGCGCCGGCTTGCGGGAGCTCGGACGATGACGCCGCCGCGGGTCGTCGCGCCCGACCCCGCGCCCGAGGATGCCGAGCCCGCGTTCCGGCCGCAGTCGCTCGGCGAGTTCGTCGGCCAGAAGCTCCTGTGCGACAATCTTCGCGTCTTCATCGCGGCGGCGCGCGCGCGGCACGAGGCGCTCGACCACGTGCTGCTGTCGGGTCCGCCCGGCCTCGGCAAGACGACGCTGGCGCAGATCGTCGCGCGCGAGATGGGCGCGGGCTTTCGCGCCACGTCCGGGCCGGTGATCCAGCGCGCCGGCGACCTTGCCGCGCTCCTCACCAATCTCGAGGCGCGCGACGTCCTCTTCATCGACGAGATCCATCGCCTCTCGCCCGCGGTCGAGGAGGTGCTCTATCCGGCGATGGAGGATTTCCAGCTCGACCTCATGATCGGCGAGGGGCCGTCGGCGCGCTCGGTGAAAATCGACCTGCCGCGCTTCACCTTGATCGGCGCCACGACGCGCGCCGGCCTCATCACGCGGCCGCTGCGCGAGCGCTTCGGCATTCCGCTGCGGCTCCAGTTCTATGAAGCGGCCGAGCTGACCGCCATCGTCGCGCGCGGCGCGCGCGTCCTTGCGGTCGAGCTTGCGCCCGAAGGGGCTGGCGAGATCGCGCGCCGCGCCCGCGGCACGCCGCGCGTCGCGACACGCCTGCTCCGCCGCGTGCGCGACTTCGCCGCCGTCGCCAAGGCGCAGCGGATCGACGCCAAGACGGCGGACGATGCGCTGCGCCGGCTCGAGGTCGATGCGAGCGGGCTCGACGCGATGGACCGGCGCTATCTCGGCGCGATCGCGACGAACTACGGCGGCGGGCCGGTCGGCGCCGAGACGCTCGCGGCCGCGCTCGGCGAGGAGCGCGACGTGATCGAGGACGTGATCGAGCCCTATCTCGTGCAGCAGGGATTCGTTCAGCGCACGCCGCGCGGCCGGTGCCTTTCCGATGCGGGTTTCCGCTATCTCGGATTGCCGGTGACGCGCGCCGCCTCGGCGCAGCTCGACATGCTCGCGGCCGCGCCCGATGCGGAGGAGGAGGCATGAGCGCGCCTGCGCCAACTCCGCCGGAAGGCCACGTCGAGGACGGCGTCCACCACTTCCCGATCCGCGTCTATTACGAGGACACGGACGCGGCCGGCATCGTCTATTACGGCAACTACTTCAAGTTCTGCGAGCGCGCGCGGACCGAGTTCCTGCGCTGCTGCGGCATCGTGCACGACCGGCTGCTTGGCCGAGGACGGGCTCGTCTTCGCCGTGCGCCGCGCCGAGATCGACTTTCTTGCGCCCGCGCGGCTCGACGACGCGCTCGTCGTGCGCTCGCGCCTCACCGGCGCCGCCGGCGCCACGCTCGACGTGGCGCAGGAAATTTGGCGCGACGAGGGGGTGCTGGCGCGGCTTCGGCTCCGCATCGCCTGCGTCGGCTCGGGCGGCCGCCCGCGCCGCCTGCCGCCCGCGCTCTCCGCCACCATCCTCTCGCTCATCCCTCCCGCACGAACCAGGGTCTCCGAAAATGCAAGGTAATCCCGTCGAGGCGCTGCCGCTCGCAGGCTCCACGCCGCACGATCTGTCGATCATCGCGCTCTTCATGCAGTCCGACACCATCGTCAAAGTGGTGATCTTCCTCCTGCTTGCCGCCTCGATCTGGTCGTGGGCCGTGATCTTCGACAAGCTCGGCCGGATCAGGCGCCTCAGGCGCGACGCCGAGAGCTTCGAGGAGACGTTCTGGTCGGGCGGCTCGCTCGACGATCTCTACGACCGCATCGGCGCGCGCCCGACCGATCCGATGTCGGCGGTCTTCGCCGCCGCCATGCGCGAGTGGCGGCGCAGCGTGTCGAAGGGCCTCGTCGTCAGCGCCACCGTGAAGACGAGCCTGCAAGAGCGCATCGAACGCGTCATGCACGTGACGGTCGGGCGCGAGATGGACCGGCTCGAGCGCTTCATGTCGTTCCTCGCGACGGTCGGCTCGACCGCGCCGTTCGTGGGATTGTTCGGCACGGTCTGGGGCATCATGAACAGTTTCCAGTCGATCGCGGCGGCCAAGAACACGAGCCTCGCCGTGGTGGCGCCGGGCATCGCCGAATCGCTCTTCGCCACGGCCTTGGGCCTCGTCGCGGCGATCCCGGCGGTCGTCGCCTACAACAAGTTCTCGACCGATTTCGGGCGCTATGCCGGACGGCTCGACGCGTTCGCCACCGAGTTCAGCGCGATCCTGTCGCGCCAGCTCGACGAGAAGGCCTGAGCCATGGCCGCGAATTTCGTTGTCGGCGGCGACATGGGCGGCACTGGCCGCCGCGTCCGCCATCCGCCGATGAGCGCCATCAACGTGACGCCGATGGTCGATGTCATGCTGGTGCTGCTCGTCATCTTCATGGTGACGGCGCCGCTCCTCACGGTCGGCGTGCCGGTCGATCTGCCGCAGACCCAGGCACCGGCGATCAACGAGCCCAAGGAGCCGCTCGTCATCACGATCGATCAGCAGGGCCAGATCTATCTCCAGAACGCCCAGATCGGCGATGACCAACTCGGGCCGAAGCTCGCCGCCATCACCCAGAACAATCCGGATCAAAGCATCTATGTGCGCGGCGACCGCTCGGTCAATTACGGCCGCGTCCTCGAAGTGATGGGGCTCGTCAGCGGCGCCGGCTTCACCAAGGTCTCGCTCATCGCCGAGCTGCCCAAGGCCGACAAGACGAAGAAGTGATGCCGGGTCGCGGCGGAATCCTGTTCTCCTGCACGCTCCACCTCGCGGTGGTGGCGCTGTTCTTCATGCATCTCCATCTGTTCGAAGAGCCCATTCCCGACGAGACGCCGATCGCGGTCGAGCTCGTCAATCTCGCGCCGGAAACGCACGCCACCGAAAAGACGCTGACCCCGCCGACGCCGAAGCAGCCCGACAAGGTGGCGCAGAACGAGCCGGCGCCGAAACCCGAGCCGCCAAAACCCGAGCCGCCGAAACCGCCGCCGCCGCCGCCGACACCGCCGCCGCCTCCTCCCCGCCTCCGCCTCCGCCTCCGCCCCCACCGCCGCCCACGCCGCCGCAGCCCAAGCCGCCCGAGCCCAAGCCCGAGCCGCCGAAGCCCGAGCCGCCCAAGCCCGAGCAGAAGCCGCAGCCGCCCAAGCAGAGCACTGATGCCTCGTTCGACGCGCTTTTGAAGAACCTGGCGAAGCGCGAGGTGGCACTGAACGATCAGCCGCCGGACAAGTCGAAGCCCGCGCCGCCGCAAAGCTCGGCCTCATCGCAGCCGATCGCGCCGCTCGGCCCGCAGCTTTCGACGAGCGAGATCGATCTCGTGCGGCAGCAGATCGAGCGCTGCTGGAACGTGCCGGCCGGCGCGCGCGACGCACAGGATCTGCGGCCGGAATTCCGCGTGCACATGAATTCCGACGGCACCGTGCGCTCGGCCGAGCTCATGAACACCGAACAGCTTGGCGATTCGTTCTTCCAGGCCGCCGCCGACAGCGCCCTGCGCGCGCTTCGCAACCCGTCCTGCCAGCCGCTCAAGCTGCCGCTCGACAAGTACGATCTCTGGCAGACCTTCACCATCACCTTCGACCCCAAGGACATAACATGAGTCCGATCCTCTCTCGCCGCGCCGCAGGCGCGGGGCTTGCACTGGCCGCGCTCGGATTGCCGCTTCGCGCGTGGGCCGAGCTCCACATCGACATCACGCGCGGCAACATCCAGCCGATGCCGATCGCGCTGCCCGACCTCGCCGGCGGCGACGGCCAGACCGGGGCGCAGATCACGCAGGTGATGTCGGCCGATCTCGAGCGCTCGGGCCTGTTCAAGCCGATCGATCCGAAGGCCTTCACCGACAAGGACGCGGCGACGCGCATCCCGCCGAATTTCGGCGACTGGCGCGTCATAAACGCGCAGGCGCTCGTCACCGGCAACGCCAATGTCGAGGGCGACGGCCGCCTCCAGGTCGATTTCCGCCTGTGGGACGTGTTCTCGGAGCAGCAGCTCACCGGCCTGCGCTACACCACGACGCAGCAGAACTGGCGCCGCATCGCGCACATCATGGCCGACGCGATCTACAAGCGCATCACCGGCGAGGAAGGCTATTTCGACACGCGCATCGTCTATATCGCCGAGAGCGGGCCGATGAACCGCCGCATCAAGCGGCTCGCCATCATGGACCAGGACGGCGCCAACCATCACTACCTGACCGACGGGCGCTATCTCGTGCTGACGCCGCGCTTCTCGCCGACGACGCAGGAGATCACCTATCTCTCCTATGCCGGCAACAAGCCGCGCGTCTATCTCTTCAACATCGACACCGGGCAGCAGGAGGTGCTGGGCGATTTCCCCGGCATGACGTTCGCGCCGCGCTTCTCGCCCGACGGCAAGCGCGTCGTCATGAGCCTTGCCGTCGGCGGCGCCAGCGAGATCTACACGCTCGATCTGCGCACGCGCCAGGCGACCCAGCTCACCACCACCACGGCCATCGACACCTCGCCCTGCTTCTCGCCGGACGGCACGCAGGTGACCTTCAATTCCGACCGCGGCGGCTCGCAGCAGATTTATGTGATGAACGCCGACGGCGGCAACATCCACCGCATCAGCTTCGGCTCGGGTCGCTACGGCACGCCGGTGTGGTCGCCGCGCGGCGATTTGATCGCCTTCACAAAAATCGATGGCGGCGATTTCTTCATCGGCGTGATGCGGCCCGACGGCTCGGGCGAGCGGCTTCTGACCAAGGCGTTCCTGGTCGAGGGCCCGACCTGGGCGCCCAATGGCCGCGTTCTCATGTATTTTCGCCAGACGCCGAGCGACACGCGGGGGGAGGGCGGCTCGAGCCGGCTCTATACCATCGATCTCACGGGCTATAACGAGCGTGAGGTGATCACTCCTCAGGACGCCTCCGATCCGGCTTGGTCCCCCTTGATTCCATGATCCGCGGAAAGTATATTTCGCGGCGTTTTGCCAGGCCGCCGGGCCGCGGCACCCTTTCGCGTCTCCCCCGGCGTCATCCGTGTGCCGCCCCATCGGGCAACGCCGTCCGGAAAATCATGACGAGCGCATCCCAGGTATCTTGCGAGGGAGTAAGAAAATGAATCTTCGGTCATTGAGCGTGCTCGCGGCCGCCGTGCTGATGCTGGCCGCGTGCAAAGAAAACCCCGGGACCTCCAGCAACACGGCAGGCGGTGCGGGCGCGGCGACTACCGCGTCGAGCGCGCCAAGCGGTCCCGCCAAGGGCTCGCGCGAGGACTTCATTCAGAACGTGGGCGACCGCGTCTTCTTCGATTTCGACCACTCGGATATCAAGCCCGAAGGCCAACAGACCCTGCAGCGCCAGGCGACGTGGCTGAAGCAGTATCCGAGCGTGACCGTCACGGTCGAAGGGCATTGCGACGAGCGCGGCACGCGCGAGTACAACCTCGCGCTCGGCAACCGCCGCGCCAACGCCGTGAAGAGCGCACTCGTGGCGCTCGGCATCCCCGCGAACCGGGTCCAGACGATCAGCTACGGCAAGGACCGGCCGATCGTGGTGGGCTCGAACGAAGCCGCCTGGGCGCAGAACCGCGTGGGCATCACCGTCATCAACTGACGGTCCGCCGACGGGACTAGAGAAAACGGCGCCTGCCCTCCCTCCGCGATCGAGGTCGTGGAGCGGTCGGGGTAGGCGCCCTTTTTTTGCCTAAAACGGTTGTTAGCTTCGAGCATGGGATGGATTGATCGGGGAGGATTGACGGCTGTGCGGACCGCCAGGACGGTCAGGAACGGGCGCTCCGTCGTCGCGCTGGCGCTGATCGCGCTGATCGCGCTTGGCGCCGGCGCGGTCCCATCCTCGGCGCAGCAGCAGAGCGACATAAAGCCGCTGCTCGACCGCCTCGACCAGCTCGAGCGCGACGTCAATCTGCTGCAGCGCCAAGTCTATCGCGGCACCGCCCCGGGCGGCACGCCGGTGCCGATGAACCCGCCCGAAGGTCAGTCCGCTCTGTCGGACGACGTGCGGATCAGCCAACTCGAAGATCAGATGCGCACCCTTACGGGTCAGCTCGAAGAGATCAACAACTCGATCGACCAGATGAAGCACCGGCTCGACGCGCTGTCGAGCGACATCGATCAGCGCCTGACGGCGCTCGAGCATCCGGGCGCCGCCGTCGCGGCGCCGTCCGCTGCCGGGGCCGGCGCCGCCGCATCGGTCGCGGCCGCGAGCGGCGGCGGCGGATCGGTCCCGCCCGCCGCAGCGGCGCCGGCCCCCACCGGCGCCACGCCCGGCACGGCCAACACCTCGCACATTCTCGGCACGATCGGCACGAGCGGGACCGCCGGCGCTGCGCTGGCTGCGCCCGCGCCCGACGCCGCACCGCACCAGCAGGCCGCAGCGCCCGCCGCTCTGCCGACCGGCACGCCGATCGAGCAGTATCAATATGCCTTCGGCCTCTTGCGCCAGGCGAAGTACCCCGACGCCGAGACCGCGTTCAAGGCCTTCATGCAGCGCTTTCCCAACGATCAGCTCGCCGGCAGCGCGCAATACTGGCTCGGCGAGACCTATTACGTGCGCCAGCAATACAAGGACGCGGCCACCGCTTTCGCCTTCGGCTACCAGAAATATCCGAAGAGCGGCAAGGGCGCCGACTATCTCCTGAAGCTCGGCATGTCGCTCGGCAGCCTCGGCCAGAAGCAGGACGCGTGCAGCGCGTTCCAGCGCCTCGACCGCGACTTCCCGACCGCGTCGGGCGCCATCAAGGAACACGAGGCGAGCGAGCGCCAGGACATCGGCTGCCCCTGAGGGTGCGATCGAAGCGTCATCCCGATACGTCGTCACGCGCGGGCTTGTGCCGCGCGGCCGCGTGGTGCAGGACCAAGAACGAACGCGGGGATGGCCGCGACGCGGCCTGAGTCCGGCCCGGCCATGACGGAACTGGTGGACGACGGGGACGCTGCGCCGCTCGCGGATGCGGACTTCGCGCGCCTGATGGCGCGCTTCGCGCCGTTCGAGCCCGATCCTCACGTCGCCATCGCCTGCTCGGGCGGCGGCGACAGCTTGGCGCTGGCGCTTCTGGCCGCGCGCTGGGCGAGCGCGCGGGGCGGGCGCGCGACCGCGCTCACCGTCGATCATCGCCTGCGTCCCGAGAGCGCGGCCGAGGCGGCCCAGGTGCAGGCGTGGCTTGCCGCGCGCGGCATCGCGCACGAGGTCCTCGTGCGCGAGGGTCCGCCGCTCACGGGCGACGTGCAGGCGCAAGCGCGCGGCGCGCGCTACGCTCTCCTCGAGGCGTGGTGCGAGCAATCGTCCGTGCTGCATCTCCTCACCGCGCATCACCGCGACGACCAGGCCGAGACGTTCCTGTTGCGGCTCGCGCGCGGCAGCGGGCTCGACGGGCTGGCCGGCGCCGCGGCCGTGGTCGAGCGGGCGTTCGGCCGCATCCTGCGGCCCGTGCTCGCGATCCCGCGCGCGCGGCTCGCCGCCACGCTCCGCGCTCGAGGTCAGGACTGGATCGAGGATCCGAGCAATCGCGATGCGCATTACGCGCGGGCCAGGATTCGCGCGCTCGCCCCCGATCTCGCCGCAGAGGGGCTCGATGCGGCGCGCTTGGCCGCGACGGCGGCGCAGCTCGCGCGCGCCCGCGCCGCGCTCGAAACGAATGTTGTATCGCTTCTGGCGCGCGCCGCGTGGGTCCATCCGGCGGGGTTCGCCTGGCTCGACCCGGCCGCGCTCGCCGCGGCGGACGAGGAAGTCGGGCTGCGCGCGCTCGCCGCCGTTCTTGCAACTATTGCCGGTAGTCAATATCCGCCCCGCTTCGAGGGGATCGAGCGGCTGTACCAGGAATTGCGCACAGGCCTCGCCGCCGGGCGGACGCTCGGCGGCTGCGAGATCGTGCCGCGGCGCGGCCGGGCGCTCGTCTGCCGCGAGCCCGCGGCGATGGCGCCGCCGGTCGCGGCGGCGCCCGGCGGAAGAACCCGGTGGGACGGCCGCTTCGTGCTCGACCTGCCGGCCACGGCTTCCGCCCTCAGCCTCGGCGGGCTCGGCCGCGCGGCCGGCGACTGGGATGCGGCCGCGATCCCCGCGCCCGCGCGCGGCGCAGTGCCGGCGCTCAGCGACGAGCGCGGCATCGTGACGGTTCCGCATCTCAGGTATGTCCGCCCCGGCGCGGAGGGCGCACTTTCGAGTCTTGTCCTGCGGTTCCGGCCGGCGCGGACGCTGGCGCCGCAAGGATTTGTCGCCTGAGGCGGATCGCCCCCTGACCCGGAAAGCACAGCCCGTTCGTATAACGCCGCGGTGCGAGGAGGCGATTACAGTTGTTTTAGCTTTTAGGCATCTTATGTATCATCGTGAGGTAGAGCGCTGCGGAATTCCGCCCTGGGTGTTCGTCCGGGCGAGGACCCGGACCCGCGCGGGGGCGCGAGTGGCTCGTTTGTGAAAGGCGTGGCCTGTGAACAGCTTCGGCAAAAACCTCGCGCTTTGGATCATCATCGGGCTCCTGCTTGTCGCGCTGTTCAACCTGTTCCAGAGCACGGCGACCCGCAGCACGCAGAACACGCTCGCCTACTCCGAGTTCGTCAGCGATAGCAATCGCGGCCAAGTGCGCGAAGTGACGATCCAGGGCAACTCGATCAACGGCAAGTTCTCGGACGGCCGCTCGTTCTCGACCTATTCGCCGAACGATCCGAATCTGGTCGAGCGCTTGATCGACAAGGGCGTGCTGATCCACGCCGCGCCCGCCGAGGAAGGCGTGCCCTCCTTGTTCGGCGTGCTCATCTCGTGGTTTCCGATGCTGCTTCTGATCGGCGTCTGGATCTTCTTCATGCGCCAGATGCAAGGGGGCGGCGGCCGCGCCATGGGCTTCGGCAAGTCGCGCGCGCGGCTCCTCACCGAGAAGGTCGGCCGCATCACGTTCGACGACGTGGCCGGCATCGACGAGGCGAAGCAGGAGCTCGAGGAGATCGTCGAGTACCTGAAGGACCCGCAGAAATTCCAGCGCCTCGGCGGCAAGATTCCGAAGGGCGTGCTGCTCGTCGGGCCCCCCGGCACCGGCAAGACGCTTCTGGCGCGCGCCATCGCCGGCGAGGCGAACGTGCCGTTCTTCACGATTTCCGGCTCGGATTTCGTCGAGATGTTCGTCGGCGTCGGCGCGTCGCGTGTGCGCGACATGTTCGAGCAGGGCAAGAAGAACGCGCCCTGCATCATCTTCATCGACGAGATCGACGCCGTCGGCCGCCACCGTGGCGCCGGCTTGGGCGGCGGCAACGACGAGCGCGAGCAGACCTTGAACCAGTTGCTCGTCGAGATGGACGGGTTCGAGGCGAACGAGGGCGTGATCCTCATCGCCGCGACGAACCGGCCCGACGTGCTCGACCCGGCGCTGCTGCGGCCCGGCCGCTTCGACCGCCAGGTCGTGGTGCCGAACCCCGACGTGGTCGGCCGCGAAAAAATCCTCAAAGTGCACATGCGCAAGGTGCCGCTCGCGTCGGACGTCGATCCGCGCATCATCGCGCGCGGCACGCCCGGCTTCTCCGGCGCCGATCTCGCCAATCTCGTCAACGAGGCGGCGCTGATGGCGGCGCGCAAGGGCAAGCGCTCGGTCACCATGTCCGAATTCGAAATGGCGAAGGACAAGGTCATGATGGGCGCCGAGCGGCGCTCCATGGTGATGACCGAGGACGAGAAGAAGCTCACCGCCTATCACGAAGGCGGCCACGCGCTCGTCATGCTCTATGCCGAGGGGCACGAGCCGCTGCACAAGGTCACGATCATCCCGCGCGGCCGCGCGCTCGGCGTCACCATGTTCCTGCCCGAGCGCGACAAGTACAGCCAGTCGAAGATGGAGCTCGAGGCGATGCTCACGAGCCTCTTCGGCGGGCGCATCGCCGAGGAGCTGATCTTCGGCACCGAGCGCGTCACCACCGGCGCCGCCGACGACATCCGCCGCGCCACCATGCTGGCGCGCCGCATGGTGACCGAGTTCGGCTTCAGCGAGCGGCTTGGGCCGTTGCGCTATGCCGAGAACGAGGAGGAAGTGTTCCTCGGCCACTCGGTGACGCAGCGCAAGAACGTCTCCGATGCGACCGCCAAGGCGATCGACGAGGAAATCCGCCGCATCGTCGAGGACGGCGAGAGACGCGCGCGCGAGATCGTGACGGCTCATCTCGACGAGCTGCACGCGCTGGCCAAGGGCCTCTTGGAATTCGAGACGCTCTCGGCCGACGAGGTGAGGCGCATCATCCGCGGCGAGAAGATCGTGCGCGACACCGGCGGCCCGGTCGAGGACGCGAGCCGCAACGCGCCGCCGCGCGGCCGCTCGTCGGTGCCGCCCGCCGGCCGCGACAAGCCCGCCGGCGGCTTCGAGCCTGAGCCCCAGCCGGGCGGCTGATCCGGTCCCTCCAGTGCTGGACGCGCATCATGGCCGGGATAGTCCCGGCCAGGGCCGGTTCTTGCCCCGGTCCTTCGGCCATTCTTGCAACGAAACCAAGGAATTATCTGAAAGGTGGGCGGGCCAAGCGGGTGGTCTTCCGGAAACCACCCCGGAAATAGCGTGGCATTGCCCCGCCGCGGCCACGCCCGCTCGCCCGCGCCGTCGCAATTCAGGGTTAATGGTTTGTTTTTGCCCGACCGACTAGGCTCGGCCTAAGGTCTGGCGGACGGGACGAAGGGCTCAAGGTGCATGCGCAGATACTTCGGCACGGACGGGATTCGCGGCACCGCCAATGCCGAGCCGATGACCGCCGACACCGTGCTCAAGGTGGCGATGGCGGCGGGCCTCGTTCTGCGCCGCGGCGACCACCGCCATCTTGTCGTCATGGGCAAGGACACCCGCCTCTCGGGCTACCTGATCGAGCCCGCGCTCACGGCGGGCTTCATCGCCATGGGCATGGACGTGATCCTGGTCGGGCCCTTGCCGACGCCAGCCATCGCCATGCTGACGCGGTCCTTGCGCGCCGATGCCGGCGTCATGATCTCCGCCTCGCACAATCCGTTCGAGGACAACGGCATCAAATTGTTCGGTCCCGACGGCTACAAGCTCTCCGACGAGATCGAGCAGGCGATCGAGGGGCAGATCGAACGCGCCGCCAAGGAGCGCGCCCCGGCGCACGGGCTGGGCCGCGCCAAGCGCCTCGACGACGCAGGCGGGCGCTACATCGAGTTCGTGAAAAGCAGCTTCCCGCGCGGCTTGCGGCTCGACGGGCTGAAGATCGTGGTCGATTGCGCGCATGGCGCGGCATATCGCGTGGCACCCACGGTCCTGTGGGAGCTGGGCGCCGAGGTCGTGCCGATCGGCATCGCGCCCGACGGCTTCAACATCAACCGCGAGTGCGGCACGATGGGCATCGCCGCGACGCAGCGCGCCGTGCGCGAGCACCAGGCGCATCTCGGCATCGCGCTCGACGGCGACGCCGACCGCCTCCTCATGGTGGACGAGGCGGGCCGCGTCCTCGATGGCGATCAGTTGATGGCGCGGATCGCGCTCAACTGGCGCCGGAACGGCCAGCTTTCCGGCACGGGCGTGGTCGCGACCGTGATGTCGAATCTCGGCTTCGAGCGTCATCTTGCCGCCAACGGCATTTCCCTGACGCGCACCGCCGTCGGCGACCGCTATGTCGTCGATGCGATGCGCCGCATCGGCTGCAATCTCGGCGGCGAGCAGTCGGGCCACATCATCCTCGGCGACTACAGCACCACGGGCGACGGGCTCATGGCGGCGTTGCAGGTCCTGGCCGCCGTCGTTGAGACCGGCGCGCTCGCGAGCGAGGTGTGCAACGTTTTCACGCCGGTGCCGCAGCTTCTGCGCAACGTGCGCTTCGCCGGCGGCGCGCCGCTCGAGACGCGCCAGGTCGCCGCCGCGCTCAAGGCCGGCGAGACGCAGCTTGGCCCCTCGGGGCGCCTCGTCGTGCGCAAATCCGGCACCGAGCCCTTGATCCGCATCATGGCCGAGGGCGACGACGAAGGCGTTGTCGCCGCCGTCGTGGACGAGATCGCCGAGGCCGTCATGTCGGCGGCGGAGGCGGCGGAGCGCGCCGCCGAATGAAAGGCCGCGTCCTCGTCGTCGCGGGCTCCGATTCGAGCGGCGGCGCGGGCATCCAGGCGGACATCAAGACGATCACGGCGCTCAATGCGTATGCGGCGACTGCGATCACCGCGCTCACCGCGCAGAGTACCGAGGGCGTCCACGCCATCCATCCCGTCGCGCCCGATTTCGTGCGCGCGCAGATGGCGGCGGTGCTCGACGATATCGGCGCCGACTGCGTCAAGACCGGCATGCTGGTCGATCAGGCGATCATCGAAGCCGTGGCGGCGACGCTGGCGGACAAGGCGCGCGGTGCTGCGCTGGTGGTCGATCCGGTCATGGTGTCGTCAAGCGGCACGCGCCTTCTCGATGTGCGCGCGATCGACGCGCTGAAGCGTCTCCTCGTCGCCCGCGCGCGCGTGGTGACGCCCAACGCGCCCGAGGCCGAAGCGCTCTCCGGCATTGCCGTCGCTTCACTCGACGACATGCGCCGCGCCGCGGACCGGCTCCTGGCGCTCGGCGCCAACGCCGTCGTCGTCACCGGCGGCCATGTCGCGGGCCCGGTCGTGCGCGACCTCGTTGTGGCGGCGGGAGGCGAAAGCTTCGTCATCGAGGCGCCCCGCATCGCCACGCGCGCGACGCACGGCACCGGCTGCACGTTCGCCGCCGCCATCGCCGCCTCGCTCGCGCAAGGGCTCGAGCTCCGGGCCGCGGTCGAGCGTGCCCATGCCTTCGTCCGGCGCGCGATCGAAGCGGCGCCGGGATTGGGGCGCGGTTTCGGGCCCCTCAACCACGCCGTCCGCTCCGAATAGATCGCATTTTATCTTTCCTCAATGTTGAGTTTACGAATACGGCGTATATGGCATGGTGCGGCCAGAAAAGGTGGCAGACGTTCCGTGGTTGATAGCGTCTCATTTCCTGTGACACGTGGGTACGCGCCCTCCGGCGTTCAGCCGGCGGACAGCGCGCCGCCCCCGTCCTCGCCTGCGCCTCAGCCCCAGCAGACTCAGGGCCAGGCGCGGTCCGATGCGGGAATGCCCTCGCTCGTGCTCGATTTCGCGCAAGGCCTGTCGGCCGCCTATGTGCTCGATTGGCGCGATCCCGCGACCGGCCAGGTGCTGGTGCAGATCCCGATGCGCACCGCGTTCCAGCAAGGCATGCCCGACGCGAACTCGGGCCAGGTCGGCAAGAACGTCGATACCGAGGCTTAGAACGCGGCGTCGATCCGCGCCCAGTTCCTCAGCAGCACTCTGATTTTTCCGAACACGTCGGCGAGCCCGTCCTCGATCGTGCGTGGATCGAGCGACACGTGCCGCGCGCCGGCGGCGACGCGAAGCACCGCGCGGTCACCGACCGCGACCGGCTGCCCGATATGGCAGAGGCTCGCGGCAAGCTCGCGTTCGCGGCCCTTGAGGCCCGGCAGCGTTGTGCCGAGATCACGGTTCAAGGCGCGATGGAGCTTGACGCATTGGGCCGGCCCGAGCACCTCGCCCTCGTTGAGGACGAAGAACGGAAAGACGCTCTGCCCGGGGAATTCGTCATCGTCGAGCGATGGCGCCGGAAGAAGGGCGAAGCCGTCGAACCGGATGCCGGCGCGCGCGACGCTCGCCGCGAACGAGGCAAGCAGCCCGCGCCGGCGCATCGGGCCGGCGGCGTACCACGCTTCCATCTCGGCAAGCGCCGCGGTCCAGCGCAGCGTCTCGCCGATATTGTCGCGCGCGGGAAGCTCCGCGCGAATGCCGCGCCAATGCTCGGGCCAGTCGCACGCGGCGGAATAATGTTCGAGGCCCGGCGCGAGCGCGAGGCCTCGGGCCATGCGCTCCGCCAATTTCGGCGGCACGATGAGCGCGCCGCTCAAGGGCGGTCCGGTGAAGAACTTCGATCCGGTGATGAGGACCATCCGGCCGCGCGCCACGTGATGGCGCAAGGCCGCGCGTCCGACGCGCATCTGGCACGCGTCGATCACGATCTGGACCGAAGGACCGAACGCGGTCTCGATCGTGTCGAGCACGGCATTGCCGGGCGAGCGGTTGCCGAGCTTCGAATGGTCCATCGCGTAGAGAACGACGCGCTTGCCCGCGGCAACGGCGCGCGCGACCGCGCTCTCGACATCCTGGTCGCAATCGGCCGTGGCGCGCAATTTCCCCGCCGCATCTCGGATCGGCAACGCGACAAGCTCGATCTCTCCGAAACCCGCGATGGGAGCGCCGCGCTCGACCGCCTGGCGGTGCGCGGTTGCGCCAGCGAAATGGCGGCCCGACACGGCATAAGGCGCACCGCTCCCGGTCTCGTCTGAGGCCGCAAGCACGCTCACGAGCGCGCCCTCTATCGTCGCCCGCGCGATCGCGAGCGCCAAAAGCGCGGCATCGGTGCCGGACGGCGCGAACACGATTTCGCCGCCCATCGCATGGACGCCGATCCGGCGCGCGAGAAGTTCGCGCTGCTCCTCGACGATCGAGCCGCAGCTTTCGCCCGCCTGAAGCCGCCCGTGCACGCTGCTCGCGCGCTGCCACGCGTGCTCCGAGATCGAGCTTGCGGTCGAGGAGGAATAGCTGAGCGCCTCGGACCGCGGCGCCGGGCGGCAGCCATAGCAATTGAGCCCGCTTGCCTCGAGCGCGAGTCGTCCGTCCCCGCCCGAGGTCAGGAGCTCTTCGAGCGGCGGCAGTCGCGGGCGCGGAACGGTGCGCAGGAAAGCCCTCATCACGCTGCCTCCCGCGTTAGCGCGCGGCCCAACCGCTCGACCTCGCGCGCGAGCAGGTCGAGATCGGCGGTGGTCGTGCGGTGGTTCACGAGGCACGCGCGGATTGCGAGGCATCCGCCGATCCGCGTCGTCGAAGGCGCGGCGATGCCGCTCCGGTGCAGCGCCGCGACGATCGCTTCGTTGACGGCGTCGAGTGATCCTTGCGGCAATCCCGCGGATGCAAAGCGGAAGCAGACGATGTTGAGGCTGACCGGCGCCAGAAGCTCGAGCTCGCGCGACGCGGCGACCCGCTTGCCCAGATGCCGCGCGTCCGCGCAATTGCGCGCGATCGCGCCGGCGAGATCGGCGATCCCGTAGGCCTTGATCGTGAACCAGATCTTGAGCGCGCGAAAGCCGCGCGACATTTCCGGCCCGTATTCGCAGAACCACGGGTCGCCGCCGGCAAGCGCCGCGCCGTCATGCGCCAGATATTCGCGCCGCGCTGAGAAACTCGCGCGGTGCAGCGCCTCGTCGCGCACGAGCACGCAGCCCGCGTCATAAGGGACCTGAAGCCATTTGTGGAAATCGAACGCGATCGAATTGGCCTCGCGCATCGGCGCGAGCGCGCTGCGATGATCGGGCACGAGGATCGCCAACCCGCCGAACGCCGCATCGACATGGAGCCATAAATTCTCTGCGCGACAGAGCGCGGCGATCGCGGCAAGATCGTCGATGGCACCCGTATTGACCGTTCCGGCCGACGCGATCACGGCGGCGGGCAAGACCCCTTCCGCGCGGTCGGCGGCGATCATCGCCGCGAGGTTCGGTACCGACATGCGGAAATCCGATCCCACCGGGACCTGCCGCAGCGCCGCTTCGCCCAATCCCAGCAGCGCGCAAGCCTTCGCGATCGCGCCATGCGCCTCCGACGAGGCATAGAAGGCGAGGTGCCGCCCCGCGCGGACTCCATCGCGCCGCACATCGGCCTCGGATTTCGCATCGCGCGCCACCGCGAGCGCGATGACGCTCCCCATCGACGTGCCGCTCGTCAGTAGCCCGCTCGTGCTCGCGGGAAATCCGAAGATCTCCTTGCACCACGCGATGACCTGGCGCTCGACATAGACGGCGACATGGTCGCGCCCGGCGACGTTGCTGTTCATGAAGCCCGCGAGCATCTCGCCGAGCGCGCCGGCGACGTTGCCGCCGCCATGTACCCAGCCGAAGAAGCGCGGATGCAGGTTCCCGGTCGCGTAGGGGAGAAGCTCGGTGCGGAAGGTCTCGACGAGCGTATCGAGGTTCGCGCCCGAAGCGGGCAGCGGGCCTGACAGCGCGTCCTTCACCGCCGCCGGCGTTTCCTGCCACACCGGCCGCTCGCGGATTTCCCGCAGCCACTCGATGCAGCAATCGGCCGCCGCGTAGAAACTCTTGCGTGCCGCTTCCCAATCCTCGGGATCGAGCGAGCGATCGCTCATGGCGCCCGTCCGGCGCGAGCGAGCAGCATGCTGCGAAAAGCGGCGAACACTTTTCGCATCTGCGGCGCCTTGTAGGGAAAGAGATTGGGCGGATCCATCGCATGAACGATCATCGCGATGTCGGCCTCGAACAGAATGAGCCGCCCGTCCGGCATTTCCCCGCAATCGATCGCGAAATAATCGAGCCCGATGCGGCGCGCGATCCGCGCCAACGCCGTTTCGTGGCGGCGCGCGAAATCGCCGTCGAAATCACCCATGAAGCGTGCTTCCTCGGCGCGCTTGTCTGCGCTCTCGCTCATGCCGGCGTTGAGGTAGTAGATCATCCAATGATCGGAGATCGCCATGTGGCAGGCAAAGGGCGCGCCGTCGATGAAGGCGATGCGGTACTTGCGGAAAAGCCCGTCGGCGCTGCGATAATCGACGTAGGGCGTGAGAAAGAACGACGCCTCGGCGCGTGTCTCGAGATATGCGGCGAGCCCCCCTTGATCGGCGATGCGCTGCAGGCCGCGTCCGGCGTGCGAATCGACCGGGCGGACGATGAACGGAAATTCCTGGGCCTCTGCGAGCGCCTCTCTGCCGAGCCGCTCCACCGGCGGTGCCAAGATGTCGGGCGCGTCGGCGAAGAGCGCGGCCACGCTTTCGCGCGACAGGCGCGCGACCCGCACCGGATCGTTGAGGAGCGGCACGGCGAGCGATGATGCGCTCGCTGCGATCTCCGCAAGCACCGGGCGGTTTGTGTCCAATTCGCCGGCCGCGACGATCGCGAGGTCGTAGCCGGCGGGTGCCGGCAACGTGCCTTGGCCGGGCAGTACATAGAGCGTGTCGAGCGCGATGTCGGAGCCCTCGAGCATGAATTCGAGCGGCGTGTTCGTGCCGATGTCGCCGGGCGCCGCCAATGCGAGGAGTCGCAGCGCGGGTTCCGCAGTCGCCGCCGGCGAGCGGTAGAGCAGCCCGCGCTCGAGCGCCGCCTTCTGGCACGCGAGCGCCGCCGCTTCGTTGCCGAAGAGTTGCTCGATCGTGGCGAGGTCCATGAGCGATGCGGCCTCGTCGCGGCCGCCGACGAAGCGGTCATAGAGCCCTTGCCACACCGGCTTCAGGTCGCCGCCGTCGAACGCAAGCTTGGCGAGACGCGCCAGCCCATAAGGCAGCACGCCCAGCGCTTGCGCGCCGGGCAGGATATCCTGCGACCCCCCGAACGCTGTCATGCGCGCCGAGCCCCTGCGATCAATCGAATGCGCGTTAAATCAAAGCTATTTCGGTTAAGATTGGCCTTATTCCCCGCATCACATTTCGACGCTTAACGAAGCGCTAACCATGCTGCGGCGCATTGCCGCGAGCGCGACCCGGCAATTGACGGAACGGTGCTTTGTTCCTAATTTCATCGGCGGGACACGGCCCCCCAACGGGTCGCAGCTATTCTGGAAGGAATAGGCCATGAAGCCGAACGTCCGGCCCGCCAATCCCTGCTTTTCCTCTGGTCCTTGCGCCAAGCGTCCCGGATGGACGGTTGAAGCGCTGAAAGCCGCTCTCGTCGGGCGCTCGCACCGCGCTAAAGTCGGCAAGGACCGGCTCCAGGAAGTCGTCACCCGCTCGCGTGCGATCCTCGGCATCCCCGAGAGCTGGCGCGTCGGCATCGTGCCGGCGTCCGACACCGGCGCGGTCGAGATGGCGCTGTGGTCGCTCCTGGGCGCCCGCCCGGTCGATGTGCTGACCTGGGAAAGCTTCGGCGAAGGCTGGGCGACGGATATTGCGACGCAGCTGAAGCTCGCCGACGCACGCGTCATGAGCGCGCCCTATGGCGAACTGCCCGATCTCACCAAGGTCGATTGGTCGCATGACGTCGTCTTCACTTGGAACGGCACGACCTCGGGCGCGCGCGTGCCGAACGGCGACTGGATCGCCGCCGACCGCAAGGGCCTCGCGATCTGCGATGCCACGTCGGCGGTCTTCGCCATGGACCTGGCATGGCCGAAACTCGATGTCGTCACCTGGTCGTGGCAGAAGGTGCTGGGTGGCGAGGCGGCGCATGGCATGCTCGCGCTCTCGCCGCGCGCAGTCGAACGGCTCGAAAGCTACGTGCCGCCTTGGCCGCTGCCAAAAATCTTCCGCCTCACCTCGAAGGGCAAGCTGAGCGCGGGCATCTTCGCGGCGGAAACCATCAACACGCCGTCGATGCTTGCGGTCGAGGACGCGCTCGATGGCTTGCGCTGGGCGGAAAGGCTCGGCGGACTGCCGGCCCTGAAGGCGCGCAGCGCGGCCAATCTCGCCGCCATCGCGCGCTGGGTCGAGAAGACGCCGTGGCTCGATTTTCTGGTCGCCGATCCGACCTGCCGTTCTTCGACCTCGGTCTGCCTCAAGATCATCGACGATTGGTTCCAGCATCTTTCGCCCGACGCGCAGCGCGATCAGGTGAAGCGGCTCGAAGCCATGCTCGACGCCGAAGGCGCGGCCTACGACATCGCCGCACACCGCGACGCCCTGCCGGGCTTGCGCATCTGGTGCGGCGCCACCGTCGAGACCAGCGATGTCGAGGCGCTCCTGCCTTGGCTCGACTGGGCCTATGCCGAAATCCGCCGTCCGGCGGCGGCCTGAACCCCATCCAGCCTTTGAGCGACGAGAGGCCGTCATGCCGAGCGTCCTGATTTCCGACGATTTAAGCCCGCGCGCGATCGAGATCTTCAAGGCGCGTGGCATCGACGCCGAGGTGAGGATCGGCGTCGCGCCCGACGAGCTGAAGAAGATCATCGGCCGCTTCGACGGGCTTGCCGTGCGCTCCGCCACCAAGGTGACGAAGCCGCTTTTGGCCGAGGCGGAGCGGCTCAAAGTGATCGGCCGCGCCGGCATCGGCGTCGACAATATCGACGTGCCGGCCGCGACCCAGCGCGGCATCGTCGTGATGAACACGCCCTACGGCAATTCGATCACCACGGCCGAGCATGCGATCGCGCTGATGATGGCGCTCGCGCGGCAATTGCCCGCGGCCGACCGCTCGACCCAGGCCGGCAAGTGGGAGAAATCGCGCTTCATGGGCATGGAGCTCTTCGGCAAGAGTCTGGGCGTCATCGGCTGCGGTAATGTCGGCTCGGTCGTGGCCGACCGCGCGATCGGCCTCAAGATGAAGGTGATCGCTTACGACCCCTTTCTTTCGGCCGAGCGCGCGCTGGCGCTTGGCGTCGAGAAGGTCGAGCTCAACGATCTCTTCGCGCGCGCTGACTTCATCTCGCTCCACACGCCCTTGACCGATGCGACGCGCAACATCGTCGACGCCAAGTCGCTGGCGAAGACGAAGCGCGGCGTACGCGTCATCAACTGCGCGCGCGGCGGCCTCGTCGTCGAAGAGGATCTGAAGGCGGCGCTCGACAGCGGCCATGTCGCGGGCGCCGCGATCGACGTATTCCCGGTCGAGCCGGCGAAGAGCAACGTGCTGTTCGGCCGCGACGACGTGATCGTGACGCCCCATCTCGGCGCCACGACACTCGAGGCGCAAGAGAACGTGGCGTTGCAGATTGCCGAGCAGATGTCGGATTTCCTGCTGACCGGCGCGGTCGAGAACGCGATCAACATGCCGTCGCTCTCGGGCGAGGAGGCGGCGCGCCTCAAACCCTATCTGAAGCTCGTCGAACAGCTCGGCAGCTTTGCCGGCCAGCTGACCGAGAGCGACCTGAAGAGCGTCGAGATCGAGTATTGCGGCCATGCCGCCGAGTTGAACGTGAAGCCGTTGACCGCGCTCGCGCTCACGAGCCTTCTTGCGCCGCAGCTCGCCACGGTCAACATGGTGAACGCGCCGATTATCTGTCGCGAACGCGACATCGTCGTCTCCGAAACGCGGTGCAGCGACACGATCGACTTCCACACCCTTGTGCGGCTCAAGATCACGACCGCGCGGCGCACGCGCGGCGTCGCCGGCACGCTTTTCGGAGGGGACCGGCCGCGCATCGTCAGCATCGAGGACATCCCGATGGAGGCCGAGCTCGGCGAGCACATGCTGTTCGTGCGGAACGAGGACAAGCCCGGCTTCATCGGCAATCTGGGCCGCACGCTCGGCGAGGCCGGCATCAACATCGCGACATTCCATCTGGGCCGCAACGCGCCCGGCTCGGATGCCGTCTGCCTCATCCAGGTGGATCAGCCCTTGGATGACCGCGTGCTCGATCGCGTCCGCC
This sequence comes from uncultured Alphaproteobacteria bacterium, assembly GCA_963729295.1. GTDB lineage: Bacteria > Pseudomonadota > Alphaproteobacteria > ATCC43930 > CGMCC-115725 > DATJLY01. Next base: position 181,272 of record CAVSNJ010000001.1, read on the forward strand.
ACATCCCGAATGTCGTCCAGGCGAAGCAGTTGCAGTTCTGACCCGCTCTCTCGCTCAGTTCGCCATCGCGGCGGCCGCCTTGACGATGATGTCCTTGGGCGTGGCGTAGACCTCGGCCAAGAGCGCGTCGATCTCGGCGCCCGAAACCGGGTTCACCTCGATGTCGCCGCGCTGCGCCTCGGTGAGAAAATCGGGGTCCGTCATCGTCGCGTCGAAGGCCGCGCGCAGCGCCGCCTTGCGCTCCTCCGGGATGCCGGGCGGCGCCACGAACGGGCGCGCCATGCCCTGGCCTGCGACGATGAATTTCACGATCCGCACTTTTCCCGGGTCCTTGGTCAGATCGGTCAGGAACGGCACGTTCGGGAGCTCGGGCGATTTGCGGATTCCGGCCTGGACAAGGATGTTGACCGATCCGTCCTTCATCCAGTCGCCGTGCCGGCTCTTCAACGTGCCGAGCGAAAGGCCGCAGAGCCCGTCGACCTCGCCGCGCTCCATCGCGAGCGTCACCTCGTTGGTGCCGGGATAACCCCGCACGAGCTTCGCCTTGGCGCCGAACACGTTGTCGATCGCGAGCGTGAACACGTCGGGATCGGCGCCGGAACCTTCGCCGCCGAAGGTGAATTCCTTGGTCAGCATGTCGTTCCAAGTCTTGATCGGCGATGTCTTCCACGACACGCACAGGCTCACGTCGTTCGTCACCGAGCCGAGCCAGGCGAATTTCGTACCGTCGTATGGGGCGTCCGTGCCGACGAGCGGCTCGAGCCCCATGCTGCGGCCGAACGTGCCGATGACCGAGCCGTCCTTCGGCGCCACCGAATAGAGATAGTTCGCCGCCTTGAGGCTGCCGGCGCCGGGCATGTTCTGCGGCACGAGCGTCGGGTTACCGGGGATGTGCTTGCCCATGTGCTCGGCGACGAGCCGCGCGTAAAGATCATAGCCGCCGCCGACGCTGTAGCCGATCACGACCGCAATCGTGCGGCCTTTGTAGAAGGATGCGACGTCTTGCGCCCGCGCCGGCGCGGCGAGAGCGGCGGCAAGAGTGATGGCGGCGGCGATGCGGATCATTGTCCCACTCTACACCAGCCCGCTTGCGTCGCGCAGCGCCGGAAACACGTCGCCGATCAGCGCCTGCGGCCACGGCAGCGAGAAGGTGCGGTCGAACAGGATGTAGATGAGGAGCGTTGCTACGCACGCGCACGCGGCGGCGCGTGTCCAGCCCTCGCAGAATTCGAGCCGCATCTGCAGCAGCACGAAAAGGAACAGCGACGGCAGCATGCCGATGACGGCGCCCGCCACGAGGAATCCGGCGAGCCAGCCGAAATACCTGATTGCCCGCGCGCGGAAAATTGGTCCCGCGACGCTCTCCGCGAGCTCGCGCGGTTGCGAGATCGCCGCGTGCGGATCGTCCGGCGCGGCCGCGGCGCGGCGCGGCGCCAGAATCTCGGTAGCGAGGTTGAGCACGGCGAAGACGAGCGTCGCGAACGCGGCGGCATGCGGCACGAACTTCGCCGCGGAGGGCCAGGGAAACGAGAACGACAGCGCGACCAGCACCGCGGCGATGATCGCGAGCGAAAAGGCGGCGTTCTTCTCGAAGCGCAAAAGCGACAGGCTGAAGGCGGAAAACGTCACCTTCAGATCGCGCAGATGCGCCTTGAGCGACGGGATCACGACCCAGCACGCCGCGATGAGGACTGCGATCACCACCGGCCGCAGCACCCAGGCGGCGCCGTAGATTTCCGTCGAAATAAAGAAATAACGCTCGAAGATGCCGCCCAGAACGAAGCCCAAGATGAGCGGCGGGCGCGGCCAGCCCAGATGCTTCATCATCCAGCCGGCCGTGCCGAACAACACCATCGAATAGAGATCGCCCCAGCTCTGCGAGCCCTGATAGGCGCCGATGAAGATGACGGTCAGCACGAGCGGCAGCAAAAGCCCCACGCGCACCGTCGCAAGGCGCGCGAAAAGACCGCTCGCCATGATGCAGATTCCGGCGCCCATGATGTGCGCCAAGGTCAAGGTCCAGATGATCGAATATGTCACGTCGAGATGCTTCGTCAGCATCTCGGGCCCCGGCACGAGCCCGTGCATGAGGAACGCGCTCAAGAGGATCGCCATCGACGCGCCGGCCGGCACGCCGAACGCGATGGTGGGGACGAGGTGCCCGCCTTCCTTGGCGTTGTCCGAGCTGATCGCGGCGATGAGGCCGCGGATGTCGCCATGCCCGAAATTCTCGGTGTTCTTCTCGGTGCGCACTGCGTGGCCATAGGCGATCCAGTCGATCACCGCCGCGCCGAGTCCTGGCACCGCGCCCAGGATCGCGCCGAGCCACGAGCAGCGCAGGATGAGCCACCAGTTCGCGAGCGCGTCGCGGATGCCGGTCCACTGATCAGCCAGACGAATGTCGACGCCGGCCGCGCCCCCGGCGATGCTGGTGCGCTGGATCGCCATGTCGGCGAGCTCGGGAATGGCGAAAAGGCCGAGCGTCACCGGCACGAGCGGCAGATGGTCCCAGAGATAAAGCGAGCCGAACGTCCAGCGCAACGTCCCCGTCTGCGAATCGCTGCCGATCATCGCCAGCATGAGGCCAAGGCACCCGGCCGTGAGGCCTTTCAGCGGCGCTTTGCCCGAGAGCACGCCCACCATCGAAAGCCCGAAGATGCAGAACGACAGCAGCTCGGGCGAAGCGAGATAGAGCACGACGGGCCGCAGCACCGGGATCGCGACGGCGAGAAGTGCTGCGCCGAACACGCCGCCGATGAGCGAGGCGGCATAGCCGGCGCCGAACGCGCGCGCCGCCATGCCCTGCTTCGCGAGCGGGTGGCCGTCGAGCACGGTGGCCGCCGCGCCCACGGTGCCGGGCACGCCGAACAGCACCGCCGGAATGAGGTCTGACACGGTCGTGACCGACGCCATGCCGAGCAGCAGCGCGAAGGCGGTGTAGGTGTCGAGGTTGTAGGTGAAGGGAATGAGGATCGCGAGCGCGACGATGCCGCCCAATCCGGGGATGACGCCGAGAGACAGGCCGAGCACGACGCCGCCCGCCATGATGAGGAGGCGCATCGGCTCGAGCACGACATGAAGCGCCTGCAGCGCCGCAGCAAGCATGCGCTATGAAACCCCAGCGCTGCGCGTGCCGCAACCCCGCCGCGCGATGAGAGCGAGCACCATAGGTGGCGTCACCGGCAACTTCGTGACCGCGCCCGGCAGTTGCAGCGCGTCGTCGATGGCGGAAGCGATCGCCGCGCCGACGCCGGTGACGCCCGCTTCGCCCGCGCCCTTGATGCCGAGAGGATTGAGCGGGCTCGGCGCGTCCTCGCGCAGCAGAACCGTGACGCGCGGCGTTTCGCACGCGGCCGGCATGAGGTAGTCGGCGAAGGTGACGGAGAGCGGCTGGCCCGCTGCGTCGTAGGAAAATTCCTCGGCGAGCGCGCCGCCCAATCCCTGCGCGAAGCCGCCGACGATCTGTCCCTCGACCAGCATCGGGTTGATGGCGCGGCCGATGTCGTAGGCGGCGAGATAGCGCTCGACCCCGACTTCTCCGGTCTCGCCATCGATCCCTACCACGGCGATGTGGCAGCCATAGGGATAATTCATGTGCGGCGTCTCGTGCCAACCTTCGGCCGCGAGCAATCCGCCTTTCATGCGCGCGATCTCGGCCAGTGATAGCGATGGGACCAAGGGCGCGTCCTTGCGCACGATCCTGCCATCCTCGATGGCGAGGCTTTCGGCGGAAGCCTGCAACAACTCCGCCGCCGCATCGAGCGCCGCGCGGCGCAGATTGGCGGCGGCGATCGCGGTCGCCGATCCGGTCATCACGGTGGCGCGCGAGGCGTGCGCGCCGACGCCGTTCTCGATGCGCTCGGTCTGGCCATGCGTGACGCGGACCGCGCGGTAATCGACGCCGAGCGCGTCGGCGCAGATCTGCGCCATCGCCGTCTCGAACCCCTGGCCGAGCGAGGCGCCGCCCGTCACCACCTCGACCGCGCCCTCCTGATCGACCTCGACGCGCACCCCGTCATTGGGTCCGAGCCCGGTCTTCTCGACGAAGAAGGCGAGGCCCGCGCCCACCCTCTCGCCGGCCGCGCGCCGCGCCGCCAGATCGCGCCGGAGTTTCGGCCATTCTACCGCAGCGAGCGCCTTGTCGAGGAGGTCGGCATAGTCGCCCGAGTTGTAAATTACGCTGTCGCCGAGCGCGTCGAGGCCGCGCGCGAACGGCATCGCCTCGGCGGCGATGAGGTTGCGGCGCCGCACGTCGACCGCGTCGAGCCCGAGCCGCGCGGCGATAGCGTCGATGAGGCGCTCGCGCACGAAGCTGCTTTCATACCGCCCCGGCGCGCGATATGTCGCGGCCGGTGTCTTGTTGGTGAGGCGGAAGCGCCCGACCGAGCGGAACGCAGGGATGCGATAGGGGCCGGGCAGCATGCCCGACGTCATATCGACGACGCGCGCGCCGTGCGTCCGCGGATAGGCCCCTTGGTCGAGGATGAACTCGTCCTCCAGCCCGAGGATGCGGCCCTCGGCATCGACCGCCGCACGCACGCGATGAAGCTGCTGGCGCGAATGGTTGGCGGCGATGAGATGCTCGCGCCGGTCCTCGATCCATTTGACCGGCCGCCGGAGGCGGAGCGCGGCGACGCAGACCAGCACGTCCTCGGGATAGATCTCGCCACGCACGCCGAAGCCGCCGCCGACATGCCCCTCGTAGAGCTGCACCTTGTCGCGCGCGCGGCCGAGCATGCGCGCCAGCGCGTCGCGGTTGCGGTGCGGCACCTTGGCGGCGCCATGGAGCTCGAGTACGTCGCGTGCCTTGTCGTGGCGGGCGACGGCGCCCCGCGTTTCGAGCGGCACGCCGGAATGGCGCCCGATTTCGAGCTCGAGTGCCACGACCGTGTCGGCAGCGCGGAACGCCGCTTCGATATCGCCATAGCTCTTCACCTCGACGTAGGCCTCGGTGCCGAGACCGGCCGCGTATTCGCCGGGCTCGGCCGCGGCGTCCATGAGCGGCGGCAGGTCGTTGATGTCGAGCGCGACCAGCATCGCCGCGTCCTCGGCACGATAGGGGTCGTCGGCGAAGATCGCGGCGACCGGCTCGCCGACATAGCGCACGGCGTCCCCCGCCAGCACGCGCTGCCGGTAGGGGGCGAGCGCCGCGACCGGGCCTTCGCGGAATTCGATGGGCGGCACGTCCGCCAGATCGTTCGCCGTCCACACGGCGGCGACGCCGGGCGCCGCGCGTGCCGCGGTTACGTCGACCGCACGGATCGTCCCGCGCGCCACGGGCGAGCGCACGATCCGCATGTGGAGCGCGCCCGGAAAATCGATGTCGTCGGCAAAGCGCGCGCGGCCCACCAGAAGCGGCGGATCCTCGAGCCGCGTCACCGATTTGCCGACGAAGGTCATGGCGCGATGATAGTCGATCCGCCGGCGATCGGCCCCCACCGTGCAAACATCTTGATTTCCCTTGCCTACGGCCCTCACATTGGGCCGTATGAAGCCGCCGCGGTTCCGCTATTACGATCCGAAATCGGTTGCCGAGACGACCGGGCTTCTGGCGAGCCTCGAAAACGCGCGGCTTCTGGCCGGCGGCCAGTCATTGATGCCGATGCTCAATTTCCGTTATGTGCTGCCCGACCACCTGATCGACATCAACGGCATCGCCGAGCTCGCCTACCTGCGCGCCAGCGCCAAGACGCTCGAGTTGGGCGCCATGACGCGGCAGCGCGAGCTCGAATTCTCAGACGAGGTGAAGGCACGTTGCCCGCTTCTGCACGAGGCGATCCTCCAAGTCGGCCACCGTCAGACGCGTAACCGCGGCACGGTCGGCGGTTCGCTCTGCCATCTCGATCCGGCGGCGGAGATCGTCTCGGTCGCGGCCGCGCTCGATGCGACAGTGCATGTCGCCTCGGCCAAGGGCAAGCGCGACATCGCCATGGCCGAATTCTCGCGCGGCTACATGACGCCCGCGCTCGAGCCTGACGAGATGGCGACGGGCGTGACCCTGCCGCTTTGGCCTGACGGACACGGTTCCGCCTTCATCGAGTTCTCGCGCCGGCACGGCGATTTCGCGATCTGCTCGGCGGCGGCGCTTCTGGAAGAAGATGCCGCGGGCCGCATCACGCGCGCGTCGGTGACGATCGGCGGGGTCGGGCCCGCGCCGGTCAGGGCGCGCGAGGTGGAAAAGGCGATCACCGGCCAGTCCGCCTCGGAAACGCTCTTCCGCGAAGCGTGCGAAAGCTGCCGCAAGATCGAGGCGATGAGCGACGTGCACGCGCCTGCCGATTATCGCCAGCATCTGGCGGCGGTGCTGTCGCGGCGCGCGCTCGAGAAGGCGCATCAGCGCGTGCGCAAGGCGGGCTAGCGATGGACGAGAAACGCAAGATCGCGCTCACCGTCAACGGCACGCGCTACGAGGAAGAGGTCGAGGTCCGCGTCACGCTCGCCGATTTCCTGCGCCATCAGCTCGGCCTCACCGGCACGCATTTGGGCTGCGAGCATGGCGTGTGCGGCGCTTGCACCATCCTGGTCGATGGCCAATCCGCGCGCTCCTGCCTCATGCTCGCGGTCCAGGCGAACGGCCATGATCTTCTCACCGTCGAAGGCATCGCCCCCAACGCCACCGAGCTGCACCCGCTGCAAGAGGCCTTCCGCGACAATCACGGCCTGCAATGCGGCTTCTGTACGCCCGGGATGCTGACCACGCTGCTCGAATTCCTGCGCGACAATCCCGATCCGACCGAGCAGGAAGTGCGCATCGCGATCTCGGGCAATCTGTGCCGCTGTACCGGCTACCAGGGCATCGTCAACGCCGCGCTCGACGCGGCAAAGCGCCTGCGCATCGCGAAGCCCGGCTAGAATTCGCCGCATCGCCGCCCTAGTCTGCGCGCTCGCATCGGAGGGTTCATGGCGGAAGGCGAAGCGAGGGAGGCGGGGCGCGATTTCATCCGCGACATCGTCGACGCCGATCTCGCTGCGGCCCGCGTCAAGACTGTCGTCACGCGCTTTCCGCCCGAGCCCAACGGCTATCTCCATATCGGCCACGCCAAGGCCATCTGGATCAATTTCGGCATCGCCGAGGAATTCTGCGGGCGTTGCCATCTGCGCTTCGACGACACCAATCCGGCAAGGGAAGAACAGGAATATATCGACGCGATCGAGCGCGACGTGCGCTGGCTCGGGTTCGATTGGGGCGCGCATCTCTATCACGCGTCGGACTATTTCGAGCAGCTTTACGAATGGGCCGAGCACCTCATTCGCGCTGGCAAGGCGTTCGTCGACGATCTCTCGGCTGCCGAGCTTCAGGCAACGCGCGGCAGCTTGACCGAGCCCGGCCGCGAAAGCCCCTATCGCATTCGCGGCATCGAGGAGAATCTCGACCTCTTCCGCCGCATGCGGGCGGGCGAGTTCCCGAACGGCGCGCGCACGCTCCGCGCCAAGATCGACATGACGGCCGGCAACATCAATCTGCGCGACCCGGTGCTCTATCGCATCCTGCACGCGGCGCACCCGCGCACCGGTACGGCTTGGTGCATCTATCCCACTTACGATTTCGCGCACGGCCAGTCGGATGCGATCGAGGGCGTGACCCATTCGCTCTGCACGCTCGAATTCGCCGATCACCGGCCGCTCTACGACTGGTTCATCGACAATCTGCCGGTGCCGTCGCGCCCGCGCCAATATGAATCGGCGCGGCTCGATCTGGCTTATACGGTGCTGTCGAAGCGCGTCCTGACGCGCCTCGTCGCGGAGGGTCATGTCGTGGGGTGGGACGATCCGCGCATGCCAACGATCGCCGGAATGCGCCGCCGCGGCATCCCGCCCGAGGCGATTCGCGCCTTCGTGCAGCGCACCGGCATCGCGCGCGCCAACAGCACCGTCGAGCCTGCGATGTTCGACCACGCGGTACGCGAGCATCTGAACAAAGCGGCGCTCCGCCGCATGGCGGTGCTGCGGCCGCTCAAAGTCGTGATCGAGAATTATCCCGAGGGGCCGGGCGAGGAGATCGAGGCGGCGAACCATCCCGACGATCCATCGCAAGGCACGCGGCGCGTGCGCTTTGCGCGCGAGATCTATGTCGAGCACGACGATTTCATGGAGGATCCGCCGAAGAAATTCTTTCGTCTTGCGCCCGGGCGCGAGGTGCGGCTGCGCTATGCCTATTTCGTGACGTGCCGCGCGGCGGTGAAGAACGACCGGGGCGAGGTGGTGGAGCTGCGCGCCACATACGATCCGGCGACGCGCGGCGGCAACGCGCCCGACGGACGCAAGGTGCAGGCGACCTTGCACTGGGTCGCGGCCGAGGACTCGATCGCCGCGGAGGTGCGGCTCCTCAATCCGCTCTTCACGCGCGCCAATCCGGGCGCCTCGGGCGACGTATTGGCCGACCTCAATCCGCAGTCGATGGAGCTGCTGCAAGGATGCCGGCTCGAGCGCGCGCTCGCAATGGCCGCGCCCGGCCGCGCGGTGCAGTTCGAGCGCCAGGGCTATTTCTGCCGCGACGAAGGATCGCCCGACGCCGCGCCCGTGTTCCTTCGCACCATCGGCCTGCGCGACAGCTGGGCCAAGGCGAAGGCCGAAGGCTGAGGGCGGTCGGGTCATGCGCCCGATTTACGCCTCGAACGTGAAATCGAGGGCGTAGAACCACTGGTCGAGATTGGCCGCGATGATGGGCTCGATGGCGGCGTTGATCGCGCCGATATTTGCCAGAAGCGCCGCGTCGCTGCCGTCCTCCTGCAATGCGACAGGCGGAAGAAAGGTCAACCGAAAGCGCGCGGCATCGCCCAGTCGCTGACAATAAACCGGCAGCACCACCGCGCCGGTCGAGACCGCCAATCGCGCCGCATAAGAGATATTCCCCGCGGCCCTGACCTGTCGGCCGAACAAGGGCGCGTGAACGCGCCCGCGCGTCGCCTCGTCGATATAAAGGAGCAGCGTATCGCCGCCCTCGAGCACCCGGACCGCCTTGCGCGTGTGAGCGGCAAGGCCGGGGATCAGGCCGACGCCGCACCGCTGCCGCACGCGCACGACGATCCGGTGCTCGATTCGGTTCTCCGGCACGAGATAAATCCCCGTGACCGGGCAGCCGAGCCGGCCCAGCATCGGGCCGATCAATTCCCAGTTGCCGAGATGAAGTCCGGCGATGAGCATCGGCTGGCCGGTCGCCTGCGCGGCGCGGAGCCGTTCGCCCCCGACGACTTCGACTTGGCCCCGGCGCGCGATCCGGTCGAGCACGGAATACTCCGCCATCGTGCGGCCGATGCAACGCCACAACGACGTCATGGCGCCGTCGGTGGCGGCGCGATCCGACTCGTGCGGACGGAGCGCGCGCCACACTTCCCGCGCCCGGCGGTCGCTTGCGGGATAGCGCCTCGGCGCCCAGCGCGCGAGCGCCGCGCCGCACGCGGAGCAAAGCCCCACCGGCAAGAGGCGAAGCGCATAATGCGTCGCTCCATTCCGCGCGCCCTCGATCGTGTCGCGGATCCAATAGCGCCAGGCGTGCCGGCGCCGATCGGGCGCGGCAAAAAACCAGGCAAGCGGCGGCGGACCGGCCATCAGCCGTGATGGACAGGGCAGCCGGTCGCGCTGTGCGCCGGCGCGGACCGCGCCGCCGCCGAAGTGCGGCCGGCGACGATCATCGGCAGGCCGCCATCGGGCCTGAGCGTCAGCCGGCAAACTGGCCGCACATCGTGGCCGGGCTTGAGCTGCAATCGCAGCGCCTGCCCCAAGGTTGCGAGGCAGAGAACCGCCTCGGTCAGGCCGAACGACATGCCGGCGCAAATCCTCGGGCCGATGCTGAACGGGATGTAGACGAATTTCGAAATCGCGCCGGCATTTTCCGGAAGAAACCGCTCCGGAATAAAATGATCCGGACGATCCCAGTATTTCTGGTGGCGATGGAGGAGCCACGGCACGACGAGGACGAGCGAGCCCTTGGGGATGGTCGTGCCGCGGAAATTTTCTTCGGCCAAGGCCTCGCGCGAGAGCAACGGCACCGGCGGATAGAGCCGCAGCGTCTCGTCGAGAATGGCACGGGTGTAGGGAAGGTCGGGCAGATCGGCGAGCGTCGGCGGCCGGGAACCGAGGACCCGGTCGATCTCGGCGTGAAAGCGCGCCTCCACGTCGGGCGCTTGCGATAGAAGGTAGAGCGCCCAGGCCAGCGTATTGGCGGTCGTCTCGTGGCCGGCCATGAACAGGACAGCCGCCTCGTTCCGAAGCGCGTCGTCATCGAGCGGCGCGCCGGTCTCATCGTCGCGCCGCGCGAGCAGCGCGGCGATGATCGAGCCCTCATTCGCTTGGCCGTCCGATTTGCAATCCGCGAGGATCTCGTCCAGCACCGCGCGAACCTCTTTCGCGACGCGGCGCACGCCCATGCCATGCCAGCGCGGAAGCCAATCCGGCAGACCGAGAAACGACAGGATATCGATCTGGCCGATCCGGCGCTGGTAATCGCTGAAGCCGCGCACGATTGCGCCGGCATGCTCTTGGCCGAGCTTCCGCCCGAAGAGCGTGCGGCAAATGATTTCGGCGGTAAGGCGCGCCGCTTCTTCGTGCGCGTCGATCGTCTGGCCTGCCCTGCCGGCAAGCCGTTCGCGTGCCTCGAGCGCCGCCTCGACCATCACTGGCGCGAACTCGGTGAGGCGCGAGACGTGGATGACCGGCGCGACCGCCCGGCGCCGGGTACGCCAGGTCTCGCCGTCGCTGACGAACAGACCGTCGCCGAGCAACGGCACCAGCGCGTTGCGATGCTGCGCGCTTTTGCGCTCGAAGCTGGCGTTCTTGAGGCTGAAGGCGAATTGCACCGCTTCCGGGCAATTGCACACGAAGATCCAGCGCCGAAAGATGCGCGTGGACGAGAATTCGAACGTGAATGAGTCGGCCTCCCACATCGCGAGGAGATTGCGCCGCGCGAGCGCAAGCCGCCGAAAGGTCGAAGGCGGCGCGCTCAGTCGCGGCGGATAGTAGGGTACGAACGGCGCCATGTTCGGAGCGTTGCTTTCGGTCGACTCTAATCTCTCCCCGCACGATGGCGCCAGTCGGGCGGGGGCGGCCGGGCCAAGGCGAAGACCGAGGGCTATCGGCACGGGACTTGCTTGGCTTTCTGTGCCTGGGACAAGGGAGATACCACATGAACCGAAGCCAACTCACCGAGAAGATTCTGGACGTGAAGCGCGAGAAGCATTGGAGCTGGAGGGATATCTGCGGCCAGATCGGCGGCATGTCGCCGATCCTCGTCGTGGGGGCGCTCCTCGGGCAGATGAAGCTGACGAAGGAACTCGCCGCCGTGGCCACGCGCCTCTTCGGCCTGTCGAAAGCCGAGGAGGCGCTCTTGAACGAGGTGCCGATGCGCGGCGCGGGCGTGGCGATGCCGCCGACCGATCCGCTGATTTATCGCTTCTACGAGCTCGTGATGGTCAACGGGCCGGCGCTCAAGGCCCTTATCGAGGAGGAATTCGGCGACGGCATCATGTCGGCCATCGATTTCGACCTGGCGCTCGAGCGCCAGCCCGATCCCAAGGGCGACCGCGTGAAAATCACGATGTCCGGCAAGTTCCTGCCCTACAAATATTATGGTGCGACCGGCAACCATCCGGCCTACGGCATCAAGGAAGAGTGACCGCCGCTATCGTGCCGCTAGCGCGACGAGCCCACGCCCTCGACGCTCACGCCCTCCTGGCTCAGCGTCACGGGCTGGCTGGCGCCGGCGGGCGTCACCGTCACGGGCCCCCAATCGTCTGCCGGCTCGACCACGGCGAGGCTCACGACCCGGGCCTGCTGCTCGGGAAGGCCGTTGCAGCCGGCGGCCAGCAGCAGCACCGGCAGCAGGACGAGGGGGTGTGCGGCGCGCATCTTGTCCCGCCAACGCCGCCGCCCGAGGCGGGTTCCGGCCATCCGTTAACAGGCGGCGCCCTGCTGCCTCATTTGTGATCGCGCGGCGATTGACGCCACCGGCAAATCAGGGCAATTTTTCCGCTGCGCCGGCGGGGGCCGGTGCGCGCAAGGACATTCGGGGGATCGCCGTGAATCGAAGGATCTTGCTGGCCACGACCGCGCTGGCCGCGGGCACGTTGTTCGGTACGCCAGCGCATGCGAACACCGTAGACATCACCTGCACCGACAGCCAGGCATCCGATCAGGCCGCGGTCTCGATGTCGATCGGCGGCGGTGAAAGCAACTTGGCGTCCGGAGACGTACTCGAGATCACCGGGATTTGCGCCGGCGACTATAAATTCACCGTAAGCGGCATCACGTTCGGCAACGCTACGGGTTCGAGTACCGCTGAACACGAGCGACGGATTCAACGGCATGCTCGAGATCGCCGGCGCGCACGTTACCATCAACGGCATCACGCTCGAGGGCACTACCCTCGACGCTTCGAACGGGTCGAACGCCACGAATATTACGTCCACCTTCAACGAGGATGGAGATCTCGTCCTCCATGACGGCGCCGTGGCCACCATCGAGAATTCCCAGATCGGCCCGGGTACCCAGGACGGAATCGTCGTGCTTCGCACGTCCTCGGCGTCGATTCTCAGCTCGAAGATCAGCGGCAATGGCACCAACGGCGGCGCCGGCAACCTCACGAGCGGCATCTGGGTTTCCGACGGGTCCTCGCTCCGCCTCGGCGATCCGGACGACAGCGATCCGGTCACGGTGCAGGGCAACGGCCTCTACGTCGCCGGCACAAGCTGCTCCGGCTTCGATCTGCTCCTGACGCAATCCTCTTCGGGCGATTTCTTCGGCGCGACGATCGGCGGCACCACCTCGAGCACCGGCGCCAATTGCGGCGAGGTCGACGTGCAGGCCGGATCGTCGGTGCGCATGCGGGATCTCACGCTCGGGCATTTCGGCGGCTTGAGCCGCCAAGGGGTCGTCTATGCGATCGGCGGCTCTTCCGTGTGGATCGACGAAAACACCGCCGCCACGAGCCCAACCGGCTCGACCTTAACCGAAGTCGCCGACGGGGTCCCGGAATCGATCGGCCTCGTCTTTGCCGGCGGGGCCAGTTCGATCGTCCTGCAAGATACGACCCTAACGGGCCCGACGAGCTCCGGCGCCATGGTCGAGGCCAGCGCGAGCTCGACCTTGGTTCTCGCCGGGGGCAACAACATCACCACCACCACCTCGGGCGGGACCGTCATCGAGATCGATCATTCCTCGAGCATGCTTCAGCTTCTGGGGCGGCAATTCGGATATGCGAACCTCCAAGACAGCATCTTTGGCGGGGGCCTTGTGCAGGAGCAAAGCTCGATGGATCTGGGCCAGGGACTTTACGGCAGCGACCCGAGCATCGTTTGGGACACAAACGGCAATACCATTGCCGCGCAGCAGAATTCGTCGTTCCGCTTGTCGGGCGGCGTCTCGATCGAGGGCTCCATCACGATCTCGCAAGGCTCGAACGGCTTCCTCAACACCAACAACGGCGGTGCCGTCTCCAATCAGACAGTGAGCGGCGGCATCACGTGCCCCTTCACCACCGTTCCGGCCTCGCACATGTCGGCTCCGACCAAAGTCACGCCCAACGTCACGATGGCGACGAGCTTCTCGTCCGCAACGACCCCGCAGTGCCTGCCGTTCTGAGCGGCTAGCGGGCAAGGGCTTGGCGCGCGGCTTGCGCAGCGGGCCCTTTTGCTTTTCGGATCACGCGCCGGAGCGCGTCAGGAACAGATCGCAGTGCGGCAGATGCCGCCAATCCTGCGCATCGACGCGGCTCAAGAGCGGCGGGGTCGCATAGACGTTTCCGTTGGGCGGCATGATCCGGTAGAAGCGGAACTTCTCGCTCATCCAGGAATTGGGCGGCTTCCTCGAACTGGCGGCGCACCTCCTCGCGCGCCGAGATCGCCGGCCATTCGAGGATGAGCCGCAGCTCGCGCGAGCGCCCGATGAGATCGCGCCCGCCGAGGATCGCCGCGGCCTCGCTCCCCTCGATGTCGATGAGCAGCACGTCGAGCGTATCGAGCGCGGCGCCGATCGTGCCGTCGAGCGTTACGCCTGCGACCTTCGTCGCGTTGGCCGTCCGCGCGTCCGAGGGATTTTCCAAGGCGACACGCAATTTCCCGCCGCCTTGCAAACCTGGCACATAGGAGAAGCTTTCCTCGCCCGCACGATCCGTGACGGCGGCGTGATAAAGCGTCGTACGCTCAGAAAAGCCGTTGAAATGGACGGTCTTCTGCAACAGCGCGAAAGTCTCGGGATTGGGCTCGAAGGCGAACACCCGGCCCTTGTGCTCGACGAGCTTCGCCCCCAGCACCGTATGATAGCCGATATTGGCGCCGGCATTGGCGAAGCTCATGCCCGGCGCCAGAAGCGAGCGCAGCAGGATGTCGTTCCACGGCTCCCACCAGCCGGTCTTGAGGATCGTCGGCATGATCGCGAGGTTGCGCAGATTGACATAGAGGTGGCAGTCGTAATGCGTCTCGACAATCGCGGTCTCGTTGCCGGCGTAGAAATAGCCGCGGGATTTCCGTGAATCGTCGGCGCTCTCGATGAACTGTACCGGCGCCTGCGCCGGCGACGGACTAACGCGCCGCTCGACGTAGAAATCGAACAGATGCTCGACCGTCTCCTGCACGACTGCGATCAGCACTTTCTCGCGCTCGGGGTCGGGCGCGGCGAACCTGACGCCGTTCGTCCACGCGCCGACCGCGTTGACGCCCAGCTCCGCGCGCTTGGCGTCGAGATAGGCGAAGTATTCGCCGCATTTCGCGCGAAACGGTTCGCAGGATTCGTGCGCACCCCGCAAGGCGACGGCGCCCTTCGCCACGTCGCCCACATAGGCGAGGAAGCGGCACAGATTGCCGTGGCTCGGCCCGTCGCGCGCGCCGGCGAAGCGCGGTTCGGCGCGGGCCTCGTTCGAGAGCGTCTCGAGGAAGCCGATCAGGTACGCGAAGGATCGGTCGCCGTCGCTGCCGGGAACGGAGAAATAGAGGGCGCCGTCCTTCCGCTCGAGAATGAGCGCCACTTTCGCGCTCTCGGCCCGCTCCATCGCCTTGTCCCGTTCCTTTTGCCTATATTATCCTTGACCGATCTCGCCCGCATCAAGCGCAGCAACGAACGAAAGAAGCAAGTTGGTTCAGGCAAACCCGCGCGCTCCTTCTCCCGCCGAGGCGACGATGGAAGATTGGCTTCCACCGCGCCGGGTTCTGTTTCAGCATCTGCGCAAGACCGGCGGCACGACGCTCATCGCGCTCTTCGGCAATTTCATGCGCCCGGCCGCATTGCAACCGCATGATCCGGATGCGTCGGCGCGTTTTGCCGCGACACGAGCGGATTGGGCCTTCGTGCATGGCCATTCGGGCCTTCTCATGCAGCTTAGGACCGAGCGTTCGTTCGCGTTCACGTTTCTGCGCCGTCCTTTGCCGCGGCTCCTTTCGGAACGGCGGCAATGGATGCAGGCGCAGGCGGAGAACATCGAGAGCGCGCCCGCTTCGGTCGCCGCGGCGACATTGGCGCTGCGCCACGCGCCGGTTGCGGAGATACTCGGGCGCCTCTTCGAGTTTCCGGTCGCGGTCACGTCGTTTTGGAACCACCAGGCGCTGACGCTCGGAGTATTGGCAAGGGCAGATGCTCGCGCCCGAGGAATACGACCGCAACTTCATCGATCTCCACCGGCATTTCCCCGACAACGCTTCGTTCTGCGCCTGGCTCGAGCGCAATCGCTATGCGATCTTGAAGAACGCGCGCGCGAACCTGCGCTCGCTCGATTATGTCGGCATCTCCGAGGATTTCGAGGATTCGACGCGCGAGCTGTTCCTCCGCCTCGGCCTACCCGAACCGCTCGTCATCCCGCGCCTCAACGCGCGCGAGCGCTTTCCCGACGAGGACGACGAAGGGCTGAAGGAGCTCGCCCGGCCGTTTATCGATCTCGACGAGGAGCTCTACGACGAGGCGTTGGAGCTGCACGCGCGCCAAGGTCGCGCGGTGCGCGGCGCGCCGATAAACTACCTCGACCATTACGTCGCCGCAAACGAGGATAAGTCATACGCGGCCGACGAGCCGCCCGGCGGCCACGGCTGGCACGAGCCCGCCCGCCGCGCCGACGGCAAATGGAGCCGTTGGACCGGGCCGGGGACCGAAAGTCATTTCAGCCTTCGTCTCGACCGCGGCACCTATCGCGTCGAGCTTTCGATCTTCGGCGGGGTCTCGGAGCGCGCGATCCGCAGGCTTGCCCTGTCGCTCGACGGCGCGCCACTCGCAACGGCGATCGCGCCGCTCGCAGACGGGAGCTGGCTCGCTTCGGCCGAGCTTTCGTGCGCCGAGGCGGGCATACGCACGCTCACCATTACGGTCGCCGCAACCGTCAACGGACACGGCGTCGAAGTCGCGTCGCTCCGCGTCGCGTCACTCGGAGTCGGCGACGGTGAAGCGGAAGTTTCGCGCGCTCCATCGCCTTAGCCCATCGGGCAGCATGCCGCCCAAGCGCGTCATCCAAGCGAAGATGAACGGGAAGGCGATGACGGCGCGGTCGCGCGCGAGGCCGTTGCGGATGCGGCGCGCGGCGTCCTCGGCGCTGATGAGGCCGGGTTTGTCGCCGTCGATCTGCGCCGTCATCGGCGTCGCGACATAGCCGGGGCAGACGACGCTCACCTTGATGCCGTGGGGCCTGAGCGCCGCGCGTAGCGACAGGCCATAGCTCAGCGCCGCGGCCTTGCTCGCGGCATAGCTCGGCGCGTCGGCGACCGGCGTGAAGCCCGCGATCGACGAGATAATCGCGATCTGCCCCATGCCGCGCGCCATCATCGCGGGCAGGATCGGCTGAACCGTGTTGAGGACGCCGAGCACGTTCGTCTCGGCGACGCGATGGGCCGCGTCTTCGGGCTCGAGCGTCCCGGCGGGCGGCGTTCCCGCCATCACGCCGGCATTGGCGATGACGAGATCGATCGGTGCCTGGCGCGCGCAGTGGACGAGCCAGTCGCGCAGACGCGCGCGGTCGCGCACGTCGATGGAAGCGGTCTCGACGGCGGCCGCGCCCAATCCACGGCATTCGGATGCGATCGCCTCGAGCCGCGCGGGATCGCGTCCGGTCAATGCCAGATGCGCCTTCGCGCGCGCATAATCGCGCGCGAGCGCGGCGCCGATCCCGCTCGTCGCTCCGGTGATGACGATCATCGCGCCGGTCTATGTCGGATCGGTTGCCGAAATGCGCAGCCGCCGGATGCGGTCGTTGACCTGCGCCAGTTCTTCCACGGTCGCATCGAGCACGGCCTCCATCTCGGCCTCTTCGTGGTTCGCGGTGAGGAAGAAGCGCAGCCGCGCCTGGCGTGCCGGTACGCCGGGATAGATCACCGGAAATGTGTTGAAGCCGCGCTCGAAAAGCCGCTCCGACAGGAGCGCCGTCGGCAGCGAGTCGCCGATGATGACGGGCGCGATCGCGGCGCCGCAGCTCGTCCCCGTATCGAGCCCGCGGGTCTTGGCATGAGTGCGGAAGGCTTGGCCGTTGCGCCGCAGGCGTGCCGTCCGCTCGGGCTCCAGATGCAGCAGCTCGAGCGCGGCTTCGGCCGCGGCGGCGATCACCGGCGGCATGGCGACGCTATAGACGAAGGCGCCGACCTGCGATTTCACATAGTCGACGAGCGCCGCCGAGCCCGCGATGTAGCCGCCGCACGAGGCAAGCGCCTTCGACAGCGTCCCCATCCAGATATCGACGTCGCGCGGATCGACGCCGCACTCCTCGGCGAGGCCGAAGCCGCGCGCGCCGAGCACGCCCAGCGCATGCGCCTCATCCACCATGAGCCAGGCCTCGTGCCGCTCCTTGAGGGCGACGAGCCCGGCGAGGTCCGGGTGGTCGCCATCCATGCTGTAAAGCCCCTCAACCACGATGAGCGCGCGCGCGAACCGGCCGCGGAACTCGGTGAGGATCGCGTCGAGATGGGCGAGGTCGTTGTGCCGGAAATTTTTCCGCGTGGCGCCCGACAAGGCGCCGCCCATCAGCGCCGAATTGTGCATCGCCTCGTCGAGGAGGACGAGGTCCTTCGCCCCCACCAGCTCGCCGATCACGCCCGTGTTCGTCATCCAGCCGCTGACGAAGACGGCGCAATCCTCGACACCGTAATGCTGCGCCAGGCGCTCCTCGAGGCGGCGGTGGACCGGCCGCTCGCCGGCGACGCACCGGCTGGCCGAGGCGGAAATGCCGTAAGCGTCGATCGCCTCCTTAGCGGCCGCGGCGATGCGCGGATCGCCATTGAGCCCCAGATAATCGTATGAGCAAAAATTGACGAGCTCGCGGCCGCCGATCACGGTGCGGGCACTCGCCACTCCTTCGTGCACGCGGAAATACGGGTTCGCGAGCTCGAGCTTGCCGGCGAGTCGGCGCTGCAAATACTGCTCCGCCATGCCTGGCAAGGTCGTGAAGTCGGTTGCGCCGTTGCCGCGCGGGGGAAATGCGCTCGCCACCGCGCTCCGCCCGATTTCGCGCGCGGCATCGACCCGCCGCAGCAGATTGTCCCAGCCGGTGCCGCGCGAACGCTCCCGCCCGTTCATTGCGCCGCCACTCCGCGCCCGGCCGTGTGCAAGATTTCGCCGAGCTTTTCGACCTCGCCGGGCGCCACCGACGCGGCGTGGTGGAGCGCGATCGGCACCACGTCCGCCGCGGCCGACGGTTCGCCGCCGCCCGCGGCCTGGAGCATGATCTCCTCGGCAAGCCGCGCGACCGTCATCTCGCCGCTGGCGCCCGCCAGCGACAGCCGCACGGCGAACACGCGCTCGAGATTCATGGCGAGCTCGAGCGCCATCAGGGAATCAAGCCCGAGCTCGCCCAGCGGGCGCAGGCGATCGATGTCCTCCGCGCGCGCATGCAGCACGTCTGCCAGCTGCGCGATGATCGCGCCGCCGACCCGCGCACGGACCGCCTCGGCGTTTTCGGTCCGCATCATCTCGCGCAGGTCGATCCGCGCCGCCGGCTCGTCGCTCTTAGCGCCCGCCGCGCTCGCGAGCGCAGCGAAACTGGGCGAGCGCAACACAGCGAGGCGGTCGGCGCCCGCAACATCGTCAAGGGGCGCGATTGTAAGGACGGCAAGGTCCTCGTCCAATTGCGCCTGCCCCAGCGCCTCCGCCATGAGTTTCAGCGCGTCGAGAGACCTCATGCCGCCCCCGCCCGTGACGCGCTCAAGCCCGGCGCGCAGCCGCTCGTTCCTCGCCACCACGCCGACATCCGTGATCGGACCCCAGCCGATCGCCAGCGCCGGTAGCCGCTTTTGCCGGCGCCGACGCGCCAATCCCTCCATGTAGGCGTTGGCAGCTACGTAGTTGCCCTGCCCGGGATTGCCAATCAGGGTCGTCACCGACGAGAACAGCACGAAATAATCGAGCGTCATGCGCTCGGTGAGGCGGTCGAGGTTTTCCGCACCCCGTACCTTGGGCGCGAGCACGCGCGCGAAGCGCTCGGCATCGAGGTTTGCCACGATGGCGTCGTCGAGCACCATCGCCGCGTGGATCACCCCGCCCAAGGGCGGCAGCTCGCCGCCGAATTTCTCGAACACGCGCGTGAGCTGCGCCAAATTGCCGACATCGCACGGATCGGCGAGGATGCTGGCGCCGCGTGCGCGCAAGGATACGACGAGCGCCTTCGCTGCGTCGTCGGCGGGCCCGCGCCGCCCGAGCAGAACGAGGTTTCGCGCGCCTTCCTTGACGAGCCACTTCGTCACTTCGAGGCCGAAGCCGCCGAACGCGCCGGTGACGAGATGGGTTTTTGCCGGATCGATGGCGAACGCGGCGGCGCGCCCGGATACGGCTGGCGTCGGCACCGGAGGCGGCGCGACGACGATCTTGCCGATATGGCCCGACTGCTGCATCAGGTGGAAGGCGTCGGCGATCTCGGCCGCGCCGAACATCGTGTAGGGCAGGGGCGAGAAACTGCCGCTGTCGATGCGCCGCATCACGTCGCGCAGCACGCGGCGCGCTTCGCTGCCCTTGCCGCGCAGGAGCTGGTCCACGTCAATGCCGAAATAGGTCAGGTTCTTGCGGAACGGGCGCAATCCCACATGCGTGTTGCCCACATAGTCGCGCTTACCGAGCTCACAGAATCGGCCAAACGGCTTGAGGCAGGCGATGCTGTGCTCCATCGCCTCGCCGGCGAGGCTGTTCAGCACGACATCGACGCCCTCGCCCGTGAGCTGCCGCACCTTCTCCGCGAATTCGAGGGTGCGGGAATCGAATACGTGGCGGACGCCCAGCGCCCGGAGCAGGCTTCGTTTCGCGGTCGAGCCGGCGGTCGCGATCACCTTGGCGCCGCGTGCGCGCGCGATCTGGATCGCCGCCATGCCGACGCCGCCCGCGCCACCATGAATCAGGACCCATTCGCCGCGCTTCAGCCGGGCGAGTGTCACGAGCGCATAGAACGCGGTGAGGAACGCGACCGGAATGGTCGCCGCAGCGGCGAAGCCCAGCCGATCCGGGATCTTGGCCGCTTGCGATGCGGGGATCGTCGCGTGCGTGGCAAAGGCGTTCCCCGCGAATGCCATGACGCGGTCGCCTTCGCGCAGATCGCGCACCTGGTCGCCCGCGCGCACGACCGTTCCCGCGCATTCGAGCCCCAAGGTCGGGCCGCCGAATCCGTCTTCCAGCATCGTCTCCGGGAGGAGCGAGAGCTGCCACATGACGTCGCGGAAATTGAGGCCGGTCGCGCGCACCTCGATCTCGATCTCGTCGGCCGCGGGCGCGCGGCGCCCCACGCGCTCCCAGCGCAGATGGTCGCGCCCCACCGCGTGCGCTTGCAGCCGCAACGCGCCGCCCTCTTCGGCGCCTTCGACGTTGCCCCTGCGCTCGATCCGCAGCACGCGAGTCGATGCCGCGCCGATCTGGAGCTCGGTTTCGTCCGTTCCCGTCAGCACGAGCCGCGACAGCCGTTCGGCCGCTTCTTGCGCCGGGAGCGAGAGCGAAAGATCGACCCGCCGCATGTCGAGCTGCGGCGCTTCGTTGGCAAGCGTGCGTGAAAACGCCCAGACGCCGGACGCGACCGGGCTCGCGTCGCCCGCATCGTCGGGCCGCGCGCCCGCGAAGACGAGCCAGATTTTGCGGCGCTCGCCGCTCAATCGCTCCGTCATCGCCTTCAGCGCAAGGCATCGTGCCGCGACCTGCTCCGCCGGCGCGCCATGGTCCTCCGGCGGAACGAAATAGACGATGTCGGCTGCGTCCTCCACCGCGCCCGCGCCGAGCGATCGATCGATCGCCTCGGCCAATTCGCGACCGCGCTCGTCGTCCGGCTCGAACATCGCCCGGACACTCGGTACGGTGGCGGGTCCCGCCTCCTGCGCATGCGCTGGCGGTGTCGCCGCCAGAAGCGTCGCGATCTCGCCGCCGCCAGAAACGTCGCATGCCTCGATCGCGGCGAAGCCCGCCGCGCGCAGATCGAGCTGCCATTGCGCGCGCGCGCGCAGCTTGCCGGGCGCAGACACGGGATCGCGGTCCTCGAACCAGCCGGGCTCGAGCCCGAGCACCATGTCCTTGAAGAGCGATGGCTGTGCCTCCAGCGCGATGAGCATCCCGCCCGGCGCCAGCGCCTGCGCCAGCCGCGCCAGGTCGGCATGCGGCAGATCGTGGAGTCCGTTCGCGGCCACGACGAGATCGTAGGAAGCGGGCGCGAGCTGCGCTGCGTCGTCGAGCCGGTCGAGCCGCGTCACGTTGGCGCGGCCGAGGTCCAGCATCGCGCCCGCTCCGGCCTGAAGGATGCGCAGCGAGCGATGCTCGGGAAAGATCGTTGGCACGGTGCGTAGCAGGCGCTCGAAAAAATCACCCGCGTTCGCGGCGAGCGCGGCGGCAAGGGCGTGGAAGGAGGAAGCGAGCGCGGGCCGCGCGAAAGCGGCGAGCGCGCCGGGATCGCCGGCAAGCGTGCTCACCTCGCCGGCGAGCAGCAGATCGGCCGCGCGCTCGGGATGTTCCTGGGCGAGCGCGCGCAGTACGTCGGCGGCGCGCGGCAAGGACGGCTCGCGGATGATCTTCCAGCCCGCGCCTGCTTTCCGGGCGAGGCCCGCGGCTTCGAGATTGCGCAGCCACGCGAGAAGCCACGGGCGCTGCGCGTGCGCCAGCGCGCCCGACACGAGAAGCCGGTCGGGATCGACCCGGCCTCTCGCGCCAAGGGCGAGCGCCAACTGATATGCCGCGGCCGTCGCCCATGCATCGAGGAGGCGAAGCGCCTTCGCACTATCCGCACGCTCGCCCGCGCCGGCGCCAGCCTCGAGTGCGGCGGCGGCGCGCATCACGTCGCGCGGTTCGCTCGTCACGCCCGTCGCGCCGGCGAGCGCGCCCGCCGCCGGCACGAAGCGCTCGACGAGGCCGGTTGCCGGTAACGTGTGCGTTCGCCGCACCGGCACGGCCTGGCAATGCACGCCGACGAAATCGGCGAGGAGCCGTCCCTCGGCGTCGAAGATGCGGCAATCGGCGAGGATCGAGCGCTCGCTCTTGCGGCGCAAGATCATGTGCGATGCGGCAGGGACGCCGAAGGCGGCGTGGAGCGTCGCGGTTTCGAGCTGCGTCGGCACGTAGGCGACGCCGCGCTCGGCCGCGCGCAGTTCGGGAAACACGCGGATCATGCCGTGCATGCCGGCGTCGATGCGGATGGGGTCGGCGATGTAGGGCGTGGCCGCCGTGCTGGCCGCGAGCTCGACCGAGGTCCGGGCGCCATCGCACGCGACGCGCCGGGCGAGGCGGAACGCGGGCCCGTAATGCAGCCCGGCCGCATCGGCGATTTCGTAGATCGTCTCGCCCGCGAGCAGGTTCGCGTCGGGCGCCGGAGCCGCCGCCACGGCAACGGCATCGCCCGCGGCGCGCATCATTTTGCCGCGGGCGTTGAGCGCCCACGCCGCTTGCGTCAGGCGCGGGCGGCTCGAAATCTCGACCACGTTCGAGCCTGGCGCCACCCGGCTCATCAGCTCGTACGACCGCCCGTTCGTCAGGTCGAGTGGGCGCAGGATCTCGAAATTCGCGATCGCCACGCGCTCGCTCTTGAGCCATTGGCGCGCCAGCGCGAAGGCGATTTCGAGAAACGCGGTGCCCGGCAGCCAGGTCTGCTCGCCCACCCGGTGATCGGCGAAAGCGGGGAAGAGCGCGGTATCGACATGCGAATGCCAGGTCAGCTCCTCGGCGGCCCAGCGCGCGCCGGCGAGGGGATGCCGCTCGCTTTCGACCACGGCGATCGCCTCGGGCGTCGGCGCGTAGCGGAACGGCTGCTGCTGCCACGGATATGTCGGGAGCCGGATGGGCCCGTGCGGCACCGCGCCGAAGGCGGCGCCGTCATCGATCGTCGCGCCGGCGACGAGCGCGCGCGCCACCGCCTTGTCGATCGGATCGCAGTCCTCGCGGTCGGTGCGCTCAAACACGCCGATCGTGCCGCAGCCGCCCGCGTCACCGTCGAGGCAGTCGGCGATGTGTTTGATGAGCGTGCTGCGCGGGCCGATTTCGACGAAGAGGCGCACGCCCAGCGCACGCGCCTGGCGGATCGCGGCCATGAACTGCACCGGCTCGCGCACGTTGCGCCACCAATATCCGGCATCGAGCAGCGAGCCCGGCACGCACGCCCCGGTCACGGTCGAAATGAACGGGATCGAGCCTTGGTCGGGCGCGAGATCGCGCAGGTCGGCGATGAGCGGCCGCTCGATCGGCCCCATCGCCTGCGTATGGAACGGATAGTCGAGGCCGAGATCGAGGAACGGCACGCCCGCGTCCGCCGCCAGCGACTTGAGCGCGGCGATCGCTTCCGCCGGTCCCGCGACCGTGGTGGTCTTCGGGCTGTTGACGGCCGCAATCTCGACGGCGCCCGCGCCGCGCGCGAGCTCGGCCGCAGCCTCGCGCGAGGCCGAGATCGCCGCCATGCGCCCCGCGCCGCGCACGCGCTCCTGCAAGCGGCTCCGGTGATAGATGAGCTGCACGGCGGAATCGAGGTCGAGAATTTCCGCCGCCGCAGCGGCCGCAACTTCGCCGACGCTGTGGCCGAGCACGATGGCCGGTGCGAAGCCGTGCGCGGCCAGTGCGGCCGTCGTCGCGCACTGGATCGCGAAGATGAGCGGCTGCGACACGCTCGTGGCATCAAGGCGCCGGTCGAGCGCGGGATCGAACAGTGCTGCGGCGAGCGACCAGCCCGCCACTTCGGCGAAAGCGGCATCGACGCGGTCGAACGCGGCGCGAAACGCGCCGCCGCGGCGATGTGCGGCAATTCCCATGCCGGCCCATTGCGCGCCGTTGCCGGAATAGACGAAGGCCGACGCGAGCGCGCGGCCGAGCGCCGGGCCAGCGACGAGGTTCGGATGCTCGCGGCCGCTCTCGAACGCATCGAGACAGTGCGCGACCGTCGATTTCTTCGCGCTGGTGACGACAAGGCGGTGCGTCAGCCGATCGCGCCGATAGGCAGCCGCGCCTGCGAGCTGTGCCACGCCATCATCGCTCAGCGGCGCGATCGTCTCGGCATATTTCCCGGCGAGCTGGCCGAGCGCCGGCTTCGTCTCGGCGGAGATGAAGAAGTATCGGTCGCGCCCGGATTTCTCCGGCGCGCCCGCTTCGGCCTTGCGCCCGGGGCCGAGCACGACATGCGCGTTCGTACCGCCGAAGCCGAAGGAATTGACGCCGGCGCAATGCTTCTCCGCGTTGGTGAGGAGGCGCGAGCCGGTGCAGACGGCGAGGTTGAGGCCGGCGAAGTCGATCGCCGGGTTGGGCGCGCTGAAATGCAGCGACGGTGGCAGGATGCCGTGGTTGAGCGCCAACAGCGCCTTCAGAACGCCGGCCAATCCCGATGCGGGCTCGAGATGGCCGATATTGGTCTTGATCGAGCCGATCGGCAGCGGCTCGTCCCGCGTCTCGCCGAGGGCGCGGCCGATCGCCGTCGCCTCGACCGGATCGCCGACCGGCGTGCCAGTGCCGTGCGCTTCGAGGAAGGCGAGCCGCGCCGGATCGATGCCCGCGCGCACATAGACGCGCTTCAGCAAATTCTCCTGCGCTTCGGCCGAAGGGAGCGCGACGCCGTTGGTGCGGCCATCGGAATTGACGTCGGAAGCGAGGACGACGCCATGGATGGCGTTGCCCTCAGCCTGGGCGAGCGCCGCCTTCCTGAGCACCAGCACGGCGCCGCCTTCGGCGCGCACGAACCCGTCGGCCTTGGCGTCGAACGCGCGGCACAGCCCCGTCGGTGACAGCATCGAGGCCTGCGCGAACGAGATGAACGAGGTGTAGCTGGCGATGATGTTGATGCCGGCGACGATCGCCGTACTGACGCGGCCAGCGCGCAGCGCGTCCGCAGCCTGGTGCAGCGCCACGAGCGAGGACGAGCACGCCGTGTCGAAGGTCATGCTCGGCCCATGCAGGTCGAACGCGTACGAGATCCGGTTCGACAGCAGCGAGAGCGCGTTGCCGGTGCCGAAATGCGCATCGACCACCGCGGGATCTGCGAAGCTCGAATTGGCATATTCGGTGAGCGAGCCGCCGACGAACACGCCGGTGTCGGAGCCCGCGAGCGAGGAGGGCGGAATGCCCGCGTCTTCGAGCGCTTCCCATGTCAGTTGCAGGAGCATGCGCTGCTGCGGGTCCATCTGCTCGGCCTCGCGCGGCGAGATGGCAAAGACCGATGGATCAAAGCCCCACGGATCGTCGATGATGCCGGCGGCGAAGGTATAGCTCTTGCCGCGCTCGCCGCGCCGCGGATGGAGGAAACGTTGCCGCGGGAACCGGTCTTCGGGAACCTCCGAAACGGCGCACCGGCCCTCGAGCAGAAGCGACCACAACCGGCCTATCGAATTCGCCCCTGGCAACCGGCAAGCCCAACCGGCCACGACGATTTCGTCATGGAGATGGTGCACCGACATTAACGCAGCCCCCGCAAACCAATGCGGACATGCTATAATCGCCACAGGTAAATTTCGAAGGTTTTTTTCCTCGCGAAATAGTTTGTGAAGTGGTCCCTCGAAGCGTCGATGCGCCCGCCGAGCCAGCCTCAAAGCGTCGATTTGAAGCGCCACAATGACGGCTGGCTCGCCGTGCCGGACGAGCGCGCCATCGGCTGGCTCAGCGCGCGCGTGCCCGGCTTCGTCACACCGGACGCGCTGACCGCGCTCGGATTTCTCGGCGCGGTCCTGGTTTTCGTCGGCTACGTGTCGGCCGCGCGCGTGCCTGCTATGCTTTGGCTAGCAAATATCGGCCTGATCGTTAACTGGATCGGCGACGGGCTCGACGGCACGGTCGCGCGGCTGCGCCGGATCGAGCGGCCGCGCTATGGCTTCCTGCTCGACCAGTCGACCGATGTGCTGGAGCAGTTGCTGATTGGCGTCGGATTGGGCCTTTCGGGCTATGTCCGACTCGATATCGCGGCGATCGGCCTTGCGGTCTATTACATGATGTCGATTCTGACACTGTTGCGGGCGACCGTGTCGCGGCGCTTCGAGATGGCCTATGGCGGCATCGGTCTGACCGAGCTCCGGGTCATGTTCTTCGCTCTCAATATCGTGATCTATCTCGTTCCGCCGGCGCGCCTGCCGGTTCCGTTCCTCCCCGTGACATATCCGAACCTGCTGGCCCTCCTGTGGATCGCCAGCACGCTCGTCTCCTATGTCGTGACCTTGGCGGCGGACTTGCGCAAGCTCGCGCGCGAGGAATGAGCGCCGGCGACGGTCCGGAGGCGCGGCCGGACCAGATCGTGCTCGACCTGTCGCGGCTCGTTTACGAGGCGCGCCGCCGCACGCCAAGCGGCATCCCGCGCGTCGAGCTCGCCTACGCCAAATATCTGCTCGAGAGCAGACCCGCGTATGTAGAGTTTGCGGTGCGCGATGCGCTTGGCCGGCTCTGCCTGGTCGAGCGCGCATGGGCGGCCGATCACGTCCGTGCAATCGAGGCGCTCTGGCACGACCGCACGGCCGCGCGCCGGGCGCACTGGCGCATGCTGTGGCGCTTCTATCGCCTCCATGCCGGGATTTTGCTGCGCGGCGCCGGGCCGTTGCGTCGCCATATTGAAAGCGCGCGCGGCAGGACCGTCTACATCGTCGTCTCGCACCTGGAGTTCGACCGCCCGCGCCTCATCGAGCGACTGAAGCGCGCGGGCGACGTGCGACTCGTGTTCTTCGTGCACGACATCATCCCATCGCAATTCCCGGAGCTGTGCCCGCCGGGCGATGTCGCGCGCGACCGCGCCGTGATGCGCAACGCGGCGCGGCTTACCGATGCGATCGTCACCAATTCCGCGGCTACGCGGCGCGATTTTCTCGAACTCTACGGGCGCGACGGGCTCGAGCGCCGGACTTACGTGGCGCCGCTCGGCACCGTGCCGCTCGCTCCGCCCGCGCCCAGAGCAGCGCCCGCGCCGGCGCGGCCCTATTTCGTCATCGTCGGCCGGCTCGTGCCGCGCAAGAACCATCTGCTGCTGCTCAACATCTGGCGCCGGCTCGGGCCCGATGCGCCGCGGCTCATCGTCGTCGGCGCGCGCACCGGCGAGAACGAGAATGCGATCGACCTGCTGGAGCGGAGCGAAAAGCTGCGCGAGACCGTCGAGGAGCGCAATCGCGTCTCCGACACCGAGCTCGGGTACCTCTTCGCCGGCGCGCGGGCGCTGCTCTTTCCCTCGCTCGCGGAAGGCTATGGCTTGCCGCTCGCCGAGGCGCTCGCCGCGGGCGTGCCGGTCCTGTGCAGCGACCTCGCCCCCTTCCGCGAGGTGGGCGGCGACGTGCCCGAGTACCTCGACCCGCTCGACGGGCCAGGGTGGCAGCGGGCGATCCTCGACTATGCCGGCGAGTCCTCGTCACGCCGCGCGGCGCAGCTCGAACGGCTCCGGCACTGGCGCGCGCCGAGCTGGGAGGCGCATTTCGCCGTGCTCGAGACCGTGCTCGCCGGCCTCGCCGCCGCGCGGCTTGGCGCGGGCTCTGGTGCATGACGCCCGACCGGATCGTGCTCGACCTGACGCGGCTCGTGTGCGCGGCCTGGGACCGCACGCCGACCGGCATCCCGCGCGTCGAATTGGCTTATGCGAAATATCTCCTCGCGCGTGAGCCCGCCGACGTCCAGTTCGCGGTGCGCGACGGGATCGGCCGGATATGCCTCATCGAGCGTCCGGCGGCGGCCGATTTCGTCGCCGCGATCGAACGGTTCTGGCGCGACGGCGTCAATTCGGGCTGGTCGTACCGGCGCCTCGGCCTCACCGCGCATTGGCTCCATGCCGGGCTCCTCCTGCGCGGCGAGGCATCGCTGCGCCGCCTCGTCGCGGGCTCGGGCGGCCGAACCATCCTCATCACCGTCTCGCAGTTTCACGCCGATCTTCCCTATGTGCTCGACAGCCTGCGGCGCTGGGGCGACGTCCGTCTCGTCTATCTCGTGCACGATGTCCTGCCGGCGCAACTGCCGGAATATTTCAAGCCGGGCGCCGCAGCCCGCAACCGTACGCGGATGCGCGACATGGTGCGGCTCGCCGACGCGGTCATCGCCAATTCGGCGGCCACGCGGCGCGATCTTCTCGACCTGTTCGGTGCGCCCGGACTCGACGGCCGGACCTACGTGGCGCTTCTCGGCGGCGCGCGGCTCGCGCCGCCCCCGCTCGCGGCAACGGCGCCGCCGCTTCGGCCCTATTTCGTCATCGTTGGCACGATCGAGCCGCGTAAGAACCATTTGCTGCTGCTCAACATCTGGCGCCGGCTCGGGCCCGATGCGCCGCGCCTGGTTGTGGTGGGCTCGCGCGGCTGGGAGAACGAGAACGTGATCGCTTACCTCGAGCGCGGCGCCGCGCTCCGTGGCATTGTCGAGGAGCGCAATCGCGTCTCCGATACCGAGCTCGGGTACCTCTTCGCCGGCGCGCGGGCGCTGCTCTTTCCCTCGCTCGCGGAAGGCTATGGCTTGCCGATCGCCGAGGCGCTCGCCGCGGGCGTGCCGGTCCTGTGCAGCGACCTCGCCCCCTTCCGCGAGGTGGGCGGCGACGTGCCCGAGTATCTCGATCCGCTCGACGGGCCAGGGTGGCAGCGGGCGATCCTCGACTATGCCGGCGAGTCCTCGTCGCGCCGCGCCGCGCAGCTCGAACGGCTCCGGCACTGGCGCGCGCCGAGCTGGGAGGCGCATTTCGCCGTGCTCGAGACCGTGCTTGCCGGCCTTGCCGTGACAAATGATGCCGCGCCCGCCGGGCGGCTTGGAGCGCGCGCGGGCATGTGATAATTTTCTCGTCGTTTCCATGGCTTGGCGGCACGGGCAGCACGTGGTTCGATTCGAAAATGTGTGCAAGAGCTATCGCCTGACCGAGGGCCGCCGCGTCGTCCTCGATAATGTCAGCGTGACATTCCCGCAGGGTTGTCGCACCGGCATCCTGGGCGTCAACGGCGCCGGCAAGACGACGCTCCTGCGCATGATCGGCGGCGGCGAGGAGCCCGACCGCGGCCGCATCGTCAAGCGCGGGCGCGTGTCGTTCCCGCTGGGTTTCACCGGGACCTTCCATCCGAATTACTCGGCGCGCGAGAACGTCAAGTTTTTGGCCACCGTCTACGACATGGACGCGCGCGTGCTGATCGACTGGATCGAGGATTTCGCCGAGCTCGGGCGCTATTTCGACATGCCGGTCGGGACATATTCGTCGGGCATGTTCGCGCGCATGGCGTTCGGCACGAGCTTTGCCTTCGACTTCGACGTCTATCTCGTGGACGAAGGGATTGAGGTGGGCGACGACCGTTTCCGCAAAAAATGCGCCGAGGCCTTTTCCGAACGGATCAGGACCGCGTCATTGATCCTCGTGTCGCACAACATCCACACGATCCGCGCCTATTGCGACAGTGGCGCGGTGCTGCATGAGGGGCGCCTCACCACCTATCCGACGCTCGAGGAGGCGATGGATGCTTACGAGCACGTGCTGAGGGCGGCCTATGGCTGAAAGCCCGATCCGCCTGCCGACGCCCACGGGCCGCGAGATCGCGCGCGCCGAGCCCGAGCGCGGCGCGCTGGTCGAGCCGGCGCCGGCGCCGCGGCCCGCCTTCTTTCCGGTCGAGGCGCCGCGCGCCGCCGGAGGCGTCGTGGGCTGGACGCGGCGTGTCGGATTCGTAAAGCTTCTGTGGTTCGTGCTCGCCGTCGTGCTGCCCGGGCTTGCCTTGTCGATCTATTATTTCGGCCTCGCCGCCGATCAGTACGTCTCGGAATTCCTATGCGTCGTGCGCCCGGTCGAGGATTCCGTCACCACCGCGACCGGCACCTTCATGACGCAGGCCACGAGCTCGCAGACCGCGCTCCAGTCGAACGTCGTCGTGCAATACATCAAGAGCGCCGAGATCGTGCGCCTCCTCGAGCAGCAGATCGGTCTGCGCAAGCGCTTCTCGAGGGCGGACGCGGATTTCTGGACGCGACTCGATCCCAATGCCAGCGATGAAGAGCTGGTCGACTATTGGAACGGCAGGGTCGAGCCGTTCTACGACATCACGACGGGCACGGTGAGCGTGACCATCAGGGCGTTCTCGCCGCAGGATGCGCAGCTGATCGCGCAACACGTGATCCAACTCGCCGGCGCCTTGATCAACGACATGTCGCAACAGGCGCGGCGCGACGCCGTCAAGCTCGACCAGGAAGAGGTTGACGACGCAGGCAAGCGCCTGCAACAGATCCGCCAGCAGATCCTCGACTTCCGCGACAAGCAGCAGATGATCGATCCCAAGAAGACGGCGGAGTCGAACCTGGCGCTCGTCTCGAAGCTGCGCGAGGACCTGGCGCTCGCCGAGGCCGACCTCAACACCTACGGCGCGGCGAAGGAAGCGCCCGGCGCGAAGCTCCTGCAAAATCGTATCAATGCGCTCAAGCAGCAGATCGCCGCCGCCTCGGCACCCGTGACCGGCGGCGGCGGCGGCGCGAAGTCATTGAGCTCCAGCGTCGGCGGCTTCGAGGATCTCGATACGCAGCTCCAGATCGGGGAGAAATACTACGATTCGACCTTGAGTACGCTCGAGAAGGCGAAATACGACGCCGACCGCACCATGACCTATCTTGCCGTGTTCGTCGAACCGAACCTGCCGCAAAGCTCGACCTATCCGAAGCGCACGATGTCGGTGGCGCTGACCCTGCTCGCGGGCTTTGGCGCCTGGATTTTCGGCATCGTCATCGCGCATTCGGTGCGCGAGCACGTTTGAGGATGCGGCGCGAAGGACGCGGACGCATCGCGGTCTTCCTCGTCCTTGCCGCGGCCGCGCTCGCTGGGGCGCGGCTGGCGCACGCCGCCGGCGAAATCGACGTGCGGCAATTGGGCGCAAAATGCGACGGGACGAGCGATGACGGCGCGGCGCTCGCCGCGGCCGACGCCGCGGGCGCGGGCAGTAGCCTCGTCCTGCCGGCGGGCCGGACCTGCGCCATCGCGCACGACACGACGCTGGCCAATCCCGTGGTCTTTGCCGCCGGCGCAAAAATTTCCGTCGGCGCCGGCAGCACGCTGACCTTGGAGAGCGATCCGGTGACGCCGCTCCAGCAAATCTTTGCCGGGGCTGGCGCCGTTCTCCTGCCTGATCAGCGCGCGCCGGTTCATGCGGAATGGTGGGGCGCCGTGGCGGATAACCAAGAGGACAGCGCGCCGGCATTCCAGAAGGCGGCAGATGCGCTGACGGGCGGCGGAACGATCGCGGCCCTGACCGGAAACTACAAGCTCGGCTGCGCCGCGGCCGACGCCGTCACGCTCCGCGGCGCGCGGCCCATCAGCATCGAAGGCGCCGGCGCCAACGCCACGATCTTCCGGCCGGCGACGAATTGCGCTCACTTTCTTTTCGCCGTCAGCGGCAGCGGGCAGAGCGGTAATCTGCGCGACTTCGCGATCATGGGCGACGAGCTTTTCGGCGGGTACAGCGCCGCCATCGCCTATAACGGCATCGATTGCGAGCATTGCGGCCTGATGAGCGACATGAGCCGCATCAACATCGCGGACATCCACGATGCGTTCGTCCTGTCGCATTTCGTCGGCGCGTCGCTCGATTCGGTCGAAATCCAGTATTTCAGCGGCCGGGCGATCGCGCTCGGCGGCGGCGCACAGAACGAAAACGGCGCCGAGGCCGCATCGCTCGGCAATTTCAACGATGTCGGCGCGTTCTGCTATGTGCCGCGCTTCACCGGCAATCTCGAGCAGGGCTCGAACATCATCACCGGCGTGCGAAAACTCGCCGGCATCGCGCGTGGCATGTTCCTCTTCAACGCCGCGCTTCCGGCCAACCCGCGCACGACCGTCATGTCGTTCGATGCCGCCGCCGGCACGATCACGCTTTCGGCCGCGGCGACAAAAACCGCGCAAGCGACGACGATCGCCTCGCAGAATGGCGGCCCGAACGGCGCCATCGGCATCGTCATCAATTCAGGCGCCAACGAGATGAAGTTCAGCCGGCTCGTCGAGGCCGGCTGTCAGCGCGGCCTTGTCGTGCAGAACAGCGTCGCCCACGGACACCGGCCCGAAGGCTTGCGCTTTTTTTCCGGCGGCAACATCAACAACAACTGGGATTTCGATATCGGCCTCTTCTCGGGCAACGAGATCGAGATGCATGGTGTGGCCGCCACCGGCGCGGAAAACGGGCCCTCGGTGGTGATCGCGTCCGACGATGGCCATTGCGCGGTCGAGGGCCTGCTGTTCGACGCGGGGCTCATCGCCGGCGCGGCGCAGGACGGGCTCCTCGGCAGGGCGGGCTGCAACGTGACGATCGCGAACAGCACCATAGTCGCCAACGGTTATTCCGCGCTCGGCACCTATCACGGCATCGAGATCGCGCCCGGAGCCACCGGATCGTGGCACATCGCGGGTAATCAATTCGGCCCGAACATGTGGGGCAATCTCAACAACACGACCGAGCGCGACGCCATTGCGATCGAGCGCGGCGCGCTCGCGCGCTATGACGACGCAAATTATTTCGGCGCCGGCGCGGTTCGGTTCGAAGGGCGGCTCTACATCACGGGCAACGATTTCGCCGGCTGCTGCGCCGAGGCGGCGATCGACAATCGCGCGAGCCCGTCGGCCGGCGCGCGGATCAGCGGCAATGCCGGCGATCCCGCGCTGAGCGGCGATCCCTGACGCCCGGCGTCAGCGGCGCAGCCGGTAGAAGGCGATGTGCGTGTCGGGATATTCGCGCAATTTCTCCCAAACGCCGCGCGCTTCGGTGGCGTCGGCCCACGGCTTCACCGTCGGCGTCTCGGGCCGTCCGTAATCGTCGACCCCGATGACGGTCTCGCGGCTGCACAGCGCCAGGATGCACCGCAGCACGGGCTCCATCAGCACCGCCATGTCGAGATCGAACCAGACGAAGCTCAGCGGCTTCGTCAGACTCTTGCAGGTCTCGGTCGCATCCCCCTTAACCGGAACGAGCGGCAGAATCTTCGCCCACTTGCAGAGTTCTTCATAGGCGTTGTCATTGTCCTCGTAGGCGCCCACGCCGAGCGCGCCGCCGCCTGGATCGGCGATGCGGAAACCCTCGAACGTGTCGAAGGCATAGACGGTCTTCGTCTGTCCGAGCGCGCGCACATAGAACGCATACTTGATCGACAGGGTGCCCTTGTAGCAGCCGAACTCCACGATATCGCCGGCGATATCGAGCGATCGCTCGAACCATGGGCGAATTATCGGCAGCGTCGCCTCGGTCTTGAGGTCGAGCACCGATTGCGGCACGTGATCCTCGATCGTGCCGCGCTCGGCCGATGCCGGCGGCCGGGGCGGCAATACCGCGACGAGATCCGGGGCGCGCTCGCGCGCGAAGACCATGAAATGGTCGATCGTCTCCTGCACGATATCGGCGAGCACGCGGCGCGCGTCCGGATGCCCTGTGGTAAGGCCGATGCCGTGCAGCCAATCCGGCAGTTTGACGATGCCGAGCTCCTCGCATTTGCTGTCAAGGTAGGACGCGAGCGAGGCGCTCAAGGCGACGAGGTCGCGGAGCTCCCCGCCCTTGTGCGTCCTTGCCACTGCAAGCCGGCGCACCGTCTCCATAAACTTGAGGACGTTGAGATGCAGCCAGTCGGCCGGATCGACGCCGCGCGCGAGCGCCGGGTCGAGGCGCCGGAGATAGGCGTCGAAGGATCCGAAATAGGCGCCGAGCACGACATCCTCGTTCCGGCTGCTGACGAAAAAATAGACGCCGTTATGGGGAACGAGGCGAAGGCGGCCCTTCACCGAAATCACATCGCTCATTCAATCTCCAGTTTTGCGGCGCGCGGAAATCGGCGCGCGCAGGCGCAAAGCATCGACGAAACGGCTGCTTGCTTGACCGAAGGCGGTCGCGCCCGCAGTATATCAGCAGCGCATATCCGTTCAAATCGAGCGACGCATGCTGTTCTCTCCCGAGACCGCACGGCCGAACTTTTTCGATCTGTCGGCGTTGCGGCGCGGCAGGCTCGCCGAGGTGCCGCCGACTTTCGTCGCCGGAGATTTTTCTGAGAACGAATTTCGACCCCATCCGTCGTTCGACCTGATAGCCGCGGTGCGCGGCGGGGACGGCGGCGGCGGCGCGCGCGAGATCGGCTTGCCGCTCGTCATCAGTATCCTCTACTCGTCGCGGCAGGCGCGCAGCAAGGGCGAGTTTTTGCTCGAAATCCGCACCGGAAATCGAATTGCCGAGGTGCATCTCGGCGACACGCAGGGCGGCAAGCGCCTGACCGCCGGCCCGCTGTTCGAGCCGCCAAGCGCCATCACCTCCTGCCGACTCTACGCGCAAGACCTCGATCCCGGCGACAGCATCACGATCGAGCGGCTCGCGCTGACCCGCCAATTCGATCCGCAGGCGGTCATTCCGGGCTTTCGCTACGGCTCCGACGCCTATGGCGCTCGCAGCCGCGAAGCCCTGGAAGAGAACGCGAGTGCGCTGATGGCGGAGTGCCATCGCGACATGCTTCTGCTCCGCGACCGCGAAGGCCTTGTCGGAAGCAGCAGCCAGGACGGCGTTCTGCCCTACGTGATGGAATACGCGCATCGGCGATTTCCGTACCTTATCGGCAATCTCAATGGGCTTTATTGGTACGGGCTCGATCACAATCAGCCGCTCGCGGATCTGACGACGTTAAACGGGATGCGCGCGGACGACATCATTCTCGATTGCGGATCGCATACCGGTCACATCGCCTGCGCCATGGCCGCGGTCGGCGGCGCCAACACCAAGGTCATCTGCTTCGATCCGTTTCCACAGAACAATTATCTGACCGACCTCAACCGGCGGCTCACCGGGCTCAACATCGAGGTGGCGCACGCGGGCGTCGGCCGCGAAACAAAAGCGGTGCTCGCCAGCAATCTGCATCAGATGGCCGTGCCGCACGATAATTTTCCGAAGAAGGCGTATCCGCTCGTGGCGCTCGACGACTATTACTCGTCGAAGCCCACCTTTCTCAAGATCAACGTCGAGGGGTTCGAACTCGAAGCGCTGCTCGGCGCACAAAAGATCCTGCGCGACCTCAGGCCGCGCGTCTTCATCGAGCTCCACCCGCAATTCTTCGCGATGACCGGCGCAAGCTATCGCAAGATCTACGACGCCTTTCCCGCGGGCCTCTAC
The DNA here is from genome assembly GCA_963729295.1 of uncultured Alphaproteobacteria bacterium. GTDB lineage: Bacteria > Pseudomonadota > Alphaproteobacteria > ATCC43930 > CGMCC-115725 > DATJLY01. The sequence continues at coordinate 216,686 of CAVSNJ010000001.1, forward strand.
AAATTCTCGTTTCATCACACGACATACGGCGACGTTTTCGAGAATTACCTCGACACCGAGCCGCTCGGAAATTTGCTGGCCGAACCCATCGCATAAGGCGGCGTCACAAGGTCGTGCGCAGGCGCCGCCGCAGCCCGCGTTCGAGCGCCGCGCCGACGACGATGCAGGCGAGTGCCACCGAGATCATGTAGGTCCGGTTGATCCACGGCGGCGAGTAGCCGAGGAAGAATCCCGAGCGGAACCATTCGATCCCGACGAGAAGCGGATTCCAGACGAGAATGTCGCGCACCCAGGGCGGCATCATCTGCGGGATGAAGAAGATGCCGGACAGGAAATAGAGCATGCGCGCCACCGTGACCCACGATTGCTGCCACATCTTCGTCAGGTTGTTGACGACCGAGCCGATGAAGCCGACGCCGAATGCGAAGAGCCAGACCGAGAGGTAGGCGGCGACGGCCGCTCCGATGTTGTCGAGCGTTTCGCCATAGCCCAGCGCAAAGAACAGCGTGAAAACGAGGACGGTGCTCATCGCGCCGATCAGGAGCTCGGTCAGCGCGACGGCGATCACGAGATCGATCCGGCGAATCCGCGAGACCTGTAGGAGCGGCGCGTTGTCGGTATAGACATTCATGGTGTGATCGACGACGTGCAGCATCAGGTAGAACGGCATAACGCCGGTCGAGTAGAAGAAGAACAGGTTGTTGCCGATCGGCGGCCGGCCGTTGTTGAAGACCGTCAGAACGATGCCGAGCATGACGATCTGCAACACGGGCTCGATCAGCGCCGACATCAGGCCGAAGCGCGAGAGGACCGTGCGATGCGACAGCTCGCGCATCACGAGCGCCAGGATGACGCGGCATTGAATCCGGGCGCTTTCGAAAAAGGCGGCAGAGGCTCCCTCGCCCGACGGGCCGCGCCGTGCGATCGGCAGCGGCCGCATCAGTTCCGACCGCTCGTCGGGTGCCACGTAGTCCTCGGTCATTCGCGCGAGCAGCATGAGGCGCAGGTCCTGGATGCTGGCGTCGCGCGGGTTGAGCTCGCTCGCGCGGTCGAGCGCCGCGACCGCCTCCTCGTTCCGGCCGAGATGCGCGAGAAGATGCGCGTGCGCCGTCAGGATGGTCGCATTGTCCGGGTCGAGCGCGCGCGCCTTGGCGATCCAATCGAGCGCCTCTTCGGTATGGCCGAGGATGTTCGCCAGCGCCGACGCGTGATACCAATACTCGCTCGTGCGCGGGCTCACAGTTGTCGTGCGAACCGACGCGGCAAGCGCCTCGCGGTACCGTCCGATCTCCGCGAACGCCGTGCTGATCAGTCGCAAGGTCTCAACGTCGTCGTCTTTGCTCGTCAGCAGATCCTGCAAGATCGGAATGGCGGCGTCGAACCTGCGGGCGGCGCAGAGGATATGCGCGTAGAGGACGCGGTTGGCGCGCGTCTCGGGAAATTTCGCCACGAGGTCGCCGGCGCCGGCGATCGCCTCGTCGAGGCGTCGGCCCGCGAACGCCAATTCCGTCGCCATCCACAAAGCCTCCTCCGGCGCGCCGCCGGCGGCGATGAGCGGGCGAAGGGCGGCGCTTGCCTCGTCGATCCGGCCGGCGCCGCGGAGCAGCGAGGCGCGCGCCAGCGTCAGGGACGCCGAGCCGCCGAGCGCCTTTTCCTGCCGCGCGAGAAGCTCGATCGCCCCGTCGAAATCCTCGCGACGCAGCAGCAGTTCGCGAAGCTCGACATAGGCGCCTTCGATGCGCGGATCGAGCGCGAGCGCGCGCCGGAAATTCAGGATCGCGCTCTCGATGTCACCCGCGAGGCGCTGAAAAAGTCCGAGCCGCGCGTAATAGGTGGCATTGTCCGGCGCCTTTGCGACGAGGATCAGGAGTGCGGCGATTCCGGTTTCGTAATCGCTTTCCTGATAGGCGATCTCGGACGCGACCATGAGCTCGTTGTCGTCGAGCCCGGCGCGCGCCGCTCCCGCGGCGAGCGCCGCACGGATTTCGGCGAGCGAGCTGTCGAAGGTGATGGGCGCGCGGGCGGATGGATCACTCACGGAATTGCCGCTCCTAACTCATCCGTCCGGCCCCGACGGCCATTCGCCAAGCTCCTTCAGCGCGTCCCTGAGGCGCGGCGAAAGCGCGTCGAGGCCCCCGTGTTTCGCGCCCAGCGTCTCGCTCACATGGAGCCGCCGGAGCTGCGTCCCGTCGTCGCATTCGGCGGTCATGGCGTCGGTCATTTCCTTGACGTGCGCCGTGTCGATCTCGTGCGCAGCCTGGCGCGCCTCCGCCGCCGTGAGCGTCATGTTCATCGCGCCCGCGAGATGCTCGATGAGCAGCGTCTTGTCGTGGCACCAGGTGTCGTAATCGATCCGCAGCATCGGCCGGCCGACCGTCGCGAAATCGTTGAGAAGCTTCTGCGTCCTGAGCTCGACCACGATCGAGTATTCGCCCGACCTCACGCGCTGCTCGTCGTCACGTTTTTCCGGGCTCGCGCGGCGCTGCCAGAGTCGCACCACCGATGCCGCCACGTCGGCGAGATTGCGCATCGTATAGAGCACGAGCACACCGTCGCGCGCTTCGCGCGGCAGCCAGTTGTGCGCCTTGATGAGCAGCCAGTGGCCGCGATAGGCTCCGGCATCGAAGCAGTCGATCATGCGATCGACCGTTTCGAATTCGGCGCCGCGCACCCGGGTCGATTGCCCTTTCACTTTCAAGATTTCGTTGGCGGCGTTCAAGACCAGCGTCGATCCGGTGCGATAGCGCCCGTTGACGACGATCACTCCCTTCTTGCCGCCGGGCGCAGTGTCGAAGAAGCCGTGCTCGGCGAGAAGCGAGCAGGTGTGCGACAAGAGCTCGGCATAACATCCGCGCACGAAGGTCGGGCCCTCGGCCGGTGGCTCGAGCTCGAACGCGCCCGAGGCGAGCGCTGCGATCCCGCCCGTGACGAAGTCGCGCGAGACGCGCTCGTAATAGTCGAGGAGCGGTGCGAATTTTTGCGCCAGCGGATGGTCCTTCCGCTCCGCCGCCGCGATCAGGAAGCGCAGCATCCGGGTCAAGGCCGGGATGACGCCGCGCTCGTCGCCAAGCGTGGGGCTCAATGCGCCGAGGATGCGAGACACCTCGCGCGCCCCCGAGAATTCGCCGGCGGGCGGACGCAGGCGCCGTTCTTGCGCATCGTACTCGGCGCCGTCGAGCCAGGCGCGCAGCGCCGCCCAGTCGAGCGAAGGTGCCGCCGGCCCGGCCGATGCGTTGTCCGCCGCCATGTTATTGCGCCAGCGTCTTGCCTACCGAGGCGGGCCCGAACAGCGAGCCCATCAGGCTGAACAGTTTCTGGAGCGCGTCCGTCTTGGCGCTCGCTACGAAGATCACGTCCTTGTCGCGCATCGCGAATTTCTGGATCGTGAAGTAGCTTTGCGCCTCGCGCAGATCGATGTGATAGACGACCGGATCGGCCTGTCCCGCCGGCAGGCCCAGCGCCGCCGCGGCTTGGGCGTCCTCGAAGCGGAAGAGATAGATGCCGCTCGGATCGGCGAGCGCGTCGAGCGGCCCTCCGGCGCGCGCGATGGCGTCGGCGAGCGTGACGTCGGCGCTTTCGAACGGCACCTCGGTCGGTTTGCCGGCCGCGCCAAAGGCGGTGTAGGTCCGCGGCTCGTGGAGCAGCTCGATCCGGTCGCCTGGCGCGAGCGCGATGTTCTCGCGGCTTGCCGCCACGATCGTCGAAAGCCGCGCGCTCTTCTGCTGCCCGCCGCGTGTGAGGCGCACGATCGTGTCTTGCGGCGCATGGAGCGCGCCGCCCGCGTCGGCGATCATGTCGAGCACCGCCTCGTGCGCGAGCGTCAGCGGTCGCCGCCCCGGAGTTTTGATGTCGCCGGATATCACGACCGTGTTGGCGACGTTCTGCTCGACCGTGACCAGCACCTGCGGCTCGAGCGCCTTGTTCTTGAGCCCGGCGACGAGGCGCTGCTGGAGCGCGCCGGTGGTGAGGCCCGCCGCCACGACCGCGCCGTCATAGGGGAGCGTGATCTCGCCTTTGTCGTCGACGACGATGTGTGCGAGCGTGGTCTCGACCGAGCCTGGGCGCGAGCCTTGCGTCTGGCTCTGCTCGCGGCTCGTCGGAAAGAGGCCCGGCCCCGCCTCGAACACCATGATGTCGAGCACGTCGCCAATGCCGAGGCGGTCGACTACGGGCAAGGGCGCGCCGGGCGGGGCGAGGGTGCTGAGAGTTTCTGCCGGCGCCGTGCTCACGAGATTGGCGACGGACGGCGTCAGGTCGACGATCTTGAAGCCGAGATCGTTCTGCTTGTCGGCGCTATCGACGAGCTGGCCTGCGGTAGGTCCGCTCGACGGCACGTCGGAACAGGCGGCGAGCGCCGCGAAAATCAGCGCCGCGCACCACGTCGGAGCGTCTCTTGCCATCCCCCGCATCGCTTCAACCCGCGTTCTCTTGCGCGGAGAAACCACCTGTCCCGTCATAACGGATGGTCCCTTGATCGGCAAGCGGAAAGCCGGCACCTCGGGCTCCGCGAAGCCACAGAAGAAATTCTTGTCGCAGCGCAATCAAGCCGGTAGGCTCGGCCCGCAAATTCGCGGATTTTTGTAATTTTTTGACGTGCCGATGAAAAGACTGGCGCTCATTTCCAGCTATGCCGAGGAATGCGGCGCGGCTTTCTACAGCTCGCGCTTGAAGCGCCATCTCGAGGCCGCGGGCTTCACAGTCGATGTGAAGCGTCTGCCGATCAGCCTGCTCCGGGTCAGCTTTCCCGCCGCGGTGCGGCGCAAGGGCGATGCGGAGATCCAGCGCATCGCGCGCGAGCTGCCCGAGTACGACGCCGTTCTCCTGCAGTTCGAGCCGGGCCTCTACGGCACCATACCGGCCGCATCCTATCGCCGCGTGCAGCACCTCCTCGCCGCCGCCAAGAAAGCGATCATCACGGTGCACGGCTTCGATCGCAACGTCACCACCAACGAATCGTTCATGTCGCTGGTGTGGACCGGGCGCTACGGCGCGGCGATCGACCGGATGTTCACCCAGCCCGATCGCGCCGTGATCGAGAATTTCTGGAAGTATGTCGCGCGCTCGCAACACATCACCGTCCTCACCTTCTGCGGTGCCGATCAGACGCTGTTGCAGCGCTTCCACGACATCCGCCGCATCGCCAATTTCCCGATCACCTATTTCGATCAGGGCGAGGTTGCGGCGATCAAGGCCGCGACCGACCGCGAGCAGCTGATGCGCCAGTTTGGGCTCGATCCGCGGCGCAAATATTTCGCGGTGTGCGGCTTCCTCAATCCCTACAAGGGCCATCTGACGGCGATCAAGGCGCTCGAATATCTGCCGTCCGACTGGGACCTTGCGATCGTCGGCGGCGAGCACCCGCACGGCATCGAGGCCAATCTCCAGATCGGCCCCTATGTGCGCCAGCTCCTGGCCTTCCTGCTCGAGGGCGAGCAGAAGGGGCGCGATGCCGGCAGCGCGAGCGTGCTCACCAACAGCGCGCTCGGCGATCTGATCACGCGCGCCGATCTCGACCGGCTCGACATCAAGCAGGATCTGTTCAAGAAGTCGGAGTTCAAGTATTTCCTGCCGCAATCCGGCTTGCACGACCGGGTCAAGTTCCTGGGCCAGGTGACGGACGAGATGATGCCGCGCTTCTACGCGGCGCTCGATTACATCGTCCATCCCTACATAAGGACGCGCGAAGGGCAGAGCGGTTCGGGTCCCGCGACGATGGCGCTCGAATTCGGCACGCGCTCGCTCTTCTCGAACGCGCCCGTATTCCGCGAGATGAGCCTCTATTTCGCCGACGCGATGCATTTCTTCAACATCGGCAATTTCGTCGAGCTCGCGGAATCGCTGATGCGCTTCGACAATTTCGAGAAGGACCTACGGGCCAATCGCGAGCGCGCGCTGAAGACTTACAATCCGGCGGCGATGGTGGGCGTTTATCGCGATCTCTTGAGCGCCTAGACCGCGCCAATCCGCACGGCTTTTTGTATTGCAATCCGGACCCTGCCGGGGCAAATTTTCCGGTGCCTCGCTCGCGTGCCACTGGCGCTCGCGGGCGAACGGGGGGAACGGGTGGGCTTTGAGGCCCTGCCCGTTAGGGGAATGATCAACTACGCGTGCCGCTTCTTCCGTGCCTCGCGCCCATGCACCTTCAACAAGACCGAAGGCGCCGAGTGTCCCTCGTGCCGGCACGCATCGGAATTCGGCGACCGCATTCTCTTCATCAAGCTCGACGCGATCGGCGACGTGCTGCGCTCGGCGAGCCTTCTGCCGCCGATCGCCGCCCGCCATCGCGCGCCCTACATCGCCTGGCTCACGCGCACGGAATTGGTCGAGCTCGTGCGCATGGTGAAGGGGGTGGACGAGGTGATCGAGTTCGACGCGGCGAGCCTCGCGCGGGTTCAGACCGGCGGCTGGGACCAGGTCTATTCGCTCTCGAACGACGTGGCGAGTGCGTCGCTGGCGGCATTGGCGCCGTGCCGGAACGCGCCCGTGGGATTTTACGCCAAGAACGGCATCGTCACTCCGAGCAACGCCGCCGCTGAACGCTGGCTCGAGATGGCGGCCTTCGACCGGGTGAAGCGGGAAAATAGCAAATCCTATCAGGAGCGCATGCTCGCCATCCTGGGTGCCGAGGGCGAGTTCGCGCCGCCCGCCCTCGTCGTCGCGCCGGACGTGGTGCGCGCGGCGGCGGCCCGCATTCGCGCGGTCGATCACGGCGCCGCGCGGCGGCGACTCGCGGTCAATATCGGGGCGGGCGCACGCTGGCCCAAGAAGATGCTCGATGCTGCCGGGACCGCCGCCTATATCGCGCGGGCGCGGGCCGAGCTCGACCTCGACGTCATGCTGGTCGGCGGTGCGGCGGAAGAGGAAAAGGCACGCGCCATCGTGGCGATGCTGGGCGAGGACCCGCGCGTCCAGCCGATCTTGACGCCGGCCTCGATCGCCGAATTCGCCGCGACCTTGATGCTGGCGGACGTGCTTTTTTGCGGCGATACGCTGGCGCTCCACGTCGCGACCGCGATCGGGCTCCCGACCGTTGCGATCTTCGGGCCGACGAGCGTTGCCGAGATCGCCGATTTCGACGGGCTCGTCGCCAAGGCGTGGGCGCACGGGCTCGATTGCCTCGGCTGCTATGGCGATTGCGCAAAGAGCGTCAACTGCATGAGCTCGCTCGACGCGGCCCGGCTCGTCGCGCTCACCGCCGAGCAGTTGAAGCGCGCGCGCCGGCGCGACGATCTCGACGCCGCCGTGGCGGCGGAATAGGCCGCTCCTAGAACGCAAGGCAGTCCGGCGAGACGGTGCCGATCGTCACCGCCTGCGGGCCGGATGGCGAAAACACGACCTTTTGCGGTGCCGAGACGTGCGAAGCGGGATTCGTGGTCCAGGGGCACCGGACGCCGCCGATGACGATGTTGAGGCCGCCGGCGTTGTTGTTGAAGAACCCGTTCGAACCCTGTTGCAGCGAAACGACGCCCGTGATGGTCATGCCGCCATCCATGCGGAAGGCGGAATTCTGCGTGACCGCGATGCCGCCGGCCCAGCTCGAAGGCGTCGCCGCGCCCGTGCCGATTTCGATGTCGCTCTGGGTCTGGACCGTGCCGCCGCCGGTGATGGTGTCGCCGGCCGGGTCGTCCGCCACCGGCGCGCCGGCCAGCACCGGCGCAAGATCGGCGCCCTGGCCCTCGACGAGGCTCGAGCCGTGATCGAGCGTAACGGCAGTGCCGCCGCCCGCTTGGTTGTCGATGATGTTGCCGCCCGAGAGCACGAGGTGTGAGACCCCGCTCGCCCACAGCGTCGCATAGTTCGCCGTGTTGTTCTTAAGCTCGGCGTTCATCAGCACGAGCGAGGAGGCGGATCCGACGAGCGCGGCACCGCCGAACGTCCCGGCGTCGATCCACGTGCTTTGCGCGAGCACGAGCTTCGATGCCTGATAGACATAGACGGCATAGGCTTCGGCCACGTTGGGCGCCTGCTGTTGCTGGATCGTCGCGCCAGAGATGCTGGCGGACGAGGCTCCGCTCACGAAAATCTCGTTGCCGCCGCTCCCTTCGACCGTGCCGCCGTCGAGCGTGAGGCTGCTCCCCGCCAGAATCGAGATACCGTTGCCGACGCTGCCCTCGACCGTGACGACGTTGCTCGTGTCGATCGTGCCGTCGGCATTGAGCTGGCCGAGGAAAAGGCGTGCGCCGTCGCTGGCGCGGATGCCGTCGCACTGGCCCATCACTTGCGCCTTGCCGTTCCCCGAGAGCGCGGTGTCGAGGATCGTCGCCACGCCGTTGCCGCCGACGACGATGCCGTTCCGCCAGCCGTTAACGATTTGCGCGTTCGCGATCGCGACGTTGGCGCCCGCGATCGAGAGCACGCTCTGATATCCGAGATCGCTTGACGATCCTTCGAGCGTGATGCCGGAAATCGTCACCTGGATCGGGCCGCTCACCACGAGCTGGCCTTCGATCCCGTCGCCGGAAATGAGCGCCGCGCCGGCGAGGCCTGTATCATTTGTTATGGTTATGCCGGAATCGAGCACGCTCGCGATCACGACTTGCTGCTGGCACATTCCGGTGATGGCGAGGATCTCGCCGGGATTGGCCTCGGCGATCGCCAGGCCCAGCGCCGTCGTCGGTTCCTGGTCGCAGCGCACCGGGGTCTGCGCGCGCGCGCCGAGGGACGCGAGGAGCGCCGTGACAAGCATCGCCGCAAGCCGTGCGCGCACGGTTCTTCTACGCCCCCATACGGTCGCATGAACCTATATTTGGCAATTTCGCCTGTCAATTTTGCGAAATGGGCGGAAATGGCGTTGTTAATCTGGCTCGAGTGCCTGGGCCCAGCGCTTGACGACGAACGGACGGCCGCGGACGTCGCGCAGGAAGACCAACGCCGCGCGCACGAAGCGCGCGCCAGTATCGGTCCTGGCATCGGCAGTGATGGTGACGGCCGATGCCATCGCTGCCGCGAGATAGGGCGCGAGGCTTGGCGGCGCTGCAAGCGCGGGTCCGGTGCCGGCCGCTTGCGCCTCGCGCGCGGCGATGAACTGTTGCACGTCGGTGGCACTCGCCCCCGGCAGCGCCAGCAGCACGTCGCGCGGCACGGTATCGGGATCGACCGTCGCCGCGCGCGAATAGACCGTGACGAGCGGCAGCGCGGCCTGCAGCACGCTGGCCGCGATCCCCGGCAGCGATCCCAGATCCTCGATCGTCGCGAAAGCCGGCTCGCCAGGGTCGATCGCGCCGCTCGCCGCCGCGATCCGTGCCGGCGGCAGGGTTGCGCGCCGAGACAACGCTTCGTCGGCAAGGCGCAGGCTCGCCGCCGCGTCGGCGCCGGCGCGGCGGAAGAGGCTCTCCAGGACCGGCTCGGGCGCGGCGTTGAGATCGATCTTGCCGCTCTCGCCGACGATCGCGACCGCGATCGTGCCGCCGCCGAAACGCCACTCGTAGCGCGTGCCGTCTTCGCGCCAGCGGCGCTTCGGGTCGGCGTCGCTGATGGCGAGGACCGCGCGTGCCACGCCCGCGTCCGCGAGCTCCCGCGCCCGGGCGCTCTCGATGAGGTTCCGCGAGATCGCGAGGTCAGAACGCGTCGTGCTGAGAAAGGCTGCCGCGAGCAGCGATAGCAGCAGCAGCATCCACAGCACGATGAGGAGCGCGGCGCCCCGCTCGCCATCCCGCCGCGGCATCAGCGGAAGGCGGACGGGATGGGCGCGACGTCGTGCATGCGGTGTTCGAGCTCGTCGGTCGCGGCGCGCGCGTCGTCGGCGCCATTGATGATGCGCGGCTCGATCAGCACCAGGAGCTCTGTGCGCAAGGTCGTGTTGTCGTCGTTGCGGAAGAGCGCGCCGAGGAGCGGAATGTCGCCGAGGAGCGGAATGGCCGAATGGTTCTTGGTGACGCTGTTGCTGATGAGGCCGCCCAAGGCGACGCTTTCGCCGCTGTCGACCGAGACGGTGCTCTTGATGCGGCGTTCGTCGAGCGTCGGCGCGTTGAGGGTCGTGCTGACCGACGCCACATCGCTCACTTCCTGCTCGATGTCGAGCGTCACCTCGCCGGTGGCGTTGGCGCGCGGCGTCACCGACAGGATGACCCCGGTGTTGACGTAATTGATCGTATTGACGAGCGGCGCGCCCGCGACGAGCGTGCTCTGCTGCTGCTCGACCGGCACCGGCACCTGCTGTCCGACCTGGAGCTGCGCCGTCTGGTTGTTGAGGACGAGGAGCTGCGGCGAGGACACGACATTGACGGTGGTGATCGACGAGAGTGCGTTCAACACCACGTTCACGTTCGCATCCGACAAAAGGAACGAATAGGAGAAGCCGGGGAAGAGGGCGGCCGGCGTCGATGTCGTGGTGTTGGTGAAGGCCTCGCTGTTGTTGTTCTGGCGGAAGAACCATTGCAGTCCGTATTGCAGCTGGTCGTTGAGCGTGACCTCGGCGATCGTCGCCGCGATCTCCACCTGAATCGGCTTCACGTCGAGCCGCTTCAGCGCCTCCTCGATGCGGCGGTACTGGCGCGGCGTCGCGACGATGACGATGGCGTTGTTGCGCTCGTCGGTGACGAAGCGCAGCGCACCCGTGGCAGGCGCCTCGGCCTCTGCCGGCGCCGCTGCGGAGGACGATGCCGCCGCGCCGGACGGCGCCGGCGCTGCGCCGGTTCCCGTGCTTGTGCCCGGCGCTGCGGGTGCCGCCGAGGGCGTTGTCGCGGGCGCCGTCTGCCCGAGCGGCGTGCCGGTCGTCGCCATCCCGAGGCCTGCCGTCGGCGCCGCCGCGCCCGCCGTTCCGCCGGCGCCGCCAAAGCCGGTCGACATCGGCGAGGCAGGTTGGAGATAGCTTTCCGAGCTGAGCGCCGGCTTCGCCGAAGACTCGGGCGCAGCACCCGCGGGCCCGAAAATCCGCGTCAGCACGTCGGCGAGGTCGCTCGCGCGGCCATATTGCACGTGATAGATGTAGGTGCGCTCGGCGCTGTCGGCACTGGCGGCGTCCAAGAGCCCGATCTGCTGCTGCGCCCATTGCAGATAATGCGGCTCGGCGGAAATGATGAGGATCGCTTCGAGCTCCGGCACCGGCACGAGGCGCAGCGCTTGGTTCGTGTCGGCGCTCGATGCGCTGCCGATGATCGCCTGCATCTGGCCTGCGATCGCGTCCGCCGTGCCGTTGCGCAGCGGCACGAGCGCGAAGGACATCCGCGCGAGCCAATCGGTATCGAAGCTGCGGACGAGGTTCGCGAGCGAGGTCATGTCCTCGCGCGAGCCCGACAGGATCAGGACGTTGTGCGTGCTGTCGGCCTGGAGCGACGCGCCGAGCGGGATGAAGGGCTGGATGATCTTCTGGATCTGGTCGTCCGTAACGTACTGGAGCGGCACGATGCGGATCGCGTTGCCCGGCACCGGCGCCTGTGAAGGGTTCCCCTTTTCGGCCGCCTCGAGCGGCATCACTCGGATCGTGCCGTTATCCTGGACGAGCGCCGCGCCGCTGGCGCGCAAGACGCGTTCCAAGGTCGGCAGCACGGCCGCGCGCGGCAGGGGCCGCGTGGTCGCGACCGTCACCGTACCCTGCACCTTCGAATCGATATAGTAATTGAGGCCGAGAATATCGCCGACTACCGCGCGCACGACCTCGCGAATGTCGGCATCGGCGAAATTGAGCGTGACGTCGCCGCCGGGCGTGACTTCGACCGAGGGCCCGCTCGGCGCCACGGTGCCGGGCGGCGTGGCCGCGCCCTGATGCACGACCGGCGCGGGGGGCTCGCCCTGGGGCAATGCCTCGGTCCCGATCTTGTGTTGCGGCGCCGGCGGAAACTGCAGCGCCTGCGGCCCCACGGCGGGCGGCGCCGCCGGATGCGCGGCGCACGTTGCGAGAAAGACGGCCACGGGCAGCGCGCAAAGCGGCTGCAACAGGCCGTTTCTCCTCCCCGCGCGCCCGCGCATTGCGACGGAATGCCTCCCCGATTTTATTCGATTATATAAGTGGATCGCGATCAAAAGAGATAGAGGCATCAGTGGGATATTGCTCTTAATTGGGGCCAGGACGGCACGGTCTGAGGAAATGCGGAAATTTGCTCTGGCAATGAAACCTATTTTTGGCCCGAGGACGGATTTTCGCAGAATTTACGGCACGAAAATCGTGGCGCGGCCCGGCGCGGACGGCCCATTATTCCTGCGGCCGGCGCCGCGTGTTCGGCTCGGTGTCGAACTTGGCGACCGGAACTTCGATCTTCGCGCCGCCGGCGCTCAAGGCGACGCGGTCGCGGTCGATGCTGTCGATGTGCCAGCCCTCGACCGTGCCGCCCTCCGCGATCGCGTCGTAGCGCAGCGGGTTGCCGTGCGCGATCACGGCAAAGCGCTGGTCCGGCGCCAGCACGACCCCCTGAACCGCAAGCGCGGGCGGCTTCACCGGGGCTTTGGCGTTGGCATCCGCGCTGTCCGCTTGCGGCCGCCGCCCCGGCACGAAGAGCGGCCGCTCGGCGATCTCGGCATAAAGCTGCGCCGGCGGCGGATCGAATTTCCGAGCCGTCGCCGGGGCCGGCGCTTGTGCCGCGATCGTCGTTGCGGCGGCCGACGTACTCCCCGCCAGCGAGCCCCATTCGAGCGCCAGCACGACCGCCAGCGCCGCCGCGACGCCAAGCAGCGCCCATGGCGGCTTCAAGCCGGGCCCAAGGGCCCGGGTCATGGCGCCGGCTCCCGCGCATAGGCGGCGACCTCGAAGCGCGTCTGGAGCGCGATTACTGGCGGGCCGGCGCGGTCGCGCCGCGGCACCTGGCGTCCCTCGATGTCGAAGCTGTCGATGAACAGGAACGGCGCGCCGGTTTCCATCTCATACCAGATGCGGGAGATCGCATCGGCATTGCCAGTGATCTCGACCCGCGCGCCGATCTTGCGCACGCCGTTCTCGTCGTGCATGGGCAGGATCTGCGTGCTCTTGAGCTGTCCGCCATTGCGCTCGACGGCGCTCTTGATGCGGTTCTGCAACTCCGCCGCGATCAGGGAGTCGTTGGTCGCCTTCAGGAACCCGTCCTGCGCTGCGAACGCCTTTTTTAAGGCGGCATCCTCGGCCTCGAGGCGCGGCAACCGCGCCGCCACCGCGGAAAAACGCGCGAGCGCCGCCGTGGTGTCGGAGACGCCGTCCGCGATGGCCTCGAAGCGTTCGACCGCCGGGAGCACCATCCCGGTGGCGATGAGCGCCACGGCCGCGACAAGCAGCGCCACCGCAAGGGCGCGCCGCAGCGGCTGGGACACGGTGAGGCTCGCCGCATCGAAGCTCATGGCGATGGCCCCGCGCCGGCGACGCCCACCGAGATCACGAAATGCTCGTCGCCGCTCGCGGCGTCAGGCGTGACGGGCGAGCGGAATTGCGCGTTCTTGAACAGCTTCGATTGCTCGAAGCGTCCGAGCAGCGCCGAGGCCGAACGGGCAAGGCCCGTGATCTGGATTTCCTTGCCGGAATATGAGGCGCTTGAAAGCCAGGTATCGTCGGGCGCGCTGCGCGTCAGCTCGGCGAGGAGATCGAGCGCCATCGGCGTCGCGTGCTTGCGGTCGACGAGAAAATTCGCGGCCGCTTTTTCCGCATCGATCTCGTGCTCGAGTTTCTGGGCCGCCTCGGCCTTGGTCCGCGCGGCGGCAAGGCGCTGCTGCACGGCGGCGGCGCGCGCCTCCTCGCGCACGAAGGGATATGACGCCGCCGCGACGGCGAGTGCCACGAGCAGGAGTGCCGCCGCCGCCGTCAGCGCGAATTGGCCGCGCGAGCGCGTGCGCAGCTCGGGAAGCGGCAGGGGATCGGCTTTGGCGCGCGGCCCGGCGCCTTCGACTTCGACCGCGCGGACGGCAAAGCCGAGCTGCTGTGCCGAGGCGATCGCGCGCGCGACGATCGGCCGCTCGACCAGGGTCGCCGCAACGGCGACGCGGTCGCCGCCGTCCTCGCGCTCGCCGGCGGCGCAGGCGAGATAGACCTGGCTCGCCTCGAATGGCGTGTAGCGGTCGAGCTGGAACGACACCGCATCGCGCAGATTTTCGAGCGCCGCTGCCGGCAGCGGCAAAACGAGGCGCAAGGCGCGCTCGGCCGGAAGTCGAAGCCGCACGGCGGCGCCGCGCCGCTCGGTCCCGCCTTTGGCGCCAGCGGCGAGGCGTTCGAGAATTTCGACGCTGCCGTCGGCCCGCTCGCGCGTCAGCACGCCCTCGTGCTCGTCGAGATGAAGGACGAGATCGTTTCCCGCCCACGCCCGCTCGATCCTGAGCCACTGCGGCAGGCAGGCGGCAAGCTCCGCACCCCACCAGTGAAAGAAGGACTGGACGAGGGCGAGCGTGGCACGGAAGAACTGGGCGAGCGTCATGAAAAGAGCTGCTCATTCTCGGGTCGCGGCGGCCGCCCGTCATTTTAGCAAAAAGGCGCGCGCAGGAACCCTCGATTTCGCGTCTTTACGAACATGAAGAACGGGACGGCAAGACATCGATGGGCGCCGTATTCGGGCGCCCATCGACCGGTCTCGAACTGCCGAAGCGAATTTTCGGCACGTCCCTCGTCACGGCAGAGCGATGCCGTATTTGGTCGCATCCGCATAGACGCTCGGATCGTCGCCGCCGAGCGATTTGTAGATCAGCACGCACGGCGTTGGCCCGCAGAGCGCGCCGACATTGGGCCCCGCTGTCGCCGCTGCGGCGGCCGGCTGCCAGTCGCTCACCGTGACCTGATCCGCCGCGACGGAATGCGCGCCCGCCGTGTTGGTGTTGATCGCCTCGTCGAACTTCACCGGATAGGCGTCCGAGATGTCGAGATCGTCGGTGCCCTTCGGCGTGCTGTCCGTGCAGGCGCCGAGGAAGTGATCGTCGCCGGCGTTGAATGCGACCTCGTCGCACCCGCCGCTGGTTCCGGTGATCACCTTCAGGACTTTGCCGGTCCGGATGTCGATGACTTCTTCGGGCGCGCCGGAATTGGAGCAGCCGAGTAGCATCTCGTAGTCCGGTCCGAGAACCCCGCCGGTGGGTGCGCAGTAGGTTTCGACGCCGCCGACCTTCTGCGGCGCCAGCTTGTAGATCTTCGAGATCTTGATGTCGTTGCGATCGGTGGGATCGATCACGATGACATAGCCGGCGAGGTTGGAGCTCGCGCCCGGGATATTGAGATAGAACATGCCGGTCTTTTTCGAGTAGACCGACTGCTCGATCCCCATGTCGGCGTGGACGGTCCCCTTCGTCCCGTCGAGGTTGATCTGCTTCAGGATCGGGTGATGCTCGCCCGGAGGCACCGGCCGCGTCGAGATGAAGTTGATATAGGCGCTCTGGTTAAGCGGATTGGTGTTGACGCCGGGCTGTTCCGACGGATTGGCGAAGAGCGCTACCTGATCGACCGGATCGAAGGAGCCTTCGTCGGTTCGGAAACAGCCGCCCACATTGATATGGTCGATCTGCTTGTGGGTGACGAGGCTGAACACGCGGACGGAGCTGTCGCATGGATCGCTCGCGTAGTCGGCCGTCGTGCCCGAGTAGGTGCAGGTCACGCCGGCCACGCCGCAGGTGCCTGGGGCCGACATCGTCACCGTGCCATGGCCCTGGCCCGGCTGGAAGTATGAGGGACCGTCGCCGGCCCAAACCTCGACGTGGTTCACCGTGAAATCGCCGTTGGGGCCGGTGATCTCGTTGCGGCCGACGCCGGCGGTGCCGCCGAAGGCGGTATTCTGATCGCACGCGATCCCCGCGAACGGGTCGTTATCGGGCGGCGTCAAATAGATCGTGCCCTGACCGAGCTTGTTCGGCGAGGTGAGGCTGACGTCGTCGATTTTGATCAGCAGGACGTCGCCGCCGCCGTTCGGATTCCCATGCTTGCTGGTCGAGAACGGGGTGCCGTGCGAGCGATCGGCAAGGGTGTAGGTCCGCGCGTCCGCATCGATCCAGCTGATGTCGAAGGAGAACGCGGATGGCGTCCAGGCAAACCCCGCGATGGTGCCGACGCCGACGGTGCTGCAGGTGATGAGATTGGCCGGCTGGGGAACATTGGATGAGTTGATGATGCCGTCGTCGTCGGCCTTGGCGATGCCGAACGCCGCTATGGCCGCGACCACGCCGATGGCGAAGCGCGCCCATACTCGCCGCGCGTTGTGTAATCTTTCTGTCATCTGGTTTCTCCTCCGTGCAACTCAGGCGAAAGTCAAAAGAGCCGAGACTTCTTCTTATTATGCAGGCCACTAAATGCCTTCCATCGCCGGTTGCCTATTGGCCGGAGTGATACACGCGTGGATATTGCGGACGAGGAATTGGCCGGACGAGGCTTAGCTAGAAGTTGCAGAGCGGACTCGAACCGCGCCGACACAGCGCGTCCGGCAGAACTCCGACATTCGGCGGCTGGCCGATGCGCGGCGCGACCACGAGATCGGGCCAACTCGTGCCGCCGGCGGCGAGCGCGAGACGGATGAGGCCGGGCAGCGCCGGAAGCGTGTCCCATCTTTGCCACCAGCGCGGATCGTCCTGCGGCTGCGCGCGCCCGAAATACGAGAATTGCGCCGCATTGATGCCGTCGAGCAGCACGACGGACTGAAAATCCGCCGGATCGAGCCGCGGCGGCCAGGTGTCGCGCGCGCGGTCGAGCGGGCGAAAGCGCAGCACGAGCCGCGCGCCCGCGGCCGCGGGTTCGATGCGCAGCCAGTCGATCTGTTCGCCGCCCGGCGCGAGATAGGCCGCCGGCGGCGCGATGAAGACGATGCTCGCGCCGTCGCCGGCGAAGGCGACCGGCGGCCGGTCGATGCCGACGGCCAGCGGCAGCGGATCCGCCTCCTGCAACTGCCTGCGCACGAGGTCGAGCGCGCGCTCGGTGCTCAGAAGTCGGTCGGTGGCGCTTTCGCCGGCCAGAACGGCGTTGCGCGAGAAGCGAAGCCCGCCGACGAGCAGCGCCGACAGCAGCGCGAGCAGCGCCATCGCCACGAGCAGCTCGATCAGCGTGAAGCCCGCGTCGCGTCGCATCATGGCACCTGGTGCTGCGGCGGCGGCGCGAGCATGAGCGTTTCGAGCGTCACGGCCCGCGCTTGGCCGCGCTCGCGCCAGGACACGGTCATCGTCACGTCGTAGGGGACGAGCGGTACGATCTGCGACGGCGTCGCCGCCTCGCGATAGAAGGTAACGGTGCGTTGCCAGTGATACCCGTCCGCCAGATCGCCGCTTTCAACGCCCTCGCTCAAGGGCGTCTCGCCGTCGCGCGCGGCGAGCACCGATTCCGCCCAGAGCAGCGCCCGCGATGCGCGCTCGGAGCGGGCAAGCCCGCCCATCCCGCCGGAAAAAATGCGCAGCAGCGGCACCAGCAGCGCGGCTGCGATCGCAAAGGCGACCAGCACCTCGATGAGAGTGAATCCTTGTTGCGACTCAGCGCGTTGGCGCAATCGCATGAGCGCTCGTCCTTCCGGTGAACCAATCGACGCTCACCCCTTCGCCAGCGCTGCCCGCGGCGAAATCGACCTCGCCGCCGCTCGAGCTGCCGTCGGGGAAGAACAGGATCGCCGCCGCGCTTCCCTGCGGCACGAGCCCGCGCCAGGCAAGGCCGAGCCGCTCCGGGATAGGGTGGCGGCCGCGGCCGTCGCTGTAGCT
Source organism: uncultured Alphaproteobacteria bacterium (assembly GCA_963729295.1). Classification (GTDB taxonomy): domain Bacteria; phylum Pseudomonadota; class Alphaproteobacteria; order ATCC43930; family CGMCC-115725; genus DATJLY01. Next base: position 234,230 of record CAVSNJ010000001.1, read on the forward strand.
GTGCGCGGTGGCATCGAGCGTCAGCGCGGCGGTGCGGTTTTGCACGATGGCCTCGCTCCGCGTCTCGTTGAGCGAGGCCATGAGCTCGCGCGAGGCTGCGCGCAGCTCGGCGCCCGCCCGGCCGACGCCGAGATATGTGGCGAAGAGCGCCCCCGCCGCCGCCATGATCGCCAGCACGATCAACAGCTCGATGAGGGTGAAGCCCCTAGAGCGCGACGTCATAGATGCTGAAGAGCGCGGTGAGGAGCGAGCCCACGACCAAGGCCACGACGAGGCCCATGAAGATCGTCAGGCCCGGCACCAGGAAACTCAAGAGCCGGTCGAGCGCGCGCCGCATCTCCCAATCGTAGATGTCGGCGACCTTGCCGAGAATTTCCGCGAGCTGCGCCGTCTCCTCGCCGACCTTGATGAGCTGGCCGGCAAGCTGCGGCAGAAATCCCGCCTTGATGAGCGGCGCAGCAAATCCCTCGCCGGCGCGCACGTTCGTGGCGACGCCCTCGAGCGCCGCGCGCATCACCTCGTTGCCGAGCGCGCCGCGCGCGATCTGAAGCGCGGCCGGCAGCGCCACGCCGTTCTGCAACAAGAGGCCGAGCGTGCGCGCGAACCGCGCCGCCACGGTCTTGCGCACGAGCGGCCCGATCAGCGGAATGGCGAGGATGGCGCGGTCGCGCGCGCGCCGCCCTTCCGGCCGCTTGAGCTGGTGACGCACGGCGAAGAAGAGAGCGACCGAAAACGCGCCCAAAAGCCACCACCACGATGCAACGAAGCGCGCCGTCCCCAGCATCGCGCGCATGCCAAACGGCACCGCGACGCCGGCATCCAAGAGCACGCCCTCGAACTGTGGCAGCACGAAGCCGATGAAGACCGCGAGCGAGCCGAGGCAGGTGATGCCGACCAGGATCGGATATATCAACGCCGACGACACGCTCTCTTTGAGGCGCGCCATGCTGTCGAGATATTCGGCGAGCCGGTTCAACACCGGCAGGAGATTGCCGCTCGCCTCGCCGGCCTCGACCATGCCCGAATAGAAGGGTGGGAAGCCGCCCGCCTCTTGCAGCGCCTGCGCCAAGGGTGTGCCGCCGCGCACGCGCTCGATGACGCGGTCGATGCGCCAGCCGGGATGCTCGCTGCCGAGATCGAGCGTCGCGCCGAGCGCGCGGTCGAGCGGGAGTCCGGCGTCGAGCAGCATCGCCAGCTCGCGCGTGAACGTGGCAAGCTCGGCATAGCCCGGCGCGCGCTTGCGGCTCAACTCGAAGCGGATCGGCTGCGACCAGAAGGGCGCGCGCGCCGGATCGGCGCGGATGGGCGTCAGGCCCGCGCCGTTCAACTCGCGCACCACGGCCCACTGCGTTTCGGCGTCGATCGTCCCTTCGACGACCTCGCCGGCGACGTTGACCGCCTTGTAGCGATAGACCGCCATCGCCTAGGCCGCGCGGGTGACGCGCAGCACTTCCTCGACCGTGGTCGTGCCATCGAGCGCGAGCACGAGGCCCGCCTCGAACATGGTGCGCATGCCCTCGGCGATCGCCGTCCGCTCGATCTCCTGCGTCTCGGCGTGGGCGAGGATGAGGCGCCGCAACGCGGCCGTGACCGGCATCAGCTCGACGATCGAGACGCGCCCGCGAAATCCGGTGCCGTTACACGCCGGACATCCGCGCCCGCGCCAGAGCCGCACATCCGCGGGCGCCCACGCGCGGCCGAGCTGTTCCAGAAATCCCGGCAGCGGCGCGTATGCCTCACGGCATTCGGCGCAGAGCCGCCGCACCAGGCGCTGCGCCTCGATCCCGTTGATGGTCGAGGTGAGGAGATAGTCGGGAATGCCCATGTCGAGAAGGCGCGTCACCGTGCCGGCGGCGCTGTTGGTGTGGAGCGTCGAGAGCACGAGGTGGCCGGTCAGCGCCGCCTGGATCGCGATCTCCGCCGTTTCGCGGTCGCGGATTTCGCCGACCATGATGATGTCGGGGTCCTGGCGCAGGATCGAGCGCAGCACATGCGCGAAACTCATGCCGATCTGCGGCCGGATCTCGATCTGGCTGACGCCGTCGAGCTGATATTCGACCGGGTCCTCGACGCTGAACAATTTCTTGTCCGGCAGGTTCAGATGGCGCAGCGACGTGTACAGCGTCGTGGTCTTGCCGCTGCCGGTCGGGCCGGTGACGAGCAGGATGCCGTTCGGCTGGTCAAGGAGATGGAGGAAGCGCCGCTCGAGGTCCGCATCGAAGCCGAGCTTCGGAAATTCGAGCTCGACGCTCGCGCGGTCGAGCACGCGCAGCACCACGTTCTCGCCGTTGATGGTCGGCACGGTCGAGACGCGCATGTCGATCTGCCGGCCGCGCACGGGCGCGCGGATGCGCCCGTCCTGCGGCAGGCGGCGCTCGGCGATGTCGAGCCGCGCCATGATCTTGAGGCGCGAGACGAGGGCCGGGCCGAGCGTCGCCTGCGGCGTCTCCATGTCCTGGAGCGCGCCGTCGATGCGATAGCGGATCGCGAGCCCGTGCTCGCGCGGCTCGATATGGATGTCCGACGCGCGCAGCTCGACCGCGCGGGCGATGAGCTGGTTGGCGAGCCTGATGACCGGCGCGCCGCTCGCGAGGTCTTTGAGGCGCTCGACATCGCGGTGCGCATCGGCGATTTCGGGCGCCGCCTCGGCCGCGACGGAGGCCGCGCCCGGCGCCGGATAAAGCCGCTCGAGCGCCGCCTCGATGTCGGAGAATGTCGCGATGCGCGGCGCCACGCGCTTGCGCGCCTTCAACTCGATCGCGCGGATCGTCACCTCGTCGAGCGGATCGGCCATCGCGAGGAAGATCGCGTCGGGCTCCTCGGCGAGCGGCAGCACTTTCGCGTGGCGCAGGAAATTCGCGCCCAGCTCCTCGAGCGGCGGCGCGTCGGGAAAATCCTCGGGGCGCGCGATCGGCAGGCCGAGCTGCGCCGCCAATTCCTCGGCGACGTCGCGCTCGGAGACGAGCCCGAGCTTCGAGAGAAGCGCGAGGAACCGCTCGCCGCCCGGCGAGCTGAGGCGCAGCGCGCGCTCGAGCCCCGCCGGCGCGAGCTTGCCGCGCGCGACCAGCGCCTCGCCGATCGCGGCTTCGATCGAATTTCTGGCGGCGAAAGCGGGAGCGTCCATGCGCATGGCCCGAAACCGAACTGGCGGCGACGATAAGCCATCGTTCTGGCCAAGCCAAGGCGCGCGGGCCACGGGAGATTGTTTCGGAGCTATGTTCCTCGCAATGACACACGGGCAGCGCTGTCATTGCGCGTCGAGCGAAGCAATCTCCTCAACAATTAAGCTTAATTTTGACTTGCTTTTTATTCAAATAATCTAGGTGTTTTCTTGACATTATTCGCGAATTCGCCGACATTTACGGCAACGCGGCGCGGCGGATGGAGAGGCTCTTATGTTGGCGCACGAACAGATGAAATGGGGCGCCCGGGTGCTGGCGGCGATGTTTGGCGGGCCCGGCATCTTTTATTTGTGGCTGAGCTTCAACCATCCCGAGAACGCGCTCACCGCCGTGATTTACCTGGCGCTCGCGACCGCGCTCTCGATCTATGCCGGCGAGCCGTCGCTGCGCCCGGCGCGGCGCAAGGCGAGTTTCCGGACGACGAAGCGCCGGCGCTGAAATTGCGCGGCGGCTCTGGGCGGCGCTGAAATCGGCGCGCCGTTGTGACCCCGCTCACTCGACTTCGAGGCCCGGATCTCGTAGAATGTGGTTAAGCAAATCAAGTGCTTAACCGGGCAATGCGGAGAACCTTGCGGATATTCGCCGCGGTCTGCCGGAAATTCGCGCGGGGCGCGTCGGGCGCCGCCGCGATCGAAATGGCGCTCGTCGCGCCGGTGCTCGTGTTCCTTGCCGCGGCGATGGTCGATTTCGGCCTCGGCGTCTATACCAAGATGGCGGTCGCGAACGCAGCACAGGCGGGCGCGGCTTACGCCCAGCTCAACGCCAGCTGCACCAACACCGCCACCTGCTTCAACTACATTTCCTGCACCACCAACTCGCCGGCGTGCACGTTCGATGCCGCGGTGGTGAGCGCGGCGGAAAAAGTGGCGCCGAGCAATGTCTTCATGTCGGCGCCGACCGCGACGGCGGCGGTGCTTTATTGCTGCCTCAATTCCGCGACGAGCGGCGTCGATCTCGGCGTCAACCAGGCGGCCTGCGCGCAGGCGGGCTCGACGCCGCCGACGTGTAGCCCGACGCCGCCGACCGCGGGGACATATGTCTACGTGACCGCGACCGCGACCTTCACGACGCTGATCCCCTATGCCTATATCAGCCAGAAGTTCAATCTGAACATCAATCTGACGAATCCGCTGACCATGACGTCGAACTATCTGGTGCGGATCCAGTAGCCGTGGCGGCGCTCGGCATCAGCGGGATCTTGGCGCGCGACCGCGACGGCGTCACCGCGGTCGAGTTCGCGCTGCTGCTGCCGTTCTTCATGATATTGCTGTTCGGATTGTTCCAGACTGGCCAGGCGCTCTTCATCCAGTTCGCGCTTCAGCACGCGGTGGTGGGCGCCGCGCGCTGCGCCAGCAATTTCTCGGTCGTCGATTCGCTTGGCCAGAACAACACGCCGCAGGATTGCAGCAGCACCGGCAACACCCAGATCGAAGCGACGCAGCAGGCGTTCGGCCTTTCGCTCGCCAACAGCGTCTTCACCGTCTGTCTCAACCAGGCGAGCTGCCCGGGCGTCGGCTCAGGTTCCTACACCGGCTATAATTGCGTTTCGGCATCCTATCCGTTCCAGTTCGGCGTGCCGTTTCTGCCGTTCACCAACATCACCCTGACGGCCGCCTCCTGCTATCCCGTGGCGGGGTAGCGCCTATTCCTCGGCGCGGCGCGCGGCGTCGACCAGACGCTCGGCCATCTTGAGCACCATGCGCTGCTCGAATTCGGGCAATGACAGGAAATGGTCGAGATCGAATCCGGCGCGGCGCACGAGCTCGAGATCGGGGAGCGCGGGTTCTTCCGATGCTGCGGGCGGCGTCTTCGGCGGCTCGCTCATGGGATGCCGGCCGTGGCCGGCGCCTGCGGCACCGGGGCGCCGCCGATGGGCGTCCCGCCGAAGGGCGACGGCCCGCTGCTTCCGCCGCCGCTCGGCGCCGAGCCCCCGGCGGCGCCGGGCAAGGCCACGGGCGGTGGCGGCGACACGCAGCGCGGCGTGCAGTAGTAATCGTTCTCGTAGATGTCGCGAGTCACCGTGACGACGCCCGCCTCGTCCGGCACGACCTCGACCTCGCGCTCGAGGAGGCGCCGGCCCCCGGCGTCATAGACGAGAAGGTTGGTGGTGCCGATCGCGCGGCCGAGCACGAACAGCACGTTGCCGCGCTCGGTGACGATGTCGGCGACGTTGGGATCGGCGATGAGCGCGGTGGCGCCGGCGCCTTCATAGGACACGACGGCGGCGTGATTAAGCGTGACGCGGAGCGGCGCCGTGCTTGCCGCGGGCGCGGCGGCGCCGGTCTGGGCGAATGACGGCAGTACCCAAAAAGCGAGAGTCGCCGCGGCGGCGAGGGCCTTGGCCCAGCGCACCCGCGCTCGCACCCGTCCGATCCGAAGGAGCATCCCCGCCTCCGTCCTATCGCCCGGAAATTATTAGCAGAAATAGCGGGAAAAGCGAAGAAATGCGCGCTGCGTCAAGGAATTTGCCAGGCCCGCCGTGCGAGGCAACGGAAGATGGCACCTCGTTGATTGAGTGACTGGTCATGCCCATATAGTTATGCCTGAGGCGCGGCCATGAACATCATCGTTCTTTCGCTCTTCGGTCCTTATGTCGCGGCTTTCGCGGCCGCCGGCATCATCTGCATGACCAAAGCGACTGGCTCCCTGCTCGTCGCGCTACGCAAGACTTTGGCGCCGCTTACGGTGCGCGAACTCTTGTTTCCCCCGTGCGCGTTGTGCTGGCTCACACGCGGAGTCGTGGCGGCATCGGTACTTATTTACGTAACTTAACGTGATGCCGCTACCGCGCGGGCGCCCTATATTTGCCATTCCCCGGCGCCGCGCATAAAATGACCCCTTCGGGCGGGGGTCGCACATGAAGTTTGGCGCAAGGCGGCGTTGGGGCGCGTTGGTCGCGGCCGCCGCCGTCGTTCTGCTCGCCGGTTGCGCCAACAAGGACAAGGACGAGAACAAGATCGACCTGACCGCCTCGCTGCTCCAGGCCGCGGCCACGTCGCGCGCGCAGAACGACTGGATGAGCGCCGCCAACTACTACCGCTCGGCGCTGGTGCAGCAGGCCGACAACCGCGACGCCGCGATCGGCCTGATGCAGGCGCTGCGCATGATCGGCGGGCTCGACGAGGCCAGCGGCGTCGCCGACAAGGCGGTGGCGGCGCGGCCCGACGACGCGGTGGTGCTGGCCGAGGCCGGCAAGGACAAGCTCGCCGCTGGCAAGCTCACCGAGTCGGTCGAGCTTCTGAAGCGCGCGGTCGCGGCCGACGGCAAGGATTGGCGCGCGCGCTCGGCGCTCGGTCTCGCCTATGACCGGCTCGGCGAGTACGACAGCGCCGACGGTGCCTACAAGGCGGCGCTCCTGGTCTCGCCCGACAATGCCTCGGTCCTCAACAATTACGGCATGTCGCGCGCCATGGCGAACGATCTCGACGGCGCGCGCACCATCCTGCTGCACGCCGTCATGCTGCCCAACGCCGACATCCGCGTGCGGCAGAATCTGGCGCTCGTCTATGCGCTCTCGGGCGATATGACCAAGGCCGAGCAACTGACGCGGCAGGACCTGCCGCCCGCGCTCGCCAACGCGACGCTCGACTATTACCGCCAGCTTGCCGCCGCCGCGCCAACGACGCCGCGGCCGCAATAAGGCGACGATTCGGGAGCGATGGTGCCACGCCTCAACCGCTGTGCGTGAAGGCGTGCATCACCTGGATGATGGTCGGGCCGATCAGGACCAGAAACAGCACCGGCAGGAAGAACGTCACCATCGGCACGGTCAGTTTCGCCGGCAGCGCCGCGGCTTTTTCCTCGGCCTTCGCCATGCGCGTGTCGCGTCCTTCCTGCGACACGACGCGGAGCGCAGCACCCAAGGGCGTGCCGTATTTCTCCGACTGGATGAGCGAGGTGACGAGCGATTTGATCGAGTTCGAGCCGGTGCGCTCGGCCAGATTGTCGAGCGCCTGGCGCCGATCGCTGAGGAATGCCAATTCCGCCGTGGTGATGGCGATTTCTTCGGACAGCTCCGGCGCGTCCAACGCCAGCTCCTCGCTGACGCGCGTAAAAGCGGATTCGAGCGAAATGCCGGATTCGACGCAGATCACCATGAGATCGAGCGCGTCGGGGAACGAGCGCTGGATGCCGGCCTGGCGCTTGGTGATGGCGTTCGATACGAGAATGTCCGGCAGCATGTAGCCGAACAGCAGTACGCACATGGTGATGACGACCTTGAACGCAGCCGCCATCTTGACGTTGCCGCCGAAGAGGAGGAGCGCCGCGAACCCGGCAAGCCCGAGCGGCAATGCCAGGCGCAAGAAGGTGAAGGTGATGATCGCCTGCGGGCTCCGGTAGCCGGCCCGGATCAGCTTCTTGCGCAGGCCGGACTGCTCGGTGAGGTTCTTGATGTTGAGCTTTTCGAGGACCGTGCGCATGAAATTCTCGCGCCCCGAGGTGAGGCGGCGCAGGGTTGGGCGCGCCTGGTCGAGGCGCTGCCGGCGCTGCTGCGAAAGCTCGCCGCGCTTCTGGTTGATGATTTTGAGGCGGCTCTTGAAAATATCGGGCTGGAGCCACGGCAAGCCCAGCCCGATCACGGTGAGGAACGCGAGCGCGGCGAAGATTATGGGCACGATCGTCTGCGGGTTCACCCTTGTCACCTCGGCATTGCGTTGACAGGCGGCGCCAGCGTCGCCGGCGGATCGGATGGGGCGGGGGCGGCGGTGCCGAGCCCGGCGATGCTGGTGGCGAGCGCGTCGCCGGGCTGCTCCCTCTCGACGTCGGGGATGAGCGCGACCACGGCTGCGGCGGCCGCACGGCCGGCCTCTTGCGCCGCCTCGGTGCCGAACTGCGCGCCGAGGGATTTCGCCTGCTCGCCGTCGGCGCCGGCGTCGAGCGCCGCTGCGGCGGCGGCCGCTGCGACCGAGCTCGACGCTTCCGCCTCGATCGCGTCGGTCACGATCGAGGCGACCCGCACCGCGGTTCCGTCCATCGACGAGAGCGAGCCCGCGACCGCGGCGCGCGCGATGCTGCCGACGACTATGTCCGCCGCCTCGGCCGAATTCTGCGCCGCTCCGGCGGGCGCCGCGTCGGCGCGCTTCACCATGAGCGCGAGGTCGCCGCTCGCGGCCTGGCGCAGCGCCACGATCGCCGCGGATATCGCGCCGCGCGTCACCGTCGTGGCCGCGCGCTGCGCCGCTTCCTTGCCGAGCGCGGCGGCGATCTCGGGCGTCGCGCCCGATCTTTGCGCGGCGTCGGTTGCGACCCGTTCGCTCGCATGCATTGCTGCCGTCACCGCGCTTTCGGTGATGGCGGCCGATGACGCGGCGATCGGCGCGATGTCGGCGTTCCGGCCGACCGCCATGATGACTGACTGCGTCACCAGCGCCGCCGCGGTCGCGGACGCATCGAGCGCCTGTTGCGCCGCCTGCGTTGGCGAGCTGCCGGGGCGGACGAACGCCGCACCGGCGGCAAGCGCCGCGGCGCTCACCGCGGCGCCGGCGATCTCGGGCGCGCGCGACGGGGCGACGGTGACGGCTGTTGCTGCGGTGGCCGCTGCGGTGGCCGCGGAGAAATTACTGGCGGCGCTCGCCGTGATCGCGGCGGCGGCGATGTCGGCGGCCTGATCGGGATAGCGCGCCACCAGCACCGCGACGAGCGACAGCTCGTGGTCGAGGTCGAGATGCGCCGCCGCCCGCGCGACGGCAAGCGGGTCGCCGCCGACCGGCGTCAGGCTCGGGCTGCGCTGCGCGTGCGCCGCGGCGAGGCCGAGCGGCAGGAGCAGGAGCGCGAGGACGGGCGGGGACCGGCGCATTGCGACACGCCGCTCAGATCTCGAACGAGATCATCTGTTTCATGAGGAACACGCCGATGCTCATCCAGATGAGCCCGCCGTAGAAAATCTTCTGCCCCGTGTGATCGGTCCAGAGCAGCGAGATGTAGCCAGGGTTGATGACATAGATCATCAGCGAGATCAGGAACGGCATGGAGCCGATGATGGTCGCCGTCATGCGCGCCTCGGACGACATCGCCTTGACCTTGTCGGCCATCTTCTTGCGCTGGCGCAGCACGTCCGACAATCCGGCGAGCGTCTCGGCCAGATTGCCGCCGGTCTGCTGCTGCAGATTGAGGACGATCGCGAAGAATTTCATGTCGGCGGTCGGCATGTGGCGGCACGAGCGCTCGAGCGCCTGCTTCAAGGTCATGCCGAGTTTCTGGCCTTCGACCAGAAGCTTGAACTCGGTGCAGACGGGCTCGGGCAATTCGCGCGCGATGATGTTGAGGCATTCGCCGACCGGCAGGCCCGACTTGATGCCGCGCACGATGACGTCGATGGCGTCGGCGAAATGCTGCGTGAAGCGCTTCTGCCGCTTCTTGGCGCGGCCGTTTATGAACCGGCGCGGCAATCCCACTCCCAGCACGATCGGCACGACGATGACCATCGGGATGGGAAGGATCGAAACCCACGCGATCGCCGGATAGCGGAAGGCGAAATAAAGCCCGGTGCCGATGATCGCGGAGGCCGCGCTGGCGAGGTAGAACGTCCGCACCGAGATCGAGAGCCCGGCCTGGTCGATGAGCAGGTGGAGCTCGACGCGGCGGCTCGGCTTCTCGCCCTCGGTGCCGGATCCTGCCTCGGCGAGCTTGCTGCGGATCGTGCGCGAGCGGTTTTGCGTGCCGCCGACTTTGCCGCGCACGGCGGAGATGTCCTTGACGCCGCCGGCGATGTCGGCGACGCGCAGCTTGAGCCTGGCGCGCGGCCCCGTGTGCGCCATCACGACGAACGCCAGAAGGCTCGACATGGCGATGATCATCACGCCCACCGCGGCCATCACGGCGGGGCTCATGCGGCTGCGCTCGCCTGCTCGGCCGCCTCGAGCGCCGCCACGAGCTCGCGCTCCTTGCCGAAATAGCGCGCGCGCTCGTAGAACTTGGGCCTGAGGCCGCTATATTTGTGCTTGCCAACGAGCCTGCCGTTGCGGTCCTCGCCGGTGATCTCGTAGACGAACACGTCCTGCAAGGTCACGACCTCGCCTTCCATGCCGACGATCTCGGAGATGTGCGTGATCTTGCGCGAGCCGTCGCGCAGGCGCTGCGCCTGGACGATGACGTTGACCGCGCCGGCGATCTGCTCGCGCACGGTCTTGGTGGGGAGCGTGAAGCCGCCCATGGCGATCATGTTCTCGACGCGGCTGATCGCTTCCCTCGGGTTGTTGGCGTGGACCGTGCCCATCGAGCCGTCATGGCCGGTATTCATCGCCTGGAGCAGGTCGAAGGCCTCGGGACCGCGGACCTCGCCGACGATGATGCGCTCGGGCCGCATGCGCAGGCAGTTGCGCACGAGATCGCGCATGGTGATCTGGCCCGCGCCTTCGAGGTTGGGCGGCCGCGTCTCGAGCCGGACGACATGCGGCTGCTGCAATTGCAGCTCGGCCGCGTCCTCGCAGGTGATGATGCGCTCACCTTCATCGATGTAGCGCGTGAGGCAGTTGAGAAGCGTCGTCTTGCCCGAGCCCGTGCCGCCGGAAATGAGAACGTTCATCCGCACGTGGCCGATGATCTTCAGCACCTCGGCCATCGCCGGCGGGCAGGAGCCGAACTTGACGAGGCTCTCGAGCGTCAGCTTTTCCTTCTTGAACTTGCGGATGGTGAGCGCGGCGCCGTCGATCGCCAAGGGCGGTGCGATCACGTTGACGCGGCTTCCGTCCAAGAGGCGCGCGTCGCAAATGGGGCTCGCCTCGTCGACGCGGCGCCCGACCGCGGAGACGATGCGCTGGCAGATGTTCATCAGCTGCGCGTTGTCGCGGAACTTGACGTCGGTGAGGATGATCTTGCCGTTCGTCTCGATATAGACCTTGTTGAAGCCGTTCACCATGATGTCGGCGATGTCGTCGCGCGCGACGAGCGGTTCCAAGGGTCCCAATCCCAGGATGTCGTTGCAGATGTCGTCGACCAGGTGCTGCTGCTCGTTGGCCGACAGCACGAAGCGCTTGATGTTGACGATTTCGCTGATGATGTCGGTCAGCTCCTCGCGCACCGCTTCGGGCGAGAGCTTCGCCAGTTCCTTCAGGTCGACGGCATCGAGGAGCGCGTTGAACACCGCGACCTTGATTTCGCTGAAGCGGCTGTCCTCGGGCGCGGGCGCCCTGGCCGCGGGCGACGGCGCTGCGACCGCCGCCGACTTTACCTCGGGCGCGGCGGCCGGCGCTGCGGCGGGCGCGGCGGCCGGCGCTGAGGCCGGTTTTTCCTGGACGATCGTCGACGTATCGCGCTTGCCGAACATGTGCTTCTCAAGCCTTTGCGCGAGTTAGAACTTTTCCGGCGGCCGCCGGCAGGAACTTGTCCAGGAGCCCCGGCTTCTTGGCCGGCGCGCCCTTCTTCTCTGACACCTGGCGTCCGCTGACGAGCGTGGCGAGCGTGTTCAACGGCTCGATCACGCCTTTCGCCTTCGGCGCCTCGCCCACCATGTGCCCGGTGTTGGCCGCCTGTCCGAATATAGCCGCTTCGTGCGGCACGGTCACCGCCAAAGCGGACCCGAGCGCATTGGCGAAGTCCTTGGCCGTGATCTCGGTTTTGGCGTTCTCGCCGACATGGTTGAGGACGACGCGGACCGGCCCGTCGTTCTTGCGCTTGGGATTGAGCGTGTCGGCGATGCTCTTGGCGTTGCGCAGGCTCGCGAGCGTCGGCACCGCCGTCACCACGATCTCGTCCGACTGGTCGAGCACGTGGCGCACCCAGCCGCCCCAGTAATGCGGCAAGTCGGCGAGCACCCAGGCGGCGTTGTGGCGGAACCGCTTCAGCATCTCCTCGGCCATCGCCGGGTCGAGATCGGCGGCGCGCACGCACTCGCCGGGCGCGGTCAGCAGGTTGAGATTGTCGTTGTACTTGCCGAGGATGCGGGCCAGCACCTGGTCGTCGAGCCGGTCGGCCTGGGCCAGCGCCTGCGCCGCGTTCTCGGGCAATTCGAGGTTGAAGTCGATGCCGATCGAGCCGAAGGCGAGATCGAGATCGACCAGCGTGGCCTCGCCGTCGAACAATTTGCCGAGGCACCAGGCGACGTTGTTGGCGATCGTCGTCGAGCCCGCGCCGCCCGATGCGCCGATGAAGGAGACGAGCCGCCCGAGCTTCAGCTCGGCCGGGTCGGCGACCACCGTGACGATCGATTCGAGGAGATGGTGCTCGTCGACCGGCGCCGGCAGGTATTCGCGGATGCCCGCCTTGGTCAGCGCGCGATAGAGCGCCACGTCGTTGTGCGCGCCGATGAGGATGAGGTTCGTCTCCGGCCGGCACACTTGCGAGAGCTTTTCGAGCTCCTCGAAGATCTTGTCGGGCGCCGCGCGCGTCTCGATCACGAGCAGATCGGCGCTCGGACTGGTTTCGTACTGGTGCGTCGCCGTGTCGAGCGAACCGTCGAAGAACGAGGGCCGCGCCTTCGCGAGGCGGCGGTCGCCCAGCACTTGCTCGACCGTCGCGCGCGTGCCGGGATCGAGTAGGAAAGCGTGAATTTCCGCGCGTTGAATGACGGCTCTCCCTGCTGCTACGGCGTCGTCGTCGGTGTCGTCGTGGTGGTTGTTGTGGGCGCGACCCCGGCCGTGTTCGACTGCCCCGTCGTTTGCGCCGTCGTGCTGACCGCGACGGCGGCCGAGGTGTCGTGCTCGGACTGGATCGTGTTCTTGTGCGATTCGGTTGTATTGCCCTGACGATAGTTGCTGTCGACGCGCTGGATCACGTTCGGATCTTCGGACGCGAGCGGCGCCGGCGCGACGAGGTCGGCTGGGTCGGCCGCCATCACGGCGGTGTTGTGCCACATGGCGCAGCCGAGATCGGGATCGGTCTGGTTGGCGAAATTCAAGTCCATCGGCTGGGTCCAGCCGGGGCAGGCCGGCGGCACGAGATCGTAGCGCTGGTAGGAGAGCGTCACGACGCCGAATTCCCCGTCGCTCCGCTCCTGCAAGTCGATCGCGCCCTTCGGCACGCCGGCGGCGATGAGCTTGGCGCTGACGAGGCGGAGCTCGGCGGCAGCGATGGCGGCGGCGGTCGGGCGCGTCGCGACGACGATCGGCCCGTGCCCGCCCTCCATGTAGCCCGAGACCAGCGTCTCAAAGCGCGGCGCGAGATCGCCGGCGAAGGGATCGGCCGAACCCGTGTAGTGCGCGGCCAGCGTCACGGTCTCGGGCTCGACCTTGGCCGGATAACGCTGCTCGACCGAGAGCCGCGGCGCGTCGCACGCCGCCAGCGAAGCGGCGGCTGCGATCGATGTCAGGACGAGGCGCGTGGTCATCCTCATCACTCCAGAATGAGCCCCATGACGCTTTTGACGGCGGATGGCAGGGTCGTGGTAACGCCGGGCGCGTAGTTCGTCTGCAATCGGTTCATCAGGTAGAAATTGAAGTCGCTCGACGGCCCGAACCCGTCGGTCGGATAGGCGAGTTCCCCGGGCGCCGTCGGCTTCACCAGGACGGCCGTCACGGAGACGACAAGATCGTCCAGATTCTGCTGGTAGGCCTTGCTCGAGAACAGCGTGCCCAGCACCGGCACGTTCATGATGCCGGGAATGCCCTGGAGCGAGTTGCTTTCGTCGTTCTTGAGGAGGCCCGCGAGCGCGATGCTGCCGCCCGACGGCAGCTCGACCGTCGTCGTCACGTTCTCGCTGGTGAAGGCGGGCGCGCCGCACGTGTTGGCGGTGGGTGCGATGGCGCCCTCGGCGATCGTCGTCTCGAGCGTGCTGATCTCGGCGGTGATGCGGATGTTGACGAGTCCGTCGCTCAGTACCACCGGCGTGAAGGTGAGCTGGATGCCGAATGGCTTGTAGAAGAAGTTTTGCGTCGGGACCACGACCGAGCTCGAGGTCGCCGTGAAAGTCGTCTGGCAGATCGGCACGCTGCCGCCGACGAGGAACGAGGCGGTCTCGCCCGAGACGGCGGTGAGATTGGGCTCGGCCAAGGTCTTGGCGAGGCCGTTCTCGTCGAGCGCCTCGATGAGCGCGGTGAGGCCGGTCGCGGCGGTGAACGGGATCGCGACCGCGAGTCCGCCGAACGCCGAGTTGGGGAAGGTGGCGCTCGCCGACACGCCGCTGCTGCTGAACGACACGCCGGGCGCGGGGACGCCGCCGGCCGTGGCACCGCCGACCGCGCCGCCGGCGCCGGGCGCGGTGAGGCCCGGCGAGGTGAGGGTCGTGGTGCTCAAGGCGGCGCTGCCGCGGCCGAGATTGAACACGGCGCCGGGCGAGACGCCGAGCTCCTTGATGACCGTGCGCGACATCTCGCTGACGCGCACGCGCAGCAGCACCTGATTCTCGTTCCTGACGCGCAGCAGGTTGACGATGCGCGTCGGCAGGCCGCTGGGCGCGGCAGGTGCGGCGCCATTGCTGCCGGCGACCGTGCCGCTCGTCGTCGCCGTCGACGTGGTCGCGCCGCCCGCGGGCGTGGTGCCGCCGGTGGGCGCGCTCGGCGTCGATGCCGGGCCGGAGGCCGTGCCGCTGACGAACTGCGAAGCGATCAACACCGCGTCGTCGAGCGCTTGCTGCGAGGAGACCGTGCCCGACAGCACGACCGACGTATTCGCCGTCGCGACCTCGATCGCCTCGTATGGCAGCGCGCGGCGCAACGCATCGACCAGCGCCGACGTGTCGAACAGCACGGTGACGTCGAGCGCGTCGATCTGGTGGCCCTGGGCGTCGAAGAAATAGACCGTGGTCTCGCCGGCGACGCGGCCGACGAGGAAGGCGGTGTCGGGCGTCTGGAGCACGACATCGGCGATGCCCGGGCTCGCCACCAGCACGTCGCGCGCCGGCCGCGCCAGGTGGATGAGCTGCGACTTGCCGATGCCGACGGCGAAGAGCCGCCCCGCCGGCGCGCCGGTCGAAGGCGGCGCCACGGTCGGCGCGAGCAGGCTTTGCGGCCGCGAGCCTTGCGCCATCGCCGGCGAAGCCACCGCGACAGAAGCGGCCATAAGCGCCAGGAGTGATGCTCGCGGCAGGGACCCTGTCATTGCGCCACCTGCTATCGCGCTCCGGCGAGCGTGGCGCCGTGATAGATGCGCAGCTCGCTCACCACGTTGCCGCCGCCGGCGCCGCCGCCGCCCTCGACCTGCGCGAGGCGCGCCAAGTATTGTTGCAGCATCGCGGCGCGGAACGAGCTCACCTGATAGTCCTCGACGATGGTCGGCGTCCCCTCCGCCTCTGGATGCGCCGGCAGCTCATGGCTGCGCAACAGCAGCGACATGTTGCCGATCGAGCTGGCGATGGTGAGTTTCTGCGCGTCCTGCAACGTCACTTCGAGCGTGGCGCTGCCGCCGGTGCGCGGCTTGCTGTCGAGGTCCTGCACCGTCTGGTCGATCGCCAGCACCTTGACGTTGCGCAACACGATGCTGTTGATCTCACGCGTGTCGAAGGGCGGCGGGCCAACGATGTCGGCGAGCTTCTGCTGCGCCTGCGACTGCTTGATCGAGAAATGCTCGCTCAGCATCACGTCGACGAAATCGCCCGGCAGGATGAAGCCCGAAGTGTCGGAGAGGGTGTCGATGTGGATGCTGATGGCGCGCATGCCGGGCGGCAGCTCGGCCGCCATGAAGCTGGTGTCGCCGGGCTTCAAGAGCCGGCTCTGCACGATCGGCTCGCCGATCTCGAAGCCGCGCAGCACGATCATGCCGACATGGTTCTTCGGGTCGTCGCCCTGGTCGTGCAGGAAGAAATTCGGATTGATGCCGTCCGTGGGCCATTTCTGCCAGCGCATGTCCTCGGCCTTCAGCGCCTCGCCGGCAGCGAGGTTGCGCGCCGCGACCAGCACTTCCTTGGCCGGGACCTGCGCCGGCTGCGCCGCCTGCTGCTGCTGCGCCGGGCTCCGCATCAGCTTCGGCACGACGAAGAACACCGCCGCCGCGAGGACGAGCGCCAAGCTAATAATGACGATGCCGATTGCCCGCATGTCCCACCAGATTCCAGTCGTGTCGGCAGGCGCTCACACTGCGCGCCCCGGCCGGCGGGCGCGCGCCCTTTATTTTGCCGGAATTTCCCGTAAATCCAAGTGTTTTTGCGGCGCTCGGGAGAATTCGGGCAAGCTCCGGCCAGGAATTATCAAGTCACGGCAACAATTCGCCCGGGAATCGCGCGAAGAGGATGAGCGCGGCGGCCGCAATCGCGACGCCATAGGGCACGTCGCCGCGGCGCAGCAAAAGCGTGCTCCACCAGTGGCCGGCCGGGATGGGCTTCGGCGCGAGTCGGCGCGCCACGAGCAGGAGGAGCGCCAGCGCGCCGCCGATCAAGGCCATCAGCAGGAGGAAGGGCGGCAGGCCGTTCCAGCCGAGCCAGAGCGAAACCGCGGCGAGAAGCTTGGCATCGCCCCCGCCCATGATGCGGAGCGCGAAGCCCACCACCGCGACCACGAGCACGGCCAACCCCGCGGCGAGATGCGCGCCCAGCACCGGGAACGCGAGCGCCGCGCCATAGGCGTAGAGCACAAACGCGCCCGCCACGCCGAGGCAGAGAGCGTTGGGGATCCGGTATTTAGCCACATCGCTCGCCGCGGCCGCGACGAGGCAGAGCACCAGGATGGCGAGCGCCGCCGATCGAAGCACTCTATCGCACGCCCGTGGCGTTAGAGCGTCGAGTTCGCCACGTTGCTGAGCGCACTTCCGGTCATGCCGAAGAGATTGGAAATATCACCGCCGAGCGCCAGCACGGTCGCGATGATCGCGACCGCGATGGCGCCGGCAATGAGGCCGTACTCGATCGCCGTGACGCCCGAGGCGTCACGTCCGAACGCGCGCGGAACGGTGGAGACCTGCATCGCGCACCCCATTCTCAGTCTCCATTCCGATGTCGCAGAAACCCCCATTATTCGTGATGCATTCGTGATGCGGCGGCGTGCGGGGCCGGGTCAGGCGGATGCTAGAGCGACGAGCCGCTGACCGAACTCAGGGCGCTGCCGGTGGTGCCGAACAGGTTCGCAATATCGCCGCCGAGCGCGATCACGGTCGCGATGATAGCGACCGCGATGGCGCCAGCGATGAGACCGTACTCAATGGCCGTAACGCCCGAAGCATCGCGCCGCAGCGTGCGCAAGACGTCGAAGACCAGCATCGCTTACTCCATTTTTCGTCCGCGTTGGTGAAAGGCGCGCAGATCAACGTTTCTTTTGGAACATTCCGTTACGAAAGCCGGCCGAAGACGAGGCTAGAGCGAGGAGCCACTGACCGAGCTCAGCGCGCTGCCGGTCTTGCCGAACAGGTTGGCGATGTCGCCGCCCAAGGCAATGACGGTGGCGATGATCGCGACGGCGATGGCGCCGGCGATCAGGCCATACTCGATCGCGGTGACACCCGACACGTCGGCACCCAGGTGGGCAATGGCCGAACGCGCGGTATTTGTCGTTGCAACGTAAAAGCGCAGCATTGAAGCCCTCCGTGGTTTGCTGCCGGCGGTGAGTTTGTCCGGCGCCCCGGCCGACCGGCGACGCAAAGTTCGCCGATCCGCAAAGGCAAAAGTTAAGCGGCGAAAAAATCACCCCCTCGAACGGCGCGAACAATAAATGAGAGCGGGGTCCTATGCAATGGCCTGCTTGGCAATAACCCGCGTGCCAGGAGGCGCGTTGCTTAACTACGATGGTAATACGCCGGCTCTGCACAGGGTGGATCAATAGCAGTTCGAGTGTTCGCGCGCGGATTTGCTAGTGAAACAATGTTCGAGCGCTAGTCGGCTTGACAGCGGCCATTAACGAAGCTTATGTCAGCGCTTGGCGCTTCGGGGAGCACTCAACATGGCGCAGGCGAGCGACGGCCCAAATCCCTCGGTATTGTCCCTGGCGGGCGTCAATCTGCTGCGCGACATTCCGCCGGGCGAGCGCAAATCGGTCGAAGAGAAATGCGGCTTCCGCCGCTTCGCGCCGGGCGAGGTGATCGTCGCGCGCTTCAGCGCCGGCAGCTCGGTCTATTTCATCTTGTCCGGCACCGGCCGCGTCGTGCACTACCTGCCGGGCGAGGACGAGATCACGATCGCGACCGTCGGCCCCGGCGACACGGTCGGCGAGATCGCGGCGATCGACGGGCTCGGACGCTCCGCCACCATCATCGCCGATGACGACGTGATTACGGCCGAGTTGTCGCGCCAGGATTTCCGCGAGGTCGTGGTGCGCCACGGCGAGGTCGCGTTCGGGCTCCTCTATCGCTGGGCCGCGATCATCCGCGAGCTCGACGACAAGTTCAGCTATGTCTCGACCATCAGCCCCGACCAGCGCGTCTATTCGCAGCTCGTGCGCCTGGCGCGCCAGGACGGCGACGAGCAGCAGAGCTGGTTGATCCGCGAGCTGCCGAGCCACCAGGATCTCGCCGAATGGTCGCAAACGAGCCGCGAATCGGTCGCGGCCGCGATCGCCGAGCTGTTCCGCCGCGGCATCGCCGAGCGCCGCCACAAATCGCTCGTCATCCGCGACTACGCCATGCTGAAAAGCCTCGTGCTCACGGGACGCACCGAGACCGCGCGCGCCTCGGCCGAGGGCTGATCCCGTGGCGGAGGTCGGCGCAGGAAGCAATCCCCAGGTGCTGCTGTCGCTCGACGGCGTCAAGGTTCTGGCGAGCGTGCCGGACGAAGAGCGCCGCTACCTCGAGACGCGCTGCACCTTCCGCCGCATCGCCGCCGGCCAGGTGATGATGGAGCGGTTCGGCATCGGCCAGGCCATGTTCTTCATCATCTCCGGCCGCGCCCGCATCGTGCACATGCTCGACGGCCAGGACGAGGTGACGATCGCCGTCGTCTCGGACGGCGATGCGCTCGGCGAGATCTCGGCGATCGATGGCGGGCGCGCGTCGGCGACCGTGATCGCCGAGGACGACTGCACCATCGCCGAGCTGCCGAAGGAGGAATTCCAAGCGCTCATCGTGCGCCGCGGCGAGGTGGCACTCTCGCTCTTGAAGCGCTGGGCCGCGATCATCCGCGACCTCGACGACAAGGTGAGCCTCGTCTCCTCGATCGGGCCCGAGCAGCGCATTTACTCCGAGATCATCCGCCTCGCGCGCGTCGAAAAGCCGGGCAGCAGCCGCTGGCTCGTGCCCGAGATGCCGGGCCATCAGGACCTCGCCGTCCGGGCGCAGACCTCGCGCGACGCGGTCGCGAGCGCCATCGCCGAGCTCGCCAGCCGCGGCATCGCCGAGCGCCGCACGCGCTCGCTCTATATCAACGACTACAAGGCGCTCCAGGACCTGATGCGCCAGGGCAAGGGCCCGCAAGTCCCGACCGCGCGCGCCGGCAACGCCTGATAGACGGGGCGCGCCTGGGCGCTTTTTTCCTTTCGCGCAATGGCCGGCGCTATCCCTTCGCCGCCGCCACAACCTCGCGGAGCTGCGCCAATCCTGCGGCGATCTTGAGCTCCAACAGCGCATGACCCAAGGCGGCGGTGGCGCGCGCGGGATCGCCCGCGGCGCCGGTCGGGCCCTTGGGCCAGGTTTTCGGCGCCAGCAGGGCCTGCCGCACCTCGTCCGGCGCGACCGCCAAAAGTTCGGCCGTGTCGAGGAGCCCGGCATGCCCGCCGATCTCGGCCTCGCTATATCCTTGGGCGCGCAAATACTCCGCCTGGCCGTTCGCCCCGTAATAGCGGTCGAGCGTTGCGATGCGGACGCCGTCCCGCTGCCACAGGCGGTCGAGCGTGCGCGCCACTTGCGCCTGCGGTCTTTGGCTCAAGCCGTGATCGCCCAGAAAGCAGATGAGGCGGAAGCCGGCGAGCTTGAGGCTACGCGCCGCTTCGCGCAGCACCGCGCCGAAAATCGGCTCGGACAACCCGAGCGTGCCGGGGAACGCCATGTTGTCCGCCGGCGGATCGAACCCGCCCTCGGGCACATAGGCCAGAACCGGCGCCACCAGCGTCGCGCCCTGCCGACGCGCGATCTCGCCGGCGCAGTAGCGGACGATAAGATTGTGCTTGCCGATCGCCATGTGCGGTCCGTTCTGTTCGCTGCCGCCGGTCGGCAGGATCGCCGTGGTGGACCCGGCGCGGATCGTGCCCGCGACCTCCATCCACGTCATTTCCTCGATGAACGGGTTTTTGGGCGCAGGGTCGGCGGCAGCGTGGACCACTGGCGGCGCGGCGAGCGCGGCGGCGGCGAGCGCAAAGAAATTGCGGCGATCCATCCAAACCCCCCAGGATTGCGCGCGAAAATCGACAAGACCGCCGCGCTCGCCGATAATACCGGCATGAGCCCCGATCTCCCGCACCGCATTACCGAGCTCGGCGGGCGCGCGCTGGCGGTTCTCCTCGATCCGTGGGTGCAGCCCGCCTTCCAGGGCTCGGTGTTGTGGTGGCCCTATCTCGCCAGCGCGTTCGTGGTGGCGCTCGCCGGCTATTGGGTTGCGCGCGGCGGCGGGCTCGCCACGTTGGTCGCGTTCTTCCGCGAGTATTTCTCGAAGCGCATCTGGGCGCATCCCTCGGCGCAGGCCGATTACGCCTATTACATGGTCAATTCGGTGCTCTATCCCTTCATCGTGGCACCCCTCATCGTCTCGGGCGGGTGGCTCGCGGGCGAAATCGCGCGCGGCCTCGCGGCTGCGCTGGGCGCGCCGCCGCCGCTCCTCGGCCTCGCCGCGTGGCGCGTCCTCTACACCGTGCTGTTCTTTCTCGCGTACGATTTCGGTCGCTTCGCCGCGCACAGCCTCATGCACGACGTGCCGTTCCTGTGGCAGTTCCACAAGCTGCACCATTCCGCCGAAGTGCTGACGCCGTTCACGAGTTTCCGCGCCCATCCGGTCGAGCTGTTCGTCCTGGCGGCGTTACCGAACCTCGTCACCGGAACGCTCTCCGGCATCGTCTGGTATCTCGCCGCGGGCGAGATCGGCTTCTACAGTTTCCTCGGCGCGCACGTCTTGATGCTGGGCTTCAACGCCTATGCCAATTTGCGCCATTTCCCGGTCTGGATCTCGTTCGGCCCGTATCTCAACGCCTGGTTCGTGAGCCCGGCGCACCACCAGATCCATCACAGCCGCGAGCCGCGTCATTTCGGCAAGAACCGCGGCTTCGACCTTGCGGTGTGGGACCGCATGTTCGGCACGCACTATGCGCCAGGCGCCGAAGAGAAACTCACGCTCGGCCTCGGCGACGGCACGGACGGGGCCTGGCACGAAGTCTCGCGCATGTATGTCTGGCCGTGCCGGTTGGCCTTGGCGCGCTGGGGTTTTGGCCAGGCGCCGCGGCCCGAGGGCGCGCGGGGAGCGGCGGGGGTCGAGGTCGAGGCCGAGAGCGGCCGTTGAAAATCTGCGGGTCCCGCTGCATCGTATTAAGGTGAGAGGTGCGTGAGAACCCCATGCATCCCATCGGGCGGTTGCGAATTTTCGCGCGGTGCTTCGGCGCCCTGAGCCGGCTCGGCCGGCGCCTTGGCCGCGACCGGCGCGGCAATTATTCGATGATCGTCGCGATCCTTCTGCCGGTCATCACCGGCTTCGTGGCGCTCGGCACCGAATTGGGCCTCTGGCTCTACGACCAGCAAGTCGAGCAGACCGCGGCCGACAACGCCGCCTTCAGCGCCGCAGTCTATTACGCGGGCCAAGGCACCAACGCCACTACCGCGACCATGACCTCGGCGCAGATCCAGGCGGCGGCGGTCGCCGCCAATTTCGGCTTCGGCGGCTCGGTCACCACCGCGACGACCTGCTCGGTCGCGTTCCACGGCGTGACGGCGGCGGCGTGCTCGGCGAGCGGGGGCGCGGTGGCGTGCAGCGTGACCACGCCCGGCACCGGCAATTCGTGCGTCGAGGTCAATTATCCGCCGGCCGGCGGGCCCAATGCCGGCGCCGCCAACTGTCCGCCCGTCTCCGCGTCGAACCCGTGCTACATCGAGGTGATGGTGGCGCAGCAGCCGCAGCAGCTGTTCTCGGCGGTGCTGCTCAGCAACCCGGTGACGATCGAGGCGCGCGCCGTGGGCGTCGTGACCTATAGCGCGGGCGCCGGCACGATCTCGAGCAATGCCTGCGTCCTCGTCACCGACACGAACAGCGTCAGCGGCGCGGCGAGCTTCGCCAACAACGCCAACATCCAGGCGCCGAACTGCGATCTCGCGATCAACGATCCGAATACCGGCGGCCTCGCCGCGACGGGGAACGCGCAAGGGGCGTTCAAGGGCATCTTCGACGACGCGCCGAGCATCGCTGCGGGCTCGATCAGCTCGAACGCCTCGGTCACCGGCACGACCACCTTCGGCGTCTCGACCTCCAATCCCTACAGCCTGACGGGCCTGCCCTCCGTTTCCTCGGCGACGGCGGGGCCGTGCGGCTTCACCGCGGTGACCGGGAAATTGACGAGCGCCTCGGCCACCATCACCAACATGAGCTCGACCACCGGCATCTCGGTCGGCATGTTCGCGGTCTCGCCGGGCTTTCTCTCGAGCGCGAGCCCGAGCCAGAACGTGGTGACGGCGATCAACAGCAGCACGTCGGTGACGCTGGCGACGGCCGCCGTCGCGAACGGCACCATCGAGCCGATCATCTTCGGCGTCAACAACGGCGCCATGGATATCACGACCAACGCCACGCTCCAGCCCGGCTACTACACCGGCATCAACGCCGTGAACGGCGCCTTCGTGAATTTGACGCCCGGAACCTATTACATCTGCCCGATCCCGGCGACCGTCACGGCGAGCGGCAACACCACCTCGGCGTCATCGACCGTGGTCATTCCCAGCAGCGGCCCGCCGACCGGCTGGGCGAACGGCATGGTCATCAGCGATGCCGACGGCGTCATTCCGGCCAACACCGTCATCAGCAGCATCTCGATCTTCGGCACGCTCAGCCAGCACGCGGCCCGCACCGAGGCGAGCGACACGTTCAGCTCGACCGCCGCGAGCGGGACCGCGCTCGGCATCATCTCTTCGGCCACGGCGACGACGAACGCGATCCAGTTCGAGACGTCGCCGATGCCGTGGGTGTCCGGCAAGCTCAGCGACACGGCGAGCCCCACCGGGCTTCAGACGAACACGACCGTCACCGTCAACACCGACATCACGCTCGGCACCACCGCGTCGGGCACCAAGACCGCCGACACGCTCAGCGTCTCGGGCGCGGGCGAGTTCAGCGGCACCGGCAATGCCGTCTTCTACACCGCGCCCTACGTCAACTCGTCGGGCGCGGTCGGCCTGCCGTCCGCCTGCGGCACCAATCCCTATACCAGCGCCACCGGCTGCTTCAGCTCGACAGGATCGCCGCCCGACGGCGTCACCATCGTGCTCCTGGGCTCGACCGGGTCGAACAGCGGCCTGGGGCCGACCGATTGCGCCTCCTTCTCGCTCAGCGGCAACGCCAACGCCTTCATCGTGCCGCCCGACACCTCCGGCAATCCCGGCGGCCTGAACGGCATCGTCATCACCAGCACGCAGAATTGCGACCCGGCTGCAGTCGGTGCTACCTCGGGCGCCTCGACCCTCAACATCACCGGCAACGGCTCGCTGCAGATCTTCGGCGCGATCGATCTTGGGCAATATGCCGTGTCGTTCGGCGGCAACGGCACCAACGGCAATGGCTGCCTGCAACTGATCGCGCATACCGTCGTGCTCGCGGGCAACACCTCGCTCGCGCAGAACTGCACCGGCGTCGGCACGACGAACATCAGCGAGAGCACGAGCGGCGGCGCCGGGACCTACACCGCCGCGCTCGGCAACTGACCCACGCCATTTATCCCTAAAATTTGCCGCGACTTCTGACATTCGGTATTCGCGGATTGACGCTTTTTTAGCCGTGCGCGCGCTTTCATCGCGGACGGAAGAGCGGGAGTGTGGTCATGGCGCAATCGCCTCGACAGAAGAAGGCGCCGAACGCGGCGCGTTTCTGGTCCGACCGCAAGGGCGGCGTTGCCGTCCTGACGGCTGTCGCATTGACCGGCCTCTTGGGCGCGGCTGGCCTCGGCACCGAGGCGACGTTATGGTACGTCGCCAAGCGCGACATGCAGGCCGCGGCCGACGCCGCCGCATTTTCCGCCGCCACCGCCGAAGGCGCCGGGCAGAATTCGACCGCGTTCGACGATGCGGCCAATGCCGTGACGACGAAGTACGGCTTCACAAACGGCAGCAACGGCGTCGTCGTCGCCATCAACAACCCGCCGAAGAACGGCAGCTACACGACCAATGGCCAGGCGATCGAGGTGATCGTCTCGCAGACGCAGACGATGCTGTTCTCGAAATTGTTCATGAGCTCGGCGCCGACCGTCAGCTCGCGCGCCGTGGGGCTTCCCGGCAGCAGCTCGGGCGGCTGCGTCATGGCGCTCGACAAAGGCAGCGTCACCGATCTCTCCGATTCCGGTAGCTCGACGCTCACCTTGAACGATTGCAGCCTGCTCGTGAATTCGTCGAGCGCCGACGCGCTCAATCTCAGCGGCAGCGTGCAGATCAGCGCCGAAGCGGCGTACATCGTCGGCGGCTGGGAGAAGAGCGGCACCGCCGCGATCACGACGACGAACGGCATCACCACCGGCGCCACGCCCGCCGCCGACCCTTATGCGAGCGTGCCGATCCCGACCTATTCGCCGACCACGTGCAACGCCAACCACGCGAGCGTGCTCGGCACCGCGAGCGTCGGGCCGACGGTCGCGGGCGGCACCTACGTGTTCTGCAACGGGCTCAGCCTTTCGGGCTCGAGCGCCAAGCTGACGTTGCAGCCGGGCACCTATATCATCAACGGCGGCAGCCTGAGCATGTCCGGCGGCGCGACGATCACCGGCACCGGCGGCGTCACCATCGTGCTGACCAGCAGCACCGGCACCAACTACGGCTCGGTGCAGGAAAGCGGCAGCTCGACCCTCGACATCGTCGCGCCCGCGACCGGCCCGACCGCCGGCATGGCGATCTACCAGGACCGCAACGCGCCGTCCTCGGCCTCGAACAGCTTCAGCGGCAGCACGTCGCAGTCGATCACCGGCGCCATGTATTTCCCGAGCGCGGGCGTCTCCTATTCGGGCTCGACCACCACGTCGACCGCCTCGCAATGCACGCAGCTCATCGGCTACACGCTGACCTTCAGCGGCTCCACCACCTTCAACGCCAACTGCACCGGCGTCGGCGTCAAGGGCATGAGCACCAGCTCGACCAAGCTGGTCGAGTAGCCTTGCGCCGCGCGGAGCGGAGCGGAGAGCGGGTTTATTTGTCGCGCACCTGCACCACGGCGGTATTGTCGGCATAGAAGCGGTGCCAGCCCGGAATGCGGTCGATCAGATCGACCGCGCGCGCGTCGGTCGGGAAGATCGTCCACGCGATCTTGTACTGCTCCAGGAGCGCCGGCAGTTCGTTGCTCTCCCCGTGCACGGCCTCGTAATAGCGCTTGATGAACGGGTCGCCGAACATGTCGGCGCGGCCGTCGATGAAAGTCTTGACGTTGTTGAAGATGAGATAGTCGCCGAAATTATAGTCGTTGAGGACGGGCCCCTCGATCTGCGCCTGCTCGACTGCCGCGAGCGCCGCCGCGGGCGCGTATTGGGGCTCGGGGCCCAAGGGGAAGCGCGCGGCGAAAATCTCGATCCCGAGTGCCACGAACGCGACGAGCGCCATTCCGCCCGCCGAGGAAGCCGTGGCGAACCGGTCGAGCCAATCGCTGCTCCCAGCGCGCTTGTTCGCGAGCTGTGGGCCGGCATAGGGCCCGGCCAGCAACGGCGCGATGAAGGCGATGAGATCGCCGTTGCGCGCATGCTGGAGGCTCATGGCGAAGAGCAGGAGCAGCATGAGGACGCGGACGATCGGCAGCCGGATGCCACGCCACAGCGCCGTGCCGAGCGCGAGCAGCAGCCAGATCTCGAGCGTCGAGAGATGCTGGAAATCGATGCTCTTCCATTCGATCAGCATGGACAGCGCGAACTTCATGTCGAGCAGCTTGATCGGCAGGAGATAGGCCTCGATGCCGTTGGGCGTGACGAGCGTCGCCGCGAGCGCCGCGAGCGTGAAGCCGGTCCAGTCCTTCGCCGCCTTGATCCTGGCCGCCTCGCCCGACGTCGTCAGCACCGCCTCGACCGTGAAGAGGCCGGCAAAGCCGATGCCCACGAGGAACGTGCCGTGCAGGTTGACCCACGGCACCATGATGAGCACGGCGAGCAGCGGCGGCGCGCGGCCCGCCGCGCGCGCGGCGACGAGCAGCGCCATCCACCACACCATGAGCGGCAGCGCCACCATGTGCGGACGCGCGAGCCAGTGCGGCGAGATCACGATCCAGGCGAGCACGGCGATGACGATCGCCTGCGCCGGGTTGTAGTAGCGCATGAGCGCGCGGACGAAGATCGCGAGCGCGACGGCAAGGCCGAGCGCCGCCATGGCGACGAGGCCCTGGAAGCCCGCGGCGGCGTAGAAGAGGGCGGAGACGACGCCGCCCAGCCACTCGTGCGCGACCCACGGGCTCCCCGGCACCGAATGGGTGAGGAAATCGGCGTGCGGCACGGCATGATGGGCCAGCACCCAGCGCCCGATCACGACATGGAGCATCGTGTCCGGATCGTTGAGCCGCTGCCCGCGCGAGCCGAGGCCGAGGACGAAGCACAACAGCGCGAGTGCCAGCGGCAGCGACACATGCAGGTGCCGCGCCGCGGCGCTCGCCGTGGTGAGGGCAGGGGCGGCGGCCTCTGTCGTGCCCGCGCCCGCGGCGCCAGAAATCTCGAGATCGGACGTGGCGGTTTTTCTCATCCGGCGGTCGGTCCCCGGTTTCGCGTGCAATATGTGAGCAGAGTCAATGAAATCATGGTTAATGCGCCGTCCGCCGACCGTGCTCGTGATCTTCCGGTCGATTTTACGCGTATTTATTACGCCAAATTCCTGAATTTCGCGCGCAACGGAAACGTCAAGTGGCAAATTTACGCATATTAATCTTGTTCGCCTCTGCGTGCGGGGGTACTGGTTCTCGCGCAGGGGCGGAATCGATACTCGGTCATTACTGAACTGACGGGAGACGTGGCGATGGGCGGCGGTGGATTCGGCTTGAGCGGCGGCTGGTGTCAGGGCTTCGACAATTGCGGCAACAACTGGAACCAGGGCTGCGGACTCCCGCCGGCGTTGCAGGCGTTGATCGCCGCCGCGGGCGACGATTACGCGACGACCGGCAGCGGCGTTTCCGATAACGGCCATTACGTCGACAACGCGAGCGGCGAGGACCACAGCGCCGGCGCGTCGAGCCATGTCGGCAGCGGCGTCGCGATCTCAAGCAAGGTCTATGACAAGGTCTCGACGAACAACACCGGCGCGGTCGTGAACAACACCGAGATCGATCTCGGCGCCGCGGCGCCCGACCAGTCGATTTCCGACGGCGGCGGCAGCAACGACACGTTCGTGTTCTACACCGGCGTGAGCGAGACGATCAGCGTCGGCTCGACCGGCAGCTACAACACGCTCTATGCCGGCAACGGCGGCGGCGACAACCTGTCGGTCGAGGCCGGTAACAACAACTGGCTCTCCGACGGCTCGGGCGGCAACGACCATCTGTCGGTCGGCGCGGACGAGGCCTCGGGCACGACCTCGAGCGGCAACCTCCTGCAGACCGCAGACGTCAGCGGCAATCCCGCGAGCACGCTGACGGTCGGCACCGGCAGCAACAATTCGCTGATCGCCGGCAACGCCAATGGCGATGTCGAGATGGTCGGCAACGACGCCATGTTTACTGGCGACACCAATCTCTCGAACGCCAACCTCATGCAGGTCGGCAATGGCGCGGGCGACGTGCAATCGCTCGATAACGGCAACAGCAACGTGATGATCGCGGGCGGCGGCGCCGGCGACATGCAGAGCATCCTCTCGGGCAACAGCAACTACATGAGCGTCGGCAACGGCGCGGGCGACCAGGTCAATCTCGGGAGCGGCAACCAGAACACGCTTCTGGCCGGGAGCGGCGCCGGCGATGGGCTCTTCATCACCACCGGCAACGACAATTACATGAAGACGTCCGACACGTCGGCGGCCAGCTCGGGCGGCGACACGCTGTCGCTCGGGACCGGCAACAACAACACGCTCATTTCCGGGAACGGCGCCAACGACGGCATCTTCGTCAACACCGGCAGCAACGACATCCTCGCCGCCGGCGACGGTAACGGCGCCGTCGTCAGCATGGCGACCGCCACCAATGCCGACACGCTCATCACCGGCGACGGCCAGAACGATGCCGCCGGCTGGACCACCGGCACCAACAGCTCGGTCTTCATGGGCGACGGCGCCGGCGACCTCGTTAGTCTCGGGTCCGCCACCAGCAGCCTCGTCTGCGTCGGCGACGGTACGTCCGATACCGTCACCTTCGACACCGGCATGTGCAACCTGGTGCAAACGGGCGACGGCGCCGGCGACGCGATCTTCGCCACGGGCAGCTCGGTTCAGGACACGCTCACGCTCGGCGACGGCAATGGCGACACGATCCAGGACAATTTCGCCCAGAACGACCTGCTGCAAGGCGGCAACGGCAACAACGATTTCATCGGCATCGGCTCGTTCCAGCCGGTGACGATCATCACGGTGCTGGACACGATCGGCACGGCACCTCTCTGGAATCTCGGCGTCAGCAACGGCAGCGTGCTCGAGGCCGGCAACGGCAACGGCGACTTCCTGCTCGGCGGCTTCGGCAACAACACGCTGATCGCCGGCGGCGGCCTCGGCGACAACGCCTCCGACAGCAGCGGAACCTGGACCGGCAGCTTCGGCGACACGCTGACCGGCGTCGGCAACGACCCGCGCTTCGACTACAGCACCGTGTTCGGCGCGCCGACGAGCTTCGATGACAACTACATCCTCAACTGCCAGGGCGGCGACCTGGTGCAGGACACGACGCAGGATCTGCAAGGCGCGCTCATCACCAATCTCGACGGCGCCTCGCAGTCGGAAGTGTTCGTTGCGTCCTCGGGCTCGGGCTCGTCCGGCTCCAATAGCTGCGGCGGCAACAATTCCTGCGGCGGCGACAACAACTGCGGCGGCGAAAGCGGCACGTATCAGACGTTGAATGCCTTCAACGCGATCGACGTGACCGACATGACCTATGTCGCCGGCGGCATGACCGCGACCGAGGACAGCAGCAACGGCGGCGCCTATGGCAGCGAAGTGTGGACCTTCGCGAACGGCACGGACTCGCTGACGCTCGACCTGCTCGGCAATTTCAGCGCCGCGGGCTTCTCGTTCTCGAACGACACCGGCCTCGTCAACGAAGCCTCGACGCTGCAATCGTACAGCTACGCGTCATCGCTCGGGACGGCCCAGGTCGTGCAGGGCGAGTCGACCTATTCCGACCCCATCACCGGCAACCCCGATCTCGACACCGGCACGGTCATCACCTACTCCGCGCCGTCGTCGAGCTCGTGCGGCGGGTCGAGCGGCTGCGGCGAGGACAACGGCTGCGGCTCCAGCACCACCAGCGGCTGTGGCACGAGCGGCAGCAGCAGCGGGTGCGGCACCGGATCCAGCAGCTCGGGCTGTGGCGAGTTCGAGCTCGTGCGGCGGCAGCAGCAGCAGTTCGTGCGGCGGCCAGGACAACAGCCAGTGGATCGCCAACGCCGGCTGCTGCGGCTGAGCCTCGCACAGGCGGCTTCTCAGTCAGTGAATTTCGGGCCGGCTCCCCTGGGGCCGGCCCGGACCTTTTCCGGGGCCCGTTGCGCCCAATAAATTCGGCATTAATCCAACATTAAGCGCGCTAAATTAACGATAGGTTTGGGAATTAGCCCCCTGGGCGAATAACGGCATGGACGCGCAGCCCGAACGACAAGGTCCCGGCCCCGGCGACAGCGGTCTCGGCGCGCTCGTCATGCTGCTGCGTTTCCAGGGCATCGGCGCCGATCTCGAGCAGCTCCGCCACAGTTTCGCCGGCCGCCCGGTCGGCATCCCGGAGATGCTGCGCTGCGCCAAGGAGCTCGGCCTCAAGGCGCGGTCTTACGCGACGAACTGGCGCCGGCTTGCCGAGACGCCGTTCCCCGGCATCGCCGCCTTGAAGGACGGGCGCTTCCTCGTCATCGGCAAGGCCGGCGACGGCAAGATCATCGTGCAGCACCCATTCACGCCGAAGCCCGAGCTTCTGAGCGAGGCGGACTTCACGGCGATCTGGGACGGCCGCATCATCCTCATGGCGCGCCGCGCCGCGCTCACCGACTTGACGCGCCGCTTCGACTTCACCTGGTTCCTGGGCGCGATCCAGAAATACAAGCGCCTCCTCGTCGAGGTGGTGGTCGCCTCCTTCTTCCTTCAGCTCTTCGCCCTCGTCACGCCGCTCTTCTTCCAGGTCATTATCGACAAGGTCCTGGTCCATCGCGGCATCAGCACCTTGGACGTGCTCGTTCTCGGCATGCTGACCATCACGATCTTCGAGGCGGTGCTCTCGACCTTGCGCACATATCTTTTCTCGCACACCACGAACCGCATCGACGTGGAACTGGGCGCGCGCCTCTTCCGCCACCTGTTGGGATTGCCGCTCGCATATTTCCAGGCGCGCCGCGCCGGCGATTCCGTGGCGCGCGTGCGCGAGCTCGAGAACATCCGCAATTTCCTCACCAGCTCCGCCCTGACGCTCGTCATCGACTTCTTCTTCACCTTCGTCTTCCTCGGCGTGATGACGTTCTATTCGACGTTCCTGACGATGGTCGTCCTGTGCTCGTTCCCGGTCTATATCGCCATCTCGGCGGGCGCGACGCCCTTGTTCCGCCGCCGCCTCGACGAGAAATTCCGCCGGAACGCCGAGAACCAGGCCTTCCTCGTCGAAAGCGTGAGCGCGATCGAGACCTTGAAGGCGATGGCGGTCGAGCCGCAGATGCAGCGCCGCTGGGAGGAGCAGCTCGCGGGCTATGTAGCGGCCTCGTTCCGCGTCCTCTCGCTCGGCAACACGGCGTCGAACGCGGTGCAGGTGGTCTCGAAGCTCGTCACCGTGGCGACGCTCTTCTTCGGCGCCAAGCTCGTCATCGACCAGAGCCTCAGCGTCGGCGAATTGGTCGCCTTCAACATCATGGCGGGGCGCGTGGCGCAGCCGGTCTTGCGCATCGCCCAGGTGTGGCAGGATTTCCACCAGGCGCGCCTCTCGGTGCAGCGCCTCGGCGACATCCTCAACACGCCGGCCGAGCCGACCTACACCGCGTCCCGCGCGGCGCTGCCCGCGATCCGCGGCGACATCGCCTTCGAGCACGCGACCTTCCGCTACCGCATCGACGGGCCCGAAGTGCTGCACGACGTGAGCTTTTCCGTGCCGGCGGGCCAGGTCGTCGGCATCGTCGGCGCCTCGGGCTCGGGCAAGAGCACGCTCGCGAAGCTCGTCCAGCGCATGTATGTGCCCGAAAGCGGCCGCGTCATGATCGACGGCGTCGATATCGCGCAGATCGATCCGGCGTGGCTCCGGCGCCAGATCGGCGTCGTGCTGCAGGAGAACGTGCTCTTCAACCGCTCGATCCGCGAGAACATCGCGCTCGCCGATCCCGGCATGCCGATCGAGCGCGTCATGGCGGCGGCTAAGCTCGCGGGCGCGCACGACCTCATCCTCGAGCTGCCGGAAGGCTACGACACCATGGTGGGCGAGCGCGGCTCGACGCTTTCGGGCGGCCAGCGCCAGCGCGTCGCCATCGCCCGCGCCCTCGTCATGAACCCGCGCATCGTCATCTTCGACGAGGCGACGTCGAGCCTCGACTATGAGAGCGAGCGCATCATCCAGCAGCACATGCGCGAGATCTCGAAGGACCGCACCGTGATCGTGATCGCGCACCGGCTTTCGACCGTGCGGCGCTGCGACCGCATCCTCACGATCGAGCGCGGCCGCCTCATCGAGGACGGCACGCATGACGAGCTGATCGTCACCGGCGGGCGCTACGCCTCGCTCCATCGCATCCAGGCCGGCATCCATGAAATCGGCTAAGGCGCTCGTCCCGTGGCGGCCAAAGCGCGACGCCGCCATGCAGCGCGCGCGCCAGGAGATCGAGTTCCTGCCGGCCGCGCTCGAGATCGTCGAGACGCCGCCGTCGCCGATCGGCCGCTCCATCTCCTTGACGATCGCGCTGCTCTTCACGCTGGCGCTCGCCTGGGCTTCGATCGGCCAGGTCGATATCGTCGCCACCGCGCAGGGCAAGATCGTGCCCTCGGGCCGCACCAAGGTGGTGCAGCCCTTGGAGATCGGCACGGTGCGCGCCATCCATGTCGAGGACGGCCAGGCGGTGAAGGCGGGTCAGCTGCTGATCGAGCTCGATCCGACCATGAACAACGCCGAGCTCGAGCATTTGGAAGCCGACTGGATGGCGGCGCGGCTCGATGTCGCGCGCATGCGCGCGGCGCTCGATCCGGGCGGCGATCCGCTCAAGGCGTTCCAAGCGCCCGACGGCGCGCCCGACGCCATGGTCGCGACCGAGCGCCAGCTTCTGCTCAACGAGGACAACGAGCAGCGCGCCAAATTGGCCGAGCTCGACCATCAGCGCGCGGAAAAGGAAGCCGAGCGCCAGTCCTATGCCGCCACGGTCGCGAAGCTCGAAGCCATCATCCCGGTCCTGCAGCAGCGCGTCGATATCCGCAAATACCTGGCCGACAAGCAGTACGGCTCGAAGATCACCTATCTCGAGACGTTGACCGACCTGTTGCAGCAGCAGAAGGATCTGCCGGTCGAGCGCAGCCATCTGGCCGAGGCGCAGGCGGCGGTGGACGGCATCAACGAGTCGCGCGCCGAGACGATCGCGGAATATCACCGCACGCGCCTGACCGAGCTTGCCACCGCCGAGCAGAAGGAGGCCGATCTCGCGGCCGACGTGGCGAAGGCGCGGGAGCGCTCGCGCCTGCAAGACCTGACCGCGCCGGTCGACGGCGTGGTGCAGCAGCTTGCCGTGCACACGATCGGCGGCGTCGTCACGGCGGCGCAGTCGCTGCTCGAGATCGTGCCGCAGGACAGCAAGCTCGAGGTCGAGGCCATGGTGTCGAACATGGACGTGGGCTTCGTGCGCGAGGGCCAGGAAGCCGAGGTCAAGGTCGATACCTTCAATTTCACGAAATACGGCCTTCTGCACGGCATCGTCGAAAGCGTGTCGGCGGACGCGGTGACGCAGCAGACGCAGTCGCAAGCGCAACAACCGCGCTCGCAGCAGAACCCGGCCGATGCGACGCCCGACGCCGGCTCGCTCGCCTATGCCGCGCGCGTCTCGCTCGACCGCAGCAACATGGAGATCGACGGGCGCGACGTGCGCCTCACGCCCGGCATGGCGGTGACGGTCGAGATCAAGACCGGCCAGCGCCGCGTCATCTCCTACCTGCTCTCGCCGCTCCTGCGCTTCCAGCGCGAAAGCCTGCACGAGAGATAGGGGCCGCTCCAGAGAGGTCGAAGCATTTTCCGTCGCCCCCGCGAAAGCGGGGGGCCCAGGGCAACCGCACGTCGCGCGCCCTGGGTTCCTGCTTTCGCAGGAACGACGATCAAATAAAGCGTTTCTCCTCTCCGCCCTCAAAGGCGGCGAGGGAATTCACCCTACTCCGCCAGCTGGATCGACACGGCCTCGGGATTGCGGCGGCCCTCGGTCACGTCCATGGTGACGCGCTGGCCCGGTGCCAGCGAGTCGATGCCGCCCTTCTGCAGCACCGAGGCATGGACGAACACGTCCTGCCCGCGCCCGTCGACGCTGACGAAGCCGAACCCCTTGCCGGGGTCGTACCACTTGGTCGTGCCGACCATGCGCTGGGCGGGACCGGTGGCGCGCGGGCCGCCGGCGCCGGTGCGTGCGCGCGGCGCGGCCGGCGTCGCGGTGCTGTCGTCGATCGCCAGCACCTCCGTCACCTGCGGGCCCTTCATGCCGTTGCCGGTGCGGACCTGGAGCGTCGTCCCCGGCGCCACATCCTCGCGGCCCGCGCGCGCCAGCACGTTGGCGTGCAGGAAGGCATCGCCGCCGCCCTCGAGCGAGACGAAGCCGAAACCTTTTTCGCCGTTGAACCATTTGACGGTGGCGGCGGCCGGCGGCGCGGTGCGCGCCGGGGCCGGTGCCGCGCTTTCGGCGGCGGGAGCGGCGGGGGATTGCGTCCGGCTGCTGTATTTGCTGCGGCGGGGCGGCAGGAACTCGTCGTCATCGAAACCGCGGCGGCGGCGCTCGCGGAACTCTTTGCCTCGGCTGCTCAACTTGTGCGGCCCTCTGTGATTGGAATGGACGCCCTAATAATGGGCGGCTCCGGGCCTGGGGCAAGTCGGCAAAAGGGGTGTCCTTCGTTGCCGGCAGCTTCCGATCGACGGCTGCCGGCGCGCGCCGAGGCGTGCGCCTAGCGGCCGCTCCCGCTCTCGAATTTCTGCGTCGCGGCGGCGACCGCGGCCTGCGCCTTTTGGCGGCTCTCGGCGATATTCTCGGCGGCCCAGCGGTAGCTCGCCCGCCGCGACCGGTTCGCGCCGGAGAAATGCGGCTTCACGAACTCGGCGATCAGCTCGAAGCTCCGTTGCTGCGCCGGCCACGGCGCGAGGTCGTTGCCGAAGATCAGCACCGCGCCCATGCCGCCGAGCTTCTTTTGGATGCGCTCGATCTCGCGGATCGCGTCATCGGGCGTGCCGACGATGCCGAGCTGGTTCGCGTTGCAGAATTCGGCCGGGTTCTTGACGCCGCGCGGGAAGGCGGCGGCGGCCGGAACGACGTCATGCGTGTAGTCGATCCATTCCGGAAAGCCCCATTCGCTGTCGGTGAACGCTTTCTCGCGCGTGTCGGCGAGGTGCATGATGACGGTGATGCGCCAGTTCGCGCGGTCGGGCACGTGGCCGTGCTTGCGGCATTCCTCCTCGTAGATCCGCCAGTTCTCGACGTGATGCTCCAGCGCCGCGTCCGTCACCGGTCCGAGCGTCAAGACGCCAAGCCCGTGCTTCCCGGCCGCGACCACGCCCGCCGGCGAGCGCACCGAGGTCACCGCCATCTCCATGTGGGGCCGCGTGAAGCAGCCGACATGAAGCCGCGCATCGCGCAGGTGGAACCACTCGCTCTTGCGGTTGACCGTCTCACCGGTCATCAGCGACATGATGACGTCGAGCCCTTCGTCCATGCGCTCGCGGATCTGGTTGATGTCGATGCCGAGCATGTGCACGTCGGTCGGCAGCGCGCCTGGCCCGACGCCGAACATGGCGCGCCCGCGCGTCATGTGGTCGAGCTGCGCCATCGCCTCGGCGAGCATGAAGGGATTGTGGAACGGCAGCGATTTCACGCCCGTGCCGAGGCGGATGTATTTCGTGCGCTGGGCGGCGGCGGCGATCATCAGCTCGGGCGCGGACACCATCTCCATACCGCCCGAATGATGCTCGCCGAACCAGATCTCCTCGAATCCCAGCCGGTCGAGATGCTCGGCCAGCATCAGGTCACGCTCGAACGCCCAGGTCGGGTTGAGGCCGTTCGAGTGAAACGGCGCGAAGAAGAGTCCGAACCGCAGCGCCCCGTCGTAAGCCAAAGCCATTTGGTCCTCCGTGACGGCGGAGATTAGCGGGATTCGGCGTCTTGATAACGTACGCATTTACCATTATATTATGCGTACATTGACGGAGACGCCCCATGCCATCCGACGCCCAGATCGACGCCAACCGCCGCAACGCCCGCAAAAGCACCGGCCCCCGCACCGGCGCGGGCAAGGAGCGCTCGCGCCGCAACGCGCTGCGCCACGGCCTCGCCGCCGAGCACATCCTCATCCTCGACGAGGACGTCGAAGATTTTCTGCGCTTCGGCGCGGCGCTGAAGCAAGCGCTCGATCCCGCGGGCGAGGCGGAGACCGTGCTGTGCGACCGCATCGTCATGGGCAACTGGCGCTTGCGCCGCGTGTGGCGCCAGGAGGCGGCGTCCCTCAACGAGGAGGCCATCACGATCGCGCATCGCGAGGCGCGCGAGGAGATCTACGAGCAGGTGCTGGCCGAGCTGAAGGCGAACCCGCCGGCGCCGCCGCCGGACCGCAAGCCGTGGGAGCCGCCGCCGAGCCTGCGCGCGATCGCCTGGGACGTGGTGCAGACCATGACCGACGCGCAGGTCGAGGACGCGGTCACGGCAAAGGGTGACGCTGCGGACGATGACGCGGCGCCCGAACCCGAGCCGCCGCCGGAGCGCAGCCCCCAAAAACCCGACCGGCCGATCTGGCCCGAAAGCCGCATGACGGCGCTGTCGCGCTACGAGGCGTCGATCGAGCGCGCGCTCCACCGCGCCACCGCCGCGCTCGACCGGCTCCAGGCGCGGCGGCGCGAGGCTTCCCCCACCTCACCCTCCCGCTCCGCCCCGGGGGGCGGGGAGGATCGACCGCAGGCGGTCGACGGAGAGGTGGGGCAGGAAGCCGCAGCGCGAACCGCATCGCACCTGACGCGTCAGCAGCGCCGCGCGGTCGAGCGCGCTCGCATCCGCGCGCGCAGGGCGGAGTCTGCGGAACGAACCCAATTTGCCGCAGCCGCAGCCGCGCCGCCGCCGGCTCCGGACGCCGCCAACGGTCCGCCCTCGCCGTCCTGAGCGTCAGAACCGGGCTGGTCCCGGCCAGCCACGGTTTTTTAGTTGCAACGAGACGTGCATGCCTGGCACAAGGCCGGGCATGACGGGAAAGGAGCGTCCGAACCGCGCTAGCGGAACCTCGGCTGCACCTCGGTGCAGAGAAGGTGGAGCGCGTTCACCACCTCCGTGTGCGGGATGAGGCCGCCGCAATTGAGCTCGGCCAGAATCCCGTCGATGCCGAGCTCGTCGCGGATCTCGCCGAGCCGGCGCGCCACGCTGTCCGGCGTGCCGACCAGCACATGGTCCTTCATCGCCTGCGGGAAATCGAGCTTCGCCAGACGTTCGGCGCGCGCGAACCGCGCCGCGGTGGGCGACGCCGTGCGCTTGATCGAATCCGCGAGGAGCGCCGCCTGGTAGCGATAGAAGCTCATGATGCTGGGTGCCGCCGCCGCCTCGGCCGCCGCCTCGCTCGCCGCCAGGAAGGTCGGCGCCGAGATGAAGACGGCGCCGGCACCCTTGTGCCCCGCCTTCTTCCACGCCGCGCGATAGGCCGCGATCTGGCTCTTCAGCTCGGCCCAGGTCACGTGCCGCGCCGAGCCGAACGCCGGCAGCCCCATCGCGCCGATCACCGGGAACGTGTCGCCGGCGCTCGCCGCCATGCGGATTTCCGGATGCGGCTGCTGATAGGGGCGGGGCGCCACGCTCGTCGCGCCGAAGCGGTAGAATTTGCCGTCGTAGGCGAAGCGCTCCTTGGTCCAGGCGAGGCGAATGATCTCGAGCGCCTCGTTGAAGCGCTCGACGCTCTCGCCATAGGGCACGCCGTACGTGTCGTAGGTGCGCACGACGCCGCTCCTCCCGACGCCGAAGATGAGCCGCCCGCGCGAGAGCTGGTCGACCGTCGCCGCCTCTTCCGCGATCTTGAGCGGATGCGACAGCGGCAACACCTGGACGGCGAGGCCGATCTTCATGCGCGCCGTGCGCGCCGCCATCGCCGCCGCGATCCCCATGGGCGAGGACAGCAGCGAACGCTCCGGCGCGAAGTGCAGCTCGGCAAGCCACATCGCGTCGAGCCCGAATTCCTCGGCCGTGTCGACCTGCTCGAGCGCCTCGTCGAACGCCGCGGCATCGCTCCGGCCCTTGAGGCTCGGGAATTCGTGGAACATGCCGAATTCCATGGGGGCCTATCCCGCCTGCACGACCTTCTGGTCGATCGCGCCGAAGATCGAGCGGCCGGCATCGTCGAACATCTCGATGCGCACGCGGTCGCCGAAGCGCAGGTAGGGCGTCTTCGGCGCGCCCATGGCGAGCGCCTCGTTGGTGCGGCGCTCGGCGAGGCAACTCGTGCCGCGCTTCTCGTCGAGGCTCGCGACCGTGCCGCTGCCGATGATCGAGCCGGGCGAGAGCGCGCGCGTCTTCGCCGTGTGCGCAACGAGCCGGTCGAAGCCGTGCACCATCTCGCCGGCATCGGGATCGCCGAACTTCTCGCCGTTGACCCACGACACGAGCGGGCGATGGAGCCGGTGCTCGCGCCACGCGGGTCCGAGCTCGTCGAGCGTCAGCGCCACCGGCGAGAACGCGCTCGCCGGCTTCGACTGCACGAAGCCGAACCCTTTCGAGAGCTCCGGCCCGATCAGCTCGCGGAGCGACACGTCGTTCGCCAGCATGACGAGGACGATGCGGCCTCCGGCCTCTTCCGGGCTCGCGCCATAGCGCACCGCATCAGTGACGACGGCGATCTCGCCCTCGTAGTCGATGCCCCATGCCTCGCTCGCCGCGGGAATGTCCTCGGTTGGCGCGAGGAAACAGTCGCTTGCGCCCTGGTACATCCACGGCTCCTTGTAATAGCGCGGGTCGATCGGGTTGCCGCGCCATTTCGCCATGCGCTCGTTGTGGCCGGCATAGACGCTGCCGTCGCACCATTGATAGGCGCGCGGCAGGGGCGAATGAGCGGCGCCGGCGTCGAATGTCTCGGCGCTCGCGCGTCCCGCCTCGAGCGCCTCGAAGCGCTGCTGCAACAGCGGCCGGACGCGGTCCCACTCGTCGAGTGCGGCTTGCAAGGTGGGCGCGATGTCGGATGCGCGCGCCATGCGCGCCAGGTCGCGCGACACGACCACCAGCTCGCCATCCCGCCGGGACGTGCGCAAGGTCGCGAGCTTCATGCCCGTCCTCCCTTCCCCCTGGCTCATGGCACATGCCAAGGGCGGCGGCAAGGTGTAGGCTCCGCGCGCGGATTTCCATCGGGCGATGGAGTTCGCGCGGGCGCTCGGCCGTTGTCACGTGAGGCGAGGAGTGAAACCCATGTGGCTTTTCCGTGTCGCGATTCTGACGCTGGCGCTCTCGGTCGCGGCGCTGCCGGCGCTGGC
The DNA here is from genome assembly GCA_963729295.1 of uncultured Alphaproteobacteria bacterium. Taxonomy (GTDB): domain Bacteria; phylum Pseudomonadota; class Alphaproteobacteria; order ATCC43930; family CGMCC-115725; genus DATJLY01. The sequence continues at coordinate 273,092 of CAVSNJ010000001.1, forward strand.
GCAATATCCGCCGCCGGGTGGCGCGCCTTATCCGCCGCCGCCGGGTGGCGCGCCCTATCCGGCGCCGCCCACCGGCGCCGAAGCGCCCGCCGCGCTCTACAGCCCGCCGCAACTCGACCAGATGCTGGCGCCGATCGCGCTCTATCCCGATCCGCTCCTGACCGAGATCCTCACCGCGGCGACTTATCCGCTCGAGGTGACGGCCGCCGAGCAATGGGAGCAGGCCAATCCCGGTGTCGCACCGGGCGCGCTTCCCGCCGATGTCGAGGCTCAGGGCTGGGACCCGAGCGTCGAATCGCTCACCGCGTTTCCGCAAGTCCTCGCCATGATGAGCCAGCAGCTCACCTGGACGCAGGCGATCGGCAACGCCTTCCTGGCGCAGCAGGGCGACGTGATGGATTCGATCCAGCGCCTTCGCCATAGCGCGCTCGCCGCCGGCACGCTCGTCTCGAGCCCTTACGCGACCGTCACCAGCGACGGCCCCTATATCGAGATCACGCCGGCCAACCCGCAGCTTCTCTACGTGCCGGTCTACAATCCCAATTCGGTCTACGGCGCGTGGCCCTATCCGACGTACCAGCCGTATTATTTCGGCGCCCCGCCCGGGCTCTCCGCCAATTTCATGGTGGGCGGGTTGGGCTTCAGCCTCGGCATCGGCATCGTCGATGCGTTGTGGAACTGGGGCGACTGGGATTGGCGCAATCACGACGTGCACGTCGATCCCGCGCGCTTCGCGCGGCTCGAGCCGAACCACGCGCCGCCTGCCTCCGCCACGTGGCAGCACGATCCGAGCCATCGCCGCGGCGTGCCGTATCGCGACGCGAAGAGCCGTGCCGCCTATCAGCGCCCGGTCGCCGCCGCCGCGCCCGCGACGCGCCAGCAATACCGCTTCTATCCGGAACAGTCCGCGGCGCCCGCGCGGCCGGCGCCGCAGGCCGCGCGCACACCGGCGCCGCAACAGGCCGGGCGTCCGCAGCCGCAGGCTCAGGCGCAACGTGCGCCCACGCCCGCGCTTACGCCGCAACAGGCCGGGCGTCCGCAGCCGCAGGCTCAGGCGCAACGTGCGCCCACGCCCGCGCTTACGCCGCAACAGGCCGGGCGTCCGCAACCGCAGGCTCAGGCACAGCGTGCGCCGGCGCCGGCACCGGCGGCGCGCCCGCAGCCGCAGCCGCAGCGCGGGCCGGCAGTGGCGCCGGCGGCGACGCAGCGCCCGAGCGCGTTCCAGTCCGTTTCGCGCGGCCCCGACGTGCGCGCGGCATCTGAGCGCGGCGCCGCGAGCCGGCAATCGGCGCCTGCGCCGATCGCGGCCGCGCGCCCCGCGCCCGCCCATGCCGCGCCGGCACCGGCCGCCCGTCCTGCCCCGGCGGCGCGCCCTGCCCCGGCGGCCCGTCCTGCCCCGGCACCCGCAAATTCACAGGAGCGCAGGCCGTGATGATCCGCGCCGCACTTTTCCCCGCCGTGTCCGTGCTCGCGCTCGTCCTCGTCGCGGGCACGGCGCACGCCGCTCTCTATTCCTCGCCCGAGGATGCGGCCGCCGACCTCGCCGCCGCTGTCGCCAAGAACAATGTGCGTGCGATCGAGGAGGCGCTCGGCCCCGGCAGCCACAAACTCGTCCAGTCGGGCGACGCCGTCGCCGACAAGCAGGGCCGCGCCAGTTTCACCGCGGCCTATGACGCGAAGCACTCGATCGCGACAGAGGGCGACAAGGCCACCCTCGTCATCGGCACGGACGACTATCCGTTCCCGATCCCGCTCGTTCACGCCGGCACTGCCTGGCGCTTCAACGTCAAGGCGGGCGCGCAGGAGATTCTCGACCGGCGCATCGGGCGCGACGAGCTCGACGCGATCGACGTGTGCCGCGCCATCGTCGACGCCGAGCGCGACTATGCGAGCGATTTCGCCGAGTACGCCCAGAAATTCGTGAGCGATCCCGGCAAGAAGAACGGACTCTACTGGACCGCCGCGGCCGGCGGCCCGGAAAGCCCGCTCGGGCCGCTCGTGACATCGGCGCGCGCGCAGGGCTATGGCGGCCATCACGAGCCCTATCACGGCTACTACTACAAGCTCTTGCTGGCGCAGGGGCCGCACGCCGCCGATGGCGCGCGCGACTATGTCGTGGGCGGGCGCATGATCGGCGGCTTCGCCGTCGTGGCATATCCCGCGACCTGGGGCAACACCGGCGTGATGAGCTTCATCGTCAACCAGGACGGCATCGTCGCCGAGCGCAATCTCGGTAAGGACACGGCCCGTATCGCCGGCGCGATGACGCGCTATGATCCCGACCCGGACTGGAAACCCGTGAAGTGAGGCTCCGATGGTCGCGTTGCGAGGCATGGCGCATTTCAGCATCCCGGTCAGCGATCTCGCCAAGAGCACGAAGTTCTACTGCGACATCGTCGGCTGCATGCACATGATGACGACGCCGGACAAGCGCATGGCGTTCCTCGACGCGGGCGGCGACTGCATCATCCTGGTCAAGCACCAGCCGCCCATCCATCGCGAGCTCGACGATCACGGCGGCGTCCATCATTCCTTCATGGTCGACAAGAAGGATTACCGCGCCGCGCTCGATAATCTGCGCGCCAACGGCGTCGAGGTGTTCTTCGAGGAAGACCGCCAGGGCGGCGTCGTCAACGGCCCGCGCGCCTATTTCCGCGACCCGGACGGCACCTGCCTCGAATACATCGACCTCACCAGCTACGCCGGCGACAAGCTGCGGAAGTAGGCGTCACTTCGGGTTCGCCGCCGTCGCGCTGAGGCTTACCGCGAAGGACAGGCCGACGAAGCGCCAGAATTCCGCGCCGATGCGTGCTCTCCCTTCGACGGGAAGCTATAAGAGTCCGGATGCCGGAAGGACAAGCGTTCAAAGCGATCGGGCAGCCGCTGCGCCGCAAGGAGGATCTGCGCCTCGTCGCAGGATCGGGCCGCTTCAGCGACGATTTCACGGCGCCCGGCATGGCGCATGCGGTGATGGTGCGCTCGCCCCATCCGCACGCGCGCATCGCCGCGATCGACATTTTGCGCGCCCGCGCTTTGCCGGGCGTGCTCGCGGTCTGGACCGGCGCCGATTGCGCGGCCGACCGGCTCGGCCCCATTCCGCACGAGCCAGTACCGTCGACGAAATACGATCTGAAGCTGACGGCGCCCGGCGGCGGCGCCCCGTTCATCGGCCCGCACGCGCTGCTGCCATCCGACCGCGCGCGCCATGTCGGCGAGGCGGTGGCGATGGTCGTGGCAGAGAGCGAAGCCCAGGCGCTCGACGCCGCCGAGGAAGTTGTCGTCGCATGGCAAGAGCTCCCCTTCGTGCTCGATGTCGCGGCGGCGCTCGCGCCCGGCGCGCCTGCCGTGTGGGACGAGGTGCCGGGCAATCTCCTCATCGAGACCTTCTTCGGCGACGAGGCGGCGACGGCGCGCGCCTTCGCAACCGCGCATCACGTCGTTACGCTCGAGAAACACATCGGCCGCGTCACGGCGGTGGCAATCGAGCCGCGCGCCGTCCTCGCCGACATCGACGCCGCGGGCGCGCTCACGCTCTATGCGCCGACCGGCGGCGCCGTGCGCCAGAAGCGCGAGCTCGAGCTGGTGCTTGGCCTCGAGCCCGATGCGCTGCGCGTCATCTCGGCCGATGTCGGCGGCAATTTCGGCTCGAAGAACCGGCCTTATGTCGAGTACGCGCTGGCGCTCTGGGCGGCGCGGCGCTTGCGGCGCCCGGTCAAGTACCGAGCGACGCGCAGCGAGGCGATGCTGACCGACTACCAGGGCCGCGACCTCGTCGTCAAAGCGGCGCTGGCGCTCGCGCCCGACGGCCGCTTCCTCGCGCTCAGGAGCGAGAACGTCAGCAATGTCGGCGCGCGCTGCGTGTCGCTCTCGCCGCTCGGCAAGGGCGCGGCCCTCATCACCGGCTCCTACGACATTCCCGCCGCGCGTCTTTGCGCCCGCGCCGCCTTCACCAACACCATGCCGACCCAGGCCTATCGCAGCTCGGGCCGGCCCGAAGTGACCTACGCCATCGAGATGCTGGCCGATCGCGCGGCGACCGAGCTCGGCATCGACCCGATGGCGCTGCGCCGCCGCAATCTCGTGCGCGCCGACGCCATGCCTTACACCAACGCGGTCGGCGCGCGCTACGACAGCGGCACCTATGAAGCCAACATGGACCGCGTCCGGCGTATGATCGCGTGGGACGAGTTCGCGGCCCGCCGCGCCGAGGCGACCGCGCGGGGACGCCTCCTCGGCCATGCCGTCGTCAACTATGTCGAATCCTCGATCGGCTCGCCCCGGGAGCGCGCCGAGATCCGCGTGCTGCCCGGCGGCAAGGTCGACGTCGTGATCGGCACGCAGCCGGCGGGGCAGGGGCACGAGACGAGCTTCTCGCAGGTCATCTCCGACATGCTCGCGGTGCCGGTCGAGAGCGTGCGCATCGTCATGGGCGACACGCGCGTCGTCTCAGCCGGCGGCGGCTCGCATTCCGGCCGCTCGATGCGCCACGCCGCGACCGTGTTCGCCCGCGCCGCCGAGGCCTTGATCGAGAAGGGCCGCCGCATCGCCGCGATCGTGCTCGGCGCCGAGGCAAGCGCCATCGCCTTCGCCGACGGCCGCTTCGGCGCGCCCGCCAGCAACCGCAGCTTCGATTTCATGGAATTGGCCGAAGCCGCGCGGCATACCGCTCTGCCGTCCGACCTCGCCGACGGGCTCGCCGTCGTTGCCGACAACGAGATGCACGAACCCGTCTTCCCCAATGGCGCGGCCGCGTGCGAGATCGAGCTCGATCCCGAGACGGGCGCGCTCGCCCTGACGCGCTATGCCGCGGTCGACGATGTCGGGCGCTGCATCAATCCGCTCATCGTCGACGGCCAGACGCACGGCGCGATCGCGCAAGGGCTCGGGCAGATCCTGATGGAGAGCTGCGCGCTCGATCGCGCTTCGGGCCAGCCGCTTGCCGGCTCGCTCATGGATTACGCGCTGCCGCGCGCCGACGTGCTGCCGTCCTTCCGCACCGAGATCGTCGAAGTGCTATCGCCGACCAATCCGCTCGGCATCAAGGCGGGCGGCGAGGGCGGCACGACGCCGACACTTGCCGTCGTGACCGCGGCGCTCCTCGACGCGCTGCGGCCCCTCGGCGTCAGCGACATCCCGATGCCGACCTCGCCGTTCGCGCTGTGGCAGGCAATGCGGCGCGCGAAGCCTTAAGGCTTGGCGATCTTCTTGACCTCATCGTCGGTCGGGAAGCGGCCCAACGCCTTCTTCGAGAATTTGAGCTGGCCGTCGACCGAAATCTCGAACACGCCGCCGCTCGAGCGGACAAGCTCGACATCGGCCTTGGCGAGCTCGCGGAACTGCGCTCCCGCACGGAGAGCCTTGGGCTCGTAGCCTCAAGCCCCGCAATACTGGATGACGACCTTCATGGCGGAAGATTAGCGCCCGGCCACGCGCCGCGCTAGCATCGCCGCATGCCAGATGTTCCGCTCACCTCGCTTGCGCGCTCGGCCGGCTGCGCCGCCAAGATTTCGCAGGCCGATCTGCACGCGGCGCTGGCCTATCTGCCCGCATCGTCCGACCCGCGCGTCCTCGTCGGCCACGGCACGAGCGACGATGCCGCGGTGATTCGCCTGTCCGACGACCTCGCGCTCGTCGAGACGGTCGATGTGTTCCCGCCGATCGTCGACGATCCGTTCGATTACGGCCGCATCGCCGCCGCGAACGCGCTCTCGGATATCTATGCGATGGGCGCGCGGCCCTTGAACGCGCTAAGCCTCGTCGCTTGGCCGGTCGAGACGCTCGGCACCGAGAAACTGGCGCCAGTCTTCGCGGGCGCCGCGCAGATTTGCGCCGAGGCCGGAATCGCCATCTCGGGCGGCCATTCGATCGTCGACGAGGAGCCGAAATTCGGCCTCTTCGTCACCGGCACGGTCCATCCCGCGAAGATCGTCACCAACGCGGGTGCCAAGGCTGGCGACGCGCTCGTACTCACCAAGCAAATCGGCACCGGGGTTCTCACCACGGCGGCCAAGCGCGGCCGCCTGCCGCGCGAAGGCCTGGCCGACGCGGTCGCGTCGATGGCGAGCCTCAACCGCGCTGCGGCCGAGGCGATGTGCGAAGTGGGCGTCTCGGCTGCGACCGACATCACCGGCTTCGGCCTTCTCGGGCACCTCGGCAACATCCTGCGCGCCTCGAGCGCGGCGGAAGGTGCTGCCGCTCGGCGCCGTCATCGCCTATGGCGCGGTGCCGCTCTTTCCCGGCGTCGAGGATTGGCTCGAGGCCGGCATGTGCCCCGGCGGCACGCGGCGCAATCTCGATTTCGCCGCGCCCGAGACGCGCTTTGCCGCAAGCCTCGGCGCGAACCAGCGCCTGCTCATGGCCGATGCGCAGACGTCGGGCGGCCTCGTCATTGCCGTGGCGCCGGCGAAATTGGCGGCGCTTCTGGCCGCGCTTGCGGCGCACGGGGTCGCGACGCGCGCCGTCATCGGCCGCATCGCGCCCGCCGAGAAGCCGGGCCAGATCACCGTGCTTGGCGGAAAGGAGTGGGAGTCGAACCCACCGGAGACGTCCTACGCCTCCCACCGGATTTGAAGTCCGGGCGGGCCACCGGGACCCGTTTCCTTTCCTCCGCAGAAATCCGCCATTTTTCGGCGCGGCGACGTTCTCGTTTTAGCCGAATTGGCACCCGAGTGGCATCCCGAGTCTTGCGACTCGGACCCCGGCTCCCATTCTGTGCTTTTGCCTCTGGGCAAACGCGCAACCCCATAGCCCGCCGTCGTTCGACGTCAGGGACCTTCGAGGAGTCGCCGCCATGTCGACAACGTCGTCGGCCACCGTTCGGAAATACGAGCGCGTCGTCGGACGCCTTGCCCTGGCCGAGCTTGAGGCGTTGCTGCTGCTGCGCCTTCCAATGCGCGCGCAGTTCGGCAGCGATCGAGGCCGGGATCGAGATCGAGCGGCGCCCCGTCTTCGTTTTGGGCGACTTGAAACGCAGTCCGGCCTTCGTCTCCTCGAGGCTCTGCTCGACGCGAACCTTGCCGCCGTCGAGATCGACATCTTTCCAACGCAACGCCAAGAGCTCGCAGCGTCGCATCCCGGTTTTTGTCGAGCGCGTCCTTCAGCCTCGCCTCGTCACGGGATTGCTGCCGCGACCTCGCATTACCTGACCCAATGCGGGAGTACGGAAACTGGGCTCGAGCTTCCGTTTCGCGCCCACGCCAGTCCTTCAGCCGAGCGAGCCGATCTCTCCGAAGCAGACATGCTGGCCAGAGAGGCTAGAGACGCAGATGGGTGGAAACCTGCCGTTCGTTCGCGCCGGTTTGAATGGCGAGGTCGTGCCGAAAGCGGTCTTGCGTCGGCTCAGGTCCGGGCTCTTTCGTTCGAGTCCTATTTGGCCCAGCACTGCAAGAACGTACACAGCAACTCACACCGCAGCGCGCGGTTCGTTGACGCAGCGGCTGATCCGGGTCGAGCTCATTATCAATTCGTGATGCTTGAGCCAAGGGACGAGCGACCCTCGCAAGTGTGTTGGAAGCTCGGCACCATTTTGTCGCCTACGGCTTCGTTGCCCGAACGCCGTTCCTTCGCGGGCATGCGCCGCATCGGGTGCGCGGAGTGTGCTGTCGTCCCGCAGCTACGGCGCTTGCCGCGCCGGTCTGGAATACGGGTTGTGCAATCGGCGTTCGCTTCAATGGTTCTCAGACGGAGGGTGCGCCATGGCAGTGATGAACAAAGCGTCCACAAGGCCCAAGAAATACGCCATCGATATCGGCATAACGACAAGCGAGATGTTGGCGTGCATCGAGATTCGGAAGGCGGTCACGCGCTTTACTCCGCATCGAGCAATAGCTCAATCAAGAGAGCAAGAGGGATCCCAGCACGTATGCGTCAATGGCCATTGACGGAGCTGCAGCTTGGCCGCCCCGCGGCTCTGCGCTAGGATCGCTGTTCTTCGCCTGGGCCGGATCATTCCCATATCAACGTCATGACTGCATCGCGCCCCTTCACCAACGCCCTTGAGCTGCTGCGCGCGGTGCATTTGCGGCCGACACGGCAGAGGCTGGCGCTGGTGCGGCTCCTGTTCGAGCAGGGTGACCGGCACGTCACCGCCGAGCAGCTGCACGGCGAAGCGGTCGAGGCCGCGGTCCGGGTGTCGCTCGCGACCGTCTACAATACGCTGAACCAGTTCATCGAGGAGGGACTGCTGCGCGAGGTGGTGGTGAATTCCAGCCGCTCTTATTTCGACACCAACGTCAGTGACCATCATCATTTCTTTTTCGAGGATACCGGCCAGCTGCTCGACATTCCGGGCGAGCATGTCGCCGTCTCCGGCCTGCCGAAGCTGCCCGCGGGCGCCGTCATCCGCCGCGTCGACGTGATCATCCGCGTCGACCGGGATCCGGCCCCAACCACAGATTAGAAATTTTCTAAGCTTTATTGACTCCCGACACCGGTGGGCGCACAGTCCTCGCCGTCACTGGCTTTTTCCGGTCAAGCTGAGGAGGGAACATGCCTTCTCTCAAGGGAACCGTGACCGAACAGAATTTGAAGGACGCGTTTGTCGGCGCGAGCCAGGCGATCCGCCGCTATCTTTATTTCGCCCAGAAGGCCGACGTCGAGGGCTTCAACGATGTCGCCGCCGTGTTCCGCTCGACCGCCGAGGGCGAGACTGGGCAAGCGCACGGCCATCTCGGATATCTCGAGGAAGTGGGCGACCCGGCGACCGGCAAGCCGATCGGTCCGACCGGCGACAACCTCAAGGCCGCGATCGCCAGCGAGAACCACGAATACGCCAACTTGTACCCGGGCATGGCCCGCGCCGCCCGCCAGGAAGGCTTCGACGTGATCGCCGACTGGTTCGAGACACTCGCCAAGGCCGGGAAGTCGCATGCCAGCCGCTTCCAAAAGGCGCTCGACGCGCTTTGATCTAAATGGTTCCATACGAACAATTCGAAGAAAACCGAAACAGGATCGGAGAGAAACATGGCTGCAGAGACTGACAAGAGCGCGGGCAAGTGCCCGGTCGTGCACGGGACGACAAATGTTGGAATGAGGTCGAACAGCGACTGGTGGCCGAACCAGCTCAACCTCAGAATCCTACGCCAGAACTCGCCCCAGTCCGATCCCATGGGCAAGGAATTCAACTACGCCGAGGAATTCAAGAAGCTCGACCTCAAGGCTCTGAAGAAAGATCTCACCGCACTTATGACGGACAGCCAAGACTGGTGGCCAGCGGACTTCGGCCACTACGGCGGGTTCATGATTCGCATGGCGTGGCACGCCGCGGGCACATACCGCATCGGCGACGGCCGCGGCGGCGCCGGCGCCGGCCAGCAGCGCTTCGCGCCCCTCGGTTCTTGGCCGGACAATGCGAACCTCGACAAGGCGCGCCGGCTCTTGTGGCCGATCAAGCAGAAATATGGCCGGAAAATCTCCTGGGCTGACCTCATGGTCCTCGCCGGCAACGTTGCGCTCGAGTCGATGGGCTTCAAGACATTCGGCTTTGGCGGCGGTCGCCCCGACGTGTGGGAGCCTGACGAATCCATGTACTGGGGCAAGGAGAAGGTTTGGTTCCCTGATCCTCGTAGCGATGAGCGCTACACCGGCGACCGCCAGCTCGAGAATCCGCTCGCCGCGGTGCAGATGGGACTCATCTACGTGAATCCGAATGGGCCGAACGGCAAGCCGGATCCCGTTGCTGCCGCCATCGACATTCGCGAGACCTTCAAGCGCATGGCGATGAATGACGAGGAGACCGTTGCGCTCATCGCCGGCGGACACAGCTTCGGCAAGGCCCACGGTGCCGGCGATGGGGCGCTTGTCGGTCCCGAGCCGGCAGCGGCGCCCATCGAGGAGCAAGGTTTTGGCTGGAGGAGCAGGTTCGGCACCGGCATAGGCAAAGACACGATCACCGGCGGCCCGGAAGTCACCTGGAGCACGACGCCGACGAAGTGGAGCAACAGCTTTTTTGAGAACCTGTTCAAATACGAATGGGAGCTGACCAAGAGCCCGGCCGGCGCGAATCAGTTTAAGGCGAAAGGCGACGTCGCGACGATTCCGGACGCCTTCGACGCTTCGAAGAAACACGCGCCAACCATGCTGGTCACGGATATCTCGCTGCGGATGGATCCGGCCTACGAGAAGATCTCCCGGCGCTTCCTGGCGCATCCGAATGAGTTCGCGGACGCGTTTGCCCGCGCGTGGTTCAAGCTCACCCACCGCGACATGGGCCCGCGCGTACGCTATCTCGGCCCGGAGGTGCCCAAGGAGGAGCTGGTCTGGCAAGACCCCGTTCCCGCCGTCGATCACAAGCTGATCGACGCCAAGGACATCACGGATCTCAAGGCCAAGATCCTCGCCTCGCGACTTTCCATCGCCGAGCTGATCGGGGCTGCGTGGGCCTCGGCGGCAAGCTTCCGCGGCTCCGACAAGCGCGGCGGGGCGAACGGGGCGCGCGTCCGTCTCGCGCCGCAGAAGGACTGGGAAGTCAACCAGCCGGCCCAATTGGCAAAGGTGCTCGAAACCCTTGCGGGCATCGAGAAAGCCTTCAACGGCGCGGCCAGCGGCGGCAAGAAAGTGTCGCTCGCCGACCTGATCGTTCTCGGCGGTTCCGCCGCCGTCGAGCAGGCCGCGAAAAAGGCCGGACACAACGTGACCGTTCCCTTCGCGCCCGGCCGTACGGACGCATCGCAGGAGCAAACCGACGTGGAGTCCTTCGGCTATCTCGAGCCGGTCGCGGACGGGTTCCGTAATTACCTCAAGGCCAAGTTCAGCGTATCGGCGGAGGAGCTGCTGATCGACAGAGCGCAACTCTTGACGCTGACCGCCCCGGAGATGACGGTTCTCGTCGGCGGCCTTCGCGTGTTGGGCGCGAACCACGGCAAGTCGCAGCACGGCGTCTTCACGATTCGTCCGGAGACGCTGACCAACGACTTCTTCGTGAACCTCTTGGACATGGGCACCGAGTGGAAAGCGACCTCGGATGAAAATGTGTTCGAGGGACACGACCGCAAGAGCGGCAAACTGAAGTGGGCCGGCACTCGTGTCGACCTCGTCTTCGGATCGAACTCCGAGCTGCGCGCCCTTGCCGAAGTCTACGGGGCCGAAGACGCGCAAGCGAAGTTCGTGGCCGACTTCGTGGCGGCGTGGACCAAGGTGATGAACGCTGATCGCTTCGACCTCGCCTGATCTCGGCCGAGAGGTTTTCGAAGTCTGTTAAGGCCAAGCCGCTCCAGTCATGCGGCTTGGCCGGGATGATGCGCCAGACGGCGTCAAAAGCGTGCTGTCCGGACTTCCATGGCCGCTGGCAGCCGTGATGCCCGTGGCATTGTGGTCCTGCTTCGTGCCTGGCCAAGAGGGATGGCCAAAACCCAGCGCCCACTTTGACCCCGCTTGGCCCGGCCAAATTTCGGCGACATTCGAGACCGGCAACGTCCGAACAGGGTCAGGTCGCGCCGTGCGGCAATCGTTCGGTGAACGGCAGCAAATGCGTCGCAGCTACCGACCCAGATTTGGTAGTGAGTGTCCGCTTCCTCATATGTCGCGAACTCGCGTCCCGGGCCGCAGCGCGTCAGCGTTGCGCGTCACCGATCCAGGAAAAGCCCGACCTGGAATTTCGGGCACGCGCAAAACCGCCTGCACTCCCGCGCCGAGACCGAAGGCCTCGCAAGCCGCCGGCGATGCCGATCGGCTCTTTCGGCCGGGCGGGAGGACTATCTTACGGTCCGCGATGCCAATCTCACGTTCATTAACGCCGATCAGGCGCTCGCCGCATTGGACACGAAGATTGCGGCCGATCAGAACACGCTCTTTCTCGCCCTTGGCGGCGGATGGTCCGAGCGGCTGAGCATCGTTAGGAAAAATTCGATTCGAAATGCAATTGCAGGCAATGTTGAGTGGACATGACCTATTTCTCATCGGCTCGAATTCATACAGGCATTGAAGCATTCAGCTGCCAACACCCTGCCCAACCATCTTCCGGGGATCGACGATCTCGTCGAATCGCTGCGCGTCGATGTGGCCAGATTGCAGCGCGGCCTCTTTGAGGCTCAAGCCTTCGTCGCTTGCCGTGTGCGCAATGGCTGACGCCTTGTCGTAGCCGATGATCGGACTGAGCGCGGTCACCAGCATCAGCGAACGGTCGAGCATCTCGTCGATGCGGTGACGACTGAGCCGCGTCCCACCGAATGATGCCGCAGATTCTCGCAGGCATCGCCGAGGACGCGGGCAGAGTGGAGGAAGTTGTCGATGATGATCGGGCGCATTGCGTTGAGCTCGAAATTTCCCTGGCTACCGGCGAACGCGACCGCATTGTCCTCGCCGATCACCGGGATGCAGACCATCACCATCGCTTCCTGCTGGGTCGGATTGACCTTGCTCGGCATGATCGACGAACCCGGCTCGTTTTCCGGCAACAGCAGTTCGCCAATCCCGCAGCGCGGGCCCGCGGCGAGCCAGCGCATGTCGTTGGCGATCTTCATCAGTGCGACCGCCAGTCCCCGCACCGCCGTCATCGCCGCGACCATCGCGTCGAGCGAGCCCAGGGCGGCGAACTCGTTGGGCGCCGTCACGAATGGATAGCCGGTAAGCTCAGCGATCTTCTCCGCGACCTCTCGGCTGAAGTGCGGCGGCGCGTTGAGCCCGGTGCCGACCGCCGTCCCGCCTGCCGCCAATTCGAACAGACCTGCCTCGGAGGCGCGGATTCGGCTCGGCGCGTCCCGGATCTGCCGTGCCCAGCCCGACCATTCCTGTCCGACAGTGAGCGCCGGCACGGCCAAACGGTCACACGCAGGTATAGCCGCCGTCAATGACGAGGTCGGCGCCGGTCATGAAGGACGCCTCGTCGCTTGCCAGGAACAGCGCGCCGTCCGCGATCTCCTCCGGCCGCCCGAGCCGGCCGATCGGATGCGCCGGCACGAGCGCGTGGCGCACCGCCGCGATCGTTCCGTAGCGGCGCAGCAGCCGATCCGTCTCGATCGCGCCGGGCGAGATCGTGTTGACGCGGATGCCGTCCTTGGCGTGGTCGAGCGCCATCGAACGCGCGAGTTGGATGAGCGCGGCCTTGCTCGTGACATAGGCCGGGCGGCGCGGGACCACGACCTGGCCGAGCTGCGAGGCAACGATGACGATGCTGCCGCCGCCCGCGGCCCTGAGCTGCGGGATGCCGTACTTGGCGACGAGGAAGACGCCGGTGAGGTTGACCGAAATCGCCCGGTTCCAATCCGCTTCGTCGAGCTCGACCGCGTCGCCCGGCGGATCGTCGGTGGCGGCGGCGGTGACCAGGACATCAAGCCGCCCGAACGCCCGCGCGCTCTCTGCGATGGCGATCTGCACCGCGTCGGCGCGGGCGACATCGCATTCAATGCCGAACGCGGCGCCGCGATCGCCGCCGATCGAAGCGGCGGTCCGCGCGGCCGCGGCGCGATCGAGATCGGCGCAAGCGACCGCTGCGCCCTCGGCCGCGAAGCGCCGCGCGATGGCGCCGCCGATGCCGCCGCCCGCTCCCGTGACGAACGCCGCCTTGCCGTCGAGCCGACCCATCCCGTTCTCCCAGGCGGACGAGCGTGGCGGCAGTTGGCATCGGCGGCAAGCCTCTTGCGAACCCTTCCGCTGGACAGGATCGGCCTCGGCCATCACTCTGCGCGCATGCCGGACGAACAACCCAAGGACGAAAGCGGCCTGCGGCCGGGCGAGGTTGCAGTTTCGCTGCCGCCGGCGCATGACGCCGGCATCTTCTTCATCGGCACGATCCGCACGCCGTGGCGCTCGCGCGAGGAATGTCCCAAGCGCGCCAGCGCCGACGGGCCGATCTGCTCGATCGTCGTCGACGAGCGTTGGCGCGCGGCCTTGACCGGCCTCGATCATCATCGCCGCATCCAGGTGCTTTACTGGATGGACCGCGCGCGGCGCGATCTCGTGCTCCAGCGGCCGTTCCGCACCGGACAGATCCACGGTACCTTCGCTTTGCGCTCGCCGGTGCGGCCCAATCCGATCGCGTCGGCGATCGTCGAGCTGGTGGCGATCGAGGAGACGACGGTCACGGTGCGCGGGCTCGATTGCCTCGACGGCACGCCGCTCGTCGATCTGAAGCCGGACCGTACGGCGTCGGCCGGCTGAGCAGGGCCTTGCCGGCACGCTCGACCGGATGCTACGCCGGCCCAGGAAACAGGAGGAAACATGCCCAAGCAGCCCTCGACCGCGGCCCGCGACCGCGTCCGCACCGTTGCACCGAAGCTCATCGAATACACCGAAAAGATCGTCTTCGGCGACGTGTGGGAACGCCCCGGTCTGTCGAAGCGCGACCGCAGCCTCGTCACCGTGGCGGCGCTCGTGGCAACCTATCGTCCCGAGCAGTTGCGCGGCCATCTTCAGCGCGCCCTCATCAACGGCGTCACCAAGGACGAGCTGATCGAGCTCATCACGCATCTCGCCTTCTACTCGGGCTGGCCGAGCGCCATGTCGGCGGCCTCCTTGGCGAAGGACGTGTTCGAGGCTCAGGACTAGGAGAACATCGGGCGATGGGTCAGTTTGGAATCGGGCAGCCGGTCCCGCGCGAGGAAGATCCGTATCTCTTGCGCGGCCGCGGCCGCTATGTCGATGACGTGCGCCAGATCGACGTGGCGCGCGCGTACTTTCTGCGCTCGCCGCATGCGCACGCGCGCATCGCCGCAATCGACGTGGCGAAGGCCGAGGCCGCCGCCGGCGTGCTCCTGGTGCTGACCGGCGAGCATCCGGCGATGACTGCGCTCGGCCTCCAGATGCCGCGCATGCCGAGGAAGCGCAAGGACGGCTCGCCGGGCTTCATCGCGGCGCAGCCGTGGCTCGCGCGCGGCTTCGTGCGCTTCGTCGGCGAGGCGGTCGCATGCGTCGTCGCCGCGACGTTGGAGCAGGCGAAGGACGCGGCCGAGCTGATCGAGGTCGAGTACGAGACGCTGCCTGCGATCGTCTCGACCGAGCAGGCGATCCTGCCGAGCGCGCGCGCCGTTTGGGAGAAATGCCCCGACAACATCGCCTTCTATCAGGAATGGGGCAACAAGGCGGCGGTCGATGCGGCAATCGCCAAGGCGGATCATGTCGTCCGCCACCGCATGGTCATCAATCGCATCACCGCGAACACCATGGAGCCGCGCGGCTGCCTCGCCGAGTTCGACACGCACGACGACCGCTACGTCATCCGCTGCACGATCCAGGCGCCGCATCGCACGCGCGCCGCAATGGCCGGCATGCTCAAGACGCCGGAGACGCGCATCCGCGTCATCGCCGACAATGTCGGCGGCGGCTTCGGGATGAAGGGCGCGATCTTTCCCGAATATATCGTCGTGCCGGTCGCGGCGAAGCTTGTGGGCCGGCCGGTCAAGTGGATCTGCGAGCGCTCCGAGGGGCTCTTGTCCGACGAGCATTCGCGCGACAACGTCGTCGATGCCGAATTCGCGCTCGACCGCGACGGACGCTTCCTCGGCCTGCGCGTGAAAACTTATGCCGCCATCGGCGCCTATCACACGTCCGATCGTGCCGCCGGTCCGCCGCTCGCCAATATCGGCTGCCTCGCTGCGACCTACACGACGCCAACCTTTCACGTCGAAGTGTCGGGCGTGATGACGCACACGCAGCTCACCGGGCATTATCGCGGCGCCGGGCGCCCCGAAAACGCCTACATGATCGAGACGATGATCGATCTCGCCGCGCGCGAGCTCGGCATCGACAAGGTCGAGCTGCGGCGGCGCAACACGATTCCGGCCGCGGCGATGCCGTACAAGACCGCGCTCGTCTACACCTTTGACAGCGGCGATTTCCCGAAGAATCTCGAGCAATGCCTGCACATGGCCGATTATGCCGGCTTCGCCGCGCGGCGCGCGGAAGCCCGCCGGCGCGGTCGGCTGCGCGGCATCGGCGTGTCGAACACGGTCGAGGCGACGGCCTCGGGCCTCCTCGAGCACGCCGAGATGCGCTTCGATCCGACCGGCACGCTCACGCTCGCGATGGGGACGCACGATCACGGCCAGGGCCATGCGACGACCTTCAAGCAGATGGTGTTCGACAAGCTCGGCATCGATTCCGATCTCATCAAGTTCCGCTACGGCGATACCGACAGCGTGCTCACCGGCACCGGCACATTCGGATCGCGCTCGGTCGCATGCGGCGGCAACGCGGTCGTGATCGCCGCCGACAAAGTGGTGGCGCGCGGCAAGAAGATCGCGGCGCATCTGCTCGAAGCGGCCGAGGCCGATCTCGTGCTCGAGAAGGGCAAGTTCCAGGTCGCCGGGACCGACAAGGCGATCGGCCTCATCGACGTGGCGAAGGCGTCGTTCCTGCCGGGCCGGCTGCCGCGCGGCATGGAGGCCGGGATGTTCGAGACCGGAACCTATGACGGCGGACTGCCGACCTTCCCCAACGGCTGCCATGTCTGCGAGGTCGAGATCGACGAGGAGACCGGCGCCATCGAGATCCTGCGCTACAGCGCGGTGGACGAGGTGGGACGCGCCATCAACCCGCTCCTGCTCGAAGGCCAGGTGCATGGCGGGATCGCTCAGGCGGTCGGCCAGTGCCTCATGGAGGACATCAATTACGACCCGAATTCGGGTCAGATGATGTCCGGCTCGTTCATGGATTACGGCATGCCGCGCGCGGACGATCTGCCGTCCATCGCGATGGAGACGAACGAGGTTCCGTGCAAGACCAATCCCTTGGGCGTCAAGGGCGCGGGCGAGGCCGGCACCGTCGGCTCGTTGCCGGCGGTGATGAACGCGATCAACGACGCGCTGGCGCAGGCCGGCGTGCATTATGTGCAGATGCCGTGCACGCCGGCGAAGGTCTGGCGCGCGCTCAACGAGGCGAAAGCGCGGCAGACTTAGGCGGACCAGGGCCTTGATGCCGGTTGGACGGTGAGGCGCTGCGCTATTTCGCCTGGCTGCGCCGCGGGACGCGCGTGCGGCGCACCGACACGGTGGCGCCATCGATCATCGACAGATATGCGCCGACGGCCTTTCGGGCATCGGTCTCCATCTTGCGGTAGCCTTGCACGAGCCGCTTGCCGAATGGCGTGAGGCTTGCCCCGCCGCCCGATCGGCCGCCATGCGCCGTCGTCGCCACCGGCTCGCGAAACGTGTGGTTCAGCTCGTCGAGCAGCAGCCAGGCGCGGCGATAGGACATGTCCATGGCGCGGCCGGCCGCCGAGATCGAGCCGGTCTCCTCGATCATTTCGAGCAGCCGGATCTTGCCCGGGCCGATCCCGAGGGTCCGGGACAGATCGACGCGGATCGATAGGCTCACCATGCCGAACCATAACACTGAATTAGGCGGTCGAGACATTCGGCCGATGCGCCGCTCCTTCGCGCCGACGAGAAGTGAGCTAGGATGCCGGCATGAAAACGCGCGCCGCGGTCGCCTGGGAGGCGAAGAAGAAACTCGCCATCGAGACCGTCGACCTCGCCGGTCCGAAAGCCGGCGAGGTGCTGGTCGAGGTGATGGCGACGGGCATCTGTCACACCGATGCCTACACGCTCTCCGGCCTCGATTCCGAGGGGAAGTTTCCGGCGATCCTCGGCCACGAAGGCGCCGGCATCGTGCGCGAGATCGGCGCCGGCGTCACCACCGTGAAACCCGGCGACCACGTCATCCCGCTCTACACGCCCGAGTGCCGCGCCTGCAAATCATGCCTGTCGCGGCGCACCAACCTGTGCACCGCGATCCGCGCGACGCAAGGCCAGGGCGTGATGCCCGACGGCACCAGCCGCTTCTCGCTCGCCGGCGACGCGCTCTTCCACTACATGGGGTGCTCGACCTTCGCGAACTTCACGGTGCTGCCCGAGATCGCCGTGGCGCGGGTGCGCGAGGACGCACCCTTCGACAAGATCTGTTATATCGGCTGCGGCGTCACCACCGGCATCGGTGCGGTGATCTTCACCGCCAAGGTGTGGCCCGGCGCCAACGTCGCCGTGTTCGGCCTGGGCGGCATCGGCCTCAACGTGATCCAGGGCGCGCGCATGGTCGGCGCCGACCGCATCATCGGCGTCGACGTCAATCCCGCCAAGGCGGCGATCGCGCGCAAATTTGGCATGACCGACTTCATCAACCCGAACGAATTGGGGAAAGACAAGGTCGTGCCGGCGATCCTCGACCTCACGGGCGGCGGCGCCGATTTCTCGTTCGACGCGACCGGCAATGTCGCGGTGATGCGCCAGGCGCTCGAATGCTGCCACCGCGGCTGGGGCGAATCCGTCATCATCGGCGTCGCCGAAGCCGGCAAGGAAATCGCGACGCGCCCATTCCAGCTCGTCACCGGGCGGGTCTGGCGCGGCACGGCCTTCGGCGGCGCGCGCGGCCGCACCGACGTGCCGAAGATCGTCGACTGGTACATGGAGGGGAAGATCAACATCGACGATCTTATCACCCACACCCTGCCGCTCGACCGGATCAACGACGCGTTCGATCTCATGGCCGACGGCAAGTCGATCCGCAGCGTCGTCACCTATTGAAGGCGGATCGAAGCCCCTGTCACCCCGGTCAGTGCCCGCCCGGCCGGCCGCGATTGCGCACGCGGTGCGAGACATGCCACGGCACGGCCAGCCGCTCGACGAAATCGACGACGTAGAAGAGCAGCGTGCCGAGGATTCCGAGCAGCACGATCGCGGCGAAGACGCGGGTCGTCTGGAAGGCACCCTGGGCCGCGAGAATGACGTAACCCAATCCCGCTTGCGATGCCACGAACTCGCCGGCGATGGCGCCGACGAGCGCCAGCGAAATCGCAACCTTGGTGCCGGCGAAAAGATGCGGCAGCGCGTTCGGCGCGCGCAGCCACAACAGCGTCTGTAGCGGGCTGCCGCGCATGGCGCGGAAGAGGTCGATCGCGTCGGGATCGACCGAGCGCAGCCCCAAGACCGTATCCACCACGATGACGAAGATGGCGATGAGGAACGAGATCGCGACCTTCGAGGCAAGCCCGGTGCCGAACCAGATGATGAAGAGCGGAGCCAGCGCGATCTTCGGCACACTGTTCAGCGCGACGAGGAGCGTGTAGAGCGTGTTCTCGAGGACGCGCGAATAGACAATGCCGACCGCGGCGAGGCAGCCCAGCACCAGCGCCACGGCGAATCCGAGCAGCGTCGCGCCGACGGTACGGAGCGCGTTGTCGAGATACCAGAGCGGCGCGCTCATCAACTCGCGCAGGATCGCGTCGGGCGCGGGCAGGAGGTACTCGGGCGGCTTCAGCAGCATCACGCCCGCTTGCCAGACCGCAAAGAAGCCAATGAGCACGAGCGCCATCTGCACGCCGCGGCTCTTCGCGATCGCGTCGCCGCCGGATATCGGCGCCGCGGGAGCGCGGAGCTCAGCTTCCTGCATGCGCGTCTCGAAGCAAGCCGAACCCCTCGAAAATCTGCCGGATGCGCGCGACGTAGCGGCTGAATTCCGGAGTCTCGCGGACCGCGAGCGGCCGCGGCCGCGGCAGATCGACCGCGATCGTATCGACGACGCGCCCCGGCGAGCGCGACAGCACGATGACGCGGTCGGACAGGAACACCGCTTCGGAAATGCTGTGCGTCACGAACAGCACGGTCTTGGCGTCGGCAAGCCAGATGCGTTGCAGCTCGAGATTGAGCTCGTCCCGCGTCATCGCGTCGAGCGCGCCGAAGGGCTCGTCCATCAAAAGGAGCGACGGGTTAAGCAGGAGCGCACGGCAGATGGCGACGCGCTGCCGCATGCCGCCCGACAGCTCCCAAGGGAATTTGTTCTCGAAGCCGCCGAGTCCGATCAGCTCGATGAGCGCGCGCGCCTTGTCGAGCCACGCCTCTTCCTTGAGCCGCCGCAGTTTTCGCGGGAGCAGGACGTTCTTGAGGACCGTGAGCCAGTCGAGCAGCACATCGCGCTGGAACACGATGCCCATGTCTTCGGGCGGACCCGCGACGGATACGCCGTTGATGCTGACGCTCCCGCCCGTCACGGTCTCGAGCCCGCCGATGCAGCGCAAAAGCGTGCTCTTGCCGCAGCCCGACGGGCCCAAGAGGCTCACGAATTCCGCGGCGCCCACCGCGAGCGAGACGTTGCTCAAGGCGACGATCGGCCCATCCCGGCTCGGATAGACCTTGTCGAGCGCGCTGATGTCGAGGAAATTCGGGGCCGCGGCCATCCCGGCGGCAATACCGTGAACCTCCGGGAGCCGCAAGCGAAAGTCGGCGCAGCTCGGAGGCGAACCATGCGCACCCAATCGATCGGCACCGTCACCATCGACCGGGTCGTCGAAAACGATCGCTTCGTCTTCAAGCCGCATTGGCTCTTCGGCAATCTTCCTGTCGAAACGATCCTGCGGCATCGCGAGAAGCTCGGGCCCCGCTTCATCGATTTCGCGACGAACGGCCTCATCCTCAGCTTCCACAGCTACCTCGTCCGCGCGCGCAACCGCACGATCCTGGTCGATACCTGCAACGGCAATCACAAGGACCGGCCGGGCGTGGCGTGGCAGCATATGCTTTCGGGGCCGGACTATCTCGCCAATCTTGCGGCGCTCGGCATGCGCCCGGAAGACGTCGATGTCGTGCTTTGCACCCATCTTCACGGCGATCACGTCGGCTGGAACACGCGGCTTGTCGACGGGCGCTGGGTTCCGACATTTCCGCGCGCGACCTACGTGATGGCGCTCGAAGACTACCGGCACTTCTCGCATCTGCCGGCGCGGCCGGACGGCAAGCCGGCGATCCATCTGCCGCTCGCCGATAGCATCCTCCCCGTCGTCGAGGCGGGTCAAGCACAGTTCATCGAGATCGGCCGGATCGGCCGGCACGAGCTCGCCGACGGCGTGTGGATCGAGCCCGGGCCCGGCCACACGCCCGGCCATATCCTGATCCATGTCGAGGCGCAGGGCGCGCACGCGATGCTGAGCGGCGACATCATCCACCACCCGATCCAGATGCTCGAGACGGGCCTGTTCAATCTCGGCGACGCCGATCCCGACATGGCGGGGCGGACACGCCAGCGCCTTCTCGCAAGCGCCGCGGGCGAGCACGCCCTACTGCTGACCGGGCATTTCCCGACGCCGACCGCGGCGTGGGTGGTGGTGCGCGGCGACGGTTTCTGGTTCGAGTTTGCCGACCCGCTATAGCAGCTCGCGTGCGTCCCCTTCGTCGAGCTCGGCGATGCGATCGAGCGACCAGTCGCGATCGACATAGAATTGCAGCCGGACGCCGTTCGGATCCCGGATGGTGACGGTGCGGCGCGCGGGATGGTCGATCTGGCCGACGAGCGCGATCCCCGCCTTCGGCAAGGCGGCGAGCGCGCGCTCGAGCGCCGCCTCGCTCGCGGCAAGGCAGCCGACATGATGAAGACCCGTCGTCTCGCCGCTCCGCCCGCGATAGAGCGTGACGTCGCCGGCGCTGTTGGCGCCGCGCAGAATGGCATAGGCGCTGCGCTCGCTGCCGATCCACGGGCTCAATCCGACGAACCCCGCGTAGTAGCGGAACATCGCGGGATAATCCTTCGCGACGAGTGCCACGTGCGTCACCTTCCTGGCGTGGAACACCGCGTCCTTGACGATGTTGAGCGCGGGGTCTTTCGGGTAGTTGCGGTCCGTCGAAGGCTCCGATGTCACGCCCGGGACCCATTTCGGCTTTTCCTTATTGATGATGCCGTGCCGGTTCGAGCGCCAATCCTCGATCACGTCGGCATAGATCTCGACGCGGTTGCCATCGGGATCGAACATATAGAGCGAATGGGCGACGTCGTGATCTTGCACCGATTCGAATTCGATGCCGGCTGCGACGGCGCGATTGTAGCCAGCCACCAATTCGGCCTCGTTCTCCATCTCGAAGGCGAAATGATTGAGGCCCGGCGGGCTCTTCTCGTGATTGTGCCGGCTCAGCACGTCGATCAGGCCGAAATCGTGGTACGTGTTGCCGTTGCTGACGAAGCTCGCGCGGTTGTTGGGCTGCACGTAAGCCTCGCGAAAGCCTGCGACCTCGGTATAAAACTTGAGCGAGTTGAGATAATTCTTCACGTAGAGGTTCGCGTGCCCCAAGCGGCGCGGCCGGAAGAACTGGTCTTTTGTCGTAGGAGCCAACGTCTCGAGCTTGCTCATCGTGCCCTCGCACAGCATGCGGAATGAACCGGGTGCATCCTATCACGCGGCGTCCGCCTCGTCTGCCCGCTGCGAACGGGAGGGCGGGAGCCGTCTTGACAGAGGCCCGATATGCTGTGTCCCATGCGCGCAATGCCGCGGCGAAGGCGAAGACGCTTGCGGCGCGTCAATTCATGGGAGGACACATGACCGGCATCCCGTCACTGCGGCGCGCGACCTTGGCGGTTGCGGCGCTCGTCCTTTGCCTTTTGCTGCGGCCCATGCCGAGCGAGGCGGCGGACCACATCACGGTCATGACCGATTTTCCGCCGGTTCCGATGCATGCGGCGCTCTATGTCGCCGAAGCGAAGGGATGGTTCAAGGACGCGGGCCTCGATGTCGAGATCCAAGATGGCCGCGGCAGCGCCAACACCATTCAGCTCGTCGGCGCCGGACAGATCGACGTGGGCTATGTCGAGCTCGGTCCGCTCATGCAGGCGCGCGAAGTCGGTATGCCCGTGACGAGCATCGCCGCCTTCACGCGCAGCACCGATCTTGGCCTTGCGTATGATGCGAAGCTCGGCAACGTGACGCCGAAAGACCTTGCGGCGAAACCGGTGCTCTGCTTCGCCGGGAGCTTCTGGCAGCCCTTCATCAAGCCATTCTTCGCCAACGCCGGCGTCGATCCGAACACGGTGTCGATCCTCAATGTCGACGTCAATGCGCTGTGGTCCTCTTACATGTCGGGGCGGGCCAATTCGATCCTGTCGTCGCCGCCTTATGGTTTGCCGCTGGTGCAAGGGGTGCGCCCTGCGCGCGCCATCATGGCGAGCAAATACGGCATCGACGTGCCGGGCTATGGGCTCGTCGTGCGCGAAAGCGCGCTGAAGGAGCATCCCGAAATCCTCGCCAAGGTCGCGAAGGCGACGGCGCGCGGCTGGCAATATCTCCTCGATGGGCACGAGGCCGAAGGGATCGACGACATCATGAAGCTGCGCCCCAACGTATCGGTCAAGCCGGACATGGCGAAGGAACAGCTCCAGGCGTTCGAAAAGCTCGTCTTCACAGCGAACAGCAAAGGCCTGGCGATGGGCGTCCAGTCGGAAAAGGATTGGGTCGAGGCGCTTCAAACCGGCGAGCACGCCGGCCTCATCAAGCCGGGCCACAAGCCGTCGGAGTTCTATACGAACGCCCTCATGGCCGCGAAGTAAGCGCGGCCGGCTAGACCATGATCGGATCGGGCGGACTCGCTCTGCGATCCGCCCGATCCGTGAATCATGGTCTAACTTCTTTGAGTGAGAGCAAGATCGCTTCGAATGGAAAACGCCGTTTCCATTCGAAGCGATCTTGCTCTAGCGGAACGTCGCGCTCACCGGCAGCTTTTCGGCGTCGTAACGCCAGTCCTTGAGCGGCTCGCCGCGCACCATCCTGCTGAGCTCGCGCGCCCAGAGGCGGCGCTGCATCAGTATGGCCGCGTCCGACCGCCCGAGCGTCTCCTGCGGCCGCTCGCTCGGCATGCCGACGCCGACCTGCGCGAGGTGATCCTGCACCACCACCATCCACACGCGGCGCGGATCGAGGTCGGCGTAATTCAGCCGGCCTTCGACGATGTCGCGCGCGACCGCTTCGGGATCGAGATCGTAGCCGGCGAACCGCTCCGCGCGGCGCTTCAGATAGCGCTCGGTCGCGCCCGGCACGCGCGGCGTCCGCACCACGGTGAATTGCGTGTGCCGGTCGTCGGTGATCGGGACCCACCAGGCGAGGAACTCGCGGAACGGCACGTCGGGATCGTCGGGCAGCGCCTTGACATGCACGATGTTGGGCATACCGAACTGGGTCACGAGCTCCCGTCCGTCGGGGAAGACGTTGCGCATCGTCACGCCCCATTGCAATTCGGTGGCGACGATGGTCGGCGCGGCGGCGGATTCGTCCCATGCTCCCATGAGCGAGGAATGGGTGAACGGGATGTGCGCGAAGTCGCCGACATTCTCGAGATTGTTGAAATAGCTGCACGGGCGCTCGTAGCTGTCGAAGGTAAGGACGATGTCGTCGCCTTCGAAGGCGGGGTAGCGCGGAAACTCCGGTGGCTCGCCCGCGCCGAAATAGCCGAAGATGAGGCCGATGTATTCCTTGGTCGGATAGGCTGCGAGCTTCACGCGCTCGCAGAAGGATGGACGTTCGGCCGGCTGCTCCTTGCAGGCGCCGGTGCCATCAAACTTCCAGCCATGATAGAAGCAGCGAATCTCGTCCTGCTGCACCCAGCCGAGATGGAGCGGTGCGGTGCGATGCGGACAGCGCGGCCCGACGATATAGGGCGTGCCGCTTGCGCCGCGATAGATCGTGAACTGTTCGTTCAAGGCGCGGAGCGGCAGGGCTCGGCCGACCGGCAGGTCATGCGCGTGAAACACCGGCTGCCAGAATTTCCTGAGATAGCGTCCGCCCAATCCGTCGGGCCCGGTTTTCTCGACATCCTCATATGCCACCGCTTCGGAGGCGGAAGGAAAATAGGGATCGCGATTGCGCGATCCGGCCGGCTTTGACAAAACGGCGCCCCGATCCATCGGCATCGTCCAACTCTCCTTGGCACGGCGAACGCCGTCTTGCTCATCTAATCCCGAGGCCGGCGGGGCGTCAACCAAAGGGGCCCCGTCACGGCGGCGGGCCGAAAGCGTCCGCCACCGGGCGCAGAACGTGATGCGCGTCGCCGACGCGGCGGGTGAACTTCACCTTGTCGAAATACTCGAGCACTTCGATCGTGACGTTACGGCCGATGCCGGAGCGGTCGCGGAAGCGCGCCGCCGAGATCGCGCGGTCGGGCGAATCCGCAGCCACCTCCGCCGCTATCTCCGCGAGCTGCCGCAACGAGACGGGCCTGATGAAGCGGCCGGGCGAGAGCCGCACCAGATGTCCGGCGCGCGATACGCGCACGAGCAGCGCCTCGAGCTTCTGCGCGCTTTCACCGAGGCTCGCCGCGGCCTCGTGGATCGAGGGCGGGCGCAGCGGGCTCTTGTCGAGGACGGGCGCGACCCGACGCCACGAGGTGGCATCGGCCGGCGATAGTTGCGGTTCGTGCGAGGGCAGCCGCAAAGCCGCGCCGGCGCGCGCGGCCTGGCCCTCCGCGACAAGCTCGGCGGCAAGCGCTGCGGCCGCTTCCTTCGCCACCCTGATTGCGCCGCCGCGGAGCAACCGGTCGTCGGCAAGGCCCGCGGCGTTCGGATGCTGACGGTGGAACGCGGCGAGGGTTTCGAGCGCGCGCACCTTCAAGCCCTGCCACGCTGCCGGCGTGAAGCCGATGCGGCCCACGCCGGTGCCCGCGACCCGCATCGTTACCGCCGCGAAAAGCGCCTCCTGCTCCCGCGGCGCAAGGTTTCGGCTCGAAGCGAAGGCGTGAAGGTCGAGCCCGCCCGGCGCACCCTCGAGCAGCGCCGAAAGCGCCTCCTGCTGCGGCGCTTCCATCGCGCGGAGATAGGCCATGCGATCTGGGCTTCCGCGGCCGCGGCGCGGCGGAAATATATCGACCACGCGCCCGCCGCCGATCGTGCGCCGTGCGGACTGGTCGCGCAGAATGAGGCGGTCGCCATGCACCGCGCCGATCGGGCGATCGAGCGCCAAGTGCGCCAACCCGGAGGCGCCCGGCGCGATCGAGGACGCGTCGAGCGGCACGATCCGCCCCGTGACGGCCGCCGCGCCGAGATGGACGTGAACCGGCGTGCCGTGCGCCAGCGCCCGTGTCTCGCCTGGAAGAATTCTGATTCGCGCGTCGAAGCGCGCCACAGCGCCGGGTGCAAAGGGCGCCACGATCCAGTCGCCGCGCGCGACGAGGTCGAGCTTCAACTCGCTCCCGGCGAGATTGAGGGCGCAGCGCTCACCGGCGCGGCCCGCCGGCGCCTCGCGGTTTTGCGCGTGGATCGAGCGCACGCGCGCCGTTTTCTCGGAGCCCGTCGCCCGCACCGTATCGCCGAGCGCGACCGATCCCGAGATGACCGGTCCTGTGACGACGAGGCCGGCGCCAGTGACGGTGAAGGCGCGATCGATGGCGAGCCGGAAATTTCCGGAAGACTCCTTGGCCGGCGCGGCGCGTGCGCTTTCGGCGAGCACAAGCTTGAGCGCGTCGATGCCGTCGCCGCGTACCGCCGAGACCGGCAGCATCGAGGCTCCGGCGAGAACGGTATCGCCAAGGAGCGCCGCGATCTCCGCCGTCACCGCGGCAACGCGCTCTGGCGTCACGCGGTCGATCTTGGTGATCGCCACCGCGCCGCGCGAGACGCCGAGCAGGTCGAGGATCGCCGCGTGCTCGCGCGTCTGCGGCATGACACCGTCGTCGGCCGCTACCACGAGCAGCACGAAATCGATGCCGCTGACGCCTGCCAGCATGTTGCGGATGAAGCGTTCGTGCCCAGGCACGTCGACGAAGCCCACGCGCTCGCCGCCTTCGAGCGGCCAATAGGCGAATCCCAAATCGATCGTCATGCCGCGGCTCTTCTCTTCCGGCAGGCGATCGGTGTCGACGCCGGTCAGCGCTTTCACCAGCAAGGTCTTGCCGTGATCGATATGGCCGGCGGTGGCGACGATCATGGAGCGAGCGCGGCGAGCTGACCCAAAAACGAAACCTCATCCTCAAGGCAGCGCAGATCGAGCACGAAGGCGCCTTCGTGCACACGGCCGATGGCCGGGATGGGGAGATCGCGGAACGATGCGGCAAGGCGTGTCAATGTCGCGCCGGCGCCGCGTTTGCCCTGCGGCCGGATCGCGATCCCCATACTGGCGATACGCTGCGTCGGCAGCGCGCCGCTGCCGATCTGGCTGTCGCACGGAATGACCGCGACATCGAATTTTGGCAGCCGCGCGGCAAGCGGCGCGGACACGCGCTCGGCAAGCGCGCGAATGTCCGCAAGCGGCCGGGCAAGCGCGCGCAGCGTGGGAAGGCGCGCGGCGAGCCGCTCGGGATCGGCATAGAGCATGAGCACGGCGGCGAGTGCCGCGATCGTCATCTTGTCGAGCCGCAGCGCGCGCTTCAACGGGTTGCGCTTGATTTTGGCCACGAGCTCGGCGCGGCCGACGATGATGCCGGCCTGCGGCCCACCCAGAAGCTTATCGCCGCTGAAGGTCACGAGGTCGGCGGCGGACTTGAGGGTCTCCATCGGCGTCGGCTCGTGCGGCAGCCCGAAGCGCTCGAGATCAATGAGCGCGCCGCTGCCGAGATCGACCACGAACGGCAGCCCACGCTCGTGGCAAAGACGCGCGAGCTCCGCCTCGGCGGGCGCGGCGGTGAAACCCTCGATCGCGTAGTTGCTCGCATGCACCTTCATCACGAGCCCGGTCTTGGGCCCGATTGCCGCCGCGTAATCGGCGAGGTGCGTGCGGTTCGTGGTGCCGACCTCGCGCAGCCGGCAGCCCGAGCGCGCCATGATGTCGGGCATGCGGAACGAGCCGCCGATTTCGATGAGCTCGCCGCGCGAGGTCGGAACCTCCTTGCCGAGCGCGAGGCTGTTGAGGACGAGCAGAACGGCGGCGGCATTGTTGTTGACCACCGTCGCGGCCTCGGCGCCCGTAAGCTTCGTCAGAAGCCGCTCGACATGATCGTCGCGGTCGCCGCGCGCTCCTTGCTGGAGATCGTATTCGAGGTTGCTTGCGCCGGCGGCGGCCAATGCAACCGCGTCGATCGCTTCCCGCGGCAGCGCCGCCCGGCCGAGATTGGTGTGCAACACTGTGCCGGTCAGGTTGAAGACCGGGCGCAGCGGCGGCCGGAACTCGTCATCGAGCCGCCGCGCAAGCCGCGCGCCGAGAACGCCGTCGACGTCCGATAAGGCACTGCCCGCCGCAAACTCGGCGCGCAGCTCGTCGAGAATCGCGCGCACGCCCGCTGTCACGGCGGGGCGGCCGAAGCGCGTGATGAGCGGCGCGGCTTCGGCGCTCGTGAGGACGCGCTCGACCGAGGGAAGGGAAGCGAGGCTCGATGTCGCGGGCTCGGCCAAGGTTTCGCAGGCGACTCAGCCGAAGCCGTAAAAATGCTCGGAATTGCCGTGCATCACCGCTTCCTTGCCAGTGGCGGAGATATCGGCGTTCTCGAGAAACTCCTCGATCTCGTGGCGGCACGTGTCGTTGTTGACCTCGTGCGGGAAATCGCTCGAATAGATGAAGGCGCTTTCACCCAGTTGGCGGATTCCCTCGGCCATCATGGGCTCGTCGCCCTCGCAGCCGAAATAGAGCCGCCCCTCGCGCACATGCTTTCGGATATAGGCGCTGACGCTGTCGTTCCAGGCGGGCGCCAACTCGTCGCGCGGGTTGAACTGGATGTGCGTCTTGTGCGAGCGCTCGAAGCGCTCGTCCACCATCAGCACCCAGGCGACACCACCCTCCATGAAGCCGAAGCGCGCGTTCGGATAGCGGTCGAGTACGCCGTTGAAGAGGACGCTGGCGAAGCCGATCGCGAGCCCGACCGGATGGCCCAATCCCTGCACCGGCGGATAGACGTTCATGTGGTCCATGCCGAGCCCGGAATGCGAGCCGCCATGGACGGCAAGCGCGCAGCCGAGCCGGTCGGCTTCGGCATAGATCGGCCAATACTGCTTGTCGCCCAAAAGGCTCGGCAGGCCTGTCGAGGGCAGCATCGCGCCGCAGAACCCCAGTTCCTTCACGGCGCGGCGTAGTTCGATCACCGCCGCGGCCGGGTCCTGCATCGGAATGAGCGCCACCGCCTGGAACCGGTTGCTGGCGCGGAGATAGGTCTCATGGATCCAGTCGTTGTAGGCGCGCGTCGCGGCGATTGCCCAGTCGGCGTGAAAGATGCGCCCGTAGGACAGGCCTTGGGTCGGATAGAGCACGGTCGAGTCGATGCCGAGATCGTCCAAGAACTCGATCCATTGCCGCGGGCCGACGTCGCGCCGGAACGAGCCCGGCGGCGTCTCGCCGACGAAAGTGTGGAAATGGTCGAGCGGCGGAAAGACCTCGCGCAGACCGCGCATGTCCTTGGGCAAAAGGCCGCGGATCGCTTTTTCGTCCTCGACGACATGGCCGTCGCCATCCCGTATCTTCATGGCCGCTCCCGTGAAGCTTGCCGCGAGCCTATGGGCGCAGGGGCGCGAATACAATCCTCTGTGCGGGGCCGCGTCCGTCCGATATATGACGGGCATGGCGGGTGCGGGCTACGACACCATCATCATCGGCGCGGGCTCGGCCGGGTGCGTCTTGGCGGCGCGGCTCGGCGAGGATGGTGCGCGGCGCATTCTTGTGCTCGAGGCAGGCGGCGCCGACGACCACTGGCTCATCCACATTCCCTTGGGCGTCGGCAAGGTGTGGAACAATCCGCGCTGGAACTGGGACTACACGGGCGAACCCGAGCCGCACGTCGATCAGCGCCGCATCTATCACCCGCGCGGCAAGGTGCTGGGCGGCTCCTCCTCGATCAACATCATGGCGTACGTGCGCTGCCATCGGCTCGATTACGACCGCCTGCCGCAATCGGGCCTGCGCGGTTGGTCCTATGCCGATGTCCTGCCCTATTTCAAGCGCGCGGAAAGCTTCGCCGACGGCGGCAGTCTTTATCGCGGCGGGAATGGACCCCTGAAGACGCGCCGGAGCCCGGCCGAGGACTATATCTACGATGCCTTCGTCGCGGCGGCGCCGGAGCTCGGCTCCTCCGCCAACGATGACTACAACGCCGCCGACCAGAAAGGCTTCGGGCGGCTGCAGCACACGATCGGCAGCGGCAAACGGTGCAGCACGGCGGTGGCTTATCTCCGCCCGGCAATGGCACGCGGTAACGTCACGGTCGAGACGCGCGCGCACGCAACGAAGCTCATCATCGAAAGCGGCCGCGCCATCGGCGTCGAATATGTCGTGGGCAGCGAGCGGCGCGAGGCGCGCGCCGAGAGCGAGGTGATTGTCTCGGCCGGCACCTACAATTCGCCGCAGCTTCTCATGCTGTCCGGTATCGG
This sequence comes from uncultured Alphaproteobacteria bacterium, assembly GCA_963729295.1. GTDB lineage: Bacteria > Pseudomonadota > Alphaproteobacteria > ATCC43930 > CGMCC-115725 > DATJLY01. Next base: position 303,050 of record CAVSNJ010000001.1, read on the forward strand.
CCCGGCCGAGGAGTTGCGCGCGCTCGGCATCGCGCCGCGCGTCGATCTCGCGGGCGTGGGCCAAAATCTGTGGGATCACCCGATGCTCGCGACGCAATGGCTCCGGACGCGCGAGGGGAGCTTCCATCGCGGCTTGCGGCTCGACCGGCTCGTGCCGAGCATGCTCCAAGCGCATTTCTTCGGCACCGGATTTGCGACGCAGCTTCCTGGCATCGGCACAGCTTTCGTCGACAGTACCTCCGGGCTCGACGCGCCCGATCTTCAATATTTTTGCGGTGGCGGCGGGTTTCGCGCGCACGAATGGTTCCCGATCGTGCACCCGCCGGCGCCTGACGTATTCGGGCTAACCTATTGCCTTCTGCGGCAGCAAAGCCGAGGGACAGTCACGCTCGGCTCGGCCGACGCTCTCGCGAAGCCACGCATCTTCAACAATTTCCTTTCGACCGAGTACGACCGGCGGGCGATGCGCGCGGGCCTCAAATACGCGGTCGGCGCGGTCGAGGGCACGAAGGCATTTGCCGGGCTGGCGGGTAAGCGCGTGCTGCCCGCGCCTGAGGCGAAGAGCGATGCCGAGCTCGACGCGCACATCCGCAACAGCATGACGACGATCTACCATCCAGCCGGCACGTGCCGCATCGGCGCCGATGCCGCGTCCGTCGTCGATCCCGAGTTCCGCGTGCGCGGCGTCGATGGGCTACGCGTCATCGACGCGTCGGTCATGCCGGAGCCCGTGGGCGGTAATCTCAACGCGCCGGTCATTATGATCGCCGAGAAGGCCGCCGACATGATCCGCGGCCTGGCGCCGTTGCCGGCAGCGCCGGTGTAGGTCGACCCGCGGCCGCATGTTAGCTTGGTGCCGGTCGAGCAGGGGGAAACATGGCCGCGCAGGAATTTCCGGTGACGGGCGGCGTCACCGCCGACGAGATCGCGACGCGCATCGACCGGCTGCCGTTCCTGCCGTTCCATCTGCGCATCGCCAGCATCCTGGGCTGCGGAACGTTGTTCGACGCTTTCGATTCGCTCAGCATGGGCGCGGCGCTCACCATGATCGTCGCGACTTTCAAGCTCGACTACCGGAGTAGCGGCACGCTCATCAGCGCTGCCTTCGCTGGCCAGTTCGTCGGCGCCATCGCCTTCGGCTATATCGGCGAGCGCATCGGTCGCAAATGGGCCTTTATCATCGCGCTTACGATCTTTGCCACTTGCTCGCTTGGTGCGGCGCTGGCGCAAAGCGTCAACCAGATCATCGTCGCGCGCGTCATCCAGGGCGTGGGATTGGGTGCCGAGGTCCCGGTCGCGGCGGCGCTCTTCGCCGAGTTCGTACGCGGCAGCGCGCGTGGGCTTTTCCTCCTCGTTTACGAGAGCGTCTTTACCTGGGGCATCTTCCTGGGGCCGGTCGTCGGGCTTGCCTGCTATTCGGCGTTCGGTCCGGCGCTCGGCTGGCGCGTGCTGTTCGGCATCGGCGGCATCCCGCTGATCTTCGCAGCCATCGCCATCTTCAAGCTGCCTGAATCGGCGCGCTGGCTCGCGTCGAAGAACCGGCTCGCCGAAGCCGACGCGATCGTGCGCGAGATGGAGGATCAGGCGCGGGCCCGGGGCCGCGCGCTCCTGCCGTCGCATCCGGTCAAGGTGGCGGCCGCCTCGACGAGCTTTCTCGAACTCTTCAAGGGCATTTACGCGCGCCGCACCTTCGTCGTGTGGACGCACTGGTTCTGCAGCTATTTCGTCTCGAACGGGTTTCAGTCATGGGCGGCGACGCTCTACATGAAGATCGGTGGGTTGCCGGTACGCTATGCGCTCATGCTGACGATCGTGACGAGCGGTTTACAGCTTTGCGGCTCCTACACGCTCGCCTTCACCGTGGACCGGCTCGGGCGCGTGCCGTGGTTCGCGGGCTCGTTCCTCGTGGTGTGCGGCGGCGCCGTGCTCGGCGCGACCTTGACTGGCCCCTTCGCGGTGCGCGGTTGGGAGCCGCTCTTGCTCTGCGGCATCATCATGACGGTCGGCAACATCAACGGGCTCGGCGTCTATGTCTATACGCCCGAGCTCTATCCGACCCGCATGCGCGCCTGGGCGACCGCGATGGGCAGCAGCTTCAACCGCCTTGGCAGCCTCATCGCGCCGTCGCTGGTGGGCTTCCTCCTGGCCGAGTACGGCAGCATCTCGATCGTGTTCGTCATGTTCGCGGGCGTCGCGCTCTTCGGCGCCGTGGTCATGGCGAAGTTCGGCGAGGAGACGAAGCGCCGCACGCTCGAAGAGCTGTCGCCCTGACGCGCCTCCCGGTTCAGGGCAGGTACGTGTCGGTATAGAGCCCGTCGTAGGAAGCGAGCTTGTCCTTGGGATCGAGCAGCTTCGCCTCAATATTGACCTTCTCACCGGTCGAGAGGAGCGCGTTCGTCACGTGCAGATCGCTCGCATGCGCCGCCGCCACGATTTTCCAGGCCGCCGCCAGCACCGCCGGATCCATCTGCTTGAAGCGGTTGCTCAGGATCTGAAGCGCCTTGTCGGGCTCGTCGTGGATCATGCGGGTCGCCTCGGCTAAGGCGCGAACCACCCGTACGCACTTGTCGCGGTTGGCCTCGCAGGTCTGCGGCCGTGTCATCACGATGCCGTAGGGGAAGGGGATGTAGTCGGGCGCCGCACCCTGCGCCGCGCTCGCATACATGACGGCCATCCCCTTCAGCACCGCTTCGGTCGTGTAGGGGAGCGAGGTGGTGAAGCCATCGACCGCCTTCGTTTGCAAGGCGCCGATCATCGAAGGCGGCTCCATCGGCGCAATTCGTACGTCCGCCTCCGGGTCGAGCCCGCCGCGCACGGCGACGATGCGCTCCCAGGCGTGGATAATCGTACCGACACCCTGGATCGCGATCGTCTTGCCCTTGAGCGCTCGCCCGCGCTCCGCGAGCGACGCCGCCGGATCGAGCTTCAGCGCGTCATAGACATCCTTGCGCAATACCATCTCGACGAGCGGCTTGTCGATCAGATTGGCGATGGCGAGCAATCTCTGCCCATGCGCCGCCGCGCGCAGCATCACCGGCGCCGTGCTCTCCGTGAAATCAGCGCTGCCCGAGATGACGGCGTTGATCGCCTCGACGCCGACCAGCATGCGGTGCGTGACGTTGAGCCCTTCCTTTTTGTAGATGCCGGCGTCCTCGGCGAGGAAGGGCGCGCTGAAGGTCAAGGTCGGCGACGGGAGCGCGATGATGACGTCGATCGGCTGCTGCGCCTCACCGCCGACGGGAGCGAGGCAAGTCACGATCGCCAGCGCCGCGGGCGCGAGCCGGTTCATCCAGGATTGCATGACGTGTGCTCGGCTAGGCGACCGGCAGCTTGGCGGCGGCCTTGGCGCGCCACTCGGAGATCGGCTCGAGGCGCGGATTGTCCTTGTGCTGCTCGAGTGTGTCGCGCTTGATCTCGTCCTCGCTCAACGTGAGATCGACCGGCCGCGCGAACGGCTGGCCGACATACCACGGCAGGTCGTAGCGGAATTCGATCTGGTTGCCCTCGGGGTCGAACGAATAGAGCGAAAGCCAGGAGCCGTGCGTCACGGTTCTAATGTTCGCGCCGATCCCTTGCAGCATCCGGTGGCGCCCTTGCAGCTCCTTGTAGCTCGCAAGGCGGAAGCAGACGTGATTGAGCGAGCCTTCTCCCGGCGCGCCCTTGCGCCCGCCGGTCAGCGCGAGCTGATGATGCTCGGCCTCGGGATCGAAGGTCAGGAAGCAGAGCTGCGTCTCGCCGATCTTGCCGATGTCGGAGAGCGAAAAGCCCAATGTCTTGGTGTAGTAGTCCACCATCTTGCCGAAATCGAAGCAGCTGATGACCACGTGGCTGATGATCGGCCTGCCGTTCGCCATGATCCGGGCTTCCTTCCGAATGACGCGCCTGTTCTTCTCAGCATAGGTCATGCGCCGCCAAATATCAGCCTCGCCGCTGGCCGGCCCGCGCCGCCTCGGCGCTTGACAAATGTACGCAAATATGATACTGATACGTGCGGTCGAATTGCTCTTTGTCGGCGTGCGGTGGCAATTTGCCGGGAGGTGTAAACCCTCGAATTTTCGGTGTTGCGGGGCGCCAGGAGTGATTGAAAGAGCCGGAAAGGTATCTTTGCGACGGGTGTGGAGACGCACACGATGAACGTATTTTGCAGTCAGTTCAAAGAGTTGCGCCGGAAAGGGCCGGTTCGCGCAAGCCCGCGATGGGCATGGATGGGCATGGCCGCGAAACGGGGCCGGACGACAGGCCGAAAAGGGGGTGTCATTGCGGGAAGCCGAAGGCGACGACGCAGTCCCCGCCGTCCACGAGATTGCTTCGTTGCGCTCGCAATGACAGCGGTGAAGATGGCCGCGCGCGAGCTACTGCGCCGCCTGGCGCGCGCCGCGCTCCTCGGCGAGCAGTCGCTCCATGATGCGGCGTGCCTGGAGCCCGCCGGAATCGCCGACGAGATCGATCTGCGCCGCGTTCGGGTCGGTCGAGATGATGCGCTGCTGCGCCTCGAGGATGCGCTGGTCCTCGTGGAAGGCGGCGCTGGTCGCACGCAGGCCGAGCTCCGACTGCTTCGGATCGTCGATTAGATAGTCGCGCGCGATCGCCCAGAAATAGTGGCTGCTCGTATCGGTCTCCGGCGTGATCGCATCGTAGATCATGATGCGGCGATTCAGGCGGCTCGACGGATCGCCGTACTCCTTGCCGAACTCGTTCGTGAGGATGTCGATCGTCACCTGCGACGGCGGCTCGAACAGCATGATCTGCGTTCGGTCGAAGCGAAAGTCGAGCCCCTCCATGAGATTGCGCTGCGACGGCGAAAGCCCGCGCGCAACGCGCACGCCCCGGATCGAGTTGGCGCCGCGCTCCCAGGCGAGGTTGGGGTTGGTGTCCTCGGGGCTGCCGATCGTCGCGGCATGGACAAAAGGCAGGTGCGACAGGTCGAGAAGATTGTCCACGACGAGGAAATAGTTCGCCTTCATCGGGATGAGCTCGTCATAGGCGGCCCACTTCGGATCGTCGTACTTGTCGTATGAGGGCGCCGTCTTGGGATCGGCGAGCTCGGGATCGCCCGGCCAGATCCAGATCCAGCCGTGGCTCTCGACGACGGGATAGGAGCGCACGCGGGCGCCTTGCGGCAGGCGGTCCTGCCCGGGCGCCCAGATCGCAGTGCCGTCCGGGTTGTAGAGCAACCCGTGATAGAGACACCGCAGGTTGTCGCCCTCGACCCGGCCATGCGACAGTGGCGCGCGGCGGTGGCAGCAGCGATCCTCGAAAGCGACGGGCGTCCCGGCCGCGGTGCGGTAGAGCGCCACCGGCTCGTTCAGAAACGTGCGGCCCAACGGCTGCTGCTTCAGCTCATGCCCGAAGGCGGCGCAATACCACTGGTTCCTGAGGGCTTCCATGGCGCGTCTCCATCCCGCGGCGGAACGCTACGCCGAAGCCCGCGCGCCCGGCAAGACCGCTTCTCGCCGAGGGGTCCCGCGCTGTGGCCGGCCGCGGCCAATCGGTGCGTTTCCTGCGCAGACAATGGCAAAGCAACCGTATTAACCCTCGATATTGATCCCGATCTTCGGATTAATCATTAATCTTGATTTGCGAGCTCCGACATTCCTTTGCAGCACCTATGATTTTACTTGTCGGGCCGCACGAAATCGTCATTATCGTCCGGTAAATAGCCGCGCGATTTTCACGAAAATTGAATCGAACGCCAGGGACCATGGGATCGGAGCCGCATTTCCGCGGCAACGGGCGCTCTAAGCCGCTCGTTGCGGGCACCGTCCGGGCGCTCCTTGGCGGTGTCGCCTTCTTTTTGTGGAGCGGATCGGGGTTTGCTGGCGGCGTCGTGCCGACCGGCGGACAATTCGCGGCCGGCGCTGGCACGATCAAGGCGACCAGCAATGGGCTCGCCATCACGCAGTCGAGCACGCGCGGCATCATCAACTGGCAGAACTTCTCGATCGGCGCCGGCCAGACCGTGCAGTTCTTCAATGCCGGCGGCGCCACCCTCAACCGCGTCACCGGGAACACACAATCGGTCCTCGCAGGCGCGCTCTTCGCGACCGGCTCCGTCTATCTCATAAATCCCTACGGCGTCGTCGTGACTCCGACCGGACAAGTGCTGACGAACGGCAGCTTCGTCGCCTCGACGCGCGATCTCTCGGACGACGCCTTCCTGCAAGGCGGCGCGCTTACGTTTCAGGGCGGCTCGCCCGGCACGGTGGTCAACGAGGGCAGCATCACGTCGCGCTATGGCGACGTCGTCCTTATCGGGCAGTCGGTCGAGAACGACGGCAAGATCAGTGCCGCCAATGGCACCGCCGGGCTCGCCGCCGGCGACGACGTGCTGCTGCAACCGGCGAGCGGCGACCAGCGCATCTATATCGCCGCCGGCAGCGGCAACGTGACCAACACCGGAACGATCGCCGCGGCCCAGGCCGAACTCGATGCCGCCAGCGGCAACGTTTATGCGCTCGCCGGCAACACCGGCGGGCTCATCAGCGCGACCGGCACCGCGACCATCAACGGCCATGTCTGGCTCACCAGTGGAAACGACGTGACCGTTTCCGGTACCGTCGCCGCGACGAACGCGGAGGGCTCGGGCGGCACGATCGACGTCAGCGGCGGCAGCAGCAGTGGTACGCTTTCCGTCACCGGCACGATCGACGCCAGCGCCACGAGCGCCGCCGGCGCAGGCGGTGAGATCCGGGCGACGGCCGGCACCGTCAGCCTCGGCAGCAGCGCTCTCGTCGAAGCCGATGGCGGCGGCGCCGGCGGTACGATCCTCATCGGCGGCGACCGCCATGGCGGTCAGGATCCGTGGCTCGATCTCTCGTTGACGCCGGTGATCGACGCGCAGCAGGTGGTCGTCGCAGCGGGGGCGCGGATCTCGGCCGTCGGCGGCAGCTTCGGCGGCAACGGCAACGCCGGCGCGGTCGTGGTGTGGTCGGACCTCGCGACCGATTTCGCCGGCGCGATCACCGCCACCGGCGGCGCCCGAGGTGGGAACGGCGGGTCGGTCGAAGTCTCCGGCGAGCAGAACCTGATCTTCGCCGGCACGGTCGACACGCTCGCATCGTTGGGTCAGACCGGAACGCTGCTGCTCGATCCGAACGTCAATCTGACCATCTCCACGAGTGCCGACAGCGCCAGCATCGGATGCAGCGCCGGGACCTGCGACAGCACCGGCAGTTCGAGCCCCGCCAATCTGCAAGTCTCTGTGCTCGAGACGGCACTTGCCTCGAGCAACGTTCTCGTCACAACGTCCGATAGCAATGCCTCCGCGGCCGGCAACATAACGGTCGGTACCACCGCAACCAACGGCGCGATCAGTTGGAGCGGCAACAACACTCTGACGCTCTCGGCTGCGAACAACATTACGTTCGACGGTACCGGCGACACGATCACGGTCACCGGAGCCGGCAGCACCGGCGGCATCGTCCTCATCTCCTCCGGCGGCACGGTCACCGTCGGCGCCGCGCTCACAACCGTCGCCGGAAACATTTCCCTGACCGGCACGGCGATTTCCGTCGGTGCCGCGGTCAGCAGCGGCGGCACTCTCAGTATGACGGCGTCGACCGGCACCATTACCCAGAGCGCGGCGCTGAGCGCGTCCGGAACCGCGTCCTTCACGACCTCGACCACCAACAAAGCAATCACGCTGACCAACGTCTCGAATGATCTTTCGGGCGCGGTGTCGTTCAGCACCACTGGTTCGAGCGGCAACGCGAGTCTCACCAACGATGTCGCGACGACGCTTGGCGCCTCGACCATTGGCGGCAGACTGACGGTGACGGACGAGGCCGGCAACCTGACGCAGAGCGGCGTTCTGACGGTCGCCGGGACGTCGAGCTTCACCACGTCGGCGGCGAATGCCACCATCACCCTCGGCTCCGCCAACATGCTGACCGGCGCAGTGTCACTCGACACGAGTGGCTCCGGTGGCGATGTAAATCTCACCAACAACAAGGCGACGACACTCGGGGCGTCGACCGTCGGCGACGACCTGACCGTGACGGACGAGACCGGCAACCTGACGCAGAGCGGCGTTCTGACGGTCGGTAACACTTCGAGCTTCACCACCTCCGCGGCGAATGCCACCATCGCTCTCGGCTCGGCCAATTCGCTGACCGGCGCGGTGACGCTGAGCACGACCGGATCGAGCGGCAGCGCAAGCCTCACCAACAACCTCGCGACGACGATCGCGGCCTCGAATGTTGGCGGCAGCCTGACGGTCACGGATTCGACCGGCAGCTTGGGTCAGAGCGGCGTCCTGACGGTCGCCGGCACTTCGAGCTTCAAGACTTCGGCCTCGAACGCCACCATTACGCTCGGCTCGTCCAACATGCTGACCGGCGCGGTGACGCTGAGTACGACCGGCGCGAGCAGCAGCGCAAGCCTGACCAACGATCTCGCAACAACTCTGGCCGCCTCGACCATCGGCGGCAGCCTGACGGTGACGGATCAGACCGGCAACCTGGCGCAGACCGGTATTCTGACGGTCGCCGGGCCATCGAGCTTCACGACCTCGGCCTCGAACGCGAATATCACGCTCGGCTCGGCCAATTCGCTGATCGGCGCGGTGACGCTGAGCACGACCGGGTCGAGCGGCAGCGCAAGCCTCATCAACAACAAGGCGACGACACTCGGGGCGTCGACCATCGGCGACGACCTGACCGTGACGGATGAGACCGGCAGCCTTTCGCAAACCGGCGTTCTGACGGTCGGCGGGACCTCAAGCTTCACCACCTCCGCGTCCAACGCCACCATTACGCTCGGCTCCGCCAACATGCTGACCGGCGCGGTGACGCTCGACACGTCGGGTGCGAACGGCAACGCGAGCCTGACCAACGATCTTGCGACGACATTGGCCGCTTCGACCATCGGCGGCAGCCTGACGGTGACGGATCAGGCCGGCAACCTGACGCAGGGCGGCGTTCTGACTGTTGGCACAACGTCGAGCTTCACGACCTCGGCTTCGAACGCCACCATCACGCTTGGCTCCGCCAACATGCTGACGGGCGCGGTGTCACTCGACACGAGTGGCTCCGGTGGCGATGTAAATCTCACCAACAACAAGGCGACGACACTCGGGGCGTCGACCATCGGCGACGACCTGACCGTGACGGATGAGACCGGCAACCTGACGCAAAGCGGCGTCCTGACGGTCGGCGGGACTTCGAGCTTCACGACCTCGGCTGCGAACGCCACCATTACGCTCGGCTCCGCCAACATGCTGACTGGCGCGGTGACGCTGAGCACGACCGGCTCGAGCGGTAATGTGAGCCTAACCAACGACCTCGCAACAACTCTGGCCGCCTCGACCATCGGCGGCAGCCTGACCGTGACGGATCAGGCCGGCAACCTGACGCAGAGCGGCGTTCTGACGGTCGCCGGGACGTCAAGCTTCACCACGTCGGCTTCGAACGCCACGATCACCCTCGGCTTCGCCAACATGCTGACCGGCGCAGTGACGCTCGATACGTCGGGCGCGAGCAGCAGCGCAAGTCTGACGAACAATCTCGCAACAACTCTGGCCGCCTCGACCATCGGCGGCAGCCTGACGGTGACGGACGAGACCGGCAACCTGGCGCAGACCGGTATTCTGAAGGTCGGCAACACTTCGAGCTTCACGACCTCGGCCTCGAATGCGACCATCGTGCTCGGCTCGGCCAATTCGCTGACCGGCGCGGTGACGCTGAGCACGACCGGGTCGAGCGGCAGCGCGAGCCTCACCAACAACCTCGCGACGACGATCGGGACATCGGGCGTGGCCGGCAATCTGGCGGTGACTGACGCGGTCGGTAACCTGACGCAAACCGGCGTGCTGACGGTCGGCGGGACTTCGAGCTTCAAGACCTCGGCTGCGAACGCCACCATCGCGCTCGGCTCGTCGAATCTTCTGACCGGCGCGGTGTCGCTCGGCACGTCCGGTTCGAGCGGCAACGCGAGCCTGACCACCGGTCTCGCGACGACTTGCTCGGGACATCGACCGTCGGCCGGCAATCTGACGGTGACGGATCAGGCTGGCAACCTGACGCAGAGCGGCGTGCTGACGGTCGGCGGGACCTCGAGCTTCACCACCTCGGCTTCCAATGCCACCATTACCCTCGGCTCGAACAATCTTCTGACCGGCGCGGTATCGCTCAGCACGGCCGGTTCGAGCGGCAACGCGAGCCTCACCACCAGTCATGCGACGTCACTCGGGACATCGGGCGTCGCCGGCAATCTGGCGGTGGCGGATCAGGCCGGCAACCTGACGCAGAGCGGCGTGCTGACGGTTGGCGGGACCTCAAGCTTCACCACCTCCGCGTCCAACGCCACCATTACGCTCGGCTCCGCCAACATGCTGACCGGCGCGGTGACGCTCGACACGACCGGCTCGAGCGGTAATGTGAGCCTAACCAACGACCTCGCAACAACTCTGGCGGCGTCGACAGTCGGCGGCAGCCTGACGGTGACGGATCAGACCGGCAACCTGACGCAGGGCGGCGTTCTGACCGTTGGCACAACGTCGAGCTTCACGACCTCGGCCTCGAACGCGACCATCACGCTCGGCTCGGCCAATTCGCTGACCGGCGCGGTGACGCTGAGTACGACCGGCTCGAGCAGCAGCACGAGTCTCACCAACGATGCTTCGGGTGGGACGGTGCTCGGAACCTCAAATGTCGGCGGATCGCTGACTATCGTGAACCTGCTCGGTACGCTGTCTCAGACCGGCGCGCAGACCGCGGGTGGCGCCGTGACGCTGACGACAGATGGGATCACCCTGACGCATGCGATCACGGCGCCTGGCGAGACAGTGACGGTCGAGCCGGAAACGCTGAGCCGTACCATCACGGTGGGCGGCACGTCGGATCCCGGCGGCGATCTCTTTCTGAGCACCGCGAGCCTGAACGAGATCAGCGCGACGACGCTGGTGATCGGCAACGGCGGCAGCGACAGCGGCCCCCTGACGGTGAATGCGGCGCTTGCGGCCGGCGCGGGCGGTGCGTTGCAGCATTCGATCGATCTTGGCCTGGCGCCGGGCGCCGGTACCATCGCGATCAGCAATGCGGTGACGTTGGCCTCGACCGGGGTATTGACGCTCGACACGGACGCGACCGTGACGCAAAGCGCGGCGCTGACTGTGTCCGGAACCGGCTCAGGCCTGCTTCTGTTGGGCGCGGGCGGCACCTTCACGCTCAATGGGGCGAGCAACAGCATTACAACGCTGGCGGCCAACAGCGGATCGGGCAGCGGCTCGATCAGCCTCAACAACGGCGCGGCCGCCCTGTCGATCGGCGCAGTCGGCGGTACCAACGGGATCACAACCGGAATGCTGACGCTGACCGACACCGGCTCCGTGACGCAAAGCCAAGCGCTTGCCGCGACCAGTGTCGCGCTTCTCGGCAACGGTGCGACCTATACGCTGAACAACGGCTCGAACGGCATCGGCACCCTCGCCGCGAGCGTCGGGACCGGCACGGTCAGCGTGACGGATGCGGGCGCCCTGTCGCTCGGCATGGTTGGCAGCACCAGCGGCGTGACGGCGGCGACGCTGACTTTGACCGACACCGGCGCCGTGACACAGAGCAGGCCGATCGACGTGACCGGCCTCGATCTATTGGGAAGCGGCGGCAGCGATATGCTGACCAACGCTGCGAACAGTGTTGCAACGCTCGCCGGCAGTGCCGGCACGGTCGATCTCACGGACAGTCAGGCACTCACCGTCAATTCCGTCGGCGCCACCAACGGCCTCGCGACGAGCGGCGCCGGCGGGATCGTGCTGACCGACACGGCAGCTGGCGGCATCGCGACGATGGCCACGACGGGCACGCTCGGTACCGGCGGGACGGGGCCGATTGTGCTGACGGCCAACGCCGTGTCGCTCGGCGGCGCCGTCACCGCCACCGGCCAGACGGTGACGATCGTGCCGGATACTGCTGCGACGACGATGAGCCTCGCGGGCTTTGGCACGCTCAACCTGACACAGGCGATGCTCGACAACATCAGCGCCGCGACGCTGGTGTTCGGCAGCGTGACCAACAGCAGCACGAGCGGCGCGGTCGCGACCGGTGATCTGACGGTCGCTGGGGCCGTGACGGTGCCGTCGACCATCGCCAATCTCAATCTCGAGACGGGCTGCCTGGCGACGTGCGGCAGTTCCGGCACGATCACCATCGCCAACGGTGCCTCGCTCGTCAGCTCGAGCGGGGGCACGCTGACCCTCGCCGACGGCAATGCCTTCATCAACGATTCTGGCAGCGGGGCGCTCGTCGCCACCGGCGCCGGCGCGCGGTGGATCGTCTACTCGCAGACGCCGGTGAATGACACCAAGGGCGGGCTCAGCTACGCCTTCAAGCAATACAACACCGCGCTCCTGGGGCCGCTCAATGGCGCCATTACCTCGGGGGAAAGCGGGTTCGTCTATACCGCGACCGCAACCGCAACCGTCAGCCTGACGGGCAACGTCACGAAAACCTATGACACGACCACCGCGGCAACGCTTGCGGCGGCCAACTATTCGGTGGGCGGGAATGTCGACCCGAACAATCCCGACACGGTGACGCTCAACGATCCGACGAGCGGCACCTATGCATCGGCCAACGCCGGCAGCGGCATCAACGTGAGCGTAAGCGGGGTGGCGATTGTCTCTGTAACGGACAACACGGGTGCCACCGTCTATGGCTATGGCTTGTCGAGCTCGAGCGCATCGGGAGCGGTCGGTAAGATCAACCCACTCGCGGTGGTGCTGTCAGGCGCCAAGACCTACGACGCGACCGCGGCCGCGCCGGCCGCGGAGCTCGGCATCGGCAACGACCTCGACGGCGCCAACCTGACGCTGTCCGGCATCGGCACTCTGGCGAGCGCCAACGCCGGGTCCGAGAGCTTCGCCGCACCGGGCACGCTGGCGCTCGGCGGCAGCGCGGCGGGCAACTACACGCTCGCCGGCATCGCCGTTAACGGCAGCGCGGTGAATGTCGGGCAGCTCGCGGTGGTGCTGTCAGGCGCCAAGACCTACGACGCGACCGCGGCCGCACCGGCCGCGGAGCTCGGCATCGGCAACGACCTCGACGGCGCCAACCTGACGCTGTCCGGCATCGGCACTCTGGCGAGCGCCAACGCCGGGTCCGAGAGCTTCGCCGCACCGGGCACGCTGGCGCTCGGCGGCAGCGCGGCGGGCAACTACACGCTCGCCGGCATCGCCGGCAACGGCAGCGCGGTGAATGTCGGGCAGCTCGCGGTGGTGCTGTCAGGCGCCAAGACCTACGACGCGACCGCGAACGCACCGGCCGCGGAGCTCGGCATCACCAACGACCTCGACGGCGCCAACCTGACGCTCTCCGGCACCGGCACTCTGGCAAGCGCCAACGCGGGCTCGGAGAGCTTCGCCGCACCGGGCACGCTGGCGCTGACGGGGAGCGCGGCCGGCAACTACACGCTCGCCGGCATCGCCGTTAACGGCAGCGCGATGAATGTCGGGCAGCTCGCGGTGGTGCTGTCAGGCGCCAAGACCTACGACGCGACCGCGGCCGCGCCGGCCGCGGAGCTCGGCATCGGCAACGACCTCGACGGCGCCAACCTGACGCTGTCCGGCATCGGCACTCTGGCGAGCGCCAACGCCGGGTCCGAGAGCTTCGCCGCACCGGGCACGCTGGCGCTCGGCGGCAGCGCGGCGGGCAACTACACGCTCGCCGGCATCGCCGTTAACGGCAGCGCGGTGAATGTCGGGCAGCTCGCGGTGGTGCTGTCAGGCGCCAAGACCTACGACGCGACCGCGGCCGCACCGGCCGCGGAGCTCGGCATCGGCAACGACCTCGACGGCGCGAACCTGACGCTCTCCGGCACCGGCACGCTCTCGAGCGCCAATGCGGGCTCGGAGAGCTTCGCGTCGGCGGGATCCCTCGCGCTCGGCGGCAGCGCGGCCGGCAACTACACGCTCGCCGGCATCGCCGGCAACGGCAGTGAAGCCACGATAAACCAGGCGCCGCTGACGATCACCGCCAATAACCAGTCGGCGGCCGTCGGGTCGGCATCGCTTCCGGCTCTGACCATAAGCTATTTCGGGTTCGTGGCCGGTCAGACGGCGTCCGTGCTCGCGCCGCAGCCGAGCATCTCGACGACGGCAACGACCGCTTCGCCGATCGGCGCCTATCCGATCACGGTCACGGGCGCTGCCGATCCGAACTACGTGATCACCTATGTCGCGGGCACGCTGACGATTTCGGCGCCGACGCTGGGAACGCCGTCGACGCCTGCCATATCCAACCCGGCGCTGCTCACACTGACGAATTACTCGGGTCCGCCCGTCACGACCACCACGGGCGGCTCGCCGCCGCCGCTTGGCCTTGGCGACGCTGGGCGCGACGACGGCCTCCGACATCCTTGCGCAACAGCTGAACCTCATCGCGCCCGCCGCCGGCGGCGACACCACGACCCCGAATCTCACCCCGCCGGCAACGCCGTTGCATGAATGTCGTGTGCGTCGCGCTCGACACTTCGACTCTCACGATCGCTTGCACCGGGCCCTGACCCGCCATTCCCGCTAGTACGACACCGTGATGGCGAGCTGCGCCATCTGGCTGAGCTCGGGCTGGCCCGGCAGATGGCGGAGCTGCCAGCCATAGTCGAGCCGCATGTCGAAATAGCGCGGCACCGAATAGCGCATGCCGAGACCGACGCTCGTGATCTCGGTGCTGACCTGCGTGCCAGGCGCGATCTGCTTGTCGCGCACGCCGCCGTAATCCCAGAAAGTCAGAAACTGGGCCTGGTCGCCCTCCATGTGCGGCAGTCCGCGCAGCAGGCTGAAGGGCGGCGTGCGCAATTCCTCGCGCAAGAGCAGGCCGAGCGAGCCGTTCGCCGCGCGCTCATCATAGCCGCGCACGCTGTCGAAGCCGCCGGCGCCCAGCTGCTCGCTCGGTAGCAAGTTGTGGTCCGACGTTTGCCCGATGACGCGCATTATCCAACTTGCGTCGTAGGGAAGCTTCGTCACCCGGGTGAGGGTGAGGTTGTCGTAGACATAGCGTGCTTTCGCAAAGGGATTGTTGGCCTGTGCCTCGAAAATCGCGTCCTTGTTCTCGCCGGAGACGTTGCCGGGGCTGAAGAATGTCTCGTTCTGGAGCGTCGTTTGGCCGAACGCGTCCTTCGCAGTCGCGGTGTAGATCAGCGGGAACTGGTCGATCTCGCTCGTCACGTTGGAGACGGTCTCCCCGCCGAATTCGAGATTGTTGTTGCTGCTCTTGAAATCGTAGCCGAGCTGGATTTCGTGCGTGAGAAAACCCATCGCCGGCAAGCGCATCGCATAGCGGATGCTCGCCTGCGCGCTGATGCCGATGACGCCGAGGTCGGCGCCGAGCCGCGGCACGGCCTTCTCGTAAGTGCCGAACAGCAGGATGCGGTCTTCGCCGAAGACCGGGATCGTATAGTTTACCGATTGCGCGACGAAGGTCGGATCGTCCGATTGGCCCGTGACCTCGGCGCGGTGATGCCAGAAATCGTTGCTGGTGGTGAGCTGATAGGCGAGCTGCTGGTCAAGCAATAGCGCATCGCCCCAATTGAAGCCCAGATTCCACCGGTCATGTCCCAGGACCGGCGTCCCGGTGTTGTCGTAGCCGCCATAGACCCGCACGGGGAAGCGATCCTGTACGTCGAACAGGAGATCGGTATCGCCAGGCGTGTCGCTTTTCTGCGCCACGACGGAGACGGTGCGAAAGGGATTCTCGTTGAGCCGATCGAGGTCGGATTGGAGGCGCCGGTTGTCGATCTCGTCGCCGGGCGCGAGGCTCACTTCGCCGCGCAAGAGATCGGTCGAGAACCACTTGTTGTTTTCAAACTTGATCTGGCCGAGGCGAAATTCGGTCACGACCGTTTGCACGACGCCGCTATTAATGTCCTGTTCGGGAAAGGCCACGTCGACGAAGGGCCGCCCTTGCTCGCGATAGTAGCCGATGATGACACGCGAAATTTCCGACAGGCCGCCGAACGTCAGCGGCTTTCCGAGGAACGCCGCAAGCGCGTCGCGGATCGCCGGAACATCGAGCATCGACAGGCCGTCGAAAGTGACGCCCGTTTCCGTGACGCCGTTGGGCGTGAGCTTCGCCGCGGCGTCGATGAGATGGATGCCCTTCAACGCTTGGAGAATGACCTGGTTCTGCTGCGCCGCGTTGGGCTCGGGCGGCACCGGCACGGCGATCGGCGGCGCGGGTGCCGCGGGCACTTCCTTGGGCGCCACCTGTTCGTAATTCTGCGCGAACGCAGGCACGATCCTCGCAAGACCGATGCAGACGACCGGAACGATCGCGGCGCGCGTCACTACCGGCATAGCTTATAGAGAAGCTGCATTCTAGTGAAGGATCCGGCGATTTATTGTCCGCGCGCGCGGCGATGTCTCATTTACTATTTCGACGGCCGATCATGCGCAGGCGTGCGCGCTATGGCAAGAACGTTATCGGCTGCGGCGGCGGGATCGGGCGCCGAAAAGCGCGGGATTATCGACGCAGTCCGGTACGAACTCGTTTCTGTGTGAGATTCCCTGCTAAGCAGGGAATCCGCCGGGTCACAGGATTGTGCCGGGCATGCAAAGCGCCCAGTCCAAGCACGAAGCTGTGGTGCCGGGTAGCCAACGTCCGCAGAGCGCGAGGCTTGACCCAGAAGCCACTCTTGCAGGAATGTCTCGAATGTAGGCGGGAGTCGTCCGAAAGAGGCGGAGCGCACCTGCGCATTCGAGGGAGGATCTGATGTCGATTAAGACATATCGCGCATCGCGACGCGACTTGCTGGCGGGCGCGGCGGGATTGATGAGCTTTGGCGTCGCTGGACTTGCCCGCGCCCAGGGCACGCAGCCGATCAAGATCGGCCAAACCCTGTCGCTCACCGGGCCGCTCGCCCAGACCGGACTCATTCATCAGATGGTCAGCGAGATCTTCGTCGATCAGATCAACGCGAAAGGCGGGCTGTTGGGCCGGCCGGTACAATACGTCCTACTCGACGACCAGTCGAAGCCCGACGTGACGCGCACCCTCTATGAGCGCCTCATCACGTCGGACAAGGTCGACCTCATCCTCGGTCCCTACGGCACCGCTGCCATCCTGGCGGGCATGACGGTGGCGCAGCGCTATAAGAAGCTCTACATCGAAAACACTATGGGCACGCCGCAGCTCGCGACCTACGAGTGGCATTTTGGCGCGACCGTGGGCGGCGCCGAGCCGAACAAGACCGCGCCCAACATCATGCTCGACGCCTATTCCAGCACCGACCATCCGCCGAAAAGCATCTTCATCGCCGTCACGAAATTTCCCTCGGCGCTGTTCCAGGCGGAAGGCACGCGCGACGCGGCAACGGCACGCGGCATCAAGGTCATCGAATACCTCCAATACGAGTTCGGCAACCGCGATTTCGGACCGATCGCGGCGCGAGTGAAGGACGCCGATCCCGACCTGATGTGGCTCGGTTGTCTCGGCGTCGACGGCAATCTCCTGCTCGAAGCGCTGGGCAAACTCGACTACAAGCCGAAGCGGCACTTCTATCTCTATCCGTCGTCAGGCCCTCTGGCGACGCTGCCGGCGGCAGAGCACGCGATTTCAAGCACCAACTTCGAGGACGTGAAGCCCTATATCGACGACCCGGTCGGCGGCGAATTTGCCCGCCTTTTCGATGCCCGGGCGGTGAAGGCCGGACTGCCCTATCCCCATGCCGATTCTCAGGGCGCGCTCGAATATGCGGGCTGGCAGATCCTCACCGCCGCGGTCAACGCGACCAAGAGCATCGAGGACGAAAAGCTCGCCAACTGGCTCGACAAGAACGAAGTCGATACCATCGTCGGCCGGCGCGACTTCAAGGGGAAATGGCACCAGAATTCGAAGGACCTCACCGAGCTTCGGCAGATTCAGGGCGGAAGATGGGTGGCGGTATGGCCGGCCTTGATCGCTACGCCCGGCTACAAGCTGATCGCGTCATGAACGCGGAGATT
The DNA here is from genome assembly GCA_963729295.1 of uncultured Alphaproteobacteria bacterium. GTDB lineage: Bacteria > Pseudomonadota > Alphaproteobacteria > ATCC43930 > CGMCC-115725 > DATJLY01. The sequence goes on from CAVSNJ010000001.1 coordinate 320,982, forward strand.
TTTGCGCGAAGGTGATCGCTTGCCGTCTCTCACGCTTCTCCTCCAGGCTCTCATCACCGGCGTTCTGGCAGGCGCGCTCTATGGATTGCTCGCGCTGGGGCTGAGCCTGAGCTGGGGTTTGCTGCGGCTGGTCAATCTCAGCCATTTCGCGATGGCGCTCTTAGGCGCCTATCTCACCTGGTATCTCGGCACCGCCGCGGGGATCCCGGCCTATCTGTCGGGGCCGCTGATTGTCGTCGTGTTCTTTCTCTATGGCGTGGCGCTGCATTGGGTGTTCCTGCGTTTCGGCGTCGCCGAGATGGCGTCGATGCTCGTCACCTTCAGCATCGCGGTGATCATCGAATCGGCGCTGCAGTTCGTCTGGACCGCGGATTTCCGCCGCTACGAGACCGTCTATGCCAGTTCGTCGATCGTCGTCGGCTCACTCTATGTGCCGACGCTCAATCTGTTGGCCGGCCTCGTGGCGGCGCTGCTCGCCGGGCTGACCTGGTCGTGGCTGCGCTTCACCTATGTCGGCAAGGCGTTGCGCGCCGGCGCAGAGGACGCGCCGATCGCGGCCGCCTTCGGCGTCAATCATCGCGCGCTCTCGTTTCTGTTGTCGGGCCTGTGCGCGGCCTATGCCGGCGTCGCCGGCGTGTTCATCGCCTTGATCGCAACGCTGGCGCCGTCGGAGATATGGACCTGGATCGGCGTCGTTTTCGCCGTCGTCATTATCGGTCGGCTCGGCAATCCGATCGGCGCGCTCGCCGGCGGGATCCTGATCGGCTCGTGCGAGGCGCTCACCATGGCGGTGGTGAACCCAGCCTGGGCGCCGCTGGTGTCGTTCTCAGTGCTGATCGCGCTCTTACTTTTCCGCCCGCGATGGATCTGAGCCGCACGCGAGTTCTGGTGGCGTCCGGTCTCGTCGCGCTGGTGCTGGCGCTCGCCGCGGTGCCGACGCTCGCCATTCCCGCCTTCTACGTTTCGTTCCTCTACATCATCTATTATTGGACGGCGCTGGCGACGAGCTGGACCATCCTTAGCGGCTTCGCCGGCTATTGGAGCTTCGGCCACGCCGCCTTCATGGGCGTCGGCGCCTATGCCGCGGCGACGCTCGCGATCAAGCTGGGCATGCCTTATCTGTGGACGCTGCCGGTGGCGGCGGCGCTGGCGGCAGCGCTGGGCACAATGATCGGCTTCGTCGTGTTTCGCGTCCAGCGCCTGCGTGGCGAGCTGTTCGCGCTCATGACCATCTCAGTCACCTTCATCATTGCCACCATTATCAACAATACGCCGATCGATGGCGGTAGCGGCGTGTATCTCATCAGCGTCGAGCTGCCGGAGATCATGGGTTCGTCGCAGGCGACGATCTATCTTTTGGGGCTCGCCATGGCGGTGGCGGCGATCGGCTCGGCTTGGGCGGTGTCGCGCTCGCGGCTGGGGTTGGGTCTCTTCGCCATCCACGACGACGAGGAGGTGGCTGAGGCCAAGGGCGTTCCCACATTCCGCTACAAGCTTGCCGCGTTTGCACTGTCGGCCGCCATCGCCGGCGCGGTTGGCGGGATCTATGCGATCTATGTGAGCTATCTCACGACCGACGCGATCTTCGACGTGACGGTGACGATGTATCCGGTGGTGATGAGCATCTTCGGCGGCGCGCGGCACTGGCTCGGGCCCGCGCTCGGCGCCACCACTGTCACCGCCGCGCTCTATGCCAATGCGAGCGGCCCCCAAGCCTCGCTCGGTCGTGCGGTGGTGGCGCTGGTGCTGATACTTGTGATCCTGCTGATGCCACAGGGAGTCATGCCAGCGATCCTGCGCCGCTGGTACCGGCTCGTGCCGCCGCGCCTGCCGGTCCCGGTGGCGCCGCGGGTCGAGTTGCCGCGCTTGGGCGCCGCGGCGATGCAGACGGCGCCGCTGCTCGACTGCCGCGACGTGCGCAAGTCGTTCGGTGGCATCGAGGCATTGAAGGGCGTGAGCCTTTCGGTGCAGGACGGCGAGATTCTCGGCTTGGTCGGACCCAACGGCTCGGGCAAATCAACTCTCATTAACGTTATAACCGGGCACTTCTCGATCGATACCGGCACAATTGCGTTTGCGGGATCGCGGATCGAGGCGCTCGCCGCCCATCGCATCGCCCGACTCGGGATCGCCCGCTCCTATCAGATCCCGCGGCCATTCAATCATTTGAGCGCGCTCGACAATGTCGCTCTGGCGGTGCGCTTCGGTACGGCTTTCGGCGAGCCGCGCGACGCCGCGGGCGAGGCGATGCACTGGCTCGGGTATACCGGACTCGCGCACCGCGCCGCCGACCTGCCGCAGCAGCTCAACCTGCACCAGCGCAAATTCCTCGAGCTCGCCCGCGCTCTCGCAGCGCGGCCGCGGCTCCTGTTGCTCGACGAAGTGCTATCGGGATTGAACCACACCGAGATCGACGGCGCGCTGCGGCTCGTCCGCGACATTCGCGACCAGGGCACGTCGATCATCTTCGTCGAGCATCTGATGCGCGCGGTGGTGGCGCTGTCGGATCGGGTGGCAGTGTTGAACGAGGGCGCGCTGATCGCCGTCGGCACGCCTCAGGAGACCATGCGCGAGGCCGAAGTCATCAGCGTCTATCTCGGCAAAGCGCATGCTACTTGAAGCGACCTCGCTCACCGTCGGCTATGGCGGAGCGCCGGCGATCGTCGGCGTTTCGATCGCCGTAGATGCCGGCGAGCTCGTCGCCGTCATCGGCCCTAACGGCGCCGGCAAGAGCACGCTCATCAACGCGATCGCCGGCGTGCTGCGGTTTCGCGAGGGCGCGCTCAACTTCGACGGGGTTGATCTCCTGGCGGTGCCGGCGCATCAGGTCTGCCGCCACGGAGTGGCTCTTGTGCCCGAGGGACGGCGCCTTTTTGCGGGCATGACGGTCGAAGAGAACCTCGAGATCGGCTGCTATCGTCCCGAGGCGCGACGCCAGCGCGAGGTGAACTTGGAGCGGGTGTTCGCGCTCTTTCCGATTCTGGCCGAGCGCCGCCGCCAGCTCGCCGGGACGCTGTCGGGAGGACAGCAGCAGATGGTCGCGATTGGGCGAGCGCTGATGGCGGAGCCGCGGCTTCTGCTACTCGACGAGCCGTCGCTTGGGCTCGCGCCTTCCGTGGTTGGCGACGTGTTTCGCGTCGTCCGCAGGATCCACGACGAGGGCATGTCGATCCTGCTGGTCGAGCAGAATGTCGCCCAGGCGCTCGAAATCGCCGACCGCGCTTATGTGCTCGAGGAGGGCCGCATGGTCGCCGCCGGCCTGCCCTCGGAGTTGCTCGCACAATCGCGCATCCGCGAGGCCTACCTTGGACTATGACCTGGATTTCTGCTTGGCAAAGCAGCCTCAGGACGGTTGGGAGCGCCTGATGCTGTATTGATCGCGGCGCTCAGGCGATCAAAGGTTCCACTGCTCGGAGGCTACGCGAGCGCCGGGGCTGTCCGGTTCGACAAATTCATAGCCGCAAGCAAGAAAATGACGTGCCGACAAGGCGTTTCCTCGGAAGCCAAGGTAGACGGACAATCCTATAACCGCGAGGTTCAGAATCCATTCCAGCATGCTGCCGTCCGCCACCGCCACGGTCACGGCGAGTTGCAGGCACCAGAGCACGAACATCAGAGCGCCCCACAGCGCCAAGCCGCGGAAGAACAAGGGCAGGCCTAAGAAAAACGCCCCCAAGAAGATCGACCAGCTCCAGCCGGTACGAATGAATTTGAAGTTTCCCGTGCTCGGATGGCGAAGCGCGACCTGCATGATGTCGTCCCTGTAGTCCAGGCGAGACCGTTCAAGGCCCTCAGCATCAGTATGATCGGACAACTCTTAAAGCGGCATGATGATCCTATTTCTCTGTCGAGGCCAGCGCCGGATTCTTCATCTTCTCAAGGTTGCTCGGAATCTCGCAGTGTGCATAGGCGGACTGCTTCGGGTTGCGCGATGATCAAGCCTTGCCGCCAACCTGAAGACCAACGCGACAAGACGAGCCAAAGGAACCGATCCAGAATCACGAGTCGATATAGCAACGTGAAACCGATCGTCGGTACGACAAAGAGGTCGATGGTGGCAATATCGGGCGCGTGTTTGCGTAAGAATGTTCTCCAGCTTTGAAACGGATGTCCGGGACTAAGCACAGGACTTGAAAAGTCATTGTCATGTTAATCATGAGCTGCGCCGCGGAGGACGGGCAAGCGCTTGTCTGTCGGGCCGGGTTGGAATTTGTTATCGCCTTCGCGATCCGTGTCTGCCATAGTCCGCGCATTATCAACTTAGCGACTTGATTCCTGTGACGCTCTCCAAGGCCGAGCGAAACGCCTCTTCGAAATCCAGCTTTGAACCAGCGCTTCCGATGCAGCTTTTGCGCGCGCGCGACGCAGTGATGCAACGCTTCCGGCCCTATCTTCACGCGCAAGGCCTGACCGACCAGCAGGGACGGATCCTGCGCGTCCTCGCCGAGACGGACCGGATCGAGATGAGCGAGCTCGCCGTGCGCACCAGCATTCATCCGGCCAGCCTTTCGCGCATCATTCCGCGCTTGCACGCCAAGGGGATCGTGCGGCGCTGGAAGGTCGATGCCGATGCGCGGCGCGTGCTGGTGGCGATTACGAAGCGCGGCCGCGCCGCCGTCGGTCCGGTGCTGCGCGCGTCGGAGCGGATCTATGCCCAACTCGCGGCAGAGCTCGGTCCGAGCCGCTTGCGCGAGCTGCATCGCTCGCTCCACATGCTGATCGGGGCGGGCGCCGGCTCGCGCACAGCAGGCGAAAGCGCCGCACGCCGCAAGACGCGCGGGAATGGCACGACGGCAGCCTATTCCGAGCTTGAATGATTCAGAGGGTACGCGCTGCGGGAAATTCGTGCTCGCGGCGCAGCGTCGAGCCCAGGAAGGCGAGCATTCTGGGCCACGCGTCCTGCGCCGCGGCCTCGCGGTAATTGTTCTTCGACGTATGGTCTTGGAAGGCGTGACCCGCGCCGTCGTAGCTGTGAAAGACGTGCCGGATGCCGAGCCGCGCGAGCTCCTGCGAAAGGCGTTGCACCATCTCCGGCGACGGGTTGTGATCGTCGTTGCCGAAGAATCCGATGACGGGGCAATGAATGTTGCTGGTCAGCTCGAACGGGGCCGGCATGCCCTCGCCGCGCGAATCGAAGATGTTGCCGTGATAGAGAATCACCGCGGCCTTGAAGACCGGGTTCCAGACGAGGCCGAGATAGGAGGTTCGACCGCCGAGGCAATGGCCGACCGTGCCGATCGCGTCCTTCCTGACCGACGGCAGCGACAGCAGGTGCTTCACCGCAGCGTTGATGTCGTCGACGAGCTCGCCGTCCTTCAGATGCTTCATCGAAGCGACCGGGTCCTCGTCCCGCGGCCGGCGGTGATAGAAATTGGGCGCAGCCGCGAGGATGCCGATCCCGGCGATGCGCTCGCAGACCTGGCGGGTGAATAGATCGACGCCGGTGCGGTGATGGGCGACGAGCACCGCAGAGTGCGGTCCCGGACCGTCGGGCGCTGCGAGGAAGACGTTCATGTCGCAGCCGCCGACGCGGAGCGTCGTTTCGTCTGCCGCCATGGCTCACACCCCCCGCAAGCCCGGCCACAGCGCAAGCGCCGCCTCGCCGAAGATCCAGCGCCGGTCCTCGGCGCCGAGGAACGCGAAATCCTCCTCCATGATGGCGAGCCGCTCCTTCATGTCGCCATAGTGATGCCAGTGCGCCGGATAGTTCGAACCCCACATGATGCGCCTGGCGCCGAACGTATCGACGAGCTTGCCGAAGAATTCGCGCGGCGTGCCCTTGCCCTCGCGTGCGGCGTGCGAGTTGTTGGGCGCCGTCTTGAGGCGGAGATTGGGGAACTGCGCCATCTCCCACAGCACCTTGAGCCCGTCATAGGGCGGATCGCCGACCTTGATGCCCCAGACATGCTCCAGCGCCACCGGCACGCTCGCGAACCGCTCGAGCGGCACGCGCACGTCCGCCAGCTCCTCGATCCGGGCGCCGATGCAGATCGGGATGCGAAGCTGCTCGGCACGCGCCCAGAGCGGAAACGTGCGCGGGTCTTTGAGCGACTCCGGCCCGCGCGCGCCCATCATCCTGAGGCCGCGAACGGCGTGGTTCTCGACGAGATCGCTCAGGACGTCCGCAGCATCGGGTGCGAGCTGATCGATGACGCACACGCTCTCGAACCGGCCGGGCCATCGCCTCGCGCAATCGACCATGTAGCGGTTGTCGAAATGATAGGTGAAGTACGTCTGCACCAGGAGCGCGCGATCGATCCCGCATTGGTCCATCATGGCGACAAGCTGCTCGCCGGTCAGCGGCGGCCATTCCGGTTGCCCGATGTCGCGCACTGAGGGCGCGCTTGCGCCATGCGCGCCATCCGACACCTGCGGATAGGCCTTGCGGTCGTCCGAGACGACGTGGACGTGGGTATCGACGATCATGTCTCTATCCTCACTTGGAGGGCCAATCATTCCACGGACCGAAGCAAGTTGGAAGGGCGATCGTTGCTATGTTAAGCTTCGGGTGCGTCAGAGGAGAGGACGATGGGCTGGAAATCGTCGCGGCAACGCCGCGCCCACTTCGCGGCCGCGGCGGCGGCCGTTCTTCTCGCGACGGCTGCACCGGCCTTGGCGCTCGATCACGTGAAAATCGGCACGCTCATCACGACCGGCGGCATGCCGACATATATCGCGATCGAGAAAGGCTACTTCGCCGCCGCGGGGATCGAGCCGGAACTGGTGCCATTCGACGCCGGTCAGCCGGTCGCGGTCGCGACGGTGGCAGGAGCGATCGATTTCGGCTCCGCCGGGTTCACGAGCGCGCTCTATACGCTCGCGGCCCAGGGCGAGCTGCGGATCGTCGGCGGCGGGACCTACGACCGGGCCAATTTTCCGGCCGCCGGCGTGCTCGCATCGAACGCCGCCTATGCGGCCGGGCTCACATCGTTGAAACAGCTCGCCGGCCATTCCGTGGGGCTGACCCAAGTTGGGTCGACATATCACTATGCGCTTGCGCTCGTCCTGCAGAAAAATGAGATCGACATGACGACGATCCGGACGCTGCCGCTGCAATCCTTCGCCAACGTAGCCTCGGCCGTGAGCGGCGGCCAGGCCGACGCGGGCATCCTTACTTCGGCCGGTGCGGCGCCGCTCCTGCAGCACCGCAACGCCAAGCTCCTCGGCTGGGTCGGCGAGGAGACGCCGTGGCAGGTCACGCTGATCTGGACCACGCCCAAGATGACGAACGAGCGCCAAGACCTGGTCGAGCGCTTCCTCAGCGCCGTGCGGAAGGGCGCGCAGGCATCCTACGATGCGTTCGTTGGTCCGGGCGGTACGCGCAAGGACGGACCGATAGCGCCCGAAATCGTTGGGATCGTGCAGAAATACGTGCATCTCAGTCCAGAGCAGATCGAGGCGAACATCGGCTACAACGATCCCGACCTGCGCATCGACATGAAGGACGTCCAGCACCAGCTCGATTGGTTCCATGCGCAGGGCATGCTCAAGGAGAGCGTCAAGGCCGGCGATATCGTCGACAGCCGCTTTGCCGTGGCGTTGCCGGGAAGCTAACGCGATTCCTCCCACTGGCTGCCAATGAGGCCTTGCGGGCGCACCGCCAGCAGCGCGAGCAGGATGGCGAAGGAGATCACGGTCTGGTAGCTCGACGAGATATACCGCCCGACGAGCGCGTTAACGACCCCCAAGAGTAGCCCGCCGAGGAGCGCGCCGGGCAAGCTGCCGAAGCCGCCCAGCACCGCCGCCACGAAGCCGAATACGCCGTAGGCGAGCCCGGCATCGGCCGAGGTGAACTGCGCCGGCGTAATCATCGCGCCGCCGAGGCCGCCCAGCAGGGCGGTGACCGCGAAAGCGATTGCGCCCACCCGCTCGGGCGAGACGCCGAGAAGTTGGCTCGTGTCTCGGCTCGCGGCGCAGGCGCGCATCGCACGGCCGAGCGTGGTGAACTGCAGGATCGCGCTGAACAGCGCCATGATGCCGAGAGTGGCGACGGCAACGATGATATATTGCCCGTCGATGTGGTTGCCCTGGAAATCGAGCGCGAAGCCGGGAATCCATGGCGGCAGGGTCTGCGGCATGGGGCCGAGAACAATGAGCGCCGCTGTGCTGACGATCGCGCCGAAGATGATGGTCTCGAGCAGCACGACGTATGATGGGCTGCGGCGGCGCCACAGCGGCAGGACCACGAGCATCCACAGCAAAAGCCCGGTCGCCGTCGCCGCGAGGACCCCTAGGAGCACCGCCACGGGATAAGGCAGCCGCGCCACGCTGAAGAACCACCAGGTCGAGAAGCCGCCAACCATGACGTAGCTGCCCTGGGCGAAATTGACCACGGCAGTGGTGCGGTAAATGAGCGAATACCCGACGGCGACGAGCGCATAGACGCAACCCGTGGCAATACCGATCGCGATTATGAGCGCCATGCCCCCTCGCTCTCCTCATTCGTGGCATCGCCGAGATAGGCGTCGCGCACAACCGGATCCCGACGCACCGCGCCGGGATCGCCCGACGCGATGACGGAGCCGAAGTTCATGACCGTCATCCGGTCCGCAAGATCGAAAACGAACGGTATGTCGTGATCCACGAGCAGCAGCCCGATACCCTCGTCGCGGAAGCGGCGGATAAGGTCCGCGAGCCTCGCGCGCTCGGCGTCGTTAAGGCCTGCCGCCGGCTCGTCGAGCAGCAGGATGCGCGGACGCATGGCGATCGCGCGGGCGATCTCGAGAAAGCGGAGCTGGCCGAATGTGAGATTGCGCGCATCCGCCGCGGCAAGCGCTTCGAGCCCGAAAAGCCCGAGGAGCCTTTGTGCCGCCTCCACCATCGCGAGCGATTCACGCCGCGCCGCGGGCGTGCGCGCCAGAACGGCGCCAAGGCTTGAACGATAGCTGGTATGCAGGCCGACGAGCACGTTCTCGAACACGCTGAGCCCACTCAAGGGCGTCGCCTGCTGGAAAGTGCGTGAGATGCCGAGACGGGCGACGGCGGACGGCGACAGTCGCGTCAGATCGTGCGGCCCGAACGTGATGGCACCGGCATCGGGCTGCAAGAAGCCGGAGACGAGGGCGATCGTTGTCGATTTGCCGGCGCCGTTCGGCCCGATCAAGCCATGGACGCTGCCGACCTCGATAGCGATCGACAGGTCGGTCACCGCGAGGAGCCCGCCGAACCGCTTGGTCACGCGCTGCAAAACGAGATGGGTCGCGTCGGCGGACATGGATCAACCGGTCATGCGGCGTCGGCGCAGCCACAGCGGTACGATATCCTGGAGCGGGCCGGAATCGCGCGCGCGCCCGAAGAACCCAGAGGGCCACACGAGAATGAGGACGAGGAGCACGCCAAAGAACACGAGGTTCTGGTACTGCTCAAGCCCCGCCAGGAATTGCGGCGCGAAGGTGAGGAGGGCCGCGCCGATCAACGGGCCCGCGTACGATCCACGGCCACCGATGAACAGCATGAGGAACACATTGAGGACGATGCCGAGATCGTAGAGGTCGGGGCCAACGAAAGAGGTGAACTCGACATAGAGCGAGCCCGCGACCGACGCGATGACCGCCGCGATGCCAAAGGCCATGAGCTTCGCCCGCGTGATGTCGATGCCGAGAGAGGACGCTATGTCCTGGCCCGTCGCAACGGCGCGCCACGCGCGGCCGATATGGGACTGCGCGAGAAGCGCGAAAACCGCCATGGCGCCGGCGCACGCGACCCAGCTCAGGACATAGAATGAAAGCGCACTGTCGGCGACATGGCCCGCGATCGCCAACGGCGGCACGCCGGAAATGCCGATGCTTCCATTGGTGAGCGGCGTCGCCGCCGTGACGAAGGAATTGGTGCCGAGCGCGAGCGCGAAGGTCGCCATTGCCAGGTAATGGCCCCGCAGGCGCAGCAGCGGCGCGCCGATGACGAGCGCAGCGAAAAGCGCGAAACTGGCGGAAAGCGCGAGCGCAAGCACGGGATCGAGCCCGAGGCGCGTGGTGAGAATGGCGCTGCCGTAACCGCCGATCGCCATGAACGTGGTCTGCGCGAAGCTCACCTGTCCCGCAAGGCCCAGGATGATGTTGAGCGAGACGACGACCATCGCGTAAAGCGCTGTGATGGTCAGATTGTAGATGACGAGGCGGAAGCCGGCGAACGGCGCGATCACGACGCCCACCACGATGAGAGCAAGCACGGCACGTTCGGTCTTTGTGCGTGTCTCGGCGCTCATCAGGCCGCCCTTCCGCCGAGATAAAGCGACGCCAGTTCTTCGACCGTTGGCCGGCGCGCCTCCTGGAACACGGCGCGGCCATTCTGCAGCACGATCGTGGTTTCGCGCGGGGCGCGCAAGGGCACAGCCTTCTGTTCCACCAGCACCATCGAAAGCCCCCCATCCAGAAGCTTTGCGAGCGCCTCAAAGACACGGGCGACCGCCAGCGGCGCAAGCCCCAGCGAGGGCTCGTCGAGCAACAGCACCTGCGGCTTGGCGAGGAGCGCCCGTGCGATTGCGAGCATCTGCATTTCGCCGCCGCTCAAGGTACTGCAATCCTGGTGAAGCCGATCCTCGAGCGCGGGAAAGAGCGCAAGCGCCGCGCCGATGTCGTCCGCACGCGGACCCCGCCGGTCTCTGGCCGCGGCATGCCATCCGAGCACGAGATTGTCGAATACGGAAAGCCCAGGTAGGCGCCCGCGCCCTTCCGGTACGAGTGCGATGCCCGCCCGCACGCGACGATGCGCGGGAAGTGCGCTGATGTCGCGATCGCCGAGCCACACCGCGCCCGACCGCGTCGGCGCCGCGCCGGCCAAGGCCTTCACCAGCGTGGTCTTGCCGGCTCCGTTCGGTCCCAGCACGAGGGTCAGACTCGCCGGCGCCGCCGCGAGCGAGATCGGATAAAGCGCATCGACCCGGCCATAGCGGACGGAAATCCGATCGGCACGCAGGAGCGCCGCGGCCGACATCGAGCGAACCGCCGCGGCGCCTATTTCTCGGTGAGCTGCAGGTTGCGCTCGATGAACACGACTTCAGCTTTGCCGTCCGGGCCGATCTTGGCGATGGTCTGCTCGTTCGGAGAGTCCATCTGCCCGGAATGGTCGTCCGCGCTGTATTTATAGAGCGTGTTGCAGCCCTGAACCTCGGTCTTCTCGAGTGCCGCATGGAGCGCATCGCCGCCCGTGGCGCCGCCCCCCGCCACGGCCTTCGCGAGGATCCGCACCGCATCCCAGCCGAACGAGGCGCCGGAGATCGTGGCCATGTCGTGGCCGGCCTTTTGATAAGTCGCGATGAAGCTGCCGCAGGCGGTCTTGGTCTCGGGCGTGTCGTTGTTGGGATAGGCCTGGACCGCGGTTGCGACGAAGTAGCTCTGCGGATAGGCCGTCGCCACCTTCTGATGGGTCGGAAGGTCGTCGGTCGCGAGCACGATCGGCACGCCGAGGCCGACCGTCACCGCGGCCTTCGCTTCGACGATGTGGGTCGACCCCGTGAGCATGTCGAGCACCGCCTCCGCGCCCGTGGCCTTGAGCGCCGCAAGCTGCGGCGTCATGTCGGTGACGGAAGGCTCGATGGCCTGGGAATAAACCACGTCGAGGCCGAGGCGCTTTGCGCGTTCGCTCATGAATTTCGCGGCGGTCTGGCCATAGGGCGTCTGCGAAAAGACGATCGCGATCTTCTTTGCATGCAGCTTCTGGTTCGCGAAATCGATTTCGAGCGCATCGGCGCGTTCGTTGATGAGATTGACGAGGAATGCCCATTTGGGGTTCGGCGGCAAGACCGAGAACACGATCTGCGGCACTTGCGCTCGCTCGAGGATCGGCTCGATCGCCGCGTTCTGAGCGGAGCTCAAGCCATTCAGCATCACGCTGACATTGAACTGGTTGAGGGCCTGATTGGTGACGGTGACGCCGGTCGTGGCGTTCGACGCATCGTCGAGGATGTGGAGTTCGATCTTGTGCCCGTCGATGCCGCCCGCCGCGTTGGCGTGATCCACGCCGAGCTTCACGCCGTCGATGAACTGACCATCATAGCTCGCGAGATACCCGGTGAGCGCGGCCGCCATCCCGACCTCGATTGGATCTTTGGCGAAGGATTCGCCCGAAGTCAGCGCCAGCGCCGCCACGATTGCGGGAATGGCGCCCCGTCGCGCCCGCCGCACTCCGTTCGGTCCAGTCATCGTCCTTCCTCCCTATTCCGTCAGCTTGAGGTCTTTTTCGCATATCGCTGTTTGCCGCGCGTCGCCGCAGTCTCGCATGGATAATTGATATGTCAATCACCATGGAATAAAGTCGGGTCCGCTTTTGCTTTCGGTGGGCCCATACCGGACGTCAGAATCCAGTCGGCCGATGGCAGCGGAAGTCGCGTCGAAGCACGCGGCTGATCACTTGAGGCCGGTGACGTAGGTTTTCCAGTCGGCCTCGACAGGGCTGAGATCGGTTCCATAGTCGTCTTTGAACCGTCCGCCGTCATACCATCTCTCGAACCGATCGAGTGGCCGCGTTTCGAGCAGATATTCGACGAACGACGCGGCCTCGAGCCAGCCGAGCTGCCGTCCTCGGGTGAGACGGCGATCGTTGAACTCGCGGACTGCATCGTTGAGCGACAGAAAACCGATTTGCGCGGCCAGCTTGGCGGTCGCCGGATGCAAATCTTCGCCCATGTTGGGATAAGCATCGGAGGGCCATGGCGCCGGGCGCTTGTTTCCGAACTTCCATTGCAGATAGGCACCGAGACCATGCGTCAGGAAGCGGGCAAAGCCTTCGGGTTGTTGCCGGCTAGGATAAACGATAGCAGCGACGGCGTGCCAGAACGTGACTCCACGACCGCGAATTTGCTCCTGCCCCACCTGCGCCCCTGTCGGCATTAGCCGGTTCGCAGGAAAGCGAAGCGTCGCCGCATCGTCCAATGCGACGGGCTGGGGATATTGATTTCCGATCTCGATATGGATTTTTCTGGAAAAGGTGATGTGGAGATATCCAGTCACGTCCTGATAGGCCTGTTCCGCGTCTCGCTCGACGAAGGCCAATATGTCATCGGGAATGCCGTCGTACTCGATGACGAAATGCGCGGTTTCGGTGTGTTTCGGCGCGGCCTTCGCGGCGTCGTGCCAGACGAGGCTCGCGACGAGCGGGAAGACCATTGAGCGGATGATCCACCGCATATCGATTAGATGGGGCGGCATGATCTGCTTGCTATCATTGTGCTGGCCCGCAAACGGCAGCGCAAGGGCCGGACGTGGGCGGCGGCGGCGCGCTGATTGTGAGCATATTGCCTCTTGTAACGAATTGGGATTAACTGGCAAGCGGCGCTTGGAAGGGGGACATGCTGAGCCCGAGCTCGCACTTGGCGATGCAGCGATGAGTGGCTTTTGGCCCAAGGCATCGCCATCGCCCGACGTGAGTCCGATCGTCGGGAAGTGCGGCGGCCGCCTTGTTTCCTTCAATTTCCAAGGTTTGGTCGACGGCGTTCCCTATGAGAGCGCCGTCCCGGCGGCGATGCGGCAGCAGTTCATGGAGCTGTTCGGCCGCGAAATCGCCAAGATCGAGAAATGGTTTCTTGCGAAGCGGTGGCTCAAGGCGAAGCTCTCAGCGCGCCCGACGATCGGAACCTATGCGCCGCAACAAGTCTTCGAATTGCAGGATGTTGACCTGGAGGTCGCGGTGTCAGGCGACTTTCAGATAGCGCGCTCACTTGTTCAGGCATCGGTCGGGCGTCGCGGCGCGATCGAATTCCCGGCGGCCCGCGTCGCTAGCGAGCATGCGGACGTGATGCACGAGCTGTCCCACGTTTATTTCCCCAATGGCAATCGTCTGCTGGCCGAGGGCTTTGCCGTTTATATCCAGAACCGCATCGGCGCCAACAGCGCTTACCCAGATTTCGGGATGAACTTGCACGAAGCCGCGTCGGCATTCGTGTGCAGTCTCGATCCGAGTTCGACGCCCGACCCCCATATCGGGCTTGAGAAGTTCAACCTTCGCGACCTTGACAAGGTTCCGACGCCGAGCCGGCTCGAGCTCTCGACATCCCCGAACCAAAGCATGGACCCAGGCGAAGCAGCCTACAAGGTTGCGGGCTCGCTCGTGAAATTCCTCATCGACGAGTACGGCGATGAGAAGTTTCGCAGGCTGTTCTTCGAAACGCCGCTCAAACCGCTGCGTCGAGACGCGGGCAAACCGAGCCGCTGGGACGCCGTCTATGGCCGTTCGCTTGGCGAACTGGAAAAGGAATGGAAGGAGCTGATCGCGGCGCTTGGCATCCCTCGCGCAAAGCGGGCCAAACGCGGCTGACTGTTGAAGGAGGACGAGAATGCCGAAAATCGGGCCGACCCGTACGGCGGACGAGCTGCGAGAGAGCGCGATCCAAACCTATGAAGGCCGAGGCAGTCCCGGGCTCCCGGGCGTGAAGACGGATGCCTGGCTGACGAGCGCCAACGAGCAGTTTGTCAAAAACGGCGAACTCGCCGAGGCGATCAAGGCGCTTGTCGCTCTCGCGAAGCCGCCAAAAGGGGGCAAACCGCTCTTCGTAATCGGTTGGCGTATCTACCCCAATGCCGAGCATTCCTTTTTCGCCAATGGTGGCTGTGGCTGCGGCTGCGCCTGCAGCTCACACCCAGCCAAACGCGGCAACGCGCCGGCCTCGCCTCGAGGCGCTCGCAGTCTGCGGACGGCTTCCCATTCATCACGTCGTGGTACCGCCGCCAAGAAGCGGCGAAAGACCTAACCCTGGTTCCGCGCAACCGCGAGAAGGGCCGATCCGGGCCGCTTGTGGGCATTGCCTATCGTTTTCCGCTCCGTGGCTGGATCAAAGCGCAGCTTTCCGCGTTCGACGTTCTCGAGATTACGGTCGACCATTTCCTGTCTTGCGACGCGGCCGAGCGCGCCGCGATGGTGGACCTTGTCGGTCGCGTGCCCATGACCGCCCACGGCATAGGCCTCTCGATCGGCACGGACACGCCCATCGATCTGGCCTATCTCGACCGTGTTGCCACGGTGCTCGAGCGCATAAAGGCGCCAGCCTATAGCGAGCATTTGGCCTTTACTCGTGTTCCTGGCCGCGAGCTGGGCAACCTTCTGCCCTTGCCGCGAACAAAGGCCGTCGCCGAGACGGTAATCGAAAAAATCCGCCTGATCCGGTCGCGCCTCTCCGTGCCTTTTCTCCTGGAGAACATCGCCCAGGTCTTCGAGTGGCCCGATGCGGAGCTTTCGGATGCACAGTTCATGACCTTCATCTGCGGCGAATCCGGCGCGGGCATTCTGCTCGACGTCGAGAACCTTCACCTCAACGCCCGCAACCACGGTCTCAACTTTATGGCTTTCTTGATGCGCTGCCGCCAGGCATCGTGAAGGAAGTGCATGTCGCGGGCGGTCTCGGGCTCAACGACAAGCTTGCGAAGCGGCGTTTTTATGCCGACTCGCATTCCCATCCGGTCCGTGCCGCATCCTTTGACCTTTTGGAATATGCGCTCGAGCGCCAGTCCCCCAGGACCGTCGTGCTCGAACGCGACGAGCGCTTTGACGCCGTCGATGAGATCCTGAGGGACGTCAAACGGATCCGGACAAGGATCGAAAACAGGCGAGAGAAGATCACTCATGTCGAGCCGGCTCCTGGATCAGCAGACTGAGCTACTCGAGCATCTCACCTCGGCGGCTGCCATATTCGGCGCCGAACCGGGCGAGCCCGTCCCGCCCGCTCCCGAAGGAATCGATCCCGGCCTCCTTCACATCGAGGCGCGCATGTCGCACGAGAAGCGCACCGGAAAGATAGCGGCGCTACTGCCGAAGACGTTTGCGCTGCTTGGGGAGCGCAGAGATGCGATTCTTCGCGCGTTCGCCGCAGCTTGCTTCCCGGCCTCGATCGGACGGCTCGCCAATGCGCGGCAGTTCCAGGAGTTTCTCGCGGTCCTGGCCGCTCACGCGGTGCTTGAGCCGGCCTATCTCCTCGACATCGCACGTTGCGAGTGTGCGATCGCGGAGCTTTACGCCGAAGTGCCCGAAGCCGTCGCAACACTCGACGCTGCTCCGCGCCCCATGGTTCGGCGGTCCGCAGGGGTTGGCATCGTCCGCTGCGCTTACGACGTAAGGTCGGTCCTCGCGGACGAAGCCGCCGTTCCGGTGCGGCGCGATACGCCGCTCGTGATCGCGAAGTCGCCCCAATCCGGTGTGGCAGCAATGGCCCGGTTGCCGCCGGCGGTCTTCGAGGTGATGGTGGCACTCGAACGCTGGACGGCGCTCGACGAACTCGCCCGGAGCGAGGAGGCCTTGTGCCTTGTTCGCGATCTGGCCGCTGCTGGGCTCCTTGAGGTTCGCCCGTGAGAATCGCCCTTGTCGGCAAATTTCCGCCAATCCAGGGCGGGGTCAGCATGCGGACCTACTGGACCGCGCACCAGCTCGCAATGCGCGGCCACGATGTCCAGGTCATCACGAACGCAAAGGAAGCGGAAAAACCGTTTCGCATGCATATGCGGGCCGAGGACTGGGAACGCTGCGAGGCAGACTATGGCAGCGGCGGCGTCAAGGTGCATTGGACCGAGCCTCCCGACCCATCGCAGCACTACACGCCCATGGCAAGCCCGTTCGTCTCGAAACTCGCTGCTTCTGCCGCCCGCCTTCACGCGGAACGCCCCTTCGATGTGATCCTGTCCTATTATCTTGAGCCCTATGGGGTGGCGGGGCATCTTCTGGCAGGGGTCACCGGGGTCCCGCATGTCGTGCGCATGGCTGGAAGCGATGCCGGACGGCTCTGGCAACATCCTCAGTTCGAATTGCTCTACGATCATATCCTGCGGTCCGCCGATTACGTGATCGCGGCGGGCAGCGTCGCTGAGCGTGCCAAGGCCCGCGGCGTCGCGCCTGATCGCATCGTCTTCGGCGGTGGATTTGCAGTTCCCGAGGAGATCTTCTCGCCGGACGGCCCTGTGCTCGACCCGCTGGCGTGCCGAGATGAAGTTGGGCCCGACCTGCGCACGCTCGTGTGGGGCGATTTCTCGGGGCGCCCGCCTTATTTCGGGGTGTTCGGCAAGCTGGGAGAGAGCAAGGGTTCGTTCGCGCTGCTCACCGCTTTAGAGACGCTGAGGCACAGCGGCCTCGATGTTGGCCTGGTCGCGCTTGCGCATGGGCGGAACGATGTCGAGCGACGGTTCCGTAGCGAAGCCCGAAGACGTGGGCTTGCCGACCGTATTCTCCAACTTCCATTCGTGCCGCATCGGCGGATCGCGGAGTTCGTTCGCGGCTGTCTTGCCGTTTGTTGCCTCGAACAGGATTTTCCGATCGCATTCCACCAGCCGATCGTCGCGCGCGAGGTGCTGCTGTCTGGCACTTGTCTCGTGGCATCCGCCGAGATGATCCGCAAGCTTCCCGGCCATGGGCGCTTGCCGCACGGGCACGGTTGCGTCGCTATCAGGGACGTGAATGACGTGGAGGAACTGAGCGCCCGGCTCGCGGCAATCGTCAAACGTCCGGACCTTGCGGCAAAGATGGGTGCGCGGGGACGGGCCTTCGCTCTCGCGCTGCAGCGCGACACCGCTTTTCCGGACAGGATCGAGCAGGTCCTCCTCGCTGCCGCCGAACGCCGCTCCCTGGCGCCCGTCGGCAACAAGGGCAGCACGGTCGATGCGCCGCTCGACCGGTTTCATTTCTCACAAATTGCCGCAAATGCGATTGCGAAGGACAGACGGATCGACTCCGTCGAGGCGGCGCGCGCTGTCCTGGCGGCTGTCCGGCAAAGGACCGGCACAGCAAATCCGGATTTCGAGCGGCTTCTCCCCGCGATGGAAATCGAGGTCGCTCTAGCGGCTGGCGAGAGCGAGGCGGACGCGTCGGTGTCGGAGGGCATCGATCCGATCTTTCGTTTGTATCCGCGCGAATGGGCCATGGATACGGGCGAGCTCGGCTTTCTTCGTCCGGTCCGAGACCCGAACATGCGCATTGTCGCGATCGGTTGCGACGCGAGCCGATACGTTCACGCGCGGACGCTTGCCGACCTTCCACCTACTCGAAAGGGCGGGCGGAGCCATATCGTGGTATTCGGAGCTTCACTTTGCGAGCGTCGCACGCCTCTCGTCGTCGATGAACGGACGGCCAGCCTGCTTCAGCTCAGCGATGGATCGCGCAGTGCCGCCGAAATCGTTGCCGAAGTTTGGCCGGAGGACGGCCTCGCCGAAGACAAGCTCGCGTGGATCGAGTGCTTATTTCTCCATGGCGTTATAAGCCTGCTGCAAGCGCCCGGAGGCGACGGGCGGCCGCACCGTGGCTTCGCTCATCCCGCCGGCGTCAGAACGCAATTAGCGCCCTTGATTGGCGGCTCGGGATCGGGCCCGGCTGGAACTCCGGCGAGCTGCAGACCCTCGCGCAGTCGGAAGAGATCGCAATCCTTGTCGTAGAATTGTGACTTCGAGGCGACGTACAGCGTGTAAGGCTCAACTCCGGCCTTCGCGCGCAAATCAATCATAGTACTGAGCCAGGCGCGGGCGCGGTCGACCCGTCCTTCGAGCGCATAAGCAGCAATGAGATGGTCGAGATACGTGGCATCCTCAGTATTACGTTCGTAGGCAGCTTCGATGAGCCGCGCGCTCTCCTTGAAATGGTTTCGCGCGAACTCGGCAACTCCGAGCAGCGCCTCGTGCGTCGGCTGATTTGGATCGAGACTCCAGGCGGTGCGGAAATCAAGGATCGCGGCGTCGGGCTGTCCAATCTTGACGTACAGCCTTCCAAGCTGGGCGAACACCTCGGGATCATTCGGCTCTAGCGCTTCGGCGTTGGCAAGATCCTTGAACGATTTGTCATAAAGCCCTTCGCGGTAATTGATCGCGGCCCGCACCGTGAATGCCAGCGCAGACGGATCGCGCATAGCAAGGTCGACCTCCTTTATCGCAAGCGCCTCACTGTCATACTCCGACTGGAGGCCCAGGTACTTGTGCCAGAGAGAGCGCGTCGCCAGGAGATATGCTGCGGCGAGCGCCGCATGTGCGCGGCTGAAATTGGGATCGATGGCGATCGCGGACTTGAACAGCGTGACCGCCTCCGCGGTGTCTTCCGGCGTCGATTTGTGCAGATAAGAATAGCCTTTGAGATAGACGTCGTAGGCCTGGACGTCGGCCGGTCTTTGCCCGCGCTCCGCAACGGGCTTTACGTCAAGCTTTGTGGCGAGCGCCGAAACGATGCGGGCAGAGATGTCGTCCTGGATGTCGAATATACCATTCAACTCGCGGTCGTAGCGCTCCGCCCAAAGCTCTCCACCGGTCGCGGAATCGACCAGTTGGCAATTGACGCGAACCCGATCGCCTTCCTTGCGGACGCTCCCGGTCAACACGTACTTGACGCTAAGCTCGGTTCCGATCTGGCTCGGCACCTTGAATGTCGCCTTGTAGTAGGAGCTCGAACTGCGGGCTATGACGAACAATTGCGAGAGTTGCGAGAGATCCGTGATGATGTCCTCGGAAATGCCTTCGGCGAAATAGTCTTGAGAGCGATCGCCTCCGATGTTGCTGAACGGCAGGACGACGATCGAAGGCTTGTCGGTCGGTGGCAGGCTGGAGGGAGGCTCGGCTTCGATCGCGAGCGGTGTGAACTGCAGCCAGTGCGCTTCGAACACTCCGACTGCGACCGCGACGGCAAGAATGCCGATCGAGATCACGCGCCGTGCCAGCGTGCCGAAGGTTGTGTTGAAAAGCCTTCTGACGAAATAGCGGGCGCGGATCGCCGGGGCCGTGGGCGCCCGCGCTCCGGTCTTCTTGGGAATAAGCGCAAAGACATGGAACGAATGTGGGATGTTTTTCGCCGTCCGACGGCCGAGATCGACGAAGCGAAGTGGCAACTTGCTTCTTGTCACCTCGTAGACCGCGCGAGACACGCAAATGCCGCCGGATGCCGCGAAGGTTTGAAGCCGCGCCGCTAGATTGACGTGTTCGCCGTAGATGTCGTCTTCCTCGACAATCACTTCGCCGACATTGATGCCGATTCGGAACTCGAGGCGTTTCCGGGTGGGAATCTCCTCGTTGCTGGTTCCGATCTTGCGCTGGATCGATTCGGCTGCGACGACCGCGCTCAAGACAGTCGGGAACTGGGCAAGAAAGCCGTCGCCGGTGCTCTTGACGATGCGTCCGTCGTGCTGCAAGACGGCGGGCCCGACGATTTCCGACATGTAGAATTTGAACGTGGCGTGGGTCGACGCCTCGTCTTTCGCCATGAGCCGCGTGTATCCAACCGCGTCAGCGCAAAGGATTGCGGCGAGAGCTCGCGCGGAGGCGTTCGAAGCGATATCGGCCAATTTTCGAGGCCGCCTGCCCGTAACTCCTGTAATGATACTGTCCGCCGCCCGTTCGGCGCAATGCCGCACATTCCGCGATCGTCGGCCTCAATGCGGGACCCCGGACACGTTCGGGCTGATCTCTCGGCGAACGTGCTCGTCACCCGCTCCTATGACGGACTCTCATACCCAGCGCGGGAGCCTTAGGGGAGCAGGTCGCAAGTCATAAAATTGACGTTAGGCCGGCTCAATCCATGTCCGCTTTTGGGCGCTTTGCAGACCCAAGTCGGACCGCAGGCTGAGTCCGAGTCGTGCCAGAAGCGTGCGTTATGACTTCGCTGGCTGAGCCGCAGGCGGAAGCGTGGCCCAACCTTCGCGACCGCTCCTATTGTCGCCGGCGTTGGGATACCCGTATGTCGGGACGAACAGTTCCTCGATAGGGATCGTCTTAGGGATCATCGCCTGCTCGAAAAGGTAGCTTACAAGCGCTTCAAGCGTCGCCCGGTTTTCCTCGACACCATAGGGCCAGAACTCGTTGCCGAACACGTCGTCGATCTCGTGAAAATCTGCCACGAGCCATGGCAGCATGAAGCGCAATGCGCCGACATCGCGCATCTTGGCAATGGCAAGGGCCCGCAATTCGCAGCATGCATTGTAGAGGCTGGTGGCGACGAACGGATGCTTCTCATAGACCTCGCGCTTGATCGCCAGAACATGCATGATCGGGAAAATCTTCGTACGCTTGTAGTAGTTGGCCTCGACTTCGCGGAAATTTGGGAAAAGACGCTGGATGCTGGGATTACGCCCGTAAGGCTCCGGAATGCTGGCGGTGATCATGGCATCGATATCGCCATCCTCGAGTAATTGGTTGAGAGACTTGCCGCTGCTGTTCTGCTCGAGGTCGATCTTCTTGAGGAGCGGCAGCACGTTTGGCTTGCCATGGGTGCCCGGATGCTCCATTGCGCCCTGCACCCATTTTATGGTTGTCAGATCGACGCCGTAATCGTGCTGAAGCATTCCTCGGATAAATACGGCCGCGGTCTGCACGTAAAGCGGTACGCCAATGCGACGCCCCTCGAGATCCTTCGAACTTTTGATCCCAGATTTCGTGTTGATGAAGATGAACTGATGGCGAAACACCCGCGAGATGAATACCGGCACAGCGACGAAGGGTGAATTTCCGGCGATTAGCTTGGTGATATGCTCCGAAAGCGACATCTCAGACGCGTCGAATTCGAGCCCTCCGCCCATCCGGTCGAAGATCTGTCGCGGGTCATCGATGGCGATAAACGTAAGGTCAATGCCCGCCGGCTTAATATCGCCCGTGTGGAGAGCGTGCATGCGATCGTAGAAACCGCATGCCAGGGTGATTGGAATGTTAGACATCCGAACAAGCCTTTCTAATCTCTCTTCATCCGGCGTCAGGATTTTGACCGCCATCGGAGCGGTTTCGTCGTCGAGAATTGGCCTATCCGGGTTTGGAGTTTATGCACTCGTATAACGATGCTGCAAGCGACGTGCTCGATGGATCGCCTTAGCCGCCACACCCGGTGTCGGGCGATCTCTCGGGGTTTGTCGGCTTGGCGAGGAGTTCGTAGGGCTGTACCTGCCCCTCGAGGCGGACGAGCGCGATCGGCGCACCCTCGAAGATGGCGCGGATCGGATCGTTGAGGCCGCCGTCCCCCATCTGCACGGATCCGGCCGCTAATTGCTGCTGCACGGCGGGGCTTGACGACGCGTAGACGAGTTCGATCTTCAGGCCCTCGGCGGCGAACATGCCCTTGGCCTGTCCGATCAGGAGCGGCCAAAGCGCGGCTGACGGGCCGCCGACCGGGCCGTATCCGATGGAGTCGGCCGCGCGCGCCGGAAATGACGTGGCAAGAATGCCGAGCGCAGCGCTCAGCAGACTATTCCAAAGTCCGGCCTTGAGCATCGATCCCTTCAGGCGTTGATCTCTTTGACTGTATTCATCTGGGGTGAAAAAGGGGAGGTCGTCATGTTACAAGGATTCAGGCAGTTCGTGCTGCGCGGCAATGTTCTTGATCTCGCTGTCGCCGTGGTGATGGGCGCGGCCTTCGGAACCGTCATTTCCGCACTCGTCAAGGATTTGATCACGCCGCTCATAGCGGCGCTGGTCGGCAAGCCGGATTTCTCGGCAATCGACTTCGCGCTCAACGGAACTAAGTTCCCGATCGGCGACTTCATCAATGCTCTGGTCTCGTTCATCCTCATTGGCGCTGCCGTCTATTTCTTCGTCGTACTGCCCGTGAACAAGCTTCTCGCGAGAATGCGGCGCGGCGAGGCAGCACCCGATCCGACCACCAAGAAATGCCCCGAATGTCTCAGCGACGTGCCCATTGCCGCGCACCGCTGTGCATTCTGCACATCATCGATGGTGTAAATCGCGCCGACCGAGGAATTGCCACGGCGCTGCGCGAGCTGGACGGTACAATGGCGGGCTGCGACGATTGCAGTGTGAACACCGGACTCTGTTTCGCCTTGCTGCGCCTTTAGCGGATTTGCGTGACAGGACCGATCATGAGCTCGCTCCGCGTCGGGACCTCGATGGGCAGATCGCGCGGCGGCGTCCCATTGAGTAATCGATCGACATATTCGGCCCCGTGCCGAATACTCGCTCTGCCATCGATGCCGTAAGTCGCGATGGCCCCGGCACTGAGAAGGATTCGATTGATTACGACCACCGAAATCCGCTCGGCCGATCGCGTTGAGAGTGTCGGCGCAGCGCCGAGGAAAAAGCGGGGCGAGATGGCAAGGAAGCTGGGGCTGATCCTGTGAGCGAACCGAGCGCTGCGTCGGGCGAGAGAGCGCAAACGGCCCATTCGCCGGAACGGGGCCGCAACGTCATCATCGAGTTCGACAACGTTTCCGTCGAATTGACCGGCGAGCGCATTTATGACGCGCTCGATTTCACGGTCTTCAGCGGCGAATTTCTTTGTATCCTTGGACCCTCCGGTTGCGGCAAGTCAACGTGCCTGCGGCTCACCGGCGGCCTTTTGTCAGCGCTCGGGGGTAACGTAAGGGTCGACGGCCGCGCACCGTCCGCGGCGTGGGATCAGATCGCCTATGTTTTTCAGGCGCCGCGGCTCGTCCCGTGGCGCACCGCGCTCGGCAACGTCATGCTCGCGATGGAGTTGCGCTTCGGTGGCGGCGGGAAGCGCGAGCGGGACGAGCGTTGCCGTGCCTTGCTCGAGCTTGTCGGGCTCGCCAAGGATGCCGACAAATTCCCGCGCATGCTTTCAGGTGGCGAGCGTCAGCGCGTCGCGATTGCTCGCGCGCTCGCCGTCGAGCCCAAAATCATCCTTATGGACGAACCCTTTGCTGCCCTCGATCTCAATACGAGACGCCGGCTCAGGGCCGAGGTCATCGCGATCTGGGAGCAGACCGCCAAGACCATCGTCTTTGTCACGCACGATATCGACGAGGCGCTGGTGCTCGCGGACCGGGTGCTCCTGATGTCGAACAAGCCGACACGCGTGATCGAGACGATAGCGATCGCGAACAGGCGGCCGCGGGACATCGAATCCACGCTGGAACTCCGCGGGCATCGGGACCGTCTTCACCGGCTTTTCCGGCAGCTCGAGCCCGAGGCGCTCGAGCACGGCGGTGCAGCGATAGAGACAGGGAAGGGGTAGACCAAACCATGAAATGCACTTCGATCCTGGTGGCCGGCGCGCTTGCGGCCAGTCTTGCATCACCGTCGGCCGCAGAAGCCAGGGACAAAATAAGTTATGCCTATCTGATCGATCCCGCGCTCGAGGGCGTGCTCTACGGCATAAAGAGCGGCAAGGTAACGTCGCCGACGCTCGACATCGCCGCCACGCCGCTGCCGATCCCTGCGCTCATCCAATCCACCACCACGAAGCAGTATGACGTCGTCATGAATGCGGTTCTGTCGATTCCGCGCGCGCTCGACCAGGGGCTCAAGATGGAAATGCTCTCGACCGCGCTGCGCTCGGTCGCGAGCGCCGAAAGCGGCGGCATGTGGGTGAAGAGCAACGGGCCGTTCAAGACCCTCACCGACCTCAAGGCCAAGACGGTGGGCGACACCGCGCTGGAATCGACCGGCACGACCTGGAACCGCATTGCGCTGTGGAAGGCGCACCAGATCAATGTTTCCTACGACAACGGCGACTTCAAATGGGTGCAGATGCCGGCCACGGAACTGCTGGGCGCCTTGCAGACCGACCATATCGAGGCGGCCAACCTCATTCATTTGCAGGTGTTCCAAGCCCTGAAATCCGGCGACTACCGCTCGCTTCTGCCGACCGCCATGGACATCGACGGCTTGTTCCACGTGGCCCAAGTCTCCGCCGTGAACGTTGCCTATCCCGAGCGGCTCGACGCCCACCCCGACGACTACAAGGAATTCGACCGGATGATCAAGGAATCGGTCGATTACGCCAACGCGCATACCGACGAGGTCGGCAAGGCGGTGGCCGACGAGTTCCACATCTCACCCGATTTCTTCGGCTGGTGGCTCAAGAATTATTCCATCTTCCCCGGTGTTGTCGGCTCGGGCGATTTGAAGTCGATGGAGGTGGTGTGGGAGAACGCCAAGGCGCTCGGTCTGATGGGCGACTATCCGAAGGCCGAATCCGTCGTCTGGAAATATGCGATCCGCGAATAGTATCGCGCCCGCCGAGCGCCGCACGGCAGTGCCCTTCTGGACGGAGGGCCGCCGCTCGCGGCTCGCGGCCCATCTCTTCACGCTGGCATTCCTCGCCGCCTGGTGGGGCTATAGCCTGACCGTTCCGCCGTTCGTGCTACCGGGGCCGGGGCCGGTCGCGGTCCGGCTCTACCAGTTCGTCACGACCTACAATCTCTATAAACAGGCCTTCGCCTCGCTCGGGCACATCCTGGCCGCGATGGCGATCTCCTTCGTCCTCGGCAGCACACTCGCGCTCGCGGCGCATTACTTTCCGGTGCTGCGGCTGGCCGTGCACGGCCGGATCTCGCCGTTCCTCAATTCCTTCTCGGGGATCGGTTGGACCCTGCTCTCGATCGTGTGGTTCGGCATCAACGAGTTCACCGTGGTGTTCGCGATCAGCGTCGTACTGACGCCGTTCGCGATCATCAACATGCGCGAAGGATTGGAGACGCTCGACCGCGAGCTCTTGGAGATGGCGGAGAGCTTCACCCGCAACCGCTGGCGCGAATTCATCAAAATCGTGCTGCCGGCGCTGATGCCGTTCGTGTTCGCGACCTTGCGCATCAGTTTCGGCGTTTCCTGGAAGGTAGCGCTCGCGGCCGAGCTGTTCGGCGGCCGCACCGGATTGGGATATCTCTTCAACCTGGCGCAGCAGAATTTCGACGTGCGCCTCATCCTGGTGGTGATCATAGTCATCATTGCCTTCGTCTACGGCACCGACCGGCTTCTCCTCGCGCCGCTGCAGGCGCGCGCGGGCCGGCCGGATGCGGGTCGAGGTCCATGACGACGCAGCGGCGCCTTGCCGAGCGCGTCATCGCCGACGGGCTCGTGGTGGCGGCCATTTTCGGCTGGTGGCTACTTTCGCTCCGCCTGCCGGATTTCCTGATGCCCAGCCCATGGCATGTCGCGACGACGCTCGCAGGATTGTTCGTAACGCCATCGCTCCTCGCCGAAACGGCGGCAAGCGCCGAACGCGTCGTCGCGTCGGTGGCGCTGTCCGCGCTCCTGGGCGGCGCGCTCGCCATCATTCCCTACCGCTGGTCTATTGCCGATACGATCGTGCGCGACCGGATCACGCCCTTTCTCAACTCCTTTCCCTCGGTCGGCTGGGCGATCCTCGCCATGATCTGGTTCGGTACCACCAACACCGCGGTCGTCTTCGTCGAGGTTGCGATCCTGACCCCGTTCTGCCTCGTCAACATCCTCGAAGGCCTGAAGGAACTCGATCGCGAATTGATCGAGATGGGGTCGAGCTTTTCGCGCCGCCGCGGCCGGACGTTTGCCAAGGTCGTGGCGCCGATGCTGCTCCCCTATCTGATGTCGGCGGTGCGCATCGCCTACGGCGTCGCCTGGAAGATCGCGCTGGTGGCGGAACTCTTCGGCGTCTCAAGCGGCTTGGGCTATCTGATGCTGAAGGCCCAGATCGTGTCCGACGCCGCCACCGTCTATGCTACCTGCTTTGCGATCGTGCTGCTGTTCCTCGCCGGCGAGAAGCTGGTGCTCGACCCCTTGTCCCGCCTCGTTGCCTATAAGTAAGCTCGACGTAGGTCCCACGAAAACATCAATCCCGCTTTGCGCAGATGGGGGCAGTAATGATCTCGGCCGATTTCGTGTTGCGGCGCGGGCAAATCATGACCTTCGACGCCAAGCGCACGCGGACGCAGGCGCTCGCGGTCGCCGGCGGGCGCATCGTGGCGCTCGGCGAGGATGCGGAAGCGCTCGTAGGCCCCGACACGCGCGTCATCGATCTTGGCGGGCGTACCGTTGTCCCCGGGCTTTTCGACAGCCACATCCACACTGTGATGGGCGGGCAAAACGAGCTTGCCGTCTCGCTCGAAGCGGCGCGCTCGATCTCCGACGTGCAGGCCGCATTCGCGGCGCGTGCCCGCGCGACGCCGAAGGGCGCGTGGATCAAGGGCGGCAGCGGCTGGCATGAAAGCCAGCTCGCCGAGGGACGCCTGCCGAACCGCTTCGAGCTCGACACGGCCACGCCCAACAATCCTGTCATCATGCGTCGCGGCGGCCACGTCGTCGTGGCGAACAGCGCCGCTCTTGCTATCGCAGGCATCACCAAGGCGACACCGGACCCGACGCACGGCGTCATCGTGCGCGATCTCGCGACCGGCGAGCCCACCGGCGCGCTGGTGGAGCGCGCCGCCTTCAGCCTCGTGCTGAAGCATGTCCCGCCGCCCACCCGCGCCGACTACGTCGAAGGGATCAAGGCCTTCACCCGAAAGCTCAACAGCCGCGGCATCACCAGCACGCTCGAGCCGGGTCTCACGCTCGACGAGATCGCCGCCTATATGGAGTTGTGGCGCCAGAAAGCAATGACGACGCGCGTCCGCATCTTGCAGCGCGTGCATTGCGTCGACGATGTGACCGCGCTCTCGTCCGTACTGGCGCCCGATTTCGGCGACGATTTGCTGCGGATCGGCGGCTTCAAGTTTTCCGCCGACGGCGGGATCGAGGCCGGCTTCATGCATGAACCCTACCGGGTCGTCGAAGGCGAGCAGACCGATCCCAATTTCGTCGGCAAGCTGGTGCTCCCGCCGGGCGGCATCGACGAATTGCGAGAGATGTTCATGATCGCCGCCTCGCGCGGCTGGCAATTTCAGGTTCACATGGTGGGCGACGCGGCGATCGACGCGATCCTCGATCTCGTCGAGGAGGCGGCGGAAAAATACCCGGTGGGCGCGCTGCGCTGGACCATGGTGCACATCTTCCTTCCGAGCGAACGGGCGCTCGCGACGATCAAGCGGCTTGGCCTGCGCGTGACAGTGCAGGATCAGCCGGTGAAGCTCGGCCACAACATGGTGCGCTATTGGGGCGAGGAGCGGGCGGCCCGCTCGATCCCGGTCCGCACCATTGTCGCCGCGGGCATCCCGACTGGCGGCGGCACCGATGCGCCGGTGGTGGATTGGAATCCGTTCGAATCGATCTGGTGGATGGTGACGCGCCAGGTCTATGCGCAGGGCAAGACACGCGTCCTCGGCGCCGACGAGGCGGTCGACCCAGCGGCTGCGCTTGACCTCTACACCCGCGGCAGTGCCGACACCTGTTTCATGGAAGACAAGGTGGGCACCCTGGAGCGCGGCAAGCTCGCCGATCTCGCTGTCCTGACCGACGATCCGCTGACGGCCGCGACCGATCGGCTCAAGGACATCCGCTCGGTCTTGACCGTCGTCGGCGGTCAGCTCGTGCATCGCGACGGTCTCTGAGCATGACCCTACCGCGCCTCCTGTCGCAGCATGGCAAGAATCATCCGGGGCTCCTGCCGGCCGATGCGTTCGCGCCGCTGCCGCGGGCGACGCACAACTATCCGCTCCTCGGCTTCAAGGACATTTACGCGACGGTCGGCGCGATCGGGCTCCGGCTCGGCGAGCGCGCGAAGGACCTTGCCGGTGAGCCGGTGCGCATCTGCGGCTACATGGCCCCGCCGGACCTGGAGCAAAGCGATTTCTTCGTGCTGACCAGGGCCCCGGTCATCACCTGCCCGTTCTGCGATCCGGGCACGAGCTGGCCCGATGACGTGGTCATCGCCTTGCTGGAGCGGGACAGCCGCTTTGTTGATCCCGCTCAGCCGATCGAGGTGGTGGGGGAGTTGGACCTCGGTGCCAAGCTCGACCTCCGTACCGGCGCGATGCGGCTCGTCAGGCTCCGCGACGCGCGCTGGCAGCCGATCGCCGCCCCTGCGAAAGTGGAAGCCGAGAGGGTGCGCAAGATCGAATGAGCGAGGCGAGCATGCTGCACCCGAGCGCATATGAAGATGGCTTCGCGCGCGAGCACTTGCCGCCCGTGGAGCAATGGCCGGTGATGGAGGATGGCGATCTTCCCGAACTGCGCTATCCGAACCGCCTGAACGCGGCGGCAGAGCTTTTGGATGTCAATGTCGCCAAGGGATTCGGACGCCGCGTTTGCCTGCGCTCGTCGACGGTCGCTTGGACCTACGATGAGACGCTCGAGCGTGCAAACCGCATTGCCAATGTCCTCGTGCGGGACTTCGGTCTGCGGTCCGGAAGCCGCGTTCTGCTGCGCGCCGCGAATACGCCGTTCCTCGCCGCGTGCTGGTTCGCGGTCCTCAAGGCCGGGGGGATCGCGGTTACGACCATGCCCCTGCTGCGCGCGCGAGAGCTTGGCGCGCTTATTGCCAAAGCCCAAATCGGCTTCGCTCTGTGCGAGGGCAGGCTCATGGGCGAACTTCAGGCGGCGCAACAGGCTGCTCCGGCGCTGCAACGGGTGCTTAGCTTCGAGGAGCTCGAAGGCCGCATGGCCCGACAGAGCACAACGTTCGATAACATTGTCGCGGCGCGCGATGATGTTGCGCTCATCGCCTTTACCTCTGGAACGACAGGTGAGCCCAAGGGCACGATGCATTTTCACAGCGACGTGCTCGCAATCTGCGACTATTTTCCGCGCTCGCACATGCGTATATCTTTCGACGATCTGTTTTCCGGCACCCCGCCGCTCGCCTTCACCTTCGGGCTGGGCGGGCTCCTGCTCTTCCCCTTGCGGTTCGGCGCCTCGACTCTGCTGCTCGAGCGCGCGAGTCCGCCCGATCTCGCGGCGGCGATCGCGCGCCATCGCGTCACGACCCTCTTCACCGCGCCGACCGCCTATCGCGCGCTGACCGATCTTGCCGCGAAGCATGATCTCTCCAGCCTCAAGGAATGCGTCTCTGCCGGGGAACATCTGCCTGCCGCGACGTTCGAGGCTTGGCGCAACGCCACGGGAAACCGCATCATCGATGGCATCGGATCGACCGAGATGCTGCACATTTTCATTGCATCGAGGGACGAGGCGATCCGGCCAGGCGCGACGGGCAAGCCCATTCCAGGATATCGCGCGCAGATCGTCGACGATGAGATGCGCCCGGTTCCGCCGGGCGTTTCGGGGCGTCTCGCCGTGCGCGGGCCGACCGGCTGCCGCTATCTCGACAATCCCGAACAGCAGGCCAAATACGTTCGCGACGGTTGGAACCTCACCGGGGACGCCTATGTCGCGGACACGGACGGATTTTACTGGTACCAGGCGCGCACCGACGACATGATCGTCTCGGCCGGCTACAATATAGGCGGGCCTGAGATTGAGAACGTGCTCCTCGAGCATCCTAAAGTGAAGGAATGCGCGGTCGTCGGCGCGCCCGATCCGGATCGCGGAGAGATCGTCAAGGCCTTCATCGTGCTACGCGATCCGGCGGATGCGCACGACGCAACGACCTTGGAGCTTCAAGAGTTCGTGAAGGCCTCGATCGCGCCCTACAAATACCCGCGCGCCGTCGAATACATCGAAGCTCTGCCGCGCACCGAAACAGGTAAGGTGCAGCGCTTTCGCCTGCGCGAGCGGGGAACTCGGACGGCAAGCAGGCCCGAATAGCACATGTAGCGATGGTGAACTCCACCTTCGGTATGCCCGGATTCGATTTTCGGTAGGCACAGACTATCGCTCCGGCGGCGTCGCGCCGGCTTGCGCGGTGATGCGGCCGTAGTGTTCGATCCGGCGATGCCGGGCAAAGTCGAAGATTGTCTTTTTGCCGAACACTGTTGCGTCGAGATCGCAGACGTGGACGACGAGTTCGTCATCCTCGCTTCGCCCTTCGGCGACGATTTCGCCGTTGGGATCAACGATCATGCTGCCGCCCATGAGGTTGTGGCCGTCTTCGACGCCGGCCTTGGCAACGGCGACCACCCAGGTCGAGTTCTGATAGGCGCCCGCCTGAACCGAGAGGCGGTGATGGAACATGCGCTGCGCCGGGCCTTCGGCGCTCTGCTGCGAGTTGGTCGACGGCGTGTTGAAGCCGAGGACAATCATCTCGACCCCTTGCAATCCCATGACCCGATAAGTCTCCGGCCAGCGCCGGTCGTTGCAGATGCACATGCCGATAATGCCGCCCTCCATGCGCCAAACGGGAAATCCCAAATCGCCTGGCTCGAAATACCGCTTCTCCAGGTGCTGGAACGCGCGTTCGGAATCGTAATCCGCGTGACCGGGTAGATGAACCTTGCGGTACTTGCCAACAACTCTGCCGGCTTTATCGACGAGGATCGAGGTATTGAAGTGGCGGTCCTCGGGTGTCAACTCGGCATAGCCGAAGCACATCGCCATGTGGCTGGCCTTCGCGTGCTCAAAGAGCGGTTGGGTCACGGCGTTCGGCATGTCGCGTTCGAACCAGATATCGGCCTCCGCCCGATCTTCGACATACCAGCGCGGAAAGAACGTGGTAAGCGCGAGCTCGGGATAGACAACAAGGTCGCAACCCTTCGCCGCGGCCTGCTGCGAGAGAGCGAGCATGCGCGCGACGACCGCCTGGCGTAAATCGGCCCGTTGCACGGGTCCGAGCTGGGCGGCGGCGACTTTGATGAGGCGCATCGGTTGCCTGCTCCTGCTTGGTCAAACGTCGGCCATCCCAAGCTGCCTCCGTCTTGCCGATTGGGTCAATACCGTGGGCGGCTCCGCCGACGTGGCACCTCGACGTTGCTTCTTTCTGCGTCACGGCGGTAGACAACGTCCGCAAAAAGGTTGAGGATTGGAGCCGCAGCGGCGCGCGAAAGACGGCTCCGAAAAACGCGTCGCGAGGGGCAATCATGCAAAGCGAATTCCTTCAACTGCGGTTTCCCGCCCGCACGACCGGCCCGCTCGCGATCCACCGCGTCACCGTCGTCCCGATGGACGCGAACCGATCGCTGCCCGCACAGACTGTCGTAATCCAGGACGGCCGCATCAAGAGCATTGCGCCTTCAGCCAACGTCGATCTTGCCGCGCGTCCCGAACTCACAGTCGTCGACGGAACCGGCCGCTTCCTCATGCCCGGCCTCGCCGACATGTACACGCACTTCCGCGAGCCATCCGAAGCGCCGCTCTATCTCGCCCACGGTATCACGACAGTGCGCACGAGCGGCAATCTGTTCCAACTCGCGATGGAATGGGCGGGGGCGGGCGGAACCTTTCCGAGCCCGTGGATGATTACCGTAAGCCCGACGATTGACGGGATCGGGCCGACCGGTCGCACCGACATGCCGCACGGGGTTCCGCTGACGCGGCCCGAAGACGCGGCCCCGCTCGTGCGGCAATATGTGAAGCGCGGCTTCCATCAGATCACGCCGTTCTCTCTGCTCACGCGCGAGAATTTGAAGGCGATCGGCGATGCCGCGGCCGAGCTTGGTGTCCGTGTCTCCGGCAACTGCCCGAACGCGCTCTCTTGGGAAGAGGCGATTGAGGCCGGCATGACCGGGTTCCACCAGCTTCATCTTATCGCGCGCGACCACATGCGCGCGGAGTTCGGGGACCAGACGTACTGGGATCGCTTCGACCCGGCGCCCGGCACCAAGCTCGATTTCGACAAGATCAGGCGGCTCGCCGGCCTGCTCGCGAGGCGGCAAATCTGGAGCCTGCCGACCTTGATGTTCCACCAGCGCGCGAGCCAGCCGCTTGCCGTATCGATGGCGCATCCGGCGCTGCGCTACGTGCCGCGCTCGACGATCGACGATTGGCAATCGACGCTCGTCCGCTGGTCGCATCGCGGCCGGGTGAGCGTCGAGGAATGGCGCTGCCTCGCGAGCGAGCGGGCGCGCGCCTTCCATCGCGTCATCGCCATTTTCCACGAGGAAGGCGTGCCGCAGCTCACCTGCACCGACGGGCTCAACCCCTACAACGTCCAGGGCGACGCGCTCCATCAGGAGATCGAGAACTTCGCCGCCGCTGGCATGAGCGCATACGAAGCGCTGCGCTGCGCCACCGCCGAGGCCGCGCGCTACATGGGCGAAGAGGACCGCTGGGGCACCATCGCCGTCGGCAAGCGCGCCGACCTCATCCTAACGCGCGCCAATCCGCTCGACGACCTTCGTGCAACGCGCGTTCCCGAGGCGGTCTTCGTCAACGGCTATCACCTGACGCGCAACGTCCTCGACGATCTGCTCGAACAGCGGGCGGCCCTGGTGAAAGGTCCCGCGCCGATCGCCTCGACCGCGCTGGCGCCCGCCGACCGCGCGCTCGCGGTGGCCGAGGAAGGCTCGTGGCTCGAGCGTATTTGCGATGCGGATTTCGGCCGCTTCAGCTATCGCCACAGTCGCATGCCCGACGGCGGCTGGCTGATCGAGGAGCGCCATGCCGGCGCCGATCCGCGCCGCCATCCCGAGCGGCGCAGCAGCCGGCTCCATCTCGCCGCCGATCTCACCCTGCGTGCCGGCGAATACGACGTCGAGTCCTTCGTGGGACTGGAGAAGGCGCAACTCACTTGGTCCACGAGCGAAGGCTATCGCTTGCGCCACCGCGCCGTTGACGGGTTCGAGACGGAGCGGACGCTTGCCGGCGCGCTGCGCGTACCGAGCGAGCAGATGGCACAAAGCCTTGTGCCGCTCTTGGCGCAAACGAAGGGCGCCGCGATGATAGCGGCACTCGACGCCACCGATGTCAATCTCGGCGCCGCGGAAATGATCGTCGCTCCGGCTGACGGCGGCACGAGCGCGAACGAGACGAGCTGGAAGCTTCGGGTCGAAAGGCTCGGACAGCAAGTCGAGCAGACATTCCGGATCGGGCCGGATGGCCGTTTCCGCGGCTTGAGCGAAACGATGACGCTCTTGTGGCCGCGCGAGCTGATCCCGCTCGGCGCGGACGGCGAGACGCAACGATGAGCGACCTTGCGTTCTCGAGCGCGACAGAGCTGGCCCGGCAGATCCGCGAGCGCGCCGTCGGCAGCGCGGAGCTGCTCGAGCATTTCATCGCCCGCGTCGAGCGCCTCAACCCGCGCATCAATGCGATCGTGGCGACGGACCTTGCCCGCGCGCGGGAAATGGCGCGCGCGGCCGACCGCGCGCTCGCGGCGGACGCTGCGACGGGGCCGCTCCACGGCGTGCCCATGACGGTCAAGGAGTCATTCAATGTCGTCGGCCTGCCGACGACGTTCGGCCTGCCCGAGTATCGCAACAACATCGCCCGCGAGAATGCGCTTGCGGTTGATCGGCTCGCTGCCGCAGGAGCCATCATCTTCGGCAAGACGAACGTCCCGCCGTGGCTTGCGGACGCGCAATCGCAGAACGCGGTCTACGGTGCAACTGGCAATCCTTGGGACCTAGCGCGGTCCCCGGGCGGTTCCTCGGGCGGCGCGGCAGCCGCCTTGGCGGCCGGGCTCACCGCGCTCGAGCTCGGCAGCGACATCGCCGGCTCGATCCGCAATCCTGCGCATTACTGCGGCGTTTTCGGCCACAAGCCGACTTATGGAATCTGCCCGGCAAGGGGTCACGCGCTGACGCCGCGCATCGCCAATTCCGACATTTCGGTCATCGGGCCACTCGCACGGAGCGCCGACGATCTCGAGCTCGCACTGCGCGTGGTCGCCGGTCCCGATGAGATCATGGCACGCGCTTACACGCTGCACTTGCCGCCACCGCGCAAGGAAGCGCTGCGCGATTTCCGCGTCGCGATCGTGACGAATGATCCGCTTGCCGAGGTGGATGCTGTCATCGAGAGCGAACTCAGTAAGCTCGGCGAGTTCTTGATCCGCGAGAAGGCGAGCGTGTCCTTCGAGGCGCGGCCGGCCTTCGACGCGCGCGATCTCGATGCGATCTACATGAGCATGGTCCGCGCGGCAACCGCGACGCGGCTCTCGCAAGCGGAATTCGCCGAGGCCAGCGCCCGCGCGCGGGCGAGCGATTTGCGCGTCCGCGACTTCGCGACCAAGTCGCTGCGCGGAAACACGATGTCCCATCGCGAGTGGATCCTGCTCGATGAGGAGCGTCATAAATTCCGCTTCGCCTGGGATGGGTTCTTCGCTGATTTCGATCTTCTCCTTTGCCCCATCGCGGTGAACGCGGCTTTCCCGCGCACCGCGATCGGAGTGCCGATCCGGGCGTTCGAGGTGAACGGCAAGGAGGTGCCTCACACGGACCAGTTGTTCTGGGCCGGATACGGCGGTTTGGCCCTTCTGCCGGCGACCGTCGCGCCGATCGGCGCGACGGCGGCGGGCTTGCCCATCGGCGTGCAGATCGTGGGACCCCAATATGAAGATCTGACCTGCATCCAGTTCGCGAAATTGCTTGAACGTCAGTATCGGCCCTTCGTCGCTCCGTCGGGCTACGCATAGTCTCGACGCCACGTCGATTTGCACGCCAGAATTCGGCAGACGGCAAGCGGGTTCAGACCAGCGCGCGCGATCCAGGCGATGCCGCATCCCCGTGCTGAGAGCCGGTCGGCCGCGCCCGGTGCCGATCTTGACGGCCTCGGACGGATGCGATAATTCTTTCTGGTATGCCAACGGAGCACCAGAATTTCAACCTGGTCAAAGTTGCCATCGGACCGACCTGAAGGGAGTCACCGAG
This sequence comes from uncultured Alphaproteobacteria bacterium, assembly GCA_963729295.1. GTDB lineage: Bacteria > Pseudomonadota > Alphaproteobacteria > ATCC43930 > CGMCC-115725 > DATJLY01. Next base: position 356,167 of record CAVSNJ010000001.1, read on the forward strand.
CAATGACGACGGCCGCCGAAAACGACATTTTCGCTCGGGTCGGGCCCGGCACGGTGATGGGCAATTTCTTGCGCCAGTTTTGGGTGCCTGCCTGCATGTCGTCCGAATTGGAGCGGGGCGGCGGTCCGATGCGTCTCATGCTGCTGGGCGAAAAGCTGATCGCATTCCGCGATGGCAATGGCCGCGTCGGCATTTTCGATCATCGCTGCCCGCATCGCTGCGCGTCGCTCTTTTTCGGGCGCAACGAGAAGGACGGGCTGCGCTGCGTCTATCACGGTTGGAAGTTCGACGCTGAAGGCAACTGCCTCGAAATGCCGAACCTGCCGGAGGATCAGCGCTTCGAGAGCAAGGTCAAGGCAACTGCATACCGGACGACGGAGCGCGCTGGGCTTGTCTACGTCTACATGGGGGCGCGCGCGGTGGCTCCGCCCCTCCCGGATATCGAGGCGACATTGTGCCCGCCCGAATACGCGCAGACGGTGCTGACGCAGCGCGATTGCAACTGGATGCAGGCGCTCGAGGGCGACATCGACACTTCGCATTCGGGATTCCTTCATACCGGAAGCGTCGATCCCGACGATCTCGAGCCGGGCCAGGTCTCGCGCTTCAGCATCACGCAGAAATCGCCCAGGATCCTGGTTCAGGAGATGCCATACGGCGCGATGTACACGGCCGAGCGCGCGGCCGATCCTGGCTTCAACTACCATCGCATGGCGCATTTCATCATGCCGTTCTGGGTCGCTTACCCGCAGACGGCGATGACCGACAACATCTCGGCCAACGCCTGGGTCCCGATCGACGACGAACACACGATGATCTTCAACGTCGGCGATAAGCGCGCGAGCGGCGTGGGTCGAGGCATGCGCCGTCGCGACGGCTCGCCGGTGCCAGGGCTCGCACGCCCGCTCGAATACTTGCCGCGAACCACGGATTGGCAAGGACGCTGGCGTCCCAAGATGAATGGTTCGAACGATTTCGGCCTCGACCGCGAGGCACAGCGGACCTGGAGCTTCAGCGGCATCACCGGTATCCCGCTTCAAGATCAGATGGTCCAGGAAAGCATGGGCCCGAACCTCGATCGATCGCGCGAGACGCTCGCCGGGAGCGACCGGATGATCGTGTTGACGCGTCGGCTTCTGGTGCAGGCCGCGCTCGAGTATGGCAAGAATGGCAAGCTTCCCGCGCTCCTCGACGATCCCGGCCTGTGCCGCGATGCGCGCGGCGGCGATCTCGTCTGTCCCAGCACCATGAACTGGCTCGACGCTTACAAAGATACGATCGACCGCGCGAAAGGCCGGGTCCAGGGCCAGCACGCCGCCGAATAGGAACTTAGCCGCGACATGACATCGGCAGACGCCGTAGGCAGCACAGTCGCCGAGGGGCGCGCTGCCGCAAGGCCACACGCCTTCATCTCCGTCGATGGGCTATCGAAGCAATACGTGAGCCGGACCGGACCGATCCTGGCGCTGGACAAGGTGAATTTCGCGGTCGCGGAGCGCGAGTTCGTGTCGGTGATCGGGCCGAGCGGCTGTGGCAAATCCACCCTCCTCATGATCGCGAGCGGCTTGACGCCGCCGTCGACCGGCACGGTCACGATCGGCGGACGCCGGGTCGTCGGGCCCTATACCGAGCTTGGCATCGTGTTTCAGGAGGACGTCCTTCTTGATTGGCGCAGCGTGCTGCAGAACGTCCTGCTGCAAGCCGACATTCGCGGGACCCGGAACGCGATAGCGGAAGCGCGGGCCCGGGAGCTGCTGGATATGGTCGGCCTTGCCGGATTCGAGACGAAGTATCCGCATGAGCTGTCGGGCGGCATGCGGCAGCGCGTCTCGATCTGCCGCGCCCTGCTGCACGATCCGGCCCTCCTGCTGATGGACGAGCCGTTCGGCGCGCTCGACGCGCTTACGCGCGATCAGATGAATCTCGATCTGCTCGGCTTCTGGGAGAAATTCCAGATGACGGTTCTGTTCGTCACCCATTCGATTTCCGAGGCCGTATTCTTGAGCGACCGCGTCATCGTCATGTCGCCGCGGCCGGGAAAGATCGAGACCATCATCCCGATCGGCTTGGCGCGCCCGCGGCGTCTCACCATGCGAGACAGTCCGGAATTCACCGAATACACGCGCTCGGTCCGATCGGTGTTCGAGCGCGCGGGCGTTCTGAAGGAACGCTGAGACGAGGGCCCGCAGCAAGGGAGGGGACGATGATCGTCGAGGAACGCATCTATACACTTCAGGTAGGAAGGGTGGCGCCCTTCCTCAAATACTATGAGGAGAATGGCCTGCCGATTCAGCGGCGGATCCTGGGCAATCCGATCGGCTATTTCTTCACCGAGATCGGTCCGCTGAACCAGGTCGTCCATCTGTGGGGTTACGCCGATCTCGCCGACCGCACGCGCCGTCGCGCAGAGCTGGCCGCGGACCCGGCCTGGGCGGACTATTTGAAGAACCAGCCGCCGGTGATCGTGAGCCAGGAGACCCGCATCCTCACGCCAGCGCCATTCTCGCCGATCAAATAGGCGCCTCTTACCAGCCGAGCGCGATCCGCCCCAATGCCATGGCCGCGGCAGCCTGGGTCGGCTCGACCACGGGAATGCCAAGCGTGTCCGCCAGGCGCGCGCGATATTCCGCCATGCCGGCGCACGCCATGACGAGTACGTCGGCGCCGTTCTGCTCGCGCAGTTCGGTGCCGACCGCGGCCATCCGCGCGAAGGTCGTGTTTTCGTCGGCCAGTTCGGTGACCTTCACGTCGATCGCGCGGTCGCCGGCAAAGCGATCCATCACGCCCATCGCGCCGAGAAAGCGGATATGCCGCGGAATCACCTTTCGCAGGATGGAGATGAGGCCGAAGCGCGCGCCCAGCGTGAGCGCGGTCAGGATGCCGCATTCCGCGATGCCGAACACCGGCCGCTGCGCGGCCTCGCGCGCGGCGTAGAGGCCAGGATCGCTGAAGCAGGCAATGACATAGGCTGCGGCGTCATTATCTTCGCGGACGCGGCGGACGATGAGCGGCACGACGCTCTCGACATCCTGCTGCGTCTCGATGCCGGGCGGACCTTCCGCGATGCGGACGACGTCGATTGCCGGCCCCGTCGGCGTGCGCAGCGGCGTCATGGCGCGGTCGATGCCTTTCGTGACCTCGACCGAGGAATTCGGGTTTATGACGAGCAGACGTCCGCTCATGACCGCGTCCTTCGAGTTCGTTGAAGCCTGCTTCGCAGCTTGCGAGCCTTGTATGCCACCAGTATGCATGGTATAGAGCGTGCCCAAATTTTAGGCATAACTGTCCTGAAAATGGCCACCATCGCTCGACTTCGGCAAGCGCATCCGTCGGTCGTCGACGAGGCTCCAAAAAGCTTGAGCGATCAGGCCTATGAGAGGTTGCTCGACATGATGCTCGCCGGCGATTTGCCGGCGGGAACCGTGCTTCAGGAACGCCGCCTTGCCGATTCGCTGAAAATCTCCCGGACGCCCGTGCGCGAGGCGCTGGGCCGACTGGAATTCGAAGGTCTGGTGACGCGCCGCTTCAATCGGCTGCCGACGGTCCGCCAGCTCTCGATCGACGAATTCATCGACATTCTCAACGTGCGCAAAATTCTCGAGGTCGAGGCGGGGACGCTGGCGGCCGGCCATGTCGATCCCGCGCGCGCCCAGGAAGTCCGCGACGCCGTGCGCGAGTTCCAGGAAAGCGAGCACAGGACCGTCGCTGAGCAGTGGGAAATCAACGAGATGGTCCATGGGCTCGTCTGCGAGACAGGCGGCAACCGTCTGCTCGCCGAGATGGCGCGCGAATTGCGCCGGCGCACCCATATGTTCGACATGCGCCGCATCCCGAGCCGCTTTCGCGAATCTCAGGAAGAGCATCTCGAGATCATCGATGCCGTCACCAAGGGCGACGTGGAGCGGGCGCGCCGGGTGCTGGCCATGCACATCGACAACGTCAAGCGCAGCATCGTCGACACGCTCATAGGTGGGCGCTGACATCGTCAGGCATTGATCTGGTCGCGCCGCACGGAGATGTGCCAGGGCAGGCATATCTTCTCGATCCGCTCGATGATGGCGAAGAATACGATCCCGATCAGTGAGAGCAGGACGACGGCGCTGAATTGGTGCGGCACGTTGATGTCCGCGGTCGCGTTCATGATGACATAGCCGAGCCCGCTATCCGCGCCGACGAACTCGGCGACGACCGCGCCGATGATGGCGAGAACGCTCGCGACCTTGAGGCCCGCGAATATGCCCGGAAGCGCGTTCGGCAGTTGGAAGCGCCAGAAGACCTGCATCGAGGTCGCGCCCATCGAGCGGGCGAGGTTGTGCATGTTGTGGCTCAGCGATTTGAGCCCGACCACCGAGTTGATGACGATCGGAAAGAACGTGACCAGGATGACGATGATGATCTTCGGCTTCAAGCCATAGCCGAACCACACGAGGAACAAGGGTGCGACCGAAACCTTGGGCACTGCCTGCGAGGCGACGATGAGCGGATAGACCGCGCGCTCAAACGCCTTCGACGCCACCAATGCAACGGCGAGCGGTACGCCGATCACGACGCTTAAGGCAAAGCCCAACAGTGTTTCGTACGAAGTGACGGCGGTCGTCGTCAGCAACTCCCGCCAAGTCACGATCATGTCGCGCAGGATTACGACCGGCGACGGCAGCAGAAAATTCGGCACGTGGAGCGCGACTACCGCGATCTGCCAGAGGACGATGATGCCGGCGAGCGTCGCCCCCGCAACGGGAAAGGGCGGCCGCGTGCGCGGGGCCTTGCGCGGGGTGTCGCCGGGAGCGTCAACACCGGCGTCGCTTGGAGATGCGGCCATCCATTCTCTCCTCGAACCACGCGCCAGTGCTCTGGTATACCATCGTTGTCGCTTGCGGTATACCTTTGCCGTGATGAGAGGATCACTCGAGCCATGACCATTGCCCCGTGGCGTGCGACCTGCGTTCAGATGAAGTGCGACCTCGTCGGGAACGCCGCGAGCCGCGAAGCCGCCTGGTCGATCATCGACCGCAATCTTGACCGCGGCATCGCGGCGATCGAAGCGGTGTGCGCCGGGCAGGACGCGCCGAAGCTTGTCGTGCTTCCGGAATTCGGGTTCCAGGGCGCGCCGCAGGATCTGAGCGCGGCGGAGTGGATCGAACGGGCCTGCGCACCGATCCCGGGCGCCATCTCGGAGCGGCTGCAGCGCGTCGCCGAACGCCGCGGCATTTATATCGCCGCCCACCAGTTCGAATCCGATTCGGATTGGCCCGGGCGATTTTTCAACTCCTGCTTCCTCATCGACCCGAAGGGCAAGGTCATCTTGCGCTACCGGCGCATCAACACGGCGCTGTGGCCGTCGCCGCACGACATGATGGACGCCTATTTCGCGCGCTATGGCGTTGAGGGCGTGTATCCGGTGGTGGCGACCGAACTCGGGCGCCTCGCCATGATTCCGTGCGGTGAGCTGTCCGTGCCGGAGGTCGCGCGCGTCTTCATGATGCGCGGCGCCGAGGTGATCCTGCACCCGAACAACGCGCAGGCATCGCCCGGCCAAGAGGCCGCGAAAGTTGCCCGCGCCGCCGAGAACATGGTCTATGTGGTGAGCGCGAACATCGCAGGCGGCATCGGCACTTCGCGTGACGGCTCATTGCAGGGCGGACGCTCCCAGATCGTTGATTTCCGCGGCAGGAGCCTCGCCTACGAGGCCGAGGCGCAGGAGACCAACGCGGTATCGGCGATGATCGACGTCGAAGCCCTGCGCGCCGCGCGCGGCAATGCCGGGCTCGGCAACGCGCTCATGCGCTGCCGCTTCGAAATGTACCGGCCGTTCTTCGCCAAGGCCGCGTTCTACCCGCCCAATTCCTTCCTTGATCGGCCAATGCAAGAGTTGGCGGACCTCGACGGGCCGGTCGCGGTCGCGATGCGCAATCTCAAGGAGGCCGGCCTCGTCGGCTCCTGAGGCCGGCCGGGGCTCACTGCTGCGGCAGGAACTTGTCCGTGTAGAAGTCGCTGACGTTGAAGTCGGCGGTTACGCCGAGATAATTCTTCATGATGTTGCCGGTTTGCGCCCAATCCGCCGGGGCCATCCAGCCGAAGACGTGACCCTTGGTATTTGGCGTATGATAGTATCTCTGCGTCAGCTTGTTTTCCTCAACCAGAATCCCGCGATCCTGGTCCGGCCGCGCCGCGAGCAGCGCATCGATCGCCGCGTCCGGGTTCTTCTCCATGTCGTCCGCGGCATGGACCATCGCTTTCAGGAAGCCGCGCACCATATCGCCGCGCTTTTCCGCCGTCTCCTTGGTTACGATCACGCCGATCGCAAGCGCATTGACGCCGTAATCGGCGAACAGAATCGGCGGTTCGATCGGCTTCTGACGCGCGATCCGCAGGGCGTCGGTCGGCGCCCAGGCGGCGATGTAATCGATATTGCCCTGGAGCAGCATCGGATTCTCGGTCGCTATGCTCAAACTCACGAAATTGATCTTGCTGACATCGATGTTGGTCTTCGCGGCGAAGGCCCGGAAAATCCGCTCGGCATTGGCGCCCGGCACAATGCCCATGCGCTTGCCCTCGACATCCTTGGGCTTGTCGATGCCCGAGCCTTTCAAGGAAACGAGCGAGTCAGGATCGGTTTGGATGATGCACGCGACCGAAACGATGGGAATACCCTTGGTTACGGCGATCGCGGCATCGGTAAGGCTCGCCAGACCGATCGTATCGCTGCCGCCCGCTATTGCCTGGATCGTTGCGATCGTGCCTTTGCCGTCGAAGATTTCCACTTCGAGGCCTTCATTCTTGAAGTAGCCGTTCTTGGCAGCGAGATATAAGACCGATTGATAGGCGCGCGGCAGCCAGTCGAGCCGCACCGTCACATGCTCGAGCGCCGATGCCGAGCGCGCCGGCAAGATCGCTCCCAGGCAGGCCGCAAACAAGAAGACGGCCAGCCCCCGCAAGTCGAGCGCCGGGAATTGCCTTTTCGTCGCCATGTGAGCCCTCGCGCGAATAATGTCCAAGGACGGGGTTCGTACTCACTGCTTCGGCAGGAACTGGTTCGTATAGAGGTCGCCAACTTTGACATCCGACGGAAGATTCACGTACTTCTTCAGCAGATCCACGGTTTGCGCCCAATCTGCTGGCGCCATCCAGCCGAACCCGTGCCCTTGGCTGTTGACGGTATGCAGGAACTGCTGGGTACGGTTGTTCTCCTCGATCAGAATGGCGCGGTCCTGGTTCGGACGCGCAGAGAGGATCGCGTCGATTGCCAAGTCCGGATTCTTGGCGGCGTCGTCGGCGGCATGCACCGTCGCCTTGAGGAAAGCGCGCAACATCGCGCCGCGCTGTTCCGCGGTCTCGCGGGTGACGATCAGTCCGGTCGCGAGCGTGTTGACGCCGTAATCGGCAAATACCAGCGGCGGCTCGATCGGCTTCTGCCGCGCCACGCGCACCGCGTCGGTCGAGGCCCAGGCGGCGATGAAATCGACATTTCCTGCCAGCAGCATCGCTTGGTCGGTGCCCGGACCAAGCTGCACCGACGTGATCTTGCTGGTGTCGATGTTGTTTGCCGCGACGAATCCCTTGAACGCCCGATCGGCATTCGAGGCCGGCACGAAGCCCATGCGCTTGCCCTCGATGTCCTTGGGCTTTGTGATGCCCGAGCCCTGCAACGAGATGATCGCGTCGGGGTCCTTCTGGATGATGCACGCGATCGCGAGGATCGGGATGTCCTTGGTCACGGCAACGGCCGCATCGGCGAGGCTCGCCATGCCGATCGTATCAGTGCCGGCGGCGATCGCCTGGATCGTCGCGAGCGTTCCCTTGCCGTCGAAGATTTCGACGTCGAGCCCCTCGTCCTTGTAGTAACCCTCCTTGGCGGCGAGGTACAAACTTCCTTGATAGGCGCGCGGCAGCCAATCGAGCCGTACGGTCACGTGTTCGGGCGCCGCCGCCGCGGCTTGGCGCGTGGGCGTTGCAAGCGCCATGCAAGCCGCAAACAAAAGCGCTGCCGCGCGCAAGCCGGACATCCGTGCCCGCTCCCCCTTCATCATCGCCGGTCCCCAATTGCCAAGACTGCTGGCGCTGGCGCGGCTTACGCCCTCGTCCAAGTGCCGCACCATTTGTACGCCACTGGAATACCGGGATAACCCGGTGCATCCGCGCCGTCAAGGCGCTTTGCCCTGCGATGCTTGACTTACCCGGACCCCCCGGTATACCAAACAAGTGCAGGTGATGTACCGAGCCGCGAAACCCATTGCACGCCGATTGTTCCGCTCGCCTTCGTGTCGCGGTGCCAGCCGAGGAGGTCCGACATGCCGCTGAGCGAAGCCGCGCGAGGGGTCTACATTATCTCGGCCACTCCTTTCGCCGATGACGGCGCGATCGACTGGGCGAGCGTCGACAGCCTGATCGAGTTCTATATTCGCCACGGCGTCGACGGCATCACCATCCTCGGCATGATGGGCGAGGCCCAAAAACTCAGCGATTCCGAAGCCGTCGAAGTGACCCGGTATTTCCTGCGGCAAACGAACGGCCGGGTCCCGGTGGTGGTCGGCATCAGCAATGCCGGTACCAACAATCTCGTCAAGCTCGGCAAGGCGGCCATGGACGCGGGCGCAGCGGGCGTGATGGTCGCGCCGCTGCCTGGCCTCAAGAACGAAACGCAGATCGTCGATTACTTCGGCCAAATCATCGGCGCCCTCGGACCATCGGTGCCGGTGGTCTATCAGGACTACCCGCAGTCCACCGCCGTCAATATTTCGGTCAATTGCCTCTATCGGCTGATCGACGCGCACGCGAACCTCGTCATGCTGAAGCACGAGGATTACCCGGGATTGCGCAAGCTGTCGCAAGTCCGCGCTGCGGCGAGCAAGGGATCGCACCGGCGCATCAGCATCTTTGTCGGCAATGGCGGGCTTCACCTGCCGCAGGAACTGAGGCGAGGCGCCGATGGCGCGATGACCGGGTTCGCCTTCCCGGAGATGCTGGTCGGCGTCTGCCGGCTTTTTGCCGCCGGGAAACCCAACGAGGCCGAGGATCTTTTCGACGCGTATCTGCCGCTGGTGCGGCACGAAGTGCAACCAGGCATCGGTCTTGCCATCCGCAAGGAAGTGCTGCGCCGGCGCGGCGCGATCAAATCGGCGGCCGTTCGCTTGCCCGGACCGAAACTCGACGCCGACGATGTGCGAGAGCTCGATGCTCTCCTGGAACGGCTGCAGGAACGATTGAGCGTCGAGAACCGCCACGCGGCGGAATGAGCTTCAACTGACCGCAGCAGGACCGACGAGATGGCTTCATTCGATTTGGTGATTCGCAACGCGAAGGTCGCGACCGCGGCCGATCTCTTCGACGCCGATATCGGCATCACGGGCGGGCGGATAGAAGCGCTGGGCGCCAAGCTTGACGCGGGCCGGCGCGAGATCGACGCGGAGGGGCGCATCGTGACGCCCGGCGGCATCGACAGCCACTGTCACATCGAGCAGAAATCGTCCGCGGGCGTCATGACCGCCGACGATTTCTTCACCGGCACGCGCTCGGCGGCCTGCGGCGGGACGACGACCGTTCTTCCCTTCGCGGCGCAGCTTCGCGGCATGTCGATGCGGCAGGTCGTGAAGGACTATCACGCGTGCGCCGAGCCTAAGGCCACCGTCGATTATGCCTTTCACCTCATTCTGAGCGATCCGACCGACCAGGTCCTCGGCCAGGAGCTGCCCGCGCTCATCAAGGACGGCTACACCTCGTTCAAGATTTACATGACCTATGACGCGCTGAAACTAGACGACCGCCAGATCCTCAACGTGCTCGCGGTGGCGCGGAGCGAAGGCGCGCTCGTGATGGTGCATGCCGAAAATCACGACATCATCGGCTGGCTCAGCGAACGCCTGATCGGCAGTGGCCATCGCGCCCCGATGTTTCATGCCATGGCGCATGTCAAGACGGCCGAGCGCGAAGCGACGCATCGTGCGATCTCGCTTGCCGAACTAGTCGATGTGCCGATGCTGATCGTCCACGTCTCGGCGGGCGAGGCGATCGAGCAGATCCGTTGGGCGCAGGCGCGCGGCCTGAAGATCTTCGGCGAAACCTGCCCGCAATATCTTTTCCTGACCGAGGACGATCTCGACCAGCCGGGCTTCGACGGCGCGAAATACATGTGCAGCCCGCCGCCGCGCGATGCGGCCAATCAGGACCTCGTCTGGCGCGGGCTGACCAACGGCGCGTTCCAGGTATTTTCGTCCGATCACGCGGGTTATCGCTTTGCCGATCCCGAAGGCAAGATGAAGCACGGGGCGCATGCACACTTCAAACAAGTCCCGAACGGCGTGCCGGGCATCGAACTGCGTCTGCCGCTTCTCTTTTCGGAAGGGATCGGCAAGGGCCGCATCGATCTCGCGAATTTCGTCGCGCTCACCGCGACGAATGCCGCGAAACTTTATGGTCTCTACCCGCGCAAAGGTACGATCGCCATCGGCAGCGATGCCGACCTCGTGATCTGGGACGCGGAGAAGGAGATCACCATCGCCCAGGCGCGCCTGCACGACGCGATGGATTACACGCCCTATGAAGGGAAGAAGATCACGGGCTGGCCGATGACCACGTTTCTGCGCGGCGAGCCGGTTTGGGAGAATGGCGAATTCGTCGGCGGCGCCGGCAAGGGCCGGTTCCTGCGATGTGATATCTCGCCCTACGCGCGTCCCTTGGGCCGCGCGGTGACGCGCTTCGATCCCATCTCCGGGAATGTCGCAGCGAAAAGCTCTGAGGGCGGGATGATCCGGTCCACGTGATCAACCGTTGTGACTACCGAAAATTAGCTCCGGACATAATGATGATGGAGGCCGCAGAGTATCGAGATCCCTCGCCGATCGTCATTGGCGACGGCACGCCGCTCCCGTTCGACGATACCTACGGCTACGAGCCGACCGCGCTCGTGGCGCCGCGAATGTCAGTTCCTGGGGGGAGGAATGACATCGCCGCCGGCCATCACAGGTCAGTGTTCCGCAAGCGCCAAGATCCGGCTTCGCGTCGCCGTCATCGGGCTCGCGCGAGCCCTTGTGTTGCTGGCCGCTCGTTGTCGCCGTTTAGCTTGCTCGTGTTCTTTCTGTGAGGCGCCAAGTAATTGCCAGGGCAATCTTATTCACGTTGTCGTTGAATTGTGAGAGTCCGGCGGATCGTCGATGTCGATATCTATGCGCTCGTGATCCTGCCAATCATCGCTTGGCGTGATAATGCATCACCATGGGCGCGATGTTGGCGACCGAACCGATCGCGCGGAGCGCAGTATCGGCGTCCTCGATGGTTTCAAACTCTTTCGTCCGCAAGATGAACCAAACGCGACCATCGTGATTGAAACTGCGTGACACCGAGACGGTAATGCCCTTAGAGGTCAACGTATCCGCCAACCGCAGTGCCGAAGATTCGTCGAGGAATGAGCCGACTTGGACCACGTAACGCTCGCTCGCTTCGCCAATGCCTGAGGACGTCGTAACTCCTTCAAGCACGCTGCGCTGTGGCCCTTCGCCTCCGGACGCCACGCCTGTGAACTCGCTCGTCGTCACCATCGCGGCAGAGCCGCTAGCGGGCGCCGATCGAGCTGCCAAAAAAGCGGCAATCTGCTGGGATCGATCGTTTGCGGCAGTCCCTGCGTCGAGTACACGCGTCGTTTGTTGCGAATTATCGTCGCCGACGATCGGCTTCCTCACGCTGCTTGCGCTCGACGCGCTGCCCTCTTGATCCTTGGTTGGTAGGTGCAGTGCCAAGAAGGCGGCAATCTGCTGATCTTCCGTCTCGGTCCCGCCGACATTCGAGCTGGTCGAGCTCGTGGGTTGTGCCGGGGGCGCTGCCTTAGGTCCGCTTGGGTATGTCACGATGGTTTCAGCGGCCTGGGCCGGCGACTGCGCGACAATCGAAGTCATCTCCGGCACCGATTTTTGCGCCTCGTCCGGCCCGCTCGTCGTTGGCAACGACGCAAGCCGACGGTTCGCGTCGCCGCCGTCGGTGTTGTCCGGTGGACGCGTTTGCACGGAAGCCAGACCTCGCTCGGGTACCGTTACAGCGCTCGGCGGCGCCAACGGCGATACAGTCGGTGCTGTAATACCAACATGTGGCGCGACGAAATGATCTGTCGAATGGCCGCCGTCGCTCAACATGACGTTCGAGCGTGTCGTTTGGTGCGTCACGAGCGCTGCCCAACCCGCGGCGAAGACGAGGGGAACCGCCGCGGCAACTGCCAGCAGAGTTCGAATGCGTGAGGGGCGCAGCGCGCTGTAAGCCGCCAACCGAGGAAAAACGGATCCTGCGGGCGACATCGAACCTACGTCGGAATTCGTGGCGAGCGACTGCTCGTTGGTGTCCGCCGCCTTCGCTTTTGGAAGCGGCTTTCTTCCCGCGGCGGCAAAGGTGGTCCGCACCAACAGACCGTTCGGCGAACGATTTTGCGCTGTGATAGTGCCGCCCAATGCCTCGATATTGCGTTTTGCGATCCACAACCCGACACCAAAATGCGACGTGTCTTCCGCCGCATCCGGACCGCTCGGACGATACGAGAAGTAGCGTTCAAAGATGCGTTCGATGTGGTTCTCTGGAACCCCCGGACCCGAATCGCTGATCAACAGCTCAGCGATCTCTCCGCGGACCGCCAACGCAACCTCGATGCTTGTGCCGCGCGGCGAGAACGAGACGGCGTTATCAAACAGGTTCTCGAGGACCGTTTCGACCATTTCCTCGTGCGCGTGTACCACCACATTCGTTTGCAGGCGCCGCTTCAAATCGATGCCGTGCTGCATCAAGATATTCGAATACGCGTCGAGGAGCCGGCCGATCAGGCTCGACAGGTCGAGGTTGGTGCGCGGCACGTCCATGAGTAGCGCGGCAGCCTCGTCGAGGCTGCGTGCCGAAGCGACGAGGCCGTCGAGCTTGTCCAGCGAATTTTCGATGAAACCGAGGGCGCGGATACTGCGCTGATTCTCGGGGATGATGCCGCGCCGCAGCGGCTCCAGCGATTGCCGGATGACGGCGATCGGCGTTTTGAACGCATGGGCGTTGTCCTCCGCCGAGCGTCGGAGGTTATGTGCCGAAGAGGCAAGCACCTCGACCATGTGATCAAATTCCGCCGCGACTTCGGCGAGATCAGGCACGTCGTTGTGGTCGGCAAACCTTACGTCGGCCCCGCGCTCGCCGATAGCACGAGCGCGCTCAACGAATCGCCTGAGGGCACGACGGATGCTCCAGAAGGTGGTGAACGTAACGGCGATCATCGCAAGATAGATTGCCGCTGCAACGCGTACGTCCTCGCTTTGCCAATAGGGCTGCCCGATGTTCAGACCCGGAACCGATCCCGCAGAAAGTGTGGTCACGACGACCCAGCAGCCGCTGGGCGTGGGCAACGGCGTCACCGAGGTCACTATCTCGTCATCGCGCTCCGGAACGCGATAGTGCAGCCCCAGAGGCTCGTCTCCCTCGCAACTCGATGACAGTCTGTCCAGCACGCCCGCTTTGGAAAGCGCGGCGCGTTCGGTCTCGAGTTGGTAACTGGGCACCGGAGGCCAGGAGGCGATATAGAAAAACCCCGACCCTTTGGATGGCTCAAACAGCAGCTTCAGGCTTCCGACATCGCTGGAGAACCGTGCGAGCTCATGATTGAGCTGCGGCAAAGCCGCCATTTCGCCGGATTTGAGCAGCGGCGCAAGAGCCTGTGCGGCGAGGTGGCCCTGCTCGCGCACATCCCGCAGAAGCAATGCGTCTTGGATTTCGTCGGCGCGACGCAATCGCCCGTACGCAATCACCGGGATTATCAGAATGAGGATGCCCAGCAATCGTAGCTTTGCCGACAATGACGGACGGTATCGCCAACTCCATCGTGGTCCGCGCGAGCGGTCTGGCGTTTCTCGCCGTGAGTCATCCGGCCTCGACGCCAATGCCGACGGGTGCGAGATCGTGACGTCGAAGCGTCGCGAGGAAGAGCCACGAGGCATGCTTCGACCCCTACACCTCCGTCAGAGCCGATCAGGCGCACGCTGCCCACCACGGAACCGGTGCTCGGGCGAGCCAGAATGACAGGAGCGGAAATCGATTCGCCCCGATCGACCCGCGCCCTCGCAAGGATGACCGCCGAAGCACGTTCCTTCGCGCCGAAGGTCGTTAGAAAAGGTCACGCCTGCACAATTAGAGGTTACAGCGTGCGGCTAGTCGCCCCTGTGTCAAAATTCGGTTGAGGTGAGGGCGAATTTATTGACGCAAAAGGGCTCGGTCTCCCCTTCAATGTTCGACGTCACCGGGTTTCTCCGGCGACGCTGCGGGTGTTCAGAGCCGATGCGATGGCGAAATGGCGAGCCGCAACGCTTGCAGTGTGAGCAGCGGATTCGCTTGGCCGAGCTGAGCCACCGGCGGATTTACGTGACAGGACCCTACGACAAGCTGACGAGTTTTTTTGCCGCGGAGTGCGCATCTTTGCAGATGGTGCGAAGAGCGGACTCCTCTGCCGCTCTGGTGAGTACGGCATCAGCGGCTCGGTACTCGATCACTTCTTCGAGGGTTTCTCGCAAAGTGTCTGCCGATGTGGTTTGGTTTTGCAGTAGGCCGATAAAGCTATTGGCCGTTGAAAGGGTAGCCTCACTCAGTAGGGCTTTCGCTCGAGCGAAGGTCATTTTCTCCTCCATTGAGGACGCGACCCGTGCACCATCGACAGGCTGCAGCCCCTTGTCGGCCATGATCACAACTTGGTTCTCATTCGGCTGCGATTTATCTTCGTGCGTCTCCCCGCTATCGGCGCGAGAGAGCACCGGGCCCTTGTTTTGGAACATTGGGCCGAGCTTGGTCATTGCTTCCTCGGTGAGGTTTTTTATCGCTTCCTCAGTAAAGTTCATCATCGCACTTCCCACGTAATGATTGGGGCGAACGCTATCGCAATCGCTTCACCTGGGTCAGGGGCAAATTTGCGGCGGGACGCCCGCGTAGGCGATTGCTGGTGATTGGCGGCGCGCATTATTCATTTCGGGCATCATAAGCAGGGTATCAGCGGGCGGCCGCGGCTAAGCGCTGCTCCCACCCTCTCCGCACGGACGGCGATGAGGGCCATGCATCACTCGCTACAGCACGAACACAGTTCGTCGCATACACGGTTGGATGGTGTGGAAGCACTTGAACGTGCCCGCCGCGCTGAGGTGAAGGCGAGGCATTTCGTTAGTGTCGATCACGGACGGATCACGGCAAAAGCGTTCGCCTGCGGCTGATGCGTTCGCGTGAGACGGTGTTGCGGCCGATCGCGCGGAACAGCGTATTAGCATTTGGGATGATCGTGCGGCGATCGAACTCGGTGGGACACGTCTTGCCAAGTTTGGAGTTCGAGACACCAGTTATGACTGCGCCCAGGTAGCAATCTAGTGTCCGGGGCAGACGGCTTTGGCCATGTCTGCGGGGAGGCGACAGATCATGCCAATCAAAACGATCCAGCATCCCACCTCGAAGGGCACCTTCAAGCTGGGACGAAAGCGGCCCGTAGCGCGCGGCCCGCGGTTCAGCCTGCGCAATTACCTGACGCGCGGTATCCCGTCTCCGCCGGCGACAATCAGCTATGCACACGCCGCATCGACGGCGCTCTCCAACATTTACGAAAACGACAAGCTTGGTGATTGCGTCATCGCCGGGATCGGGCATGTCGTCGGCGTGCTGACCGGCAACGCGGGAAAGCCCTTCATCTACACGAATCAGCAGATCATCAAGCTCTACGAAGAGATCGGAGGATATGTCCCTGGCGAACCATCCACCGATCAGGGATGCGATGAGGTGACGGCGCTGAATTACTGGGAAAATAAGGGCGCTCCCGTAGGCGCGCATAAGATCGCCGGTTGGTTGGCGGTGAATGCGGCCGACCCAACGGAATACCGAACGGCGCTGTGGCTGTTCGAGAACCTGTATTTCGGGTTGGAACTGCCCGATGCATGGGTCAATCCGATGCCCGATGGTCCAGGCTTCACCTGGAACGTCGCCGGGAACCCAGATCCAAATAACGGCCATTGTGTCGTCGGGGTGGGATACACGGCGCAAGGCGTCACCATCGACACCTGGGGAATGCTCGGACTCATGACTGATGCCGCCGTCGCCAAGTACGCGGCGCTGAATGCAAACGGTGATCTTTACACCGTGGTGAGCCAGGACGGGATCAATAAGGCCGCGCAAAAGGCTCCAAGCGGCTTCGATTGGAGCCAGTTGGTCGCGGATTTCGACTCGATGGGCGGCAGCGTTTCACTGCCCGCGTAGATCGTGCGGTAAAGTTCGGGTGTGCGTACCGAAAATCAGATCCGAACATATTGGTGATGGAGGCCGCCGAGCATTGGAATTGCTGCGATGCGGCCGGTGCGATTAGCGGGGCGATGGATCGGCGCATCCCTGTCCAAGGAGAGGTGAGTTCGCACGCGGTTGTATCGGGATAGGCCGAATTTGCATCGTGCCGTGGAACCTGCGTCGGCATGCAGTGAGGCCCCGCTCGATGAGAAACACTCACGCCTGCCCCTGGATGTCCGTTCATGGCACATATCGGCAATGGCACGACCATCGAAGTCCGTCCGCTGAGTAGCTTCCGAACCTGCCGCCCCTGCTCGGTTGCCCGTAAGGTGGCTGTCGACCGGATTGCGGTCGAGCGGAGCAGCAAGATGAACATCTTCACCATCATCGGCGTCATCGTCGTCGTCTTATTTGTCGTCAGTTATTTCGGGCTGCACATGCATTGATAGGCCTGTTGGTCCGCGACGCTGAATAAGTACATTCCGAGTCTATGCGGTCGTGTGGCGTACGACCAACATGGCGGTGATCAACTTCCCCAAGATTGATCCCACAACCTGCGCTCGGTGCTGCCGTTCCTCCGAGCGGTGGGGCATTTCTTAACCCACGTATCGGCTAGGAGACTCCGATGAGAAGGTCATTGTTTTCGATCGTCACGGCATCCGTGTTTTTGGTGGGGATCGGGCTTGCCTCGGCCCAGACGACAACCACAAACACCACGACCTGGACGACGGATCAAGGAAGCGCGATCCGTGAGTACTCGACGAGCAAGCATTACAGCTCGTTCAGCGATCCCAGCCTCAATCCAAACGTCGGCACGGTGCTGCCGAGTACCGTCACGGTGTACCCGCTGCCCGAGACGATGAACGTCCCCGATGCCGACCACTACAGCTACAGCATCATCAACAACAACCCGGTCGTCGTCAATCGCACCACCCGGACCGTGGTCCACAGCTGGGGGCAATAGCCGGTCGATCCGGAATTGATTGGCACCCGTGTTTGTAAATCGTACCGCGGCCGAGGCCGCACAGCGCAGCCTCGGCCGTTCTTATTCGTACCGACGCCACCACAACTGCCTCAAAGGAGGCTCTTCCGATGCTGATGACACAGGACAAAACCACCATCATCCTGCCCCAACTGCCCTACGGTGAGGACGCGCTCGAGCCGATCATCTCGGCCCGGACGATTTCCTTCCACTACGGCAAGCATCATGCCGGCTACGTCAACACCCTGAACAAACTTGTCGAGGGTACGTCACTCGCAGGCAGGCCGCTCGAGCAAATCGTGCGGTTCGTAGCTAAGGATCCCAAGACAAGGGTGATCTTCCACAATGCTGCGCAGGTCTGGAACCACAATTTCTACTGGCCGAGCATGGCAGCGAAGGGCGGCGGCGAACCGGCCGGTAAGCTGCAGCGCTCGATCGAGAGTGCATTCGGAAGCTTCAAGGACTTTCGCAGTGCCTTTACCAAAGCTGCTGTCGGCGAGTTCGGCAGCGGCTGGGTCTGGTTGGTCGTCAACTCGGAGGGTAAGCTCGAGATCTGCGTCACCAACGACGCCGATACGCCGCTTGTGGATGGGAAGAGGCCGCTCATCACTCTCGACCTGTGGGAGCACGCCTACTATCTCGATTATCAGAATCGCAGGGCCGACTACATTGCTGCCTGGTTCGACAAGCTGGTCGATTGGGGCTTTGCCGAGAAGAATCTCGGCTGATGGCTTCGGTCGCAAAAAGCTTTCCTGTCATTTGCGTGGGCGGTTCGGCCGGTGGCCTCGACGCCTATACCCGCTTGCTACGGCACTTGCCGGCGGATATGGGTGTGGCGATCGTCATCGTTAATCATGTGAGATTTGTCGCCACCCAACTCCACGAGATTCTACCGCGCTACACCGGGATGCCGGTTGAACTGATCACGGAAGGACTGGTCCTCCAGCCCAACCATGTGTTCATCATCCCGGCGCAGCGCGATTTGCACGTTCTCGATGGAGAATTCCGGCTAAAGCCGATCTCAAAGCCGAGGGGATGGCCCGACGTGATTACGGTTTTCCTGCGTTCCCTAACCCGACATTGGGACGGCAAACTTATCGCTATCATTGTCTCTGGCTATGATGGCGACGGTGCGGCGGCGCTATGCGGTATAAAAGAAGTGGGCGGCATTACCATCGCGCAGAAGCTTGAAACAGCCGAGCACCGAGACATGCCTGAAAGCGCAATAGCAAGCGGATACATAGATTTTGTTCTCTCGCCTGAGGACATCGCGCGAGAAATAATAAGAGTTGCGCACGGGAACGCCTAAACACCCAGGCTCGTGTTGTGGCGAGTACCTGTGGCCTTAAACTGCTCTCTCACCCCGTGCCTTTGGAGCCGTCTGCCGAGTCGTTGGCCTGCGCCGCCTTGGCGTGGGTCTCCTTGATCGCATCGAGCACTGATTGTGGATCGGCAGGCTGAGCCATCGTTACAGCTTCCTGATCGACCCGGTTGTGAATGAACGGGCTATCCCGACGGAATTCTTCCAGAAGCTGGATCACCTTCGCCGTCTTTTGCTCGCCCAAGATCGCCAGCTCCAAGAGGAGCAGCTCGCGACGTTGGGCAAGCTGATCCTCACGCCGCTGAGTGGCGAGAATCAGAACGACCATGTAGAGCGACACCAGCGAGACCGCGGCTTCCAGCGTTGGAAAGGGAGGCGGATCGATGGAACGGTAGCCAAGCGCGGAGGCGAGCAGATTGAGGCTGATCCATGCGACGACGATGGCGGTCAGCATGCCAATGAAAAGGGGATGGCCGAGCATGAGTGTCATGCGATCGACGGCACGCTGAAGCGGCGTGGCGTTCTCGTGGTACTCGGCGTGGAGTTGTGCGATAGATCGGATGGTCTCTTCGATATGGGCCGGAAGGAGCGGCGAGGGGCCGTTTATTTCTGCCACTGCCTATCCTCCACGGCGGAGATGGAGCGAGGGCGCGAGTCCGCCATCATCCATTTCACTTATTTCTTTACGGCGCATCTGTGCGAGAGGAACTGGCTTCTTGGCCACATCGCGAAAATCATCCATAGAGAGAGTTCGGCTTCGGTCCGTCGGTCGAAGGCATGGATCAATGCTTCGTTCACCTAGGCGCCGATTGCCGATCGGTTTCAGAGGGCTGTGACGCAAGCAGCGACGGTACCCAGGCCGCAAACAACGTCACAGGCTCGGAAACTACCTATACTCCGCGTTTCGAGGCCGACGTTCGAACGCCGAGAATTCCGTCTGGCGACGTTCCATCTCGGCATTCAATTCAGCCCCTATCAAGATGACGTAGGCGCTCATGTAGAACCACAATAGCAAGACGATGACCGCGCCGAGCGATCCATACGTCTTGTCGTAACTTCCGACCATGGAGACGTAGAAGGTGAAGGCGATCGAACCGGCGAGCCATAACGCCGTGGCGATCGCCGCGCCCCAACTGATCCATTTCCACTTCAGTTGCACTCGGGCGGGCGCGTATCGGTACACGACCGCCAAAGCGGCGATGGAGAGCCCCGCGAGAAGCGGCCAGCGCACGAGCGAGATCACGGCGTGCCATGCGCTTGGCACCGGCAGAAGGTCCAAGAGGACGGGCAACACTGCGATGAGAGCAAGCGCAACCACGCCAAAAACCGCGGCGCCGGCGCCCAGTGCGATGGCTTCAAGATTGAACCGAACGAAGCTGCGCTTTTCCTCGATGCCGTAACAGATGTTGACGGCAGTCATCAGCATTCCGGTTGCCGACCACACGCTCCATGAGGCCAGAAGGACGCTGACGAGTAGCCCTACACCGAACCTCGCGGTCGGCACTTGGACCAGGGCCTGGAGCCACGTGGCGACGAGGTTGACGGCTTCCGGCGGGAGAATGCCCTCCATGGCAGCGACTTGCCGTTGCACCATTGTCGGATCGGCGGCGAGTCCATAGATCGATACGAGAGCCGTGAGCGCGGGGAAAATGGACAGGAGCGCGTAAAAGGCGGCAGCGGCGGCGAGCGTGGAGAGGTTGTCTTTGCTCAACCGCTGCCACGTGCACGTTGCAATCGTCCACCAACTGACATTGAGGACCTCGAAGGTGTGGCCTTTTCGGTCCTCCATTCGGCGATGCAGAGTCATTCTGCGGCCGAAGAAACGATCTTCGGCATTGTTTCGGGCCGAACGATCGCTTCCTTGGCGACCGCACTTACCTGGTCTGCTGCCTGCCGAAGCGAAGTCGCGACATGATCGGCACCCGTCTCGCCGAGGGCATCGCGGCGCCTTGCGTCTTCCTCGCTCAATGTCCAGAAGCCGGCCACGATCGGCGCGCGCGACAGTTTGCGGCGCAGGCGCCGCACGAGATAGCGCGCATTCGTAAAATCGCCCGGTTCCAAGTAGGACAGACAGACCATATGCACGCCGGTTACGTCGAGTTGGGAAATGTTGGGTGCCGACACCTCTGAACTCGGAACGATGCGGACGGCGATCCCTTCTTTGCTCAACAGCTGTGCCAGCATCGCCGCAGCGGCCTCGTCGAGCGAACCACGGCCGGCGATGCACAGCACGGCGCTCTCACCCCAGCCGGGCGCGTCATTCTGGGACGGATTCGCAAGACCGGCTCCGGCGCCGCCGTCACCCTCGGGGATTGCGCGTGGCGATGCGTGGTCGGAGAGATCGTCAATAACACCCTCTACGGCTTCTTTGATCTGAGCCCGGCGCTCATGGTTCAGTTCGCCGTGACTGGCGTCCATCTGAGCCAGAGCAAGTCCCTTGATCGCGACCTCGTCGTAATAAGCCGAGAGAGGCTTGCCCTTGAGGAAGGTCTCGGCCTGATGCGCAGCGTCGTCGGGGTCGCCTGCAAGCATTCGCTGGTAGAAGCTTTCCTCCAGCGTCAGAGCGGGCTCGTCGCCCAACACGACATCGAGAAATTCCAACCGCGCCACGTGACGACCGAGGACGACGAGGCACAAAGTCAGCGGCGTTGACAGGAGCAATCCGACAGGGCCCCAAAGCCACGTCCAGAATGCGGCCGACACGACAACGGCGACGGCGGAGAGACCTGTGCTGCGGCCATAGAGGAGGGGCTCGACGAACTGGCCGGTGGCCGGTTCGACGACGAGGAACAAGCTCCCCGTCCACAGCACCATTGACCAGCCGGAATCGACGGCAAGCGCCAGTGCCAGTGGAAAAATCGCAGCAATGACCGCGCCAATGTAAGGAACGAAGCGCAGCAGCATCGCGAGAACGCCCCAGAGCACAGGATTCGGTACCCCGATGAGCCACAACCCAATGCCGATCACCACCCCGAAGATGGCGTTGATCGCGGTCTGCATGAGAAGGTAGCGGCTGAGGCGACCGACGGCGTCGTCGAGCGCTGCGGTCGTGCGCTGCAGATCGCCGGAGCCCGCGAGCCGGATGAATCGGTCCCGCAGGTCTTCGCGTTGAAACAGGAAGAAGATCACGAAGACGACGACGATGCCGGTCGCCGCCAAGGGTTGGAGCAACGGCCCGATGACGTTCTGGATGATGTTGAGCGGCGAGGCCTCAGGTTGGCGTATCTCTACGGGAACCGGCTGCTTTCCCTCGATCTGCAATTTCGAGGACGGCGCTCCTGCCGCGGTGCCCGTCGTTTTCGTCGTTTTTGCGATCGCGTCGCCGAGGTCCTGCAGCATCACCGAGGTTCGACCGACGACGCCGCTTCCCGTCGCGAGACCCCGTACCGACTGAATCTTCTGGATGATGTTGGTTTGGTACCGCGGGAGCTCCTCCGCCAGTTGCGTGAGTTGGCTGCCGAACAGGGTGCCGATCGCGAAGATGACGAGGAAAGCAAGCAGCACCGTGACAATAACTGAGGGCACGCGACCGAAGTGCCATCGCCGCAGCTTCATGACGACCGGCCCGAGCGCGAAACTCAGCAGGATTGCGAGCGCCAAAGGAACAAAGACATCCCGCGCGAAGTAGAGCGCGGTGATGACAACGACCGCAACCGCCAGCAATCCCAAACCCGGGAATGGCTTTTGGGTCGTATATGCCTCGCGCCGACGCGGGCGAACGTTGAGTGACGCGTCAGGCATGGAAGTCACCGTCCTCTTTGTCGTTGCCTACGCAGCCGATTTCCACTTTTTGCGCTAACGGCTGCCAGCGTCGCCGATCGCGTTCCTGAGCGCTTCCGCGGCGGCATCGATCGCGCGTTCGGCGGCATGCTGGGCGCGCTCAACCGCGTCGCGGCCAAGGCTGGCGGCTTGCTCGCGCAACCATTCTCCGACGGGACCGATCTGAGGGTCTTCGGCCGCCGAACGCGGCAACGCGAAGGCGACGCCCATCCCCGCCAGGAAGCCGAGCACTCCGAGCATCAACGGACCTTGGTCCGTTCGTCCGCGCAAGCCGCCGCTTGACCGATCGAGCGCGCTGCCAGCGCCGTCGGGGGCCACTGTCTCGCATCCTTCTGCGGCAAGTCCGCTCGCCCGCTCGTCCGTCCCGTTCGCAGCCTGCGACCGACACAGCCGCGTCGTTTGGGACGCCACAAGCCAGCCGATGCCCAGGCCGATCAGCGCCAACGGCAGCGACTGGCTGCGCAAGCTCTGGCTGAGTCGGCTTATGTTGCCGCTGATCGTGCCTTTCAACGTGTCGACGCCCGCGTCCAGCAGAAGCCGCGGCGCGAGCTTGCGCTCGATCGCGTCGAGGATTTCGCCAAGCTCTGCCCGCGTCGCGACAATGTCCGCTTCGATCTGAGACGGCGTGTTGCCGACGCCGTCGTAGGCGGCGCCGTGAGACAATGGCCGCGTCATCGGCTCGTGCTCTGTCGCGATCATCGCATCTGCTCCCGTGCCCACGTCGCGTCCTCGCGCAAGCTGCGCAAAGTGCGCTCCGGGACGAGAGCGTCAGATCTGACCGCGCGCTTGCCGATGACCGCGATGACGGTGCCGATGACGACGGCGACCGCGCCAACGGCGACGGCGGCGAGCCAGGGCCGCAGCACTAGAGCCAGCCCGAGCCCAGCAGCCACCAGCAGGGCCAGGAACCCGGCATAAATGATCAACCCGCCGACTACCATCTTGAGGGCGCCGGTGCCGAATTGTCCCAGCTTTGCCTCGAGCTCGGCGCGGGCAAGCGCGATCTCCTGGCCGATGAGCGTGGAACATTGATGTGCAAGATCGCCAAAGAGCCCGGCAAAGCTGTGCTCCGACCGCGGCGGCGGCGTGGCATCGATCTCATCTTGGTTCATCGACATCACAACCGCTCCTGCTTCTCGTGCAGCAGCGATTGCCCGACGGCGCGCATCCAGTCGTCAAGATGGCCGACACCACGTCGTGCCGTCTTTGCATTTACGCTGCAGTCGACCAAGACGCTCTCCATCGGCACGAGGCAATGTCGCTCAACAAAGGCAGAACAGTGAAAGTCGGCGGAACGCCGTGGCCCGCGGCGTCTCGCTGGCGTCAACGGCGGTGCACGAGGTAAGCGATTCCATAGCCGAGGGCGGCGGCAATCAGCACGGCGGCCAAAGGCTGCTGCTCGACGGTGCGGACGACAAATTCTCCGGCGCGACGGCCCCGGTCATAAAGACGCTCGCCCATGTCCGAGGCTTGCGCGCCCGCCTTCTGCGCCGCGTCTTGCACAGCCGAAGCGGCGGTTTCGCCCGCCGCCGCCGCCTGCTTCACGAAGGCCGACGCGCGATCTGCGATCGTCGCCCCGCCGAACGCATCTTTCGCATTCCCTAGCGCGCTCAGACTCTGGCGGCCGCCTTGGTCCAGATCGCCTTCGATCTTGTCGCCAGCATTTCTCACGGCGCCAACGCGATTGTCGTCCATTGTGTGCACTCCTGGATGATTGAAGTGAGAGCCGGCGATCAGGCGATCCGGCGACGACACACCGCTCGTCGGTTCCGGTTCCCGGAACGTCCCTCGAGGCATCATGGGATTTGCCTCAATGGTCCGAGACTCACGCAGTCTTCAGCGTATCAACGGACGTCACCAGCGATAGGCTCGGAAACTACTCAGCTCCTGCGGATCTCGGTCAAGCGCTCTCAGTGGCGGATCGGGTACACGCGCGACGGCGGGGAGAACCACGCCGAGCCGCACGAGAACGCCACGCCGCTTCAGCGCGCCGCCACGCTTGGCTACCGTTCCACCGCTCGCGCGGCGCGCGCGGAAGGGCGGGCTTTTTCGGCGCAATTCGCTGCGGCGACTGCAAAATACGTTCGTTTTGATCCATTTTCCCGCGTCATTTTGTCGTTGCAAAATGCCCTTCGGCTTCTCCCGATTGCTTTTTGCGCTCGTACAGAGGTGGAAAACCGGGGTCTTCCAATCGCCCCTCATCCACCTTCCGACAGAGTGCGCCAGCCCCGTACCAGTCGTACGTTATTATTTGCGTATGAAGGTCAACGGCGATGCGTGACCCACCCACCAGCGGTAGCAAGGTATTCCCCAAAGGTGGAATGTCTGCTATCGAACATATAGCTTAAAATAGCCCCATCGGTGGGGCGCGTGGGCGTCGCCGGGTTGAGTGATTAGCCCCGGGGGAGAGGGCGCACGCGCTTCCGCCTGCGAGACGGTGGGAGGGTTTGATGCCGAAATCGGCGAGGTCCCGCGGGGGACCGGCGTCGGCGGAAATTCAGGCGAACATCGAGCGGTTACGGCGAATGCTCGACCGCGGAAATTTGCTCCGTTCGCAGCGGGATGTGATCGAGGAATTGTTGACCAAGGAAGAGGCAAAGCTCGCAGAGGCGACGAGGCAGGCGGAACAGGACTGTTAGCTCTCGTTCGCCCGGGACTTATCCGTTCTCGGGATGCGGCGCCGTTCCAACGCGGTCGGCGGGATGCCGGTAAAGGAAACTCTCCGCCGCCTGGTGCAGGCGACGGAGAGTTCCGGAACGACGTGTCGTGGCCGCGCGATCGAACGTGATCGCGCAGCGGCCGATTACTCGCTGCTCAGCAGAACTTCGACCCGCCCGTCGTGATTGAACTGCGGATCGTTGAAGGCGCCCTGCCGGATCCTGGAATCCGACACGCCGGCCTGCTGGAGCGCGGTGCGAACGGCACCGGTCCGCGCGTCACGCAAGCCATCGTTGGCCGAGGACATGTTGCCGTCGAGTCCGATCTGGAGCGACGGGTTCCTGCCGAGATACCTGGCGATCTCGGAGATCGTGCTCTGGCTAGAAGCCTGAATGTCCGAGCTACCGCGGTCGAACGCGATATCACGGTATGGCGTCCAGCCATTCACGATCCCGGCGGGGCCTGACGGACCCATCGGACCGGTTGGTCCCTGCGCGCCTGCCGGGCCCGAGCTGCCGCTGCCACCGCTGGCACCGGCCATGACCACGCCACGCGAGCCGGTCTGTCCACTCATGCCCTGCATTCCGGCCGCGCCGGTATTGCCGACGGGTCCGGTCGGGCCGATCGTCGTCGGGCCTTCCGCGCCCATAACTCCGACCGCGCCTTGCGGGCCAGCCGGACCGGCGGGACCGGTCGGGCCGGTTGGACCAACGGCACTATATCCCTGAGCGCCCGTCTGTCCGGCAGCACCCTGCACGCCGGAGGGACCGGTAGCACCGGTTGGTCCGCGCGCGCCGAGCATGACTGCGCCCGAAGGTCCAGTGGAGCCCATGGCGCCTTGCGATCCAGCAGGACCGGACGGGCCCATTGGGCCGGCGGGACCTGTCGTTCCGCCTCCGGCGGCGCCCGTCTGACCGACCGGGCCTTGCGGACCAGCGGGACCGGACGGACCGGTAAAGCCGGCAGGGCCGACCAGATTGGCTTGCTGGGACGTCGTGTATGTCGATTGGGATGTCGTCGTCTGGCTGTCGGGTGGAGAGCTGCAAGCCGCAGCCGACACCGCGATCGCCGCAATGAGAATTGCGCGTTTCATCGGAGAGCCTCCAAGTGGGTTTGAACTGCCTGTGCTGTGACGACCCCGTCCGCTTGCGTAAGCAAAGTTCGGCGGCGGAGGATCTCCGGGTGATTGATTATTTCCGAAGTTCTAGGTGACGGCACACTACGGAGTCGGGATCGACGGCGATAGGATCGGATTATACTCAGCTTGTTCGGCGTCGCTGTCGTGCGCACGCCGTATCACGGGCCGCGCATCAGCGAAGCCCCTTGTCGGTATTTGGTGCATCCCGGAACCCGGGCGGTGCTCGGGCTTAAATCTCGCACACATTCTCGCTGCGCTCTCAACGCTCGATCGCCGTCGCGAAGGCGAACAGCCTGCCTAGGTAGATTCCGGTCCTGCCGCGCCACGCCGCAATGCAATATCGCTTTGCTTCCGATGCTGCGACCGTTGTCTCTATCGAGCACTTTGAACCGACACCAAGCCACGGGACGTCGCTGTCGCAGCGGACGGATCTTTGGCTATCGCGAGGCTGGAGCAACAGGAGATACCATGACCGACGCCAAGACGCCGCCGAATGAGAACGACCGGGTCGAGCAGGCGAAGCGAGAGCAGGTGGATCAGCACACACAGCAGAGCCAAACGAGTACGGCGGCTCAGCCGGGTGAACGCCGGGCGCCAGGACGCAGGCCGCTCTTTCGCAGTTGAGCGAGGGTGCGCGCTGAAATTGATCCCGCGCATCGGCCAATGCCGAATTCTCACAAACGGAGTTGAATGGTTTCAGATCCTATCGCCTCTGTTTGACGGGCCGCTATCGTCGAGACCATCAATGAGTGAGCCTGATTGCCGGCCGAGCGCGGCGCGCCCGACGATGCCGCAACCGGCCGCTCGTGCCCGCTTCACGAAACATGAGCGATTATCTGCGATGAAAGCCTTCGTCTATTTTGGGCCAGCCAAAAAGGCCCTCGAAGAGCGGCCAAAACCGGACATCACGGCGCCCACGGACGCGATCGTCACGGTGACGAAAACGACGATCTGCGGCACCGACCTCCACATCCTCAAGGGTGATGTCCCGAGTTGTCAGCCTGGCCGCATTCTCGGTCATGAGGGCGTCGGCATCGTCGAGAGCACCGGATCGGCCGTCGCATCGTTCAAGCCGCGCGACCGCGTCCTGATCTCCTGCATCAGCGCCTGTGGTAAATGCGTTTATTGCCGCAAGCTCATGTTCTCGCACTGCACCACCGGCGGCTGGATCCTTGGCAACAGTATCGACGGCACTCAGGCCGAGTACGTCCGCATCCCCTACGCGGATACGAGCCTCTATCGCATTCCCAAGGATGCGGACGAAGAGGCGCTGGTGATGTTGAGCGATATCCTGCCGACCGGCTTCGAGTGCGGAGTGCTCAACGGCAGGGTTCAGCCGGGATGCACGGTTGCGATCGTCGGCGCGAGGCCGATCGGGCTCGCCGCGCTGCTCACCGCGCAGTTCTACGCGCCGGCGTCGATCATCATGATCGATCTCGACGATAAGCGCCTGGAAATGGCCCAGCGCTTCGGCGCCACGGCGACCATCAACAGCGCCGACGGCAAGGCTCAGGAAGCGGTCATGAAGCTGACGGGCGGGCGCGGCGTGGACACCGCCATCGAGGCGGTCGGCATTCCGGCCACGTTCGAGCTGTGCGAAACGCTTCTTGCCCCGGGTGGCGTCATCGCCAATATCGGGGTGCATGGAATGAAGGTGGCGCTCCACCTGGAGCGCCTGTGGGACCGCAACATCACCATCACGACTCGGCTGGTCGACACGGTCAGCACGCCGATGTTGCTCAACATTCTGCAATCGCACAGGATCGATCCCAAGCTCCTGATCACCCATCATTTCAAGCTCGACCGCATCCTCGATGCCTACGAGACGTTTGGCCACGCCGCCAACACCGGCGCGCTCAAGGTGATCATCGAGGCGTAACGACATTTCCGTCAAATTCGCGGCCCATCCCGTGGCCGGACGAACGCCCCGTCAAATGGACGTGCTGCTGACCGAGGCCGGCGTGCCCTACGATCTCATCTTTCAACTCGAACACATCTACGACGATTTCGCCACCGCCGACGTCGCTCTCGTCATCGGCGCCAATGACGTGGTGAACCCGGCGGCGCACACCGACAAATCCACGCCGATCTTCGGCATGCCGATCCTCAATGCCGACAAGGCCAAGAGGGTCTATGTCGTCAAGCGTGGTGACGGCAAGGGCTACGCCGCCGCCGCTTGACCGCGGCTGAGCCGTCACCGAGCGAAATATCTAACGCTCGGTCAGGGCCGATCGTGCGACCCGCTGTCGGCGTAGTACCGATGGAAATCTCTCTCATAGGCTTGATCGATCGTCATGGACGAATCGTAGACCGGGCTGTCCTTGACCTTCTGACGATCGACGTTGAGGTGCACCAGTCTATCCGTCCAATCGATTTCTCGTGCCGATCGCGGCGAAATCAGGACCTTCTTTGCGGGCCACCAATTCTTCGTGTCGACGACAAGGTACTGGATGCTCCAATCGGCTTCCTCCAGGAGAAAATCCTCGACGTGACCGATCTCGCCGTCCTTAGCATGGATGTGATATCCGGCGACCGCTTCGATACTGCGGAGATGCGGATCCTCCTTGCTTCGCCACGTGCCGGCAATTTCCATCACGCTCGCGTTGGATTCCGGGGACGGCGATGCCGCCATGGCGCCGCCGATGCCGCCCATAAAGCCGTATCCACCCATGTTGAAGCCGCTACCCCAATACGGGCTCCAGCCATAGTAATCGTAAATGCTGGTCTCGACCTGCCGCGAAACCGGCCGCTCGGTGTCGATGTCGGGGCTGTCCTTGACCTGCTGCATGGTCAATCTGACCGCGAACTCCTGTTGCCCGGAATCGGGGTGCCCCAGCACCGAGGGCGGCAAAAGGACCTTGCGACCGGAGAGCCAGTTGCCGGTATCGACGACGATCCAGCGAACCAGCCAGCTGGCATCGTCGAAAAGAACGTCGATGACGGTGCCAAGCCGACCGTCGCTGGCCGCGATCGCGTAATCATTGATCGCTGACGCTTTCCACAACATCGCGCGCTCCCGCATGTCCGATTGAATCGATATTAGGTATCGCGCGAACGCATCGGCAAATTCGGAAAACACCTAAGTCGCCCACCAGGCGATGCCGGTGGTGCGGGCAAACCATTCCGCCTATCCGCAGAAGCCGCGACCCCTCACGCGGGTTTTGCGAAAAGCCCGCGCTCTCCACCTTCGCCGCGGCCCCGGCGGCATTAGAGCCGTCTATCCTATCTCCAGCCTCGCATCCTGAGCCGCGAGCAGGGCTTACCGTCTGGAATCCCGCACCGGCCGCGAGATGGAAAACGCCACCGCCGAAAAGAGTCCTGCTTTCCACTTCACGTCGAACCTCGCTCTCGAATCAGGCAACCCTGACGATAGAGGTGTCGGCGTTGGCGGCGATGGGCTCGGAAACCGCTCACACGGAAATTCAGCCGCAGATTGGACGGAAGGGCGGCGCGGATTGAGTAGATTCCGAGCCTGCCTGCGCCATCACCGTCCCGCTAGCATCGGATCGCTCGAAGACGAGGAGTCCGCAGTCCGAGCGCTGCGGCAAACAGCAATAGCGGCGCTTCCCGTCATTCCGCCCCGGGAGATCGGGCAAAAAGCATCAAGGAGCAGTCGCATGAATGATTTCGTGATGGACGTCAGAGACATCCGGGAGCGCGCGCGCAAGCACATGGAAGACGGCGCGGTTACGGGCGGGAACAAGGCAGACCGCAAACGCGTCATCGAGGTGCTCAACGAGGTTCTCGCGACGGAGTTGGTCTGCGTCCTGCGCTACAAGCGCCACTACTACATGGCGCGCGGGATCAATTCGGAGTCGGTCAAGGCCGAATTCCTGCAGCACGCGATCGAGGAGCAGCAGCATGCTGACTGGATCGCCGAACGGATCACGCAGCTCGATGGCGCGCCCAACTTCAACCCGGAGGGCATCGCCAAGCGCAGCCACTCCGAATACGACGAGACGACCGACCTCCAATCGATGATTCGCGCGGATCTCCTCGCCGAGAGAATTGCCATCGAGTCCTATTCGGACATCGTTCGCTGGCTGGGGAACGACGATCCGACGACGCGGCGGATGATCGAGGACATTCTCAAGATGGAAGAGGAACACGCCAACGACATGGCCGACCTGCTTCCACAGGTCGCCAACGCGTAAGACGCAAATCCGCCCACAAGCCGGCCCTGACGCGCTATCTCCTGCGGGCATCGCTCGACGTGCGCTTTGCTTGCGCCCGGTGACGTCACACTGAGGCCGGTCGCTTAAGTAGTTTCCGAGTCTGTCGCCAACGTGCCGGCGGCCCGACTATTGGCAATGCGCAAATTCCGCCGCGATCGAGGCGGGGACATCAGCAGGAAGAGCCCGATGAACGCCAAGCAAGTTGCCGTGCATGAAGTCGACGGACGGCGCATGCACATGGTTCTCGACAGCCTCACCGAGTACGTCGCGGTGCTCGGCGCCGAATTTGCCGAAATGGGTCGCGTCGGCGTCCTGGGCGATCTCCCGCCGCTTCGCTCGCACGCATATCGCAGCGCCGCAGCTCTGCTCAACGTCTATCGCAGCCGCGTCGATTTTCTCCGGCATCGCGCGGTCGATAACGATGCCGCAAGCCGCCGGTACCAATTCAAGCCCATGCCGGCGTTGAACGGTCCCGAGCCCGCCGTGACGCACTAGCGGCCCCTGAACCAGCGCGCCGCCCGATCAGCCGATGTCATATCCCGCGAGCGTGATAGGCCTCGAGCCTGGGCGCACCGTTCCGCGCGAACTCGCGGCGGATCGGGCGATGCACGTGCTCGGCATATCGCTCGGCGTCATCGGCGCGGCGACGCTGCTCGAGCGGATGGCGACCGGGGCCGGCCGCGGGGAGACGATGGCGATCCTCGCCTACCTCGTCGGCCTGTTGTCGATGCTCGGGTGCTCCGCTGCTTACAACCTCACGCCTCGCTCGCCCGCGCGCCCGCTGCTGCGCCGTTTCGACCAGGCGGCCATCTTTCTGATGATCGCCGGCACCTACACGCCTTTCACGATGAGGCCTCTTGAGAGCGGTTGGGTGGTCGCACTGACCGGCTTCATATGGATCGCGGCGCTCCTCGGCATGGCCGCGAGCTTCGGTCTTCCGCGGGGTCTGGAGCGGCTGTCCATCGGCACCTATCTCCTGCTCGGCTGGATTATTCTGGTGGCGTACGGGCCGCTGACGGCGGGTCTCGACGCGCTGACGATCGACCTTCTCGTCGCCGGCGGCGTGCTCTACACGATCGGCGTCGGCTTTCACCTTTGGTCTGCGCTGCCGTTTCACAACGCCATCTGGCATGGGCTGATTGTGGTCGCGGCCGGCTGCCATTACGCCGCCATCCTGCACGCCGGGCTTGGGTGAGGAATTTCCGAGTTGATCCACAGTCTGCGTGGTGAGTGGCGGCAGAGCCTCGGACTCTTCGCAGCTGTCCTTCGGGCGCGTCTATCGGCGATTGCCGTCACTGAGCGTGTTGGCACGATAGCCAGCGTGCTCGGCGTCGCGAAGACACCCATAGACCCCGGTGCTTGTCCGGCCGTACCAACGCTCGGAACTTAGATTGTAAATGCCGAGGCTGGGGGTCGCCCAAATGACGGAATCATTCTGACAATACCGCTGAGCCTCACCCTCGAACTCGAAAGCAGGAATCTTGGGCGGCAAATTATCCGCTCTGGCGACAGGCGCGACGAGATTGAACTCGCGTACGACGACCGCGGATGACAGCAGCGTCGCCGCCGACACCACGAAGACAATGACCAATGCCGAGCGGGTCACGAAAGGTGCTTTTGTTGATAGCGCATGGATGACCTTACCCGGCCGTGATCCCGCCAGGGCAGGATCGGAAACTACGCAGCGATTTCCGTTGATCGTGTCAAAGGAATCGATGGATCGAGCGACGCCGCATCGCTGCGGCGCATAGAGACGCAGTGGCGGGTACCTACCTAGCTCGATCGATGCGATGTACTTGCTGAGCACTTGCTTGGGATTGGACCGGAGATCTCACTCCGTTGCTAAGTATATTCCGATCCTATCGCTTCTCTTCCCCAGACCGCAGACTCCATCATACGGAAATACGAGCACATCGGCGCTCGTGAATCCCCTCAAGGAGAACATGAAATGACCAGACAATGGCTGGCGGGCGCAGCCGCGTTCGCGATGATGACGGGCGTCGCATGCGCACAAGGCATGTCGTCCGATACATCGACCTCAACGCAATCGACGACGACGTCGACGGCGCCGGCGGTCGGAAGCTACAACTCGAACGCTTATCAGAAGAGCACCGACAGCAACGGCAACGTGACCGACAAGAGCTCGTCCTATCACAGCGGCGCGGGCGGCTCGACGGCAACGTCGAACTCGGCGACCAGCTCGCCGGATGGCTCACAGCAGAGCACGTCTAAAGCGGTTCGGATAGCGACACCCGACGGCGGTTCGAGCAGCGACAGCAGCACGACGACGACGACCGATCACTAACGACGCCCCGGATGCCGCGGTGGATCTTCATCGCGGCATCCCCGGCTTGGGCGGCCCGATTCTGCCGGTTCACTTTCACGCTTTTCTCCGGAGAAGCATCTGACACGGAGTTTCCCATGACTGAAACGAAATACGGCCTCAAGTACCTGATCGGCGTCGCGCTCATTGCCGGCACCATGTTGGTAGCAGGTTGCGGCGGTCCGGACATGACAAAGACCACCACGACCGACCAGTCGACGACGTCCTCGTCGATGGCGCCCACGACATCGACGACAACGACCAGCAGCACGCAGCAATCCCACCCCTGAGCGATCGGTATGCATGACGGGCCTGGTCAAAAAAATGAGCCGCTGGCCGGGGGGATGGCCAGCGGCTCTGGGCGTCGGATGCGGGATCCGTCGCCGCGAATGGAGAAACCATTCGACATGGCTCTCCAATCCGTAGGCCCGACAGTAACCGTCGCTGGGCTGACGCCGGTAGGATCGGAATCTACTCAGAAATCGTGCGGACGCCCGACCTGGCGATGGGGCGGACGTAAGACAGGTTAGTGATCCGATTATTTCCCGCGAGCGGGAGCGGTTGATTTCAGAAACGTCAGGAGAAAATTATGTTTAAGGCCACCATGTTCGCCGTGTTACAAGCCTCGGTCTTGCTTCTATCCGCATGCCAAGCGGAGATGCTTTCCGACGATCGAATCATCTCGGACACCGCTGGAGTCATTGGCGTCCGCCCCGACCAATTTGCCATCACGGATAGGTACTCTGATCCGACGAATACCTATTACACCGCGCGCACCAACTCCGGCGCCACATATGCCTGCGTTATCAACGGCGGCGGTCTTTTGGCTGCCGGCATGACCGATCCGCCGACGTGCAAACAAACCGCGAGCAAATCATAAGCGAGCGAAAAGCGTGTGCTGACATAACGATGACGATTTCCAGGCGCGGCGCTACCAGCGCGCTCGAAGAGGACATTCCACAACTCGATCTTGGCCAGGTGTCGCCGCGATGGGTTTGTGCGTTATCGCGGGCGCGGCGCCGGCGCTTGCGGGACCAGAGGTCTACACCTACGCGGTCTTGCATCCGGTCTACGGTAAGATCGGAACGCTCTCGGACACAATCGACCGCAACTCGGAAACGACCCGTATAGAGGCGCGTCTGCGCATTATGCCGCGGCGGCGTCTGACGCGGCCCCGCTCAGGGCCGCGAAACGCTCCGCGCCGCCTTGATCCGACAAAGGCGGCGAGTGACTGCCGCTCGTTTTCCAATCCGTGGGCCATTTCAAGCGCTTGTGAGTTCTTCGTGGGCGCTTGAGTAGATTCCGAGGGTGTTCCGAGCCCCAGCCTAAGTATAGTTTAGCCGTTCAGAACCGGTTCGCGTGTGTGGCCGGCGTTTTTTATGCATGTCCGATCTCGATTCATAATCCTTTCTGTCTGGTATCCGACATAGTAACGTTCAGACCAGGCTCTGGGGCATTACGATCCTCATCGGAAAAGAAACGAGATCGCTTATCGTCGGTTTCCGCAGAAGGTTACATGGCAGACGTACTCGATGAAGTCAGGCATATAATTTCCAAGCATTGTTCGCTTGGCATCGAAGCCTTGCGACCAGAGAGCAAACTCGAGGAAATTGATATCGAATTTTTGGATCTGGTCGAAATCATCTTCGAGATTGAAGAGCGCTTCAAGATCGAAGTCCCGCAGAATACCAACAAGGACTCTCGCCTTGAATTCACCACCGTCGGTGAGATTGTGGAAGGCGTGCGCTCTATCCTCGCCAGTTCTGCCGTCTCATGAACCGTGTCGCGATTACGGGAATAGGTGTCGTCTCTCCGGTCGGATGCGATCTCGAAGAGTATTGGGATGCCTTGGTCGAGGGGCGCTCGGGCATCGGCCCGCTCACTACGATCCCGACGGAGCGGCTCAACACCCGCATTGCGGCCGAGGTCAAGAACCACAAACCTGAGAAGCATTTCGACGGTCGATCCCTCCATCTTCTCGACCGGTTCGCGCAGTTCGCTGTGATCGCCGCACGAAATGCGGTTGCCGACGCCGGTCTCACTTTCTGCGAGGAGCTCGCGCAAGCTACGGCGACCATCGTCGGATCCGGCGTCGGCGGGCAGAACACCCTCGATGACGGCTACTACCGGCTCTATGGCCAAAACGCGGCGCGATTGCATCCCTTCACGATTCCACGCCTCATGGTCAATGCCGGCGCCAGCCATGTCAGCATGGATCTGGGCTTGCGCGGGCCGACCTTTGCGGTGGCGAGCGCCTGTGCTTCCGGCACGCACGCGATCGGCCTGGCGTTCGACATGGTCCGAAGCGGACGGACCGCCGCAGCTCTGGTCGGCGGCGCCGAAGCGTGCATCACCGTCGGCACCCTCAAGGGTTGGGAGGCGCTTCGTGTCCTTAGCGCCGACACCTGCCGGCCGTTTTCTCGTAACCGCTCCGGCTTGGTCCTAGGCGAAGGGGCTGCGATGCTGGTGCTGGAACCGCTGGATAGAGCACACGCCCGCGGCGCTCGGGTCTATGCCGAGGTGCGTGGGTTTGGCATGTCCGCCGACGCCGACGACATCATCGCGCCCAATGCGGAAGGCAGCGCCCGAGCGCTGCGCGCCGCCCTCGATGACGCGCGAGTCCCCGAGGAATCCGTCGACTATATCAACGCCCACGGCACGGGCACGACGCTCAACGACGCGACCGAAACGCAGGCGATCCGCGCGGTGTTCGGAACACACGCCGATCGCCTTGCGATATCGTCCAGCAAGGCAGTCCTCGGGCATGGGCTCGGCGCCGCTGGTGCCTTGGAAGTGGCCGCGACGGCCCTTGCCATCCACCGGCATGTCTTGCCGCCGACCGCGAATTTCGAAGAGCCGGATCCAGCTTGTGATCTCGACGTAATTCCGAACGTCGCGCGGGAGCGACGCGTCCGCTGCGCAGTATCGAATTCATTTGCATTCGGCGGGCTGAACGCCGTGCTCGTGCTCGGCGAACTTTGACGCGAATTGAGACGAACGCTCAGCAAATTCGGACAGGGCAGGCCGCCCGACCAATTGCCGATCTTGCGCCAATGAAAAGCGCGCGCTGCTTGCCGAACTCTTGCGGAGAAAGGCGAGCGCGTCGCAACCGCTTCATCCGCTCTCCGATAATCAGCAGGGCATCTGGTTCCTGTCCCAGCTCGCACCGGAAAGCTCGATTTACAATGTCAGTTTTGCCGGCCGCATCCACGACGATGTAGACGTTGCGGCTTTCCGGCGCGCGTTTCAGGCGCTGGTAGAGCGCCATCCTTCCCTGCGCACCACATTCGTGGTGCATTCCGGCAAACCGTTTCAACGGGTCCACGAACATCTGCCGGTGCGGTTCGAAAAGATCGATGCCTCGAGCTGGAGCGCGGATGAGCTGCAGACCCGGCTCGTCGAGGAAACTCAGCGCCCGTTCGATCTCGAACGCGGGCCGGTCATGCGGGTCAGTCTGTTCAGCCGATCGGCACAGGAACACATCCTGTTGCTCGTCATTCATCATATCGCGGTCGATTTCTGGTCCCTCGCGGTGATCCTGAATGAACTCGGCGTGTTCTATGCGGCGGAAAAGGCCGGACAGCCGGCTGTCTCTCCCGCCGCTCGATCTGCATTACACGGACTTCGTTCGTTGGCAGACCGAAATGCTGGCTGGTCCGGCCGGCGAGCGGCTCTGGGACTACTGGAAGAAGCAATTGGCGGGCGCGTTACCGGTGCTCGATCTGCCGACCGACCGGCCGCGACCGCCGGTTCAGATGTTTCGTGGCGCGCACCATGATTTCACTTTGAACGAAGAACTGGCGCGGCGGCTTAGGGCGCTCGCAAAAGCCGAGGGGGCCACGCTCTACATGGTTCTGCTGGCCGCGTTCGAACTGACGCTTTACTACCACAGCGGCCAAGACGACATCCTTGTGGCCTCGCCCATGGCTGGACGAAGCCGATCCGAGTTTGAAGAGCTGGTGGGCTTCTTCGCCAATCCTGTGGTCTTGCGCGCAAATCTTTCCGGGAATCCAACTTTCCGAGAGTTCCTGGGTCGGGCGCGTCAGACGGTGTTGGCGGCGCTCGACCATCAGGACTACCCCACCCTTCGTCTGGTGCAACGACTTCGCGCGCCGCGGGACCTCAGCCGGTCGCCGCTGTGCCAGGCCATGTTCGTCCTCGACAAGCCGCACCGGCTCGTCGAACAAGCCGAACCGGCGTTCGTGGGTGGCGAGACCGGGCTCCGCATGAATCTCGGCGGGTTGGTGATGGAGTCGATCCCGCTGGAACGCCGGGCCGCGACCCTGGATCTGGTGATGCTGATCATCGAGACGACCGGATCGCTTTCCGCCTCCATCCGCTTTAGCCCCGACCTGTTCGATGCAGCCACCATCGCCCGGATGGCGGGGCACTTTCAGGCTTTGCTGGAAAGTGTCATCCGCGATCCGGCCACGGCGATCGGCGATCTCGACATTCTGACCGGCGCCGAACGCCAGAAGCTGTTGGTCGAGTTCAACGACACCACGACCGATTGCCCCAAAGACACGTGCATCCACCGATTGTTCGAGGAACAGGTCCAGCGCACGCCGAATAATGTGGCCGTCGCGTTCGACGGTCGGCACCTGACCTACGCTCAGCTCAACGCCCGCGCCAATCGCCTGGCCCATCACCTCCAAGCCCTGGGCGTGAGGCCGGAGGTGCCGGTCGCCATATGCATGGCGCGCTGTCCGGAGATGGTGGTCGGGCTTCTCGGCATTCTCAAAGCCGGCGGAGCCTATGTGCCGTTGGATCCTGCCCATCCCAAGGATCGCCGGTCCTTCATGATGCAGGATGCTCACGCTGCGGTGCTGCTGACGCGAGGCGAGGTGGCGGGGGGCGTGCCCGAGCACGGGCTCCACGTGGTGCGTCTGGACGCCGACTGGGAAGCCATCGCTGCGCAGAGCGAAGAGAACCCGGCGGCCGGGGCAACACCCGCGAACCTTGCCTACATACTCTACACCTCCGGCTCGACCGGACAGCCCAAGGGCGTGATGGTCGAACATCGCGGACTGTGCAATGCCATCGACTGGATCATCCGAACGCTCGCGCCGTCAGTCAAAGACCGCTGTCTGCTAAAGACCCCGATCACGTTCGATGCTGCGGGACGCGAATTTTATCCAACTCTTCTGACCGGCGGGACGCTCGTCATTGCCGAGCCCGAGGGGCATCGCGATAGCCGTTACTTAGCGGAAACGATCCGCCGCGAGCAAATCTCCATTTTCCATTGCGTCCCGTCCCTTCTGCAGTTCCTCGTCGAGGAGCCCGCATTCGACGGCTCGCTTGCGCTGCGCGCCGTCATGTGCGGCGGCGAAGCCTTGCCGGCCCAGCTCGTCACGCGATTCCAGCGCCGCTCGAAGGCCGCGCTCTATAACGTGTACGGCCCGACCGAGACGGTCGTCGACTCGACATTTTGGTTATGCGACACCGCCGAGGGCCGTTCCTCGATTCCGATCGGACGGCCGATACCGAACGCGCGCATATATATATTGAACGACGCGCTTCGTCCTGTGCCGCTCGGCGTTGCAGGCCACATGCATATCGGCGGCGTGGGCTTGGCCCGCGGCTATCTCAACCGGCCCGATTTGACGGGCGAGAAATTCATTCCGGATCCGTTCAGCGCCGAGCCAGGAGCGCGGCTCTACAAGACAGGCGATTTGGCCCGATATTTGCCCGACGGGAATATCGAGTTCCTCGGTCGCGGCGACCATCAGGTCAAGATCCGCGGGTTCCGCATCGAGCTCGAGGAAATCGAGAGCACGCTGCGCCGGCACCCCGCCGTGCGCGACGCTGTCGTCCTGGCCAGGGAAGACGCACCGGGAGAGAAGCGGCTGGTTGCCTATGCGGTTGCTGCAGCCAGTCCCGACGAGTTGCGTCGCTTTCTCAAAGATAACCTGCCCGATCATATGGTGCCGGCGGCCTTCGTGCCGCTCGATGCTCTGCCGCTGCTGTCGAACGGGAAGGTGGACCGACGCGCGCTGCCGGCGCCGGACCGGACGCGACCCGAACTGGACAAGGCATTCGTCGCGCCCCGCACTGCGACAGAGGATCTCGTGGCGGAGATCTGGGCTCAACTCCTCGACATCGAACGGGTCGGTATCCACGATAATTTCTTCGACCTCGGCGGTCATTCCTTGTTGGCGACCCAGGCCATCTCGCGCATGCGCGAAGCCTTCCAGGTTGAAATTCCGCTGCGCCGTCTGTTCGAGGTACCGACCGTGGCCGGTCTCGCCGAAAGCATCGAGGCCGCTCGTCGGTCCGGCCAGAATCTCTCGACGCCGCCCATCCTGCCGATGCCGCGGACGGGAGACCTGACCCTTTCATTTGCCCAGCAACGATTGTGGTTCTTCGATCAGTTGGCGCCGGGCCTCCCGGCCTACAATCTTCCTGCCGCCGTCCGTCTCAAGGGGCCCCTCAACTTGGCGGCGCTTGAGCAGAGCCTCAACGAGATCATCAAGCGCCACGAATCCTTGCGTACCATCTTTCGCGAGGCGGATGGATGGCCCGCGCAAGTTATCGCCCCGAGCCTCACGATCAAGCTGCCGGTCGTTGACTTGCGGGAGCTTCCGGCGGGCGAGCGCGAGGCCGAGGTCCGGCGGCTGGTTACCGCCGACGCGCAACGGCCGTTCGATTTGTCACAAGGCCCGCTCTTGCGCGGCACCGTGTTACGGCTCGGCGAGGAGGAGCATGTTGGGCTGTTGACGATGCATCATATCGTCTCCGACGGTTGGTCGGCGGGAATACTGGTTCGCGAGATGGCGACGCTCTATGTCGCCTTTTGCGCCGGCGGGTCCTCGCCGCTGCCGTCGTTGCCCATTCAATATGCTGACTTCGCCCACTGGCAGCGGCAGTGGTTGCAGGGTGACGTCCTCGAAACCCAGATCGCCTATTGGAAGGAGCGACTGGCCGGCGCCCCCACGCTGATTGATCTGCCGACGGACCACCCCAGGCCGGTACTGCAGAAATTCCGTGGCGCGCACCAATCGTTGGTGTTGTCCGGACATTTGCAGGAAAGGCTGAAAGCGCTGGGTCGCCAGGAAGGGACGACCCAGTTCATGGCGTTGCTGGCGGCGTTCAAGGTGTTGTTGTGGCGCTACACAGGGCAGGACGACCTGATCGTCGGCACGCCGATCGCCAACCGCAACCGGCTGGAGACGGAAGGGCTGATCGGATTCTTCGTCAATGCACTGGTCCTGCGGACGGACCTTTCCGGCAATCCCAGTTTCCGCGAGCTCCTGCAGCAGGTGCGGGAGGTCTGTCTCGGAGCCTATGCCCATCAGGATCTGCCGTTCGATCGGCTGGTCGAAGAATTGCACGTGCAGCGCGAATTGAACCGCAATCCGCTCTTTCAGGTGATGTTCGCGCTGCACGATGTTTCGCTGCGGGCGGTCGAGCTGGCCGGCTTGACAATGAGCCCTGTCGAGGGCGACAGCGAGACGGCTCACTTCGATTTGACGCTGCAGGTTGTGGACTCTGGGCAAGAGCTGACGGCCCTCTTCGTCTACGACACCGATTTGTTCGAGGCGGGCACGATTGCCCGAATGCTGGGCAATTTTCAGACGCTGTTGGAAGCCATTGTCGCCGATCCCGAGCGGCGCCTCTCGGACTTACCGCTCTTGACCGCAACTGAGCGGCAACAGCTGCTGGTGGAGTGGAATGGGACCAAGACCGATCATCCGCGCGACGTATGCGTTCATCGGCTCTTCGAGGCGCAGGTAGAGCGAACGCCGGACGCCGTCGCCGTCGTGTTCGAAGCGGAGCGGTTGACCTATGCGGAGCTGAACCGCCGCGCCAATCGGTTGGCGCATCGCTTGCGTGCGCTCGGGGTCGGACGCGACGTGCCGGTGGCCATCTGCCTGGAACGCTCGTTGGAGATGGTCATCGGATTGCTGGGCATTCTCAAGGCCGGCGGCGCCTACATGCCGCTGGACCCGGCCTATCCTCGAGAACGCCTCGCCTTCATGCTGAAAGATGCTCAGGTGCCGCTTTTGTTGACCCGGGAACGGTTGGCGGCGGGTTGGGCGGGGAAGGGCGCCAAAATCATCTGTCTGGATTCAGACGGAGAGCTCTTTGCTGGTGAAAGCGCAGAGAACCCCGAGCGGGTGGGCACGCCCCGAAGACTTGGCTTATATCATCTACACCTCGGGATCGACGGGGCGGCCCAAGGGTGTGCTCGTTTCGCATGGCGCGATAGCAGGTCACAGCCGGACTATTCAAAGGCACTACGAACTCGACGCAAGCGATGTCGTGCTGCAATTCGCTTCGCTGAGCTTCGATGTGTCGTTGGAGGAAATCCTGCCGACGCTGAACGCCGGCGCCCGGCTCGTGCTCATGGGCACGAACGTCTGGCACCCGGCGGAATTTCAGCGAAAGATCGCGGAATTCGGATTGACGGTCCTCAATATTCCAACCGCCTACTGGCAGGAGCTGGCTCGAGACTGGGCGGGCGCCTCGGAGTTCGTCCCGAATATTCAGCCCAGGCTCTTCATTGTCGGCGGCGAAGCGATGTCGCCCGATGTTCTCAAGCTCTGGCGCCAATCACCGGCGAGTTCGATCCGGCTGCTCAATGCCTACGGCCCGACCGAGACGACCATCACGGCGACGGTCTACGAAATTGCTGCCGGTTCTGGCGACACGACGACAGAGCATCGGGTACCCATTGGTCGTCCCCTCGTTAACCGCGCGATCTATATACTGGACCGACACGGCAACCCCGTTCCGGTCGGCGTTCACGGTCACCTGCATATCGGCGGAGAAGGGCTGGCCCGAGGCTATTTGAATCGGCCTGAATTGACCGCAGAGAAATTTATTCCAGACCCGTTCAGTGCCGAGCCGGCAGCCCGAATGTACAAGACGGGCGATCTCGCCCGCTTTCGGCCCGATGGGATGATCGAGTTCCTCGGCCGTGCCGATGACCAGGTGAAACTCCGCGGGCTTCGCATCGAACTGGGAGAAATCGAAGCTGTGCTCCGCCAACACCCGGCCGTGCGGGAGTCCGTGGTTCTGGCTCGCGAAGACGCGCCAGGCGAGAAGCGGTTGGTCGCCTATGTGGTCGCGGACGCCACGACCGACGAACTGCGCCGCTTTCTCGAGGATAAGCTGCCCGATCATATGGTGCCGGCGGCTTTCGTGTTGCTCGAGGCGTTGCCGGTGATGCCCAACGGAAAAATGGACCGCCGGGCATTGCCGGCGCCGGATCGATCCAGGCCGGAGTTTGAGAAAGCCTTTGTCGCGCCCCGCGATGAGCTGGAACTCGAACTCGCGCACATCTGGGAGG
The DNA here is from genome assembly GCA_963729295.1 of uncultured Alphaproteobacteria bacterium. Classification (GTDB taxonomy): domain Bacteria; phylum Pseudomonadota; class Alphaproteobacteria; order ATCC43930; family CGMCC-115725; genus DATJLY01. Next base: position 398,087 of record CAVSNJ010000001.1, read on the forward strand.
AGGTTCTGGGTGTTCGACCGGTCGGCGCCAGAGACAATTTCTTCGAGCTGGGAGGACACTCTCTGCTGGCGGTGCGTCTCTTCGCCCGTATCGAGAAGCGGCTGGGGAGAAGACTTCCGCTGACGACCGTCTTTCACGGCGCGACGGTCGAGCATCTTGCGATCGTTCTCCGTCGGCAAGCGCCTCGCGGCCCCGAGGCCTCGTTGGTGCCCATTCAGCCCGACGGCGGTAATCGTCCGCTCTTCCTCGTGCATCCGGCTGGCGGACACGTTTTTCCTTACGTTCATTTGGCGCAGCTTCTGGGTCCCGATCAGCCCTGCTATGGGCTGCAAGCCAAAGGGGTGGACGGCGGGCAAGACCCGCACACGCGCATCGAGGACATGGCTGCCCACTACATCCAAGCCCTGCAGACCGTGCAGCCGACGGGACCATACTTTCTCGGCGGATGGTCGATGGGGGGCGTGGTCGCATTCGAGATGGCGCAGCAGCTTCACGCGCAAGGTCAGCGTGTGGCGTTGCTCGTCTTGCTGGATGGTCGCATCCCTACGTCCGATGAGACGTTTCCGGAGGGCGACGCCGAAGCGGTCGCGTTGGTCGAACGGTACTTCGGAATTTCGTTTGGCGGGATGGAAGCCCTCGCGGAGATTCCCAAGGACGAACAATTGTCCGTTCTGCTTGAACAAGCGAAAAGCGCCGGCCTGGTGCCGGTGGAGATCGATGTTTCCCAGGCGCTCCGATTCGTTGCGCTGCTCAGGAGCGACCTGCGCGCCACGCAGAACTATGGGCTGCGTCTCTATCCCGGTCGCATCATCTTCTTCAAGGCGAGCGAAACGCCGGACGGCCCGTCTGCGGATCCGACAATGGGCTGGAGCGATTGGGCCAGGGACGGAGTTGAGGTCCATGTCGTTCCGGGCAATCACGCGAATATGATGTACGAACCTCACGTCGAGCATCTGGCACGGAAACTGACCGTTTGCCTCGACCGCGCGCATGCCGCCGAGGCGAGGGCGAACGGAGCTGCGCGAACGATCGCTGCGGAAGCCACTCGATGAAGGCCGCACGCATCACCAAGCCGGACCCTTCTCGCAGTTCGCCAGCAAACGCCTTGGCGATCGGTCGCGATGAGGTTCATGTCTGGCAGGCGACATTGGACCGGACCCCATCGGAGCTTCAGAGCCTCTTCGACAGCCTCGCCGCGGACGAACGGGCGCGGGCAGGGCGGTTCCATTTTGACAGAGATCGGGTGCGCTTTGTCGTCGCTCGCGGCGTGCTGCGGGCCATCCTCGGCCGCTACATGAATCGAGCGCCCGTAAGCCTGTCCTTTCGTTATGGCTCTCATGGCAAGCCGGCCCTTGCCGGAGAAGCCGACGGGGATGCGATCTGTTTCAACCTGTCCCACTCCAACGGAGTGGCCCTTTACGCGATCGCTCGGCACCGGGCGGTGGGCGTCGACCTCGAGCGCATCCGGTTCGATCTGCCAGTTGTGGAGATTGCCGAGCGGTTCTTCTCGCGGCGCGAGGTTGCGGCCCTCCGGATGCTCCCGTCCGAGCAGCAGCACCAAGCGTTCTTTTGCTGCTGGACGCGCAAGGAGGCCTACATCAAGGCGCGCGGCGAAGGACTTTCGCTGCCCTTGGATCAGTTTGACGTGTCGCTTGCGCCCGGGGAACCGGCGGCGCTCCTCGGCACGCAACGGGATCCATCCGAAGCCACCCGTTGGACGCTTGCGGAGCTTGCCTCCGGCCCCGGCTACGTGGCCGCTCTTGCGGCGGAGGGACACGGCTGGCGTCTTGCCTCTTGGCAATGGCCGGATCCGAGGCGGTCGTCAGTCTGAGTGTCGCGACTCATTTCTCTGCCGAGCCCACTTCTCCGCGAGCCGTTTGACGACCAAGTACGTAAGCATCGCAACAGGAGTGGCGATGATGATCGAGCCGACGAGCATGGCGGCGTAGACGTCCCAACCCTTTTGCAGCACGTCCCACAGTCGTACCTGATCCAGCGTCAGCCGATGATGCACGGGGAGAATCAACTTCCCCAATCGATATTCGGCGAGCCACATCACAGGCAATAACGGGATATAGAGAATTGCCATCGTCGCCCCGGCGAGAGCGGCAATCACGTTCCTCTTCAGCAGCCACGCTACCGCGGTCGCCACGATTATTGGTGACGGATTGAATGGCAGGAAACCTGCAGCGATGCCGATTGCAAAGCCGGCGGCGATTTGGTCCGGCCGCGCATCAAGCCGCGACAGCTTTTGCCAAATCTCGCGGATCCGATGCTTCAGGGTGAGTCTGGTCAAGGCTCAAGCGCGTGGCTGGCATGCGGCACATCGCTTGCGATCTGCCCGTCACGCAAGCGAATCAGCCGTCGCGCCCGTTCCATGACCTGAGGATCATGGGTAGCGTAAACGAAAGTCGTGCCGTGGATGCGATTGAGTTGTTCCATCACTTCGAGGAGAGCGGTCGCCGTCACCGAGTTGAGATTCGCCGTGGGCTCGTCCGCCAGAATGAGCGCCGGTTCGGTGACGATTGCGCGCGCCACGGCCACTCGTTGTTGCTGCCCGCCGGATAACTCGCCAGGGCGGCGATCTTCAACCCCATCAAGGCCGATTTCCGAGAACAGCTTCCGCACTTGTTCCTTGCGCTGCTGGGCCGGCACGCCTTGCAGCAGCAGGATGAATTCAGCGTTCTCCCGGGCGGTCAGGACCGGCAGCAGGTTGTAGGCCTGGAAGACGAAGCCGAGGCGTCGCAGCCGCAAACGAGCCAGCTCGCCCGAGGATAGGAGTTGAAGGTTCTTCCCTTCCACCAACACCTCTCCGGCATCGGCCCGGTCGAGGCCGCCGATGATGTTCAGCAACGTGGTTTTGCCGCAACCGGACGGCCCGGCGATGGCAAGAAACTCTCCGGCCGCAATCCGCAGACTGATCCCGCGCAATGCTGGAACCTCGATTGGCCCCGTGCGGTAGACCTTTCTCACGTCCTTCAGTTCCACCGTCCACTCGGTCAAATCGTTCTCCAATCGCGCTAAAATACCCGCAACGCGCCGGGCAATTGAGTTCGTGCGGCCTTGAGCGCCGGATAAACGGAAATGACGATCGCCGTCAGAAACACAATGACGACGGACGATGCGATTCGCGTAAGGCTCAAGCGCGAATAGATGATCGGGTCGAAAACGAGGGCCGTCGGAAGGCTGCTATTGAAGAACCAGCGCAGATCCAGCCCATGCGTCGCGAAATAATGCTCGACGCTTAACCCCAGCACCAGTCCCAGAGCGAGGCTGATCGCCGTCAGCGCCAGCAATTCACCAATGATCATGACGGCAAGCTGCGTGGGCCGTAGTCCCAGAGCCAAACACAGACCAAATTCATAGCGGCGCTGGATGACCCGCATGAGGATCGTGTTGAGGATCCCCAATCCGACCATCGCGAGCACCACGCCGTTCATGACATAATTGAACGCGTCGTCCAACACGAACAGCTGAGCGAGCGTCGGCATCGATTCCCGCCAGGGGAGAATTGCAACCGGATCGCCTGTCAATTGCTTCCGCAAGCCCTGCGCCACCATCAGCGAGTCGCCTTCGTGCTCGAGGAGGACCGCGATCTGAGTGACCCGGTCGGACACTCCGAGCAAAGCTTGGGCCTCGGGCAACGGCATCTGAATGACGTGGGCATCGATGGCTTGGATACCGGTGCGAAAGATACCGCTCACTCGCAGCAGGTCGCTCTGCATTTCTCCGCCATCTGCCTCGCTCGTCTCCGTGTCCGGTGCTTGCACTGCCTGAGTCATGAGCACGACCTTGGCCCCGATCTTGAGTGCGAGCTTGCCGGCCAGCTCCGTGCCGACGACAACGCCCGACCGTTGGCCGCGGTCGAGATAGTTTCCCTCGACGATCCGCTGTGGAATCAGCGATACGGCACGCTCGTCGTCGGGGATGACCCCCATGATGCGCACCCCGTCGGCGTTGGCTGCGGAACTCAGCAATCCAGAGGCCAAGAGCCGCGGACTTACGCCGCGCACCAAGTGTTTCACGGCCTCGCTCTGCAAGAACTCTTCGGCCGCGGATGCGACCTGCGCCGACAGTAGCAATTCCTGAGAGCCGGTCTCCTGGTACCCCTGCGGCTCGATGACGACATGCCCGGTGCCGTATCGCACCCCGTTATCGACCATTTGATCGTGGCTGCCATCGAGCAGGCCCAGAGAAATCAGCAGCAATGTCAGACCCAATCCCAAAGCCAGCGCCGTCAGCAGGGTTCCGCGGGGATTGCGCCACAGATTGCGCCACCCGATCCTCATCAGCACGAGGGCGCCCATCATCGCTAAACCTTTCGGAGCGCGTCCGCCGGCTGAAAGCGAGCCGCCCGCAGCGCGGGATAGAAGGCCGCCGCCAGAGCCGTGACGGCAAGCCCCAGAGCGGCCTCAATGTAGGCGGGGAAATCCTGCCGACCGTACCAGAGAGGACCCACCACAATTCCGGCCAGAGAAACCGCGTCCCCATGTTCACTCATTTTCAGACCGTGATTCTGCAGATACCACAACAGCGGAGCCCCAAGCGCTGCTCCCAGAACCAGACTGGCGCCCGCCAAACTTGCCGCCTCGGACACGATGAGGCCAATCACCTGAACCGGCCCCATACCGACGGCCATCAGCATGCCGAGCTCTCGCGTGCGCTCGATGATCGCCATGAGCATGGTGTTGACGATGCCCATGGCGGCCGACAGGAAAAAGATGAAAAAGAGAAAAAACGTGACGCGCCGATTGAATTGCACGTAATCGGCCAGCTCGGGCGCCAGCTCCTGCCAAGGCCTTACCCGGACCGGAATGATTTTGCTCAGGTGCGCCTCGAGTGCCGCGGCCGTCGCCGTCGCGTCGGCGATGTCGCGAAGCTTGATCCCAACTTCATCGATCCTTGCCGGCGGCAAACGCAAGAGATCCTGCAGAGAGGCGAGAGGCATGAGCACCAGACCTTGGTCCATCGCCTCGAGCCCCGTGTGAAACAATCCGGATATCGTGTAGAGATCATTCCCGATCGACCCGTCCGCTGCCGTCGTCAACAAGACGATCTGCGACCCCACCTCGACGCCGATCATGGTGGCGAGTTTATCCCCCATCACGACATCTTTTGAGTTCGCTCCGGTCAAATACGTCCCTTTCACCATCTGGGTCTGCAGCACGGTTATCTTCTGCTCCAGGCTCGGGACGACACCGAGCAGTTGCACCCCAGCCGATTGATGGGTCGCGCTGACCAAGCCGTAACCGTACACACGGGGACTTGCAGCCCGAACCCGAGGGTCGGCGGCAATGGCGGCCATCAGCGCGCCGACATCCGTCCCGTTTCGCCCTCCCAAGGTCAGTTGAACGGGGCGGTCCGGGTAGTAACCCGGAGCGTGCACCTCGATATCCGAGAGAAGGAGACCGGTGCCGCTCTCGATCATCTGCGCGCGCAGCCCGGCCATCAAACACGCGACGAAGAGCAGCATGGCGTATCCCAAGCCGATCGCCGCCATGGCGATCAGAGTGCGGCGGGGATTGAACCAAAGATTGCGCCACGCGAGCCGCGGCAGCCATCCGCTCACTGCTTCAGATTCCTCAGGGAAAACGTCTCGTCGCTGATCGGCTTGTCGAAGACGATGTCTTCATACGTGACGATCGTCTGTTGCCCCGTCTTGTCCAGAGGCCGCATGACCAGGCGCGTCGGAATGAGTCGTCCGAAGCGGCTACTGGTGCTGACCGTCTTGTAGTCGGAAAAGGACAATTCGCGCACCAGCTTCCCGTCCTCGTCGTAGTAGCGCTGCCAGATCGGCATCAAGTCGGCGGCGCGAATTTCCAAGACGATTTTTCCCCACACCACCGCAGCGTCCGGCTTGGGTGTCAGGGTGTATTCGGACACCGCGACCCCGTCGCGCTGTCCTTCGTAAGAGGGGACGATCGCGTAGTCGTCGCTGAGGCGGCTCTGGTTCACCAGGTCGTTGAGGGTGAAGTCGCTGCCCATCCACGGGGTCACCATCATCGACGCCGGCATCGCGACCGTTCGGTTCGATTTCGGCAGGTAAATCCAGGTTTTGTTGGCAACTTTCAAGATCGCGGTGCCGGCATCCTCCGGTGGTTGGCGGATGCGGACGAGGACATTCGACTCGTCGAGCGACCATAGCTGCATCGAGATTGTCCGTTGCGAGTCTTGCTTCGTGATCTGCATGTTGATGGTGGCGATGCTCGACTGGCTGACAAACAGGCGGGCCGCCCGGTCCACGATTTCGCGCGCGCCTTGATCGTCCGCGGCCAGAGAGGCTTGTCCCGAGCTCAGCCATGCCAGCGTCAGGCAGATCACGAAGCTCGCTCTTTTCCATCGCCGAGCGCGGATCAATGCGGTCGACGCCGTGCGCGTCATGAATGGTGCAAAGGCGGCGCAAATGCCTTTAGCCGCTTCAACGACGAGCATTGCCAACAATCCCATAACGGTGACCCGAGTTGTAGAGACGTTGAATACGTTGTAAGGCGTGTGCCGGAATGGCTGGACACGATGCGCTGAAGCTGGCGCCAGCCGAGGCTGAGGGTCCCATCGGAGAATACCCATGAACAGCGCCGCCAGGAGCATCGCCATCGCGCTGGCACTGACCGTTTCCGTCGCCGGCTGCACTGAGACAAAGACCGGCGGCAGCACGGGGCCATACGTCGATGACGCGACAATCACCAGCAACGTCGAGACTGCGATCTCGCAGGATCCCGCGCTGAAGGCGATGCAGATTGAGGTCGAGACCATCAAGAGCACAGTCCAGCTGAGCGGCTTCGTCGATACGCCGGGGATGATCGTGCGTGCCGGCGAGATCGCCCGGCAGGTGAGCGGGGTCTCGGCGGTACAGAACAACCTCATGGTGAAATAGCGCCGGACGCCGCGCCGCGCGACCTGCTCGACGGCTTACGTGCCTAGGTCCCACAGGCGGCAGCTCCAACCATCAGCGTAATGCCGGTCCCAAATGAGGCATGGAGCCGTCGTTCTCCGCATCCAACAGCTCGGTGAGCAACGAGCCCACTTGCTCGTCCGAAAGCTCGTCCAGGCTTGCCAATAGCCGCTCCGCATCTCGCCCGCCTCCCATCTGTCCCCCTGTCGGGGTCAGAGCGGGCGCCAGGTAAGCGGCTTCGGCGGCCAGTTGATCGAGCACCTGCGTGACCGCCTGGTCGACGCTGAAGCCCTGAAGGAATTTCGCGATCGGCACGTTGACCTTCAGGTCAACCGCGATCCGGTTTTTCAGTTCGACGGTCATCAAGGAATCCAGTCCGAACTCGATCAGCGGTTGGTGGATGTCCAGCTTTGCGGGACTTAGGCCGAGAACGCGAGCCACTTGCCCGCAGAGGTAGGCTTGCAGCAATTGCCGTCGCTCCGCCGGGTCGGCCGCAAGAAGGGTATCTCGCGTTTCGCTTGTGCGGCCGGCCGGCCCAGTTGCTTCGGCCGCCTCACGCGCCAGTTCCGAGAGCAGCGGCGACGCGCTGCCCGCGGGATAGAACTCTCGATAGCGCTTCCAGTCGACCGGCACGGCGACAATCTGGGCTGGGCTTTGCTCGAGCAGCCGTCCCAGCAATTCCACCGCTCGCTCGGGAGCGATGCTGCCGATTCCCAGGAGCGCGAGGCGTGCGGCAAGACGCTTGCCTCCATCCGAGACCGCGAATCCCCGACCGGCCCAGGCACCCCAGTTGATGCTCAGCGCCGGCTGGCCCTGGGCTTGCCGGTGATGCGCCAGCGTATCGAGGAACGCATTGGCGGCGGCATAGTTTCCTTGACCGGGCTGACCCAGAACGGAACCCGCCGAAGAGAAGAGTACGAAGAAGTCCAAGGCATCGTGTTGCAGCAGGCGATGCAGCAGCCAGCCACCCATCATCTTTGGCCGCAAGACCGTAGTCAGTGCCGCCGCGTCGAGTTGCACCAGCAGGCCGTCCTGCAGCACTCCGGCCGCGTGCACGACACCCCGGATCGGCGGCCAACCTTCCGCGCGATACTCGTCCAGAAAGCCCGTCAACTCTCCTTCATCCGCCACATCGACCGGCGCCAGACGCACGCTTGCGCCCAACGATTCCAGTTCCCGGATGGCGTCGATCTGACGGGCCAGGCGACTTCCGGATTCTACCGAACTCCAGCTCGACCGCGGCGGCAGCCTGGTGCGTCCCAGCAGGATCAGCCGGCGCGCCCCTTGCTCGACCATCCAACGCGCGACCAGGAGGCCGAGGTCGCCGAGGCCGCCGCTGATCAGATAGCTGCCATCTGTGCGCCAGCGGAGGCGAGAGGCTTGCGCCACCGAACGGCGCTGGCGGACCAACCGGGCCACGTATCGCCGCCCGTGACGAAACGCGAGTTGATCCTCCTCCTCCGCGCTGGAGATTTCTTCCCACACCTGATGAGCAGCAGTGTCAACCCCTGATGCCCCAGGTTCCAAATCCACCAGTCCGCCCCAGAACGTTGGGTGTTCCTGCGCGATGACGCGGCCCAATCCCCAAAGCGGCGACTGCGCGACGGCCAACGGGCGGCGCTCATCTCCGGCCGCTTGAGCGCCGCGCGTAATCAACCATAGCCGGGGAAGCTCAGGCGATTCGATCCGCGCCAGTTCCTGCACCAGCAGCAGGACGCTGCCGCAGCCCAGAGTCTGGGCCGCGTTCAGCGCGTCCGCGGTCGTTTCCTCCGGCGGAGCGGCATCAAGACCCCAGAGATGGATGACGCCACGACAAACCGGCTGGTCGGAGCTCAGGGCTGCCGCGAAAAGCCGGCTTATGTCCTCCGGTCGATCGGGGCGAATGCGATAATGCGCGCCGTCTGTCTGCTCGTAGGATTGCCCGGGAGCGATCAGAACGATTCGTTCGCCGCGCGCTTCGAGCAGCGCAGACAGGGCATCTCCGATGCCGCCGCCGTCGGCAAAGATCAGCCAGCTTGCGCGGACGGCGGGCGCAGCGGACGGCTTTCCTGCGACAAGATCTTTCACTTGCCACTGGAGCTCATAAAGCCACTCGTCGAGATTACCGAGCGCGGCGCGATGTGTGTCTTCGCCCAGATATTCAAAGCGAAGTCCCTGAATCTCCACCGCCACGCGTCCGGCTTCATCGAACAGCAGGGCTTCGCCGGTCGTGGCGTCCGTCTCGCGATGCTGCACCCGGGCGTGACTCCAGAGATGACGGCCTGGGCGACCGAAAACCCGGAAGCGGTCGATGCGCGTCGGCAGGTAGAGTCCTTGCCGCTCTTTTTCAGTCGCTTCCGCGGCAACTGCGGCGCCGAAAACCTGCAGCCCGGCATCGAGAAGTGCCGGGTGAATTTGCAAGCCATTGAAGTGTGTCCCAGGCCCCTCGGGCACCTGCACTTCACCCAGCACATCGCCGCCGTCGTGCCACAGCTGGGCGATGCTCTGAAAGAACGGACCATATTGGACGCCGCTTTCACGAAGTCTCGAGTAATAATCCTGACCCGAAATATTCCCCGCGCATCGCGCTCGCATCTCCGCGAGCGTTTCGGTCCCGGTATCCGGGGCGATGACGCCGTCGTCCTGTTGCAGACAGATCTTGCCGGTCGCATGCAGCGTCCACGGTTTGCCGGAGGGCACAGCGCCTCCCTCGCAACTGTGGATGTGAAAGGATGCCGCGTCATCTGCGCCTCGAGCGAGGGCCACCTGAATCGTTCGGGTTCCGCCCTCCGGCAGGAAAAGCGCCTTGCGAAATTCGATGTCCTGCAGCGCGGTGGAGCGCGCGCCAAAAACCTCCGCCGCGGCGGCCAAAGCCATCTCCAGATAGGCCGAGGCGGGCAGCACGACGACACCTTGGATGCGGTGCTGATCCAGATGAGGCAGGGAATTCTTGTCCAGCGTGGTTTCCCAGAAGTGGGTTCCCGCCGGATGTGCCGGATTGAAATGCTGCCCGAGAAGTGGGTGGTTCGCCCGCCCGCCGCTCGAGACGTGCGCCCGATGAGAGAAGGTGCCTTCGGCCGAAGGCTCGAGCCAGCAACGTTCCCGTTGCCACGGGTAGGATGGCAGTCGAACGCACCGGCCTGCGGTCGGATAGATCAGGTTCCAATCGACCGGATGTCCCAAAGTGTAAAGCGCGCCCAGCGAGCTGAGCAGGACCGAGCGCTCATCTTCATCGCGCCGCACGGACGGGAGCACGGCGCCTTCCTTCTCGAGATAATGAAGCCCTTGCTGAATGGCGCTGAGCAGAATGGGGTTCGGGCTGATCTCCAGGAAAATGTCGTGCCCGTCTTCCACCAGGCGTTGAACCGCAGCGGCGAAGAGCACTGGCTCTCGCATGTTCTTTACCCAATAGAGCGCGTCGAATTCCGGCCCATGAATGATTTGCCCGGTCACCGTCGAGTAGATCGGCACAGCTTCTTTGCGCGGCTCTAGCTCTTCCAACGCCGACAGCAATTCTGCGCGCAACGGCTCCATCTGCGGGCTGTGCGAGGCAAAATCGACGTTCACCATGCGACAGAAGATGCCGCGACGCTGCAGTTGATCCAGAATGGCGGCGAGCGCGGTCGGATCGCCGGACAACACTGTTGACGAAGGACCGTTGCTGACGGCGATCGACACGCGGTCTTCCCAGCCGACCAACACGCGTCGAGCGTCCTCGATGGAAAGATCCACCGCCGCCATCGCCCCTTGCCCGACGGTGCGCTTGAACAATCGGCTGCGACGACAAACGATCCGGACAGCATCCTCGAAACTCAGCGCCCCCGCGACGTGAGCGGCCGCGACCTCGCCCAAACTATGGCCGACCACCGCGTGCGGCTCGATGCCCCACGAGCGACACAGAGCTGCCAAAGCGACTTCAATCGCAAAGAGGGCCGGTTGGATGACCTCGATCTCGTTCAATCGCGATTGGGCGGCATCGGCGGCGGTGAGTTCCGCGAGCAATGACCAATCTCCGTAGGGTCGCATCGCCCGATCGCAGCGTTCGATGGTCTCGCGGAAAACTTCTTCCTGCTCCAGCAGTCGGCGTCCCATGCCAAACCATTGGCTTCCTTGCCCCGGAAACACGAAAACAAGCTTTCGCCGGCGCGCCGAAAGCTTGTGGCCAGACGACAGGCCGGGACGAGTCTCGCTTCGCAGAAAAGCTTCGAGCCTCTCCGTCAGCTGAGTCGGCGAATTGCCGGTCACGGCCAGACGATGATCGTGGTGAGCGAGCCGCACGCTTGCCGTGTAACAGAGATCCGGCAGCGACGCCGCGACGTCCGGAGGGCCGAGGAAGTCTACGTAGGCGCGAGCGAGAGAACGAAGCGCTTCCGGACTCCGGGCCGACAGCGGAAGCAGCTGTGCATCGACTCTCCGTTCCGCATCCGGCGGTCGTGAGATGGAATCGGGCGCTTCTTGCAGAACGATATGAGCGTTGGTGCCGCCAAAGCCGAACGAGCTCACGCCCGCCAGTGCGGGATGGGCCTCTGTTGGCCACGGACCGAGCGCCGTCTGTACGTGGAACGGAAGCTCGTCGAATGGAATATGCGGGTTGGGTTTTTCGAAATGCAGGCTCGGCGGGATCTCGCGATGCCGGAGCGCCAGCGCGACCTTGATCAAGCCTGCGATACCGGCGGCGGCCTCGAGGTGGCCCAAATTGGTCTTGACCGACCCCAAAGCGCACTGCCGTCCCGCCGGACGTTCGATGGCCAGCACGGTGCCCAGCGCTTGCGCCTCGATCGGGTCGCCCAACAATGTCCCCGTGCCATGCGCCTCGACATAGTGCACTTGGCCGGGCGCGACGCCGGCTTGTCGGTACGCCTCTCGCAGCACCGCCTCTTGCGCCAGCGGGTTGGGCGCCATGAGTCCGTTGCTCCGTCCGTCCTGGTTCACGGCGCTGCCGCGAATGACGGCATAGATCGGATCGCCGTCAGCCAAGGCTTGCGAGAGGGGCTTCAGCACGGCGACACCGGCGCCCTCGCTGCGCACGTAGCCGTTGGCCCGGGCATCGAACGCCTTGCAACGCCCGTCCGGCGCCATGGCACCGGCTTTGGTGAAGTTGATCGCGATCGCCGGCGAGAGAATGAGGTTCACGCCTCCGGCCAAAGCCATCGTGCACTCGCCACTCCGCAGGCTGGCGCAGGCCAAGTGGACCGCGACGAGTGAGGAGGAACAGGCCGTGTCTATGGCGAGACTTGGGCCCCGGAAATCGAACAGAAACGAAATTCGGTTGGCAGCGATGCTGAGCGCATTGCCAGTGCCGGCGTAGGCGTCGATGCGCTCGAGATCATTCCACTGCAGCCGGCCGTAATCGTTGGTCGCGATGCCGATGAATACGCCGGCCTGCGTTCCCGCGAGACGCTCGGGCACCTGTCCCGCGTCCTGCAACGCTTCCCAGGTCACCTCGAGCAAGAGACGTTGCTGCGGATCCATGCCCAACGCTTCCCGCGGAGAGATGCCGAAGAAATTGGCATCGAACTGATCCACTTGATCGAGGAAGCCGCCCCAGCGCGTGTTCATTTTGCCCGGGATCGCCGGGTCGGGATCGTAGAAGGCATGCTGGTCGAAGCGATCCGCGGGGACTTCGCGGATGGCATCCACGCCGTCGCGCAGCAACTGCCAGAATGCGGCCGGGTCGTTCGCGCCGGGAAAGCGGCAGCCGATGCCGATGATGGCAATCGGTTCGTTGTTCGCCTCCCGGGCCGGGCCCGCGCCGGCCGTTGACCTCGACACATCCGGCGCTGCCGCCAAATGCCGCGCGAGAGTCTCGATCGTCGGATACTCATAGGCGAGAGCCGGAGAAAGTTTTCGTCCGAGCCACTCGGCGAGTTCACCGGCCAGGCTGACCGCCTCCGTTGACCCCAGTCCATAGCTGGCGAAAGGTTCCCGAATATCGATCTCGTGCGACTCGATCTTCAGCCGTTCGGAAAGTTTGGCAACCAGCCATGCCTGAATGAGTTCCGCGCTGGGGAAATTCTCAGACATCGCTCACGTCGCGCCGAACTTTTCCAGCGTCCCGTTTAGGAAGCTGGCTTGGCAGGCATGGCGCTGCACCTTGCCGCTGGTGGTCTTGGGAATGCGCCCAGCCCGAAGCAGGAGAGCCGTATGGACTCGTACATCGTGCTCTTCAGCCACCGCCTTGCGAATGGCCCGAACCACGATCCCGACATCAAGCGGCAATCGGCCACGCGGAGGAGCACGTTCTTCCCCCTCCGGCAGGTCGCGAACCGCGGGTTGGTACCGGGGCTCGACTTCGGCGGCGACGATCAGTTGTTCTTCGCCGTCGCGATCGACCGAAAAAGCCGCGCAGCAATCCGTCCGCAATGCCGGGTGACTCCGTTCCACCGTCAATTCGATGTCGTGCGGATAAAGCTTGCGACCGCTGATAATGATGAGATCCTTCAGGCGGCCGGTGACGAACAATTCGTCGTCTTTGACGAATCCCAAATCCCCGGTGCGAAGAAACGGTCCCTCGCCGGTATCCTTTAAGTATGCTCGACAAGCGCGTTCCGTGTCCTCGGGCCGATTCCAATACCCCTTTGTGATGCTCGGGCCGTTCACCCAGATCTCGCCGACTTGATCCGGTGCGCAAGCGGTCAATGTTTTCGGATCTGCGATGACGATCTTGGTGTCGGGGAGCGCGTGACCACTGCTGACAAGCGTCCGCACATTTCGCTGTTCGGCGCGGGCTTCCACGACGCGGTTCTGTTCAAACGGCGCCACTTCTATCGTGCGGAACATATCGTCCTTCAGAGAACCGCCGGAAACCAGCAGCGTCGCTTCGGCGAGTCCATAACTTGGATGGAAAGCGCTCGAGCGGAATCCACACGAGGCAAAAGTCGCCGTGAACCTTTTCAAGGTCTCGGCGCGGACGGGCTCTGCACCGTTGTACGCCACGTCCCAACTGCTGAGATCGAGCGTTTCACGCTGTTCGGGAGTAACGCTGCGAGCGCACATTTCATAAGCGAAATTGGGACCGCCGCTGATCGTGGCTTTGTAGCGCGAAATAGCTTGGAGCCATCGTACCGGCCGCATGAGAAACGCGACCGCCGGCATCAGGTAACACGGACGGCCATGGTACACGGGTTGGATGATTCCATTGGTGAGCCCCATGTCGTGGTAGGCCGGTAGCCAGGTGACGGTGCCGCCCGTCGGGTTGAACGCATAGAGGCGGGTGATATAGGCCGAATTGTGCAGCAGGTTCGCGTGGCTGATCATGACGCCCTTCGGCTCCGCGGTGGAACCTGAGGTGTATTGGAGCAGCGCCAAGCTGGTGCTGGTCGCGCCCGGATCTCGCCAATCCTGCGCCAGGCTGCCGGCAACCTCGTCGGTGGCCAACCAGCGCATCTTCCGCAGCTCGGGCGCTTGCGCGAACAGACCTTCGGTCTTGGCGAGAAGATCTGACGTCGTGAGCACCACAGTAGGCTGTGCGTCGTTGAAGATTGCGCGAAGCCTGGGAAGCGTGCGCTGTGGCTGCGCGAGGTTGGGCGGGGGCAGAGGGACGGCTATCACGCTGGCGTACAAACAGCCGAAAAACGCGGTGATGAACTCGAGACCTGCCGGATAAAGCAGGAGCGCGCGCTCGCCGTGCGCGCGGTAGCTTTGCAACAATGCCGCGATACTGCGGGCCTGGGCGTCCAACGTCGCAAGAGTCAGATGATCTCCTTCTGCCTCTCCATCGAGCAGAATGGTGTGGATCCGCTGTTCAGGCTGCCGCTGCGCGCGCCGGCGAAGCATATCGACCAGCGTGGAAAATTCCGTGATTGGATCGGCAAAACCCGACTTCATGAAAGGTCCCACGAAATGGTCTGGCGGAGCGCTCAAGCGCCGAGCAAACGATCGAACTCCCTCTTGGAGAGGTTGTAGCACTCGCACGAGCGGCTCCGCAGACCGGGCTGATCGAGGATCGTCACGTTGCCGCGTGTGTAGCGGATGAGGCTGGCCCGTTGCAGGGCGCCCGCCGCAGCCGTGACACCTGTCCGCTGCACGCCAAGCATCATGGCCAGAAACTCCTGCGTCAGCAGAAACTCATTGGAGTGCATGCGATCGCGCGTCATCAGCATCCAACGGCAAGCTCGCTGCTCTAAGGAATGAAAGTTGCTGCACGCCGCCGACTGCGCGACCTGGTTGAAGAACGCGTGCGCATAGCGAAGCATCACCGCTCGCATCGAAGTGCTTCGCACCATTTCTTTCTCGAACGTCGATGCCTTCATTCTCAGGCCGATACCGGGAACCTGGACGTAGACGCTGGTCGGCGCCCGGTCGTCGCCGAACAGGAGCGGAAGACCCACCACGCCCTCATTGCCGATCGTTCCAACCTCGGCCGCCTCGCCATTCGCCATCGTGTTCACCAGAGAACCGACGCCAGTCTCGATGAAATAGACAAATCCGATCGGCTGGCGAGCACGGTAGAGCGACTGCCTGTATTCCAGCGGAATGCGCTGAAGATGCGGACGCAGCCGCGCGTAATCCTGGGACGGCAGCAAACCGAGCAATCGGTTGGCAGGCAGGTCCGCAGCCTTGCGGCTAGCAACCATCTCGCTGCTCCTCTCGGTCCCGCCCGAACCATTTCACGATCGCCGCGCCGGCCTTGTGCGCTTTTCGATCCGACCATGTTGGTTTTGCATGGCCTTTCGCTGACCAAGCAATTTTCGCCGCCTACTCTTGGCGAAAGTGCGCGCAGGGCCGCTTATCTGGAATAGGCCATTTATGTGCGCAGCTTATGCCTCAGTGACGATTAGCACAACGTCAATGTCTGATTTCCGACATTTCGGTGGTGAACGGCTTGACGCAAAGCTGGATTTCCTTCTGTTCGCGCTCATGCTCACGGGCGCAGCGGCCACACTGAGTGCATGCCACACGATGGCCGGCGCAGGTCAAGACATTCAGGAGGGTGGGAAATCCCTCGAAAACAGATCGTTCTGGCCGTGCTCTGGCTCCTCGGCGTTATTGGCGGCGTGAGATGACCCCAAAGTCCAGTCATCGGGAAATCACGGAGATAGGTAGATTCCGAGCCTCCCAGAAGGGCGACGGACCGCGTTACCGTTCAAGCTGGAGTTGCAAGCGAACGCAGCATTCGCGAGCGGAGAACCGACATGAAGCTTAAATCGCTTTTTGTCAGAGGCACGGCGGTCGCGCTCGCTCTCATGGGCATTATACAGGCTTCCGGCAATGCAGCCGCCGATCCATTACTGGGATCAGCAGACCCCTACGCTGTCCTGGGCGAGTCCGGGGTGAGCACCTCCGGGGCCGGCGCAAACATCAACGGAAATGTCGGTTCGCCAACCTCGGTCACGGGACCGATAACCTTTGCCGCGGGAAGTGGTCTTGATAACGCGGATGCGGGTTCGGCATTGACTGCTGCCAACGATGCGGTTGCTTACCTGGAGACCGTTTCGATCCCAGCCGCTGTAGCCGAGCCTGCGACGTTGACCGGGCCCACCACTCTCGATGCCGGCATCTACACTTTTACGACATCGGCTGAGGTGGATGGCGCGCTTACTCTTGACGCGCAAGGCAACGACAATGCGGTCTTCATTTTCGAGATTCCGACATCCTTGACGACCGGCTCGGACGCGACGGTTTCTGTGATCGATGGCGGTCCGGACGACGGAGTGTATTGGCTGGTCGGCAGCGCTGCGACGCTGGGCACCGGCACTACATTTGACGGAAACATCATCGCGGGCACAGCCATTACTCTTGATGACAGCGCACAAATTCTGTGCGGCAGAGCCATAGCGAATTCTGCGGTTTCGATGACGGGAGGGACCCCCACCAACAGCGTCTCCATCAACGGAACGGGCTGCACCGACGGTTTAGAGGGGGGTTACACCGTGAGCGGGACGACATACACGCGTGTGGATGACGGCGAACTCATACCGGTAACCTCGACCGCCGTTCCCGAACCGTCGACGCTCGCCCTTTTCGGCGGGGGTATTGTAAGCCTGCTCGGACTTGCCGTTCGCCGGCGACGCGTTCGATGCGTGACAAGCGAAACCTAACAGAACCGCTCCGACGGCGAGCGCTTCCGCCCCCAATATCTGGATTGGCTTCGTGATTGGTCTCACTTGCCGGCAAAATCGCGACCGGTCGAACCGATTTGGAATTACGGGGACTGGTCGGAGGCGAAGACGTCGACACGAACCATCATCACGCCGTTGTCACGCATGCCGAGAGCCGATGCCGCCGCGGACGACAGGTCAATGATTCGATCCTTCGCGTTGGGCCCGCGGTCGTTGATGCGGACCGTTACGACGTGTCCGGTATCCTCGCTCGTCACGCGCGCGACCGTGTTGAACGGCAGGTCGCGATGGGCGGCGGTCATGGCGTGCATGTCGTAACGCTCGCCATCCGCCGTTTTCTTGCCTTGATGATCGCTTCCGTACCATGACGCGACGCCGGTCTGGCTGAAGGCGGGCTTTTCGGGCGGCGCAGCAGGAGCAGCAGGAACCGATTGCGACAGGTGCGGCGTGGCGCAGCCGGCAACACAAAAGAGTACCATCAGAATCAAGTGTCTTGTGCGCACCAGGCCTCTTTTCGACCGAGCCGTCTCGAAGCGACACGCTCGCTTCGAGACTGGCTTAGTGGATGGTACGGCATCGTGAAGGTCAGTGCGCCGCCTTGTCGTCTTTGTCCGTCGCCGCGGCCTGCTTCTCGGCCGGGGCCGGACGGGGGGCTGCTGCCGCGCTGTGCGCGACCGGGGCCGGACGGGGGGCTGCTGCCGCGCTGTGCGCGACCGGGGCCGGACGGGGGGCTGGCGCGTGCGCCGCGGCGGGGCGCGCTGCCGCGCTGACACGGGCAGTGGCAGGCTGCGCGCGGACGACGCCCGGGCCCTTGAATTGGGCGGCGTGCGACGTGGCGGCGATCGCCGGGCGTCCCTTGTTGTGGCTTACCGCGAGAGCTGGCTCCGCTGCGGCCGCGGCAATGTGCTTTGTCTGCTCCGCGGTCGCCGGGACATGCTGCTCGTGCTCGGCCACGCCCTCGGCGGCAACCGGTTTGGTCTTCAGGCCATGCGCGCCGCCGGCGTAGCTGACCTTCGTGTGGTTCGCGACCGCCACGGGCTGCGCGTAGGCGTTGGCGACTTTGACCCGGCCGAAATTGTTGGCGGTCCGGTTGTACTGGAAGTTGCTGCCTTGCCAGCGCCCACCGTCGTATCCGGTGCCGCCGTAGCCGTAGCCGTAATTGACGCCGCCGTAGTAGCCGACGTGCGGTCCCCAATAACCGGCATGGAAGAGATAGCCGTTGTCAGCCCAACCCCAATAAGGCGGCGTCCACAACATGCCGACCGCCGGCGGAAGGATCCAGGTGCCGGGCACCCAGTAGTAGCCGCCCTGCTGCGCCCACTGCCAATAGCCGGGCGTCCAGATATATCCGAGCGAGGGCAGCGGCGGCTGGGCGTAGGTCGGCAAGGCCGGCGGCGCGACCTGGACCGAGATTCCGATCTCCGCTTGCGCGGCCGCCGGGATCGGCGACGCCAAAATCATGGGGCTCGCGAGAAGCGTCGTGGCGAGCATGAGATTCCTGAAAGTAAGACGGTTGGAGACGGTCATTTTGTTATCCTCGCTTTGACGCAAATATCGTCGCCGGCGCTGTGTCCCATAAGGGGCATGGGAGACGTGGGGGTCGCCCGCTTCAAGGGGCCCGGCGATTGCGACCATAACCGACAGGCGGGCGCTGACGGCAGGATCGGAAACTACGCACGAGCCTTGCACCGATGCGGCCCGCCGGCGGCGCAAGTCTTATTTCTTGATGCTCTCGCGCATCGTGTCCTTCGCGCCGCCGACGGCGTTTTGGATTTTGCCGACTGCCTGTTCGGCCGCGCCGGTGGTTTGCAGCTTGCGGTCGCCGACGAGTTTCCCGAGTGCTTCCTTGGTGCGGCCGGCGATGACCTTGATCGAACCGGCAATGCGATCCTTGTCCACGATGATGTCTCCTGTGCGAACGCGACGTTGATATGCGGCGTTCCTAATCGGTCAGCGCCGGCTGGCCGGTCTGCCCTATCGCGGTGCGATAGAGTCCGATTTGTTGGAGCTGTGTCCGCGCCCGGCAGACGCTGACGAGTTCCTTCTTCGCCATTTCGCACGCGTCAGCGACCTTCTCCTTCGTCGCCGCGGCCGCGCGCCAGGATCTCTCGCGCGAATTCAATTCCTCACGGATCAGCGGTGCGAGATTGCCGATCGATGACGTCAATCCGTGGAGCTCGTCGTATTTTGCCTTGGCCTGCGCCTCGGCCAGAGCCGCGCGCGTCAGCTCGGCCTTGGCAGCATCGAGATCAGCCTCCGCTTTGCCAATTCCGGCATCGACCCGGTCGGCCAAACCTTGATTCTCCGGGACAAATGCCCCGCGGGCGATGGTGATTTCGTGCTGCATCGAAGTCATCCGTCAGCAATTCCTCGCCGCGTCTCGTCGTGTCATTCCGACGAGCGCAACGTCTCTGGCGCATTGGCACCATCGAGCTCGGCTTCGGCCTTGGCGAGGAAGTGCTGTACCGTTTGGCGCGTCTCGTCCGTCATGTAGAGGTTCAACAAAGCGCGATAATGCTCGATGTTGGAGCGAATGGCGGTCGGATCATCCATGATCGCACCTCCCGTGGCGCATGGGGCCGC
Source organism: uncultured Alphaproteobacteria bacterium (assembly GCA_963729295.1). Taxonomy (GTDB): domain Bacteria; phylum Pseudomonadota; class Alphaproteobacteria; order ATCC43930; family CGMCC-115725; genus DATJLY01. The sequence goes on from CAVSNJ010000001.1 coordinate 417,602, forward strand.
TCGCGCCGTTAGCGCAGCGACCCGCTTGCCGCCCATTCAGCCTAGGTGTCCTCGAGGCGGCGCTGCCAAACTCGGAAACTACTCAAATGGGATTTGCCGGCGCGCCCCGTGCTGGCGGCATCTCACTGAGTAGAATCCGAACCTCTCCCGTGGCGCCGACCCCCGATAGCTTGCCCTGGTGATGACGGGAGCCGATGCGATGGCCTCTGCGCAAAAGCCGCGCGACATGGTCCTCAAGTATTCGGACATGGCGCAAGCAACGTCGGACGCCAGACTGCGCGCGCAGTTCCTGGAACTGGCGGCGCGATACCTCGAGCTGGCAAAGGCCGCCGAAATGACGGATCGGCTCGGAGTCCGACCGGCGTTGTCTGCCACTAAATAGTTTCCGAACCTGCCCATTGGGATCATCCGGAGTGATCCTGAAGAAGGCTCCGGGCGCGGCTCTCATGAGGAAAACCGGCTCGAAGTCGCTGCCGGCATTGGTCCGCTTGGCAATCGCCGCGGTCTCGATCGCGGGCGTTGGCTGCTAGGGGTAGCGCCGTTCGTCCCTGCTTTTGCCGTCGAGGGATGCAGCGCCGCGCCGTACGGTCGGGCCATACCAGGCACGATAATTGCGCCGGTACTGCGTACGCTTGATGGCGATAAACAGCAGCCAAACCGCCAGTACCGATAGCGCGACCAAGGCCGTTTCGAGCCAGAATGTGGCAGGCAATGGCACGAACTCACCCATCGGACCCATCCTCATCCATTCTCACGGAATCCTAGCGAGCGTGGGAGCGCGACTGCAGACTCGGACTCTACCTAGAGGGTGCTTCGCGCAAAAAAGAGGCGGCGCCGTTCGCTGGCGCCGCCCTTCACTTGGTGAAGAGTACGATCGTTAGTTGATATAGACCTGGACTACGCGGTTTTTCGCATCGCGCACACCGGCGGCCGTGGGGACCGGCGGCTCGCGGTCGCCGACCCATTGCACGTCGATGCGGTCGGCCGGAAGGCCGTCGGCGATCATGGCGGCGCGCACACTATCGGCACGGCGCTGCGAGAGCGCCATGTTGTAAGGATCGGTGCCGGCGAGATCGGCCTTGCCGATTATGGCGATCCTGCTCGCCTGACTGTCATGCGTCGCATTGACGGCCGCGGTGACGACACCATGCTCTTTGGCGGTCACCTGCGACCGGTCGAAGGCGAAGTAGACGTTGTAGGCCTCTGGCGTTGCGGAAGACACGGCCTGGCTTGTCGTCGCCTGATCCGCGGACCCAACCGCCGAGGCGGTTGTGATGACTGCCATCGATCCGCCATCCAAGCGCCGGACGAGCGCTTGCAGCGGTCCGCATTCGCTTTGCATCGTCAGCGTGCCTCGATCGCCTGCCATCTGGCCTGCGGCGTGGAAGTTTTGCCACTGGGCCGTCAGGGCGCCGTCGGGCTGAACATTGCCGCTGACCTGGGAGGCGCCGTTCGTGCCGCCGGTCTCGACGACGTTGCTGTCCTCGGGGAACGACCGCCTGAAGTCGCCGGTCACCTGGCTGTCGGTGATCTGAACCCTGAGGCGCAACGCGGGACATACCGCGTTGTCGTCGGCGCCGCTGATCGTGTCGGCCGGGACGTCGATGATCCAGGTACCGTCGAACGGCCCGGCCGCACGGGCAGAGGTCATCGGCAAGGCAAACGCGGCAAGCGCAAGCAGTGAGGTTGCGGCCAACGCGGGAATAGTTCGTGACATGTGAGGTCTCCTGATGACGTAGGCTCGCAGCTGTGACCATCGTGACCGAACCGCGAGCTTTGATCCGACCTTGGGATTTGCCTTCTCCACCGCCAAGTCTTGGCGGCATTCGCGAAGGCAGGCAGATTGCAACCATATAAGCCCGCAAGTCCCGCGCCATAGAGACGGAATATACTCAGGCGCGAATTACTTTGTTCGGAAGCCGATCGACGCGCTAATGCGGCCCATCCGATTGCGCGGACGGTGTGGCGGCGGCTCCCGACGGCGGTTGCGGGCGAGCGACAAAGCCGAAATAGAAGACCGCCAGGATGACCAGAAACGTCAGGTAGATCATGCGGGATCGCGCTTCGCCGCTAAACGGCACGCGTGCGACGGACGGCACGATGACCTCATGCCGCGGCAAGGCGTCGACCAACCGTCGCGCGATCGCCGGAATATCGACCGCGGTCCATTGGCCGGCCGGCACTCGCGCGATGATCGGCGCCAAGGCATCGATGGCGTTCTCCTTCGATAGTTTGGCGAGTTGGGCAGCCTCGCCCCAGGGGTCGATGTTCAGCCGCGTGAGCGCCGAGATGACGCTGAGGGACATACCGTTTCGCTCCTCGCCGATCGGCGCGAAGAGAAAACCGTCGAATTCATGGCTTAACGTATTGTACGGCGTCCGAAGGGTCACTTTGACCTCATATCCTGCCCTGAATACGGGCCTCGATGGCGTGTGAGTTACCGGCGGAAGTGCTGATCGCCACTGTCGCGATCGCCGCCTTGATCCCTGGTCGTCGCCAATGATGCAGCCGGCGTGGAGCACGAACGTGACGGCGACGAGGATGTATCTGGCTATTCTCGATTGAGATCGCGCCGCGCGACAGGGTCGGAAGATACGTAGATGCGTGATGCGGCTGGAAAGCCCGGTGCACCGATTATGTGAGTAATTCCCGACTCCGTCGCCGCTCGTCCCCATCGGCCGAGTGTGGGTCCTGGCAATCCGTCACTTTCGCGCTTTGCCAAGAAAAGGCCCTTCCAGTGAGTATCTCAACCGTCCTCATCGTGATCTTGATCTTGATGCTCGTCGGCGCGCTGCCGACCTGGCCGCATAGCGTGCGACAAGATCGCCGCCTCCAAGAAGAAGGGCATGTGGATGGGCGGCGTCACGCCGCTTGGCGACGAGGCCGAGAACCACAAGCTGATCGTGCGGCCGGATGAGGCGAGGACGGTACGTCTTATATACAAGCGTTATCTCGAACCGGGCTCCCTCCGGTGCCTCAAAGAGGACCTCGATCGGGAAGGTATTCGCTCGGCTTTTCGCGAGTTATGCCGGAGAACGCATGAAACCGAGGACTGCCTGGCTGTGGACGCAGTCTTGTGCGAACCCGTCTCGGCCCCCAATTCCCTGACAAACAGGGAATTTCACCATTCCAGGTCCTATCGGCGCCGATCGCACCCGAGAAAACCTCGGCTAGTCAGGCGCTTAAAGACAAATTCCCTACGCAATCAAACTAGGGAATTATTTTTGCGGATCAGGGAATTTATTCGTCGGAGCAGGGAAGCGTTCTCGCGTAGCAGGGGGGCACGGTTTTTGCTCCGATTCACACGTCATTTGGATGCATCGCGGTGGGCAACGCATCTTATCGTGGCCTGACAACTAGCTCGCCGCCCTCAGATCGAGCGCGAGCGGGTCGGTGAGGGGCGGGATATGCTTGAAGCGCGGCAGCACCTCGCGCGCGAAGAGGCGCATCGAGTCTTCCGAGATGCCGCGCGTCTTGCCTGGCCATTCGCCGAGGAAGCGCACGAGCAAATGGTTGATCCCGACTTGAGCGAGCTCCTGCACCTTGGCCGCGACCGTGTCCGGATCGCCGGCAACGAGGTCGTCCATGTCGCCGCCCGCGGCATAGCCCCCGGCGAGGCGGCCGCCGTGGCCCCGTTGAATCGCAGGACCTACGACATTGCCGAACCGCGCGATGTAATCGCTGCGCATGGCGAGATGCTCGTTCCGCGCCTCCTCCGCGCGCGCCACGGCCTCGGAATTCGTATCCGCCACCACCACCGCGAGCCAATCGACGGTGCACCAGCGCAGGCAGTCCTCGACCACCTCCTTCGGATGGTTCGCGTGCACCAAGGCCGCCCGATAGATGCGGATCTGCTCGACAAGCGGCGATTCGGCTGAAAAGGTGCCAAGGAAGGCGGGAAGGCCTATCTGCGCCGCTTTCGCGACCGCTGCGTTGCTGCTTGCGGTGCGGATCGCGATGGGATGGTGCTTGCGATAGGGCGCGGGGGTCACGCGCTTCTTCACCGTGCCGCGGTGGGTCGGCGTCGCGAACACGTAGTCGGGATCGCCGGTGCGATAGTCCCAGAGCCGCCGCATCACCTCGAGCGTCTCCTCAGCGGCGCGGCCAGAGCGGTGATACTCGACGTCCACGCCCATGCCCGGCGGCTCGATCCCAGCAAAGCCGCTGCCGAGGCCATAGAGTGTGTGGCCTTTGGTCAGCTGGTCGAGCTGGTTCATGCTCTCGACGAGCCGTACCGGGTTGTAATAGGGAAGCGAGAGCACGCCGAAGCCAAGATAGCGGTCCTTCGGGATCTGCGGCGCAATGAAGGACGCAAACTGAAGCGGATTGCTGTGCCAGGGACCACGGAAGTGATGCTCGGTGAACCACGGATTAAAGCCGTGCTCTGCGGCGAAGAGCGATTCCTCGACGGCGACGTTGAGGACGCGCTCGTCCGCCTCGGCCGTGTCCTCGACCGCGACATACATCGTCAGCACCATGGTCGAGAAATCCATCGCATCAACTCCAGCCGCTCACGTCAGGTGCGCCCGTTAGGCTTCGCTGCCTAGCAAGCGAGGCGTGATGACGCAAGGTTCGCCGATGACATCGGCGAACCGCTAAAGTCGCGTCGCAGTGCAACGATCAGATCATGGAAGGCTTCGCCACGTTGGCTGCAGCCGAGAAAGCGAAACGTGCCGAGGCGGAACGGCAGCGGCTGTGCCTACCGAAAATCAAATCCGAACATATTGGTGATGGAGGCCGCCGAGCATTGGTACTGCCGCGATGCGGCCGGTGCGATTAGCGGGGCGATGGATCGGCGCGTCCTTGTCCAAGGAGAGGTGAGTTCGCACACGGTTGTGATAGTCCGCGTAGGATTTGAGAATTCTGCGCAGGTGGGCTTCGCCGAACACGATGACGTGGTCGAGGCACTCGCGGCGGATCGAGCCGATGAGGCGTTCTACATGGCGGTTTTGCCACGGCGACCGCGCGGTGATGGGTCGATCGCGGATCCCCATGGCGGCGAGGCGCTGCCTGACGACATGCCCGTAGAGGCCATCGCGGTCTCGGAGCAGATATTGCGGTGCCTCCTTCGAGGGGAAGGCTTCGGCGATTTGCCGCGCAATCCACTCGGCTGTCGGATGGGACGTCACCGCCACCGTGAGGATGCGCCGGCGATGATGGTGCAGGATCACGAACCCATAGAGCAGCCTGAAGCCGATCGTCGGCACGACGAGCAGATCCATCGCGGCAATGCCCGCGGCGTGGTTGCGAAGGAAGGTCTTCCAGCTCTGGCCGGGCGGACGATGGCCTCGCGCCATGTACTTGGCCACCGTCGACTGTGCCACCTCGATGCCGAGCTTCAGCAGCTCACCATGAATTCGCGGTGCGCCCCACAGCGGATTGGCAAGGCTCATCTCACGAATGAGCCGACTTAGCTCGCGAGAGATTGGCGGCCGGCCGCTCGAGCGAGACTTCCAACGCCAATAAAGACGGACCCCTGCTCGGTGCCAGCGCACCACGGTCTCAGGTCGTACGACCGCAACGGCATCAATGACGCACGGGCTCACACGATAAAGCCATACGAAGATGAAACAATCGAGGACGCTGAGCCGCAGCCTGACCGGCGCTTTCCGGCGCAAGATCAGCAACTGATGGCGGAGGACCACGATCTCCGCTTCGAGTCGCGCCCGCGACTTGAACACCGAGACAAAGACCCAAGCGACCAGCTTCAGAACGTCGATCATGCCTCATCAAGGTAACGCCATCTCCGACGTCGCGCGAGCACGGATGGCATTTTCGGCAGGGACAGGGCGAGCTGACGCCGCCTACGCGGCTGAGGCCGTTGCCGCCGTCTGGCTTCGCCTGCCCGATACCAGCGCCTTGTACTGCGCTTGCATCTCGGGCGTCATGAACTCGATCATCAGACTGTTCTCGAGCCAGAACTCGACCACATCGAAGCGGCCGCGGCTGCAATGAAGCGCCCGCCAGCCTTCGCGCTTGCCGATCGTGATGATCTCTTCCTTTGAAAGCCTGCTCCCGACCGCGAGGTGGAAGCAGCCGTAGCGCGGCGGATTATCGAGATGGCCCTGCTGGACCATCTCATCCTCGCCGACGCCCGGCATCATGACTTCGTCGCGGGGATAGACCTCGATCCCGGTGCCATACTCCTCGTCGGAGCCACCCCGCGCCATGAAGCTGTGACGTCCGACATGGAACGGGCTGTGGCCGCCGCCCAGGATTTCGCCCAGCACACGCGCCACGCGCTCGGGATCGTCGGCTGGAATCGATGCGTGGAAGATCATGTGAGCCTCCTAGCAAAGGAGATCGGTAAGAAACGTAGAATCGATGGTAGGCAGAGAATGCGAAGTGTCAATGCGCGTCACCATTAGGATTCGTGCATGGATCGTGCGGAGCTCCCGCCAGTGGGACGGTTTCGGCAAGCCTTTGTACCATCATCACAAACACCGTCGATTTCTCATTGGGGCCGAAGGGACCCGCCACCTGATGTTTTAGCTCACCGCTTTCCTCACGAGCGCGCCAGCCCTTGGGCGCGAACTCCGAGGCGAGCGCGATGATGTTGGCAATGATGCCGCCCAAACCCACCCCCACCACGAACCGCACCGCCATCAAACTGTAGGCGTCCTTCGTGAAGATGTTGGCGAAGGTGAAGACGCTCACGAACAAACAGCCGAAGATCAGCGCGAGGCGGCGGCCGTGCGCGCCCAAGGTCACGATCGCCGGACCGGCATATGGCGGCGGCTCACGACATACCCCAATACGCTGAGGGAAGTCACGAACAGGATCTGCAACACCGACACGGCCGCGATCGTCGGATCGATGGAAAACATGACGTTCTCGAAAGTCTTCTTCGGGAGCGTCATGTTGGATCCGCTGAGGAAGAGCGCCAGCACGAGATCGTCGAACGACGCCATGAACGCGAAGAAAGCGCCCGTGAAAAGGCTCGCGCGGATTTGTGGGAATGTCACGTGGAGAATGGCCCGGCCGCGCCCGGCGCCGAGCCCAAGCGCGGCTTGCTCGAGTGACATGTCGAAATTGCGCAGGGCGGCCGCGACGACGATGACCACGAAGGGGAGCCCCAGCACAGTGTGGGCGATGACGAGGCCGTACCAGGTGCCGATCAATCTGAGGGGTGCGAATAATCCGTAGATCGCGACGGCCGTGATGATCGAGGGCACCACGAGCGGCAGAGTTGTGAGCTGATCGAGCAACACTGCCATGATCCGTCCGCGTCCGCGCGCGAGGTGAAAGGCGAGCGGCACGCCAAGCGCGAGCGACAACGACGCGGTCGCCACGGCGACCTCGAAACTAAGGGCTGTCGCCTCCATCCAGCTTGGCGACGCGAAATAATGATGGAACCATTGCAGCGACAAACCGGGCGGCGGGAACTCGAGGTAGGTCGCCGAGCTTACCGAAAGCGGGAACACGATAACGAGCGGCGCCATCAAGAAGAAGAATACGGCGGACGCATACGCGATTAAGAATCGCCGGCCCCAATTGGCGTGCCGCTTCATCCGGCGCCCGCTCACTCACACTGCGACATCGCGCGCTCTCCGTACCGAACGGCTGAACACGCCATAGATCGCCAGGGCAACCGTCAGCAGGATGCCGGCAAGCGCGCTCGCCAACGGCCAGTCGATGAACTGACTCACTTCCTGCTGTATCAGGTTGGCGACCATGATGATCCGGCCTCCGCCGAGCACCGCCGGCGTGACGAAGGCGCCGAGCGACAGCGTGAAGACGAGCGCCGTCCCGGCGAAAACGCCGTTCGCGGTCAGCGGTAGGTAGATGCGCCAGAACACGGCAAAGCGGCCGGCGCCGAGCCCTTCTGCGGCAAGGACGACATTCGGATCGATCCGCACCAGTGACGCGTAGATCGGAAACACCATGTAAGGGAGCAGAACGTGAACGATACCGATCAGCACACCGCCAAAATTGTAAAGCAACGGCAGCGGCTGATCGATGAAACCGAGATCGACGAGCGCCCGATTGATGACGCCATTGCGGCCGAGAAGCGCAATCCAGGCATAAGTGCGGACAAGCATACTTGTCCAGAATGGCAGCAGGACGAAGACGAAGCCGATGGTCCTCCAAAGGCGGGGGGCGGTTGCGAGGAAATATGCGACGGGATACCCGAGCAGCACGCACAGCGTCGCCGTCACGAGCGAGATGCGCAGCGTCGCCCAGAACACGATGAGATAAGGACCATCGCCGCCGAGTACCTGGCGATAGGGGTGGAAGCTGCCGCCAGTCGCGCCAAGAACGAGGAGACGCAGAACAGGATAAACGAAAATGCACCCGAGAAGGATGATGGCGGGTGCGGCAGGCAACAGGCGCCGCACTGCGGAAGCAGTGTCCCGCTTTCTCGCTGTGTGGTGGCGCGCGTCTGCAGCGGTCATGGCCGGCCGGCCGGGCGCTGCGTCCTGAGGAGATACATGTCCGCCGCCGACCAGCAGACATCGATCCTGTCGCCGACGGCCGAGATGGCGCCCTCTCTTCGTGCCGGCCATCGCAGCAGCAGCTCGACACCAGGCGCGAGCGCAACGCTATATTTGACGGACCCACCGAGATAGAGCACTTCGCGCACGGTGCCCTGATGACGGTTTTCCAATGTAACGTGCGTGTTCGCCGGCTGCGGTATCTCGGGGCGAAGGACAAGCAGCACCTCGTCGCCGATAAGGCAACGATCGTCGGCACGTGCCACGACTGTCATGTCCGATCCAATGAGCACGCGCGCTTTGCCCGTTTCGAGCGCCACGATCCGACCCCACCACTGGCTCGACTCGCCGACGAAATCGGCGATGAACGCATCCCCCGGAGATTCATACAGATCTTTCGGCGTCCCGATCTGGCGGATGCGGCCGTCACGCATCACGGCAATGCGATCCGAGATGAAGAGCGCTTCCTCCTGGTCGTGGGTGATGAAGATCGTCGTGAGGCCAAGCCGGCTTTGAAGTCGCTTCAGCTCCAGCTGCATCGTTTCCCGCAGCTTGCGGTCGAGCGCGCCGAATGGCTCGTCGAGAAGCAAAAGCTTTGGTTCGAACACGATGGCGCGCGCGAGCGCAACCCGCTGCTGTTGTCCGCCGGAGAGTTGCGACGGATAGCGCCGCTCATATCCGTCGAGCGCGACAAGCTCGAGAGCGGATCGGACGCGTCGTGCGATCGCGTCGCGCGGGACGCGACGCATCTTGAGTGGGAATGCCAAGTTGCCCGCGACCGTCATGTGCGGAAACAAAGCATAGTTCTGAAAGACCATGCCAATGTCGCGGTACGCGGGTGCGAGATCAGTGATGTCGGTGCCTTCGAGTACGACCGCGCCCATATCGAGCGGCTCAAACCCGGCGACGGCCTTCAGCAGTGTTGTCTTGCCCGAGCCGCTTGGACCAAGGATGGTCAGCAGCTCGGCCGCCTTGACCTCGAGATCGACGCCGTCGAGCGCTGCGACCGTGCCATAGCGTTTGACCAAACCCCGCAGCGCCAGCGCAGAGAAGCGCGCCGAACCCGCCGCCGGCACGTCTCGCGTCCGCCTTCTTGGGATTAGCTCAGCATCCACCGTTGCCAGCGCTGCTTGACCTCAGTCACGTTCTGATCCCACCAGCCATCATCCTGCCAGAACTGCTGTGAGAGATTCTGTGGCGTCGTCGGCAGATAGGGAACAACTGCAGGATCGGCGTATTTGAGCGATTCCGGATTGAGCCCGGGCGACATGAACATGTTGGCGAACACCGATTGCGCCTGTGGATCGGTCATCACCGAGAGAAACTTCTGGCTCCATGCCGAGTCCTTGGTCCCCTTTGGAACGCCGAAATACGCCTGCTTAATGCAGCCCTGGGCCCAGGAGATGCCGACCGGAGCACCCTGCTTCAAGACCGTGTAGACGCGGCCGTTAAAGGCGGTGGTGAGAACGACTTCCTTGTCGACCAGCATCTGCGCAGGCTGTGCGCCGGTCTGCCACCATGCCGTGATGTGCGGCTTGATCTGATCGAGCTTTTTGAAAGCCCGGTCAACGTCGATCGGGTAGAGCTTGTCCATCGGCACCCCGTCCGCGAGCAACGCGAATTCGAGATTGTCGACAGGAGAGTCGTACATCGATCGCGCCCCGGGGAAACGATTTACATCCCAGAACTCAGCCCAGCTCTTCGGGTAGTCCCCATTCTTGAACACATCTGTGCGGTAGCCGAGGACCGTCGAATACACAGACGTGGTAAGTAGGAACTTGAGCCGCGCCGCCGTCGGATAGTTGGAACGATCGACGATGCTGTCATCGATCGGCTCAAGGAGGCCCAGCCGTGCCGCCCGGAGCGCCTCATTCGAGCTGATCTCGGTCACATTCCATTCGACATTGTTGGACTCGACCATGGCCTTGAGTTTTCCCAGGTCCGGCGGACTAGTCAGGACTACCGGAATGCCGAACCGTTGCTCGAAGAGCTTGACGTACGAGTTCTGCATTGCCTGACCCATGGCGCCGCCCGAGGCGTTCACGACGAGCTGACCGGGCTTCGGCGCCTCCGTCTGGGCGACGGCTCGGCCGGGCAGTGACCCGGCCCCGAACGCGAGCACCGCTCCGGCCGCGAGCAAGCGGCGGCGGTCGATGGAGTGCGCGTTCGGCATGACTTTCTCTCCGGAGCGAGATCAAGACTAGATTTGTTGCAGTGTAAATCGGGTTTGCGGTCTTTGACAACGGCGGCCGCTCCCGACCACGAAGATTGGCCTGATGAAGCTCATGCCCGCGCCTCAATCGACGACGAACAGTTCCCAGCTCGGAAAAGGCGAGATGATCTCCGGTCCGTTCTCGCGCACGATGACATGCTCTTCGGGATTGAGCAGACCCTCGACGGTCTCGATCTTGGGCTCGGGCGTGATGCTCATGCCAGCTTCGATCACATGCGCGTCAAACGCATTGATGTAAGGCGGCTCGTTGGTGAGCCCAATTCCATGCCCGATCCGCTTCGACGGGTGATCGGAATAGTTGCGCCAGTTCGTGTGCGCCATAAGAGACTGCGAATAGGCGAAGATCTCCGCGGTGGAGGCGCCGGGCCGCAGGCGGTCGGCCACTTTCAGCATGATCTCCCACATGCCGTTATGCTCGTCGCGCTGGCGATCGGTCGGGGGGCCGAAGACGGCACGGCGGGTGAAATCCATGCGATAGCCGTTTACTTGGCAGCCGCCATCGAGGTAGAGGATGTCGCCCTTCTGGAAAGCGCCGCCCGCGCCGGTCGCCCCGAGCACAGTCGGCGGACCGGAATCGAAATCGGCGCCGAACTCGAAATAATAAGTCATCGCCTTGCGCTGAATTTCCGCCTGTGTGATGCCGAATCGCATCTCGTCGAGGCAGCGGCTCCAGGCCTTGCCGCCGATCTCGCATGCCTTCTTCAGTTTGTCGATCTCCCACGCCGATTTAACCATGCGACAGGACCAGGTGACGGCACCGGAATCGACCCAATGAGCGCCGGATAAGTCCTGGCGCAAGCGTTCAAAATCATGGAGGGTCAGACCGAGCTTCGGCTCGCTCATTTCGATCGCGAGGCGGCCGCGTTCGAGGCCGCGTTCGCGAACGACATCCTTGATTCCCCAATCGACGCGCTCGTCCCGCGTGAACGGCACCTCGGGATAGATGCGGCGATCCTCGATCCAATTGGGATAAGGCCGGTGATAGAGTTGCGCGAACATGCCCGGTCCGCTCCAATCAATTACCGCCGGTGTGCCTTCGAGCGGCAGCACGAGGATGGCGGGGCGACCGCTCATCGAGACCGAGATTTTCTGGCCGGTGAAATAGTAGAAATTCACCGGATCGGTTACGAGCATGCCGTCGATCCCAAGATTTCGCATCAGCCCTCGCGCCTTCGTCATGCGCGCCGTGCATTCCTCCTTCGGCATGCTCATCCGACTGCTCCCTGGGACGCCCGTAGCGCGGCCTGTTCTGCCACGACAGTCAGCCAATCCCGATATTCCGGCCGCCGGCCCGTCACCGTCTCGAAATAAAGGCGCTGCATCCTTTGCGTTACCGGCCCTGGCCGTCCGCCGCCGATCAGACGCGCATCCACCTCCACGACGGGCGTAACTTCCGCCCCGGTGCCACAAAAGAAGAACTCGTCGGCAAGATAGACTGCATCTCGCGTGAAAAACTCTTCGCGCACCTCGTAACCGGCGTCACGCGCGATCCGCATCACCGTATCGCGGGTGATGCCTTCGAGAATATAGGTGAGGGGTGGCGTGATCAAGGCGCCGTGCCGCACCATGAAGACGTTCTCGACAGAGCCTTCCGCGACATAGCCGTTCTGGTCCAAGAGCAGCGCCTCGTCATAGCCGTCGCGCAACGCTTCGGTCCGCGTCATCTGAAAGAGCGTGTAGTTGGCGCCGGTCTTGGCCTTGGTCAGGCCGCTCCCGACATGGTGGCGCGCGTAGGCGGAGGTGCGGACGCGAATGCCGGCGGCAAGCTTTCCGACGCCCAGATACTCGCCCCAGAACCATACCGCGACCGCAACGCTGACCTTGCAGTCGCGGTAATCGAGACCCATCCCGCCTTCGCCGATATAGGCGATCGGCCGGATATAACAACATTCCATCCCATTGGCGCGCACCGTCGCGCAGCACGCTTCCATGAGCCGGTCGCGATCGTAGGGGATGGATAGGCCAATGATGCGCGCCGAATTCAGCAGCCGGTCGATATGCGCTTCGAGGCGGAAGATCGCCGACCCGCGGTCGGTCTCATAGGCGCGGATGCCTTCGAAGACGTTGAAGCCGTAATGGAGCGTGTTGCTGACGACATGAACTTTGGCATCTGCCCAGTCGACAAGATCGCCGTCGATCCAGATCACCTTCGACTGCTCCATGCGCATCCTCGCTTCGCGACGTCAATAGCCGACGGCGCAGCCATCCTTACGGTGATCCGACCCGGCGATATAGACGCCGTCCTGGCGGCAGATGAGCTGCGCGCCGCCGAAAGCAAAGGACGCCTCGGGCGCCTCGCGCTGAACGAGGTGACCGCGTGAAGCGAGTCCGTCGACCACGGCTTCCGGCATGCCGGCCTCGAGCGAGATTTGCCTGCCCGCGACGACGCGCCAGCGCGGCGCATCGGATGCCGCCTGAGGGTTCTGATGAAAGAGAAATGTCCGCGCGACGAGTTGCAGATGACCCTGCGCTTGCATCGGACCACCCATGATGCCAAAGCTCATCGCCGGCTCGGCGCCACGCATGGCGAAGCCCGGTATGATCGTATGATAGGGGCGTTTGCGTGGGCCAACTTCGTTCGGGTGCCGTTTCGCCACCACGAATCCCATGCCGCGATTATGCAGGCTGATCCCGGTGCCGGGCACGACGATGCCCGAGCCGAAGCCTTCGTAATTGGATTGAATGTAGGACACCATCATACCCGATGCATCGACTGCGGTGAGATAGACCGTGCCGCCGTGGCGCGGCGCACCGGCGCCGAAATCGCCGGCCTTCTTTGGATCGATCAACGCTGCGCGACCGGCGAGATAATCGTCACGCAGGAGCGCGCGCGGATCCACCTCCATCGCCGCGGGCTCGCCGACGAACGCATCGGCGTCGGCGAGCCCGAGCTTCGTCGCCTCGATCTCCAGATGAAGCGCATCGACAGTGTCGGGCATAAAGCGTTCGACGCCGAGATGGGCGAGAATTCCGAGCGCGATGAGCGTCGCTATGCCTTGGCTGTTCGGCGGAATCTCGTGTACGGCGAGGCCGGCAATCTCCTGCGCGAGGGTGCCGCACCAATCGACGCGATGCGCGGCGAGGTCGTCCATGGTCAGCGCGCCGCCGCATGATGCGGCGTGACGCGTCATCGCCTCGGCAAGTCGACCTTCATAAAACGACTTGCCGCCGGTTTCGGCGATTTCTTCGAGTGTCGCGGCGAGTGGCTTGTTGAAGAAGACCTCGCTCGCGCGCGGCGCGTGGCCGCCCGGCATAAACGCCTCGTCGAAGCCTGGCTGGGCGCGATATTTGCCCGCGATGCGCGCCCAGAGATCGGCGATGACGGGGCTGACGGGAAAGCCGTCGCGCGCATAGGCGATCGCCGGTCCGAATAAATCCGCGAAGGGCAGTTTGCCGAAGCGCCGGCTCAGCGCGACCCATGCGGAGACGGCACCCGGCACGGTGACGCTGTCCCAGCCCCGGGCCGGCATCTGCTTCGCGCCTTGAAAGCGGGAGGGTGTCCAGGCCGCGGGCGAACGGCCCGACGCGTTCAGGCCGTGCAATTCCATGCCGTCCCACACGATTGCGAAGGCGTCGCTGCCGACCCCGTTCGCGGTCGGCTCCAACACCGTGAGCGCGATTGCGGTGGCGAGGCTCGCATCGACGGCATTGCCGCCGGCAAGCAGCATGCGAATACCCGCCTGCGCCGCGAGCGGTTGCGATGTGGCGACGATATTCCGCGCCAGTACAGGCGACCGCTGTGACGGGTAGGGCTGCACGTAATCGAAGGAGGTCATGCGATCAGCCGCCGTGCCAAGCCACTTTTCCCTTCCCATCCAAAGTAGTGTCCATCCGCGTTGTCGGTCAACACGCCAACGTCCAATATCTCGACCGGTCCCGGCGCGTAAAAAAAACGCCTACTGTCGAATTCTCGAACTGCGAAGAGGCGCATACTCGCAGACGAAAACCTGCGTGAACTTGAGAGCTTCAGCCTTCGTTGCCGCCGCCTTCCACACATCGTGCCCTCACCTGGCGCCATCTTCGACCTTGTTCGGCGGCGCGTAGGCGATCGCCCGCAGAACAGTCTCCTCACCGCATGCCCGATTGCCGGACGCGGCGACCCCCAGGCAAAGAGCCACGGCGCTCAACGCACAAAATGTCTTCATAGCGATGCTCCTCTCTGCCTACTCATTGAACGACGCGCAACAGCCCCAATCCGGATCCGCGGCACCGTTGTCCGGTTACCGACGCGATTCAAAGAGCGTACCCATCCCATCGAGCGGTGCTGTGAACCCAAGCGTTCGCAACGCATTCCACATGACCGCCATTGTGGTGGTCACGACCGGCTTTCCGAGTTCCCGTTCGACCTCATTGATCACGGAACGTATGCGCATAGATCCGCAGGAGATGAACACGGCGTCGGCCTCCACATGATCGGCCGCTTTGGCCAGTGCATAGGTGTCTTCCGGTGACAGGGCGCAGATCGCTCGGTCCCCGGTTAGGCCGAGTGCAACTCTGGTCAGCGGACGCACGCCGGTCTCCGCGAAATACTCCGCAAGCGCGACAACAACCTCGTCGCGATAGGGCGCACCAATTCCAATTCGCTTCGCACCTAGATGCGCTAAGGCTGCATTTACCGATTCGGCAGCTGTAACGACAGGCTCGGGACACGACGATGCGATCGCGGACTGTTGCTCTCGCTCGCCCGCCGCTCCGCGCTTGGTATTCTCGGCCGTACACGGCCATATGACGCAGTGCGGTTCAACTTCGGCGACCTCTTTGCCGGCGCGGCGCAAATCGGGATACGACACGGTCGCGTTGTCTAAACTCCCCTTTCAGGTAGCGGAATGTGAACACGGGTAAAGTGCAACGAGTAGCCCGGCGGGGCAAACTCACGCATCTCTTGTTCATTCCGACCGCTCGCGGGATAGATGACGCCGATCCGTCGCTCTCGGGCATATTGTTCAGGCATCTTCGCTTTCTGCCTTTCTATTTTCAGTGGGTCAGTCTCTTAAATCTAAGCTCCAAGATGCGCGAAACCTGAGTGATGGGGAGGATCATCGCCAGATACAGAACCGCCACGCCGGTATACACCTCGAGCGGTCTGAAACTCTGCTGAATGAGATTGGTGCCCTGGTTGAGCAATTCGTAAACAGCGACCACAGAAGCGAGCGACGAATTCTTGAGCAAGCCCGCGGTCGTGCTGACAAAAGGCGGGATCATGATGTGCACGGCTTGCGGTAAAACGATCCTCCGCATGGTTTGACCGCCCGACATACCGAGCGAACGTGCAGCCTCTATCTGGCCGCGCTCGATCGCTTCGATCCCAGCACGGAATATTTCGGCTTCGTACGAGGCTTGGACGAGCGTGAGTCCAAGGACGGCCGATACGAAGCTACTCAGATTGAGCCCGATAAGCACCGGAAGCGCGTAATAGATCCAGATGAGGACGATCAGAGCTGGAGCGGCGCGGAACAATTCTACGAAGCCAATGCAAGGCCAACGGATGACGGGTAAGCGGGACAGACTGCCCAGGCCAAATGCCAAGCCGAGCAATGTTGCCAAGAAGAGGGATACGCCGGTCAATTCAAGCGTGACGACGCAGCCGCGGAGCAAAACGCTTGCGTTGTCGAAGACAATGGCAAAATCCCAATGGTACATAGCGGCCCACCAGATGCTTGCCGGCAGAGGTCAGTGCTGCACGCGTCGAAGGAATTCGCGCGTTCGAGCGTTCGCAGGACGCGTGAAAATATCCGCTGGGGAACCGATCTCGATGATCCCGCCATCATCCAGAAACGCGATCCGGTTCGAAATTTCGCGCGCAAAATTCATTTCGTAAGTCACGATGACCATTGTCATCCCATCGGCCGCCAGTAACTTCATCACGTCGAGAACCTCGCCCACCAATTCGGGGTCGAGCGCCGAGGTCGCCTCGTCGAACAACATGACCTTGGGGTCCATTGCCAACGCACGCGCGATAGCAACGCGTTGCTTCTGCCCGCCTGAAAGTCGGCGCGGATACTCGTCGCGCTTTTCCAGGAGGCCGACACGCTTCAAGAGCTCGAGGCCATGGGCAGCAGCTTCCCGTCGGCTCTTGCGCAGGACGACGAGCGGCGCTTCGATGACATTTTCGAGCACAGTCTTGTGCGGCCAAAGGTTGAAGGACTGAAAGACCATGCCGGTGTCGCGGCGCATGCGATTGATGTTGCGCTGCGTGTCCCGTCGGCGCGAACCGTCCGGCAGCGGTTGGAAGCCGATCGGAATGCTGTCAATGTAGATCCAGCCGCTGGTTGGCTCTTCGAGAAAATTTATGCAGCGCAACAGGGTACTCTTGCCTGATCCGCTTGCGCCGATGATGGTGAACACCTCACCTGCGTCGATGGTGAGATCGACCCCCTTGAGCACCTCGAGCTCGCCAAACCGCTTGTAGAGCCGCTCTATGACGACCATTGGCGGCGCGTGCTTCTCAGTACCGGTTTGCATGCGGCTCTCCAATCAGCGGATGGACATGCTTCGAAGCTACGCTACTGTTTTCCCCAAATTTCCCACGATTTCTTCTCCTGCAACTGTTGGGTGTCATATTTCTCAACGAACTGCCTCAGTGTGCCCGTCGACCGGATATAGCGGATGGCAGAGTTGATGAAGTTCAGGAGAACGAGGTCATCCCGGCGAACCATCCAACCTGTAGCCGTGATGTTAAGTGGATCATCGGCATACAGGGTGCGCACCTCGGGGTGCTCAGAGGCGAACTTGACGCACGTCTGAGCATCGGTGACGCTCGCGTTCACTCGGCCCGTGATCACGTCCATCGGTTCGACGAACGCCGAGGCCGCGCTCTCGAGTATCTCACCACCCGCAAAGGTCTGCTTCGCCCACGGCACCATGAAAGCACCCTGAATGACACCGATTTTGATCCCGGGTTTGGTCAGATCTGCCAATGTATTGTACGAGCTGGCCTTGGCCACGATGAGGCAAGTCCCCGCATAGGCGAGAGGCTCGGTGAATGCGACCGCAAGGGCGCGCGGGATCGTGTTCACAGTGGCCGCGATCGAAAGATCGTACCGGCCGGACTGAAGCCCAGAAATGAAAGTGGCCCACGATTCTTCATGAAAGATCGGCTTAACGCCCATCTGTTGAGCGATAAACCGAGCGGCGTCGACGTAGTAACCGGTCGGCTCGTTGGTTTTGGGATCTTTAAAGACGGACGGCGGCAGCACTACGAAGCCGATGTTGAATTCCTTGGTTTGAAGGATCTTGTCCAATGTTGCTTCTTCGGCGGCGACAGCGGACGTCGGCGGTGACATCCCTGCTATTCGCAGCGCGACCGCCAGGCCGAGCACGACCGAGACGACCCGATACGTAGCTTTCATAGGGAACCCCTCGCAGCTTTCATTGAACGACGTGCAATGGCCAATCCGGATCTTTGGAGAAGATCTCGTCGCCGGATCCGGTAATGACGATGTGCTCTTCCGGATTGAGCAATCCTTCGACGGATTCGGCCTTCGGCTCCGGCGTGATGATCATGCCGGGCTCCAAAACCCTATGATCGAACGGCGAGAGCGTTGCCCGGTGCAGCCGCAATCGCGGATCGTCGTGACGCCTCCGAGCCCTTTGAGCGCATTGGGAGCGCAGCGAGGAGGGGGGATGGGGGGAGGGGTGCGTAAGGAGATGCAGTGGCAATGATGAGGCCGGGCGGCAAGGCCAACGCGAGATGACGTGAAGTGAGTAGGGGGGGAAGAGGAGGGAGGGAGCCCAAAAAACGTCACCCTTGCGGTCGATCACGCGGGCGTTCGCGAACAGGGCTTTCATCTTGCCTCCTCGTCCTGGCGGGCGCTGGCCAACCGGAATCAAGTCCAGCTTTCGCCGATGGCCGTTATTCGCGGGACAATCTTTCGTCTATCAGAAGACGGATGCATTTGCAACTGATTGCCGTTACCGGGATCTCGTACTTCGCGCGGCGAGCGTCAGCCGCGCGGCGCGGCGTTTCGGCGCGGGCGATCCGCACCGGATCGGCACGGCACCCCCCTGTTTCGCTTCCGTGCTTGACCGCGGCGACACGAACAGGCGCTCATCTCTCTGCTTTGATGGAATTACATTCCTTGCAATGAAATCGAGAACGCTGCTGAAACTCGACACGTCGCGCGTGGATAGGCCGGCGGCGAGGCGATTGTATTCAGAGGTGGCCACCCGAATTGCTTTCCGAAATTTGATCCTGCCGGACTCGGTAAGACGTATCGTCACATACCGGCCGTCTTCGTGCTCCGACATCCGGCGTACGAGATTGGCGCGTTCCATGCGGGCTAACTGACGACTGAGGGTAGATTTGTGAATAATCGTATCGGATGCAAGTTGCTTGACTGTTCGCGCCGGAATTCGACTGAGCACAAACAGCACCCGGAATGAGTCAATCGTCAGACCCAAGGGACGCAGCTTCTTCTCAAGGTGCGCATTGGCGTGCGCCACAACGCGTCCCATACGGTAGATAAGATGTTCTTCCGCTGTCTGCTCTGTCGTCGGTGAGTTGGGCACGGTGGTCTTCCTGGACGTTACTGCGAATATGAGCGATCCCTCGGAGCGCGGGCGCCACCCGGTTTGGCAGGCCGAACACGGGGAGATATACTCCATCGCGCTGGGCGGCTCAGTAATCACAAACATCACTGAACGACGACACCACAGTGGCGAGCGAGCGAAGCGGTGAGATCGAGCAATGCCTCGTCACCGCCGCTCCATGCGATCAAAGACAGTCCAGCGGGGCAACCCGCTACGGTGCCGACAGGCAGATTCATTTGCGGTAGCCCCGCCAAGCCCGCGATGCACGTTAGCCGCATGGCCCTGACGCGAAAGGCTTCCATGGCCTGCGCATCGAGATCGAGCAGGGGGGCGATCGAAGGTGATGTCGGAATCGCCAAAATTGTTCCTGGTCTAACATTGTCTCGTAGGTATGTGCGCGCAGCTTTGGCTATCACGCCTGCCTCGTCCGCCTGATCCGCGGTGACACTTGCCGCGAATTCCAGGCGTTCCTTGACGCCTGGGCCAAGCTTCGGTCTTGCCCGCGTGACGAAATCACCGAATGAGCGCCATACCTCTGCTGCATGCGCAATGCGAAACGCCTCGCGCCATTCATCAAGCTTGCCATGGGCAATCACGATATCGATCGCGTCCGGTAGGAAATGCGCGACACGCTTCAAGTATGCGCGCGCAAGGGCGGTGACTTGCGGATCGGCTTCCGAGAAGGCATCGGTCGCTATTATGAGCCGAGTTAGAGGGGCCGGCACGCTCGCATCGTTCAACAATGTTGCCCCGACCTTACGAAAAATGCCGGGGGCATTGGCGAACCAGCCGGCGACATCGAATGACGGCGCCATCGCTACGGCACCGCTCAGGTCAACTCGGCCATGGGTCGGGCGAAGCCCATAGAGTCCGTTGAAGGAGGCGGGAATGCGGATCGATCCTCCGGTATCGCTTCCTAGCGCGAAATCGCAGGCGTTGGCGCTGCAAGCGGCCGCCGACCCGCTCGACGATCCTCCGGGAAGTCGCTGAAACGCGCGCAGATTTGCCGGCGTGCCGTAATGAGCATTGACGCCGGCAAGGCTATAGAAGAATTCATCGCAAATCGTTTTGCCGACGATTGTCGCGCCGGCGTTGAGAATTCGTTCGACAGCTGCGGCATGCCGAACTGCCGGTTTCTGATCCGCAAGCCATTCCGGACATCCTGCGCCCGTGCGCGTTCCGGCAATGTCGTACATTTCCTTGACGACGGCGGTCAGGCCAGCGAGCGGTCCCGTCGCCGCTCCGCGCAGCGGAACGTCGAGGTCGTGGGGAACGAAAAAATCGCCATTCACGGGTGTCACCCCTCAATGCCATCGACGACAGCAGCCGAGCACAAGTCTGGATCTATTGCTTGCGCAGGGCGATGACTTGCCGAAAAAATTGGCTCCCGTCAACTAGGCCTTGCCGTCACTGGATCGACGCGTTTAGTCTTGTCGACTCGGTGATTTGGAACCCTCCCGCTCCTCGTCCCACCCATGATCAAACTATCACGCGTCACAAAATACTTTGGACGGACGAAGGCAGTTGATGACCTGAGTTTCGAAGTTCACGAAGGCGAGATCTTCACGCTGCTCGGTCCGAGCGGCTGCGGGAAGACGACCACTCTGCGATTGATCATGGGTTTGGAGGCGCCGGACGCTGGCGAAATCTCGTTCGGCGACCGCATTGTCGTATCGGTACACGACCGGATTTTCGTGCCAGCTCACAAGCGCAACGCCGGGATGGTGTTTCAGTCATATGCGATTTGGCCGCACATGACGGTGTTCCAGAATGTCGCCTACCCGCTGAAGGTTAGGGGCACGCCCGCTCGGGAAATACGCGAGAGGGTGCTGCGTGTCCTGGAACTGGTCGATCTGAAGGGACTGGAAAGCCGTCAAGGTCCGCAGCTCAGCGGCGGGCAGCAGCAGCGCGTGGCCTTGGCCCGCGCCTTGGTGCACGAGCCCGACATGCTGCTTCTCGACGAGCCGTTCAGCAATCTCGACGCGAAATTGCGCGAGCAAATGCGATTTCAGCTCAAGGTCCTGTTGAAGAAGATCAGGGTCACCGTGATCTTCGTCACGCACGATCAGACCGAAGCGCTCAGCTTGTCGGACCGCACGGCCGTGTTCCAAGCCGGACGTATCGAACAGCTCGCATCGCCGCGCGAACTCTATGAGCGGCCGGTCAGCCCGTTCGTCCGCGACTTCCTTGGTAGAACCGTTCTGCTTCAAGGCAAGATCGTGCCCGGCGGAAGCGATGACCAAGTGTTCGTGCGCCTTGCCGGCTTTTCGCAGATCGAGGTTGCGGTGCCGCACCCGCCCAGCATGGATCTGCAACCGGAATGCCCCGTACTGATCGCGTTCCGGCCGGAGGATGTCGAAGTCGAAAAGACTGACATCTCGAGCTCCGACGGGCATTCGTTACGAGGCACAGTCGAGACGCAACTCTTCGTGGGCGACCGGTGTGAATGCCGAATCGCATTGGAAAATGGCGAGAGCTTTCTCTTCTATACTCCGCGCTCGACCATCTTTCGCGAAGGTGAGGATGTCAGGCTGAAGATACCGGAGCGAGGCATCAGGATATGGCAGCGGTAGCGGGTCTGTACGGCCGTCGCCGTGTCCTGACGTCCCAGGACGTGCTTTGCTGGGCGATTCTGGTCTTCACTCTGGTCGTGGTCTTCTATCCGGTCATTCTCGTCGTCCTCGGAAGCTTTCAATCGGCGCGCCCGGACCAGCCGAACACCTATGGGCTTGATGCTTGGCGCACGGCGTTCACGACGCCGGACCTGCTGACGTCGATCTGGAACACGATCGACCTGACGGTCGCGCGGCAGCTCATCTCCCTCACGATCGCGATCCCGCTCGCATGGGCGCTTGCGCGCACCGATATCCCGGGCAGCAAGGCGCTGGAATTCATGTTCTGGGTCGCATTCTTCATGCCGACGCTGCCGGTATTGCTTGGCTGGATCATTCTTCTCGCGCCCGACTACGGCCTGCTCAATCGCCTTATCAAGCTCTTGCCATTCGTCCGGAACGGGCCGTTCGATATCTATTCCTTCTGGGGCATCGTCTGGGTGCACCTCGTGACCAGCGCGGTTTCGTTCAAGGTCATGCTGCTCACGCCCGCCTTCCGCAACATGGACGCATCGCTCGAGGAGGCATCGCATGCGTCGGGCGCCGGCCCGGTCTACACCATGGTCCACGTCGTTATTCCGGCGATGGCGCCGATCGTCAGCGTTGTGCTGCTGCTGACGACGATCTACTGCTTTCACTCTTTCGAGATCGAGCTCGTGCTTGGCGTTCCGATCCGCTTTTTCGTCTTTAGCAGCTTGACCTATCAGCTCATCGGCCAAGAGCCGCCGTTGTTTCCGAACGCCGCCGCCTTGAGCACCATGGTTCTTCTCTTGCTGATACCGTTCGTGGTGCTGCAACGATGGATCGCCGCGAGACGGAGCTACGAAGTCGTCGGCGGAAAGTTCAGGGCGCACCTCGTTCATCTGCGCCAGTGGCGATGGCCCGCGTTTGCAGTCGTCTTGTCGACGGCTCTGCTCATCACGGTCGTTCCGGTCGGCTTTCTGATCATGGGAACATTCATGAAGCTGTTCGGCTTCTTTAGCTTGCCTCACGTTTGGACCTTCACGAATTGGACCCGCGTTGTCGGTGACCCGATCTTCCTGCAGGCGATCTGGAACACGGTGCGGCTTTCGCTCGGCGTCGCTGTATGCAGCGTTGCTCTCTGCACAGGGGTCGCTTACATCATCGTTCGAACGAAATTCGTGGGGCGCTCGGTTTTAGATTTCGCGACCTGGTTTCCGGTCACCCTGCCGGGCACGATCTTGGGGCTCGGATTGCTTTGGCTTTTTCTGGAGAATTCCGTTCTCCGCACGCTCTACGGAACGCTGGCTGCGCTCCTCGTCGCGGTGCTGATTACCAGCCTGACGACCTCTGTCCAGGTCATCAAAAGCAATTTCGCACAGCTCGGCAGCGAGCTTGAAGAAGCGGCGCGCGCGAGCGGCGCCTCGTGGTGGTATGCGTTTCGAACTGTGTTGGTTCCGCTGCTCGCCCCGTCGCTCCTGCTGGTGGGCGCGCTCGGGTTTATCGCTGCGGCGCGCGACATAAGCACGGTCGTATTGCTCGCAACCAACACGACGCGGCCGCTTTCGATCCTACAACTCGATTTTATGGTCGATGGACGCTACGAAAGCGCATCGGTGATCGGCGTCATCATCATGCTGATGACCGTCGGCGTGGCTCTCATTGCGCGCTTGCTGGGCCTTCGGATCGGCGTCAATCAATCGGGTTCCGATTAAGCGCCGAAATATCGAACCGTGCCGGACAGGGGCCGACAATAGAAATCGCATTTTTTAGAGATGCCAATCCAGTTTTCTGTTCTTGAAGGGGGAGTTCGCCGCCGGATAGGATTTCTCGACGGGTCGAAAGGCATCGCGCGGAACCGACCCAACTCTCGTGAGGCTGGAATGGCGGAGAGATTTCCGAAGGAACATTATCCCCCGCCGGGTTCGGTTTACCTGATGAGGGATATTCGCGCACACGAAGTGACCTATGCCGGTCACAGCGGCGCCCTGATCACGGCGTATGTCGCTCGCCCAGCAAGCGAGGGACGATTTGGCGGCATCATCATCGTGCACGGCATTCACGGCTATGAAGAGCATCTGCGCGATGTTGCGCGGCGCTTTGCGGCGCTCGGCTATGTTGCGATATTCCCGAATCTCTATAGCCGAGAGGGCTTTGGCGGCGTCGTCGAAGAGGGCAAGGACTTCGCGCGGGCGCGCGAGCTCTTGGCGAACCGTTCCGACGAACAGATGGTCGGCGACCTGCAGGGGGCGTTCCGGTTCCTTGGCGATGCGGATTACGTCGATGCCGCGCGGATCGGCCTCATCGGATTTTGCTCCGGCGGCCACGCGGGTCTCGTTTTTGCGTGCTCGACCAAGGGACTGAGCTGCTACGCAAACTGCTATTCGAGCAACCTCACGCAGACGACGCCACGAAGCCCGATACCGGTTCTGAACCTGATCAAGGATCTGTGCTGTCCGATGCTGTCGGTGTTTGGCCGCGACGACAAGAATCCGTCGCCCGAGGATGTGGAAAAGTTGCGACAGGAGCTACTAAATCACCACAAGACATTCGAGATCGTATCCTACAAGAACGCCGGTCACGCGTTCATGTCGGATACGCGCGAAAGCTATCGCCCCGAGGCGGCCAACGCGGCTTGGGGGCGAATCATCGAATGGTTCGCCAATTACCTTAAGCCATAGCGGCGCGACGAAAGGCTTGGCGCGCTACTTGGAACCGCGGCGGCTGTCGAATGCCGCGAAGCTCTTGCACGAATGCTCCAGGAAGGTCGATGCGGCCACCGAAAGCTTCCGCCCTGCATGCGTGCAGCAGGCAAAGACCGACGGCGGACAGTCGCGTAGAGGAATGACCGAGACATCGTCGGCTCGGTTACGCGGAACGAGGTAGTCGGTGATTATCGCGACTCCCAAGCCAGCGCGCGCGGCGCTGCGCAGCATCTCGTACGAGGTGGTCGTGATGATCCAGTCCGGTTCGATCGCCGCCTTGCCAAAGAGTTCATCGAAGGTCGACCGAGAGCTCATGCCATTTGCCGGCATGAGGAGCGGATACTGTGCGCAGTCCGGCAACTGAATTGAGGATCGCTTTGCCAGCGGATGATCCTTGCTGACGACAGCGCAGAGCGGGCGCCGAATTTGCGCTCCGATCTGGATCGACGAGCGAACGGGTGGATTGAAAATGAAGGCAACGTCGATTTCGTCTCGGATCAGTTGCTCGGTGAGTTCCTTTGCCCCATCGATCAGAATATTGAACGTGATACCCGGATGTGTCTTGTGGAAGGCCATCAAGCAATCGGGCAAAAAGTCGTAGATGAACATTTCCGGCGCGCCAAGGGAGATGGTGCCGATCCGCAAGCCCTTCAACGCCTTGATTTCGGAGAGCGCGCGCTCGAAGGCTCCCGATGCCTCGCGCGCATGGGCGAGAAGGATCGCTCCCGCCGGCGTAACCTTGAGCTGATTGCGGCCGCGGCTTCTTTCGAACAGCTCTTCGCCCAGCTCCTGTTCGAGCAATATGATTTGCCGGTGGATCGCGGACCCGGAGACATGAAGGAGATCGGCCGCGCGCCGAAATGATCCGGCTTGCGCGACCCCGAGAAAATACCGAACCGCGCTCGAAGAGACGCCGCGTATGAGATCGGCATGCTGAAGGGCACGGGTCGCGCTGCGCATCGCTTTACCTCGGACGAAGGATGTGTCCCTGCCGAAGGCTGGATCATACCCTGTCGTCCATGCTCAACGACAACGGTAAAGACGGGTCGCCGTCGAGGCTCGCAAATCGCGCACGCCCCTTACTTGGATCCGCCGAGAGCATCCTGCGAAATCTTCATCGCGTCTTCGATGAAGTGCATGTTCTGCTCGATATTGACCGAGCGATATTTGACGTTGGGATCCGGCGTGGATTCTGGCGGCCCAACGGTGTCGAGGCGTCGGCTGTTCAGCGCGGTCACCTTGACGGCGTATTGCTGCGCGTCATGCGAAAGAAACCAGTTGATGAACACTTTCGCCGCGTTGGGATGGGGCGCCTTGTCGAACAGGCCGATCACCTGCGAATTTTCCAACCGCGCGTCCTGGTCGATGTTGCCGTGCAACGGCTCGACATTGGACAGTCCATCGGCCTTGAAGGATGCGACCAATTCCGTTCGTGCGTCCACGGCAACGGGGTACTGCCCGCGGAACACGAATTCGACAAGTTGGCGCGGATTGTCGACGACCGTGGCGTTTGCCAGGTATTGGCGCAGCCACGGCTCGCCCAGCACCATGAGCAAATCGCCCATGTCGGCAGACCCAGGACCCACGCGTCGTGGGTCGTCCATCGCGATCTTTCCTTTCCAGCGCGGATCGGAAAGCTGCTTGATCGTGCTGAGCTCGGAGTTTGGCACGATCGTCCGGTTCGCATAGGCCATGTAGTTGAGACTA
>CAVSNJ010000002.1:0-18320 GCA_963729295.1 uncultured Alphaproteobacteria bacterium
CCCGCGAAGCTCACCGATTCGATCACGTCGGGATAGAGCGTGCCTTGCGCCAGGAACTCGGCGCCGCCGATTTTCCGGGCCTCTTCGTCGAACACGTCGATGAAGGCGGCGCCGATGGCTTTGCGCTTTTCCTCGGGATCGGTCACGCCGTCGAGCTTCTGCAAGAACAGGTCCGAGGCGTCGCGATGGACGAGCGGGATGTTGTAATGGCCGCGGAAGAGGCGCACGACCTCGTCCGCCTCGCCAAGCCGCAGGAGGCCGGTATCGACGAAGATGCAGGTGAGCGCATCGCCCAGCGCCTCGTGCAGCAGCACGGCGACGACCGATAAGTCGACGCCGCCCGAAAGGCCGCAGATGACGCGCGCGTTCCCCACCTGGCGCCGCACGCGTGCCACTTCGGCGACACGGAATTGCGCCATGCTCCAATCGGCGGCGCAGCCCGCGACCCGTGCGGTGAAATTCTTCAAGAGCGCGGCACCCTGCGGCGTGTGCACCACCTCGGGATGGAACTGCACGCCATAAAAGCGCCGCCGGTCGTCGGCGATCGCGGCAAACGGCGCGCCATCGCTCACCGCGACGACGCGGAATCCCGGCGGAAGATCCTCGACCCGGTCGCCATGGCTCATCCACACCTGCTCGCGCGCGCCCTTCTGCCATAAGCCCTCGAAGAGCGCGCACCCGTCCACCACCTCGATGAAGGCGCGGCCGAACTCGCGATGGTCGCTCGCTTCGACGCGCCCGCCGAGCTGCGCGCACATCGCCTGCTCGCCGTAACAGATACCAAGCACCGGAACGCCCAGCTCGAACACTTTCTGCGGCACGCGCGGCGCCGCGGTCTCGGTCACGGAGGCCGGGCCGCCCGACAGGATCACCGCCTTCGGTGCGAATTCGGCGATGCGCGCATCGGACATGGCGAAGGGATGGATTTCGCAATAGACGCCGCTCTCACGCACGCGCCGGGCGATGAGCTGCGTCACCTGGCTGCCGAAATCGAGGATGAGCACGCGGTCGGTCATGGCGCATCATCGGCGGGGGTTTCGGTCGTTGCAAGGGCCGCACGCTCCAGCACCGCGACAAAAAATCCATCAGTGCCGTGGCGCGCCGGCGACAGGCGGAGCGTCTCGGCGCGCGAGGGACACGGGCCGCCCACCGTCTCGCGCCAGACGCGCGCGATGGGGAGAAGCGCGAAGTCCGCGTGCGCGGCGAGGAACCGCTCCACCTGCAACTCGTCCTCGTCCTTCAGGAGCGAGCAGGTCACATAGATGAGCCGCCCGCCCGGCTTCACGAGACGGCGGGCGCTATCGAGGATGTCGGCCTGGAGCGCCGCCAACTCGGTCACGTCCTCGGGCGTCAACCGCCACTTCGCATCGGGATTGCGCCGCCATGTGCCGGTGCCGGTGCAGGGCGCGTCGACCAGCACGCGGTCGAACCCCGCGGCGTGATGCTTCACCCAGGGATCGCGCGCCGAAGCGAGGGCTTTGCGCTGCACGATGCTGGCGCCGGCGCGGCGCACGCGCTCGGTCGCGCGCTCGAGCCGGCGAGGCGAGATGTCGCACGCGATGAGATGGCCGCGATTGCCCATGCTTGCCGCGAGCGCCAGGGTCTTGCCGCCGGCGCCGGCGCAGAAATCGACGACGCGCATGCCGGGCCGCGCATCGGCGAGGAGCGCCGCAAGCTGCGAGCCTTCGTCCTGCACTTCGACATGCCCGGCGCGGAACGATGGGAGCTGGCCCAGCGGCACGCGCTCGAAAACGCGCAAGCCCAGCGGCGAGAGTTTCGTGCGCGCCGCCTCCACCCCTTCGCGCGCGAGCGCGGCGCGCGCCGCCTCGCGCTCGGACTTGAGGATATTGACGCGGAGATCGAGCGCCGCCGGTTCGAGCAGCGCCGCCATCTCGCGCGCCATGTCCCGGCCAAGGGACGCCGCGAGCGCGGGCTCGAGCCAGAGGGGATAATTGCCGCGCACCGCCGCGGGCATGGCGCGGTCGGCGAGTTTTTGCCCCTCGACCGCTTCGGCAAAACGCCGCTCGGCCGCATCGAGGCGCGCGGGGCGAAAGCGGTCGCCGTCCCAATCGCGCGACACTTGCGCGGCGCCAAGCTCTTCGCGAAGCATCAATGCCGCCAGCACACGCGTACGGGCCGAAGGTTCGAGGCCCTGCCCCCCGCGCGCGATCCACCAGTCGAGCGAGGACCTGAACCGCAGCACGCCATAGATGAGCTCGGAAATCCCGGCGCGATCCTTCGCGCCCGCGAAACGGTGGCGCCGGAAATAATCGGCGACGAGATCGTCGGCCGGCGCTTTCTGGTCCCCGATCGCGGCCAGCAAGCCGATCGCGGCTTCGGCGCGCGCTCCGGGTGTCAAAGCTCCTGCCGGTAGTTCGGCGGTTCCTGGGTGATGTCGATATCGTGCGCGTGGCTTTCGCGCAGGCCCGAGGCGGTGATGCGCACGAAGCGGCAGTTCTTCTGCATCTCGGAAATGGTGCGGTTGCCGGTATAGCCCATCGCCGCGCGCAAGCCGCCGACAAGCTGGTGCACGACGTTGCCGACCGGCCCCTTGTGCGGCACGCGGCCCTCGACGCCCTCGGGCACGAGCTTCAACGCGCTCGACACCTCTTCCTGGAAATAGCGGTCGGCCGAGCCGCGCGCCATCGCGCCGACCGAGCCCATGCCGCGATAGGATTTGTAGCTGCGGCCCTGATAGAGGAAGACCTCGCCCGGGCTTTCGTCGGTGCCGGCGAAGAGCGAGCCGAGCATGACGCAATCGGCGCCGGCGGCGATCGCCTTCGCCAGATCGCCCGAGAATTTGATGCCGCCGTCGGCGATCACCGGCACGCTTTTCTTACGGCAGGTTTCGACGACATCGAGGATCGCCGTCAGCTGCGGCACGCCGACGCCGGCGATCACGCGCGTGGTGCAGATCGAGCCGGGGCCGATGCCGACCTTGACCGCATCGGCGCCCGCATCCATCAGCGCCTCGGCACCTTCGCTCGTCGCGACGTTGCCGGCGACGATCTGCGTCGAGTTCGAAATCCGCCTTATGCGCCTGACCACATCCAAGACGCGCTGCGAATGGCCGTGCGCGGTGTCGACGACCAGGACGTCGAGGCCGGCGTCGAAGAGCGCTTCGGCGCGCGCCACGCCATCGTCGCCCGTGCCGGTCGCGGCTGCGGCGCGGAGCCGCCCCTGCTCGTCCTTGCAGGCAAAGGGAAAGCGCTGCGACTTCTCGATGTCCTTCACCGTGACGAGGCCGACGCAGCGATAATCGTCGTCGACGACGATGAGCTTCTCGATGCGGTGATGATGGAGGAGGCGCTTGGCATCCTCGCGCGACACGCTCTCGCGCACGGTGACGAGCTTCTCCTTCGTCATCAGCGCGCTCACCTTCTCGTTCGGATTGGTTGCAAAGCGCACGTCGCGGTTCGTCAGGATGCCGACGAGTCGCCCGCCCTTCTCCACCACCGGGATGCCGGAGATGCGGTTGTCGGCCATCAGCTTCAGCGCATCGGCGAGCGTCGCACCCGGCGCGATGGTGAGCGGGTTCACCACCATGCCGGCCTCGAATTTCTTGACCTTGCGGACTTCGTTCGCCTGCGCCTCGATCGTCATGTTGCGATGGATGACGCCGATGCCGCCCGCCTGCGCCATGGCGATGGCGAGTGCGCTTTCCGTCACCGTGTCCATCGCCGCGGAGATGATGGGGATGCCGAGCGAAACCTCGCGCGTCAACTGCGTCTTCGTGTCGGTCTCGATCGGGAGGACAGCAGAGGCGGCCGGCACCAGCAGGACGTCGTCGAAAGTGAGCGCCTGACGAATGTCCATGCTGCCTCCCGCGAACTCGGTTGGCGTCACAATATAGGGCGGCGCGCCGAGTTAGGGAAGCGCGCCCGGCGCAATCCTAATCTGCGCCGCGATATCCCTGGGCCACGACATAGAGCTCGGCCGATTCGGCGCGACTCGCCGGCGGCTTGGCATGGCGCACCGACGCGAAGTCGCGCTTCAAGGCAGCGAGAAATTGCGCCTCGGCGCCGCCCTGATAGAGCTTCGCGACGAAAGCGCCGCGGGGCGCGAGCACCGCGCGCGCCAATTCATGAGCCGCCTCGGCGAGCGCCACGATGCGGACATGATCCGTGCCGGCATGGCCGGTGGCGGGCGCCGCCAGGTCGCTGAGCACGAGATCGGCCTTTCCGCCAATCGCCTCGGAGATCGCCGCCTGCGCCTCGGGCGCCCAGAAATCGAGCGTCAGGATTTGCGCGCCATCGAGCGGCTGCATCGGCTCGATGTCGAGCGCCACGACGCGGCCCTTCGCCGGCGCCTTGACGCGCGCGACCGCGACCTGGGTCCAGCCGCCGGGTGCGGCGCCGAGATCGACGACGCGCGCGCCCGGCCGCAGCAGCCGGAAGCGTTCGTCGAGCTCGATCAGTTTATAGGCCGCGCGTGAGCGGAAACCTTCGCGCCGCGCGCGCTGCACGTAAGGGTCGTTGAGCTGGCGTGCGAGCCATTTGGTCGAGGACGGTTTGCGCAGCCTCGCCGTCTTGACGCGCTCCACCATCACGCGGCGCCGCGGAAAAACCCGAGCAGAATCCCTTCGCGGATGCCGCGGTCGGCGACGACGAGGCGCCCGACCGGCCAGAGCCGGCAGATCGCCTCCAGGATGGCGCAGCCGGCCAGCACCAGATCGGCGCGCTCCTCGCCGACGCAAGGATGCGCCGCGCGTTCTTCCCAGCACATGCCGGCGAGCCGCCGCGAGGCGCGCTCGATCTCGGCGAAATCGAGTTCGGAGCCGTCGACCCGGTTGCGGTCATAGCGCGGCAGGTCGAGATGGACGCCGGCCAAGGTCGTCACCGTTCCCGAGCTGCCGAGAAGCTGCACCGTGCCGCTTGCGATGCGCGCGGCGATCTTGTGTTTCTCTTCGAACGGCGCGAGCGCCTCCTCGACCTCCTCCACCATCGCGGCATATGTCGCCTCGCTCACGATGCGGCCGCCATAACGGTCGGCCAAGGTTACGACGCCGTGCGGCACCGACACGTAATCGCGGATCGAAGGCCCCGCCTCGTCGTCGAGGTCGAGCCACACGAGCTCGGTCGAGCCGCCGCCGATATCGAACACCAACGCGCCCGGCACCGCCGGGTCCAAGAGCGGCGCGCAGCCGGCGACGACGAGCCGCGCCTCCTCGTCGCTCGTGATGATCTCGATCGCGATGCCAGTATCGCGCCGCACCCGCTCCAGGAACTCGGCACAGTTTTTGGCGCGGCGGCAGGCTTCGGTCGCGACATAGCGGCCGCGGCGCGCGCCCGAACGCGCAACCTTGCCGGCGCAGACGCGGAGCGCCGCGAGCGTGCGCACCATCGCGGGCTCGGACAAGCGTTCGCTCGCGGCAAGCCCCTCGCCCAGCCGCACGATGCGCGAGAAGGCGTCGATCACGTGGAAGCCCGCGCCGCTGCGGCGCGCGATCAGGAGGCGGCAATTGTTGGTGCCGAGGTCGAGCGCAGCGCACACATCGCGTCGCTCGTTGTCGGAAGGATTAGCCGAGGGCGGAACCGGCATCGCCAAGCGAAAATCCCAAGCAAGCGGCGCACCGGGCGCGCGAGAACGATGCTACTCCATGGGGCGCGGCTTTCAAAGATGGGCCCCTTGTGCTATGGATCGCGCGCGCCCGATCTCGTGTTGGGGGATCGTCTAACGGTAGGACAGCGAACTCTGACTCCGCCAGTCTAGGTTCGAATCCTAGTCCCCCAGCCATTTCAAATCGTTCGATAATCCGAACGCGTACATAAGAACAGCTGCGGACAGTTGGGTGCTCAGTTGGGAGATTTCGTTCGCTGTTCGAGCTCGCGGATCGCGCTCTCTGCAAGCGCGGGATCGCGATGGAGATAGTGCGCATCAAGGATCGAGCGCACGTCGCGTAAACTGTGGCCGGTGATGGTGGCGATTTCCGCTTCCGTGCATTCCGCGAGCGCCAGCCGCGTGACGGCGGTTCCGCGCAAATCGTTGAACGTCACGCCCACGATGCCAGCTTCGGCCGCAGCCTTTCGCCACGACGAGCGGAAGCCGTCAGCGGTCCACGGCTTCTTGTCGGTGCTCGTGAGGACGATCGTGCTGACCTTGGGCGCGGCGTCCAGCGCGGCCTTGAGCGGTGCGGCGACCGGGATCACTACCCGTGCCCCGGTCTTCGACTGGCGCAAGCGAATGTGCGTCCCGCTGTAGGCGCTCCATGGCAGGCGGAGGAGATCGCCTTGTCGCTGGCCCGTCCACAGCGCGAGCAACAACGGAAGGTGCAGGTGCGCCGGCGCCGTCTTGAGAAAGGACGCCTCGTCGTCCGCGGTCCAGACCTTCTCGGCACGCGACCCACGATAGACGCGTCCGCCCTTCTCGCACGGATTTGCCGCAACGAGGCCGCGATTGAGCGCCCACGACAGAACGCGCGCGAGCACGACCCACGCATAGTCGGCCTGGCGACGTGACGCCTCGGCGAGCCCGTCGCGCCAAGCGAGAAAAATGCCACGGGTGCGCCGATCGGCGAGACCCGAAAGCGGGAAGTCGCCGAACTTGCGCTCGATCACTTTGATCTTGCCCACGTAGTCGGAGCGGGTTCGTTCGGCGAGTCCCCGGAAATCCTCACTCGTCTGAAATCCGTTTAGAACCGAGAGCAGCG
Source organism: uncultured Alphaproteobacteria bacterium (assembly GCA_963729295.1). Taxonomy (GTDB): domain Bacteria; phylum Pseudomonadota; class Alphaproteobacteria; order ATCC43930; family CGMCC-115725; genus DATJLY01. The sequence goes on from CAVSNJ010000002.1 coordinate 6,650, forward strand.
TGCCCGCGACTGGCGCGACCTTGCGTGCGACAGCCTCGTTATAGGACGCGATGAATTCAGGGCTGCCGGGATCGCCGCGCAGCGCCGGGCCGCCCTTCCATGCGTAATAGTACGCGGCCATGCGCCCATCGGCGAGCCGCTTGCTGACGCGGTTGATCCCCTTAAGTCGGACGCGCATGGTTCGCCATCCATCGGTCTAAATCATTTGCCTGCTCTGCGCCGGCGCTATCCCTCGTCACCATGACGATCTTGCCAGTGACCGGATCGATCTCGACGCGCTCAATCGCTATTCCGGCTGCACGGGCCGCGCGCAGCGCCCGCGTCACGTCTCCCTGTTTGAATTGTGAGGCCGACCGCGCCATCTGGAAGCTACTCGCGATTGCCATCGGCGATCAGTCGCGCTTTCACGCTCTCGTAGATGCCGTCGACATTGACGGTCAGCGAGATCTCCGGCTTTCCCGGCGGCAGCGGGATGTGCTGCGAGATGCTGAGGCGAACGTGTTGTCCCTCATGCGCGTACCAAAGCACAGTCATCTCGCCGATGTCCCCGTACTTCCGCCTTTCGCCTGCGGCAAAGGTTGCCCAGCCCACCGCATCACGCAGATCGAATCCGATTTCCTTGAGACGGCCGATCATTGCGACGATGGCGATATCTTCCTCTGAGTACCGGCGCCAAGCGCCGCTCTTCGAGACTAAGCTCAGCTTCCGTAGCTCTCCGCTCCTAGCCCATCCATTCAGGACGACGTGCGGCACCCGAGCGGCAAAGCACGCGGTTTTCGCCGTGTATCTCTTGGGACCCATCCTTGGCGCCGCCATCCCCTTCTCCCAAAAAGCTCGTTCTGCGCATTCTGCTCAATTTTGCCGGTTTACACAAGAGCGGAAAAATTATACATTGTGCGCAGTTTTTACAGGAGAATGAGGACATGAAGCCAAAGCGGCTGACTATCCCTTTGTCGGCGGCCCTCCACCGGCAAGTCAAGATCGGCGCGGCTATGGCCGAAAAGTCCGTGCCAGCCTTTCTGGTCGAGATCATCAGCGAGAGCGTCGAGAAGCTCGTTCCGGAAGCCACGCGCGACGCCATTAAAGCTGGCGGATGACATTTTCATCTCGACAGAGCCTTTCCGAGATGAGCGCTGGTTCTGAAATGCCCGGAGGTGGTGCCGTCACTTGTGACGCACCGTCTCGGCGCCAGTCTCCGGCGCGGCGCCAGGCGAAATATCTGGCGCGTCAGCGAGCGGAAGGATTTGTCGCCGTCACGGTCATCGTCCCGGGGAACGCGGTTGCGGACCTCAGACATTTAGCGGAGACGCTGCGCGTGTATCCGAGCCTTGAGATCGGTCCGCTGCGAGACGCGGCATCCGGGCGATTGCGATCGGCCCGGAAGCTGCTTGCCGGCGCCGATCGGAAGCGGGGCGATCGCGCGTGACGCTCGCCGAGCAGCTCATCGAAGCATTGGGCGGTCGTTGGTACGGCAGCTATGGCGCGGCGCGGTGCATCGTTCACGATGATCGCTCGCCGAGCCTCATTATCCGCGACGGCGACAAGCCCGGCACGCCTCTCGTCCATTGCTACGCCGGATGTGCGTCGCGCGCAATTCTCGACGAGCTGCGTAAGCGCAGGATTCTCGACGGGCCATCGAGCTCGTCTCCGGCGCCCGCTTCCCGTCGTGCACCGCTCGAAGATGCTGCCGCGCGCGAGCGCCGGATTATCGCAGCGCGGCGCATCTGGGATGCCTCGCGTACGATCGAGGGCACGCTCGGCGCGGCCTATCTTCGCGCGCGCGGCATCACGTCGGGGGCGCCGCGCACGCTTCGCTTTCATCGCGCGCTACATCACGGGCCAAGCGACTCCTTTTTGCCTGCGATGGTCGCGGCCGTAGCGGCGCCTGACGGCAGCTTCGCCGGCGTGCATCGGACCTATCTCGCCGCTGATACGCCGCGCAAGGCCGAGGTCGAAAACCCTAAGCTGTCACTTGGCCCAATATCGCGCGGTGCGGTGCGCCTGGCGCCCGCGACCGCCGAGATCGCCGTCAGCGAAGGCATCGAGACGGGCCTCGCCTTCATGCAGGCCGAAGAGGTGCCGACCTGGGCGGCGCTCTCCACCAGCGGCATGCGTTCCGTCGTGCTGCCGCCCTACCCGCTCGCGACGATCGTCTATCTCGTGGTTGATCGCGACGCGCCGGGCGAGGCCGCTGCCGATGCGGCAGCGCGGCGTTTCGCCGCCGAGGGTCGAGCGGTGAAGCTTGCGCGCCCGCGCGTAGGCAAGGACATGAACGATTCACTGCGAGCCTTTGATGCCTCGTAGGCGCATACGCATCGCGGAGGTGACGGCCTTCGGCGCGTTCCCGGAAGATCCGGCGGGCCCGCCGGAATACAGCGACGAGGCGGTCGCTCTGCGATTTGCCGCCGAAAATTCCGATCGCCTTCGCTACGTCGCTGCCTGGGGGCAGTGGTATGAGTTCGACGGGACGCGCTGGCGGCACGAGACGACGCTTCACGCGATGGATTTAGCGCGCCACGTGTGCCGCCGCGTCAGCTCCGAGGCGAAGATCGCTCGAAAGGGAAGGATCGCTTTGGAGCTCGCCAGTGCGCGCACTGTCGCCGCCGTCGAGCGCCTCGCGCGCGCCGATCGGCGCATCGCAGCTACGACGGGTCAATGGGACCGCGATCCATGGCTGCTCAACATGCCGACGGGCACGATTGATTTGCGAATAGGGGAAAGACGCGATCACCGGCTCGCGGATTATATAACGCGCTCGACAGCCGTCGGCGCGCTCGAATCGTCCCGCTGTCCACTTTGGGAGCGCTTCCTCGAGACGGTCACCGGCAAGGATCGGCAGCTCTGCGACTTTCTCAAGCGCATGGTCGGGTACGCGCTGACAGGCATCACCGACGAGCATGCGATGTTCTTTCTCTACGGCAAGGGGGCTAACGGAAAATCGGTGTTCGTCAACACGATCGCCGGGGTGCTCGGCGACTATGCACGCGCCGCGCCAATGGAGACGTTCACGGCTTCGCACAACGACCGGCATCCGACCGAGCTCGCGGCCTTGCGCGGCGCAAGGCTCGTGACCGCTGTCGAGACAGAGGAAGGACGGCGCTGGGCAGAGAGTCGGATCAAGATGCTCACCGGCGGCGATACGGTCGCGGCGCGCTTCATGCGTGGCGACTTTTTCGAGTTCACTCCACAGTTCAAGCTCGTGGTCGCGGGCAATCATCGCCCTACTATCCGCGGCGTCGACGAAGCGATTCGACGGCGCATGAACCTTGTGCCGTTCGCCGTCACGATCCCGGAAGATGAACGCGACGAGAAGCTCGCCGAACGTCTTCGCGAGGAGTGGCCCGGCATCCTTCGATGGATGCTCGACGGTTGCATCGATTGGGCCGGCGAGGGTCTTGTGCAGCCGAAGGTCGTTCAGGAAGCGACGGCCGAATATATCGCCAGCGAGGACGCTTTAGCGCAATGGTTGGCGGACCGGTGCGATTTGAAAGCCGGATGGTGGACCGAGGTCGCGGCGCTCTACTCCGACTGGCGCAAATGGGCGGACCGTGCCGGTGAATTCATCGGAAGTCAGAAGCGGTTCTCGCAATCGCTCGAAGACCGCGGGCTGCAAAAGCGCCGGAGCGGTCACGTGAACGCCCGTGGCTTCAGCGGCATCCGACTGAAGCCTCCTGAGCCCGACGAGGGGACCGAGGTGCCCTAATGCGGACGCATGCGGACGGTCCGTCTGGTTCCCGCGTTACGCGCGCGCGTCACGTGCGCGCGCGTAACGCTCTAATCAGACGAAGTGCCCGCATCCGGCCGCGCCCGCTGCCGCTGCGGACGGATGCGGATGGATTATTCCGGCCTCCAAGTCAGTGGGAGTGTCAGAATGGCACTCTCCCGTGCGCTCGCGACCACGCCGCGCGGACGACGCATTCAGGATGGGGTAGGGGGACGACATTGCGCGCGGCCGGCCCTCGCCGAACCGTTGTGACCACACGCGGGGAAAATTTGCGGCCGGGATTTCCGGAATTTTTTTTTGTGCGGGCGCTCGCCGTGGCCGGGCGGTGACATGAGCGGGGCGGAGCTTGCAGCCCTCCTCGCTGCCGCCGTGCACGCCGCCGCGCTCGCCGCGCTCGAGAGCGGCGCCGATCTCGAAGCGGCGGTGCATCGAGCGGCAGCGAAAACGCTGGCGCAGGCGGATGGCGATCACCCCACGCACCACGCCGAGGGCGCGGCGGTGCGCCGCCGGCGCTTAGAGGCGGAGATGCTCGCGCAGCTCGAAGAGCTCGAGCGCACGAAGGGCTGCAACGCCGCGAGAATCTTGGCAGGACGCCTCGCCTGTGACCCGCACGATCCTCGCGAGGTCGAGCGGATCGCGCAAAATCTGCGGCGGCTCCGGCGAAAAACGCGCACCTGTTCGTTTTCGGGCGAAAAAGCGGAGTAGAAAGCATCATGGCTCGCACGACCACTTCATCCCATGACATCGAAGCACTGACGGCCGCCGAGATCGCGCGCCAGCTGACGCACTATGGGCGCCGGCGCGACGAGGCCACGGCCGAACTCGCCAGCATCTTCGCGGCGCGGCAAGATGGAAGCTCGCCCCAGCCGCAGCCGATCCCCGATCAGGTGCGCAGGGCCCGGGAACGGGCCAAGCAGCTGCTCAACGGGCAATCGCCGGCAAGCCTCAATCTTCCTGCTGCGGTCGGCCGCGAAAGCGAGCTCGAGCTCGAGTCGCGATGCGCTTGATATCGTAATCACAGCGTTGCGGCAGACGGAGACTGCGGCACGCGCCGCCGAGAGTGTGATCTGGATGGAGCAGCACGCCGCCGAGTGGGTGGGGCTGTGTCGGCAAAGGCTGCTGACCGCGATACGGCTCGAGGCGCTGGAACGGCGCTCCAATGAAATGCTGCGCAAGGTCGAAGTCGGGACGCCGATTGGCTCGGGATCTTCAATGTTACCTCGATCCTGGACGCCCCCTGGTCGATCGATCCGCTGCGCGAGTTCCGCGAGGCGCTGCTGCGCGAGAAGATCATCAGTGCGAGTGATATCGAAAGGGCCGAAAATGCTTGACCGCGTGCGCGCTTTCACGGGACCGGGCGCCGAGCAGCGCGCCGAGCGGGTCGGACATTTCTTCAAGGCACTTGCTGGTCAGGGACGTATCGCGGGACTGGTGCATCCGCAACGGCATCGGCCTTCAGAAAGCGACGGCGGAGAGCGTCAACAGCGTCGGCGGCTTCCTCGCGCCCGAGGACTTCGACCAGGCCATCATTGCCGTCCGCGACACGGTCGGGGCCTTCCGCCAGGGCGCCGACGTTCGCCCGACGAGGTCCGTGTCGAATTTGCGCCCGCGCCGGTTCGGCGGGGCGACCGCATATTTCGTCCCCGAGAACACGACGATCACCGAGAGCAGCATCGAGTGGGACGCTGTCTCGACAAGCGCGAAGAAAATGGCGATCCTCGTGCGCGCATCGCTCGAGTTCTTCGAGGATTCCGCGCCCGATCTCGGCGAGTTTCTGACGACCGAGATCGGCTATGCGTTCGCTGCGCTCGAGGATGATTGCGGGTTCAACGGTAACGGAACATCGACCTATAGCGGCATCAGCGGCTTGGGCCAGAAGCTCGTTGGCATGAAATCCGCCGTTGCGGCCGCGAGCGGCCACGGCACGTTCTTGGAGCTCGACGAGACCGACCTCGGCAATTTGATGGCGGGCGTTCTCGCGACGGCGATTCCCGGCGCGGCCTGGTACGTGAGCGCCACCGCCTACGCGCAGACGTTCTGCCGCCTCGCCGCGACCGCCGGCGGACTTGTCGCGCGAAAGCGTTCCGACGGCACGATCGACGCCGTCTATCTCGGCTTCCCCGTCATTTTCAGCGCGAAGCTGCCGAACGTGCAAACCAGCCTGACGGGGAGCGCGATGATGTTCTTCGGCGACTTGCGGCAGGCCTCGACGATCGTCGAGCGCGAGCAGCACACGGTCGTCGCCATGTCCGGACACCGATTGCTCGACACCGACCAGATTTATGTCCGCGGCACGCAGCGCCTGGACATAATCAATCACCTCGGGGGCGCCGGCGATCCCGGCGTGATCGCCATGCTCGTCGGAGGTTGATCGATGAAAAGGAAAGCGGCGTCGAAGCCCACAATAGCGCCGGACACGAGCGCCACGATCCGGCCTTCTGAAGGAGCCGCGCGCGCGGGAAAGCCCGTCGCTACCGCGGGCCCGGGAACAATGATGCCGGCGCTGCAACCCGACGATGCTCCGCTCACAATCGTGCGCCCGGTAAAGCCAGAGTCCGATCTCGTGGCGCCCGATCCTGGTCCAGGCGGTCTCCCGGGCGCCCCTGGCCTCATTCAATGAATTTGCGCGAGGAACATTCGGTGCCTTCAGGCCTCGCAGGGTCTAGTCGGACAGTGACCCTAACAACGCCGACCGCATGCAGCGGCACCCTTCATCGCCGCGTGGCAGGCACGTCCATCGCGATGGCGCGCCCGGCTTCGGCCGGGCCTGCCTCGCTTTTAGGAGGGAAGCAAATGAGCACAGAGAGAGCGAAGCGGCGCATCGGCGACTGCGCACGCAAGAAGAGCCGCCCGTGCGGCCTCAAGAACCCGAGCGAGTGCGTCGTGCATGGCAAAATGGCCGACGAGCTCGCCGAGCGCGCGGAGCGCCGGAAGATCGAGACAGAATGGACGGCGGCAACACTGCACTAGGATTCGCGATGGAACATGAATTTCAGTGGGACGGCCCCGATCTCGTCGAGAAATCGCTCGATGCCGAGGCGACCGAGCTTCGCTATCTCTTCGGCGGTCTTGTCGGCGTGCTCGAGCGCTTCATCGACGATGATCGCCTCGCGAACCGCCCCGACCTTGTCCGGCCGCTGGAGGACCTCGTGCGCGCCTATTCGATGGCCGCACCGGTTCTGAGCGACGCGCAGCAGCCCATCGCGCACCGCAACGCAAACGCTGGCGATACCGGCTTGCTGCTCGCGCGCGTGACCATCGCCGAAGTGCGCGCGGTCGCGGCGCTCGCCGATGCGCGGTCGCGGTTCTTCTATCGCCTCTTGCGTGACGCGAGCGTGAGCGAGGAATAGCAGCATGTCCTCCAACATCTCCGTCGCCATCACCGCCGAGACGGCCGACCTCCAGGCGAAGCTCGCGCTGGCGCAATCGAACCTGCGCGCATTCTCGACCGAGACGCGCTCGGCGGCGGATGCGCTGCGGCTTGCCGGCGCCGCCGCGAACGACGACATGAAGGGCGGCCTCGACCAGGCCGCATCCAGCATGGCGCGCGCCAAGGCCGAGGTCACGAGCCTCAAGACGGCGCTCGGCGAGGCCGGCGGCGCGCAAGGCTGGGGCGGCCTGCGCGAGCGCATCATCAACGGCAACATCGCCATCCGCGACAGCATCGGTGCCTTCACCGAATTGGGCGAGGCGATCGGCCTTGTCTTCGTCGGCGAGCGCATCTTCGGCGCGGTCGAGCGCACGGCCGAGCTCGGCGCGAGCCTGCTCAAGCTCTCGAAGGAAACCGGCGTCGCTGTCGAGACCTTGTCGGGCTGGCATTACGCCGCCGACCAGATGGGAAGTCGCCGGTGCCGCGCTCGATACCGGGCTCGTGCGCCTGGGCCGCAACATCGAGCAGGCGCTGACGCAGCCAACCGGCGAGGCCGCGCGCGCCTTCGAGAATGCCGGCATCAGCCAGGATTTCCTGCGCAAGAACTTGAACGACTTCAGGCCGTCCTGCTGAAGCTCGCCGATTTGTTCCAGGCGCACGCCGACTGGCGGCAAGCCGACGCCGAGGGCGATGGCGATCTTCGGCAAGGCCGGCGCCGAGTTTGCTCCCGTTCCTTCAACAGGGATCGGCCGCGATCCAGACGCTGATCGACCGCAACCGCGATCTCGGCGGCGAGATCACGGCCCCGGATGGCCGAGGCGATGGATAAGCACCGCCAGGCCGTCAAGGATCTTACGGTGGCGTGGAACGGCTTCGCGGTCGAGATGACCAATCTCCGTGGCGCCCGCTCTTGACTCTTGGTCGCGCAGGATTCGACGACGCTACTGGCGGGCCCGAGCATCGCGGCGCAGGTCAAGAGGTGCGGAAGCCGACATCGCGGACCTCACGACGCCGGATCGCGTACCTGAAGCAGGAGATCGCCGAACATCCGACGATATGAGCTTGCTCGTGCGTCCCCGGGGCGAGCTCGAGGGCGGACGAGAAGCGCAGCTGACAGAGCTGCAAGCGAAGCTCGCGGCGCTGCGCGCGCCCGGCGGCGGCGGCGGGGACTTCGGCGCGGCGGCATGTCGAAGGGCGGCGCCGTGCAGGGCGGCGCCGGCGCGGGCGCGGGTGGCGCGGGCGGTAAACCGGCCTTTGGCGATCTGTCGCAGCCGGTCACGGAGCTGGAGAAGTTCCGCGCCAAGCTCGACGACGTGAAGCTCGCCTTGCAGCAGCAGGGCGCGTCGGCGCAGGACGTGTTGCTGCGCGAGGCCGAACTGTGGCGTCAGGAAGCGAGCGCGGCCGGATTGACCGCGCAAGAAGTGATCCAGGCGCGCCAGCAGCTCGACACGACCTGGTCGCAGCTGCTGAAGCAGAAGGCGGCCGAGGCCAAGGCCGAGGCCGACCAGGAGACGCGCGCCGCCAAGCAGGCGGCCGACGAGCAGACCCGCGACATGACCACGAACTATCGCCAGCAGATGGAGCTGGTGAAATCCGACAACGACGAGGCCTTGGCCGCGATCAAGGCGGCGCACGCCGCCGACCGCCGTGACGAACTGCTGGCGGGAAGCGGCATTGGCGCCGACGGCGCCGACGCGCGCCAGGCACGCAGCAGCAGATCGAGGCGATCAAGCGGCTCGGCACCGTCACGCAGCAGATCGCCAACGAGCAAGCGGCGACATGGAAACAGGCCGAGCGCCAGCTCACGGAAAGCTTCACCGGCCCCGCGACCCGCGCTTTCGACACAATGGTCCCGGCATGTATCAGCCGGACGCAGTCGTGGGAGCAGACGTCGCGAAGGCTTTCGAGCAGATGGCCGAGAGCTTCATCGATCCGTCGCCAAGATGATCGCGCAATGGCTCGCCTTCGAGGCGCTGACCGCGGTCGGCGGCGGCGGCGTCGCCTCGGCCTTGGGCATGTCGGGCGGCCCGTTGGCCGCGCTCTTCGGTGCGGGCGGCGGCGCCGGGCTCGGCGCGCTCTTCGGCGGCGGCGGCGCTGCCGGCGGCGCGGGCGCGATCACGGATCGGCCGGCCTCGCCATGTTCGACACCGGCACGATGGGCGTGCCGCAGACCATGATGGCGCTCGTGCATCAGGGCGAGATCATCGTGCCGGCCGGGCTCGTCGAGCCTCATCCGCTCCGGCGGCGCCACGCTCGGCGGTCCCAGCGCCGGCGGCGGGATGACCTTGGCGCCGAGTTTCAATCTCAATCTCGCCGCGCTCGACGCGCGCTCGGTGCAGCAGCTCTTCTCGAACCCGACCTTCACGCGGATGCTGACCAATCTCGTCAACCGCGGCGCCATGCTCAACCCCTCGCTCAGCTAAAGGCGCACCATGGAAATTCAATCGACCTTCAAAATCGGCGCGCGCGAGATCGACATTCCGGCCTCTCGACGACCTTACCCTTTTACATATCTGTCGCCGTCTCGATAGGCAAAGCCTGTCCCGGGCGAGCGCATGAGCATTGATATCGGCATGCAGGCATCCTCTCGCGCTCCAGCAGGCGTATCCTGAATTGACACGTTGAGGATCTCGATGACTCGACGAGCCCACTGCGCGAGAGATCATCGAGAACCTGGCGGCGCAGATGCAGATGGCAGTTGCCGCGCGGAAGGCCGGTAGCGCAGGGACGCGGCATTGACGCGCGGCTAACGCTGAAATCTGAGGCGCGCGGTTTGAGCCGCGTGATATAACTTGACGCAATGCAGCCGCTCCGCCTTGACGCCTCGGTCGATCGTGTCGACGAGCTCTGTGAGGCCGCGCACGAGCTCGCCCGCCGTGCCCGCGCCGAGAAATGGCCCGCTGCTTTACGCGAGGCGACGGCCGCGCTCGCGACAGATCTCGAACTTCTCGCCGGCGCGCTCGACTGTTCCGAGGGCGCCGAGCAGATCAACGTCGTCATCGATGAGGCCCGTGACGTGCTGCCGCGATGCTTCGCCGATTTCGCCATCGCGCTGGTCAACGATATCATCCGCGATCTTCGCGCGGCGGCCTACGGCGCCGCATCGGCAGCGGGCGAGGCCGCCCCGCGCACTGGGTTGCCGCGCGGGCGGCGCGCACGCGCAGCGGCGGTTTCTGAGCATTTGTGCCAGGTTCGGCGAATCGCCAGGACCCCTTGCGGGGCGAGGCGAGATCGAAGAGAATCGGCGTCGGAGCCTGAGAACTCCCGCGGCGAGCCCGGCCAAGGGTTAGCGCCGCATCGCGATAGGCAGAAAGCCCGGCTTGCCGGCCGGCGTCTGCCGAATGACGACGCGCCCTGCCGTGGGCGCGACCGGCGCGTTATGCCGGGAGTGCCACGGCTATACAAGAGCCTTCGGGTGAAGGCCGTGGCGCACGTTCTCGCGAGCGTGTTCTCAGACTCCCGGTGCCAGCGCCGACCGCTGGCGCCCGGCCCTAACATGCCGGCTAAGATCGCGAGAACATCATGTCGCACAGCGCCGATTCCGATAAGTTCCTGCAACCGATCTCAAGCCATGGTCCCTCGCACGACGCGATGAAGCGTCAGCGAAGGAGGCAGCAATGGACACACTCGAGAAGCTTGCTGACGATGACGAGGCCGCCAGCGTTACGCGTGGCACCTTGCGCCTGCTCGACACCGGGCCCTTTCCCGGCGTCAGCAACGAACTGATCGCGCGCTATCGCGAGGTCGGCGCCCGCGCGAGGGAATGGGGGCCGATGCAAGAAGCCGTCGACCAGCTCGGCATCGCGCTCCGTCGGGGTGCGCCCGAGGCCGTTGGCCGAGAGCGGGATTTCGAGACGCTGACCCAAGTCGCAGAGGAGGCGTGAAACGCCGGGCTGCGGCCGAGCTCATGGTTTCCGACTTCCCGTCCGCATCGCTTCACGACGTGCTCTTCAAGTTGCGTCTCGCCGCGCGCGAATCCGAGATCGGCGACGAGGAGCCGATGGGTCATTTCGGGCCGAGCGATGGCAGGCCGAACTCGAAGCCGGAAGATGAGCGATATGCTGATTACGATGAGTTCTTCGTCGCCGCGATCAGGGACCTCGATCGGCTCAGCGGGGCGAACATCGCGCGCGGGAATCTGCCCGCGACCTCCGTGGCGCCGGCGCAGGAGAGACGTATTTCCCCGGACCCCAAGGGCGTCATGGACGTGATCGAGGCGATTGGGCGGGACGACCCGGCACAGGCCTTCGCGGCCGCCATGACTACGTTGCGGTACATCGAGCGCGTCTTGGGCAACGGCACGGGCAAGGAGCAAGCCACGATGAACGGGCTCGCGATCGCAGCGATCGCGCTTTCAGCGATCCTCGGCGTGGGACACCAAGTCGCGTTTATGATCTTAGGCTACCTGCCGCCGGCTCAGGCGGGCGCGGACGCGCCGTGACGTTCGCACGAGGATGAACGAATGCGAGACCGGCGCGACGGGCGCTTCGGCGAGCGGCACGCCGTGCAATTAGTCGCCATAATCAGGGGAGCGCCTGCATATTGGGTGTGCCCCGCGCCGGTCTCGCTCCCGCGCT
>CAVSNJ010000003.1:0-80000 GCA_963729295.1 uncultured Alphaproteobacteria bacterium
CCATCCCCACTTTATGGGCATTTCCGGGGGTTTCTGAAAAACTACCCCACAGTATTCCCCCACGGTTTTAGGCCCGGCTGGGGGTTGCCGTCAAGGCGGCAAGAATGTAGGATGATGGCGCGAGCATAGAATGTGCTCGCCCGTGCCGCTTGGTTGCGGAACCGCACGGCTTGCAGAACCCGGCGACGCCATCGTGGCGTGGCAGCCGCTCAATGATCGAGCGAAAGGGTTCTGCCATGACTGGTCACATTCCACTTGGCCCACAACCGGAAAAGATTCCGGCGGGCTTCATCGACTTTCCGACCGCCGCAAAGATGCTCGGCATTTTGGACTTCGTACTTCGCGACTGGCGGTCGCAAAGGAAGGGACCGCGTTGGTTCACTATCGGCGGCTGGCGTGTCGTTTACCGCGCGATGGACGTGGCGGACTATCTCGCGAGCAAGGCCGCCGCACTCGACTTGAAGGCTGCCGAGCTTCGCGCCACGGCAGAAGCCGCGCGCCGGACGGTAGAGCCGGAAGATCGGCCCGGCTTCATGGATCGCACCACGCCCGCCAGCGGACACGTGGACGCCAACGCGACTCCGAATCCTGCCGATGCCGGCGCGGCTCGCGTCCGTGCTGCGCAGCGGGCCAAGCGGCTCGGCGACTTGAAGCCGGCAATCGAGCACAAGCCCGAGCCGTGGGAAGTCGCGGGCGAGGGGTCCGCGCCATGAACGCGCGCGAGTTCGTCAAGCTCAAGATCGGCGACATTGTGGAGTGCGCACCACGCCACGGCCGATCCTTGGGCGTAGATGATCTTGTCGGCAAGGTCATCGCCATCAGCAACAGGACGGAAGGAGTCAAGGTGCGCGACCGTCACGGGGCCGAGTTCTGGTTTGACCGTCGAAAGGTGCAGTTCTCGCAAGTTGACGAGCGCCAGTTCGCGAACGGCTGGTACGATTGAGGGAGTCCGCGCCATGACCGAATCGGAACTGGTTCGCGAGGCCAAGCGGCACGGCCTCCTCAAGCCGGGTGAGGAGCGCGACATTGACGCGGTGTTTGATGCCGCCCGCGAAATGCGCATGCTCAAGCTATGGCCGCCGCCGGACGAAGCGGCCGAGCGTGCTGCCAAGTTCAATCCGCCCGTAGTCAGGACGCTCGGCAACGTGCTGGCATCGCGTCCGGCTCCCCTAGACGAGATTATCCCCTATCGCCTTGAACGCCACGTGCTGGCGCTTCTGCTAGGCCACGGCGGCACTCACAAGAGCCGGATGGTTTTGCAGGGCGGCATGTCAGCACAAGCCGGGCATCCGTTCTTCGGATCGCAGCCCGTCGCCGGCCTAACCTTCGTGCATGTTGCCGGCGAGGATATGGCGGACGAAGTCAATCGCCGCGTGCATCGCATCCGTGACGGACTCCAGCTTGGCGACCGTGCGGACCAAGCTCGCTACATTGATGCCTGCAACATCGGGCAACCGATTTTCGTAGTGCAGGACGTGCCCGGCGATCCGATCATCTTAACGGACTTCGGTCATTGGTTGACCCGAGAGCTTCGCGCCATGTCGGGGCACAAGCTCGTCGCGCTCAACTCGTTCTATAACTTCGTGCGCTTCGTCGGGCAGGCAATGGCGAACATGGACCTTGTGCGGCTCCTGATTCAGAACGCGTTTGCGCAGTTCATGCGGATCACGGACTCGACGGTTTGGACTCCGTTCCATAGCAGCATCGCCGGTCAAAAGCGCGCCGATCAAACTAGCTGGAACGTCGCCTTTCACAATGCCCCACGCGTCGCCGACTGATCGAGAAGTCGGCAGATAGCGACGTGTTCAAGCTGACGGCCGCCAAGCGGAACAACGGCGCGTTGCCGGCGCTTGTCGAGTTCATCTACCGGCAAGGCGTGCTGACGGTGCCAACGCCCGAGGAAAGTGAAGCTCGCGACGCGACATTCCGGGTCGCGTGCGTCGAAGCGGCGACACAGATGGCGCGAGCCGGCAGTCCAGTCACAAAAAAGAACAGGATCACGCCCGAGGTACAGCATATCATCCGCAAGGTGCTCGGCGATCCGCGCGCCCGCATCACAAACCCGGACGTAAAGGCCGCCTTGCTCGCGGCAACGGCCGTTGACCAATCGCTCGTCTATGTCCAGTCGGACCCGCACCACGCGGCGGGCTACTACCCTGCAAATGAGCGCGAGCTTGCTAATCGGAATTGGGGCAGGAAGGAATGACAACGGCGGCAATTTTTCCGTCACTGTCAAACGCGGTTTTCCGTGAGGGTACTACGGTAGTGGTAGTGGTAGTGTTGGGTAGTATGACGCGACCTAACTCATTGATGCCGGTAGGTAAGTAGCGCTGGTAGTGTTCGTCCCCTTCCCTAATACCTAACCCCGGCGCACTCAAACGCGCCGCCATGAGGGCGGCCGTTGCTGCGCGGTCACGAAGGCTCAATGCTGGCGCAAAGTCGAGACTGAAAATCGACGGCCACAAATTCGCGAATTCGACGCCTTCCTTGCTAGTCCGGTGATCCTGGCCTAACTGATAGCCGCCGCGATGGTCCGGCTTGCCGCGCGGTGTAGCGCGCCGTTGCCGACAGGGTGCTCTAGCGGTACCTCTCTAGCACGCTCCTGCACGGATTCAAAAATCTGTGACGCAGCCGGCATGATGATTGCCAGCGCAAATAAAAACCCCGCCGAGCTTTCGCTGGGCGGGGTTAGAGCGAGGATCGCTGTAGAGCGCGTGAGGCGAGCGCCTATGCGGCGTCGGCCGTGAGCTTCGCCAGCACGCGGCGGACTTGAGTCGCGCACCAGCGCTCGCCTCCGCGCGGTGTTGGCGTATTGTGCATCGTGAGATAGACGGCAATCGCTTCAAGCGACGTTGCACCACTCGCGCGAGCCTCGGCGATCTTGCTGGCGTAGCGTTGTGCGCGCTCGGCGGCAAGCTCGGCATTCGCTGCGCTCGCGATGGCAGCAACGCGCGCGTCGCCCGGCTTGAGTTGCGGATTGCCTAAGATCGTGCCGCGAGCTTTCGCCGCCGCAAGTCCGGCGATGGTGCGCGCGCTAATCTGTTCGCGCTCGTATTCCGCCATCGCGGCGAGGATATGAAGCGTCAGCTTGTTCGCGTTCGGATTGTCAACGGCGATGAAGTTCACGCCCGATTGCATTAGGCCGGACAGGAAATGCACGTCACGGCCGAGCCGATCCAGCTTGGCGACGATAAGCGTGGCGTGGTGCAACTCACACTCGACAAGCGCCGCCGCAAGCTCCGGGCGGTCGCTGGCGCTGAATTTGCCGCTTTCGACTTCCACAAACGAGGCGATGATCTTGCCGGGTCCTACGTGCGCACGGATCGCGGCCTCTTGCGCTTCAAGTCCAAGCCCCGACGCGCCTTGCTTCTCTGTCGAGACGCGGCAATAAGCAACGTAGCAATCTGTGCGAGCCGCCGTGCGAGCTTCCGCGCGGGCTTTGGTGCGAGCGGCGTTGCGAATGTCGGCTTTCATCGTCGATTTCCTGTCGTTTGTCGTGTTGGCAGACGAACATATGACGGAATGTCAGGACGCTTGCAAGCGCAATCAAAGTTAAAAAGCGATGATCGTCGAGGCTTTGTCGCGCATTCGATCAATCATCGTTACGCGCGTGATTAACTTGCGTCAGCAACTACTAGATCGAGTGCCAGACAAGGCGCGTCGCACTCAACATCCGGTAGTTAACAACCCCCATTAACCGCTTTCGTTAAGCACGTGCGCCGGGCAACAGATGGTACGGGAGCCGCCCCAAGCATCGCTCGCCGTTCCTTGACAGGCGAGGAAGTGAAAAATTGGTTAGATAGGAGCATAGGCCGTCAAAAAGTGCCGCCGTCCGCCATGCTCGTCTAGGGTTGTCGGCCGTGTCATTCCCGCCTATACTCTGCGTTAACGAATTGACCTTGAGACGATTGCAGCCATGTCCCGCCAGCACAAGCAACCGGGCGCTCCCGTCGCCGAATATCGCCCTCTTACCGAGGAAGATTGGCAGGCGATCTACAAGCACGTGGCGTTGAACGGCACCTTGTCCGGGGCAATCCGTGCCGTGCTTGGCCCCGACCGCAATCCGTCCGCCGTCTACAAGGCGCTGCAATTCGATCCTGTCGGCAGGGGCCGCCAGCTTGAGCAGGCACGCCAAGCCTTCCGCGACAAGCTCGTATCCCTCTTGCTGGCGCGTGCGCAGGACATGCCGAAGGCGGCACGTTGGAAGGGTGAAGTCATCGGCTACGATCTTGAGCGCGGCGACACGGCGGCGATTGTGGCGCTCGCCCGCCACTACCTGCCGGGCTGGCGCGACAAGGTTAGCGAGTCCGATCTTCAAGTTCGCGTCTCGGGCAATGCCGGCGACGATGACGACGTGTTGGTGCCGGCGATCACGTACTCAATGTGCGAGCGCATGCCGTTGGCGATGCGACGGCAACTCGCGGATGTTTTGAAGTGGATAGACAAGGACAACGCCGAGCATGCGACGCGCCGCGAGATTGCGCTTGGCGGCGACCTGATCGAAGGGGAAGCGCTTCAAATCGAGCACGTCGAGAGTGGTCCTTTCGACATGCTCGCGCCCGATGAAGCCGAGCTTGCGCGGAGTGTGCTGGCATGAGCGATCCGACCATCGGCAAGGCGCTCGAATATCTCGCGTCGCTAGAGCCGGGCGCACCGGGTGACGGTGATTGCCCCGCCGGCATGCGCATGGCGCGCGGCTGGGAAGCCGCCATGTTTATCGGCGTTCCCGTCATCGGCGGAAGGCTCGACAAGCGCACGCTCGCCGGCTTGGCGGTACCGCTTGCATCAGACGACAAGCTCGGCATGCTCGCATTCGAGGCGACGGCGAGCGCGCTTGACCAGTATCAGCGCGAGTGCCTTGAGTGCGAGTGGATCAAGACGGGACGGCCGGAAGGCGAGCGGTTCACGATCCGATGGCGCAAGGTGCGCGACAGTCTCGGCGAGTGGTGGGTGACGCCAAGCGGTCGCATCATGCTCAATGCTTGCGTCTATTCGCCGCCGGCACCGCAGGCACCGCCCGCTCCCGCCGAGCGCACCATGCCAGAGTCGGACGTGATCTACCGTCCGTTACGGCGAGGGCACTGACAATGGCTTACCAGCTTCCCGCGAGTTGCCGCGACATTGTGCTTTGCGTGCCGGGCCATGAGCCGCCGCACCGAATGCAAACGGCGCGAGTCGTCGTCTTGACCGGCGATGACTCCGGTACGCCGCGCGTTATCGGCAAGCCAATCGGATTCCCGCATCGCCGCTTCGCGCCGGGCGAGCATGTTCCCCTGCCGTCCGAAATGCGGGCACGGTCGCGGCGTGTCTGCATCGTGTGATTCTGGAAACTCGCGGATTAGATGGTGCAATTTGCACCATCTAATCTAGGAAAGGAGTCGCACCATGACGGCGCAGCTATTCAGTCTCGCCGAGGATGGCGAAGCGCACGGCGAGCACGACCTATGAGTGACGACTCCACCTATGCCGAAGATCGCCGAGCTTCGCGACCGGACTCCATCCTTCGCGGCTTCCGCGCCGGCATGTCGGATCGGAAGATTTTCGCCTTCGCCCGCGCCATCGTGGAAGCCGAGGAACCATCCTTGAATCGCACCCGCACCCTGGCACGGCTGGCGCGGCAGGAGCGCCAGCTAGATCAAGCCAAGGCGGCGACACTCCCGCCCGCCGGCTCCGCGTGTCGCGTCTCGGGGCCGTACGCGCCTAGCCTATCGGCGGCGCTTGCCGAGGGTCGATTCAAAAAGCCGTTCGATCCTGCCAAGCGGCGGACGCGTCCGCCGGCCGCACAAGCACGTCAGCACATGCCCCAGCTTGCCGTTGCCAGGGCCGAGCGGATGGCGGCGCGTGCGCAAGGACCGGAAGCCGAGCGGGCTTATTTGCTTGCCAGGAAGCGCAAGCACAACGCGGCATGGCTTCTGCGCCGGAAGGCTGCCGGCATCGCCAGGGCGCAGGCCAGGGCAGGCACCGCGCCCCAGCAAGCGACTGACGGGCCATTGCGGTAGATCGCGCCGTAGCGCGTCCTACGGGGCCGGGCGAGCCTGCTATTTTCGGGTCTAGACCAGATTAAAATAATCCCGCCGGTTAACTTTACATTGACCACGGCCAAGCGTAGGCCGGGCGCATGGCAAGGGACCTTGAAAAGCAACGAGCGACGCAAGCGGCCTATCGTGCTGCAAACCGGGAAAGGATCAAGGTGCAGTCGCGAGCACGCCGGGAAAGGCTCAAGGTGCAGTCGCGAGCACGGCACGCGGCTTGGTATGCGGCGAACCGGGAGAATGTGCTAGCGACGAAAGCGGCCTATCGTGCTGCAAATCTGGAAAAAGTGCGAGAACGCTCGCGAGCGTCAAAATTGGCGTGCAAGTACGGAATCACAATCGAACATTTCGACACGATTTTTGACGGGCAGCATGGGTGTTGCGCACTTTGTCAGTGCGATCTAACGAAGCTCAATCCACGGGATGTTCACGTAGACCACGATCACGAAACCGGCATGGTGCGCGGCATCACGTGCCACGCTTGCAACCGTGGAATTGGCTTCCTCAAGGACGATCCTGCCGTGCTTCGCCGAGCGGCCGACTACATCGAAGATTTCCGCGAGCTTGCCCACATGAATCCCGCCGTGGTGCGGGCTAGACAGTCCGGCCGAAAGCGAGCATAATCTCTCTTGTCGATTGAGTTTTCGACACTCCCAAGCGGAATGATCCGGGTGAGCCAGGGTCCGCGTCGAGAGACGCCGGACTCATTTGGCATTGGGCTAGAGCATCGGGCTTTAGCGTCACGCGGAGTCGTTGTCATGGCAAAGACCAGCCTCGAAAAGATCAATGACGGACTGGCGAATCGCCAGCGTCAACGGTCGAATCCCTTTGCAACCGCAACCATCGTTTCCGCCGCGAGCTTGCAGACACTCCGCGAGGAATTTGCCGCGCACCACGCGGCGCATGCCAAGCACATGAAGGCGGCAACCGATAGGATCGCCGCATTCGACGAAGCGCAATCGCGCGACTTCCTGAAGTACCAGCACCGCGCGACAGTCGGCAATGGTGGTGCCCTTGTCAATGAGCGCCGCTCGAATGCCGAGCTTGCGCAGTTCCGCGAGAATCAAAAGCGTGATCGCGTCGCCGCCGTCAACGCAATCGCCGCCGATGCAAAGGCCGTATGCCAGCCCAATCAACTCAAGATGCAAGAGATTGCCGCCGCGATCC
Source organism: uncultured Alphaproteobacteria bacterium (assembly GCA_963729295.1). Classification (GTDB taxonomy): domain Bacteria; phylum Pseudomonadota; class Alphaproteobacteria; order ATCC43930; family CGMCC-115725; genus DATJLY01. The sequence goes on from CAVSNJ010000003.1 coordinate 7,200, forward strand.
GCGCCAGCGCCGGGCAGTTCTCCGCGTTGTCGCTCGCGTCGAGTCACGAGCTTGGTTCCGAGCGCCGTTCCCAACTCTTCGCCGAAGTTTCCACCATGCAACCCATGGCCCTGTTGCACGTCGCGCAAAAGGCGGCGAGCGAAGGCAACTCGCTACTCGCGAGTGTCTGCATTTCCGTTTGCGACGCCATGCCGGCGGATCGCCGCCCCTTCGTGCCCGCCGATCTAGCGGCGCAAGCGTTCGGGGCGCGAGCCGCATCCGCACAAGAGCACGTGACGCACGTCACCACGAGTCACGCGGCGACGCTGGCGGCAGAACAAGCCTTGACCGTTGCGCCCAATGACGCGCTTGGGAAGATCGCTCGCGGCGTCGAGTCACGAATTGCCAACTCCGATTCCATCGCGGCGGATCGGCGCTCGGCAGCTATCAACCCGCCGCAGGAGTAAGGACCATGAGTCACACGCATCGCGGTCATACCGCAGTCCGCCCTGTTCGCACGGCCGAAGGCATGAGCGACGTTGCGCTTGATGCCCCGTCATCGCTGGCGACTACGCGGCGTTGGGGTAGCGACGTTGCGGCGAACGCCCGACAAATCAACTCGCCGATGGACACGAGTAGCAGCGTCTATCACGGGCCGGGCGCGACAACGACAAAGCCCGATGCCGGATTGCAGAACGAACTCGACCGTGCGCTTGCCAGCGCTCGCAAGGTTCCGCCAAGTGGCAACGGCGCACTCGGCGAGGATAAGCAAGCGGATCGCGAAAAGGGTGCCGGTGCAAATCCGCCGGCACCCGTTGCGTGAGTGTGCCGCCGTGCATGACGCGGACGGAGTCCTTGACGGACTGCCGCAATCGAACTCGCGAGTTTGTGCAGCGTGTCGCGCGGGCCAGGGGCTTTAGTTTCGGCTGCATCATCGGGGCGATTCACGATGGTTGCAGCGCCGCCGAAATCAAGTCCATGGGCGGCGACAAGCTCATGCAACTCTACGGCGGACGCCCGCCTATGAACTCCTTGGCACCCGCTGGCAAGGCTCCCCGTGCTGCCCCACGGCAACAGCCGCATGCGCCGGTAAGGCAAGGCGCATGACACGTTGGGATCAGATGCCGTGCGACCTAGCACGCCGCATCGCATGGGTAGAGCGACAGGCCACCCGCTTGTGCGTGGCGGCAACCGTGATCGAGGCGCTACTACGCCGCAGCTACACGCCCGAACAGATTGAGCGGATGGACTGCGGCGAAGTCAAGGCACGGCTCGGTGGTCGCCATGCCAGAGTCGATAAGATTGACCGCGTGGTGATCCGCACCGCGCAAAGCGGAGGGCATGAACTATGAGCAAGCTCGGAATGACACACGGACGCCCTGTCGAGCTTCAAGTTATCTCCCGTGCTGACGCCATGGCGCTGGGACTCAAGCGCTACTTCACGGGTGAGCCTTGCAAGCGCGGACACGTCGCCGCGCGCCTCGTGAATGACTGCGGTTGCGTCGAGTGTGCGAACTATACGAAGCGTTGCAACCCCAAGCGGCGTGAAAGGGATCGCAAGTACAATACACAAAATCGCGAACGTCGCCGTCAAAACGACATTCTTCGCTATCATGAAGTCGATGCTGGCCATTACGCGATGATCCTCGCGGGTCAGCATGGGGGGTGCGCGCTCTGCCATCGTGACCTATCGGCGCTTCCCACGAAGCTCGTACACGTAGACCATGACCATGCGACGGGATTGGTGCGCGGTATCCTTTGCAGCAATTGCAACAGCGGACTCGGGCTTCTCGACGATGATCCTAAGTTGCTTGCGCGGGCAATCGAATACGTTCTTGAGTTTCGCATGCTCGCGGAAATCTGTCCCTCAAATCGAAAGGACCTCAGCCATGAGAATCCCTCCTTCTGCAAGCGCAAGCGCGTTGCGGCATACTAGGCCGTCCGCCTTCACGCGACCCGGTGCCAGCACCGCGCCGGGCAAGCCGCAAAGCACGCCCGGATCAATCGACGCGATCACCGCGGCGTTGAACGGATCAAAGCGCGGCGACATCGGCGAAATGGGCGCGGCCGATCCGGCGAACGAATTTTTGCATGTTCGCGGTGCCGGCCCCGATCCTGACGCGGCCGATGATTCCGATGTTGGGGATACCGCATGAAGACTCGCCCGATCAAGCTGGCGACAACTCCCGCGACCAAGGAAGTCGTCCACCAACTCCGCAACAATCTTCGCCATGTCCGCTCGGCCGATGGTCGCGTCGGCAACTCGCATCGGGTGACGTGCGGGCAACGTGAGCGGCATAACTGAATCGAGTAGCACGCCTTATCGGCAGGCGGGCGTGCTTGGCGGGCCAGGGTGACGGTTTAGCGGCCTCCCATCCTGGCCCGCACCCTCTTCCTCCCCCGCCGGGCTCTAGGCACCCGGCACCGTTGCAACGGCGGGAGGGTATGCGCCGGCCCCGCACTGGTGGTTGCTCACCCCTGCCAGGGCGGGGCCGTGCTGCAAAAGAAACGGCCCCGCCAGTCGCCCGGCAGGGCCGTCAGAGACGCAAGGACGTAAGGGCGTGAGGCTACGCGAGCAACCACAAAACCCCGGCAATGAGCGCCAGCAAGGCAAGGAAGGCTACAGGGCGCGTCCGTATGTGGATTACCAGGGGCTTGGCGATCCTGACATGCCGGCGGACTTCGTGGTGCCGGTTGTGCCGCCCGAGAAGATATTCCAATTCAGATTCTCTTATGAGCGCCCTTCGCAATTCGCGATGCAACGGACTGCCCCAGCCGAGTCCGATCATTGCTGCAACTCCAGCTTGGTTTGCAACGCATACCCGAGCCTACTTAGCTTCGCCGAAATGCCGCCGAGACTGTTTGATTCGGACCCTAAATCCGCATGCCGCATTTGGACTGATAAATCTCTAGGTCATGGGCCATGCGGATAAGGCGTTCCGCCGTGCGTATGGTGATTCGCTTTTTCATTGCGTGTGCCCTCCCTTCGCCGTAGCGCTGGCAAGCTGGGCCGGTAGCTGAGGCAGGGTGTAGATTTCCGCCGCGACCGTCACGGTTGCCGTTGTGACGCCCGGCGCGGCGTTCTCTGCCGATGCCAGGAAAAGCCCGAATAGCAGCACGGGCAGGAAGATAGCGCCGATCATGTCAGTGCCCTCCCACGCATGAGAGAAGCGCTTGCGCGGCGGCGACGTTGGCTTGAAGGGTGTTCGCCCAATCGAGCAAGCGCGGTCCTATGGTGCGCCCGCCGTAGATGCAGACTGGCCCGAGAATCGACAGGATCAATCCGAACTCAATCGCCACGTTGCCGGACGTATCGCCGCGAAGCTCGGCTTGCGTCTTGCGGAGTAGCTGTAGCAGCGTCGGACGTTTCGGTTTTTCGAGCGTCGCCGATGCGACATGCACGGCGAGTAGCTTGGTGGACAAGTCCACCTTGCGGGCGTGCTTTGCGTCGAGTAGTTCATAGAAAGCCTTCATGGTAGCAACTCCTATCGTGAGGGTTAGAGCGGGTGCTGGCGTTGCTGCGCTGGCATCCGCTCGCTTCGTGTCCTATCCGAGCTTTTCCTTTCCAGGGTATGCGAGCCTCTTAATCGCGGCGTACTTGACCGCGAGCGAAGGTCCCTTTTTGTTGTACCGTTCTGTCACGTCGCTTCGGGCGTGCCCGACAATGGCTTTGATCGTGCCGGGCGCAACGTGATCCTCCAATTGCGAGATCACGGTTGAAACGGAACGAGTGGAATACCTGCAACGGCCCGAAGCCGAGCGCCGTTTTCATTTCGCCGAAGCGGTTGCCGACTTCGTTGCTCCGATCGCCGTCTTGATTCGCCTTCATGTCCGGGAACAGAATCCGTCCTTGCGCTTGCCGCAGAGACGCGCGAGCACGGGTGCCAGCTTGGGGTGTATCGGAACCTGACGGCCAGTACCGGCCGAACTCTTGTCTCTGCCGACTTCCATGTACGGTATTGTTGCCCGGAGGAAGATCAAATCGACGCGGAGATTGCAAAGAGCCTGTCGCCGCATTCCCGTCCACATTGCAACCTGGATCACGTCTCTAAGCTCCGGGTCCGGCCCATGGTCGATTGGAGTCTTTAAGCTCTTTGTCGTCGCGAACTGTCTGGCGATAGCCGGTGCGCGCGGCGTGTAGCAGCTTGTGAACGTCCGCCGCTTCATAGGCGTCATAGGACTCCTCGCCCGTCACCGCGTCCACCTTCGGCAGATTGAGCGCCTTGCCGTCGAAGGGATGTTCCTTCCTATCGGCTTTCTTCAAGGCTTGAAGCTCGCGCCAGTAGCCGCGCAACGTATCGAGCTTGCGGCGCACGGTCTTGATTTTAAGTCCGTTGTCGCCCGCCATAATCTCCATCGTCCATTCCTTCACCGCGTCATCCGTGATCAACTCGACGAAGGGGAAGCGCTTGGCAAATTCGAGAACGTCGGAGCGGTACATCCGCTTTTGTTTCTTCTGCAAATGCTTCGCGCCGCCAGCCTCTAACCATTGGTCCACGTACTTCGTAAAGCGCGTGCCGCCGAAGCTGCCGCCAGCACTCGCGGTCACAACGGCAGGCTGCCCCGATGGCGCAAGGTCATTGAACGGCTCGCCCGTCTCGTAATTCACGGTAGCATTGCGACCATCGGCGAGCGGCACAGTGAGAAGCGTCGGGGCATCGCGCATCGCGGCCCCTTCCTTGGTGCCGAAAATCTCGACGAGCTTCCGATTCCAGAACGTCGCCTTGGCTTCGCTCATTACCGAGTCGATTTTTGCCTGCCACTCGACGGCATAGGCGCGAGCGACGAACTCGGCGAGCTTCCTGTCGCCTGTCTCTGTCGTCTTTGCAAAGCGCCGCGCCGGTAGGCCAGCGATCCCGCTGTTGCGCAGCTTGACCGGCAATTCCATAACGGCTAACCAGTTGTCCGTCCCGCTGCGCTTTTCGATGTTGAATGACGGCATGACAACCCTGCAATTCGACCCGCTCCCTACAGTTCTACCCCACAGTGCCGGCCGGGGGCAAGCGCAAAGGATGCCAGGAAAGGCGGCATCGCAGCTAATGCCGGGCATTTCTCGATGGTGAAAGAGGCGTTAAAAATGAGGGTCCTTCCCCCTCCACCACCATGCTCCGTGCCCGCGCGGGTGTAGCTCAATGGTAGAGCAGAAGCCTTCCAAGCTTACGACGAGGGTTCGATTCCCTTCACCCGCTCCAGCGCGGCCGCTCCTCTCCGAATGAAGCGCAAGGACTCCCGCCTATGGCGAAGCAGAAATTCGCGCGGACGAAGCCGCACTGCAATGTCGGGACGATTGGTCACGTTGACCACGGCAAGACGACGCTGACGGCGGCGATCACGAAGGTTCTGGCGGAGGTTGGGGGCGCGGTGTTCACGGCCTACGACCAGATCGACAAGGCGCCGGAGGAGCGCGCGCGCGGCATCACGATCGCGACGGCGCATGTGGAGTACGAGACGAAGAAGCGGCATTACGCGCATGTCGATTGCCCGGGCCATGCCGACTACATCAAGAACATGATCACGGGCGCGGCGCAGATGGACGGCGCGATTCTGGTGGTGTCGGCGGCGGACGGGCCGATGCCGCAGACGCGCGAGCACATTCTCCTGGCGCGCCAGGTCGGCGTTCCGGCGATCGTCGTCTATCTGAACAAGGTGGACATGGTGGACGACCCCGAGCTGCTGGACCTGGTCGAGCTCGAGGTGCGCGAGCTTCTGCGCTCGTACCAGTTCCCGGGCGACAAGATCCCGGTGATCCGCGGCTCGGCGCTGATGGCGCTCGAGGGCAAGGAGCCGTCGAGTCGGCAAGGAGTCGATCAACCAGCTGATGGATGCGGTCGACGCCTACATCCCGCAGCCGGAGCGTCCGAAGGACCGTCCGTTCCTGATGCCGATCGAGGACGTGTTCTCGATCTCGGGCCGCGGCACGGTGGTGACGGGGCGGGTCGAGCGCGGCATCATCAAGGTCGGCGACGAGGTCGAGATCGTGGGTCTGCGGCCCGACGTTGAAGACGGTCGCGACCGGGGTGGAGATGTTCAGGAAGCTGCTCGATTCAGGGCGAGGCGGGCGACAATATCGGCGTGCTGCTGCGCGGCACCAAGCGCGAGGAGGTGGAGCGCGGCCAGGTTCTGGCGGCGCCGGGCTCGATCACGCCGCACACGAATTTCCAGGCCGAGGCCTACATCCTGACGAAGGAGGAGGGCGGGCGGCACACGCCGTTCTTCACCAATTACCGGCCGCAATTCTACTTCCGGACGACGGACGTGACCGGGACGGTGAAGCTGCCGGAAGGGACGGAGATGGTGATGCCGGGCGACAACATCTCGATGGAGGTCGAGCTGATTCAGCCGATCGCCATGGACGAGGGCCTGCGCTTCGCCATCCGCGAGGGCGGCCGCACCGTCGGCGCCGGCGTCGTCGCCAAGATCATTAAATAGACGGGAAATAGATGGGCTCAGCGCCGCAGGTGGCGCCAGAGCAAGAGCCCGGCGATCACGAGCACGATGCCGAGCCACGAGATATCGAAGACGAAGGCGTCGCGCGCGATCGCGACGTGAAGCGCCGGCGCCCGCAGGAAATTCCAGACCTGTTCCATTGACGCAACCCGGTCCCCAAATCTAGAAACGGGGCCTACTAGGAGTGTAGCTCAATTGGTAGAGCACCGGTCTCCAAATTCGCGAGATTGGTCCGGCTGCATCGTCCTTCGTCTTGAATGTTCCGACAGAAAGGTGGTTTTCTCGATGCGTGCCGGACATAGCCGGACGTAGGCAAACTCAACGCGCCGTCGCGTCCGGTGGCAACATCGGTGGCAACAAGGAGGGCAGCATGTTCAAGATCGATCGCCCGTCCACGATCGCCGAGCTGTGGCGCATATGGACCTGGCTTGAGGAAGCAGAGCTCGCGGTGCCCGAAATCACTGACGGGCGCCCCGGCTCCGACGACTGGGCGCGCCAGGAGTACCAGAGCGCGCTCTGCGCCGAGATACAGGAGCTGCGCGATCTCGCGCGGACAATGCCCGTGCGGTCCTTCGCCGATGTCGCCGCGCTTCTCGACATGGTGATCGAGTACGAAGTTGAGTTGCACAAACATCCCGATGATCGGCTCGGTCTACAGCACCTTGTCTCTGAGCTGCGGCGCCTGGCGCCCGAGGTTGCTATCGGCGCGATCTCGCGCATGGAGCGCCGGCAAGCGTCGTAGGGCGCGATCTCGGCGGGCGGCGCTTTCCTCAGCCGATCGTCGGCATGCGCACGGGCGCGCCGCCCGCGCGCGGCGCGGGAGCTTCTGACCGCGCTGGCGCGGGCGACGGCGCCGCGGGCGAACGACGGGGACGATCCGCCGACGCCCCACGGCGTCCACGGCACGCCCTGGCCGGGCGCGTAGCCGATCATGGCGCGGCCTTGCTCGCGCAACAGCCGGCGGTTGGTGCGCTCCCACCATCCGGGCGACGCCGCTTCGTAAAGGTGGTACCAGAGCAAATAATCGAGCGCGCCTTTGAGATAGACGAGGTTCGCGAACGGCACGTGGCGCACGGCGAAGTGCGCGAGGTCAGGCCATCCCGCCTTGCCGTGCTTCCATTCGTTGTAGATGTGGATGGAAGCTGGTCGACGTCGCTCACGACCGGGCCGCCGGCGGTGCCGACAAGACCTGCCGCCGAACCGGTTGGCATAATCGCCGAAAAGAAAATCGCCGAAGATGCCGAGGCCGCCGCTTTGCGCCAGCGCCGCCAGGAGCGTCGCGCGGATCGAGCGGATTGCGCAGAGGATGGCCGAGCGCCGCGTCATTGACGCTCATGCGCAGATAGCCCGCCGGGATGCCGAGCGCCGCCAGCATGCCGATGTTGAACACGGCTTCCTTGCGCGACAGGCTCAAATGAATTTCGCGGCCGATGACCTGCGAAAATCGCCGCGAGCGGCCACATCTTGAACTGCACCATGAAGCGGCGCAGCTCGCCGCCGAAGCTGCCGGGCCGGTCCTTGCCCAGCACCATCGCGCGCTCGCGCACGCCTGGCGTCACGACCGCGTGCGCCGCCGCATCGCCGTAATAGGCATAAAGCTTGTCCGCGAGCCCTTGCGCGAAGCGCTGCCCGATCGCCGCCGCCGTCGCCTTGTCGGCGTTCGCCGGGATGGTGCCGCGGTTGCGCAGCAGGATGCGCGTCTGCACCGGATCGACGTTGAGCGCGTCGCGCGGCGTCATGTAGCTCATGCCATCGGCAACGCGCAGGTTCGGGACGTTGCGCAGCAGCTCCCATTCGTCGGGACCGATCCCATACTTCCTGAGGATCTGCGCCAAATGCGGATCGAGATCGGCGAAGCCCTTGCCGGCGTCGCGCGCCAGCCGGTTCGCCAGCATCTCGCGCACCGCGGCCTGCGTGGTGTCGAAGATGTAGTGGATGCCGGTGTACTTCATGAAGGTGGTGGCGAGCGCGCTGATCCGTCCGGGGATCGGATCGTCGCTCGCGAAGCGCGCGTGCATGTCGCGCGTGAGGCCGTTGGCATAGGCGCCAAGCTCGGCGAGCACGTCCTGGCGCTCGGCCGAGCCTTTGCCCTTCAGGAGCGCCGTCACGAGATGGCCGATCGTGCCGAGACGGCTTTCGCCGTGATGCACCATCTCGCTCGTCACGGTCGGCCAGATCGAGGCGAAATGCGTCACGCCGACGCCGCCAAGCGATGACATGCTCTCCCAGGTGCGGATCGAGCTGCCGAGCCGCGCCCACATCTGATTGACCGGGATGTTGGCGCTGCCGTCGAGATGCGCCATCACCGCTTCGAGCCCGGCGATCTTCGAGCCGAAGCGCGTCACGCCGTCGAGATCGCCGCGATAGGTCTCCTGAATGCGACGGGTGATCTGGTTGAGGTTGCCGGCCGGGTTGGTGCCGAGCCGTTCGAGAAGCGCGAGCTGGCGCGCCGACTGGTCGAGCGTCTGCATCACGCCCTCGGTCAGCGTGCGCGGCGCGCCGAATTGCTTCATGTAGCCGTTCCACGCCTCGCCGTCCTTCCAGCGCAGCACGCGCGGCTGCGACAGGCGGCGCGCGAGGTTGCCCGTCCCCTCGAAGGCCGGCGCTCGGTAGGCGCTCTCGTCCTTCAGCCCGAACGCGCCATCGGGCGTCATGTGGACGCCCGACACGAGCGCGTCGAAGACGGAGCGTCCGAACCGCGTCCGCGCCATTGCCGGCGTCTCGCCCGCGCGCGGCGTCAGGGTCTCGAAGCTCTTGTCCGAAAGCCGCGGCGCCGTCGCCTTCCACCAGGCCTCGAACGCCTGGTCGGGCGTCTTGCCCGGCCCGGCCGCGCGGCGCAGCTTCGCCGGGTCGTGGCTCGTGTGCGCCACATAGTCGAAGGCGTCGCCGATGCGCGCGCCGGCGGCGTTGAGCCGCGCCTTGACGTGCGCGAGCACGGGCGCCATCGCCTCGGCGATCTGCCGCGCCGGCGTCAGCTTGCCCATGCGCTCGGGCCCCAGCACGCCCATCGCCCACAGCTCGTGCGAGACTTCCTTGTCGAGCGCGCCGCTGATCGCGACCTTTTCCAGCCCGGCATGGCGCAGCTCCCACGCGAGCTGCGCCTGCCAGCCGGCGGCGTTGCCCTTCCACGCGCTCTCGATGCCGTCGCGCCCGCCGGCGTTGGTGCCGTGCAGGATCGAGCGCAACGTCGTCTCGGCATTGCCGATGCCGCCGGCGCGATCGACCTGCGCCATGATGCGCGCGCGGATCGCGGCGTTGCGCAGCGCGTCGAGCCGGTCGAGCTTCGCGTTCTGCTTGAGCCGCGCCGCCAGCTCGTCGGCGGCATAGAACAGCGGGTCCATGCGGCCGGTCTTGCGCATCTCGTCGCCGCGCTCGGCGACCTGCTGCAACAGGTCGAGCGCCTGGTCCGTGCTGATCTTGCCCTTGGCCGCGATGCGGCCAAGGCATGCCTCGAAGTTTCCGGGGTCGATGTTCATGTCTGCTGCGTCCCGTCCATCGCGCTTCTCAGCTCGCCGACTGCGGCGTTGAACGCGCTGCGCAGCTTGGCGATCTCGGCCGCTGGCGGCGGCGGGTGACGCCGGTTGTCGAGCGCCGCGGCGAGGCAGTCGGCGTGGTCGGCCGCCGCCAGTGCGGCCTTCCTGAACCGGGCGAGGTTGATCGTGCTCATGCGCCGCCGCCGGCGAGACAGCTCGCCGCCTCCTGATAGGCCGCGCCATGCGCGTTCGCTTCGTCAATGCCGCCGGCCGTGCGCGCCAGCTCGGCCTCGTCCTCGGGATGCAGCTCCGCGCCCGCCGCCAGTTCGCGCTCGGCGTCGGCGATGGCGCGGTCGGTCTCCGTCGCTTCCGCCGCCGGCGCCAGCGCCGTCCGCGCCGCGCTCTCGTCCCCGCCATAGATCGCCTCGCGCTCGGCCTCGAACTCGTCTTGCGGAATGCCTTGCGCGTAGCCGTCGCGATAGAGCTGCGCCTGGTCGTCGGCGAGGTCGGCGAACATCTCGTTCGGGTCGTAGGGGTCGAACGGATCGCTCGTGGCGCGGCGCGGCCCGCGTTGCCATTCGCGCCAGGCATCGGCCGCGTTCTGGTCGCGCGCGGCGAAAACCGGCTCGCCGCGCAGGTTGCTGTCGATCGCGTCGAGGAAGTCGGCGATGGTCGAGCCTTGCGGCAGATAGCCCTGCTGCTCGGCCGCCTCGCGCGCGTAGTCGAGCGGCATGCCGTCCTCTCGCACCAGGCGCCCGCGGAACGGGAGCACCTGCTTGTCGGCGTCGAGCGCGCTCAGCTCGCCGCCCTGATCCTTGACGCCGCCGGAGCTGGCGAGGAATTGCACGATGTCCTCGGGACGCGCCGGACCGCGCGGCGCCTTGGCCGCGGCGCCGGCGAAAACCGGCTCCACGTCCACCTCGCGCCCGTCCGTGATCTGCGCCACCGCGGCGCGCATGGCGTCGCCCTTGGTCGCCGCGTCGGCGCCGGCGACGCTGGCCGCGGCGACAGGCGGCGTCTCGCCGGTCGCGGCCACTTGCGCCGGCGCGCCGCTACGCGTGCGCAGCGCATCGCCGAGCGCGCCGAAGCCGGCCTGCATGATGGCGCCGCCGGCGGCCGACAGCGCCACGTCGCGCAGCGCGTCGCGAAAATCGTAATCGCTCGCTTCCTGCTGGCCGAGCCCGTAGCGGAGCGCGGTCAAGGGCGCTTGTGCTGCCGCGCCGCCGATCGCGCCGGCGCCGGCGCGCGCCAGCGTGCGCGCGGCGAAGCCGGTCAGGCCCGCGCGGCCGAGGCCGCCCAAGATGGCGTCCTCGCCCACGGCCGGGACGAGCGATGTCGCGGCGTTGAGCGGGTCGAGCAGGAACGCCGCGACGTTGCTGCCGAAGGTGACGGGCAGCGAGCGCGTCGCGGAAAATCGTTGCAGCACGCTCTCGCGCTCGATCTCGTCGGATTTCGCCTGGCCGATGAGCTGCGCCACGCCCTCGGGGATGGGCGCGTCGGTGATCGGCGCCGGCGTGCCGTCCGGTCCCATCGGCGCGTAGCGCGCATTGGCTTCATCGGCGCTGAGCATCGGCGATGGCTGCGGCGCCATGTCCGGCAGTCCCGCCGGCAGGGGCAGCGGCGCGCCGCCGGCCGTCTCGCCGGCGACGGCAAGCGCGCGGCCGAGCATCCCCGTGGCGCTCCCGCTCGTGTCGTACTCCGAGCGCTCCACGAAGCGCGACAGCGGCGCGAGCGTCGAGTTCTCCTGCACCATCGCGGCGAAGCCGCGCGCGAAGGTCGGCGGCGTCGCGGCATAGCCCTCGGCCGCTTCCGGCAACGGCGTCTCGAAGGGCTGGCCGTCCGATACGAAGTCGGTCACCGCGCCACCCCGCCATCGGCGCCGGTGATGCCCGGCGAGAGCAGCACGTGGCCGAGCGTGTCGAGGAAGCTCGGCGTCTGCGGTTGCGCCGGCGCCGGCGCGGCGGCGGGTGCCGGGGCGGCGAACGGCACGGCGAGCGGCTTGCCGTCCTTGGTGCGCACGATCCGGCCGGTCGGGTCCATCAGCCATAGCGCGTTCGCCGCGGGCGCGGTGATCCAGCTCGGAGCCGCCTTGATCCAGTCCAGAAATTCCTCGGGCTTCGGCGCGCCTGGCTGCCCGTAGGTCGCCGGCACCGCGAGCTGGTCGAGCTCGAGGCCCGCAAGCGTCGTCCCGGCGCGCGTGCTCACGTCGTCGAAATTCTCGCGCGGCACGCGCGCGCCGCCGTTCGGCATGAACTCGTATTTGCCGGTGAAGGCGGCGATGGCGTTCGGCGCCGCGCTCGGATCGCGGTCGTAATAGGTCTTGGCGAAGGCGAGCGCGTCGATCGCGTGCAGCACGTCGTCGGTCTGCCCGGCGGACGAGCCCGAGCGCGACAGCGATGTCAGGAGCGCCGTCACGCCCGGATCGCTGCGCACGCTCGCCTTGATGTCGGTCTCGGCCTTGGTGCCAATGAGGTCGCTGGCGGGCTTGTCCTTCGGCGCCTCGGCGAGCCAGCGCGCGAGCGAGGCGCCGTCGCGCTCGTTCTCCATCTGCGGCACGGCCTGCCAAGTGGCAGGCATCCCGCCGATCTGCACCATGTCGCGCCACGCGCGCGGCCACGCGTCGCCGTAGCTTTGCGCCATCGTCTTCATCGTGTCGGGCGCCTGCGTCGGGTTCGCCACGATCGCGCCCGCCGTCCGCTGCGCCATGTCCGCCGGCATGACGCGGCGCGCGTCGAACGGCACGCCGAGCCGGTCATAGGCGCCATCGAGCGCGGCCACGGCGTGGCCGATCTGCTGCGGGTCCTTCTGCGCCTGGTCGAAGAGACCGGCGATCTCCGGCGATGATTTCAGCACATAGGCGGCCGGATCATTCGCGAGCGCCGTGTACTTGTCGCCGAGTGCCTTTCTCAGCGCGTCCTGCGCGTTCGCCTCCATCGCGTAGCCGGCGCCCGCGGGCTTCCATTTGTCGATGAGCGCGGCATCCTCCTGCGGCGAGGTGAGCGCGCTCGTCTGCACCGCGTGGTAGAGGTCGCGCGCCTGGCCGAGCTGCGCGATCATCGTGTCGGCTTCCTCGGGGAAGGCGGCGCGGATTTGTCCTTCGCTGAGCGGCACGGCCGGCGCGCCCTCGCGTTCGATCGCGGCGAGGTTGTCGCTGAAGGCGCCGCGCACCGTGCCGCGCAGCGCGACATCGTTCTTGGCCGCGATGCGGTCGGCCATGTATTCGCCGCGATAGCCGAGCATCTCGCGGACTTGCGGGTTGAGGTCCGGGTATTGCGACGGGTCGTTGATCTTCTTGACCCACGCGGCGGCGGCGTTCGGATCGTTGCCGGCAAGGACCGCATTGCGGTCCTGCTCGGCTTGGACGCGCGCCGCCTCCTGGCGAAATCCGACGATCTTCTGCGCCGCCTCGTCGCCCGTGAGCCATCCTGCGGCGCTCGCGCCCTTGATGGCCGCGATCGTGTTGTCGAAAATCATCGCGCGGAGCTGCGGCGTCGTCGCCGCCGCCATCTGCTTCGTCGCGTCGTTGGCGTTGAGGTCGAGCTGCTGCCGGCGCAAGCCGTTCTCGCGCTGAAACGCCTCGTTCGCCGTCGAGAGCGTGTTGGCGATCCTGAAGCCCGCGATCTGCGTCTGCACGTGCTCCTGCACGAGCGGGTCGCTGATCCCGCCGAGGATGCCGCTGTCGATCGCGTCGGCGTCCTTCGCGAAGCCGGCTTCGGCCGCCTGGCGATCCGGGACCTGGCTCCACTTCGCTGCGGCGTCGCCGTATTGCTTCTGCGCTTGCGCCACGCTGTCGGCTGCGGCCGTCTGGCGGCGCGCGTCGGCATATTTCTGGTTCCAATCCTCGAGGGTGCCGGCGACGCGCTGCCCCGCTTGCGCCAGCGCCTCGCCCGACTGGCTCATCGCCAGCGGGTTGACCTGCGGCTGCATCGGCGGCGCTGACGGCCCCGGCGAGATGAACGTCGGAAGCTCGGGCATGGTGCCCCGCTAGCCGTCGGCTCGCGGCGCCGTCGTACGCCGTGCCGTCGCGCGACGCGTCTTTTTCGCGGGGCTGCGCTCGTAAAGAACGCCGCGTGCGAGAATGGCCTGAGCGTCGCGGGCGAGAACGACCTGCGCCTCGCGCGTGAGCCGTTCGTGCTCTTCGGCGAGCGGCGACTTGCGTTCCTTCTTGTCGATCATCATGGCGGTGGCGGCGGCTCGGGATTTGCCGCGGCATAGGCCGCCGTCGCTTCCTGCACGGCCGCGGCGTGGCCGGCATGGCCCTTGTCCCAATAAGCCGCGTTACCCTTGAGCGCGGCGATGCGTTGCTGCGGCGTCAACAGCACGCCGGCGCCCTGCCTGCTGTTCGGCAGGCCCGGAGCGGGCGCGGCCGCGGCTGCCTCGCCGAGCGTCGTGCCGCCATAGGCCGCCTCGTAGGCGCGCGTGACGGCTTCGACGGCGGCCTTGTGGTTGACGTGAGTGCCGTCGAGGTAGGCCGGGTCCTGGCGCAGCTCGTCGATGCGCTTCTGCGCCGCCGGGTCCATCGTCTTGTCCTCGGGCTTCGCCGCGCCGGCGTCGGCGGTCACGGCGTGCTGCGTCGCGTGAACCACCAGCTCCGATATCTGCTTGTGGAGCGGGTGCGATTTGTCGCGCATGATCTCGGCGTGGCCTTGGGACGTCGGCGCCCATTCCAGAAGCTCGGCGATCTCGTCGGGGAATAGATCGCCGAACTGATTTTCGACGGTCGGCGTGCCGCGGCCGGGCCGCTCGGGCCACGCCTGCGGCGCGCCATCGGCCGCTTGCGGGTGCTCGTGCGCGTAGTAATTTGCCAGGTCCCAATACGGGCGCATCAAGCGATGATCCGGGTGGCCCTTGTCGGCGAGCACGTCGCGGATTTGCGGCGTGCGCTGCGCCCATTGGATGAGCGACGCGGCTTCCTCGCGCGTGAGCCGGTCGCCGAAGCGGAATTTCAGGCCCGGGAACGCCTTGCAGAACTCGCCGATGTAGAGCGGCGAATTGAAACCGCCGGGCTTCATGGCTTGGTCGCGGCGGCCGCGATGGCCGCGCGCGCCGCGTCGGCGGAGGCGAGCGCAGCCCCGTCCTCGGTCCTCATCTCGCCGGCGCGCCAGTGATCCTCGGGCGGCGGTTGATGGCGCTCGCAATAGGGCTTGCTGTGGACGACGGCGACGGATGGCTCCGCGCATCCCTTGGTGCTGCATGTCTGCGGCGCAGATGCCGGCGCCAGCAATTCCTTGATGCTCACGCGGTTCAGCGATCCGCTCGTGATCGCATTGGCGAGCGCGGTGTCGGCGCCGATCGCCGCCGCGATGTCCTCAAGTTCGATGCCGTTCAGCGCCAAGTCGGCGAGCGTGAAAGTGGCGAGCCGCTCGAAATCGACGGTTTGGCCGACGCGCCGCTCGACGAGCCGTTCCAGTTTCCGCTTCACGTCGCCGCCAGGCGCGTTATTCATCGGGGGCCCTCCGGTGCTGCCGGCACCAATCGGCAGGGCGCTTCGGCACGACCTGTGGGTTGAGGTGGCATCCGCCGATATCGGCGTCCACGCCGCTGCGCGCGAGCTGGCTGCGGCGCTGATCGGTCACGGGCCCGAAGCGAGAAATGAAAGCGTCGCAGGTGCCGCAGCAATCGGACGCCGACTTCGATGCTGGCGCGGGCGCGGGTACGCGAGGGGCGCTGGTCATGATTGTGGCCTATGCGTGTTGTTGGCGCAGACGGGCTTGCCGAACACGATGCGCGTCGAGGGAGCGCAGCACGTCGGTATGTGGCAGCGCCCGTTCAGGGGCAGCCCGTGGCGCGGGGTATGGTCCGCGCAATAGCCGAAACCCGGGCCGCCCACGTCGCCTTTGGCGTCGATGATCCGCTCGGCCGGCTCACCGCATCCGTGGATGGCGCACGGGATCATGCTCAGACCGTCCGCACGACGGTGTTCGCGACCGGCCCCTCGGTCGGCGTGCCTTCATCAACCGTGAGGAAGGCATGGTTCACACCGTCGATCGCGTTGACGTGATAGCGGCCGTTCGACTTGCTCGTGCCTTCGACCAGGATGTCGTCGCCAACGCCGAAATTGGCGAAGGTGCCGTTCGACGCCGACAGGCTCCCGCCGCCGAACGTCACGGATGCCACGACGCGCTTCGTCATGCCGAGGTCGGCGGAATGGCTCGCGCTCTCCGAGCGCGTGTCGACGTGCTCCTGGCGGGTGCTCTGCTTCGTTCTCGTGCCGACCGATGGCATCACTCGATCCTTTCCAGCTCGGACCCTGCGCGCGTCGTAGCGCCTTCGTAGGTCTGCGCCGGTCTCTGGATTTGCGTCAATCGCGATTTAAGCGATTGCGACATTTTTCTGAGGTTATGCGACATTGTTTCCCGTGAAACATGGCCGCTGAAGTTGGCGGGTGGAGATGTCGAAGCGCGCTGCGATCTCTTTCCACGGAACACCGTTTGTGCGCGCGGCAAGATCGCGGCGCGGACGATATCCGCCTTCTCCCACTTCCGAAGCCACGCGCGCCCGCTCATGGCGCGCGCTGCGCCGCGTGGGTGATGAGCGCCCGCGCTGCGCGTCGTCGAAAAACCGGAAACTGCTGAAAAAAGAAAAAAGCACCGCGGCAGGGAGCGCGCGACACGTTCGGCGCGAAAACCCGGTGTACCCCCCGTCTCGTCCGATTTTCGGCCGGCGCGCCAGCGCGTGATCGAAGCTGCGAACTGGCGGTCGCGCGGCGCCGCGCTGCGTCGCGTGGGGAGGGTCATAGCGGACTGAAAGACCGGTGATCCGCTGGCGCGAACGTCGCAGAGCGCCGCCGCTTTTGCGCCGCGATGACGCGCGTTGCCACCCGCATTGCCACCCGGCGAGCGCTCCGAGCGCATTTCGCGGGATGGTGGGACGGGCCGCGTGTCAGATGTTCGCGTTGCGTGAGACGCGTTGTGCTGGCGGGCCGGGCTCGCTCGCTGGCGTGTCGGGCGCGCGCAACTCCCGCGACCGGCGCCAACTCCCCGAGATCGGCCGCGCCGTCGCCAATCCCGTTGCGCGGCCTGAAGCTTCCGAGGCTTCGATCGGTTTCCCCCTGTAAGGGAGGTGACGCGCGCGTCACCCGCATCCGACAGGGACAATCCGGGGGAAGCTTCAGAAGCTTCAGAAGCTTCAGTCGCACCCTCGCGTGCGCCACCCGATAAACCGGGATTTTTAATTGCCACCAGAAAGACCGGTGATGGCGCACGGCGCGCCGCTGCCGCCATGTGCCGCCGCCTTTTCTCGTTTGGGCCTGTAAGGGAGGTGACGCGCGGCACGCCCGCGCTCAACAGCCTATAACGAAGTGCTCTGGCGGCATGTGGCGGCAAGCCGAAGTGACACTCCTGACGCTTCGCTCGGATTGCCCCTGTAAGGGAGGTGACGCGCGTCAGACGCGCGCACAACAGCCTATTTCTCATTGAAGTGTCACGAGTGTCACCCGCCCCCTATCTCTCGTCCTCCGCGTCCTCGTCGCGCAGGCGCAAGCCTTTCCACTGGGCGTATCCGGCCACTCGCCCCACGCCAGGCAGCTCGCTCAACCGCCCCACAAACCGGCGCCGAGGCGCGAACGAGGCACCTGGCGCGCTCGCGAACCGCACATAGTCCGCGTAGAGCGCGCGGGTGCTCGTCACCGCCCCCGCGTCCATCAGAACGCGTGCGGCGATCCAGGCATCGATGTCGCGGTCCTTGGTGAAACGCGCCGGCCGCGCAATCACCACCTCCCGCGGCGGGAGCGGCGGCGCGAGCGCACGCTCGATCGCCGGCACGAGTGCCTGGAGCCGATCGACCAGGCCCGCGAGCTGCTCGATCTCGCCGCTCACGGCGCGCCGGCCTTCGGCTTGGCGCCGCGCAGCAGCTCCTCGAGCGCCACGACGGGCACGCGCAGTTTTCGCCCGATCTTGATCACCGGTAGATCGCCGCGCTGCGCTGCCTCGTAGGAACCGCTCTTGCCGAGGCCCAGCAGCTTTCCAGCGGCCGGCACGCTCAACGTGCGGAGATGGTCTAGCCCGTCGTCCATTAGGTGCGTCCTTCGTCGCTGAATGGCCGCCCGATCTTTTCGGTTGCGGAGCCGTCCGGTCAATGTTAAACGTGTAACTCACGTTAAACATTTTGTTATACGAAGGGCAGAGGCGACATGGGGCCTAAACCGGCAAAGAAGGCGAGCCGCGGTTCGCGCCGCCCGAAGAAAGACAAGTTCGTTGCGCTACGGCTCACCGAGGAGACAAAGACCCGTTGGCAGAGTGTGGCCGACAAGCTCGGCGTCACCCTCTCGGAGCTGGTCGAGCTGCAAATGCAGGCCGTGCTCGCCGGGAGCCCCGGCGACCCGGAGTTCGGCGCGCCTCACGTGCGCGCTCTCGCGCTCCTCGTTGCTAGGGCCGGGAGGATGATCGAGCGCGCCACTGGCACCGCCTGGCGTGCCCATCCCTACGTCGCGGCCGCCCTGGGCGCGTGCGTGCGGAAGATCACGGCCGATCTCGTGGTGTCCGGCGAGAAGCGCCCTGCGCCGATGCTCCGCACGCCTGGCGGCCCGAGCTCTGACTGGGCACAAGACGATCCGCGTGCCTTCGGCGAGTGGGTCGCCGGCGTCCTGCTCGAGTTTCTGCGATCGGCGGCGACCGTCGCGCGCGATCCGTCGCGGATGAGCACGACGATCGCGCCCCGCGATCCCAGCGGACAAATCCGCGAGGGCGTCTGGCGGATCGTCGTCCCCGACGAAAATCGGTTCTGGGTTCAACTCGCGAGCGATCTGAAGGTTGGAGGGGCACATGAATGACGAGCGCGCGACTGAGACGAATGCGAGCACAGCCTGCCAATTGGCAGGCGCAACAGCTTCACCCCGCCAGCGTCGCCGGCGCCGCACGCCGGGCGAGGGCGGACTGCGCCAGCGCAGCGCCGGCACGTGGGAACTGAAATTCGATGTCGGCCACGATCCCGCGACCGGCAAGCGCCTCACGCGGTTCGTCACGGTGCGCGCGAAGGACAAGAAAGAGGCGCTGCAAAAGCTCGGGGAGCTGCGCGACCAGGCCGGCAAGGGCACGCTGGTCGATCCGTCCAAGCTCACCCTCGGCGACTTCCTCGAGCAATGGCTGGTCGAGCATGCTGCGAACCGTCCGCTGCGGGCAAAGACGCGCGAGCGCTACGCCGAGATCGTGCGCAAGCATCTCGTGCCGCATCTCGGTGCGCACCAGATCTCGAAGCTCACGGCCGCGCATTTGCAAACCTACTACCACGCCGCGCTCACGACCCCGCGCAAGCGCAAGAAGCGCGACGGCTCGATCGTCGAGGGGACGCCGCTGTCGCGGCAGACGGTGAAGCATCATCACCGCGTTCTGAGCCAGGCCTTGAAGCATGCCGAGCGCCAGCGCCTCATCGCCCGCAACCCCGCCAGCGACATCGACGCGCCGCGGCCGGAACGGCGCGAAATGCAAATCCTCACCCAAACCCAAACCGCGGCGCTGCTGCACGCGGCCGAGGGCTCGGCGATCTACGTGCCGATCGTGCTCGGCGTCATGGCGGGCTTGCGGCGTGGCGAAATCCTCGGCGCGCGGTGGAGCGATGTCGATCTCGATGCTCGCACTCTCGCCGTGGCGCAGACCCTTGAGCAGACTGAGCGCCCGCGATCGGCGGCGAAGCCCGCCACTGGCACGCGGCCGACGATGGCCGCGCGCGGCCTGGGTTTCGAGCGGCCCAAGACGGACAAGAGCCGGCGCGTGATCGCACTGCCGGCGCTCGCGGCCGAGGCGCTGCGCCGCCACCAGGTGCGCCAGAAAGAGGCGCGGCTTGCGGCGGGGAAGGCCTACGCGGACCATGATCTCGTCGTCGCCGATGCGCTCGGCGATCCGCTCGAGCCCCACTACGTGTCGCAAGCCTTCGCGAAGCTCGCCAAGGCGCACGGGCTCAAGGGCCGGTTCCACGATCTACGCCATACGCACGTGAGCCAGCTCCTCGCCGCCGGCGAGCCGGTGAGCGTCGTCGCGGCGCGGGTTGGTCACGCGAGTGCCAAGATGACGCTCGATGTTTACGGGCACGTGATCCCCGGCGCTGAGCGCGCCGCCGCCGATCGCTTCGATGCGGCGCTGCGAGGGTGCATGGAATGAAGATCGGCGATGACCCTGAACAGGCGAAGCGGCGCCGGGCCGCGCGTGTTGCCGAGCTGCGCGGTCGAGCCGACCTTACGCCGCTCCGAGAGCGCGCGGCCGAGCGCCTCGACCGAGCGCGTGCCTGGCAGCGGAACACGGGTCGGTTGCTTGACGCCGCACAGGCCGCGCGGCCCGACGGCGTCAAGGCGAAGATGCTGTTGCGCGATCTTGAACGAGCGAACGATGCGGTCTCGGAGGCGGACGACGAATGGCTTGCGTTACTCGAGGCGATCGCGTTGACGGGCGGCGGCGAACGCCGCTAGAACGTCGCGCGCGCGTTAGGTGGCAATCGGGTGGCAATCCGCCTGTCGCGGCGTCCGAAGCTCGCGAGAAGTGGCGAGTTTTCGAGGCTAGGAGTGTAGCTCAATTGGTAGAGCACCGGTCTCCAAAACCGGGGGTTGGGGGTTCGAGCCCCTCCACTCCTGCCACTCCCGCCTGCCCTTGCGCGGGGGGCTGGCGCGGCGCTGCCTGGGGCGCTATATAAACCTTCCCCAACACGGCACATCATGGCGAAAACCAACCCGCTCGAGTTTCTGCGGCAGGTCCGGCAGGAAGTTGGTCGCGTCACGTGGCCATCCCGCAAGGAGACCACCGTCACCACCGCCATGGTTTTCGCCATGGTGTTCGTGGCGGCGATTTTTTTCTTCGCGATCGACCAGGCGCTCGGCACCATCGTGCGCTGGGCGCTCAATCTCGGAGCTTGAGTGATGACGACGCGCTGGTATGTCATTCACGTCTATTCCGGCTTCGAGAAGAAGGTCGCGCAGTCGATCCGCGAGCAGGCCGAGCAGAAGGGCGTGGCCGAGAAGTTCGAGGAGGTGCTGGTCCCGACCGAAGAGGTGGTCGAGGTGCGGCGCGGCGCCAAGGTGAGCTCGGAGCGGAAATTCTTCCCCGGCTATGTGCTGGTGAAGATGGATCTGAGCGACGAGACCTGGCATCTCGTCAAGAACACGCCCAAGGTCACCGGCTTTCTGGGCGGCAAGGGCCGGCCGGTGCCGATCACCGAGGCCGAGGCAAGCCGCATCATGCGCCAGGTCCAGGAAGGGATCGAACGGCCGAAACCGTCCATCACCTTCGAGATCGGCGAGCAGGTGCGCGTGTGCGACGGGCCGTTCACCTCGTTCAACGGCTATGTCGAGGAGGTCGACGAGGAGAAGGCGCGGCTCAAGGTGGCGGTCTCGATCTTCGGGCGCGCGACCCCGGTGGAACTCGAATATTCACAGGTCGAGAAGGTCTGACGGGAACCAACAATGGCAAAGAAAATCGTCGGCTTCATCAAGCTGCAGGTGCCCGCGGGGAAGGCCAATCCTTCGCCGCCGATCGGCCCTGCCTTGGGCCAGCGCGGTCTCAACATCATGGAGTTCTGCAAGACGTTCAACGCGCAGACGCAGAACCTCGAGCCCGGCATGCCGGTGCCTGTGGTCATCACCGCCTTTGCCGACCGCAGCTTCAGCTTCGTCACCAAGTCGCCGCCCAATTCCTATTTCCTGCTGAAGGCCGCGGGCGTCGAAAAGGGCTCGCAGACGCCCGGCAAGGGCACGGTCGGCAAGGTGACGATGGCGCAGGTGCGCGACATCGCGCAGAAGAAGATGGCGGATCTGAACGCCAAGGATCTGGACGGCGCGTGCCAGATGATCATCGGCTCGGCCCGCTCGATGGGCCTCGAGGTGGTGGAGAAATAAGATGGCGAAGGGCAAAAAGCTCACGGACGCTTACAAGGACGTCGACCGCAACGCTTTCTACAGCGCGGCCGATGCGGTGAAGCTCATCAAGGCTTCCGCCAAGGCCAAGTTCGATCAGACCGTCGAGGTCTCGATCAACCTCAACATCGATCCGCGCAAGCCCGATCAGAACGTGCGCGGCACGGTGATGCTGCCGAACGGCACCGGCAAGTCGATCAAGATCGCCGTCTTCGCCAAGGGCGAGCGCGCCGAGGAAGCGAAGCAGGCGGGCGCCGACATCGTCGGCGCTGACGATCTCGCCGAACAAATCCAGGCGGGGCACATCGAGTTCGACCGCTGCATCGCCACGCCCGACATGATGTCGGTGGTCGGCAAGCTCGGCAAAATCCTGGGGCCGCGCGGCCTCATGCCGAACCCGCGTCTCGGCACCGTGACGCAGAACGTGACCGAGGCGATCAAGGCGGCGAAGGGCGGCCAGGTCGAATACCGCGCCGAGAAGGCCGGCATCGTTCAGGCCGGCGTCGGCAAGGCGAGCTTCAGCGAAGAGGCGCTCCTTGAGAATGTGAAGGCGTTCGTCGGCGCGATCACGCGCGCGAAGCCGTCCGGCGTCAAAGGCACCTTCATTAAAAAGGTGAGTCTCAGCTCGACCATGGGGCCGGGCGTGAAATTGGAGATTTCGAGCGTCGCGTCCTAGCGCGGCGCTCGTCGTGTGATCTCCGCCGTCTTCGGGCGGCGAAGATACGGAGGGACGGCAACGTCCTTCCGGTCCTGTCCGAGAGTGCAGGTGCCGGCTTCCTGTGGCCGGCCTAATGCCCTGCCAAGGGCGCCTGCCGGAGACGGGAGAGCCATCCGCCCTCTTTGGGCGGCGGCACTTCTGGGACAGGCGAACGGGCGGACCGGTGGTGCGCCCCTCGTGCAACCGATCCGGCTTCGCGGCCGGGTCAAACGGTTGGAGACGATCCGTGGAGCGGTCGCAGAAAGAGAAGCTGGTCGCGACCTTGCAGCACGCGCTCGCCGATACCGCATGCGTCGTCGTCACGCACCAGACCGGTCTCACGGTCGCGGAGATGACGGACTTGCGGCGGCAGATGCGTGCGGCCGGGGCCAACTTCAAAGTCACGAAGAACCGGCTCGCACGGCGCGCCATCGCCGGCACGAAATTCGAGCGGATCGGAGCGCTGTTTACCGGACCCACCGCGATTGCGTTTTCGCGGGACCCGGTGGCGGCGGCCAAGATCGCCGTCGAGTTCGCCAACAGGAACAAAAAGCTGAGTATCGTCGGGGGCAGCCTCGGCGACCGGCAGCTCGACGTGAACGGGGTGAAGTCGCTGGCGACACTGCCCTCGCTCGATCAGTTGCGGGCCAAGTTGGTCGGTCTTCTGCAAACCCCGGCGACGCGTGTCGCCGCCGTTCTGCAGGCGCCCGGCGCGCAGCTTGCCCGCCTCCTCGATGCCCATGCAAAAAAGGCGGGCCAGGCGGCCTAACTCGTACAACTGTCTTGCAAATCTCCCAGGAGTGCTAACATGCCCGATCTGAACAAACTTGTTGCCGATTTGTCGACCCTCACCGTGCTCGAGGCGGCCGAGCTGTCGAAGCTGCTCGAGGAGAAATGGGGTGTGACGGCGGCGGCGCCGATGGCCGTGGCGATGCCGGGAGCCGGCGGGGCCGGAGCCGGTGGCGCCGCGGAAGCGCCCGTGGAAAAGACCGAGTTCACGGTCATCCTGTCCGCGGCGGGCGACAAGAAGATCAACGTTATCAAGGAGGTGCGCGCCATCACCAGTCTCGGCCTCAAAGAGGCGAAGGACTTGGTCGAAGCCGCGCCCAAAGCGGTCAAGGAAGGGATCAACAAAGACGAGGCGGCAAAGATCAAGAAACAGCTCGAAGAGGCTGGTGCGACGGTCGAAGTCAAATAGACCGCGTCACGCGGTCCCGGTGCCCGAGGGCGCGAGTCGCCGCGTCCGCCGGGCGGCGGCCCCAAGAGCCGGGGCGCGCGGCAGAGTCGCGCGCCTGCCGGCCATTGCCGTTGCGGGGGAGGAATTGGGTGGTTTCGTCGGCGCCGGGCGTCCGTTCCGGCGCGCGCCGGTCAGGATTTGAGGAGCATCCATGGCGAGGTCCTTCACGGGTCGCAAGCGTATCCGCCGCAGCTTCGGGCGCATTCCCGAAGTCGCGCCGATGCCTAACCTGATTGAGGTCCAGAAGAGTTCGTACGATCACTTCCTGCAAATGGACGGCGCGGGCGAGAGCCGTGGCACCGTCGGCTTGCAGGAAGTCTTCAAGTCGGTCTTCCCGATCCGCGACTTCTCGGACCGCGCGCGGCTCGAATTCGTGCGCTACGAGCTCGAGCAGCCGAAATACGACGTCGAGGAATGCCAGCAGCGCGGCATCACCTATGCGGCGCCGCTCAAGGTGACGCTGCGTCTCGTCGTATTCGATGTCAACGAGGACACGGGCTCGCGCGAATTGAAGGACATCAAGGAACAGGATGTCTACATGGGCGACATGCCGCTCATGACGAAGAACGGCACCTTCGTCATCAACGGCACCGAGCGCGTGATCGTTTCGCAGATGCACCGCTCGCCGGGCGTGTTCTTCGATCACGACAAGGGCAAGACCCATTCCTCGGGCAAGTACCTCTTCGCCGCCCGCGTCATTCCCTATCGCGGCTCGTGGCTCGATTTCGAGTTCGACGCCAAGGACCACCTCTATGTCCGCATCGACCGGCGCCGCAAGCTGCCGGTGACGACGCTTCTCTATGCGCTCGACGGGGCCGCGACCGAGAAGCTGCGCGTCCAGCGCGGCGGCGACGGCAAGCAGCTTCAGCCGCACGAAGCGCAGGGCATGTCGAAGGAGGAGATCCTCGCCTATTTCTATCCGAACCTGACCTTCGTGCGCACCAAGCAAGGCTGGAAGGCGCCGTTCGATCCGGCGCGGCATCACGGCCAGAAGCTCGCGCACGCTCTCGTCGACGCCAAGACCGGCAAGGCCAAGGCCGAGGCCGGCGAGAAGCTGACGCCGCGCGCCGCGCGCAAGCTTGCCGAGGACGGGTTGAAGGAAATCCAGGTCGGCAAGGAGGATTTGGTCGGGCGCTACCTCGCCGTCGACGTCATCAACGAGCAGAGCGGCGAGATCTTCGCCGAAGCGGGCGACGAGATCACGCCGCAGCTCCTCGAGATCATCGAGGAAGCGAAGATCGCGGAAATCCCGACGCTCGCCTTCGACCAAATGAACTCGGCGGCCTATATCCGCAACACGCTTCTGATCGACAAGAACGCCTCGCGCGAGGACGCGCTCATCGACATCTATCGCGTCATGCGTCCGGGCGAGCCGCCGACGCTCGAGACCGCGGAGACGCTCTTCAACAGCTTGTTCTTCGACTCCGAGCGCTACGATCTTTCGGCCGTCGGCCGCGTCAAGATGAACGCACGCCTCACTCTCAAGACTGCGGATACCGTGCGCACGCTTCGGAAGGAGGACGTGCTTTCGATCCTCAAGGTGCTCGTCGAGTTGAAGGACGGGCGCGGCGAGATCGACGACATCGATCACCTGGGCAACCGGCGCGTCCGCTCGGTCGGCGAGCTCATGGAGAACCAGTACCGGGTCGGGCTCCTGCGCATGGAGCGCGCGATCCGCGAGCGCATGAGCTCGGTCGAGATCGACACGGTGATGCCGCACGACCTCATCAACGCGAAGCCGGCGGCGGCGGCGGTGCGCGAATTCTTCGGCTCCTCGCAGCTCTCGCAGTTCATGGACCAGACCAATCCGCTCTCCGAGATCACGCACAAGCGGCGGCTCTCGGCCTTGGGGCCGGGCGGTCTGACGCGCGAGCGTGCGGGCTTCGAGGTGCGCGACGTCCATCCGACGCATTACGGCCGCATCTGCCCGATCGAGACGCCCGAGGGCCCGAACATCGGTCTCATCAACAGTCTCGCGACGTTTGCCCGCGTCAACCAGTACGGCTTCATCGAGAGCCCCTATCGCCGCGTCGTCGGCGGCAAGGTGACGGACGAAGTCGTCTATCTCTCGGCGATGGAGGAAGGCCGCTACACGATCGCGCAGGCCAATGTCGAGCTCGACAATCACGGCCGCGTCAAGGCGGACCTCACGAACTGCCGCAAGAGCGGCGACTTCGTCATGGCGCGGCCCAACGACATCGAGTTCGTCGACGTCTCGCCGAAGCAGCTCGTGTCGGTCGCGGCGGCGCTCATTCCGTTCCTCGAGAACGACGACGCCAACCGCGCCCTCATGGGCTCGAACATGCAGCGCCAGGCGGTGCCGCTCATCCACGCCGAATCCCCGCTCGTCGGCACCGGCATGGAGGAGAGGGTGGCGCGCGATTCCGGCGTCACCATCATCGCCCGGCGCTCCGGCGTCGTCGATCAGGTGGACGGCACGCGCGTCGTCATCCGCGCCACCGAGGAGACCGCGGCCGATGCGCCCGGCGTCGATATCTACAATCTCCTCAAGTTCCAGCGCTCGAACCAGAACACCTGCATCAACCAGCGCCCGCTCGTACGCGTCAGCGACGAGGTGAAGGCCGGCGACGTGATCGCCGACGGGCCTTCGACGCAGCTCGGCGAGCTCGCGCTGGGCCGCAACGTGCTGTGCGCCTTTATGCCGTGGAACGGTTACAATTTCGAGGACTCGATCCTCATTTCCGAGCGCATCGTGTCGGACGACGTCTTCACCTCGATCCACATCGAGGAATTCGAGGTGATGGCGCGCGACACCAAGCTCGGCCAGGAGGAGATCACCCGGGACATCCCCAATGTCGGCGAGGAGGCGCTCAAGAATCTCGACGAGGCCGGCATCGTCTATATCGGCGCCGAGGTGAAGCCGGGCGACATCCTGGTCGGAAAAGTCACGCCAAAGGGTGAATCGCCGATGACGCCGGAGGAGAAATTGCTCCGCGCCATCTTCGGCGAGAAGGCGTCCGACGTACGCGACACGAGCCTGCGGCTGCCGCCGGGCGTGTCCGGCACGATCGTCGAGGTGCGCGTCTTCTCGCGCCGCGGCGTCGACAAGGACGAGCGCGCGCTCGCGATCGAGCGGGCCGAGATCGAGCGCCTCGCCAAGGACCGCGACGACGAGCGCAAGATCCTGGAGCGGAGCTTCTATGCGCGCCTGCGCCAGCTCATGTCGGGCCAGGAGGTCAGCAGCGGCCGCGGCGTCAAGGCCGGGACGAAGCTCAACAAGGAGGCGCTCGAGGAGCTCGAGGACCACCAGCTCCGCCACGTCTCGATCAAGAACGACCGCCGCATGTCCGACATCGAGTCGCTCAAGAAGCAGATGGACGCCTCGATCGAGCGGCTGACGCAGCGCTTCGAGAGCAAGGTCGAGAAGCTGCAACGCGGCGACGAGCTGCCGCCGGGCGTGATGAAGATGGTGAAGGTCTTCGTCGCGGTGAAGCGCAAGCTTCAGCCGGGCGACAAGATGGCCGGCCGCCACGGCAACAAGGGCGTCATCTCCAAGATCATGCCGGTCGAGGACATGCCCTATCTCGACGACGGCACGCCGGTGGACATCGTGCTCAACCCCTTGGGCGTGCCGAGCCGCATGAATGTCGGCCAGATCCTCGAGACGCATCTCGGCTGGGCCTCGCACGGGCTCGGGCGCAAGATCGGCGAGATCGTCGACAAGATGCGCCGCGACGGCGGCCAGACGCGCGATCTGCGCCGCATGCTGAACGGTGTCTATCCCGACCGCACGGACCAGAGCGATCTGAAGGAGATGGATGACGACGTGCTCCTCGAGCTCGCCGAGAATCTGCGGAACGGCGTTCCGGTCGCGAGCCCCGTCTTCGACGGCGCGCGCGAGGACGACATCGTGCAGATGCTGTCCGACGCGGGGCTCGATTCATCGGGCCAGGTAACGCTGATCGACGGCCGCACCGGGGCGACCTTCGATCGCAAGGTGACGGTCGGCTACATCTACATGCTGAAGCTGCATCATCTCGTCGACGACAAGATCCACGCGCGCTCGATCGGTCCCTACAGCCTCGTCACCCAGCAGCCGCTGGGCGGCAAGGCGCAGTTCGGCGGTCAGCGCTTCGGCGAGATGGAAGTGTGGGCGCTCGAAGCCTATGGCGCCGCCTACACGCTGCAAGAGATGCTGACCGTCAAGTCCGACGACGTCTCGGGCCGCACCAAAGTGTACGAGGCGATCGTGCGCGGCGACGACAATTTCGAGGCCGGCATTCCCGAATCCTTCAACGTTCTGGTCAAGGAACTCCGCTCCTTGGGCCTCAACGTCGAACTCGAACAGCGTAGCTATTGAGCAATTGCGGTGGGCGCCCTCGCGCGCCGTCCGCGACCCAGAAGAGGGACGGTTCATGAATGAGTTGATGAACATCTTCGGCCAGGTGACGGGCCCGCAAAGCTTCGATCAGATCAAGATCTCGATCGCAAGCCCGGAGCGGATCCGGTCCTGGTCCTATGGCGAGATCAAGAAGCCCGAGACCATCAACTACCGCACCTTCAAGCCGGAGCGCGACGGCCTGTTCTGCGCGCGCATCTTCGGTCCGATCAAGGACTACGAGTGCCTGTGCGGCAAGTACAAGCGCATGAAGTATCGCGGCATCATCTGCGAGAAGTGCGGCGTCGAGGTGACCTTGTCGAAGGTGCGCCGCGACCGCATGGGCCATATCGAACTGGCCTCGCCGGTGGCGCACATCTGGTTCTTGAAATCGCTGCCGAGCCGCATCGGCCTGCTCCTCGACATGACGCTCAAGGATCTCGAGAAGGTCCTTTATTTCGAGAGCTACGTCGTGCTCGAGCCGGGCCTGACGTCGCTCAAACTGCATCAGCTCTTGAACGAGGAGGAATTCCTCAAGGCGCAAGAAGAGCACGGCGAGGAATCCTTCACCGCCTCGATCGGCGCCGAGGCGCTCAAGAAGATGCTTTCGGGCATCAATCTCGACGATGAGCAGAAGCACCTGCGCGAAGACCTCCATACCACGAGTTCCGACGCGCGCCGCAAGAAGCTCGTGAAGCGGTTGAAGCTCGTCGAGGCGTTCCTGCAGTCGCACAGCCGGCCGGAATGGATGATTTTGGAAGTGATCCCCGTCATCCCGCCCGAGCTGCGCCCGCTGGTGCCGCTGGATGGCGGACGCTTCGCCACGTCCGATCTCAACGACCTCTATCGCCGCGTCATCAACCGCAACAACCGGCTGAAGCGTCTGATCGAGCTGCGCGCGCCCGACATCATCGTGCGCAACGAGAAGCGCATGCTGCAAGAGGCGGTCGACGCGCTCTTCGACAACGGCCGGCGCGGCCGCATCATCACCGGCGCCAACAAGCGGCCCTTGAAGTCGCTCTCCGACATGCTCAAGGGCAAGCAGGGCCGCTTCCGCCAGAATCTTCTCGGCAAGCGCGTCGATTATTCCGGCCGCTCGGTCATCGTCGTGGGGCCCGAGCTCAAGCTCCATCAATGCGGCCTGCCGAAGAAGATGGCGCTCGAGCTGTTCAAGCCCTTCATCTATTCGAAGCTCGAGCTCTACGGCCTCGCCAGCACGATCAAGGCGGCAAAGCGCATGGTCGAGAAGGAGCGGCCCGAGGTCTGGGACATCCTCGAAGAGGTGATCCGCGAGCATCCGGTGCTCTTGAACCGCGCGCCGACGCTTCACCGCCTCGGCATCCAGGCGTTCGAGCCGATCCTGATCGAAGGCAAGGCGATCCAGCTTCATCCGCTCGTATGCACCGCCTTCAACGCCGATTTCGACGGCGACCAGATGGCCGTGCACGTGCCCTTGTCGCTCGAGGCGCAGCTCGAGGCGCGCGTCCTCATGATGTCGACCAACAACATCCTGTCGCCGGCCAACGGCAAGCCGATCATCGTGCCGTCGCAGGACATCGTCCTGGGCCTCTACTACATCACGCTCGAGCGCCCGGGCGAGGCCGGCGAAGGCATGTCCTTCACCGACATGGGCGAGATCGAGCACGGGCTCGAAGCAGGCGCCATCACACTCCAATCGCGCATCACCGCGCGGGTCGAGACTTACGACAAGAACGGCGAATTCCGCGTGCTGCGCGTCCAGACGACGGCCGGCCGCATGATGCTCGCCGATATTCTGCCGCACAATCCGAACATCACCTTCGACGTCGTGAACCGGCTCCTCACCAAGAAGGAGATTTCGAACGTCATCGACCAGGTCTATCGCCATTGCGGCCAGAAGGAGACGGTCATCTTCTGCGATCGGCTGATGGCGATCGGCTTCCAGCAGGCGTGCAAGGCGGGTATCTCGTTCGGCAAGGATGATCTCATCATCCCCGCCGCCAAGGAGAAGCTCGTCAACCAGGCGCGCGATAAGGTGAAGGAATACGAGCAGCAATATCTCGACGGCCTCATCACCCAGGGCGAGAAGTACAACAAGGTCGTCGACGTGTGGTCGAACTGCACCGAACGCGTCGCCGACGAGATGATGAAGGCGATCCGCTCGGCCAAACCGGGCGAGCCGATCAATCCCGTGTGGATGATGGCCGATTCCGGCGCCCGCGGCTCCGCGGCGCAGATCAAGCAGCTTGCCGGCATGCGCGGCCTCATGGCCAAGCCCTCGGGCGAGATCATCGAGACGCCGATCATCTCGAACTTCAAGGAAGGCTTGACCGTGCTCGAGTACTTCAACTCGACGCATGGCGCGCGCAAGGGCTTGGCCGATACGGCGCTCAAGACCGCGAACTCGGGATATCTGACGCGCCGGCTCGTCGACGTGGCGCAGGACGCTATCATCACAGAGGAGGATTGCGGCACCACGAACGGCCTCACCATTCGCGCCGTCGTCGAAGGCGGCGAGGTCATCGCGCCCCTCTCGGACCGCATCCTCGGCCGCACCGCGGCAGTCGATGTGGTCGATCCCCTGGACAGCAAGGTTCTCATCCCAAGCGGCGGGCTCATCGACGAGGAAGCGCTGGAGAAGATCGAGCGCGCCGGCATCGATGCCGTCGTCATCCGATCGGTTCTCACCTGCGAGACGCAGGTCGGGCTTTGCGGCAAGTGCTATGGCCGCGATCTCGCGCGCGGCACCGTGGTCAATATCGGCGAGGCGGTCGGCGTCATCGCCGCCCAGTCGATCGGCGAGCCCGGCACCCAGCTCACCATGCGCACCTTCCACATCGGCGGCGCGGTCCAGCGCGGTGCCGAGCAGTCGTCGATCGAGGCCGCCTTCGACGCCACCGTGCGCGTCAAGAACCGCTCGATCGTCGTCAATTCCGTCAAGGTACCGATCGTCATGAGCCGCAACACCGAGCTGGTGCTGCTCGACGAGGCGGGCCGCGAGAAGGCGAACCACCGCATCCCCTATGGCGCGAAGCTTCTGGCCGACGACGGCGCGGTCGTGACCAAGGGCCAGCGCTTGGCCGAGTGGGATCCCTACACGATCCCGATCATCACCGAGTGCGACGGCGTCGTGCATTATGTCGATCTCGTCGAGGGCGTCTCGATGCGCGAGCAGGTCGACGAGGCGACCGGCATCTCGTCCAAGGTCGTCATCGACTGGAAGCAGCAGGTGCGCGGCGGCGACTTGAAGCCGCGGCTCGTCCTGCGCGACGCCAAGGGCGATCCGCTGACCTTGGCGAATGGGCTCGAGGCGCGCTACTTCCTCTCGGTCGATGCCATTCTCTCGGTCGAGAACGGGCTCGAGGCGAAGGCCGGCGATGTGCTTGCCCGCATCCCGCGCGAATCGTCCAAGACCCGCGACATCACCGGCGGTCTGCCGCGCGTCGCGGAATTGTTCGAGGCGCGCCGGCCCAAGGATTTCGCGATCATCAGCGAGAGCGACGGCCGCGTCGAGTTCGGCAAGGACTACAAGACCAAGCGCCGGATCATCGTGGTGCCCAGCGAAGAGGGCAAGGATCCGGTCGAATACCTCATCCCCAAAGGCAAGCACATCTCCGTGCAGGAGGGCGACTTCGTCCAGAAGGGCGATTCGCTCATGGACGGCAATCCCGTGCCGCACGACATCCTGCGCGTCCAGGGCGTCGAAAAGCTGGCCGAGTACCTCATCAACGAGATCCAGGAGGTCTATCGCCTCCAGGGCGTGCGCATCAACGACAAGCACATCGAGGTGATCGTCCGGCAAATGCTGCAGAAGGTCGAAGTCGACGATCCCGGCGACACGACCTTCCTCGGCGGCGAGCAGATCGACCGCGGCGAGTTCGATGCCGAAAACGCCAAGGCCTTGGCCGAGAAGCAGCGGCCGGCGCGCGCCCATCCGGTGCTCCAGGGCATCACCAAGGCGAGCCTGCAGACCAACTCGTTCATCTCGGCCGCGTCCTTCCAGGAGACGACGCGCGTCCTGACCGAGGCGGCGGTCTCGGGCCGGATCGACGTGCTGTCGGGCTTGAAGGAGAACGTGATCGTCGGCCGCCTCATCCCGGCCGGCACCGGCAGCGTGATGGCGCGGTGGCGCCTGCTCGCCGCCGAACGCGACCGGCAGCTCGCTGCGGCGGCCCAGGAAGGCGCCGCGGCCGCGACGCCGGTGCGCGCCGCGGGCGAATGACAATGTGACGGCGGGGCGGGTTTTGCGGCCCGTCCCGCCGCTTTTTTTGAGGGGAATGCCGGCGGCGCGCGGCTTGACGAGGTTTTGGCGCCCTCCTACTATCCGCGCGCTCCCAATGGGGTGTGCTGGCGGTAGGCAGCCAACCTAAACGCAGCGCGTCGGGTCTAACGTGGCGCGGCGCCGTGCGAGACGGCGCACTATCCGGAGTTTCCATCTGCCGTGTGACGGTGCGGCAAGCACGTCGCGCGGCGGTCATTGCTTTACGAGGGACGCGAGAACAGATGCCGACGATCAATCAGCTGGTGCGCAACGCCCGGCGCCCGCAGATCGCACGGAACAAGGTGCCGGCCTTGGAGGAGAGCCCGCAAAAACGCGGAGTGTGCACGCGCGTCTATACGACGACGCCCAAGAAGCCCAATTCCGCGCTGCGCAAGGTCGCGCGCGTCCGCCTCACCAATTCCTTCGAAGTGACGAGCTACATCCCCGGCGAAGGCCACAATCTTCAGGAGCACTCGGTCGTCCTCATCCGCGGCGGCCGCGTCAAGGATCTGCCGGGCGTGCGCTATCACATCATCCGCGGCACGCTCGACACGCAAGGCGTCAAGGACCGCCGCCAGCGCCGTTCGAAATACGGCGCCAAGCGCCCGAAGTAGGAGAAAGCGATGTCGCGCCGCCGCGCCGCCGTCAAACGCGAGGTTCTGCCGGATCCGAAATTCGGCGACACCGTCGTCACGAAATTCATGAACTGCCTCATGTACCAGGGCAAGAAATCGGTCGCGGAAACGATCGTCTATGGCGCGTTCGAGCGGATGGCCAAGCGCTCGGGCCAGGATCCGCTGCGCATCTTCCGCGACGCCATCGACAACGTGCGCCCGCAGCTCGAAGTGCGCTCGCGCCGGGTCGGCGGCGCGACCTACCAGGTGCCGGTCGAGGTTCGCCCCGACCGCGGCCAGGCGCTCGCGATCCGCTGGCTCATCGGCAGCTCGCGCTCGCGCTCCGAGCACACGATGGAAGAGCGGCTCTCGGGCGAGCTCATCGACGCATCCAACAATCGCGGCACGGCCGTCAAGAAACGGGAGGACACGCACCGAATGGCGGACGCCAACAAGGCTTTCTCCCATTACCGCTGGTAAGGGGCACCTGGAGTCACTGATGCCACGCACGACGCCCCTCGATCACTATCGCAACATCGGCATCATGGCCCACATCGATGCCGGTAAGACGACGACGACTGAGCGCATCCTCTACTACACCGGTCGCTCCTATAAGCTCGGCGAGGTCCATGAGGGCACCGCCACCATGGACTGGATGGAGCAGGAGCAGGAGCGCGGCATCACCATCACGTCCGCCGCTACCACCTGCTTCTGGCGCGACAATCGCATCAACATCATCGACACGCCGGGCCACGTCGATTTCACGATCGAGGTCGAGCGCTCGCTGCGCGTCCTGGACGGCGCCGTCACCGTGTTCGACAGCGTCGCCGGCGTCGAGCCGCAATCCGAGACGGTATGGCGCCAGGCCGACAAATACGGCGTGCCGCGCATCTGCTTCGTCAACAAGATGGATCGTATCGGCGCCAATTACGAACGCTGCATCGAGATGATGAAGGACCGGCTCGGCGCGGTCCCGCTCGTGACGCAGCTGCCGATGGGGGTCGAGGCCGATTTCGTCGGCGTCGTCGATCTCGTCGAGATGAAGGCCGTGAAGTGGCACGAGGAAACGCTCGGCGCCAAGTTCGACATCATCGACATTCCGCCCGAGCTCGCGGCTTCCGCCGCCGAACATCGCGCGCGGCTCGTCGAACTGGTCGTCGATCAGGACGATAAGGTGCTCGAGGCCTATCTCGCCGGCACCGAGCCCGATGCCGAGACGTTGAGGCGCTGCATCCGCAAGGGCACGATCAGCTATGCCTTCGTCCCGGTGCTGTGCGGCTCGGCCTTCAAGAACAAGGGCGTGCAGCCACTGCTCGACGCCGTCGTCGATTATCTTCCGGCGCCCACCGATGTCGCCGCGATCAAGGGCGTGAAGATGGGCTCGGACGAGCCCGTCGTGCGCAAATGCTCCGACGACGAACCGTTCGCCGGCCTCGCCTTCAAGATCATGACCGATCCGTTCGTCGGGTCCTTGAGCTTCGTGCGCGTCTATTCCGGCGTGCTGGCGACCAGCAGCCAGGCCCTCAACTCGGTGAAGGACCAACGCGAGCGCATCGGCCGCATGCTCCAGATGCACGCCAATCATCGCGAGGACATCAAGGAAGCGCGCGCCGGCGACATCGTCGCGATCGCAGGGCTCAAGAACACGACCACGGGCGACACGCTGTGCGACCCGAGCGCCCCCGTCGTGCTCGAGCGCATGGAATTTCCCGAGCCCGTTATCGAAATCGCGGTCGAGCCCAAGACCAAGGGCGACCAGGACAAGATGGGCCAGGCGCTGGCGCGGCTTGCGACCGAGGATCCCTCGTTCCGTGTCGCGGTCGATCACGAGAGCGGCCAGACCATCATCAAGGGGATGGGCGAGCTCCATCTCGAGATCATCGTCGACCGCATGAAGCGCGAGTTCAAGGTTGACGCCAATGTCGGCGCGCCGCAGGTGGCCTATCGCGAGACCGTGACCCGCCCGGCCGACATCGTCTACACGCACAAGAAGCAGACGGGCGGCTCCGGGCAATATGCCGAGGTGCGCCTCCATATCGAGCCGTTGCCGCCCGGCACCGGCTTCGAGTTCGAGAACGACGTCGTGGGCGGCGCGGTGCCGAAGGAATACTTGCCGGGCGTGCAGAAGGGCGTCAAAGGCTCACTCGATGCCGGCACCTACGCGGGCTTCCCTGTGATCGATCTCAAGGTGACGCTCACCGACGGCAAGTACCACGAAGTGGATTCGAGCGCGCTTGCCTTCGAGATCGCAGCCCGCGCGGCGATGAAGGAAGGAATGCAGAAGGCGGGACCCAAGCTCCTGGAGCCGATTATGAAGGTCGAAGTGGTGACGCCGCGCGACTATATGGGCGACGTGATCGGCGACTTGAACAGCCGGCGTGGGCGCATCACCGGCCAGGATCAGCGCGGCAACGCCGAGGTCATCAACGCCATGGTGCCGCTCGCCAACATGTTCGGCTACGTCAACACCTTGCGCTCGATGTCCCAGGGCCGGGCGCAGTACACCATGCATTTCGACCATTACGAGCAAGTGCCGCAGGCGGTGGCGGACGAAGTCCGCGCCAAGACGGCATGATCTGAAAGCGACGGAGATTGACCTATGGCGAAGCAGAAATTCGCGCGGACGAAGCCGCACTGCAATGTCGGGACGATTGGGCACGTTGACCACGGCAAGACGACGCTGACGGCGGCGATCACGAAGGTTCTGGCGGAGGTTGGGGGCGCGGTGTTCACGGCCTACGACCAGATCGACAAGGCGCCGGAGGAGCGCGCGCGCGGCATCACGATCGCGACGGCGCATGTGGAGTACGAGACGAAGAAGCGGCATTACGCGCATGTCGATTGCCCGGGCCATGCCGACTACATCAAGAACATGATCACGGGCGCGGCGCAGATGGACGGCGCCATTCTGGTGGTGTCGGCGGCGGACGGGCCGATGCCGCAGACGCGCGAGCACATTCTCCTGGCGCGCCAGGTCGGCGTTCCGGCGATCGTCGTCTATCTCAACAAGGTGGACATGGTGGACGACCCCGAGCTCCTGGACCTGGTCGAGCTCGAGGTGCGCGAGCTTCTGAGCTCGTACCAGTTCCCGGGCGACAAGATCCCGGTGATCCGCGGCTCGGCGCTGATGGCGCTCGAGGGCAAGGAGCCGTCGGTCGGCAAGGAGTCGATCAACCAGCTGATGGATGCGGTCGACGCCTTCATCCCGCAGCCGGAGCGTCCGAAGGACCGTCCGTTCCTGATGCCGATCGAGGACGTGTTCTCGATCTCGGGCCGCGGCACGGTGGTGACGGGGCGGGTCGAGCGCGGCATCGTCAAGGTCGGCGACGAGGTCGAGATCGTGGGCCTGCGCCCGACGTTGAAGACGGTCGCGACCGGGGTGGAGATGTTTAGGAAGCTGCTCGATTCGGGCGAGGCGGGCGACAATATCGGCGTGCTGCTGCGCGGCACCAAGCGCGAGGAGGTCGAGCGCGGCCAGGTTCTGGCGGCGCCGGGCTCGATCACGCCGCACACGAATTTCCAGGCCGAAGCCTACATCCTCACGAAGGAGGAGGGCGGGCGGCACACGCCGTTCTTCACCAATTACCGGCCGCAATTCTATTTCCGGACGACGGACGTGACCGGGACGGTGAAGCTTCCGGAAGGGACGGAGATGGTGATGCCGGGCGACAACATCTCGATGGAGGTCGAGCTCATTCAGCCGATCGCCATGGACGAGGGCCTGCGCTTCGCCATCCGCGAGGGCGGCCGCACCGTCGGCGCCGGCGTCGTCGCAAAGATCATTAAATAAGGAAGGGCGGCGCGCGCGTGCGCGGTCGAGGGACATGGCAGACAATAATCAAAATATCCGCATTCGCCTCCGGGCGTACGATCATCGCATTCTCGATCAATCGACGAGCGAGATCGTCAACACCGCGAAACGCACGGGCGCGCGGGTGCGGGGACCGATCCCGCTGCCGACGCGGATCGAGAAATTCACGGTGCTGCGCTCGCCCCATATCGACAAGAAGTCGCGCGAGCAGTTCGAGATCAGGACGCACAAGCGCGTCCTCGACATTGTCGATCCGACGCCGCAGACGGTGGACGCGCTGATGAAGCTCGACCTCGCCGCCGGCGTCGATGTCGAGATCAAGCTCTGAGGGACGGACGATGCGGACGGGCCTCATCGCAAAAAAGCTCGGCATGACCCGGGTCTTCACCGAGGCGGGCGATCACGTGCCCGTCACGGTGCTGAAGGTCGACAATTGCCAGGTCGTGGCGGTCCGCACCGAGGAAAAGGACGGCTACACCGCGGTGCAGCTCGGCGTCGGCAAGGCCAAGGTGAAGAACGTCACCCAGCCGATGCGCGGCCACTACGCCAAGGCGAAGGTCGAGCCCAAGGAGAAGCTGGTCGAGTTCCGCGTTTCGCCCGATGCGCTGATCGAAGTCGGCGCGGAATTGTCGGCGGCGCATTTCGTTCCGGGCCAGTTCGTCGATGTCACCGGCACGAGCATCGGCCGCGGCTTCTCGGGCGTCATCCGCCGGCACAATTTCGGCGGGCTTCGCGCGACCCACGGCGTCTCGGTCTCGCATCGCAGCCACGGCTCGACGGGGCAGCGCCAGGATCCCGGAAAAGTCTTCAAGAACAAAAAGATGGCGGGACATTACGGGGCGGCCCGCGTGACCACGCAGAATCTCCGCATCGTCTCGAGCGACGAGGCGAGGGGCCTCATTTATGTCGCGGGCGCGGTCCCCGGCGCGCCCGGCAGCATCGTCCTGGTGCGCGACGCGGCCAAGCGCAAGGCGCCCAAGGATGTCCCGCTTCCCGCGGCGCTCCGAAGCTCGGCTGCGGCGGGAGGCGCGGCATGAAGCTCCAGATCCTGAATCTTGAGAACAAAGAGGTCGGGAATATAGATCTCTCCGAGGAGGTGTTTGGCCTCCCAGTGCGCAAGGACATTCTCGCGCGCATGATCAATTGGCAGCTCGCCAAGCGCCGCGCCGGCACGCACAAGACGAAAGGCGTCAGCGACATCGTCGGCACGACCAAGAAACCGTGGCGCCAGAAGGGCACGGGCCGGGCGCGGCAGGGCAGTCTCCGCTCGCCGCAATTCCGCGGCGGTGCGGTGATTTTCGGGCCGGTGGTGCGCAGCCACGAGTTCGGCCTGCAAAAGAAAGTGCGGCGGCTTGCCTTGAAGACGGCGCTCTCGGCCAAGCAGGCGGAGGGAAAGCTCGTCGTGCTCGACAAGGCCGCGGTCGATGCGCCCAAGACCAGCGCGCTCGCCGAGCGGTTCCGGGCGCTCGGCTGGGATTCGGTCCTCATCATCGGCGGAGCGGCGCTCGACGAAAACTTCGCCCGCGCCGCCCGCAACATCCCCAAAGTGGATGTCCTGCCGCAACAGGGGGCAAATGTATATGACATCCTGCGCCGCGACACGCTCGTCTTGACGCAGGATGCCGTCCAGGCGCTGGAGGCGCGCCTCAGATGAGCCGGTTCCGCTTCATCCCGCGGCATGCGCCGAAACTATCGCGCGAGGCGATGTACGAGATCGTGCGCGCGCCGGTCGTGACCGAGAAGGCGACCAACATCTCCGAGCACAATCAGGTGACGTTCCGCGTGCCGCTCGAGACCGACAAGCGCGCGGTCAAGGCCGCGGTCGAGGGCCTCTTCAAGGTCAAGGTCACCGCCGTCAACACGATCCGCGTCAAGGGCAAGACCAAGCGCTTCAAGGGCAAACCCGGACAGCGCTCCGACTACAAAAAGGCGATCGTCACCCTCGCCGAGGGCTCGAAGATCGACCTCACCACGGGACTCTGAGGCATGGCGCTCAAGACATATAAGCCGACATCGCCGGGACGCCGCCAGCTCGTCCTCATCGACCGGAGCGAGCTCTGGCCGGGCGATCCCGTGAAGGCGCTCACCGAAGGCAAGCGCAGCAAGGGCGGACGCAACAATAACGGCCGCATCACTCAGCGCTGGCGCGGCGGCGGCCACAAGCGGCGCTATCGCATGATCGATTTCCTGCGCCAGAAGCACGACATGCCGGCGGAAGTCGTGCGCCTCGAATACGATCCGAACCGCAGCGGCTTCATCGCGCTCGTCAAGTACGAGGATGGCGAGCTGTCCTATGTGCTGGCGCCGCAGCGCCTCAAGGAGGGCGACAAGATCGTCTCCGGCGAGCGCGTCGACGTGAAGCCCGGCAACGCTATGCCGATGCGCAACATCCCGGTCGGCACCATCATCCACAATGTCGAGATGAAGCCCGGCAAGGGCGGCCAGCTTGCGCGCGCCGCCGGCACCTATGCGCAGCTCGTCGGGCGCGACGCCGGCTACGCGCTGCTGCGGCTTTCGTCGGGCGAGGTGCGCAAGGTGCGCGCCGCCTGCATGGCCTCGATCGGCGCCGTGTCGAATCCCGACCGCCAGAACATCTCGATCGGCAAGGCCGGACGCAACCGCTGGCTCGGCAAACGCCCATCGGTGCGCGGCGTCGCGATGAATCCGATCGATCATCCCCATGGCGGCGGCGAGGGCCGCACCTCGGGCGGCCGCCATCCGGTGACGCCGTGGGGCAAGGGCACGAAGGGCACCAAGACGCGGCAGAACAAGGCGACCGACCGCATGATCGTGCGGCGGCGGAAGATCTAGGCGAGGGGGTTCCGTGACACGCTCGGTATGGAAAGGCCCGTTCGTCGACGGCTATCTCCTGAAGAAGGCGGAGAAGTCGCGCGGCACCGGCCGGAACGAGATCATCCGCACCTGGTCGCGGCGCTCGACCATCTTTCCGCAATTCGTCGGCCTCACCTTCGGCGTCTATAACGGCCACAAATTCATTCCCGTGCTCGTGACCGAGCACATGATCGGCCACAAGTTCGGCGAATTCGCGCCGACGCGGACCTTTTACGGTCACGCGGCCGACAAGAAGGCGAAGAGGACGCCGTGAGCAAAGAGGCGCAGCCCCGCCGCCTCGCCGAGACCGAGGCCCAGGCTTACGCTCGTGCGCTGCACGTGAGCGCGCGCAAGCTCAATCTCGTGGCGCAGTTGATCCGCGGCATGCGCGCGAGCGCGGCCTTGCACGAGCTGACGTTCTCGCGCCGGCGCATTGCGCAGGACGTGAAGAAGGTCTTGCAGGCGGCGATCGCCAACGCCGAGAACAATCACCAGCTCGACGTCGACCGCCTCGTCGTCAAGGAGGCGAGCGTTGGGCGCGCCTTCGTCCTGAAGCGCTTCCACGCGCGCGGCCGCGGCCGTGCCTCGCGCGTCGAGAAGCATTTCGCCAATCTTCTGGTGGTGGTGCGCGAAAGCGAAGAGGAGAAGTCCTGATGGGCCAGAAGGTCAATCCGATCGGCTTGCGGCTTGGAATCAATCGCACGTGGGATTCGCGCTGGTACGCGCGCAAGGATTATTCGAACCTGCTGCACGAGGATCTGAAGCTCCGAGGCTTCCTCGGCGGGCGTTTGCAACAGGCCGGCGTCAGCCGCATCGTCATCGAGCGCGCCGCCAAGAAGACGCGTATCACGATTCATTCCGCGCGACCCGGCGTCGTCATCGGCAAGAAGGGCGCCGACATCGAGAAGCTGCGCGTCGATATCGCAAAAATGACGAACAGCGAGGTGAGCCTCAATATCGTCGAAATCCGCAAGCCCGAAATCGATGCGAAGCTCATCGCCGAAGGCATCGCTCAGCAGCTCGAGCGCCGCGTCGCCTTCCGCCGCGCCATGAAGCGCGCCGTGCAGTCGGCAATGCGCCTGGGCGCCTTGGGCATTCGCATCAATTGCGCGGGGCGGTTGGGCGGCGCCGAGATCGCGCGCATGGAATGGTATCGCGAAGGCCGCGTGCCGCTCCACACGCTGCGCGCCGACGTCGATTTCGGCTACGGCACGGCGATGACGACCTATGGCACGTGCGGCGTCAAGGTCTGGGTGTTCAAGGGTGAGGTGCTGGCGCACGACCCGATGGCGCAGGAAAAGCGCGCCGCCGAAGCGCAGCCGGCGCGCGCCTGAGCGAGGGGAATAAAGGTCAGGGACCATGCTTTCGCCGAAACGCACGAAATACCGCAAGGCGCACAAGGGCCGCATCCACGGCCTCGCCAAGGCGGGCGCCGATCTCAATTTCGGCTCGATCGGCCTGAAGGCGGTCGAACCCGGCCGCCTCACCGCGCGCCAGATCGAAGCGGCGCGCCGCGCAATCACGCGCCACATCCGCCGCGTCGGCCGCGTCTGGATTCGCATTTTCCCGGACGTGCCCGTGTCGCAGAAGCCGGCCGAGGTGCGCATGGGCAGCGGCAAGGGCACGCCCGAATTCTGGGTCTGCCGCGTCAAGCCGGGCCGCATCATGTTCGAGCTCGACGGCGTGCCGGAAAACGTGGCGCGCGAGGCGTTCGTCCTCGCCTCGGCGAAGCTGCCGATCAGCACGCGCATCGTCACGCGGTTCCAGGAGGCGCATCCATGAAAGCGGGCGACGTCCGGGCCAAGACCGACGACGAGCTCAAGACCGAGCTGGAAAAGCTCGGCAAGGAGCGGTTCAATTTGCGCTTTCAGCGCGTTTCCGGCCAGCTCGAGAACACGTCGCGGGTGCGGCAGGTGCGGCGCGACATCGCGCGCATCAAGACCGTGCTCGGCCAGCGCGCCCGCAAGGCGTCTTAGGGGAAGCGAGATGCCGAAACGAGTTCTCCAAGGGGTCGTGGTGAGCGACAAGGCCGACAAGACCGTGATCGTCCGCGTCGAACGCCGCGTCATGCACCCCGTCTACAAGAAGGTCATCACGCGCTCGAAGAAATACGCGGCGCACGACGAAAGCAACGCCTTCAAGACCGGCGATCTCGTCCGTATCGAGGAAAGCCGGCCCATTTCGAAGCGCAAATGCTGGATCGTGCTCGGCCGTGCCGGGGCCGGCGGGCAAGCGCCCGCCGCACGACAGGAGTAGCGCGTCATGATCCAGATGCAGACCAATCTCGACGTCGCCGACAATTCCGGCGCGCGCCGGGTGCAGTGCATCAAGGTGCTGGGCGGCTCGAAGCGCAAGACGGCGACGGTCGGCGACGTGATCGTCGTCTCGGTCAAGGAGGCGATCCCGCGCGGCCGCGTCAAGAAAGGCGACGTGCATCAGGCGGTGATCGTACGCACGGCCAAGGAAATCCGCCGCCCCGACGGCAGCTCGATCCGCTTCGACCGCAACGCCGCCGTCCTCATCTCGAAGCAGGGCGAACCGATCGGCACGCGCATCTTCGGCCCGGTCACGCGCGAACTGCGCGCGCGCAAGTTCATGAAGATCGTCTCGCTCGCGCCCGAGGTGCTCTGACGATGGCGGCAAAGCTCAAGATCAAGAAAGGCGACAAGGTTGTCGTCATCGCCGGCCGCGACAAGGGCAAGAGCGGCGAGGTGCTGCGCGTCCTTGTCGAGAGAAATCGCGCTGTCGTGCAGGGCGTGAACATGGTGAAGCGCCACACGCGCCCGCGCCCCGGCGAGCCCGGCGGCATCGTCGAGAAGGAGGCCGCGATCCACGTCTCGAACATCGCCCATGTCGATCCGAAAACGCAGCAACCGACGCGCGTCGGATTCAAGATCCTCGAGAACGGTCGCAAGGTGCGCT
The DNA here is from genome assembly GCA_963729295.1 of uncultured Alphaproteobacteria bacterium. Taxonomy (GTDB): domain Bacteria; phylum Pseudomonadota; class Alphaproteobacteria; order ATCC43930; family CGMCC-115725; genus DATJLY01. The sequence goes on from CAVSNJ010000003.1 coordinate 49,627, forward strand.
TCGCCAAGCGCTCCGGCGAAGTGCTCGACGCCTGAGGAAGCGCCATGCCAGCCCGCTTGAAAGACGAATACCTGAATAAGGTGCGGCCCGAGCTGATGAAGCAGTTCGGCTACAAGAACGCGCTCCAAGTGCCGCGGCTCGACAAGATTGTCGTCAACATGGGCGTCGGCGAGGCCGTGCAGGACGCAAAAAAGGTCGATGCCGCAGCCAAGGATCTGACCATCATCACCGGCCAGAAGGCGATCGTCACCAAGGCCAAGAAGTCGATCGCGACCTACAAGTTGCGCGAGAACATGCCGATCGGCTGCAAGGTCACGCTGCGCCGCGAGCGCATGTACGAGTTCCTCGACCGGCTCGTGAACATCGCCTTGCCGCGCGTGCGCGACTTCCGCGGCTTGTCGCCGAAAAGCTTCGACGGCCGCGGCAATTTCGCCCTCGGCCTCAAAGAGCAGATCGTGTTCCCCGAGATCAATTACGACCAAGTCGACGCGGTGCGCGGGCTCGACATCGTGATCTGCACGACCGCGCGTACCGATGCCGAGGCGAGGGCGCTTCTCGCCGCCTTTCAGATGCCTTTCACCAGCTAACGGGCAGACCGCATGGCAAAGACCAGCTCCATCAACAAGAACCGGCGCCGCGCGCAGATGACGAAGCGCCTTGCGCCCAAGCGCGCGCGCTTGAAGGCGATCGCCGAAGATCGCTCGCTGCCGCCGGAAGACCGCTTCGCCGCGCGCCTCAAGCTTGCCGAGCTGCCGCGCAATTCCGCGGCGGTGCGGATCCGCAACCGCTGCGAATTGAGTGGCCGGCCGCGCGGTTATTACCGCAAGTTCAAGCTGTCGCGGATCGCGCTCCGCGCAGCTGGCCTCGTCCGGCCAGATTCCCGGAATGGTGAAGTCGAGCTGGTAGGAGATCACCCGGCATGACCATGACCGATCCATTGGGCGATTTGCTCACGCGCATCAGAAACGGCCAGCGCGCGAAGAAGCCGTCGGTGCAATCGCCGGCGTCGAAGATCCGCGCGAACGTGCTCGAGGTGCTGCAGCGCGAAGGCTATATCCGCGGCTATTCGCGCGCCGAGGTTCGCCCGGGCGTGGCCGAGCTCAAGATCGAGCTCAAATACGTCGACGGCGAACCGGTGATCCGCGAGATCACGCGCGTCTCGAAGCCCGGCCGGCGCATCTACTCGCGCATCGCCGATCTGCCGCGCATCTATAACGGCCTCGGCATTGCCATCCTGTCGACGCCGCACGGCGTCATGTCCGACAACGAAGCCCGCGCCGCCAATGTCGGCGGCGAGGTGCTGTGCCGCGTCTTCTGAGGTAAGCCATGTCGCGCATCGGCAAAAATCCCGTCACGCTGCCGCAGGGCGTCACCGCCACGATCAGCGGCGCCACGGTGGCGGTCAAAGGACGGCTCGGCAACCTCACTATGCCGCTCAGCGCCGAGGTCGAGGCCAAGGTCGCGGACGGCAAGTTCGTAGTGACGCCGCGTCATGAGACGAAGCGCGCGCGGATGCTGTGGGGCACGACGCGCGCCCTCGTCAACAACATGGTGCGCGGCGTCTCGCAAGGCTTCAGCCGCGGCCTCGAGATCAACGGCGTCGGCTATCGCGCCGCGGTCCAGGGCAAGAGCCTCGTGCTGCAGCTTGGCTACAGCCACGATATCAATTTTCCGATCCCCGACGACGTGAAGATCGTGTGCGAGAAGCCGACCGCGATCACCGTGACCGGCGCCGACAAGCAGCGCGTCGGTCAGGTCGCGGCGGTGATCCGTGGCTTCCGCGGGCCCGAGCCCTACAAGGGCAAGGGCATCAAGTATGTCGAGGAAAAAATCCGCCGCAAGGAAGGCAAGAAGAAGTAGAGAGCCCGGGCGATGACGATGACCAGCAATTCCAAGACCCTTTTCGCCCGGCGCCGGCGGCGCGTGCGGCATACCGTGGAGGTTGCCGCGCATGGCCGCCCGCGGCTCTCCGTGTTTCGCTCCTCGCAGCACATCTATGCGCAGGTCATCGACGACGCCAAGGCGCGCACCGTCGCCGCCGCCTCCTCGCTCGACAAATCGTTGCGCGAGCAGATGAAGAGCGGCGCCAACAAGGCGGCCGCGGCACTCGTCGGCAAGCTCATCGCCGAGCGCGCGACCGCGGCGGGCGTCACGTCCGTCGTGTTCGACCGCGGCGGCTATCTCTTTCATGGCCGGGTGAAGGCCCTGGCCGATGCCGCCCGCGAGGGCGGGCTCAAGTTCTAGGAAGGGAGCTCATGGCGCGCACACAGGGCAGCGGCGGACAGCGGGGTCCCGGCGGGGGACCGCGCCGTGGCGAGGGCGGCGACCGGCCGCAGCGCGGCCGCCGCGATGGCGACCGCCAGGGGCGCGACCGCGAGGACAGCGAATTCGTCGAGAAGCTCGTCAGCATCAACCGCGTCGCCAAGGTGGTGAAGGGCGGGCGGCGGTTCGGCTTCGCGGCGCTCGTCGTCGCCGGCGACAGCAAGGGCCGGGTCGGCTACGGCTCGGGCAAGGCGCGCGAGGTGCCGGAGGCGATCCGCAAGGCGACCGAGCAGGCGCGCCGCGGCATGATCCGCGTGCCGCTGCGCGACGGACGCACGCTGCATCACGACATCATCGGCCGCTACGGCGCGGGCGAGGTGGTGGTGCGCGCGGCGCCCGCCGGCACCGGCATCATCGCGGGCGGCCCGATGCGCGCGATCTTCGAGGCGCTCGGCGTGCAGGACGTCGTGGCGAAATCGATCGGCACGTCGAACCCGCACAACATGGTGAAAGCGACATTCGAGGCGCTCACCCATTCGACCAATCCACGCGCGGTGGCGGCACGGCGCGGCAAGAAAGTGTCGGAAATTCTGGGCCGGCGCGAAGGCACCGAGGCGCGGGAGTAGGCGATGGCGGACAGCGAAGGCGCACCGAAGCGCCGCACGAGGAAGGCGCCGGCGAAGCCCGCGCGGGCGGCGAAGAAGCAGGTCAAGGTGACGCAGATCGGCAGCCCGATCGGGCGCCAATCCTATCAGCGCGACACTTTGAAGGGGCTCGGTCTCAACAAGATGCACCGCTCGCGGGTGCTCGAGGATACGCCCGCGGTGCGCGGCATGATCGAAAGCGTGCAGCATCTGCTCCGGGTCGAGTCGGTGGCGTGATTGCCCGGGGCTCGGCGGCGGTGCGATAATGGCAAGGTCCGAAGGCGCAAAGGACAATGAAGCTCAACGAGATCAAGGATAACGAGGGCGCGCATTATCGCGCCAAGCGGGTCGGCCGCGGCATCGGCTCGGGCAAGGGCAAGACGAGCGCGCGCGGCGGCAAGGGCCAGACCGCGCGCTCCGGCGTGGCCTTGGCGGGATTCGAGGGCGGCCAGACGCCGCTCCATCGCCGCTTGCCGAAGCGCGGCTTCAACCACAAGCCGTTCCGCAAGGATTTCCACATCGTCAATCTCGGCCGCCTGCAAGCGGCGATCGAGGCGGGCGTGCTCAAATCCGGCGCCACCGTCAATGGCGCTGCGCTTGTCGCGGCCGGCATCCTGCGCCGCTCCGGCGACGGCGTGCGTCTACTCGCCAAAGGCGAATTGAAGGCGCCGCTCACGATCGAGGTGGCGGGGGCGTCGAAGGCCGCGGTCGAGGCGGTCGAGAAACTGGGCGGCAAGGTGGTCGTCACTGCCGCGGCAAAGCCCGAAGCTGCCGCGTGATCGGGTTGGGGCCCCGGGGCCCGAGGATGGAGTGAATGGCGTCAGCCGCCGAACAGCTCGCATCGAGCATCAATTTCTCCGCCTTCGCCAAGGCGACGGATCTCAAGAACCGCATCTGGTTCACGCTCGGCGCCTTGGTGATCTACCGGCTCGGGACCTACATCCCCTTGCCCGGCATCGATCCGCAGGTTCTGGCGCAGGTGTTCCAGCAGAACGCCGGCGGCATTCTCGGCATGTTCGACATGTTCTCGGGCGGCGCGCTCGGGCGCATGACGATCTTCGCCCTGAACATCATGCCCTACATTTCGTCCTCGATCATCGTGCAGCTCCTGACCGCGGTCTCGCCGCAGCTCGAGGCGCTGAAGAAGGAAGGCGAGGTCGGGCGCAAGAAGCTCAACCAGTACACGCGCTTCGGCACGGTGCTGCTCGCCGCGGTGCAGGCTTATGGCATCTCGGTCGGGCTCGAGGGATTGCGCGGGCCGTCCGGGCTCGCCGTTGTCGATCCCGGCCTCTTCTTCCGCCTTACCACGGTCGTGACGCTGACCGGCGGCACCATCTTCCTCATGTGGCTTGGCGAGCAGATCACCGCGCGCGGTGTCGGCAACGGCATCTCGCTCATCATCTTCTCGGGCATCGTCGCGCGCATGCCGTCGGCGCTGGCGGCGCTCCTCGAATTGGGCCGCACCGGGGCGCTCTCGACGTTCTTCATCATCATCTTCCTCGTTGTCGCCATCGCGGTCGTGACCTTCATCGTCTTCATGGAGCGGGCGCAGCGCCGCATCCTGGTGCAATATCCAAAGCGCCAGGTCGGCAACAAGATGTTCGGCGGCGAGGCCTCGCACCTGCCGTTGAAGCTCAACACCTCGGGCGTCATCCCGCCGATCTTCGCCTCATCGCTCCTGCTGCTGCCGGCCACGGTGGCGAGCTTCAATGCCAATTCGTCCGGCATCCTCGCCGAGGTCGCGGCCAATCTTGGCCACGGCAAGCCGCTCTACATCCTCCTCTATGTCGGGCTCATCGTGTTCTTCGCGTTCTTCTACACCGCGATCGTGTTCAACCCGACCGAGACCGCCGACAACCTCAGGAAATATGGCGGCTTCGTTCCCGGCATCAGGCCCGGCAAGAATACGGCCGACCATCTCGACTATGTGCTGACGCGCCTCACCATGGTGGGTGCGCTCTATCTCGCCGGAGTGTGCGTGCTGCCCGAAATTCTCGTCGCGCAATACAACGTGCCGTTCTATTTCGGCGGCACCAGCCTCCTGATCGTCGTCAGCGTCACCATGGACACGGTGGCGCAAATCCACTCGCACCTCCTCGCGCATCAATATGAGGGGCTTATCAAGAAGGCCAAATTGCGCGGGCGACGAGGGTGAACATCATCCTGCTTGGGCCTCCCGGCGCGGGGAAGGGTACCCAGGCAAAACGGCTCGAAGAGCGCCACGGATTGAAGCAGCTCGCAACGGGCGACATGCTGCGCGCCGAGCGCGCCTCCGGCAGCGCCCTCGGCCGCCAGGTCCAATCGATCATGGATGCCGGCCAGCTCGTCTCGGACGACATCATGATCGCCCTCATCGGCAGCCGCATGGAGCATCCCGCCGGCGCCAAGGGCTTCATCCTCGACGGCTTCCCGCGCACCGTGCCGCAGGCCGAGGCGCTCGACCGCATGTTCGCGGCCAAGCACCTGAAGCTCGATTTCGTGATCGAGATGGCGGTCGACGAGGCGGCGCTCGTCGAGCGTATCGCCGGCCGGTTCAGCTGCGCCAAATGCGGTGCGAGCTACCACGAGCGCTTCAACCGGCCGCGCCAGGACGGAAGCTGCGACATCTGCGGCGCAGCCGAATTCGTGCACCGGCCGGATGATAAGACCGAGACGGTACGGGCGCGCCTCAAGGCCTATCGCGACCAGACCGCGCCGATTCTGCCCTATTACCGGGCGAAGGGCCTCCTGCGGACCATCGACGGCATGGCCCCGCTCGACCAGGTCACCGCGGAAATCGAGCGGCTTCTCGCCGACACATCAGGGGGTTCGCGGAGTTGACTTCCTGTTTACTATTCTTATAATGTCCGCCCTCGGCCAAATTCCAGGCACGTGGCGTCGTCCCACATCCATGACCTGAAGGAGAAGCGCAGGTGGCGCGCATCGCTGGCGTGAACATTCCGAATCAGAAGCGCGTGCCGATCGCGCTGACCTATATCCACGGGATCGGCCGCACCACGGCCAGCCAGATTTGCGAGCGCCTCGGCATCCCGCCGCAGCGCCGGGCGCACGAGCTCACCGATGACGAAGTGCTGCGCATCCGCGAGCTGATCGACCGCGAATGCACGGTCGAGGGCGATCTGCGCCGGCTCGTCGCCATGAACATCAAGCGGCTCATGGACCTCGGCTGCTATCGCGGGCTGCGCCATCGCAAGGGCCTGCCGGTCCGCGGCCAGCGCACGCACACCAACGCCCGCACCCGCAAGGGGCCGGCCCGTCCCATCGCCGGCAAGAAGAAGGTCGTCTGATGGCCAAGGCAGCAGCAGCGCCGCGCGTCAGGCGTCGCGAGCGCAAGAACATCACCGCCGGCGTGGCGCACGTTAATGCGACCTTCAACAACACGATGATCACCATCACCGATGCGCAGGGCAACACGATCTCGTGGTCGTCGTCGGGCAGCCTGGGCTTCAAGGGCTCGCGCAAATCGACGCCTTACGCGGCGCAGGTCGCGGCCGAGGATGCCGGGCGCAAGGCCATGGAGCATGGCATGCGCACGCTCGAAATCGAAGTGAAGGGTCCGGGCTCGGGCCGCGAATCGGCGCTTCGCGCGCTCCAGACCGTGGGCTTCGCCGTGACGTCGATCCGCGACGTCACGACCATTCCGCATAACGGATGTCGGCCGCCCAAACGGCGGCGGGTTTAGTCCGCGAAGCCCCCGGCGCCTCGCCCGTCCAGTTGCCGGAATGGCACGGGCGGCACGGCGAAACGGCGGTCGGGGTGTTTCGCGCCAAGCAATATGAGGTGCGGCTCGTGAGTCAGATCCAGAAAAATTGGCAGGCGCTTGAGCATCCGGACAAGCCGGTGGTCGAGGCCGGCGACGACCCGAAGCGCAAGGCCGTCATCGTCGTGGGCGCGCTGGAGCGCGGCTTCGGCCTGACGCTCGGCAATGCGCTCCGGCGCGTGCTGTTGTCCTCGCTCCAGGGCGCGGCCATCACCTCGGCGCAGATCGAGGGCGTGCTGCACGAATTCTCCTCGCTCCCCGGCGTGCTCGAGGACATCACCGACATCGTGCTGAACTTGAAGGGCATTGCGCTCCGCATGCATGGCGACGGGCCGAAGCGCATGCGGATTCGCGCCAATGGTCCCGGCGAGGTGCGCGCCAACAAGATCGAGACCGGTCACGACATCGAGATCATGAACCCCGACCACCTGATCTGCACGCTCGACAGTGGCGCCAAGATCGCGATGGAGTTGACGGTCGAAAGCGGCAAGGGCTATCGCCCGGCGACCGACAACCGGCCCGAGGATGCGCCCATCGGCCTCATCCCGGTCGACGCGCTGTTCAGCCCGGTGCGCAAGGTCAGCTACAAGGTCGAGAACACGCGGCGCGGCCAGCGCACCGACTACGACAAGCTGTCGATGGACATCGAGACGAACGGCGCCGTGACGCCCGAGGATTCGGTCGCGATCGCAGCGCGCATCCTCCAGGACCAGCTCCAGGTCTTCATCAATTTCGAGGAGCCGCGCGCCGCGACCGAGGAAGAGCGGCCGAGCGAGTTGCCGTTCAACAAGAACCTCCTGCGCAAGGTCGACGAGCTCGAGCTTTCGGTGCGCTCGGCCAACTGCCTCAAGAACGACAACATCGTCTATATCGGCGATCTCGTGCAGAAGACCGAAGCGGAAATGCTGCGGACGCCCAATTTCGGCCGCAAGTCCTTGAACGAGATCAAGGAGGTGCTGGCGCAGATGGGCCTCCATCTCGGCATGGAGATCACCAACTGGCCGCCCGAGAACATCGAGGAGCTGGCAAAGCGCCTCGAGGAACCTTATTGAGAGAGCGACGATGCGCCATCGCCTGCGCGGCCGCAATTTCAGCCGCACCTCATCGCACCGCAAGGCCATGTTCGACAACATGGCGCATGCGCTCCTGAAGCATGAGCAGATCACCACGACGCTCCCGAAGGCGAAGGACTTGCGCCCGGTCGTCGAGAAGCTCATCACCCTCGGCAAGCGCGGCGGCCTGCACGCGCGCCGCCAGGTGATCTCGGCGCTCCAGGACGCAAAGCTCGCCGACAAGGTGATGACGATTCTGGCCGAGCGCTACGCCGCGCGGCCCGGGGGATATTGCCGGATCCTGAAGGCCGGCTTCCGCCACGGCGATGCCGCGGCAATGGCCGTCATCGAGCTCGTCGATCGCGATCCCGACGCCAAGGGCCAGGATTCGGGCCCGGTCGAGGTCGAAGCGGAAGCGACCGAAGCCGCCGCGAGCTGACGCGCGGCCGTCACCGCGCGCTCTTCCACATCATTGCGGCGACGATCGCGTTGCCGATGCCGATGGCGAGGAAGATGCTGGGAATGCCCAGCCCTGCCGCAAGCATCGCGGCGCTCGCGATTCCGGCCACCACCATGAACAGCGCATTCATGATGTTGTTGGCGGCGATGACGCGCGCGCGGTGCGCCGTTTCGCTGCGCACCTGCATCAAGGCATAAAGCGGCACGCAATAGATACCGCCGGCGAGTGCGATCACGAAGAGATCGACGACGAGCCGCCAGTTCTCCGGGTTGAGGAGAAACGGCACGGCCCCGATGAGCTGCGAGGCCGATCCCTCGGGCTTGCTGGCGAGCCAGAAATCGAGGCCGAAGACGGCGAGGCCGAGCGCACCCAACGGCACGAGGCGCGCGTTGATCGCGCCCTTCTGTATTCGCCCGCACAGGAGCGAGCCCGCGCCGATCCCGACCGAGAACAGCGTCAGGAACAGCGTCACCACCTCGTTGTCGGCGTGCAGGATCTCCTTGGCGAAATTCGGGAACTGCGCGAGATAGGCGATGCCGAGGAACCAGAACCAGGAAATGCCCATGAGCGGCACGCGCAGATCGGCGCGGGCATACGCGTACTCGAGGATGCGCCAGGTCTCGGCGAAGATGTTCGCCCCGATCTTGAGATCGGGCGAGGCGGCGCGGCCCTGGGGCAGGAAGTTCGCGGCGCACCAGCCGATGACCGCCATCGCGAGAAGCGCCGCCGTCACGATGAGGAAGCCGTGCGGCGCCAGGATCAAAAGCCCGCCGGCGATCGTGCCGATGAGGATGGCGAGGAACGTGCCCGCCTCGATGAGCGCATTGCCGCCCATCAGCTCCTCGGGCGCCAAGAGCTCGGGAATGATCGCGTATTTCACCGGCCCGAAGAACGTCGCCTGCACGCCCAACCCGAACAGCACGGCAAGCTGGAAATAGATGTTGTCCAGCGCGAAGCCCGCCGCGGCGACGAGCATAATGCCGATCTCCCACAGCTTGACGATGCGCACGAGATGGCGCTTCTCGAACTTGTCGGCGATCTGGCCCGCGGGCGCGGAGAAGAGGAAATAGGGCAGGATGAAGATGGCGCCGGCCAGCGTCACGAGTATTTCCGTGGCGCGCGCGCTCGACGTGTCGCGATAGGCGATCAGGATGACGAGCGCGTTCTTGAACAGATTGTCGTTCACCGCGCCGAAGAACTGCGCGATGAAAAGCGGCAGGAGACGCCGGGTCACAAGGAGACGAAGCTGCGCGGTCGGCACGGGTCAGACCGTCGGCCGTTCGTGAAAGCCCGAGGTGCCGTCGTCGGGGGCCTCCTCGCGCGCAATGTAGCTGACGCGGGCGAGCGCCGGCCCGCGCCGGCACGCCGCGATCATCGCCTCGATGGTCTCGCGCGGCGCGATCAGGAGCGCCTCGACCGTGCCGTCGCGCCGGTTGCGCACCCAGCCGCGGATATCGAGCCGCCCGGCTTCGGCGCAAGCCCAGGCGCGGAATCCGACGCCCTGCACGCGGCCGGCGATGGTGATGCGGAGTGCGGTCTCGGCCATCGCGCTCATGCGAATTCGAGGATGATTTGGTCGGCGGCGAGGCTGTCGCCCTGGCGCACATGGATTTTCGCGACCTTTCCCTCGCGTTCGGCGCGCAGCACGTTTTCCATCTTCATCGCCTCGATCACGGCCAGTTCCTCGCCCGGCTTCACCTCCTGTCCCTCGGCAACCGCGATCGAAACGAGCAATCCCGGCATCGGCGCCAGCAGCAAATGCGAGAGGTCCGCCTGGCGCTTTTGCGGCATGCGCGCCAGCACTTCCGCGGCGCGCGGCGACAGGACTTTGAGCTCCAGGCTCCATCCTGCCCGCGACAGCAGAAACCCGATCCCGTGCGGCGCGATCTGCCAGATGCCGGGCGCGCCATCGACGCTCGCGCGCAGCAGTTTCTGGCTCGGGCGCCACGAGGTCGCAACGCGCCGCACCGCGCCATCGCCCGCGACCAAAATCTCCGTGCCTGCGCGCGTCACGCGCATCGGATGCCGCTCGGTGCCGCGGCAGACGACCCAGTCCGCCGCGGCATCCTGTCCCATGTCGCGCTCGGCCAAGATGTGCTGCGCCGCCGCGGCCACGGCATAGGCCCGCGCCGCCTCCTCGGGCGTTATCGGCGCGCCCGCAAATCCCGCGGGATACTCCTCGGCGATGAACGAGGTCGAAAACGCGCCCGTGCGAAACCGCTCAGTGCCGACGAGCGCCGCCAGAAACGGCAGATTGTGCGACAGGCCTTCAATGCGGAACGAATCGAGTGCGTCCGCCATGCGCCGGGTCGCCGCCGCGCGTGTCGCACCGGACGTCACGAGCTTCGCGATCATCGGATCGTAATAGAGGCTGATCTCCGCGCCTTCGCAAACGCCGGTATCGACGCGCACGCCGTCGCCCTCGGGCGGCTCGTAGCGCACGAGCCGCCCGATCGACGGCAGGAAATTGCGGTACGGGTCCTCGGCATAGACGCGCGCCTCGATCGCGGCGCCGCGCAAGCGCAGATCTTCCTGCCGGAAGGGCAGCGTCTCGCCCGCGGCGATGCGGATCATCAGCTCGACGAGATCGAGCCCGGTGACGAGCTCCGTCACCGGATGCTCGACCTGGAGCCGCGTGTTCATCTCGAGGAAATAGAAGCGCCGCTCGCGATCGACGATGAACTCCACGGTTCCGGCCGAGCGGTAATTCGCCGCCTTCGCCAGCGCCACGGCCTGCGCCCCCATCGCGCGTCGTGTGGCCTCGTCGAGAAACGGGCTCGGCGCTTCCTCGATCACCTTCTGGTGGCGGCGCTGGATCGAGCATTCGCGCTCGAACAGGTGGACGACGTTGCCATGCGCGTCGCCGAGGATTTGGATTTCGATGTGGCGCGGCTCCTCGACATAGCGCTCGATGAAGACGCGCGCGTCGCCGAAACTCGCGCGCGCCTCGCTCGAAGCAAGACGGAATCCGTCGCGTACCTCGGCATCGCCGCGCGCGATCCGCATGCCCTTGCCGCCACCGCCCGCGGCTGCCTTGAGCATCACCGGGAACCCCACCTCGCGCGCCACTTTGACGGCGGCTTCGGCATCGGGAATCACCGCGAGCCGCCCCGGCACGGTCGCCACGCCCGCCGCCTGCGCCAGCTTCTTTGCCTCGATCTTGTCGCCCATCGCCGCGATCGCATCCGCGCCGGGCCCGATGAAGACGATCCCGGCCGCTTCGAGCTGACGCGCGAACCCGGCATTTTCCGACAGGAACCCGTAGCCCGGATGGACCGCCTCGGCGTGCGTCTTCCGGCACGCCTCGATGATGCGGTCGATGCGGAGATAGCTTTCGGCGGAGGGCGCGGGGCCGATCCGCACCGCCTCGTCCGCCATCCGCACGTGGAGCGCGTCTTCGTCCGCATCGCTATAGACGGCGACCGTCGCGATCCCCATGCGCGTGGCCGCGCGCGCGATGCGGCAGGCGATCTCGCCGCGGTTGGCGATGAGGATTTTGCGGAACATCCGATCAATCAAAGCGGGATGTTGTCGTGCTTCTTCCAGGGATTTTCGAGCTTCTTGCCGCGCAGCATGGCAAGCGCGCGGCAGACGCGGCGGCGCGTGCCGTGCGGCATGATGACGTCGTCGATGAAGCCGCGGCTCGCGGCGATGAAGGGATTGGCGAATTTCTCGCGATATTCCTCGGCGCGGCCTTCGATCTTGGCGGGGTCGCCCAGATCGCCGCGAAAGATGATCTCGACCGCGCCTTTGGGCCCCATCACCGCGATCTCGGCGGTAGGCCAGGCGTAGTTGACGTCGCCGCGCAGATGCTTCGAGCTCATGACGTCATAAGCGCCGCCATAGGCCTTGCGCGTGATGAGCGTGACTTTGGGCACGGTCGCCTCGGCGAAGGCATAGAGCAGCTTTGCGCCATGCTTGATGATGCCGCCATATTCCTGCGCCGTGCCCGGCAGAAATCCGGGCACGTCGACGAAGGTCAGGATCGGGATGTTGAAGCAATCGCAGAAGCGCACGAAGCGCGCGGCCTTCCTCGAGCTGTCGATGTCGAGGCAGCCGGCCAGAACCATCGGCTGGTTCGCGACGATGCCGACGGGCGATCCTTCCATCCGCCCGAATCCTATGACGATGTTCTTGGCGTAGAGCGGCGCGAGCTCGAAGAATTCGCCGTCGTCCACGACCTTGCCGATCAATTCCTTCATGTCGTAGGGCTTGTTGGGATTGGCCGGCACCAGCGTGTCGAGCGAGGCGTCGTCGCGCTCGGCCGGATCGGTGCAGTGCCGCAAGGGCAACTCGGCGCGGTTCGACGACGGCAGGAATCCCAGAAACCGCCTCAGCTCGACGATCGCCTCGAGATCGTTCTCGAACGCCAGGTCCGCCACGCCCGAGCGCGACGCATGGGTGAGCGCGCCGCCCAGCTCTTCGTGCGTCACGGTCTCGTGCGTCACCGTCTTCACCACGTCGGGACCGGTCACGAACATGTAGGCGCTGTCCTTCACCATGAAGATGAAGTCGGTCATCGCCGGCGAATAGACGGCGCCCCCCGCGCACGGTCCCATGACGAGCGAGATCTGCGGTACGACGCCCGAGGACAGCACGTTGCGCTCGAACACTTCCGCGTAGCCCGCAAGCGACGCGACACCCTCTTGGATGCGCGCGCCGCCCGAATCATTGAGGCCCACGATCGGCGCGCCGACCAGCATCGCCTTGTCCATGACCTTGCAGATTTTCTCGGCATGCGCCTCGGACAGCGCGCCGCCGAACACGGTGAAGTCCTGGCTGAAGGCGAAGACGCGCCGTCCGTTGACGAGTCCATGCCCGGTGACGACGCCGTCGCCGGGAATGCGCGTCTCGTCCATGCCGAAATCGTGGCTGCGGTGCTCGACGAACAGGTCCCATTCCTCGAACGAGCCCGGATCGAACAGGAGATCGAGCCGTTCGCGCGCGGTGAGCTTGCCCTTGGCGTGCTGCTGCGCGATGCGCCGCTCGCCGCCGCCGAGCCGCGCCGCCGCGCGCTTTTCCTCCAATCGCCGCAGGATGTCTTGCATCGGGCTCTCCTCGGGGACGGTCGGAGATATCACCTCGCGCGCGGGCGCGCCAGTCTCACGCGCCGAGAAGATCGAGGAAACGGGCGGCGGCGGCTATTTCCGAGCGCAGGTCCGCGCGCCGGCGCGTCTGCTCCGCGTCTTCGCCCCAGTACTCGATCTCGAAGGTCTGGTCGAGCTCGGCCGCCGCGAACGCGCCTTCGGCGTCGAGCCTTCGCTCGGCGAGCGCGAGCGCGACCACGGCCGAGCCGCACGCGGCGCAGGCCAGATGAAGCGCGGCGAGCGTCATCGAGTCGTGCGCCGCGACCGCGTCGGAAAGCGCGCGGATCGCCACTCTCCGGCTGATCCCGCGGCACGATTCCTGCCGTCACCGCAAGCTCGGCGCCATAGCGTGCCCTTGTCCACTCGACGAGCGGCTGCCATGCCGCGTGCTGGCGCGCCACGAGCTCCGGCGGCCGCTCGGCGCGATAGCACACCAGATCGGTGCCGGCATATTTCGCGATCTCGGCGATCACGCCCGCGCGCCGGGGTGCCACGAGATCGATGGCGATGCTGGCGATGCGGGTGAGCGGCATCGAGTCGGGATCGATCCGCTCGCCCTGGTCCTGCCATTCGGTTGCGATCGCCTGCCCGAGCGCGCGGCTCGAGACGGCGAGCGTTGCCTTGGCCGGCGTGCGCACCGGCTTGTCGTCGAGCACGACGACGAAGCCGCAATCCGCTTTGACGACTCCTGCGCTTTGGTAGAGACGCCTTGGGCGGTCAGGCATCGCCGGCGAGCCCGGCGAATGGATCGCGCTCGTCGCCCTCGGCGAAGCCGAAGAAGGCGAAGGTCTCGCGCATGTGCTGCGGCAGGGGCGCCGTCACCGTGATGCGCCGGCCCTTCGGATGGGGAAGCGCGATCGCGCGGGCGTGGAGATGGAGCTGGCGCGCGTTGGGCACGCCCGGCGGATGGGCGGCCGCGCCGCCGCCATATTTGCCGTCGCCCAGGATCGGCGTGCCGATCGCGGCGAGATGGGCGCGGAGCTGATGCGTGCGCCCGGTCAGTGGCTCGAGCGCGAGCCACGCGATCTTGCCGCCGGCATGGGAGATCGTGCGATAGAAGGTGATGGCGCGCTGTCCGTCGTCGGCGGTCATGACGCGCTCGGCGCCGCGCGCCATGAGCTTCGCCAGCGCCAGATCGATGCGGCCCTGGCGCGGCTTCGGCACGCCCACCGCCAGCGCCCAATAGGCTTTCCTTACCTCCTTGCCGCGAAAGGCAGCGGCGAGGAACGCGGCCGTGCGCGCGCTCCGGGCAAGGGCGAGCGCGCCGCTCGTGTCACGGTCGAGGCGATGGACCAGCCGCGGCCGTTCCCCGCCCTCGGCCAGCGCGTCGAGCATGGCGTCGAGATGCCGCCCGGTGCCGGTGCCGCCTTGCACCGCGAGCCCGGCCGGCTTGTCGATGACGATGATGTCCTCGTCCTCATAGAGCACGGCATTCCGCAGCATCGCCCGGTCGGCCGGCCGAATCGCCACGCTGGCGGTCGGCGGGCGCGGCGCGGACGGGTCGCCGAGCGGCGGCACGCGCACCTGTTGCCCCGGCGCCACGCGGTCGCCCGCGGCGGCGCGCTTGCCGTCGAGTCGCACTTGCCCGGTCCGCAGCAGCTTCTCCAGCCGCCCGTGCGCCAAATCGGGGAAATGCCGTTTGAACCAGCGGTCGAGGCGGATTTCCGCCTCGTCCGCGGTCACCGCGATGGTACGGACACTCGCCATAAGGGCGCCGACTCTAGCCGCCGCCCAGAGGCCCTACCACCTCGGCTCAGCCCCAGTGGCCGGGAATCCAGACCCAACGCCCGCCCCGCGCCACCCACTGGCCAGGAATCCACATCGCGTGCGCGCGCGGCGGATGGACATATCTCCCAGCGACCCAGATATAGTTGCGCCCGTCCCACCGCCAATAGCCGTCCCGCCATACCCAGGCGCCGTGCGAAGGCGGCGGCGGCGGCGCCACTTCGGGCGGCGGGGGCGGGGGCGCGTAGCCCTGCGCCCCGGCCATGCCGCCGGCCGCCAGCGAAAGAAGGATCACGGCCGCTGCAAGGAATTTCGTTTGCATCATGCGCTCCCGCTCGATCTGCGCCACAACGGACAATAAGCCAATGCCATTCCGCGCGCTATTTCCGTTCGCGTAATTTCGCCCAGTAGTCGAGCCGCTTCTTGATCTCGCGCTCGAAGCCGCGCTCCTCCGGCTGATAGAAGACCTGGCGCGGCAAGTCATCCGGGAAATAATTGAGGCCCGAGAATCCCTCTTCAGTATTGGGGTCGTAGACATAGCCCGCGCTGTAGCCGAGCTCGCGCATGAGCCGGGTCGGCGCATTGACCGCGTGCTTCGGCGGCATGAGCGAGCCGCTCTCCTTGGCCGCGCGCTGCGCCGCGCCGAAGGCAACATAGGCGGCGTTCGATTTCGGCGCCGTCGCCAGGAAAATCACCGCCTGCGCCAGCGCGAGTTCGCCCTCGGGTGAGCCGAGCCGGTCATAGGCCTCCCATGCGGCGATCGTCTGCACCAGCGCCTGCGGCTCGGCGAGGCCGATATCCTCGACCGCCATGCGCACCATGCGGCGCGCGATATAGATCGGGTGCTCGCCGCCGACGAGCATGCGCGCGAGCCAATAGAGCGCGGCATCGACGTCCGAGCCGCGCACCGATTTGTGCAGCGCGCTGATGAGGTTGTAGTGGCCTTCCTGGGCCTTGTCGTAAAGCGGCGCGCGGCGCTGCACCGCGGCGGTGAGCCCGGCCGTGTCGAGTACCGTGCCGGGCGGCAGCGCCACCAGCTCCTCGGCGAGGTTGAAGACGAAGCGGCCGTCGCCATCGGCCATCGCCTTCAGCGCCTGGCGTGCCTCGCCGTCGAGCGGCAGCTTCTGCCGCAACGCCGTCTCGGCGCGCGCGATCAGGATGTCGAGCGCAGCGTCGTCGAGCCGGTTCAGCACGAACACCTGGCAGCGCGACAGGAGCGCGCCGTTCAGCTCGAATGACGGGTTCTCGGTCGTGGCGCCAATCAGCACGACGGTGCCGTCCTCGACATAGGGCAGGAAACTGTCCTGCTGCGCCCGGTTGAAGCGATGGATCTCGTCGACGAAGAGGAGCGTGCCCTGGCCGCCGACGCGCCGCTTCTTCGCCGCGTCGAACACTTTGCGCAGATCGGCGACGCCGGAGAAAACCGCCGAAAGCGGCTCGAACTGCATGTTCGTCGCCTCGGCGAGAAGGCGCGCGATCGTGGTCTTGCCGCAGCCGGGCGGGCCCCACAGGATCATCGAGGCAAGGCGCCGCTGCGCCACCATGCGCCCGATCGGCCCGTCCTCCTTCAGGAGATGATCCTGCCCCACCACCTCGTCGAGCCGCCGCGGCCTGAGCCGGTCGGCCAATGGCCGCGGCGCGTTCTTCTCGAACAGACTCATCGCACCGTCACGGTGAGGAGCTTGCCGCGGCGGCGCACTGCGATGGTCCAGGGCGCCCGCGCCGTGCCGAGCGTGCCCTCGAGGCCGGCGACGCTGTCGACCGGCTCGGTGTTGAGGCTGACGAGCACGTCGCCCGGCTCGAGGCCCAGGCGCTGCGCCGCACTCCCCTGCTCGAGCGACGACACGACAACGCCGCGCGCCGTGGTGTCGAGGCCGAGATCGTCGTCGAAGGCGGGATTGAGGTTGCCGACGGTGGCGCCCGCGAGCGGATTGGCGCCGGAGAGCTCTTTCAACGCTCGCGGCGGGTCCTCGGGCAGCGCGGCGAGCGTCACGCTCGTGCTGTGGTCTTCGCCGCCGCGCCAGAGGTCGAGCTTCGCCGGCTGGTTGGGCGGCAGCGTGGCGATGCGGAACTTGAGCGCCTGCGGATCGTCGACCACGTGCCCGTTGACGGCGAGGATCACGTCGCCGACGCGCAGGCCCGCCGCGGCGGCCGGGCTCTCGGCCGCGATGTCCTTCACCAGCACGCCTTCGGGGCGCTCGAGCTTCAGCCCCTCGGCGAGCTCGGGCGTCACCTCTTGCCCAGCGACGCCGAGCCATGGCCGCATCACCTTGCCGCCGTGATGCGCCGCGTCGATCTCGACCCGCACCATGGCCGACGGGATGGCGAAGCCCAAACCCATCGAGCCGCCCGAGCGCGAGAAGATCGCGGTGTTGATGCCGACGAGCTTGCCGTCGAGATCGACGAGCGCGCCGCCGGAATTGCCCGGGTTGATCGCCGCGTCGGTCTGGATGAAGGAGCGGAAATCCGAGGCGCCGATCGAGCGCGCCAAGGCCGAGACGATGCCGGTCGTCACGGTCTGGCCGACGCCGAACGGATTGCCGATCGCAAGCACGATGTCGCCCACTTCGAGCGCGTCGCTGTCGCCCAATTCGAGCGCCGGCAGCTTCTCGCCATGCGTGTCGATCGTCAGCACCGCGAGATCGGCATGCTCGTCGAGCAGCAGTACCTTCGCCTCGAACTCGCGCCGGTCGCTCAGCACGACGCGGATCTCTTCGGCCTGGTTGATGACGTGACCGTTCGTCACGATGAGGCCCTGCGGATCGACGATCACGCCCGAGCCCAATGAATTCAGCACCCGCTCGCGCAACATGCCGAACGGCACGTTCTCGCCGAAGAAGCGGCGGAAGAACGGATCGTCGAGCAGCGGCGGTGGCTGCTGCCGCACGACGCGGCGCGAATAGACGTTGACCACCGCCGGGGCCACGCGCTTGACGATCGGCGCATAGGAAAGTTTCACCGCCTCGCGGCTTTCCGGCACGGCGCGCGTCTGCGCGTGCGCCGGAATGGCAAGAAAGGCTGCGACAAGAGCGAAGGCGGCAAAAGTACGAATCATGCGGCGTATCTTAGCCGAACACCGCTTGAAACGCCCGCTGCAACGACTGGTCGAGCTCGGCCATCGTCGCGGTGCTGCCGAGCGCGCGCAGCGAGGTGACGCCGTGCTCGCGGATGCCGCATGGCACGATGCCGCGATAGTGGCCGAGCTCCGGATCGAGATTGAGCGAGACGCCGTGATAGCTCACCCAATGGCGCACGCGCACGCCGATGGCGGCGATCTTGCTCTCGCGCCCGCCCTCGTCGATCCAGATGCCGACCCGGCCCGCGCGCCGTTCGCCGGTGGCGCCCAATTCCGCGAGCGTGGCGATGAGCCACGCCTCGAGGCCGCGCACATAGCTTGCGAGATCGAGTCCGCGCCGCCGCAAATCGAGCATGACGTAAGCCACGCGCTGGCCCGGTCCGTGATAGGTGAACTGGCCGCCGCGCCCGGTGCGGTGGACCGGGAAGATCGCCTCGACCAGATCGTCCTCGCGCGCGCTCGTCCCGGCGGTGTAGAGCGGCGGATGCTCGACGAGCCACACGAGCTCGGGCGCAGCACCGGCGCGGATTGCCGCGACCCGCTCCTCCATCGCTTTGACCGACGCCTCGTATTCGACGGGTGCCGTCGCGATGCGCCATTCGACGCTCACAACCCTCTCCGCTCCGGGGAGAGGGCAGGGTGAGGGGGAAGCGATGCAGTCTCCCCGATAGAGCGAGGGTCTTGTTGCTCACCCTTGGCGGATTTGGTAATGAGCCACGGCCGCGGTCGTGGCGGAACTGGTAGACGCGCAGCGTTGAGGTCGCTGTGGGGGAAACCTCGTGGAAGTTCGAGTCTTCTCGACCGCACCATAGCTCCTTCGACATCTCATAAATCGTTCCCTCTCCCGCGCGAAGCGGGGAGAGGGGTCGACCGCATCGCGGTCGACCCCGTGGCGACAGCCACGGGGAGGGTGAGGTGCACGGCGGGTGCGACCCACCTCACCCAACCCTCTCCCCCCGCAAGCGGGCGGAGAGGGCTCTTGCCTCAGGCCATGATATAAGGCCGCGGGATCGAGCGGGAGGGAC
This sequence comes from uncultured Alphaproteobacteria bacterium, assembly GCA_963729295.1. GTDB lineage: Bacteria > Pseudomonadota > Alphaproteobacteria > ATCC43930 > CGMCC-115725 > DATJLY01. The sequence goes on from CAVSNJ010000003.1 coordinate 68,718, forward strand.
CGCACATGGCCGAGGACGAGAGCGGCGGCGCGCTCGAATATCACCGCCTGCCGGTGCCGGGAAAGATCGCGGTCGTCGCGACGAAGCCGCTTGGCACGCAGCACGACCTCGCCTTGGCCTATACGCCGGGCGTGGCCGCGGCCTCGCTCGCAATAGCCCAGGACCCGCGCGAAGCCTCGTCGCTCACCGCGCGCGCCAATCTCGTTGCCGTCGTGACGAACGGCACGGCCGTCCTCGGCCTTGGCGCGATCGGCCCGCTTGCGGCCAAGCCGGTGATGGAAGGGAAGGCGGTCCTATTCAAGAAATTCGCCGGCATCGACGTGTTCGACATCGAGATCGACGAGCGCGATGCCGACAAGCTCGTCGATGTAATCGCCGCGCTCGAGCCGACCTTCGGCGCGATCAATCTCGAGGACGTGAAGGCGCCGGAATGTTTCGAGGTCGAAGCGAAGCTCCGGGCGCGCATGAAAATCCCGGTGTTCCACGACGACCAGCACGGCACGGCGATCATCGTCGGCGCCGCCGTACGGAACGCGCTACGCCTCGTCGGCAAGCGCCTTGCCGACGTGAAGCTCGTCACCTCGGGCGCAGGTGCCGCGGCGATCGCGTGCCTCGATCTTCTCGTCGACATGGGGCTCAAGGTCGAGAACGTGATCGCGACCGACCGGTTCGGCGTCGTCTGGCGCGGCCGCAAGGAAGAAATGGACCCGAGGAAGGACCGTTACGCCAAAGACACGAACGCGCGCAGCCTCGCCGACGTGATCGCCGGCGCCGATATTTTCCTCGGCCTCTCGGCGCCAGGCGTGTTGAAGCCCGAAATGGTGGCGAAGATGGGCGCGAAGCCGATCATCCTCGCGCTCGCCAATCCGACGCCCGAGATCATGCCCGAGGCGGCGCGCGCCGTGCGGCCCGACGCCATCATCGCCACGGGGCGCAGCGACTATCCGAACCAGGTCAACAACGTCCTGTGCTTTCCCTTCATTTTCCGCGGCGCGCTCGATGTCGGCGCCACCGCCATCAACGAGGCGATGAAGCTCGCCTGCGTCGAGGCGCTTGCCGATCTGGCGCTCGCCGAGCCCTCCGATGTCGTCGCCGCCGCCTATGGCGAGACGCCCTTGGTGTTCGGTCCCGATTATCTCATCCCGAAACCGTTCGATCCGCGCCTCATCCTTCAGGTGGCGCCCGCCGTCGCGAAGGCCGCGAGCGAAAGCGGCGTCGCGACGCGGCCGCTCGCCGATCCGGCGGCCTATCGCCAGCGCCTCACCGAATTCGTGTTCCGCTCGGGCCTCGCCATGAAGCCGGTGTTCGACCGCGCGCGGGCCGATCCGAAGCGCGTCATCTATGCCGAGGGCGAGGACGAGCGCGTGCTCCGCGCGGCGCAGCAGGCGCTCGACGAAGGATTTTGCAAGCCGATCCTGATCGGACGTCGCGAGATCGTGCAACGCCGCATCCAAAACCTCAATCTCAGGATCGCGCTCGACCGCGACGTTGCGATCGTCGATCCGATCGACAATCCGCGCTTCGAGGAACATTGGCGCCTCTACCATTCCCTCACGGAACGAAAGGGTGTCGCGCCCGATTTCGCGCGCGGCCTCGTCGGGACGCGCAACACGGTGGTGGCGGCGTTGATGATCCGGCGCGGCGAGGCGGATGCGATGTTGTGCGGCACGATCGGCCAGTATCACCGCCATCTGCGCCATCTGGTCGATATCGTGGGATTGGTGCCGGGCGCGGAAAATCCCGCGGCGCTCTCGGTGATGATCACGCCCAAGGGGACTTATTTTCTGTGCGATACGTTCGTCGCCGATCCGTCGAGCGCCGAGGCGGTCGCGGCGACGACCTTGCGCGCCGCCGCCGCCGTGCGGCTCTTCGGCCTCGAGCCCAAAGTGGCGCTGCTCTCGCACTCGAATTTCGGCAGCTCGGATGCCGCCTCGGCGGTTCGTATGCGGGACGCGCTCAAACTCCTGCGCGCACGCGCGCCCACGCTCGAGGTCGAGGGCGAGATGCATGCCGATGCCGCGCTCGCGCCCGAGCTGCGCCGCCGCATCTTCCCCAATTCGCAGCTCGAGGGCGCCGCCAATCTCCTCGTCATGCCGAGCCTCGATGCCGCCAACATCGCCTATTCGCTGCTGACGGCGCTCGGCGACGGGCTTTCGGTCGGGCCGATCCTGCTCGGCATGAAGGCGCCCGTGCATATCGTCACGCCCACGGTCACCGTGCGCGGGCTCCTCAACATGACCGCCGTCGCCGTCCACGACGCGCAGCTCGCTGCCGCGCGCGCCTGACTTCCCGTTCGCCGCGGCGGGTGATAGTTTGGGCGCCATCGCAACGGAGAAGACGCGCCATGCTGAGCCGCGAGGAAAACACGCTCCTGACCGCCATCGGCCCCGGCACGACGATGGGCGCGATGCTGCGGCGCTACTGGCATCCGGTCGGCTGCTCGCAGTTCGTCACGAGTAAGCCGCAGCGCGTCAAGGTCCTGGGCGAGGAGCTCGTGCTCTATCGCGGCGCGAGCGGCGTGCCGGCGCTGATGCAGCTCCGCTGCGCCCATCGCAGCCTTGCGCTCGATTACGGCCGGGTCGAAGGCGACTGCATCCGCTGTCCCTATCACGGCTGGCTTTACGACAGCACCGGCCAATGCCTCGAGCAGCCGGCCGAGCCCGAGGGCAGCTCGTTCAAGGAGAAGATCCGCCTCACCAGCTACCGGACGCAGGAAGCCGGCGGCTTGGTGTTCGGCTATATGGGCCCCGAGCCCGCGCCGCTTCTGCCGCTCTACGACGTGCTGCTGATGGCAGACGGCGTCAAGGACGTGCAGGTCCAGACGATCCACGCCAACTGGTTCAATCACGTCGAGAACATCGTCGATATCAGCCATCTGGCGTGGCTGCACGGCTATACCTTCCCGGCCTATGGCGCGAAGAAGGTGACTTATCATTGGGAGCGCACGCATTTCGGCCTCAACAACGTGATGCTGATCGAAGGCATCGATGACACGCACGTCTCGTGCTACGGCTTTCCGACGGTGAACCGGTTCTCGCTGCCGCCGATCGACAAGAACGGCGAACTGGTGCGCTCGATGATCTATCGCGTGCCGGCCGACGATGCCTCGACGCTGCTCTATTTCGTGCGCTTCTATCCGAGCGAGAAGCGCGCCCTCAACACATCGCGGCGCGACGCGCCGCTCGGGCAATACGCGCCGCTCGCGTCCGACTGGTGGGGCATCGACGTGGTCGACCAGGACCGCATGGCGGTCGAACAGCAGGGCGTGATCGCCGACCGGCCGAACGAGCATCTGGGCGCGTCGGACGGCGGCATCATCCGCATGCGCCAGATGATGCGCGAGGCGCTGGCCGCCGTGGCGGAGGGGCGCGACCCGCCCTGCATCATCCGCGACCCGGCGCAGCAGGTCGTGATCTTCCCGCAGAAATCCGACATGCTGCGCGCGAAGCAGGCCGATGTCGGCTACGCCAAGGGCTATGCCGAGGAGACGCAGCAGGCGCTCGTCTGAACCCGCGCCGGCGGCTCGAGGTCAGCGCAAACGTATATTACATACAAAGGGCGCAAAGCGGCCGCGCGGACGCGTTCGATTTGGCAGAAAAAAGCCAATTGGCGCGCGCCGCCCTCCCGAACGTATTTTACGGAACGAAGCCAATTCATTCTACATCGGAATGACGTAAAAAGGCACTCGTCTTGCCGCCGGGGGAAGGCGGCAAGACGAGTTACGGCTGAGCGGGAGGGGGAGGCTGGCTCAGCCGCGATGGTGGAAATGGTGCCCGTGCGGCCCGAACAGGTCGTTCGCCGCCTGCTTCTGCTGCTCCGACAGGCTGTCGTAGAGCGGCCGGAAAACGGCGAGGAAGCGCTCCGTTTGCTGCGAGCGCATGGCCGAGAGCCGCTGCATGGTCTCGAGCCGGCGCAATGCGTCGGGCGGCTGGGTGCGGTCCTGCCGCATCTGCTCGAACGCCTGGCGCCGTTCGGTCGAGTCCTGGCGCATCGCCTGCGCCACCTTGTCCCACTGGGCCTCCTGCGCCGGCGTGATGTGCAGCTCGGTCTTGAGGTAGGCGATGCGGCCTTCGATATGGTTTGGCCGCGGCGGGCGCGGCGGCCGCTGCGGTTGCGCAGCGGACGGGGCGGGGGGCGCGGCGGCAGGCGCGGCGCTCTGCTGCGCCGCGGCCGGCTGTGTCGGCAGCGTGATCGCGCCGGCGCTGCCGAGGAGGGCGGCGAAGGCAACGGCGGCGATTCTCAATTTCCTGTTAGGCACGAGGTCTTTCTCCATGGCTGGCCGCTGACGGGGCTCGCTGATTCTAGGCTCGCTCTAGGCGCTCCATCCCTTTGCGCCGCGGGGCCGCGCCGTTAGACTGGCGCGACACGAGGCGCGGAGGGGCGGTGCCCGCCAATCGCTACCCGATGCTCGATTTCGATCTCGGCGCGGAGATCGACATGCTGCGCGACAGCGTGCGCGATTTCGCCGACGCCGAGATCGCGCCGCGCGCCGCCGCAATCGACCGCGCCGATGCGTTCCCGCGCGACCTGTGGCCGAAGCTCGGCGCCATTGGCCTGCTCGGCATCACGGTCGAGGAGGAGCTGGGCGGCGCCGGCATGGGCTATCTCGCGCATGTCGTGGCGATGGAGGAGGTGAGCCGCGGCTCGGCCGCGGTCGGGCTCTCCTATGGCGCGCATTCGAATCTGTGCGTCAACCAGATCCGCCGCAACGGAACGCTCGCGCAGAAGCGGCGCTATCTGCCGAAGCTCATTTCCGGCGAGCATGTGGGCGCGCTCGCCATGAGCGAGACGGGCGCCGGGTCCGATGTCGTGTCGATGGCGACGCGTGCCGAGAAGAAGGGCGACCGCTATGTCCTCAGCGGCAGCAAGATGTGGATCACCAACGGCTCCGACGCCGACACGCTCGTCGTCTATGCCAAGACCGATCCCGCCGCGGGCGCGCGCGGCATCACGGCGTTTCTCGTCGAGCACGGCATGAAGGGTTTCCGCACCGCCCAGAAGCTCGACAAGCTCGGCATGCGCGGTTCGCCGACGGCGGAGCTCGTGTTCGAGGACTGCGAGGTGCCGGACGCGAACGTGCTCGGCGTCGTCAACGAAGGCGTGAAGGTGCTGATGAGCGGGCTCGATTACGAGCGTGCCGTGCTGGCGGGCGGGCCGCTCGGCATCATGCAGTCGTGCCTCGACGTCGTCATCCCCTATGTCCACGAGCGGCGCCAGTTTGGCCAGGCCATCGGTGAGTTTCAGCTCATGCAGGGGAAGCTCGCCGACATGTACACCGGCATGAACGCGGCGCGCGCCTATGTCTATGCCGTGGCGCGCGCGTGCGATATGGGCCGCACCGCGCGCAAGGATGCGGCGGGCGCCATCCTCTATGCCGCCGAGAAGGCGACGCACATGGCGCTCGACGCGATCCAGGTGCTGGGCGGCAACGGCTACATCAACGAGTTCCCCACCGGCCGCCTGTTGCGCGACGCGAAGCTCTACGAGATCGGCGCCGGCACGTCCGAGATCAGGCGCATGCTGATCGGGCGCGAGCTGTTCGAGGAGACGCGCTGAATGCCGACGGTGCTCATCACCGGCGCCAGTCGCGGCATCGGGGTCGAATTCGCGCGTCAGTACGCGGGCGCAGGCTGGCGCGTCATCGCCACCTGCCGCGATCCCGCCCGCGCGCAGAAACTCCGCGCCGCGGCGCCGGGCGCCGAGCTTTACCGCCTCGACGTGACGGATCATGCCGGCGTGGCGGCGCTGGCACGCGAGCTGGCCGTTGCCGCGATCGACGTGCTCATCGCCAATGCCGGCGTCTATCTCGACAAGGGCTTGCCGCTCGAGGCGCTCGGCGCTGCGGCTTGGGAGGAAAGCTTCGCCGTGAACGCGGTCGGCCCGATGGTGTGCGCGGCGACCTTTCTGCCGCACGTCGCGCGCTCGAACGAGCGCAAGATGATCGCCCTCGGCAGCGCCGCCGCGTCCATCACGCAGATCCGCTATGGCGGCGGCTATGCCTATCGCGCGTCGAAGGCTGCGCTCCACGAATGCTGGCGCACGCTCGCCTTCGATCATCCCGAAATCATCGCCACAGTCGTGTCGCCGGCGCGCGTCAGGACCGACATGAACCCGGACGCGCCGCTCCTGCCCGAGGACAGCGTCAAAGGCATGCGCCAGGTGATCGCGCGCCTCACGAAGGTCGAGAGCGGCGGCTTCTTCCGCTACGACGGCACCGTGCTGCCCTGGTAGCGCCCATGTCCGTCCTCGCCACATCGCTCGACCCGCATTCGTCCGTCTACCAGGCGAATGACGAGGCGATGCGGCGCCTCGTCGCCGACCTTGCGCAAACGCTCGAACGGATCGGCCAGGGTGGCGGCGACGCCGCGCGCGAGCGCCATCTCGCCCGCGGCAAATTGCTGCCGCGCGAGCGCATCCGTTTCCTCATCGATCCGGGCGCGCCGTTCCTCGAATTCTCGCCGCTCGCGGCGCACGGCATGTATGGCGAGGATATTCCCGCCGCCGGCATCGTCACCGGCATGGGCCCGGTCATGGGCAAGGAATGCGTCGTCGTCGTCAACGACGCGACGGTGAAGGGCGGGACCTATTACCCGCTCACGGTGAAGAAGCATCTGCGCGCCCAGGAAATCGCGCGCGACAATCATCTGCCCTGCATCTATCTCGTCGATTCCGGCGGCGCCAACCTGCCGAATCAGGACGAGGTGTTTCCCGACCGCGACCATTTCGGCCGCATTTTTTATAACCAGGCGACGCTGTCGGCCGCCGGTATCCCGCAGATCGCGGTCGTGATGGGTTCGTGCACGGCGGGCGGCGCTTATGTTCCGGCGATGTCGGACGAGTGCGTCATCGTCCGCAACGAAGGCACGATTTTCCTGGGCGGGCCGCCGCTTGTCAAAGCCGCGACCGGCGAGGTGGTGAGCGCGGAGGAACTCGGCGGCGCCGATGTCCACGCTCGCGTCTCGGGCGTCGCCGATCATTACGCGATGGACGATGCGCATGCGCTCGGCATCGCGCGCCGCATCGTCGCCAATCTGAACCGCGTCAAGCCGGGAGGCATCGACATCGCCGAGCCGGAAGAGCCGCTCTACGATCCCGCCGGGATCTACGGCGCGGTGTCGAGCGATCCGCGCAAGCCCTATGACATGCGCGAGGTGATCGCGCGGCTCGTCGATGGCAGCCGGCTCGACGAATTCAAGCCGCTTTATGGCGAGACGCTCGTCACCGGCTTTGCCCGGCTCTGGGGCTATCCGATCGGCATCGTCGCCAATAACGGCATACTTTTTTCCGAAAGCGCGCTCAAAGGCGCGCATTTCATCGAGTTGTGCGCGCGCCGCGGCATCCCGCTCGTCTTTCTGCAAAACATCACGGGCTTCATGGTCGGCCGCAAATACGAGGCGGGCGGCATCGCCAAGGACGGCGCCAAGATGGTGACGGCGGTGGCCTGCGCCAGCGTGCCGAAATTCACCGTGATCGTCGGCGGCAGCTTCGGCGCCGGCAATTACGGCATGTGCGGCCGCGCGTTCGGTCCGCGCTTCTTGTGGATGTGGCCCAATGCGCGCATCTCGGTGATGGGCGGCGAGCAGGCGGCGACCGTGCTCGCGACCGTCCATCGCGACACTATCGAGCGGCGCGGCCAGCACTGGAGCGCGGCCGAGGAAGAAGCCTTCAAGGCGCCCATCCGCACGCAATACGAAGAGCAGGGCCGTCCCTATTACGCAAGTGCGCGGCTCTGGGACGACGGCGTGATCGATCCGGCCGACACGCGGCGCGTGCTCGCGCTCGCCATCTCGGCGAGCCTCAACGCGCCCATCGGCCGGACCGAGTTCGGCATATTCCGGATGTGAGCGGATGAGCGACATTCTCCTCTCGACCGATGCGCGCGGCGTGGCCACGCTGACCTTGAACCGGCCGGCGCTGCGTAACGCCTTCGACGACGCGCTCATTCGCGAGCTCGCCGACACGTTCCACCGCGTCGCCGCCGACGATGCCGTTCGCATGCTCGTCCTGACGGGGGCGGGGAGCGCGTTCTCGGCGGGCGGCGATCTCAACTGGATGCGGCGCATGGCCGGCAATAGCCGAGACGAGAATTACGCCGATGCGATGGCGCTCGCGGGCATGCTGCACGCGCTCGACGCGCTGCCGAAGCCGACGGTCGCGCGTGTCAACGGCGCCGCGTTCGCCGGCGGCGTCGGCCTCATTTGCTGCTGCGACGTCGCGGTGGCGGCACCCAATGCCATGTTCTCGATCTCGGAGGTGCGGCTCGGCCTCGTACCGGCGACGATCGGCCCCTATGTCGTGGCGGCGATCGGCGCGCGCGCGGCGCGGCGCTACTGCCTCACCGCCGAGACTTTTTCCACCGCCGAAGCGCACCGCATCGGCCTCGTCCATGACGTGGCGCCCGCGGACGAGCTCGACGCCGCGGTCGAGCGCGTCGTCGCGTCGCTGCTGCAAGGAGCGCCCGGCGCGCAGGGCCGCGCCAAGCGCCTCATCTCCGAGGTCAACGTGCGCGCGGTCGACGAGGAGGTGATGTCGATCACCGCCCGCGCCATCGCCGAGGCGCGTGCATCGGCGGAAGGGCGCGAGGGCGTTTCGGCATTTCTCGACAAGCGGCCGCCCACCTGGCGCCGTTGACCTTGTTCCGGCGCCTCCTCATCGCCAATCGCGGTGAAATCGCCTGCCGCGTCATGCGCACGGCAAAGCGCCTGGGGCTTCACACGATCGCGGTTCACTCCGCTGCCGACCGCGGCGCGCTTCATGTCGCGATGGCCGACGAGGCGCACGAGATCGGCCCGGCGCCGGCGCGCGACAGCTATCTCGACATCGCGCGCATCATGGCTGCGGCGCGCCGCAGCGGCGCCGAGGCGATCCATCCGGGCTACGGGTTTCTCTCGGAGAATGCCGATTTCGCGGCGGCATGCGCGGCCGACGGCGTCATCTTCGTCGGTCCTCCGCCCGATGCGATGCGCGCCATGGGCGACAAAGCGCGAGCGAAGTCGATCATGGCGGCGGCCGGCGTGCCCGTGCTGCCGGGCTATAACGGCGCCACGCAGGACGATGCGCGCTTTGCCGCCGAGGCGCAGCGCTTGGGATACCCGCTGCTGGTGAAGGCGGCGGCGGGCGGCGGCGGGCGCGGCATGCGCCTCGTCGAACGCGCCGACGATCTCGCCACGGCGCTGGCCTCGGCGCGGCGCGAATCCCAAGGCGCGTTCGCCGACAGCCGCCTCATCCTCGAGCGCTATCTCGCGCGGCCGCGCCACGTCGAGGTGCAGATCTTCGCCGACGCACACGGCGCCGCCGTCCATATCTTCGAGCGCGACTGCTCGCTCCAGCGTCGTCACCAGAAGATTCTCGAGGAAGCGCCAGCGATCGATCTTGCCGATGGCCTGCGCGAGAAACTCTGCGCGACCGCCGTCGCCGCGGCGCGCGCGGCGGGCTATGTCGGCGCCGGCACGGTCGAGTTCCTGGTCGAAGGGGACGCCTTCTCCTTCATCGAAATGAACGCGCGCCTCCAGGTCGAGCATCCGGTGAGCGAGATGATCTCCGGCCTCGACCTCGTCGAATGGCAGCTCCGCGTCGCCTCGGGCGAAGCCTTGCCGCTGCGGCAGGACGAGATCGCGCAACACGGACACGCGATCGAAGTGCGGCTCTACGCCGAAGATCCGGCGCGCGGATTTTTGCCGCAAGCCGGAACGCTGCGTCATTTCCGGATGCCGCAGGCCGATGCGGAGTTGCGCATCGAGACGGGCCTGCGCGTTGGCGATGCCGTCGGCGTCCATTACGACGGGCTTCTGGCGAAGCTTGTCGCACACGGCGACGACCGCACGCAGGCGATTGCGCGTCTGGCCGAGGCGCTCGCCGAGACGCGCATCGCCGGCGTCGTCACGAACCGCGATTACCTGATCCGCGTTCTGCGCGAGCCGGAATTCTCGGCGGGCGCGATCGACACTGGATTCCTCGCCCGCGACGGCGATGCGTTGCGCGGGCCCGAGCGCGCGCCGGTTGCCGCACTCGCGGCGGCGGCGTTCGCCATGGCCGCTGAAGATGATGCGGTGGCGAAACGTGCGGCCGCGCGCACTGACCCATTTTCGCCATGGCGCGGGCGCGACGGCTGGCGCCTTGCCGGCAGGGAGGCGCGCGATCTGCATTTTCTCGACGGCGCGGCCGAGCACGTCGTCCGGCTGCGGCACGGACCCGCCGGCATTTCGCTCGAAATCGACAATCAATCTGTCGGATCATGTTTCACGGGAAACACGGGCACCGAGTTCGAGCTCGAAATCGACGGCGCGCGAATTTCCGCGACGGTGCTATGCCAGAAAGGGGAGATCACGATCATCCTGCCGGACGAGACGCGCCGCCTCGTGCTGCGCGACATCCTGGCGCCGCCGGCCGCGGCGGGCGCACTCTCGGCGCGTCTTGCCGCCCCGATGCCGGGCAAGGTTCTCGCGGTCCATGTGGCACCCGGCGCCAAGGTCGCGCGCGGCCAGTTGCTCCTTGTGCTCGAGGCGATGAAGATGGAGCATGCCATCACCGCTCCGGCCGACGGGATCGTCGAAGCGGTGAATTTTTCCGCGGGCGACGTGGTCGAGGAGGGCGCGCTCCTCATCGCCTTCGTCGCCGGTTGAGGAGAGCGCGATGCGGTGGCCCAACGATGTGCGGCTCGTCGAGGTGGCGCCGCGCGATGGTTTGCAGAACGAGGCGCGCACCGTGCCGGCCGCGATCAAGATCGCGCTGATCGAGCGCCTTGTCGATGCCGGGATCACGACGATCGAGGCCGGCAGCTTCGTTTCGCCGAAGTGGGTCCCGCAGATGGCGGACACCGCCGAGGTGCTGGCGGGCCTGCACCGCAAGCCGGGTGTCAGCTATTCGGTGCTCGTGCCGAACATCAAGGGCTACGACGCGGCGCGCGCGGCGAAGGTCGAGGAGGTCGCGATCTTTGCGGCCGCAACCGAAAGCTTCTCCCGCCGCAACATCAATTGCAGCATCGCCGAAAGCATCGAGCGCTTCGCGCCGGTGGCCGAAGCCGCGCGCCGCGACGGCGTGAAAGTTCGAGGATATGTGTCGTGCGTCATCGATTGCCCGTACGAAGGGCCGGTGGCGCCGGTGGCGGTCGCGGACGTGGCGGCGCGGCTCATGGCGCTCGGCTGCTACGAAATTTCGCTCGGCGACACGGTCGGCACCGGCACGGCGGGGCGCGTTGAGGCGATGATCGATGCCGTCGCCGCGCGCGTGCCCGTGGAAAAACTAGCGGCGCATTTCCACGACACCTATGGCCAGGCGGTGGCG
>CAVSNJ010000003.1:87500-93105 GCA_963729295.1 uncultured Alphaproteobacteria bacterium
GCTTTGCCGCCAGGCAATCGCGACGAATCCGGACTACGCGCCGGCGATGAGTGCGCTTGGCGTCGCCCTGGCGGAGGTCGGCGACATCGAGGCGGCAGAGGTGGAATCCCGGCGCGCCGTCGCACTGGCACCGCAGCGGCTGGATTTCTGCTACGTTCTGGCGCAGCTCGTCAAAGTGCAGCGCGGCGACCAAGTGCTTGACGCCCTGGAAGCGGCGCTGCCTCGCGCCGCCTCTCTGCCGCCGCCCGAGCAGTGCTGGCTGCACTTCGGCTTGGCCAAGTCGTATGACGACATTGGTGAGCGGGACCGCGGCTTTGCCCATCTGCTGGAAGGCAATGCGATCAAACGCCGTCAATATGGATACGACGAAGCGAAAGACCTTCGGGCGATGGACCGCATCCGCAAGGTCTTTACTGCCCAACTGATGGCCGCGCGCCGGGATGTCGGCGACCCGTCTACCCTGCCGGTTTTCATTGTCGGGATGCCGCGCTCCGGCACCACCCTGGTTGAGCAGGTGCTGGCGAGCCACGCGGACGTGTTCGGCGCCGGAGAACGGCGGGAGCTGCCGCAGGCGGTGGGAAGGCTGGAGCCGCGTCTCGGCGCCCTGCCGTTTCCGGAAGCCACCTGGACCATCCCCGGCGAGGAACTTCGCCAGATGGGCACCGCCTATGTTGCGGCGCTCCAGCTGCTTGCCCCGAACGCGAAGCGGATCGTCGACAAGATGCCGGCCAACTTCCTTTTCGCCGGCCTCATCCACATGATTCTGCCGAATGCACGGATCGTTCACGTCATCCGCGATCCGGTGGATACCTGCCTTTCGTGCTTCTCCAAGCTGTTTTCCGGCGAACAGCCGTTCGCCTACGATCTTGGCGAACTGGGGCGATTCTATCGTGCGTATCAGCGGCTGATGGTGCATTGGCGGGAGGTATTGCCGCCGCACGTGTTGCTGGAGTTACATTACGAACGACTGATCGACGACTTCGCCACCGAAGCCCGTCGACTTGTGGCGCATTGCGGATTGCCGTGGGACGATGCGTGCTTGGAATTCCACAAGGCGTCCCGGGCAGTGCACACGGCGAGCGTGACCCAAGTGCGCCAGCCTATCTACCGCAGTTCGATCGGCCGCTGGCGGCCTGATGCGGCACTGCTCCGGCCTCTGCTGGACGCATTGGGTGTGGAAAGGGCCGGTGCTATCTAACGCAGGGTTCAAGCCGCCGCCGCGCGTCTACAATGCCGGCGGCCATGCCACACCCGCGCGGGAAGCGCGAAGGTTTCTGCAGGCATGAACGACCGGATGACTTTCGGGCGAGTCGGGGTCACCCCGGACGCCGCCTTCAACCAAGCGGTTGTGTTGCAGACACGAGGCGATCTGCCCGGAGCAGAGAAAATCTATCGAGCGATCCTCAAGCGCCACCCCACTCACTTTCAAACGCTCGCCAACCTGGCCTCCGTCCTGTGGATTGCAGGACGGCCGGACGAGTCGGCCCGCTACTTGCGCAAGGCACTCGATCAGAAACCGAATTCGGCGGTGGTTCAGACCCAGTTCGCCCGCGCGCTCGCGCTGCTTGATCGCCACGAGGAAGCGCTGGAACGAGCGCGGCGCGCAATCGCGCTGGATCCTGAACTGCCCGAAGCACATGCCACCCTGGCGGTCGGGCTGGCGGATCTGGGACGTTACGACGAGGCACGTCGCGCCCTGGCGCGGGCGATCGAACTCAGGCCGGACCGGGCGCGCTTCTATTTCTTTTGGGGAAACATCACACGGTGGACCGCCGACGATCCGCGCCTAGCTTCGCTCGAGGCGCTGGCGCAAAAGTCGGCGGCACTCCGGCTCGACGCGCAGGTCAACGTCAATTTTGCGCTCGCCAAGGCCTATGCCGACTGCGGCGACGACGAGCGCGCCTTTCGCCACCAGATCGAAGGTGGCAGACTGCAGCGGCGGATGTACGCATACGATGAAGCGTCAGCCCTTCGCGAAATGGACGAACTGAGTCGCCCCCTCGACGCCGCGTGGATGCGGCAACATCAGGGCGTCGGCGATCCATCGCGGCTGCCGGTGTTCGTACTGGGGATGCCGCGCTCGGGTACGACCCTGATCGAACAGATCCTGGCCAGCCATCCCAAAGTTCGCGCGCTCGGCGAGCGCGCGACTTTCAGCGAAACTCTCGCCCGGATTTGTGGAACGCCCACCGGTGCTCAATCACTCGCGCAGCGTGCGGCGCGGTGCACGGACTCCGAATTACGCCGGCTTGGCGCGCTCTATCTCAAGGTCATCCGGCGCGACGCGCCAACGACCGCGGCGCGCATCGTCGACAAGATGCCGGCAAACTTCCAGTTTATTGGTTTCATCCACGCTGCCTTGCCCAACGCGCGCATCATTCACACGCGCCGTGACCCGGTCGATACCTGCCTTTCGCTGTTCTCGATCCTTTTCGCGGGCAGTGCGCAACTGTACTCGTACAACCTTGAGGAATTGGGCCGCTATTATCGCGCCTACGAGAAGGTGATGACGCACTGGCGCAATGCTTTGCCCGCCGGGGTCATGCTGGAGGTGCAGTACGAAGAGGTCGTCGACGATTTCGAGCGTCAGGCTCGCCGCATCGTCGCGCACTGCGGGCTCGAATGGGACGACGCGTGTCTGGAGTTCCACAAGACGGAGCGCCCGGTCCGAACCATGAGCCACGCGCAAATCCGCCAGCCGATCTATCGCAGTGCTGTCGGACGCTGGCGGCCGGACACGGCACGGCTCCGGCCATTGTTGGCAGCGTTGGGGACGGCAAGCGGCCGAGTCCCCTGACGCATGCGAGCACACAACGCCCAGGCAAATTCATCAGATCGCGGCGGGGCGCCGGAAAGCAGAACCCGAGCCATCTTACGCCCGTTGCCAGCCGGGTCACCGGCCGGTCGGGCTGGCTAGGGCTGGTTCGCCGCAACCGGCCCCGGCGCTCCGTCCTCAGTGATCGGCAGGCCGAAGGGGTAAAGCATTTGTCCGGTCAACGAATGCGGCAGTTTCGCCTCGATCCCGTAGGCCGACGGCCGCTCTCTCCACGGCGCGTGATAGGTGCCGAATAGCAAGTCGAAGCAGGGCAGCATCGAGGCGAAGTTGCGGTCGCGCAGGCCGCCGACCGTGTGGTGCCAGTGATGGAAGCCGGGTGTAGAGACCAGCCACTCAAGCGGACCGAGCCGCCAGCGCAAATTCGCGTGGAGGAAGAAGCCCCAGACGGTCACGGCCAACATGAGCAGCGTCGCGATGAGCGTGCCCTGTACACTCTGAGGCGCGCCAAGACCGAGAATGTACATGGGAGCCAAGCCACACAGGCGGATGAATGCATTGTCGATGGGGTGTGCGCGCGCGCTGATCAGGAAATACAGTTGTTCGGGACTGTGGTGTATCGAGTGAAATCGCCATAGGAATGGGATCTGATGGGCCCAGCGATGGCCCCAGTAAAAGCCGAAATCGGCGACAACGAAAGCGCTCAAACCACGCAGCCACAGGGGCCAAGCGGCGACCGCCGCGTGCATGCGCCACGGAACGAAGGAATAAGCGACATAGGCAGCGACAGAAAGCGGCACGATCAGTAACAGATGAGGCACGATGCCGCTGATGAAGTAGTAGCCAAGATCGCTGATGACAGACCGGCTAAAGATCTTTCGCGGATGCACCGCCCAAAGGAGTTCGAGGGGCACGAAGATGACGCTGAGAATCACCAGCCACGCACATTGCCGGAGCGCGATCAGCGCATAGGCCAGGAGGTGATAGTCGCGCAGGAACTCGGACAACGATACCAACTCCACTGGCTGGCACGACCCTGGCCGGCCCCCGCGCCCGGACGCGATTGGTTATGTCCGGGCGCCTAAACTGTCGCGGATCAGGCCGAAGGGGAACCCTTCCGACGCCGCCGTGCGATTGCGCCCAGGCCCGCAAGGCCGACACAGAAGAGCGACAGACTTGCCGGTTCGGGCACCGGTGCCCCTAACCCGGCTGGCGAATTGACCCCGGCGAGGAACGCCATCGGCGGTAGGTTGGTGGTATTGCCGTTGTCACCCCACGCCAGAAAACTCAGCACCTCGGTTGTGGCGTCGGCTGTAAGGGTGACCGAAGTAAAGTTCCAACCGGATGCCAACCCAGTAAGGGTGGTCATCAGGTCTGTATGCGTAACAGATGCGGTCCCGTCCGTATCCTCATAGACACAGTCGGTGCCACAGAAGATGTCCGGGACGGACGGGGCGCTGCCGGACGCGGAGTAAAGCGTGGAACCAACCGCGCCTAGCGCGACAATCCATTGATTGGTTGTTGTTCCGACAAACCCCACTTCCTGACTGGCCCCTTGATAGAAGCTCAGCGTGTATGTCGTCCCCGGGGTCAGTCCCGTGACTTTATAGTTGAACCCACTCTCGTACACAGGGTTCCCGTCCGCCTCCACGAAGTTCCCGGGAACCGTTCCGACCGGATTAGCATATGTTGCGATGCCGCCGGAGGAGGAGGTTCCCGGCTGTGAAGGAGAATCGATGTAAATCAAACCGCTTCCGCCGGTCCAGCCGGTCGGTGCAACGCACGTAAAGCAGTTCTTGGGTGCGGTGCCGGTGTAGTTTTCGAAGTCGAGGTTCGTGAGATTCGGAAGAATCGGATCCGCCTGCGCCGAAAACGAAAGCGCGAGAGCCGGAACGCCGATAATGGCGGTGGACGACAGTAGAGAGCGTCTGTGCATTGGTATTCCCCTTCAACTTGACCAACAAGTCTCCGGCAGCCGCCTTACGCGACCGCGACGACATCGGGTCACTTCCCGTCCCAATCCTGATCGCGTGCAAACCACGTGCCAGAAATCAAACGCGGGCAGTTTCAACGGCTTAGATCGCGGGACACAGGGCGCCTCGCCACAAATGTAAAGTTTTCCGACAAGGAAATGTAACAACAAGTGGCCGGATGCGGCCATCTGGCGGTGATGTCACCGCCGAGATGCTGTGGAGCCGCACATGCGAGTGAAAAGTTTCCCGACACCGAAATGTGCCGAGCAACGCCGCAGCGGCCGACCGAACACCGATCAGGTCAGGTTGCTCGAAGCGTGAAAAGCCAACATAAGAACTGGCGCGTGCCGCGCCGCGAGCCTTTCAGCGCACTATCTTCGGCGGGCAGTCGGCGCCGTACTGGGCGATGAGCTTCGGCCAGGTTGAGCTTCGTTCCGCGCTAGCACTTGAGGCAGTTGGCGATGAGGCCGTGGCCGCTCGCGTGGTGCCAATGGCATGACGCGGAGCCTAACGCGCAGTCGACCGCGGCGAGCCCGCAATTGCGGACCGAAGGGCGCAGCAGTGGCGCGGCCGTGTCTGCTCCACCCGCGAAAGCGACCCTAGACGCGTAACCGCGGCGCCGCGCCCTTGTTCCGCAGCTGGCCATCGTTCGTGCGGAATGCGCGAATTTTCCGAGGCCTTTGCCGGAAATTTGCCGGATGATTGGACTTGGCCGATGGACCCACAGTCTCACATGTTGAGAATATTGGCGTCCCTACCGGATTCGAACCGGTGTTGTCGCCGTGAGAGAGCGAGAAACCACGGGGACTCGGGATCTTAACGGCTGCAAATAACGCGGGTTGCACTCGCCCGCAACCAC
>CAVSNJ010000004.1:0-371487 GCA_963729295.1 uncultured Alphaproteobacteria bacterium
AATGCCGGCGAGTTGCAGCGCCTCGATTATGGCATCGGCCATCGCGTTCCCGGTCGAGCGACCGAAGATATACACCGCGCTCTGCTCGCAATAGATATAGAAATTGACTGCGGCATCGAGATGCTTCTGCTCGATCTTGGCCGACTGGTCCATAAGCGCGTAAATCATGGCGAGCCGCCGCGTCTGCGGGTCGGCGCGAGGAGCGGTGACCGCGCCAAGCAATCCGGATCGGGGCTCCTCCGATAGTGCCTTGGAATCGGTCCCAATCTTCGAGTGCGTCCGCGCTGAACTCCATGTTCCCGAGACTGTACGACCATTCGAGTGCTTCTTTTAATCCGCTGCACGAGCGGGGCGAGCACCGCATCGGGGATGTTGCCGCCCAGTGACAGCACCTTGCTTCGCTTCGCGCACACGAACAGGAAGCGGTTCGCCAGGACCGCTGAGAGCCTTCGAGGTCATCGAAAATAGCGCCGCAACTCGTCGAAGTTGGTGTTGCCGTAAACCGATATGTGCGCACCCTCCACCCGGTCTTTCGGATGCGACGGGGGCGTCATTGTCGCAAGCGCACTGCCGTCCCAGGCCAAGCGTAGGACCTGGCTGAGCGTATTGCCTTCGTTCGCCATGCGCTTCAACGGTGACGCGAACTCCGTATTCTATGACGAGCATGCGCTTGCCTTCGACGAGCGGATTCTTATCGTCGCCGGCGTCGATCGGTTTCACGGCGTCGATCAGACCCTCGCCGGAACTCAACCCGCCGCGGATTCCCATTGCCCAATCCGGGACGGCACGGGTGAACAGCATGCGGATATCGTCGGTGGCGACTCCCTTTCGACCTTTCGACGTTTCGCCGGCAAGGATGATGTTCAGATTGGCATGATGCCGTGCCGATACGAGGAAGTGCGCGCCGCGTCCGACCGCATTGCCGAAGAAGCAGAGTGCACCTGCCAACAACGCCGCCGGATCGGCTTCGCTATAGGGTTCGATGGCGCGCACGATGTCGCCCGGAAGTCCCGTCAAGGCATGGTCGTCCAGTACCGGCCATAAGGTCATGACCGATGCGTTCGTATCCGGCGCATGGTCCGCGAGATACGCGGATATGAGTCCGTCGGCGCGTCCGACATTGCCCTGTCGCAGCGGTTCAGCGGAAGCCATCCAAGCAAGCTGTGCCTTCCGCAAATGGATCCACTCGCCAAGATTGTCCATGACGTATTGCTCGTCGAGCCCCTTGTCGTTCATGTCCAAGATTGCTCGCACGATCTTGAGGAACTCATCCCGCCGTGCGTCCTTCTCATTCGACAAGATATCGGAAAGCAAATCGTCCAAATGCACACCCGGTGGCCGCTTGCGCTCATTGCGGTAATCGATGATGCGCGTCGCCACCGTAAAGTAGGGTTCGACAAAGAAACGCGGTTCGATCATGCCGATGGCTTTTTGCCCGTTCTCGTCGCTCATGGCGATCAACGTCAGCACGCTTTCCGTATCGACTTTTAGTAGGTGCTCCTGTTCCTTCTTGCCGAGACCGAGAATGAGATAAGGCGACTTGCCGAGTTCGCGCGCCTTCGTCTCGATATCCTTGTCGGACATTTTGTCCACTTGTTCTCGGATACGCTGTTCAGCGTCAGCGTCCTTGTCGTTCTCTAACAGCGCACCAAAAGTGAGGGCATGCAGAACGAAGCTCCGTTTTGCGTCGGGCTTGCGCCGAGGTTTGACGCGCCGTATCTTTTGACGTTCCATTGTTTCACCTACTTCAGTTGTGGGGCCGTCATCCGTTCCAGCGAATGACGGCCCTCCTGTTCCTTGGGTCATGCCGCGTCCTCCTTCTTCTTCATGCCGATCAACAGGAGCGCGCGGACGGGTTGGCGCTTGTACCAATTCTCCCTAGTCACGTTCCGGCCGAAGAAGCTGAGCGGCGAATAGGTTCCACGATAGATGCTTATCGCGAGGTCGCGCAGCACTTCGAATGCCGGGTCCGTCGCGGCAACGCCGTGTTCCTCGCAAAAGATGCGCGCCGCGTCGGGTGCCGATTGCAGGCGCGGCCTGAAAGCCGGCCTGCCTCACCTTCTCGGTCAGCTCGCGCAGCTTGCAGACAACAGGAACGACTCGAACGCGTTGCCGTCCTGGTGTTCCGGCCACGTGAATTCCGCCGGTCTCATGCCGCCGCTCCCTTCTTCTGCGCTTCCTTGGTGCGCTGGGCGACCCACTTCTCCAAGTCGGCGACTTTCCAGACTTTCTTTTTCGGCGACAGGAAAATGGCGCGCGGGAACTCGCCTTTGCGCATCATCATGTTCAGGTGGATGTTGCTGTAGCTGACGCCGATGATGTTACTCAATTCGGTTCGAGGGACGTAGGTTTTCGAGACCATGATGTTTGACTCCTTCAAGCAAAAGAAGCGATTGGAATCCCTCGATAGGATTCCAATCGCATTGGGATTTCACGCAGCGTTTTTGTGCTGCGCAAGGAACACTGCGTAGAATTTTTCGAGTATGTCCTGGCAGCTTCTTATTTCGACCATCGCGCGTTTGAGCAGCTCAGGATCACCACCTAAGCTATGAGCGTGATCCATGAGGTCCAGGATTTCGTCGCGGACTGCGTTGATGCGGACCAAAACATAATCGCGCCTGGTGAAGTTTGCGGTCGCAGTCTCGGGAATCAAATCCTCATCCGCGTCCGTGTCTACGTCGTTTGCGGCGCGACCCACGTGGTCGCCTCCCGCGTCTTGCGCATCCCTTCGCGCTTCGTCTCGCGTTCCTTTTGCAATGCTGCCTTGGGATCGGATGCGCGAGCAATCTTCATGACACTCTGCACGTCACGAAGCGAGCGCTTGACGTTCTCCGCGACCCAATTCGTCCATGTAATGCTTTTGTCGCCCGCGATTGCCGCGCGTGCTTCAATGAGAAATCTTGCCCGCTTCGATGCGATGCGATTGTGCGTCGGCGTCGTGCCGCTCGGCGTCGTCGAAGTGCTGACGAATGCCGGCAGCGAGTTCGTCGATTTCAATGAAGTGTCCTCCTTGTTGGTGCGCCGTCGTTCGCGCAAACTCAAACAAGGAGTCGCACGTCGAGCGCTAGCGCAGGTTGCGCAACGGCAGTCTCGACATGCTTATCTCGCCAGAAAAGAGCAGGCGACAAACGTTTGTCGCGCTCGCAAGAGCGAACGTCAGATCAAGACTCAATTCGCTCGATAGATATAATAAGACAAGTGAAAATGATTGCAAGGACAATCATCTGGCGGATATGTTCTACAGACACGCAAAAAGGGCGCTGACTTCGATGGGTCAGCGCCCTTTGTGTTGAAGCGAATTGGGACTTTATTTCTTCTTGCTGCGCTTCTTGGTCTCAATGTTGACGACGTTTGTGGTTGGCTTCGTGATGCCGACGATGATGCTCAACCGGTCATTCCACTTCGCGAGCGCTAGACGCTTCGGTTCCCGATGCTTGCCTTGATCGTAAACTTTATCCAGTCCTTGCAGCGTGTGACCTATCACCAGTTCGGCGGTGTCTCTCGTAATGTCGAGGTCGCTGGTCATCCGGGTCCGCAGAGTCCTTCGCAAATCGTGATAGACCCAATCGGAGGATATAGGCTCGCGTCCGTCCTTCGCGCGACGTTCTGCTATCTCGGCGTCCAATCGTTCCTTCAATTTGCGGAAGCCCTGTATCGGTCGCTTGCCGTTCGTCGTCGTGAGCACGAAGCCTTTAAGTCGAGGAAGCGCCTTAACGATATCGACCGCGAGCGCAGGCAGTGGAACCTCGTGCGTCATGTCGCTCTTGAAGCGCTCGGGCGGAATCGTCAGCATTGCCGTGTCGAGGTCGATTTCCTTCCAACTCATGTTGCTGATGTCTCGCAAGCGCTGGCCCGTCAGCATAAGCAATTTCACCAGCGTCTCGACAGGATCGAACAGGAATTGCACGTCGGCGGACTTATCGCGCTTTAGCACCTTTTCGCGCGCTTTCGCCGTCAATGCTTCGCACGACAGCCAAGCGTCCCGCAGTTCCTCGTCCGACAACGTGCGCTGACGCCGCAACTGTGTCTTGCTGAATCCAATCGTCTTATCCGAAATACCGATACAGGGATTGTCGTCTCTCTCGACGCCGTAGCGCTCGCCTTCGGCAATCCAACTGAAAATCTTGCGTATCGATCCGAGCGCATGCCGTGCGGCGTGCTTCCCGCTCCGTCGCTTGATAACGTCCAACCGAGCAATGACGGTCTTGCGGTCGATTTCGCTGACAGGTTTATCGGTCCAAATTGCATCCTTGCCAGCGACCCATTCGAGCTTGCCGTCAACGTCCTTCCGTTCTTGCCCGAGGAATTCACGCCGCAGCGTGCGCTCCATTTCGGCACCTGAGCGCAGGTCTTTGAGCGCACCATCCTCTATGAAGTCCTCGACTGCCTTGGCGAAGGTATCGGCCTTCTTCTCTGCTTCGGCTTTCCGTTCCTCGCGAACGACCTCACGCGGAACTTTGCCGTCCATGATTTGCGACAGAATACCCGGGGCCAGCTCGCGCGCCTTCTTGAGTGGCACGCCAGGGTATCGTCCAACAACGTGAGTTATCGGATAGCGGTCGCCCGGTCGGCGCTTGACGACGATCCAAGATTTCGCGCCCTTCGGTGATACTCTCACGCCTAAATGCGGTTGCAGTCCATCCCAAACGATGTAGGACTTCTCGCGCTTACCAAGCGCGTCAAGGCCCTTGGGCGTCAACGTCACTTTTGTTGCTGCGACCATTGGTTCATGCCCCTCAGTGCTCGTGATAACGCCGGTGATAACGGACAGGCTGTTCTAGCTTTGTTATCACATGTTGCGATATCTTCGCTTATCTGCACAAGAAAGCCAAGCGAAATGGGACTTACTTGCGAGGTGGCTTGAACCTATGTTCGCGTATCTTGCGTTATTTTCACGTCCCGATTAGACTTCCTAAACCGTGGGTCGGAGGTTCGAGTCCTCTCGGGGACGCCATAGATTCGCGAAGGAGCCCGTATGGCACAGCATGGTCCGTCGCGGCGCGCGCTTCTGACGGCGCTCCTCGCTGCGCTGCCGGGTGGAGCGGCGGCGCAAGGCTCGCTGCTCAACGAAGGCCGCGGCCTGCTCAACGCCGCGCCGGGCGCTGGCAATAATGGCGGCGGATCGGGGCCAGGCGCGGGCCTGAGCCAGGGCGAGATCGGCTCGGGCCTCAAGGACGCGCTCAAAGTCGCCTCGCAGCGCGTCGTCGGCCGGGTCGGCAAGCCCGACGGCTACAACGGCGATCCGGCGATCCGGATTCCGCTGCCCGATCCGCTGCAAAAGATCGAGGGGCCGCTCAAGTCCGTGGGCGCCGGCGGCATGCTCGCCGATCTCCAGACCCGCATGAACCGCGCCGCCGAGCAGGCCGCGCCCAAGGCGCTCGACATTTTCACCGGCGCCGTCACGAAAATGTCGATCACCGACGCGCGCTCGATCCTCGATGGGCCGCAGGACGCGGCGACGCAGTATTTCAAGCGCACGACGACGGCCTCGCTCACGACCTCGTTCCGCCCGATCGTCGATACTTCGCTGTCGAGCGTCGGCGCGGTCAGCACCTTCAAGTCGGTGCAAGGGCGCGCCGCGACGATCCCGTTCGCCGGTCAGGACGTGCAAAGCTTCAACCTCACCGACTTCACCGTCGGCAAGGCGCTCGACGGGCTCTTTCACTACATGGCGGTCGAAGAGGCGGCGATCCGCACCAACCCCGCGGCGCGCACCACCGATCTCCTGAAGAAGGTGTTCGGCTGACTATTTGAAGATGGCGCGGCGGCGCTCGAGGCTTTCCGCGGGCCATAGCTTCTTCGAATCGTAATAGGCCTCGAACGCCGGGACGCCCTCGGGCAGGCTCACCCAGGGTTGCTTCGAGCGCGTGTAGATATGGACGTCGGGCGACAGTGCCGAGGGCCTGTCGAGCGTGCCGACGCGCACGAAGCGCAAGGCCGCCACGCCGCCATACTCGCTCCACACCGCCGTCTGGCATTTTGCACAGCGAAAGATGCGATGCGGCCGGCCGCTGTCGGTCGGCACGTGCGTCGGCTCGGGCGCCCCCGTGAGGAGCTCCACGCGATCGGTCTCTATGAGCGCGTTCAGCGCGAACGCGCTGCCGGTCTGGCGCTGGCAATCGAGGCAGTGGCAGCAATGGACGAAAAGCGGCGCCGAGCCGAGGCGATACCGCACCGCGCCGCAGGCGCAGCCACCTTCGAGCCTGTCACTCATGCGCTCCTCCGAGGGTCGCGATGCCGCGCCACCGCGCGCCGCTAGACCCACACCTGGATGACGTAGTCGTAGGCGCCCTGGCTGTTCACCATGTCGACGCGCTGAAGTTTTATACGCCAGCCTTGGCGCGTCTTGCGCAGCGTGTGGATATAGGAGCCGGCGAAGTGGCGCGAAGCGTCGCGCCGGAACTCCATCATGTGAAAGCGCGAGCGCACCATCACCTCGCCGGCCCGCTCGCGCTCGATCGTCACGTTCGAGACGATATGGTTCGTGCCCCAGTCGGGCGCCTGCGACCAGGCGTGCGGATGCGTCACGCGCTTCATGCGCACGCGCATCATGTCGCGGTCCTCGTAGAAGATCGACGGCACGCCGTCGCCCGTCGTCTGTTCCGGCGCGGCCGGCATCCAGTAGATGCCGTCGCGATCGAACAGCTCGATGAAATCGGCCCATTGCCGGCGGTCGAGCAATTCCGCCTGGCGATAGAGGAACTGCTCCACCTCGTGCCGCGTGGCGGCGCCGTTCGCGGCCACGCGCTGTGCCGGTGCCCGCGCCGCCGCCCGCTTCGCCGGCGTCTTCCTCGCCTTGGCCTTCGCCTTCTTCGCCTTGGCGCGCGCCATGCTCACGCCGTCGCCATGAAATCGGCCCAGGCGCGGAACTGGTTGCGCATCGGCGCCTCGCTCGTGCCCCAGCGCGACTTCACGACGTCGCCCTCGACATCGTCCTGCCCGGCGTGGCGATGGAAGCTCACCCACTCGCCGCCCTCGGACGCGAGCCCCTGGTGGCAGCGCCAGAAATTTTCGAGGTCGTCGGCGTTGACCATGGTCGAGGGCGAGTTGACGAGATTGTAGTAGGCGAGCGCGCGGCGATAGATCGCCTCGGGCGCGCCTTTGAGGCGGAAATGCCAGATTTCGGTGAGCGTGCGATCGACCGACAAGGGCCGCACCGCGCGGAGCTGCTGCAACGGCGGCTGCACGGATAGGCCGGGATAGAGCAGCACGTGATGGATGTTGACGCCGAGTATCTCCTCGGTGCGCTCCTTGCCGTAATGCTTCCGCATCGCCGCCTCGTAGGCGAGCGTGTCGGGATCCTGCGGCCGCAATCCCATATAGCCTTGCAGGATGCAGTGGCCGTTCTTGTGGTTGACGGTCTGAACCGTGTCCCATTTGTGGAAGGGCAAGGTGAAGGCCGAGAGATAGTGATAGTCGAGCGGCGCGTGCCCTTTCCTCTTCGCGATCTCGTGCTCGACGTCCTCGGCGGCGCGGCCGGTCGATTCGTGCGTCACCGAGGGATGAAGCGCGTCGAGCTGGTTCTCCAGGAAAATCTTCCAGTTGGAATGCTGGATGATGCGGAAACAGGTGGGCACGATCTCGACCTTGCCCTCGGGCGCGCGGTCGCACATGTCGTCGAACGCGATGCGCGAGTCGCCCAGGAATTCCTTCAGCGTCGGCCCGTCCTTGGCGAGGCTCGCGAACACGAAGCCGCGGTAGGATTCTACGCGCGCGGCCGGTCGGATATTGAACTGCGGATCGTCGGGGCTGAGCCGCGTGCCCTCGTAGCCTTTCGGCAGCGGGATGCTCTCGACCGTGCCGTCGGTGCGGTACTGCCAGGAGTGATAGGAGCAGATGAACGCCTTGCCGGTGTTGCCGTGCCGGTTGCCGCACAAGAGCGCGCCGCGATGGGCGCAGCGGTTATAGAGGACACGGATCGTGCCGTCGCTGTGGCGCACCATGATCATCGGCTGGCGGCCGAGCTGAACGGTGTAATAGTCGCCCGCCTTCGGGATTTGCGATTCGTGGCCGCAATAGAGCCAGACCTTGTGGAAGATGCGGTCCATCTCGAGGTCGAAGATGGCAGGATCGCTATAGACCGTGCGGTGAACGCGATCGCTCTCTACGAGTGGGGCGAGATCGCCGGGGCCGTCGCCACGCATCGCGGACCTCCATGAAAGGTGGGTTTGCGCCGATCTAATCGCAGCCCTGCGCCCTGGTCAATCGCCCGGCTTGGTGTGGAGGTGCGCCTCGAGATCGAAGGCCCTCTGTGCCACCGCCTCGCGCAGCGCCGGCAGGTTGGCGTGCACCGCCGCCGCGCCGGCCGCGATGGATTCCTCGGCCCGATAGAATTCGAGCGGGCCGATGCGGCCGACCTCGGGGCGGAGCACGATCGCCGGCGGGTCCTCGGCGAGCCGGATGCGGCTCATGCGCGTCTGCATGATCTGGAGCGAGCGCGACATGGCGCCGAACGCGCTCGGGCCGCCTTTCCGCCGCGCGAGCATGCGGCGCATGAAGCCGCCGGCGATGCCGCGCCGGTCCGGCAGGCTCATCTGGTCCGTCTCGAAGGTGGGGGGCGCCAGAATGCCGGCATTGACGTCGACCGCGACCACCACGTCGGCGCCCAAAGCGCGCGCCAATGATGCCGGCACCGGGTTGGTGAGCGCGCCGTCGAAGAGCCACCGCCCGCCGAGCTGCATCGCCGGAAAAAGCCCCGGGATCGCGTAAGACGCGGCGAGCGCGTCGATGAGCCGCCCCTCGCGCAGCCACACCTCCTCGCCGGTCGCGACATCCGTCGCAACGCAGCCGAAGCGGCCCGGCAGCGCCTCGATCCTGGTCTCGCGCAGCAGCGTGTGCAGCACTTTGACGACGCGGTTGCCGGCGATCACGCCGCCGGCGCCGAGCTTGAAGTCGAAGAACTGCGACACGCGCAGGCGGTTGAGGCGGCGCACGATGCGCTCGAACTCGCCGAGCTTGCCCGCGACATGGATCGCGCCGATCACCGCGCCGATCGAAGTGCCGCACACGATCTCGGGCGCGAGCTTCGCCTCCTCGAGCGCCGCGAGCACGCCGATATGCGCCCAGCCGCGCGCCCCGCCGCTGCCCAACGCGATCCCGAGACTTGCCCGCGCCCTCATCGCTCCCCGCTCTCGCCCCGCACCGATGCGTACCAGAAGCCGGCGCACGAGACCGCGCCCGTCGCAAGGCACGCATAGAGCACGGCATCGTAGTTCCCCGAGGCGCTCCACAAAAGCGCCGCGCCCCACGGCGCCGCGGCGCGCGCCAGGTTGGTCGGCAAGGTCAGCGCGCCGTTGATCGCGCCGTAGCTCTCGCGCCAGAGGAGCTCCGGCACGGCGGTGCCGCGCACCACGGTGATGACGCCATTTGCGGCGCCGAACAGCAGGTAAAAGACGAAGATCGCCGCGACCGACGACGGCAGCAGCAGCAACAGGACCGAGGCCGGCAGCACGGTGAAGCCGAGGCGCCCCACCAGTACGGCGCTGGCGCGCCGTCCCATCGCCAGAAGCGCCACCCGTCCCGCCACCTGCGACGGGCCGAAGAGCGCGATCGCCGCCAGCATCGTGGCGGTCGGCACGTGGCGCTCCTCGAGCAGCGGAATGATGTGGAAGGTGAGCGCCGAGGCGATCGCACCATAGGCGGTGAAGGAGAGCCCGAGTCCCCAGAACGCCGGATGTGCGAGGGCGCGGCGAAAACTCTCGTCGAACATCGAGCCGCGCTCGCGCGGCGGATGGCCCGCCGGCGCCCGGTCGCGCAGCCAGAGACTGTGGATCGGCAGGCAGAACACGGCATTGGCAAGGGCGAGCGCAACGAGCGCGCTGCGCCATCCCCACGCCTCGATCGCGACCGCGGTCAGCGGGATGAACACGGTGCTGGCAAAGCCGCCGACCAAGGTCATCGCGGTGATGCGCAGGCGATAGGTCTCGGGATGAAGCCGCGTCAGCACGGCGAAGCCGGGTTCGTAGAGCGTCGCCGCCAAGGCCACGCCCAGCCCCATCCAGATCGCATAGAAGGCGCCGAGATCGTGGGTGCGCGACCAAACGAAAAGAAGCGCCGCACCCAGGCCGGAACCGAGGCTCATCACCGCCCGCCCGCCGGCCCGGTCGATCCACGCGCCGACCGGGTATGAGGCGAGCCCGGCCAACGCGAGCCCGGCCGAGAGCGCGCCATTCAGTGCAGTGCGGCTCCAGCCGAGCTCCTGTTCCATCGGCACGACGAACAGCGAGAAGCTGTAATAGATCGTGCCCCACGACACCAATTGTGCCGCCGCCAGCCCGAAGACGAGCGCCCAGCAACCGTCATCTGCTCCACCTCCCCAATCTCCCTCTGAGAGGGAAAGTCAGGGCCGGGCGAGGTCTTGCACGCCCTATTGCAGCCGCTTCGACGCGTCGTCGACCAGGCTGAAATCGACATATTGCGAGACGTCGATGCTCTGCTTGATGACACCGAGCTTCACCTGCGTCTCGATCGAGCGCTGGATGTCCGCGATGTCGGCGTGGCCGTTGGGATTGCGGTAGTAATCGCCCTTCTCGCCGTCCTTCTTGAACAGCCAGCTATCCCACACCGCGGCTGGGAGCTTCGTCACGTTGACGCAGATCTGCACCGCCGCGTCGTGGTTCTTGGGATCGAAATACCAATGCTCGGCGCGCATCGCGTCCTCCATGAAATCGGTCATGGCGGCGCGGTTCTTGTCGATGAAGCCCTTGCGCGAGACCCACATGCCGAGCTGGGTGATGCCCATCGCGTCGCCCTGGGTGAAGATGGTGCGCGTCGCGTCGCGCACCTTGGGGTTGGCGGTGAACGGGAGCGGCAGGGCGATCATGTCGACCTTCTTGTCAAAGAGTTCGGCCGGCATCTGCGGGATCGGCACCTCGACCACCGTCACGTCGCGCTTGTTCACGAGATTATGCCGGTCGAGCATGGCGTGAAGCGGAACCTCGGTGCCGCTGCCGAACGCGTTGATCGCGAGGATGTGGCCTTTGAGATCGTCGACGGTTTTGATCGGGCTGTCCTTTAGCACCATGTACTCGTTGCTGTAATAGCCCGGCACGCCGTCCTGGAGTTCGTCGGCGATGATGCGCACGTCGGTCATGCCGGCGTTCGCCACGGCGATCGGGAGCGTGGTGAAGCCGAGATTGGCGATCTCGAGCTCGCCCGCGGCGAGCGCCTGGATCAATTCCGGCGTGCCTTGGAAATGGACCGCCTCGAACGTGTAGGACTTGTTCAGGTGCTGCGCGAGCTCGGGCTTGGCGAACAGGATGGTCGCCCAGTTCGACACCGGCACGATATAGGACAGCCGGATATGCAACGGGTCGGCCTGAACATTCGCCGAACCGAGCGCCGCGAGCACGACGCCCGCGACGATGGAAGCTTTGATGCGCATCGTTCCCTCCCTGCGATGCCGCGATGATCGGCGGCACTCAATCGGTTGTCAACGAAGCCGGCGCGGCACTAGCCTCGGGGCAAGCGCGGGAGGAAACATGGCAGAGCAGCTGGGATTCATCGGCGTCGGCCGCATGGGCGGGCCGATGGCGGGGCGGCTCATCGACGCGGGTCACCGCCTCACGATCCACGACACGAGCGCGGCGGCGCTGCGCCGCTCGTCGAACGCGGCGCAGCGCCGGCGGGCTCGGCGCGCGAGGTCGCCGACCGCGTCGAGACCGTGCTGGTAAGCCTGCCGACGCCCGACATCGTCCGCGCCGTGGCGGCGGGCGAAGGCGGCGTGATTGCGGGGCAGCGCGTGAAAACCTTCATCGATCTCTCGACCACCGGCCGGCGCACGACCGAGGCGATCGCCGCCGCGCTCGCGGCGAAGGGCATCGCCATGATCGACGCGCCGGTCTCGGGCGGCGTCGCCGGTGCGAAGAAGGGGACGCTCGCGGTCATGGCGGCCGGCCCGCGCGATCTCGTGCGCCGGATGGAGCCGGTCCTCGCCGTGTTCGGCCGCGTCTTCCAGGTCGGCGAGCGGCCGGGCCTCGGCCAGGTGATGAAGCTCGCCAACAACCTCATGTCGGCGACGGCCATGGCGATCGCGTCCGAGGCGATCGTGATGGGCGTCAAGGCCGGGCTCGACCCGCACACCATGGTCGACGTCATCAACGCCGGCAGCGGCCGCAATTCGGCGACGCAGGACAAGTTCCCGCAGGCGGTGCTTCCGCGCCGCTTCGATTTCGGCTTCGCGACGGGCCTCATGGTCAAGGACGTGAAGCTCGCGCTCGACGAAGCCGAGGCGCAGGAAGTGCCGATGTGGGTCGGCAGCGCCGTGCGCCAGCTCTGGCAGTTCGCGAGCCAGTCCTTGGGCCCTGGCTCCGACATCACCGAGCTCGTCAAATGCCTCGAAGAGTGGGCCGGCGTCGAGGTCGGCGGCAACCGTTGAGGGGGCGACCATGAGCTACGAAGTCTATGCCGTGCGTTATGCCCATCACGATCGGCCGGCGCACGAGAATTTCCTCGACAACGATCCGCACGAAGGACGCGGCCCCTTGGACTATTTCGTGTGGGCGATCGTCGGCGAAGGCAAGACCTATGTCGTCGATACCGGCTTCGGCGAGGTCGAGGCGAAGGCGCGCGGCCGCCAGTTGCTGCGCTCGCCGGCCGAAGGCCTGCGCACCATCGGCATCGACGCGGCGAAGGTCGAGGACGTGATCGTCACGCACATGCACTACGACCATGCCGGCTCGCTCGATCTCTTTCCCAACGCGACCTTCCATATCCAGGACAAGGAGCTGCGCTACGTCACCGGACGCTGCATGACGCACCGGGTGCTCAGGAGCTCGTTCGCCTTGGCCGATGTCGAGGGCATTGTGCGGCGGGTCTATCAGGGCCGCGTGCGCTTTCACGAAGGCGATGTCGAGCTGGCGCCGGGCCTCACGCTGCACTTCATCGGCGGGCACACGATGGGTCTCCAATCGGTGCGGGTGCTGACGCGGCGCGGCCATGTCGTAGTCGCCTCGGACGCGGCGCATCTTTACGCACATCTCGACGAGGGCCGCGCATTTCCGACCGTCTACAATGTCGGCGACATGCTCGAAGGTCACCGCACCTTGCGCCGCCTCGCGGAGTCCGAGCGCCATATCGTGCCCGGGCACGACCCGCTCGTCCTCAGGCGCTATCCGGCGGCGCGGCCCGAGCTCGAAGGCATCGTCGTCCGCCTCGATGCCGAGCCGGGCGCCTGAAAGCCGGCGCAATCTGCTGAAAATACAGGCTTTGGCGCGGCGCCGATTCGTGCATTATATCCGCGGCATCGCGCCGCCCAATGATGCGGCCAGGGGAGGATCACCAGAATGACACATGACTATTTGACGCGCCGGCGTCTCCTTGAAATGGGCTTTACCAGCGTCGCCGCGCTTGGCGCCTCGACGCTCGTCTATTCGCCGTGGCGGGCCGCCTACGGCCAGGCCAAGGCCTACAAGATCGGCAGCATCCAGCCGCTCTCGGGCGGGGCCGCGGCCGGCGGCAAGACCGCGCTCGTCGGCTTGCAGATGGCGGTCGACCGCATCAACAAGTCGGGCGGCATGCTCGGCCGCCCGATCGAGCTTCTGGTCGAGGACGATGAGTCGAAGCCCGACGTGGCGCGGCGCAAGGCGGAAAAGCTCGTGACCGAGGACAATATCGACGTCCAGGTCGGCGGCTTCCTCTCGAACATCTGCCTCGCCTGCATGCCGGTGTGGGAAGACCACAAAGTCGTCAACATGATCAGCGTCTGCCTGGACACCGTCCTGACCACGACGAAGTGCAACCGCTACAGCTTCCGCCCGTTCGACTATGCGCCGGCGCAAGCTGTGGCGTTCGCGCCCTACCTCGTGAAAAACCTGGGCAAGTCGTGGCACATTGTCTTTGCCGATTATGCCTGGGGCCAGGCGACGCGCGACGCCTACGCCGATGAGATCAAGAAGGCCGGCGGCTCGATCGCCGGCACGACCGGCATCCCGCTCGGCACCGCCGACATGACGCCGTTCCTGTCGAAGATCTCGGGCTCGTTCGACGGGCTCTTCGCCATCTTCTTCGGCAATGACGGCGTGACGATCGGTAATCAGGCGTTCGATCTCGGCCTCACCAAGAAATACAAATGGGCCGGCGACGGCGCCGTCTCGGAGTCGACCAACCTTCCCGCGCTCGGAGCCAAGATCAACGGCTTCACCGGCATCAACCGCTACCTGCCGATCTTCGAGCCGCCGCTCGACACGCCGGCGCACCACAAATTCTTCGACGACGCGGTGGTACGTTTGAAGGCGATCGATCCTTCGGGCCCGCTGCCCGACCGCTATGTCCAGTCGAACTTCGAGACCATGAACTGCCTGAAGCTCGGCATCGAGAAATCGAAGTTCCAGGGTCTTCCCGACACGATGAAGCTCATCGAGGCGTTGGAAGGGCTGGAGATGAAGGAAGGCGACGACTTCCCGCAGGGCGACAAGCTGCTCCGCAAGGAGGATCACCAGGCGTTCCTGCGCGAGTTCATCTTCGAAGTGCGGGACGGCACGGCCAAGGACGGCAAGTTCCACATCCTCGAAACGGTCCCCAAGGAAAAGACCATGTTCCCGCCGGCCTGCACGTTCTCGGCGTGACGTCCTCGCTCGATCTGGCTTCCCCGGCGCCTGGCGCCGGGGAAGACCGTTCTGGGGTCTTGCTGCGCACCGAGGATCTGACCGTCCGCTTCGGCGGCTTGACTGCCTTGAACCGTATCAATTTCGCCGTCCGCGCGGGCGAGATCCGCGCCATCATCGGCCCCAACGGCGCCGGCAAGAGCACCTTCTTCAATTGCCTCACGGGCGTGCTGCGTCCGAGTTCGGGCCGTATCCTGTTCGGCGGCGAGGACGTGACGGGCCTGTCCGCCGACCGCGTTTCGCAGAAGGGCGTGGCGCGCTCCTACCAGATCACCAACATCCTGCCGAACGCCACGACGCTCGAGAATGTGCGCATCGCCGCGCAGTCGCGCCGGCACGGCTGGAGCTTCCTCACGCACCACCGCTCCTATCGCGATCTTCTCGACAAGGCCGAAGCGGTGCTGGATTCGGTCGGGCTCAAGGACAAGGCGGACGAGCAGGCGGCGAACCTCTCGCACGGCGAGCAGCGCAATCTCGAGATCGGCATCGCGCTCGCGACCGAGCCGCGCCTTCTCTGCCTCGACGAGCCGACCGCCGGCATGAGCGCCGCCGAGACGCACGAGACGATGGAGCTCGTGCGCCGCATCGGCCGGAACCTCACCATCCTCATCGTCGAGCACGACATGCAGGTGGTGATGGAGCTTTGCAACCAGATCACCGTCCTGCATTACGGCGAGATCCTAGCCGAAGGCACGCCCGCCGAAATTCAGCGGAACCCCCGGGTTCTCGAGGTCTATCTCAAGACATGAGCGCGGCGGCGCAATCCTCCGTTCTCGTCAAGGTCGTGGACATCCACACCTATTACGGCAAGAGCCACATTCTGCATGGTGTGTCGCTCGAGGTGGGACGCGGCGAGGTGGTGGGGCTCGTGGGCCGCAACGGCGTCGGCAAGACCACGACCTTGAAGGCGATTATGGGCCTTGTTCCGCCGCGCGAGGGGAGCGTGCTCTTGGAAGGCGAGCCCATCACTCGTTTGCCTTCGTACCGCGTGGCGCGGCTTGGCGTAGGATATGTGCCCGAAGACCGGCGCATCTTTCGGCTCCTCACCGTCGCCGAAAATTTGCGCACCGGTCTCGACCGCCACGGCGTCGACAAGGCGCGGAAGGCCGCGCTCCTCGACAAGGTCTACGCCTTCTTCCCGGTGCTGGCCGAGCGGCGCAACCAGGCCGGCGGCACGCTTTCGGGCGGCGAGCAGCAGATGCTGGCGATCGCCCGCGCCATGATGCTCGAGCCCAAGATCATGCTGCTCGACGAGCCGACTGAAGGCCTCATGCCGCGCATGGTGGCGCAGATCGGCGCGATCATCGACGTGCTGCGCCAGGAGGGCGTCGCGGTGCTGCTGGTCGAGCAGAACGTGCCGCTGACGCTCCAATCGTGCCGGCGCGTCTATTTCATCGAGAAGGGCATGGTGCGCCATCATGCGATGGCGTCCGACATCCGCGTCGACGACGCGGTCGTGCATCGGTATCTGGGGATCTAGGCCCGTGCTGCAGCAGATCCTGATCCAGACGCTCAACGGCATCATCACGGGCATGATCCTGGCGCTCGTCGCCTCGGGCTTGACGCTCATCTTCGGCATCATGGACGTGGTCAATTTCGCGCATGGCGAATTGTTCATGCTGGGGGCCTATGTCGGCGTGCTGACCATGGCCGCGACCGGCAATTTCTGGCTGGCACTGGTCGCGGCGACGCTGGTGGTGGCGCTGCTCGGCGCCGTCATCTACGTCGTCGCCTTGCGCCCGCTTTTGGGCCGCGATCCGCTCAACACCATCCTCGCCACCTTCGGCATCTCGCTCGTCCTGCAGAACTACGCGCTGTGGCAGTTCGGCCCCGTCGCGCGCAAGATCGGGGAGCCCTTCACCGGGCAGTTCACGCTCTTCTATCTGGTCTATCCGTGGTACCGCGTGCTGATCGCGGTTCTGTCGGCCGCGATCATCGGCGGCGTCTGGCTCTTCCTCAAATACGGCAAGTTCGGCATCTGGATCCGCGCCACGACGCAGGACCGCACCATGGCGCAGGCGATGGGCATTCCGGTGCCGTTGGTGCTGACCGGCGTGTTCGCGATGGGCTCCGGCATGGCGGCGGCGTCGGGCGTGCTGTTCGGGCCCTTGGTCGGCGTCAACGCCACCATGGGGCTCGACTGGATCCTGCAAGCCTTCATCGTCGTCGTCGTGGGCGGCATGGGCAGCCTCGGCGGCTGCATCGCCGCGTCCATATTCATCAGCCTGCTCGAGGCTTACGCCACGCTCTGGGTGAGCCCGTCGCAGTCGATCATCTTCGCCTCGGTGGTGCTGATCCTGACGTTGTTGTTCCGGCCGACCGGCCTCTTCGTGCCGACCCCGAAATGACGCCGCGCGAAAAGCTCGTCTTCTGGGGGGTGTTCGGTGCGATCGTCGCACTCCTTGCCTTCGCGCCGCTCGTGCTGCCGGAATTCTGGCGCCGCTTTCTCACGGAGATTTTGATTTGGGGCCTGCTCGCGATGTCGTCCGACATCCTGATCGGCTACACCGGCATCGTCTCGTTCGGCCACTCGGCCTTTTTCGGCCTCGGCATGTATGGCGCCGCGGCGGCGCTCGTCGTGGTCGAGCGGCCGAATTTGTGGCTCGCGATCCTCGCCGGCCTCGTCTTTGCCGCGGTTGTGGGCGCGTTCGTCGCCTTTTTCGCGACGCGCCTTCGCGACATTTATTTCGCCATCACCACGCTCATCTTCTCGCAGATCTTCTACGTCGTCATCTTCACCTGGACCGACGTGACGGGCGGCGAGAACGGCCTCACCTTCGGCCGCCCGCCGCTGTCGCTGCCCGGCATCTTCTCGGTGCGCTTCACCTCGACGACCTTGCACTGGTTCGTGCTCGCCGTCGTGGCGGGCTCATATCTCGTGCTGCGCCGCATAATGCAGGCGCCCTTCGGCACGGTGCTGCAATCGATCCGCGAGAACGAGGCGCGGACGCGCGCGATCGGCTATCCGGTCGAGCGCTATAAGATCGTGGCGGTGATGATCTCAGCGCTCTTCGCGGGCCTCGCCGGTGTCCTCTATGCCGTGCAGAACGAGTTCGCCGCGCCCGACTTCGTCTTCTTCCTCGTCTCGGGCGAGGTCGTCATCTACAACGTCATCGGCGGCATCGGCACGCTCGCAGGTCCGCTCGTCGGCGCCGCGTTCTTCCTCTTGCTGCGCGAAGGCCTCTCGCGCTTTCTCACGGAGTATTATCTCATTCCCCTGGGGCTTATCTTCATCGCCATGGTGATCTTCATGCCGCAGGGTCTCCTGGGCTTCCTGCGCCGGCCCCTGAACCGCTAGGGCGATGCCTCGAACCGCGCCCATCGGCATCGTCGGCGGCGGGCCCGTCGGCATGATGCTCGGCCTCTTCCTCGCGCGTTACGGCGTGCGCTCCGTCCTTCTCAATCTCGACGAGCGGAGCCGCATGCAGCCCAAGGGTAGCACCCAGAACGCGCGCACCATGGAACACTATCGCCGCTTGGGCTTTTCGCCCGAAGTGCGCCGCACCGGCCTGCCGATGGATTGGCCGACCGACGTCGTCTATTTCACGCGGCTCAATGGCTGGGAACTGGCGCGCCTCCGGATGCCGTCAGAGAACGAGAAATTGGCGCGCCTGCGGCAGGCGCCGCGCTTCGACCAGGAGCCAGAGCCGCTCCACCGCGCCAACCAGATGTATGTCGAGGCTCTGCTCTTCGACCGCGTCTGCCGCGAGCCCATGATCGAACAGCGTTTCGGCTGGCGCGCCGTTTCGGTCGATCAGGACGAGGGCGGTGTGACGCTCGGCGCCGAGTGCGTCGCCGACGGTGCGCGCGAGGATTGGCGCTTCCTCTATCTCGCCGGCTGCGATGGCGGGCAGAGTTTCGTGCGCCGCACGCTCGCGATCCGCTACGGCGGCTTCCGCAATCTCGAGCAGGCGTTCATGGGCGGACCGATGATCGCGACGTACCTGCGTATGCCGACCGTGCTCAACGACGTCATCCGGCGCGAGCGCCGCGGCTGGATGTACAACGCCATCAACGCGCAGGGCCGCGTCGTCTTCGTGTCGTTGAACGGCGAGGACGAATTCCTGCTCTTCACGCGCGCGCCCGAGCCCGGCACCGCGCCCGACGACGACGCCATTCGCCGCCACGTGCAGACCGCGGCTGGTGCCGAGATTCCGGTCGAGGTTCTGGGCCACAATCCGTGGACGGCGGGTGTCGCGCGCGTCGCGCACTCATTCGGCGCGGGCCGTATCGTGCTCGCGGGCGATTCCGTCCACCTCTTCACGCCGACGGGCGGCTTCGGCATGAACACCGGCATCGACGATGCCGCGAACCTGTCGTGGAAGCTCGCGGCCCTCGTCGCTGGCTGGGGCGGCCCGCATCTCCTCGGTTCCTACGAGATCGAGCGGCGGCCCATCGCCATCCGCAACACCACCGCCGCGCGCACGCTCGCCATCAACGTGGGCGACATGCCGGTCGCCGACGCGGTCGAGGAGCGAACGCAAGCGGGCGAGGCGGCGCGGAGCGAGCTCAGCCAATATCTCGGCACGTTGGGCGAGGAGTTTGCCTCATTGGGCGTGCAGCTCGGTTCGCGCTACGACGGCTCGCCGATCGTCGTCGCGGATGGCGCGCCGCCCGCCGAAGATCCCGTGACCTATCGCCCGTCGAGCGTGCCCGGCGGCCGCGCGCCGCATTTCTGGCTCGGCGCCGGCCGCGAGCTGGGCGATTCGATCTACGACCGGCTCGGCGTCGGCTTCACTCTCATGTGCCTCGGCGCGCCCGACCGCGCGTCATCTCTCGCCGCGGCGGCGCAGCGGCGCGGCGTGCCGCTCGATGTGTTGCCCATTGCCGATGACGAAGCCCGTGCATTCTACGAGCGCGACTATGTCCTGATCCGCCCCGATCAGCACGTCGCCTGGCGTGGCAACGCGCCGCCTGCCGACGCCGACGCGCTGCTGGCGCGCGTCACCGGCCACTAGCTCACGCGAGGCTTTCCTCGTCGAAGAGCGGCGTCCAGTCGGGATCGCTCCGCAGGATAGGCGTCGGCGGCGCGGGCTCGTCGTAAAGGAGCCGCGCCTCGGGCGGCGGCCCGCGGCGCGCGCCGAGCTTTTGCACGACGAGGCTGCGCCGTTGCCGGCCCTGTACCACCGTCACCGCCGCGCCGATGCGCACCGGATGATGCGGCTTCGTCACCACGGCGCCGCAGACCGTGACGAAGCCCGCTTCGCAAAGCCGCGCGGCGAGCGAGCGCGTTTTCGCCATGCGCGCGAACCACAGCCACTTGTCGATCCTGACGCTGGCACCGTCGCTGTCGCTCATCTCAAGAGGCGCAGCTCCTTCAGCTTCGCGAACGGACTGTCGTTATGCGGCCGCGCACGCCGTTGTCGCTTGCCGTGCGCACCCGCGCGATGGCGGCGCGCATGGAACAGCGCCTCGCCGTTCTCGCCGACGCTCGCGCGATAGCCCATCGCCGCGAGTATAGCGGGAAGCTCCACGATGGGCGCGCCGGCGAGCGAGGCAAGCTCCGCGCTCGCCGCGAACGGGCCTTGCCGCGCGAGGCGCCGCGCCGCCGCCGCCACGCGCTCGAGCCGATCGGCGCGCAGCACGCGCGGGCCGAGTGCGCAAAATCCCATGGCGGCGTAAGCTTCGTCCGTCACGGCGAGCTCGCGCGGCGCGGACGTGCTTTCAGGCGCCTGCGGAATGGCCGCGCCCGTACGCGCCGACCACAAGAGCGCGCGAAGCCGCGCCGCCCTGGGTTTCAAAAGCGGCTCGAGATAGACCGACTCGGTGCCGAGCCGCACGCCGAGCCGCGCGAGCGCTTTTCGGTCGGCGCCCTGGAGCGCCGCCGTAAGCTGCGCCACGTCGCGCGCCGGTAATGTGCCGAGCGCTTCCGCGAGCTGATAGACGAGACCGCGCGCGGGTCCCGCGAGCTCGGCCGAACGCGCGCGATAAAGCGGCCCCAGCCCGCGCTCCAAGGCCGCCCCGAGGAACGTCGCAAGGCGCTGGCGCACGCCGTCGCGCAAATGCCCGTCCAGAAAATCGCTCGGCAACGGTTCGACGTGCGGGCCGAGCGCGCTTTCGCCGGGCAGCAAGCGCCCGACCGCGCCGCCGCGCCACAGAATTTGTCCGCTCGCCGCGAGCTCGAATTCCGCATCGGGCGCTTCCGCGAGTTCTCTTGCGCGCGCGGCAATCTCGCCGCGCAGCACACGGTTCGCCGCGGCCAGGAGCGTGCGCCGCTCGCCGAGATCGGCTTCCTCGTCGGGCACGAAACGGAACCCGTCGAGGCGGCCGACATAATGCCCCTCGACCTTGACCTCACTGCTGCGGCTCACCGACGCCAGAAGCTCGCGCGACGATTCGAGCCGCCGCACCAGAAATGCCGAGCGACGATCGACGAAGCGCTGCGTGATGCGGTCGTGCAGCGCATCGGACAGCCGGTCCTCGATGGCGCGGGCGCGCTCCTGCCAGTGCGCGGCGGACGCAAGCCAGTCCGGCCGGTGCGCGACATAGGTCCAGGTGCGGATATGCGCGATGCGGCCCATCAGCGCGTCGATGTCGCCGTCGGTGCGGTCGAGCTGCGCCACCTGGTCGGCGACCCAATCGACCGGGATGCGCGCCTCGGGCCCGACGAGATGGCGGAAGATGCGAGCGAGCAACCGCGCATGCGTCTCGCTCATCACCTTGCGGAAATCGGGAATCTGGCACACCTCCCACAACAGCCGCACGCGCGCCGGCGTGTCGGCGGCGCCTTCGATGTCGGACAGGCGCGCCAACGCCCGCAAGGCCAGGTGGTCGTCGGCTTCGGGAGCGAGCGTCAGCCCGCGCGTTACCGGCCGCGCCTCGAGGCTCGCGAGCAGGCCCCGCGCCGTGCGGAAGTCAAGCTTGGCGCTGCGCCAATAGAGCCGCTCGAGCGGATCGAAGCGGTGGTTCTCGACCGCCTCGACGGTCTCGGGCTCGAGCTCGTCGAGATCGGCGGTGGTGCCGAATGTGCCGTCGCTCATGTGCCGGCCGGCGCGGCCCGCGATCTGCGCGATCTCGGCGGGGCTCAGGCGGCGCGGCGAATGGCCGTCGAACTTGACGGTGCGCGCGAACGCGACATGGTCCAGATCCATGTTGAGGCCCATGCCGATCGCGTCGGTGGCGACGAGGTAATCGACCTCGCCCGACTGGAAGAGTCCGACCTGCGCGTTCCGCGCGCGCGGGGAGAGCGCGCCCAGCACCACGGCGGTGCCGCCGCGCTGGCGCCGGATCAGCTCGGCCAGCTCGAACACATCGGCGATCGCAAAGGCGACGACGGCGCTCCGCGGCGGCAATCGCGTCACCTTCTTGGCGCCGACGTAGCGCAGCGTCGAAAAGCGCGGGCGGCTCACGAACTCGACGTCGGGCACGAGGCGGCGGACGAGGCCGCGGATCGTCTCCGCGCCCAGGAACATGGTCTCGGAGAGCCCGCGCGCGTGAAGCAGCCGGTCGGTGAAAACATGGCCGCGCTCGCGGTCGCCGCAGATTTGGATCTCGTCCACCGCCAGAAACTCGACCGCGCGGTCGAGCGGCATCAATTCGGCGGTGCAGACGAAGTAGGACGGGTTCGGCGGGATGATCTTTTCCTCGCCGGTGATGAGCGCGACCGCGCGCACCCCCTTCAAGGCCACGACCCGGTCGTAATTCTCGCGCGCCAGAAGCCGCAGCGGGAAGCCGATCATTCCGGTGCGATGGCCGAGCATCCGCTCGATGGCGAGATGCGTCTTGCCGGTATTGGTCGGCCCGAGAACGGCCAGAACGCGCGGCCGGGATGAGACGCCCATCACGTCAAAATCGGGGGAAACGCCGGGAATGGCAAGAGCTCTCAGCCTGCGGTGATGGCGCTCCGGAATTGCAGCGGTCCGGCGATGTAGCGGAACGGTTCCGGCGTCGTGCCGGTGCCGTGGACGGTAATGTCGCCGAAATTCATGAATCGGCCCAGGATACCCTGGTCGACATCGACGCTCTCGACCTGCGCGCGGCTCATCTCGATGGTGTGGCGGCGGATGAGGCCGGTCTTGTGGATGATGCGCCGGTTCGTCACAGCAAGCTCGGTCGTGGCGCGCGCGATGGCGGGGCCGACGGCAAGCGCGAGGCCGAGGACGAGCGCCACCACGGCGAGCGCGATGAGCGCTGTTTGGGCATTTCCCTGCTGCGCCGACGCGAAACCCGCGAGTACTGCCGCGGCGATGACGAGCAAAAGCGTCCGCCGCCACAGGAACCACCAGTGAATCCGCGTCACGGCGAGCACTTGCTCGCCCGGCTGAAGCACCTGCGCGACATAGCTCATCGGGCTCGCCACCTCCGCGTCATTGAAACGCGCCTCCTGCGTCCCGGCCACGAAAAAAACATGAGGCCGAACTGTGTCGCTGCCTTGACGACGCGTGCGCACGGTTCCACGATGCTGCGTGCTCCTACATTCTTATGCTGAAGCAACTCTTATCCTGTCGCGATGTGCCCGGACATGACTGCCGAATCTGCGACACGTATCAAGGGGGAACGCGCCGCTCTTGCGGAATTGGTTGTGCGTCGTCCGCGAACCCGCGTTGCTATCGGGATTCTTGTCGCGTTCGTCTATTTCGGAATCCTAGCTTTCGCCGGAATTTTCATATCCGGCGCGGTGAATTCGCTCGGCGACCGCGGCGCCGTCGCGCATGCGACGATGCAGCGCCTGACCGGCGCGGCGAGCGATTCCGCGACCGAGACGGCGCAAGTGTCGCTACCCGAGTCGCCGCGCGTTGCCCCTGAGCCGGCGCCCAAACCCACGCGCGTGCCGGCCGTCGCGGCAATTCCCGCGCCGCCGCCGGTACGGCCCGCGCCCGTCACTGTCGCTGCCGCCGTTCCCCCTCCGCCCGCGGTTGTCGTGGCAGCGCCGCCGGAGGTCGCCGTCGCGACGCCTGTGCCGAGCGTCAGTGCCGCGGCGCCGTCGCCACCGGCATCCGCGCTGCCACAAGCGAGCGTCATCGCCTCGTTGCCGCCGCCCGCGCCACCTCTCGAGGCGCGGGCGAGCCCCACCGTGCTCAACGCGCTGTCGCCGTCTGCCGCGCCGCCGAAAGGCGATGCGGCCGGTCCGCGCGCTGGTGCCGAGGCCGGCGATGCGGCTGATTCGGAGGCTCTTGCGGAGGCCGGCGATGCGCGTCTCACCGACGGCGACATCGTTTCGGCGCGGCTTTATTACGAGCGCGCGGCCGAGGCCGGCAATGCCCGCGCTGCCCGGGTTCTTGGCAACAGCTACGATCCCGTTTTCCTCGTGCGCTGGGGCGTACGCGGCATGAATGGCGACAAGACCGAAGCGGTACGCTGGTACCAGCTTGCCAGCGCGCTCGGCGACAGCGAAGCAAAGCAAGACCTCGCTGCGCTGTCTCAACACTGACACAGGTTCCGAGGGGGGTAGTCGCATGCACGCATTGCTCGCACGCAGCTTGGCGCTCGTCGCTTCGGCAGCGTTGTTCCTGGTCCCCGCCTTTGCGGCCGACCAGAGCTTTGATCGCGGTACGCGCGGCGTGGTCGAGGTCGAAACCAGCGATACGGCGGGCATTGCCGGCCAGATCGCCGCCGATCTCGCGGCGCTGCTCGATGATGGGGCCACGCGTCGCGTCGTGCCGGTGCTGGGCGATGGCGCCTTGCAGAACGTCGTCGATCTCAAGGTTCTGCACGGCATCGACGCTGCCATCATCGAGGCCGACACGCTCGACTATGCGCGCCAGCAAAAGCTCATTTCCGGCATCGATGCGCTCACCTATGTCGCGCGCCTTTATAATGAGGAATTCCATCTCCTCGCGCGGCCCGACATCAAATCCGTGGCCGATCTCGCCGGCAAGAAGGTGAATGTCGGGCCGCAGACCGGTGGCACACCCGTCACCGCGCGGAATTTCTTTTCCGCGCTCGGCATTGCGGTGACGACGACAAACGATCCGACCGACGTGGCGCTGGCCCAGCTCGCGCATGGCGATATCGATGCGGTGGCGCTCGTCGCGGCGAAGCCGTCGCCGCTTCTGCGCACGGTCGAGCCTGGCAAGGGATTCCATTTCCTGTCGCTGCCATTGAAGGGGCCGCTCACGAAGTCCTATGCGCCGACGCGGCTCACCGCCCAGGACTATCCGGGACTTATCAGCGAGGACGCGCCGGTCGACACGATGGCGGTCGGCACCGTCCTCATGGCCGCCAATCTGCAGCAGGGCAGCGAGCGCTATCGCAATCTCATCGAGTTCACTGACGCGCTGTTCACGCAATTCCCGGCGCTGCTGGAGCCTGGGCACAACGCGAAATGGCGCGAGGTCAATCTCGCCGCCGACCTGCCCGGTTGGCGCCGCTTTCCGGCGGCCGAGCAGTGGCTCGCGCAGAACATGCCGGTGGCGCAGCAAAAAGGCGCCCCGGTGGACATGAAGTCTGTGTTCGAACGCTTCCTCGACGAACGGCTTAAGGCCACCGGGGCGGGAATGACGCAGCAGCAGAAGGACGATCTGTTTAGCCAATTCGAACGTTGGCAGACGCAATCTGCATCCGACACACATTGAGTGCGAGGGCGCCGACATGACGCCGATCCGCCACCTGCGTGCCGCTACGATTCTTATTGCCGCATTCGGCATTCCCGCCCATGCCGGCGCGCCGCAACCGGGCGGCACGCTCGAATTCGCCGTCACCGTCGAGCCCAACGACTATGACTGCGAGGACAACACCTCGTTCGCCTTCTTGCAGCCAGTGGCGCCGCATTATTCGACCCTGCTCAAGTTCGACGCGCAGAATTATCCGCAAATTGTCGGCGATCTCGCGAAGTCGTGGACCCAATCGCCGGACGGGCTCACCTACACCTTCACGCTGAAGCAAGGCGTCACTTTCCACGACGGCACGCCCTTCACCTCGGCCGATGTGAAGGCGACCTACGAGCGCATCCTCCATCCACCGCAAGGTCTCATCTCGGCGCGCCAGGTCGATTACGGCGCGATCGACACCATCGACACGCCGCGGCCGCTCGAGGTGGTCTTTCATCTCAAATGGCCCGACGCTGCGATGCTGGCGAATTTCGCCTCGCCGTGGAACTGCATCTACAGTGCGGCGAGGCTTGCCCAGGATCCGATGTATCCGAAGACGCAGATTCTCGGTACCGGGCCGTTCGTGTTCGTGGCGCACGAGAAGGGGAAAGACTGGCGCGGCGCGCGCTTCACGCATTATTTCGAGCCGGGCCGTCCCTATCTCGACGCCTACCAGGCGGATTTCATCCCGCCCGGCCAGGTCATGGCCGCCTACAAGAGCGGCAAGATCATGGCCGAGTTCCGCGGCGTCACGCCCGCGCAGCGCGACGAGCTCGTCGAGACGCTGGGCGACCGCGTCACGGCGAGCGAGAGCCCGTGGCTCTCGAACCTGCTCGTCGTCTTCAACACGCGGAAAAAGCCGTTCGACGACGCGCGCGTGCGCCGCGCGCTCTCGCTCGCGATCGACCGCTGGGGTGCCGCGCAAAAACTTCAGGACACGACGTTCCTCAAATATGTCGGCGGGCTGATGCGGCCGGGCTCGGCGATGGCGGCGTCCGCGGCCGAGCTCGCCTCGCTGCCGGGCTTCTCGCATGACATCGAGGGCTCACGCGCCGAGGCAAAGCGCCTCCTCGCCGAAGCGGGCGTCAGCGACCTGCATCTGAAGCTCATGGAGCGCGACATCCCGATGCCGCACGACGCCGGTGCCCAGCTTCTCGCCGAAAGCTGGCGCGCGATCGGCGTCACCGCCGAGATCGACAAGCGCAACATCTTCGATTGGCAGAAGGCGGCCGAGGCCGGCGATTTCGACGTGGCGCAGGATTTCCAGGGCGATTTCTACGACGACCCGACGATCCAGCTCACCAAGTTCGTGTCGCACGATCTGTCGCCGATCGACTATTCCGGCGCCACCGACCGCTATCTCGACGCGCTCTATGTCGGGCAAGCGGTCACGACGGATGGGGCAAAGCGCGCGGCGATCGTGCGCGCATTCGAGCGGCGTGCCTTGACCGAGGCCTACACCGTGCCGCTCCTGTGGTGGAACCGCATTGTCGTGACCTCCTCGCGGGTCCAGGGATGGGCCATCACGCCGAGCCATTTCATCGGGCAGGATCTGGCCGATGTCTGGCTCACGCGAT
Organism: uncultured Alphaproteobacteria bacterium; assembly: GCA_963729295.1. Classification (GTDB taxonomy): domain Bacteria; phylum Pseudomonadota; class Alphaproteobacteria; order ATCC43930; family CGMCC-115725; genus DATJLY01. The sequence continues at coordinate 26,710 of CAVSNJ010000004.1, forward strand.
AGTCTCGGCGCCGAAAGGAAGATCGCGCCATGACCAACGCACGGCCGAACGCTTACGAGGTGCCGAAGACGATGAAGGCGTGGGTGCTCGGCAATCCCGAGGAGCTGCACCTTGTCGAGAAGCCGGTGCCGGAGCCGGGAAGCGCCGAGGTTTTGGTGCGGATCGACGCAATCGCCGTGTGCGCGACCGACATCGAGATCATCAAGCACGGACTCCCGGCAATCGTCGATGGCGGCTCGCCCTTCAACCGCAATTTCACGCCCGGCCACGAATATATGGGGACGGTGGTGAAGCTCGGTCCCTCGGTCGACGAGTTCGAGATCGGCGACCGGGTCGCGGTCGAGGTGCATGCCGGGTGCGGGCGCTGCCAGCGCTGCCGCGAAGGCATGTACACCTCGTGCCTCAATTACGGCTATCACGCCAAGGGCCACCGCGCCAACGGCTTCAGCACCGATGGCGGCTTCGCGGAGTACGCCATCAACAGCGTCAACACCATGGTGCATGTGCCCGACGACATGCCGGACGAGGAGGCGACGCTCATCGTCACCGCCGGCACCGCGATGTATGGGCTCGACGTGATGGGCGGCATCATCGCCGGCGAAGGCGTCGTCGTGGTGGGGCCCGGCCCGATCGGGCTGATGGGCGTCGGCGTGGCGAAGGCGTTGGGGGCGGCGCCCGTCATCCTCACCGGCACGCGCGACCGCCGGCTCGAGATGGGGAAGCGCCTTGGCGCCGATCACGTCGTCAATGTCGGCAAGGAAGAGGCGGTCGCGGCGGTCGCGCGGCTGACGCACGGCAAGGGGGTGCAGTACGTGCTCGAATGCTCGGGCGCGGGGAACGCGCTGAACGAGGCCGCGCGCATGGTGAATCGCGGCGGCCGCATCTGTCTTGCCGCGTTCCCGGCCGACCCGGTGCCCGTCGATCTCGCCTATATCGTGCGCAACAACATTTATGTGTTTGGTATCCGCGGCGAGGGCAAGAGCGCCACGCATCGCGCCGCTGCGCTCATGGCGCAACGGCGCTTCGATGCGAAGCTCATCCACACGCACACCTTCCCGCTCGCCGACGTGCCGACGGCGATCCGTTACGCGCGCGATCGGGTCGAGGACGCGATCAAGGTGGTGGTGAAGATGCGGCAAAACTGAACCGGAGGGTAGGATGAGGCTGCTGAAGAAACTTTACGTTCAGGTCTTGATCGGCATCGCGCTTGGCATCGTCGTCGGCGAGGTCAATCCCCAACTGGGCGTCGATCTGAAACCCTTGGGCGACGCCTTCATCAGCCTCATTCGCGCCGTCGTTCCCGTCATCATCTTCGTCACCGTCGCCGTCGGCATCGCCAAGATGGGCGACATGCGCCGTGTCGGCATGGTGGGGCTGCGGGCTCTCATCTACTTCGAGGTGGTGACCACGATCGCGCTGATCGTCGGCCTCGTCGTCGGCAACGTGTTGCAGCCGGGCGCCGGCCTCCACATCGATCCCGCCTCGCTCAATACGAAGTCGGTCGATGCCTACGTCACCGGTGCCAAGTCCTTCACCATCGTCGAGTTCCTCCTGCGCATGGTGCCGACCAACATCGTCGGCGACATTGCCAAGGGCGACATCATGCCGGTCCTCGTCATGGCGGTGCTGTTCGGGTTTGCGCTCTGCCACATGGGCGAGCGCGGCCAGCGCCTCGTCGTGCTGTTGGACGATCTCATGCACGCGATCTTCGGCGTCGTGCGCTACGTCATGTACCTGGCGCCGATCGCCGCGTTCGGCGCGATCGCCTTCACCATCGGCAAGTTCGGCTTCGGCACGCTCGAAGGCTTGGCGAAGCTCATCGCCAGCGTCTATGTCACCTCGATCCTGTTCGCGCTCATCGGCTTCGGCCTCATCGCGCGCATCTTCGGCCTCCGGGTGTGGAAGATCGTGCGCTATTTCAAGGAAGAGCTGCTCATCACCTTCGCCGCGACCTCGGGCGAGGCGATGATCCCGCGCGCGATGGACAAGCTCGAGGCGATGGGCTGCTCCGAGGAAGTGGTGGGGCTCGTCCTGCCCGCGGGCTTCTCGTTCAATACCAACGGCACCGCGATCTACATGACGCTCTCGGTGCTGTTCATCGCGCAGGCGTGCGACATCAACCTGAGCGTGGGCCAGCAGTTCTCGATGCTGTTCATCATGCTGTTCACGTCGAAGGGCGCCGCCGGGATCGCCGGCGCCGGGTTCGTGGCGCTCGCGGCGACCTTGCCGGTGGCGGGCGTGCTGCCGATCGGCGGCCTCGCGCTCCTTCTCGGCGTCGACCGCTTCATGTCCGAGATTCGCGCCATCACCAATCTCTTCAGCAACATCTTCGCCACAGTGGTGGTGGCGAAGTGGATGGGCGAGCTCGACGAGGCGCGCGCCGCCCAAACGCTGGACGGGCTTGCGGCGCCGGCGGCGGCCGAATAGTCAGCGGTCGTATTCTGCCGAGATGTCCTTGCCCGTGTAGTCTTTCATCAACGCCGTCGCGATGATCGAGATGACGGCGCAGAGCAGGATATAGAGCGCGATCACCCAGCCGGTTTTGTAGGCGGCGAAGAGCGCCGTCGCGATCAACGGCGCGGGACCCCCGGCGATGATCGAGGCGAGCTGATAGCCCATCGACGCGCCGCTATATCTGAGCCGCGGCGTGAAGCTTTCGGCGATCAAGGCCGCCTGCGGCCCGTACTGCATGTCGTGCGGAATGAGCGACAGCACGATCGCAAGGAAGATCGCGACCGGCGCCATCGTGTCGAGAAGCCCGAAATACACGAACCCGAACACGCCCATCGTTGCCGCGCCGATCAAGTACATCTTTTTCCGCCCGATCTTGTCGGAGATGTGGCCCGAGATCGGGATCGAGAAGAACGACACGCACGATGCGACGAGAACCGCCGTCAGCAGCATGTCGCGCGACATTTTCAGCGTGCCGGTGCCATAGGCGAAGATGAAGGCGGTGAAGATATAGAAGGGCGCCTGCTCGGACATGCGCGCCAAGGCCGACAGGATCATGGCGCCCGGCTGCTTCTTGCAGACTTCGAGCATCGGCGCCTTCTCGATCTTGCGCTGCGCGACGAGCGCCTGGAACACCGGCGTCTCGAAGATGCCGAGCCGGATCCAGAGTCCGATCGCCACGAGCACGATCGAAAGGAAGAACGGGATGCGCCAGCCCCAGCTGATGAACGCATCGCCCGACATCTGGCTGAACGAGAGAACCGCGAGGTTGGCGATGAAGAGTCCCGAGGGCACGCCGAATTGCGGCCACGAGGCGACGAGCCCGCGCTGCCCGTTGTTGCGCGCCCATTCCATCGACAAGAGCACCGAGCCGCCCCATTCGCCCCCGACGCCGATTCCTTGCAGCGTGCGCAGCACCGTCAGCAGGACCGCGCCCCAGATGCCGATCGAATTGTAGCCGGGCACGAACGCCACCAGAAACGTCGAGACGCCCATCAGCATCAAGGTCGCGATCAGCGTCGATTTGCGCCCGATCCGGTCGCCGTAATGGCCGAAGATGGCGGCGCCGACCGGGCGCGCGATGAAGCCGATGAAATAGATGCCGAACGCGTTCAAGGTCGCGGTCAGCGGCTCCTGGTTCGGGAAGTACAGTTTACCGAACACGAGGCCCGCCATCGTGCTGTAGAGGAAGAAATCGTACCACTCGATCGTGGTGCCGACGGTGGCGGCGATGACGGCGCGGCGAAGCTGGCGCGAATGTTCTTCGGCCGGAAGCGCCGCGCCGGTCCCGGTGATCGTGGCCATTGATGATTCCCCAAAAAAACTTTATTGCCGACCCCGGACAAAGCCTACCCGCTCCGACCGCAGGATCAAGGGGTTGCACGGGGTGGCGGTTTTGCCCAAATCTGCGGCGGCGGGGCAAAAGGGCAGCATCGGGATCGGGCCATGCCAGGCGAGACGCTGAGCTTTCAGGCGGAGGTGAGCCGCCTTCTCGAGATCGTCGCTCACTCGCTCTACAGCAACAAGGACGTGTTCCTGCGCGAGCTCATCAGCAATGCGTCCGATGCGTGCGACCGGCTGCGCTACGCGGCGATCACCGAGCCTGCGCTCATCGCCGGCGATCCCGAGCTCAAGGTCGTGATCCTGCCTGACAAGGCGAAGCGCATCATCACCATCGCCGACAACGGCATCGGCATGAGCCGCCAGGAGTTGATCGACAATTTGGGCACGATCGCGCGCTCCGGCACCGCCGCCTTCGTCAAGGAGCTGTCGGGCGACGCCAAGAAGGACATGGCCTTGATCGGCCAATTTGGCGTCGGATTCTATTCGGCCTTCATGGTGGCGGGCGAGGTCGAGGTCGTGTCGAAGAAGGCGGGCGCAGCCGAGGCATGGCGCTGGCTCTCGAACGGCAAGGGCGAATTCTCGGTCGAGCCCGCCGAAAAGCCGGGTCGCGGCACCGTCATCACCTTGAATCTGCATGACGAGGACGCGGACTACGCCGATGCCGAACGTTTGAAAGGCATCGTCCGCACATATTCCGACCACGTCGCGCTGCCGATCGTGATCGAAGCGCAGGGCAAGAAGGAGACGGTCAACCACGCCGCCGCTCTCTGGATGCGCCCCAAATCCGAGATCAGCGACGAGCAATACAAGGAGTTCTATCACCATGTCGGCCACGGCTTCGACGATCCGTGGCTGACGATCCACGCAAAGGCCGAGGGGACCTACGAATACACGACCCTTCTCTTCGTGCCGGCGGCAAAACCCTTCGACCTGTTCGAGCCGGCGCGCAAGAACCGCGCGCGGCTCTATGTGCGGCGCGTCTACATCACCGACGATTGCCAGGAGCTTTTGCCGCCCTATCTGCGCTTCCTGCGCGGCGTGGTCGATTCCGAGGATTTGCCGCTCAACGTCAGCCGCGAGATGCTCCAGAAAAATCCGATGCTCGCCAAGATGCGCAGCCAGATCGCGCGGCGCGTCCTCACCGAGCTCGGCCGCAAGGCGAAGGACGCGCCCGCCGAATACGCCGCGTTCTGGGACAATTTCGGCGCCGTGCTGAAAGAAGGGCTTTACGAGGATCCGGAACACCGCGACGAGATTTTGGCCCTCGCGCGCTTCCGCACCACGGCTGCCGACGGGCTCGCTGCGCTCGACGACTATGTCGGACGCATGAAGCCGGGCCAGGATGCGATCTATACCGTCACCGGCGATACGGCCGATGCGGCCGCCAAAAGCCCGCAGCTCGAGGGGTTCCGCGCGCGCCAGATCGAGGTGCTGCTCCTGACCGATGCGGTCGACGAGTTCTGGATGCCGGCGCTCGGCGAATACAAGAAGCATCCGTTCAAATCGGTGACGCGCGGCCAGGCCGATCTCGAGAAATTTCCCGCGCCCGATGCGCCGACCGCCGATCCGAAGCGCGACGGCGCGGTCGCAAGCCTGATCGCCCTCATGAAGCTCTCGCTCGGCGCAGCGGTGAAGGACGTGCGCGCCTCGTCTCGGCTCACCGACAGCGCGGTGTGCCTCGTCGCCGACGAGGGCGATCTCGACATCCACCTCGAGCGGCTTTTGAAGCAGCACCGCCAGCTTTCGGAAGAGGCAAAGCGCATTCTCGAGATCAACCCGCGCCACCCGCTGATCGCGCGCCTTGCCGAGCTCGCCGGCAAGGAAGGCGCCGTCGACGAGCTGCGCGACTTCGCCTGGCTGCTGCTCGACCAGGCGCGCATCCTCGAAGGCGAAGCATTGCCCGACCCGGCTGCGTTCGCGCGCCGCATGTCGGGACTACTGGCGAAGGGGCTGGAGTCCGCCTAACGCGGATCGATGCGGCGCACGGCGATGACGGGGCCGAGCCCGGCCGACTGCACGAGCACGGCGATCCCGCCGGTGCCGAGATTCGTCACCTCGTTCGGCGGCACCACCAGCTCGAGCGACCAGCCGGGCCACGCGCCGATGCGGCGATAGTTGCGCACCGCCTGGTAATCGACCGCGGTCCGGCCGGCATTCTCGCCGCGCAGCACCTCGGTCTCGTGCGGCTTGTCATAGCCGATGAGCCAGATGTCGGCGGGCGAGTTGGCCGGCGATTTGCCGGCGCCGACATCGACGAGCAACGCGCCGTCCTCGCGCCAGCGCAGCTCGAGATCGAGCGGCTGCGCCTCGTGCGATACCGCGTCGCGGATCAGCCCTTCGATCGCGTCGCGATCGGAGCCGATCCCTTGCGCCGCGCCCGCCACGACGATCTGCGGCGTATAGACGTAGCGTTCGTTCAGGCTTTTGACATAGCCGCGCTGGCGCGCCGTCGCCCAAGGCTTCGCGAACGGATCGGTCCAGCCGATATAGTTCCAGTAGTCGACATGGAACGCCAAGGGCAGCAGATCGTGCCGCCCGGCGAGCTCGCCGAAATAAGCATCCGCCGGCGGGCAGGAATTGCAGCCTTGCGATGTGTAGAGCTCCACCACCACGGGCTGGCGTTCCTCGGCCGCGGCGGGCAGCGCGCACAGCATGGTGATGAGAGCGAAGGAACTTAGAGCCCGCATGCCCTCATCCTGACGCGCCGTGCGCGCCGCGCCAAGTCACCCGGAATCACGCCTTGGTGATAGCGGCCGCCATGCTATCGTTTCCGGCAACAGCACGAAGGGGAGAGATATGATCGTCGAAATGCGCACCTACACGGCCAATATCGGCAAGTCCCGCGAATGGCTCGATTATTACGAGAAGAACGGGCTTCCGGTGCAGAAACGCATGCTCGGGCGGCTCATCGGATTCTTCACGACCGAGCTCGGACCGCTCAACCAGATCATCCACGTGTGGGCCTACGAATCGCTCGCCGACCGCGAGCAGCGCCGCGCCGCGCTCATGAAAGAGCCGGAATGGCAGGCCTATCTCAAGAACAGCCCAACGGGACTTCTGGCCGCGCAGGAAACCAAGATCCTGATTCCGACCGCGTTCTCGCCGCTGAAGTAGCCGCCGGTCAACAGCCGTCGGCTTTCAGCTCCGCGTTAAGCCTGCGTCAGGACCGGGCCGCGCCGGCGTATGACGTTCCTTGCTGATCGCTGATAGCGGACAGCTTTTCTCCGTCACGCTGCCTTCATCATGCTGCGCAGCACGTAGGGCAGGATGCCGCCGTGGCGGAAATATTCGAGCTCGTCGACCGTGTCGATGCGGCAGAGGAGCGAGATCGTCTCGACCTTGCCGTCAGCGCGGTGGATGTGGCATTTGAGCTCGGCGCGCGGCTTCAACCCCGCGGAAATGCCTGCGATATCGAAGCGCTCGCTGCCGTCGAGCTTCAGGCTCTGCCGGCTCGCGCCGTCCTTGAATTGCAGCGGCAGCACGCCCATGCCGACGAGGTTCGAGCGGTGGATGCGCTCGAAGCTCTCGACGATCACCGCCTTGACCCCCAAAAGCTTCGTGCCCTTGGCGGCCCAGTCGCGCGACGAGCCGGTGCCGTATTCCTTGCCGGCGATGATGACGAGCGGCACGCCCTCCTTTTGGTATAGCACCGATGCGTCATAGATCGCCATGATCTTGCCGTCCGGCATGTGCTTCGTCATGCCGCCTTCGACGCCCGGCACCATCTCGTTCTTGATGCGGATATTGGCGAAGGTGCCACGCACCATCACCTCGTGATGGCCGCGGCGCGCGCCATAGGAATTGAAATCCGCCGGCCGGACCTGGTGCTCGAGAAGATATTCGCCGGCGGGCAATTCCTTCTTGATCGAACCGGCCGGCGAGATGTGGTCGGTGGTGATGCTGTCGCCGAGCACGGCGAGCTCGCGCGCCATGGCGATGTCGGAAAGCGGCGCCGGCTCCTTCGGCATGTTGTCGAAATAAGGCGGGTTCGCGAGATAGGTCGAGCCCATGTCCCACGAGAAGGTCATGCCCGTGAGCAGCTTCACCTTCTTCCACTCGGCCGGTCCCTCGAACACGTTGGCGTAGCGTTTCCTGAACATCGGCGCATCGACGCCCTTCGCCACGGTCTCCGCGATGTCGCGGTTGCTGGGCCAGATGTCGCGCAGATAGACGGGCTTGCCGTCGCCGTCCTGCGCCAGCGCATCGCGCGTCACGTCGACATTCATCGAGCCCGCGATCGCATAGGCGACGACCAGCGGCGGCGACGCCAGGTAATTCGCCCGCACCAGCGGATGGATGCGGCCCTCGAAATTGCGGTTGCCCGACAAGACCGCCGCGGCGACGAGGTCGCCCTCCTCGATCGCCTCGGCGATGGGATCGGGCAGCGGCCCCGAATTGCCGATGCAGGTGGTGCAGCCATAGCCCGCGAGCGAGAAGCCCAGCGCATCGAGATCGTTCTGCAAGCCGGTCTTGGCGTAATAGTCGGAGACGACCTGGCTGCCCGGCGCGAGCGAGGTCTTGACCCACGGTTTGACGCGCACGCCGCGCTGCACTGCGTTCCGCGCCAGAAGCCCCGCGGCCAGCATCACGCTCGGGTTCGACGTGTTGGTGCAGGAGGTGATCGCGGCGATCACCACCGCGCCGTCTTCGAGCTCGTAGTTGGCGCCCTTGACCTTGACCGGTCCGCCTTTCCTGGTGCGGGTCGCGGCGAGCTTCGGCAGCTCGCTCGCGAACGACTTGGCCACGCCGCCGAGCGCCACCCGGTCCTGCGGCCGGCGCGGGCCGGCGAGCGACGGCTCGACGCTCGCGAGATCGAGTTCGAGCGTATCCGTGACGGTGGGATCGGGGGTCTTCTCGTCGTGCCACAGGCCTTGCGCCTTGGCGTAGGCCTCGACCAGCTTGACGCGCGCCGGATCGCGGCCCGTGAGCGAGAGATAGCGGATCGTCTCGGCGTCGACTGGGAAGAAGCCGCAGGTGGCGCCGTACTCGGGCGCCATGTTGCCGATCGTGGCGCGGTCCGCGAGCGCGAGATTCGCGATGCCCGGCCCGAAGAATTCGACAAAGCGCCCGACCACGCCCTTCTTCCGCAGCATCTGCGTCACGGTGAGGACGAGGTCGGTTGCGGTGGCACCTTCCTTCAACGCGCCCGAAAGCCTGACGCCAACCACTTCCGGCAGCACCATGGAGATGGGCTGGCCGAGCATCGCCGCCTCGGCCTCGATCCCGCCGACGCCCCAGCCCAGCACGGAAAGCCCGTTCACCATGGTCGTGTGGCTGTCGGTGCCGACGAGCGTGTCGGGATAAGCGATCGTGCGCTTGTCCTCCTCGGTCGTCCACACCACCTGCGCCAGATATTCGAGATTGACCTGGTGGCAGATGCCGGTGCCGGGCGGCACGACGCGGAAATTGTCGAACGCGCTCTGGCCCCAGCGCAGGAACGCATAGCGTTCGCCGTTGCGCTCGAACTCGATCTTGACGTTCCTGTCGAACGCGTCCTTGCTGCCGAAATTGTCGACCATCACCGAATGGTCGATGACCAGATCGACCGGCGACAAGGGATTGATCCGTTTCGGATCGCCGCCCAGCGTGCCCATCGCCTCGCGCATCGCCGCGAGATCGACGACCGCCGGCACGCCCGTGAGGTCCTGCATCAGGACGCGCGCCGGGCGGAACGCGATCTCGCGCTCCGACGTCTTGTTCTTGAGCCACGCGCCCACCGACTTGATGTCTTCGACCGTGACCGTGCGGCCGTTCTCGAGCCGCACCAGATTTTCGAGCAGCACCTTCAGCGAGAACGGCAGGCGCGAGATGTCGCCGAGTCCGGCCGCGGACGCGGCGGCCTCGAGGCTGAAATAGTCGTAGCGCTTGCCGCCCACGTCGAGAGTGCGACGGCATTTCAGCGAATCGTGGCCGGTGACGGACAAGGGCGGCTCCTCATGAGCGGGGCGGCGCGGGAAGGCGCCGCGCTTCGCCGCTGCTACTGCTTCCAGGGCGCGAGATCAAGCGGAATGGCAGGAGTCGCGACCGTCCGGCGCGCTTGAGCGGTGCGACGATTTATGATCGAATCGCCCGGATCGCCGGTCCTTCGGACCCGAGGTTAGACGCGAATGTTAAAGAACCGGTGTCTTGCCCTAGCGTTCGCTGCACTCGCGATACTGTGCGCGCCTGCCTGGGCCCAGGATTACGTCGTGATCAATTCCTCGGTGCCCGCGGTGGCCAAGGGAACGACGCTTGCGAAGGACGGAAAGCTCGATGTCCCCGCCGAGGGCCGCGTCGTGCTGATCACCGCTGCCGGCCAGGTGATCACCGTCAAGGGCCCGTTTTCGGGACCCCCGCCCGCGGCGGCCGGACCGGGCGTGCCGGGCAACGACGCCGCGAAAGCGCTGTCGTCGCTCTTCAATAAACAGCAGACCGAGGTCGGCGTCGCGCGGGCGATCGAATCGCATTGGCGCGACGACGCCGTCACGACGCCAGCGGACGTTTTTGCGATCGACGCGAGCGACGGCGGCGACACGTGCCTGCCCGACGCAAGCCATGCCATGGTGATGCACGACCCGGCCGCCGATGGCGCCATGACCGTGAAGTCGCTGACCGGCGCGGGCGAGGCCAAGCTGACGTGGGCGAAGGGGGCCGTGCGCCAGGCATGGCCCGCGTCGTTCCCGCTTGCCGACGGCGACATGGTGTCGTTCGAGCTGTCGGGCCAGGACGTGGCGGCGATCGCGACGATTCACATCGTACCGGCGCAGGGCGGCGCCGGCGACGTGGCGCGTGCGATACAGCTTGCCCAGACCGGATGCGAAGACCAGGCGCGCCTGCTCCTCGGCGTCATCGCCAAATCGGTGAAATAGCGGCGCGCTAGTTCGTCGCGTCGCGCAGATCGAACATCTCGTCGCCGTTGAAGAACCAGCGCGGCTTCTGCGCATAGCCGTGCGCGATCTTGGATGCCAGTTCCGGCACCTTGGCCTTGGTGTACTCGCCGAGCTCGTAGATGCTGACCTTGCCGTCGTGATTGCCGGCCACTTCGGTGTCGGCGGCGCCCTTCAATCCCATGAGCAGCGCCTCGGTGAAGACGCCGTGCCCGTCGACGCCGTCGAGCGCTTCCTGCTGACTCGATGAGCCGGCGAGGATGAAGCGGCCGGTCGCGTGGCTGATCTGCTTGCCGACGGTCTGGTCGCGCGAATCGCGCTGGATGCTGTCGTCGATGGCGAACGCGCCGCTGTAGCACGTGTCGAGCACGATGATGGCGCGCGAGGTGGGAAAGCGCGAAAGCCGCGCGGCGAGATCGTCGTAAGTGAGGGCGTGCTTGCGGATCGAATCGTCCTTGGCATCGGGCAGATCGGCCGGCACGTAATAGTACTTGCCGTCGAGCGCCACGCCGTGTCCGGCGAGGAACACGAACACGAGATCGTCGGGCTGGGTGCGCTTGGCGAGCTGGTCGAAGGCGCCGTCGATCGCCGCAAGCGTGGCGCCCTGATCGGTCAGCACGATCGCATCGGTATCGGCGAAGAGGTCGTGCTTGGTGTCGCCGTGCATGATTTCGGCGACGCCTTTGGCGTCGGCCGCGGCGTTGGCGAGCTGCGGAATGTCCTTGCCGGTATATTTGTCGATGCCGATCGCGAGGAGGCGCATCACCGGCTTCGTCTCCTTGGGCGGGGAGTAGCGCAGCGCCAGGAGCGGCCGGTCCTTTGCGCCGGTCTCGATCTCGCGCGCGCCGTTGAAGGCCGACAACATGATGAGGTTGGCGCCCGGCTCGAGCTGGACGGTGCGCTCCTCGTTGTCGACGCCGCCGGTGATGCCGCGCGATCCGCCGGCGGCGGTCACCGCCGCGCCCTTGTCGCGCACCACGATCGGGCCGATGCCGCCGCCGCGGTCCTGCACCTCGAAATGGAGTACGACCTCGGGCGCGGCGGCCTCGCGGAGCTGCACCTTGCCGCTGGTGCTGCGTGTCTGCTCTTCGGTCGGAATGGGCTCGCATTTGCCCTGGAAGCAATATTCGGTGAGCTTCAGCTCGGGCGGCAGGCCCTTGCCGAGCACGCTGCGCACGTCGCCGATGCGCGCGAGCTGCTCGGCGACCTCGGCCTCGGCATTGCTTAGGAATTTCTTCACGACGAGGTCGCGGCGGAAGAACAGCGCATAGAGCTGATCGACCCGCACGAATGCCGCGCCCTTGGGGCGGCCCTGATCGAGCTGGTTCAGGTGATAGCCGATGAGCTGCTCGCCGCCCTCGCCGTGATCGAAGAATCCCTCGGGCGTCCACAGCACCCAATGCTTGCCGTCGGGCTCGGCGAAAAAGCTCAGGATCTCGACGCCGTCGCTGAGCCTGTACCAGCGGATCGTGCCGTCGCCCAGCGCCGCCACGGCGAGGCGCTTGTCCGCCGACAGGTTGACGGCCCAGGCCGCGGCCGGGATCGCCGTCCGCCACAGCGTTTCGCCGTTGCGATATGCGCGCAGGAAAAAATCCGTACCGAGCAGGCCCAACTCGCCCTCTGCGGCGGCGCTCCGCGCCTTTTCGTGCTCGTCGAGCGAGAGCACATGGCCGTTGAGCTTCGGCTTGTCGCTGTTGCGCCAGTCGGCGAAGGTGCCGATGGCCGGCAGATGCATGTTCGCTTGCGGCTTCGGGTCGAGCTCCAAGGTTCCGGCCAGCACGTCGAACCGGGCCGGATTCTTACCGCCCTGCGCGAAGCCGAATTCGACCGCCGAGCCATCGGCCGAGACGGCGAAGCTTTTCTCGCCATCGCGGAAATCGGCGTACTGGCGGTCGTGGCGATAGACGGGCTTGCCGTCGGCGCCGATCTTGCCCCAGGCCGGCTCGGCGCTGGCAAAGGCAAAGCCGTCCGGCAATCCTGCGATCGCCGTCACCGTGTCGTCGCTGACGGCGATGTCGGTCTGGTCGGCGAAGCGCCAGCGCCGCACGAATTTATGTCCGCTCGCGTCGCCATAGGTGCCGCCGGCATAAAGCGCGCCGCCATCCGGCGACCAGGCGACGACGGAGAGCGCGCCGACCCGTCCGCTCTCGCCCTTGCGTTCGCCTTGCGGCTTCAAATCGCTGCCGGACAGCAGCAGCACCGAAGGCGCGTCGAGCAGCCCCACCGCGACCGACGAGCCGTCATGGTTGAACTCGACCGCGAACGGCTTGTGTCGGTCCGGCACCTGGTACGTCGCAAGCCGCTTGAAGGCGGCGTCGTAGAGCCGCACCTTGCCGTCGAGCGCGCTGGTGACGAGCCGCCCGTCCGCCGCGAAGCTGAGCCACGAGATCGCGTCGGCATAATCGCCATCGGCCGTCGTGACGGAGAGCGCCTTGGTATCGACGACGCGCAGGCCGCGCGCGTCGTTGGTCGCGGCGGCGAGGTAGCGGCCGTCGGGCGAGAATGCCAAGTGCGTGATGGCGTCGCTCCCGGCGCCCAATGCGATGCGGCCGAGCCACGTCCCGGCGGCGCGGTTGAAGAGATAGATCTCCGAGCTGCCGTCCCACGCGATCCCGGTATAGCCGCCGACCGCGATGGTTTTGCCCGACGGCGACAGCGCGACCGCGTAGAGCCCGCCTTCGGGTCCCGGGCCGATGAGGCCGCGCAAGGTCGTCACGAGACTGCCGTCCTGGGCCGACCAGATGCGCGCCGTCTTGTCGTCGCCGACGGTCACGATCTGTCCGTCGGCGGCATCGACCGCGAGCCCGTCGATCGGCGCGCCATGCATCCCGGTCTCGATGCGCAAGTAGGGCGCCGTCGGGATCGCATCGGCGTGCGCCCGCGGCGGCAGCGCCGCGGCGAGACTCAGGAGCCACAGCGCCGCCAGCGCGGCCGCTGCGCCGCGCAATAGTACGAGCCCGGCGCCGGGCTCAGGCTGCCCCGTGTAGGACAAGCCCGGGCGGCAGGCGGCTAATCGAGCCGCTGAGTTCAAACGCGCTGCCATTGGCGTCGCTCTTCGCGGTGGCGACCTGATCGTCGAGCCCCTTGCGCTTCAGCTGGTTCGATTCCGTAAGCTGGGCAACGCCCGCCGCATCGACCGGCGGCCGCGCCGCGGGCGCGGGCGTCCCCGCCGCGCGCAACAGCCGGGTTGCGATATAGCCGGTCCGTCCGTCCGCGAGCTGGACATGCGTCCAGTCGGTTGGCGTTTCGCCGGCGACCGGAGTCACCTGTTCGCCCGGCGTCAACGTTGCGATCTGCCGCGCGTTGGCGTCGCCTTGCTCACGCACCCGCGCCGCCTCGTTCGCCTCCAGCCTGCCGCTTGCCGCTGCGCCGCTCGGCGGCGGTGCCGCCTCCGTTTTGCGCTGCGCCGCCTGCTGCTGCGCATTGGGGTTCATCTGCACGATCTTGTCCGAGGCGTTCTGGTACTCGCCACCGCGCTCGGCCATCTTCGAGCCGAGCCCCTGGGCGAAATCCACATCCTCGAGGAAGAGCTGCTTGATGTGCAGCAATTTCGCCTGGGCGTCGTCGCGCGTGATGCGCTTTGCGGCGTAGTCCGCCTTGACCGCGTCGGCGCTTTGGATGCGGCAGGTGCGAATGGCGCGGAAGGCGCCGCTCACGCCGTCGATCTCGCCGTTCTCGCGATTGACGTCGTCATAGACCGAACTGGTCAGGGTGGCCGGATCGCTGTTCGCCTTCTGCTTGGCGGCGAAATAACCGGTGGCCCCGCCGGCGAGCGCTCCTACGCCGGCGCCGATCGCCGCCGACTGCGCGTTGCCGCCGATGGCGAGCCCCATCAAGCCGCCGCCGACCGCGCCGATTGCCGCGCCCTGGATCATCGAAGAAAAGAAATAGTCCTGGTATGCCTTGAGTGCTTGGCGCTGCGGCCCGCAGGCATCGTCGGCGGCGATCGTATAGGAGCTTCCGCCAAAAGGTCCGGCCGAGCCGGCACAGCCGGTCAAGGCCACGAAACTCGTCAGCAATGCCGCGGCAATCCGCGGCGACGCGCGCTTTCGGTCTAGTTTCATGGTTTTTTCTCCCCGCAATCGACACTTTATCCGAGGGGCGCTCGCGGATTCAATGGCGCCGGCTCCGCGTTCAGCGCGAATTCGTGATCGAATTCCTTCGTTTCGCCATGATTCCTTCGAATTGGCGTCCCATTCCAGCTGTCTAATCCATGGCAGATGAGAGGCGGGCATTGCCCTCCCCATCTCCGCAGCGGTCGATCCCCCTGACCGCTTTTACCAAAACGGCCTCGGTCTCCCCCCACCGAGGCCGTTTTTCTTGTGCGCGGCGCCGTGCCATGATCGCGAACTTCATGGTGCCCGCACTCCCCCCGAACGCATTTGCCGGAATCGGCCTCGCCTGCCGGCGCGGCGAGCGGATCGTGTTCGAGCGCCTCGATTTCGCGCTTTCGGCGGGCGGCGCGCTCGTCCTTACGGGTAAGAACGGCAGTGGAAAATCGAGCCTGCTGCGCCTCATGGCTGGGTTGACCACGCCGATTTCGGGCGCGCTCGCCTGGGACGGGGCGGATGTCGCCGACAATCCGGCCGCGCACCGCGCGCGCCTGCACTTCATCGGCCATGCCGACGCGCTGAAGCCGGTTCTGACCGTCGCCGAGAGCATCGCCTTCTGGGCCGGCATGCATGGCGAGGGCGCCGGCGGCGCGGTCGAGGCGGCGCTCGACCGTTTTGGCCTCGTTGCGCTTGCCGCGACGCCATGCCGGCTGCTTTCTGCGGGGCAGCGCCGCCGCGTGGCATTGGCGCGGCTGGTCGCGAGCCCGGCGCCGCTCTGGCTCCTCGACGAGCCCTTGACCGGCCTCGACAGCGACGCGGTCGCTGATGTCCTTGACGCGATCGCGGCACATCGCGCGGGCGGCGGCCGGGCCGTGCTGTCGACGCACGCGCCGATCGATCTTCCCGGAAGCACCGGCCTGTCGCTCGCCGACTTCGCCGCGCGCGCCGGCGCGGACACTTTCGCGTGAGCCCGTTCGCCCGTCTCGTGCGGCGCGATCTCGCACTCGCGTTGCGCCAAGGCGGCGATGCCGCAACCGTTCTGGCGTTCTTCGTGCTTGCCGTGATCCTATTCCCGTTCGGTGTCGGGCCCGAGCCGGTGCTGCTCGCGCGCATCGCCGCCGGCATCCTGTTCGTGACGGCGCTCCTTGCCGCGCTTTTATCGCTCGACCGGCTGTTCCAGGCCGATTACGAGGACGGCAGCCTCGAAGCGCTGGCGCTCATGGCATTGCCGCTCGAGGCCGTGGTGGCGGCGAAGTGCCTCGCTCACTGGCTCGTGACCGGCCTGCCCCTGACCCTCATGGCGCCGTTCCTGGCCTTCCTCCTCCATATGGATGGCGCCGCTTATCCCGCGCTCGTCCTCGCGATGGCGCTCGGCACGCCGACTTTGAGCCTCATCGGCGCGGTCGGCGCCGCGCTCACCTTGGGCGCGCGGCGCAGCGGCGTGCTGCTCTCGCTGCTCGTGCTGCCGCTTTACATCCCGGTCCTGATCTTCGGCGTTGCCGCGTGCGAGGCTGCCGCTTCGGGCTTTGCCGCGCGCCCGCATTTGCTGCTGCTCGCGGCGCTCGCCGCGTTCGCGGCTCCCACGGCGCCTTTTGCCGCAGCGGCGGGGTTGCGCCAGGCGCTCGAATAACCGCGCCGAATGCGCTAGAAGTCTTGCGATGCATCGCTTCGCCAATCCGGCGCGTTTCATGCGGATTTCTGCGGCGGTTCTGCCGTGGTGCGGCGGGATCGCCGGGCTCCTGATCGCGCTCGGTCTCGCGCTCGCGCTTTTCGTCGCTCCTGCCGATTACCAGCAAGGCGAGGCGGTGCGCATCATGTACGTGCATGTGCCGGCCGCCTGGATGGCGAGCTTCGTCTATGCCGTGATGGCGCTGGCGAGCGCCGTCGGGCTCATCTGGCGCCATCCCTTGGCCGACATCGCCGCGCGCGCGGCCGCGCCCCTGGGCGCGGGCTTCACGCTCGTCTGCCTCGTCTCGGGCTCGCTCTGGGGCGAGCCGATGTGGGGCACGTGGTGGGTATGGGACGCGCGGCTCACCTCGGTGCTGGTGCTGTTCTTTCTCTATCTCGGCTACATCGCGCTCGTGAACGCGTTCGACGATCCGACGCGCGGCACGCGCGCCGGCGCGGTGCTGGCGATCGTCGGCGTCGTCAACCTGCCGATCATCAAATTCTCGGTCGATTGGTGGAACACGCTGCATCAGCCGGCGAGCGTGTTCCGCCTCGGCGGTCCCACGATCGCGCCGTCGATGCTCTGGCCGCTCCTCGTCATGGCGCTGGGGTTCATGCTGTTCTTCGCGGCGATGCTGATGGTGCGAATGCGCGCGGCGCTCGTTGCGGCGCGGCTCCGCGCTTTGCGTATGGCCGCGAGCGAGGACGAGGCGCGCGCGCCGCGCCGCGCCCCGCGCGCCTTGGGCGAGGCGCGCTGATGGACGCCGTTCAGCATTTCCTCGCGATGGGCGGCTATGCCCGCTTCGTCTGGCCCGCCTATGGCGCAGCCTTCGCGGTGCTGCTGTGGATGCTCGTCGACAGCGTCGGCTCCTACCGCAAAGCCCGGCGCGAGCTCGACGCGCTCGAGCGGCAGCGGCGATGACGCGCAAGCGCAAGCGGCTCTATCTCGTCTTGGGCGGTGTCGGTACGCTCGCGGTCGTGAGCGGCCTCGTGCTGTCGGCGATGAGCGACAATCTGGTCTTTTTCTATAGTCCCTCGGAGCTCCACGCCAAGGACGTGCCGGACGGGCGGCGCGTGCGCATCGGCGGCCTCGTCGAGAACGGCAGCGTCACCCACGAGGCGGATGGCGGCACCATCGAATTTCGCGTGACCGATGGCAGGGAGGATGTGCCGGTTACTTACAAGGGGCCAATTCCCGATCTCTTCCGCGAGGGGCAAGGGGTGGTGGTCGAGGGCGCGCTCGAACCCGACGGCAATTTCCTCGCAGCCGAGGTGCTGGCGAAGCACGACGAGAATTACATGCCGAAGGAAGTGGTGGACGCGCTGAAGAAAGCGGGGCGCTGGCAGGAAGGCGAAGGCGCCAAGACCGCGGGGGCCAATCCGTGATCGTCGAGCTCGGCCATTTCGCGCTCGTCCTCGCGCTCGTCATCCAGCTCGCGCAGGCGAGCCTGCCGCTTTGGGGCGCGGCCAGGCGCCATCTCGGCATGATGGAGGTCGGGCGCGGCGCCGCGATCGCAAGCTTCATTCTCGTGGCGCTGGCATTTGCCGCGCTCGTCAACGCCTATGTCACGTCGGATTTCTCGGTCGTCAACGTCGTCGAGAACAGCCACACCGACAAGCCGCTGCTCTACAAGATCACCGGCGTCTGGGGCAACCATGAGGGCTCGATGGTGCTCTGGGTCTTCATCCTGACGCTTTTCGGCGCGGCGGTGGCGTGGTTCGGCGGCAATCTTCCGCCCGAGCTGCGCGCCCGCGTGCTCGCTGTTCAGGGCATGATCGGCAGCGGCTTCCTGCTCTTCATTCTGTTCACCTCGGACCCGTTCCTGCGCGAGATTCCGGCGCCGGCGAACGGGCAGGGCCTCAACCCGGTGTTGCAGGACCCTGGCCTCGCCTTCCATCCGCCGTTCCTTTATCTGGGCTATGTCGGCTTCTCCGTCGCGTTCTCGTTCGCGGTCGCGGCGCTGATCGAAGGCCGCGTCGATGCCGCCTGGGCGCGCTGGGTCCGGCCGTGGACCTTGGCCGCGTGGTGCGCGCTCACGATCGGCATCGCCATGGGAAGCTGGTGGGCTTACTACACGCTCGGCTGGGGCGGCTGGTGGTTCTGGGACCCAGTCGAGAATGCCTCGCTCATGCCGTGGCTCGCCGGCACCGCGCTCATCCACTCGGCGATCGTCGTGGAGAAGCGCGACACGCTCAAAAGCTGGACCGTGCTGCTCGCCATCATCACCTTCTCGCTGTCGCTCGTCGGCACGTTCCTGGTGCGCTCGGGCGTGCTCACGTCGGTCCATGCCTTCGCGGTCGATCCGCTGCGCGGCACCTTCATCCTGCTGCTGCTTCTCGTCGCGGTCGGCGGCTCGCTCACGCTCTATGCCGTGCGCGCGCCCACGCTCAAAGGCGGCGGGCTGTTCGCGCCCGTCTCGCGCGAGGGCGCGCTCGTCCTCAACAACCTGCTGCTGTCGTGCGCCTGCGCCACGGTGTTCCTCGGCACGCTCTATCCGCTCTTCCTCGATGCCGTGGGCGGCCCCAAGGTCTCGGTCGGCTACCCGTTCTTCAACCGCACCTTTGCGCCGCTGATGGTGCCGCTCCTCGTCGCGGTCGCGGGCGGGCCGCTGCTCGCCTGGAAGCGCGGCGACATCTTGGGTGCGATGCAGCGGCTCTGGATTGCGTTTGCCGCCGCGATCGCGGTGGTGCTCGTCGGGCTTTACATGACGCGCGGCGGGCCGGTGCTTGCCGTGCTGGGCTTCGGTCTTTCGGCGTGGGTCGCGTGCGGCGTGCTCGCCGAATGGGCCGAGCGCACGAAGCTTTTCCGCGCGCCGCCGGGCGAGAGCGCGCGGCGCGCGCTGCGTCTGCCGCGCTCGGCCTATGGCATGTCGATCGCGCATCTCGGGCTTGCCGTCGCGGTCGCGGGCTTCGCCGGCTCGGCCTTCGAGCAGGAGCGGATTCAATCGATGCGGCCGGGCGATGTCGTGGCGATGGCGGGCTACAATCTGCAATTCCGCGGCATCGAGGAAGTGCAGGGTGCCAATTTCAGCGCCGACCAGGGCGATTTCGTATTGAGCCGCGGGCCCGAGACCATCGCCGTCATGCATCCCGAGCGGCGCTTCTTCCCGTTGCAGCAGCAGACCACCGCCAAGACCGCGATCCACACCAATTTTCTCGCCGACTATTACCTCGCGCTCGGCGATCCCGACGGCAAGGGCGCGTGGGCCGTGCGCGCCTATTGGAAGCCGCTCGTGCCGTGGATCTGGATCGGCGCCGTCATCATGGCGTTCGGCGGCATGATGAGCCTGTCGGACCGGCGCTGGCGCGTCGGCGCGGCGCAGCCCGCCCGCGCGCGTCCGTTCGCGGCGCCCGCCGAGTGATGGATCCGGCATGACTGCGAAACGGCTTTTCTTCGCGCTGCCGCTGCTGCTCTTCGCGGTGCTCGTGGGATATTTCTGGCTCGCGCTCGACAACGGCCGCGATCCGCACGACCTGCCGTCCGCCATGATCGACAAGCCGGCGCCCAATTTCTCCCTCGCCGGCATCGACGGCGCCGCGGGGCTCGACCGCAACGAGCTCGGCGGCGGCGTCACGATCGTCAATTTCTTCGCCTCGTGGTGCATTCCGTGCCGGCTCGAGCATCCGCTGCTCATGGACCTGGGCAAGCGGCTCGATGTCCCGGTCTATGGCATCGCTTGGCAGGACAAGGCCGACGACGCGACGCAATTCCTGAAGCAGCTCGGCGATCCCTACAAAAGCGTCGGCCTCGACGAAAGCGGCCGCGTCGGCATCGATTTCGGCGTCTATGGCGTGCCCGAGACCTATGTCGTCGACAAGACGGGCCGCATTCGCCTCCGCTTTGTCGGGCCGCTGACCGCCGCGGACGTGGCCAGGGAATTGGCGCCGCTCGTGCGGGAGCTCGGCCGGTCGTGAGGCGCGCGCTCGTCGCAGTTTTCGCGCTGTTCGCGCTCGCGGGCGTTGCCCGCGCGGTCGAGCCGGGCGAGATGCTGTCCAATCCGAAGCTCGAGGCGCGCGCCCGCGCGATCGGCAGGGAGCTGCGCTGCCTGGTGTGCCAGAACGAATCGATCGACGATTCGAACGCGACGCTTGCGCACGATCTGCGCGTCATCCTGCGCGAGCGGCTCGCCGCCGGCGACACCGACCCGCAGGCGATCCAATACATCGTCGACCGCTATGGCCAGTTCGTGCTGCTGAAGCCGCCGGTCGAGCCCGCGACTTACGCCCTCTGGTTCGGCCCCGCCTGCCTGCTTCTCCTCGCGGGTACCGGAACGGTGCTTTATCTGCGCCGCCACCGGCCCGGGACGGCGGACGGGCCCATGCCGCTCGATGCGGACGAGGCGCACCGCATCGCCGAGCTCTTGGGCGAGGGCGAGCGCTGATGCTGCTGCCGCTGGCGCTGGCGCTCGTGACGGCGATGGCGCTCGTGGTCGTGATCGCGCCGCTGATGAAGGGGCTCTCGGCGGCGCCGCCGCGGCTCGAATTCGACCGCGCGGTCTATCGCGACCAGCTCGGCGAGCTCGAGCGCGACCGCGCGCGCGGCCTCATCGGCGAGCGCGAGGCCGAGACGGCGCGGCTCGAGATCGAGCGGCGTCTTCTGGTGGCCGACCGCGCCGATGGCGGAGACCGTGCGCCGCCGCGCGAGGGACGCGCGCTGCCGATCGCCGCCGGCGCCGTCGCGCTCGTGCTCGCCGCTAGTGCGGGCGCGCTCTACGCCTTCCTCGGCTCGCCCGGCGTGCCGGATTTGCCCGCCGCCTCGCGTGTTGCCGCGAGCGCGGGCGGCACGGACGAGCTCGAGAAAACCGCGCAATCGCTCGAGGCGCAGGTTCAGGCGAAGCCCGACGATCCCGAGAGCTGGGCCTCGCTCGCCCGTACCGAGGCAGGTCTGCGCGACTGGCAGAAAACCGTCGATGCTTACACGCATGCGGTTTCGTTGGCGCCTGACCGCAGCGATCTTTTGGCCGCGCTCGGCGAGGCGGAGACGTTTGCCGCCGATGGCGTCGTGACGCCGAAAGCGTCCGGCGATTTCAAGAACGCGCTGGCGCGCGATCCGACCGACGGTGTCGCGCGCTATTACTCGGCGCTCGCCGACGCGCAGGCCGGCAAGACCGACGCGGCGATCGCGGCGTGGCAGAAGATGGCGGCGGAATCGCCCGCCGACGCGCCCGTTCGCGCCGAGCTGAAGCGCCGCATCGACGAGACGGCGAAGGAAGCCGGCATCGCGCCGCCGCCGCTCGCGCCGCCCGCTGCCGCCGCTGCCGCCGCTTCTGCGCCTGCGCCCGCGCCGGAAGCGGCCGCATCATCGCCCGGCCCCGATGCCGCGCAGATGGCGGCGGCCGCCAACATGACGCCCGAAGAGCGCCAGCAGATGATCCGCGGCATGGTCGACAAGCTCGCGGCCGAGCTCAAGGAAAAACCCGGCGACCGCGACGGCTGGATCAGGCTCGCCCGCGCCTATTCCGTCCTCGGCGAGCGCGACAAATCGGCCGATGCCTATGATTCCGCGGCGAAGCTCGATCCCAAGAACGTCGACATCAAGCTCGGCGAGATCGACACGCTCCTCGACGGCAACGCGCTCGACCAATCGATCCCGCCCCGCGTCGTCACGCTCTTGCACGAAGTCGAGGCGCAATCGCCGCAGGAGCCCGAGGCGCTGTGGTATCTGGGGCTCGCCGCCGCGCAGGCGAAGAATCCGGTCGAGGCGGCGTCATACTGGAACCGGCTTCTGGCCGCGCTCCCGCAGGACGCGCCCGAGCGCAAGACCGTCACGGCCGCGCTTGCGTCGCTCAAGGGGAAATAGGCGGCGCCTTACGCGGTCGTGAAATTCGCTTCCGTTTTGCTGCGGACTTCCTCGACCGTGACGCCGGGCGCCGTCTCGACGAGCTTCATCGCGCCCTTCTTTTTGTCGATGGTGAAGACCGCAAGATCGGTGATCACCATGTCGACGACGCCGGCCCCGGTCAGCGGCAAGGTGCAGCGGCGTAGGAGCTTCGCCTCGCTTTTCGCCGTGTGCTCCATCACGACGACGACTTTCTTGACGCCGGCGACCAAATCCATGGCGCCGCCCATGCCTTTGATCAGCTTGCCCGGGATCATCCAGTTGGCGAGGTCGCCGTTCTCCGCCACCTGCATCGCGCCCAGGATGGCGATGTCGATGTGCCCGCCGCGGATCATGCCGAAACTGTCGGCGCTCGAGAAATAGCTTGTCGTCGGCAGTTCCGTCACGGTCTGCTTGCCGGCGTTGATGAGGTCGGGATCTTCCTCGCCCTCATAGGGGAACGGGCCCATGCCGAGCATGCCGTTCTCGCTCTGCAGCTGCACGCTCATGCCGGGCGGGATGAAGTTCGAGACGAGCGTCGGGATGCCGATGCCGAGATTGACATAGAACCCGTCGCGCAGCTCCTTGGCCGCGCGCGCCGCCATCTCCTCACGTGTCCAGGCCATCGCTTCCTCCTCAGCCGCGCTTCCGGACGGTGCGCTGCTCGATGCGCTTTACCGGGTTCTTGAGATGCACGATGCGGTGCACGAACACGCCCGGCGTCATGATCCGGTCGGGCTCGATCTCGCCCGGCTCGACCAGGTGCTCGACCTCGGCGATCGTGACCTTGCCGCAGGTCGCCATCACCGGATTGAAGTTCCGCGCCGTCTTGCGATAGACGAGATTGCCTTCGCGGTCGGCCGTCCAGGCGTGCACGAGCGCGAGATCGGCGACGATGCCGCGCTCCATGACATAGCGCTGGCCGTCGAACTCGCGCACGTCCTTGCCCTCGGCGATGATGGTGCCGACGCCGGTTTTGGTGAAGAAGGCCGGGATGCCGGCGCCGCCGGCGCGCAGGCGCTCGGCGAGCGTCCCTTGCGGGTTGAACTCGAGCTCGAGCTCGCCCGCCAGGTATTGCTGCGCGAAAAGCTTGTTCTCGCCGACATAGGAGGCGACCATCTTCTTGATCTGTTTCGATTCGAGCAGGATGCCGAGGCCCGCGCCGTCGATCCCGGCATTGTTCGAGACGACCGTGAGGTTCCTGGTGCCCGCGTCGCGGATCGCCCCGATCAACGCTTCGGGAATGCCGCAGAGCCCGAATCCGCCGGCCGCGATCAGCATGCCGTCGTGCAGCAGTCCCGCCAACGCCGCAACGGCATCCGCATAGACCTTGTTCGCCATGGGCCGCGCCTCCCGGAGCTCCGGAATAGCACGGCGGGACTTCCCGCGCCACGCCGGGCCATGTGGTAGATTCCTTGCGACTCGGAGACTCCTTCATGCAAATCGCGGGTCATGCGGCGCTCATCACCGGTGGCGCTTCGGGGCTCGGCGCCGCGACGGCGCGGGCGCTTGCCAAGGGCGGGGCCAAGGTCGCGCTGCTCGACCTCAACGAAGCGCTGGCTAACGCCGTGGCTGACGAGATCGGCGGCATCTCCGTCCGCTGCGACGTGGCGGACGCGGCTTCGGCGGAAGGCGCGGTGGCGGAGGCCCGGGCACGGCACGGTGCCGCGCGCATCCTCGTCAACTGCGCCGGGATCGCCACGGCCGAGCGCATCGTCGGGCGCGACGGGCCGATGGAGCTTGCGCATTTCAAGCGCGTCATCGACATCAACCTCGTCGGCTCGTTCAACCTCATGCGGCTCGCAGCATCCGGCATGATGGCGCTCGAGCCGCTCGACGGCGGCGAACGCGGCGTCATCGTTTCGACCGCGTCGGTCGCGGCTTACGAGGGACAGATCGGCCAGGCGGCTTACGCGTCCTCGAAGGGTGGCGTCGTTGCGCTGACCTTGCCGGCGGCGCGCGAGTTCGCGCGCTTCGGCATCCGCGTCAACGCGATCGCGCCCGGACTCTTTCACACGCCGATGATGGACGGCTTGCCTGAGGAAGCGCAGAAGAGCCTGGGTGCGAGCGTGCCGTTCCCGCCGCGGCTCGGGGATCCCTCGGAATATGCCGATCTCGTCCTTGCGATCCTCGGCAATCCGATGCTGAACGGCGCGACCATCCGCCTCGACGGCGCGCTGCGCATGGCGCCGCGCTAGGACTTCTTGCCGATCCCCTCGATGGCGCGGGCGAGCTTGACGTCGCGCTCGCTCAAGCCGCCGCAATCGTGTGTCGAAAGCACGATCTCGACGCGGTTATAGACGTTGAACCATTCCGGATGGTGGTCCATCTTCTCGGCCAGCAGCGCCACTTGGCTCATGAAGCCCCACGCCTCGCCGAAGGTGCCGAATTGGAAGGTTTTTCGGATCGCGTCGCGGTTCTCGACATCGCTCCAGCCGGTGAGCTCGCGCACCGCTTCCTTGCGCGCGGCCCCCGCCAGTTTCTCGACCATCGCAACCCTCCTGCGCTTTTCGCGAGGAGGGTAGGGGTTGCGGGGCGGGCCGCGCAATGAGCGATCTTCCGCCCTCGCTCGCCGATCTCGATGCGCTCGCGACGAAGGCGCTCGCATCCATCCCGCACAGCTTGAAGAAGCATCTGGGGCCGGTCGTCATCCGCGTCGAGGAATTTCCCGACGAGGAAACGGAAGCGGAGATGGAGCTCGCAAGCCCGTTCGACATTCTGGGCCTCTATCGCGGCGTGGCGCTGCCGCGGCAATCGGCGTCCCATCCGCGCCCCGCGATCGACATGATCTTTCTCTATCGCCGGCCGATCCTCGATTACTGGTGCGAGACCGGCGAGCGGCTCGACCGCATCGTGCGCCACGTCCTGATCCACGAGATCGGCCACCATTTCGGCTTCAGCGACGACGACATGCACCGCATCGAGAACGAAGACTAAAGCAGCGCCGCGACGCGGGCGCGCAGATCCGGCAGAAGCTCGGCGGCGAACCACGGGTTCTTGCGCTCCCAGAGCATCGTGCGCCAGCTCGAATGCGGCAGCGGCAGATAGGCCGGGAGATATTCTGCCCAGCGCGCCACCGCGTCCGTCATGCTTTGCCGTTCCTTGATGTAATAGATGATGGCGTAGGATCCGACGAGGAGCGTCAGCTCGATGCGCGGTAGCTTCGCCAGCACCTTTGCGTGCCACAGCGGCGCGCATTCGGGCCGCGGCGGCAAATCGCCGCCCGCCTCGTAGCGGCCGGGATAGCAGAACCCCATTGGCATGATGGCGACGCGGCTCTCGTCATAGAACGTGTCGCGATCGACGCCCATCCACTCCCTGAGCCGCTCGCCGCTGCGGTCGTTGAAGGAGAGTCCGGTCTCGTGGACGCGCGTCCCCGGCGCCTGGCTCAGCACCAGAAGCCGGGCCGAGGCACGCCCGCGCAGTACCGGCCGCGGCCCCAGCGGCAAGTCCTTGGCGCAGACGCGGCAGGCGCGCACCTCGCCGAGCAGTCGCGCGAGCGCGCGCTCCTGGCTTTGGCTCGCGGGTCCCATCGCCCCGGTTCTAGCGCGGCGTTTGACATTGCGGCAGGCCGCATGACATATCCGGGGTCGGGGCAAAGCCAGAAGGAAAAATCATGCGGAAACTCAACGTCTTCCCGCACATCTTCCCGAAAGCCTATTTCGAGAAGATGGTCGAGGTCATCCCGAACAAGGCGGCGGTGCGACGCTGGACCGCGATCCCGGTTCTCTTCGATCTCGAGGCGCGGCTTCGCATGATGAAGGAGTTCGGCGAGTACCAGCAGATCCTCACGCTGTCCATGCCGGCGATCGAGTTCGTGGCGGGGCCCGAAAAATCGCCGGAGCTGGCGCGCCTCGCCAATGACGGCATGCACGACATCTGCGCCAAGCATCCGAACGAGTTTCCCGCCTTCGTCGCCTCGGTGCCGATGAACAACGTCAAGGCGACGCTCGACGAGATGACGCGCGCCATTGAGAAACTGGGCGCGCGCGGCATCCAGATTTTCACCAACGTCAATGGCCGTCCGTTGGATGATCCCGAGTTCGAGCCGATCTTTGCCAAGATGGCGGATTACGATCTGCCGATCTGGATGCATCCGACGCGGCCCGCGGGCTTTGCCGACTATCCGGGCGAGAAGCAGTCGAAATTCGACATCTGGTGGGTGTTCGGCTGGCCTTACGAGACGAGCGCCGCGATGGCGCGCATGGTGTTCTCGGGCTTCTTCGACCGCTGGCCCAATTTGAAGATCATCACGCACCATCTGGGCGCGATGGCGCCCTTTCTCGAGGCGCGCATTCGCCTCGGCCTCGAGCAGCTCGGCACGCGCGAGCTCGCCGAGCCGCATTACCCGAAGATCGTCGCCGACATGAAGGCGAAGGGCCGAAGCCCGGTCGATTATTTCAAGATGTTCTACGGCGATACCGCGATCAACGGCTGGGCGCCGGGAATTCGCCTGGGCCTCGAATTCTTCGGCTGCGATCACGTCATGTTCGGCACCGATTGCCCGTTCGATCCCGAGGGCGGGCCGCTTTTCATCCGCGAGCTCATCAAGGCGATCGATAGCCTGAAGCTCTCCGACGAGGAGCGCGACAAGATCTATCACGCCAACACGGTGCGGATGCTCAAGCTGAAGCGCTAGAGCCTTTGCGCAGGAGGCGCGCCTCGAGCGCCTGCCACGCGACGAGTACCGGCAGCCCGATCGCGAGCTCGCGCGCGCGCTTCGCGAGCGAGAGCGCGAGCGCCATGTCGGGCGGCAAGCCGATGAAGGCGCCGAGGACGACATATCCGCCCTCCTGCACGCCCCAGCCGCTCGGCACGAAGAAGGCGGCGCTGCGGAGCGCGTAGATCAGGCTTTCGAGCACGATGATCTGCGGCAGCGGCAAATTCGCGCCGAGAAATGCCAGCGCAACCCACGCTTCCGCCACCGAGGTGAACCACGCGGCGAGGTGCCAGAGGACGCCCCACACGATCGCGCGGCCGCGGCGATAGGCAGCGGCGATCGCCTCGTGCACGCCGCCCGCCGGGTGCTGCGCCCATTCGTGGAGCGCGATGCGATTGGTCAGCCGCTCGAGCAGCAGGAACATGCCGGCGCGCTGCGCCACGACGAAGCCTGCCGTCGCGGCGATTCCAACCGCGAGGCCGATGAGCGCCGTCTTGCCGATCTCGGGCGCCCATCCGCCATTGAGCAGCAGCGCCACGCCCAACGCCGTGAAGAGAAGCTGCCCGACCAGTTCGAGCGTGATGTCGACGACGGACGTCGCGAGCGCGATCGCAAGCGGCACATGCGCCAGGACGAGGCCGCGCGCGCCGATCACGGCGCCGCCCGCGGGCGAAATCGGCAGGAGCTCCGATCCCGCGTCGCGCAGGAGCCGCGCGCCGGTCGCAACGGCGATGCCGACGCGTCCCTCGCGCGGCAGCAGCACCCACCAGCCGACGCCGCACAGCGCCATGAGGAAGAGATGGACGGCGACGATCGCGCCGAGGCCGCGCCAGCCGACCGCCTCGAGCGCGCGCAAAACCGCGCCGGCGCCGAACCAGGCGACGAGGGCAACGCCGAGGCCGAGGCCCGCCAGCGCGCCCGCGACGACGGCGAAATGCACCCGCCGCCGCGCCACCGCGAAGCTCAGCGCAGCGCCGCGGCGATATTGCCGCCGTCGACCGTGGTGACGTCGCCGGTCGTCTTGAGCGCGACCGCATGATGCAGAAACGCCTCGGCCACGTCCTCGGGCCGGACCTCGCGCTGAAGAAGGTTGCCGGTCATGTATTGCTCCGCGCTCAGCCCGCGCGCCTTGGCGCGCGACGCGATCATGTCGTCGGTCAGGATGCCGCTGCGCACTCGGTCGGCGTTGACGGCGTTGGCGCGGATGCCGTCGCTGCCGTAATCGAGCGCATATTGCCGCACCAGGAATAAGGTCGCGGCCTTCGGCAACCCATAGGGGCCGAAATCGGGGCCGGGGTTCACCGCCTGCTTCGATACGTTGAAGAGGAGCGCGCCGCCCGTCCGCTGCTTCAGCATGATGCGGACCGCGGCCTGCGCCGCGCGCTGGTGCGCGAAGAAATTGATCTCGAAGCTCTGCCGCAGGACCGCTTCAGGCACCTCGCCGATCCGTCCCTGCCACGCCGCGCCCGCGTTCGAGACGAGAATATCGACGCCGCCGAAGCGCTCGACCACGCGCGCGAACGCGGCGCGCACCGAGTTTTCGTCCGTCACGTCGCAGGGCACGGCAAGCGCCGCGCCGCCCAGGCTCTTGGCCGCCGCGCGCGCCTTCGCTTCGTCGATATCGAGGAGCGCCACCTCGGCGCCCTCGCGCATGAAGAGCCGCGCCGTCGCCAGGCCGATGGCGCCGGCGGCGCCGGTGAGCGCCGCTACCTGGCCTTGCAGCTTCTTGTCCTGTGACTTGCCGAGCTTCGCCTGCTCGAGCGACCAGTATTCCATGTCGAAGAGGTCGGCCGGAGCGAGCGATTCGAAGCGGCCCACCGATTCGGCGCCCGTGATGGTCTCGATCGCGTTCTCGGCGATGTCGGCGGCGACGGCGGCGTCCTTGGCGCTGCGTCCGAGGCCGAAGAGCCCGAGCCCCGGCACCAGCATCACGCGCGGCAGCGGGTCGAGCATGATCTTGGGCGTCGCCTGGCCCGCATTGTGGCGGCGGAAATAGGCGTCGTAATCCGCCATGAATTTTTGCGCGGCAGCGCCTGCGGCGCGGGCGAAATCGTCGAGCCGTCCCGCTTCGGGCGGCGGCACGATCAGCGGATAGTTCTTGGTGCGGATCGTGTGGTCGGGCGTGACCACGCCGGCGTTGGCATAGCGTTCGAGCTCGGCGCCGTTGACATAGTCGAGGATCGCGGGGTCGGTGCGGTGCGCCAGGACAAGGCGCAGATAGGCCCCGTCCTCCTTCGCGTCCTTGCGGCTCGCCGCGCCGCGCAGGATCGGCGCCACGTCTTCGACCGGCGCGATCTTCTGCGGCAAGGTCCGCGCGATGAAGACGATGTTCTTGCGGCGCGCGAGCCGTTCCTCGGCCATCGTCACCGCGTCGATCATGCGCTCGTAGGATTGCCTGGCCGAATCGCCGAACGTGAAGACGCCGTGCTTCAGGAGCACGAGCCCTTCGACGTCGGGCTGCGCCTCGAATATCTCGGCCGCCGTCTTGGCGAGCGCGAAGCCCGGCATGATGTAGGGCACGAGCGCCATGCGGCGCCCGTAAAGCTCGATGCAGCGCTCCGCCCCGTCGGGCTGGTCGGCGATGCTCAGGATCGCGTTGGCGTGCGTGTGATCGACATAGCGATGCGGCAGGAACGCGTGCAGCAGCGTCTCGACCGAGGGATTGGGCGCCATCGGGTCGAGCAAGTTGGCGCGCTGCGCCCGTACCATGTCCTCGTCGGAAAGCGCATCGAGCTTCCTCAGCTTCAAGAGATTGCCGAGCCGCACCGCCGGCAATCCCGCGGGCTCGATGTCCGCCATGTCCCAGCCGCTGCCCTTGACGCACAGCACCTCCGCCGCCTCGCCCATGAGGTCGGGGAGAGTGGTCTTGAGCGAGCTGTTGCCGCCGCCATGGAGGACGAGCCGCTTGTCGCGGCCCAGAAGCCGCGCGCTATAGACGCGCAACGCGAGATCGCGTGCGACGCCTTGGGCGCCGTATGTGTCGACGATCGCGTCGGCGTCGCGTTCGCTCCATGCGCTCCGCATGGCGCCATCATAGGCCGCGCGCGCGCGCTTCGGAAATGAGGTTTCGCCCCGCGGAATTCGGCCGTACCATGATGTGGCACAACGAGGGGGAGCGCCCCATGGCCGAGAAACAGCGCGGCGTCTATGCCGCCGTCCTGACGCCGTTCACGAAACAGCTCGAGCCCGATCTCGAGCGCTTCGTGCGCCATTGCAAGTGGCTTCTCGCCAATGGCTGCGACGGGCTCGCGCCCTTGGGCACGACGGGCGAGGCGAACTCGCTCTCCGTGGTGCAGCGCCTCAAACTCATCGAGGCCGCGCGCGCGGGCGGCGTGCCGCTCGAATCCTGTATTTTCGGCGCGGGCTCGTGCGCGCTCGCCGACGCCGTGACGGTGACGCGGGCGCTCGTCGATGCGGGCGGCGGCGGCGCGCTGCTGTTGCCGCCGTTCTATTACAAGACTCCGAGCGAGGACGGTCTCTTCGCCTTCTTCTCCGAGGTCGTCGAGCGCATCGGCGACGCGCGCCTCAAGCTTTATCTCTACCATTTCCCGCAGCTTTCGACCGTGCCGATCACCGTGCCGCTGGTCGCGCGATTGAAGCGCGCCTATGGCGACACGATCGCGGGCCTGAAGGACAGTTCCGGCGATTGGCAGGTGTCGGCGACATTCCTGCGCGAGTTCCCGGGGTTCGGCGTGTTCTCCGGCAGCGAGGAATTCCTGCTGGCCAATCTGCGCGCCGGCGGGACCGGCTGCATCTCCGCCTCGACCAACGTCACGGCACCCTTGGCGCAGCCGGTCTATGCCGCCTGGAAGAGCGCTGCCGCCGAGGGCTTGCAGCGCAGCCTCACGGACGTGCGGCTCGTGCTTCAGTCCTATCCGCTGCAGGCGGCTCTGAAAGAGGTGATGGCGGAGCTGACCGGCGATCCGTCCTGGCGCGTCCTTGTGCCGCCGAACCGCCCGCTGCTGCCGGCGCAGCGTGCCGAACTCGCGGCGCGCCTCAAGGACCTGCCGCAGATGCGGGGGGTCTTGAGCAAGGCCGCCTGAACGGCGCGTTAAGCATCGCTCGTCGGGCGCGCGCGGGGCGCCCTTTCCGGCGCCAATTTCCGTTGTCCTGCCGCACCTTCCGCCGCGGCCGGGGAATTGCGAAAAGTCCTTAAAATCCTGGGCTTTTGCTTAGCAATTTCGTAACCGGCGAAGGTCTTAAATCGCACCATGAGCGGAGTGGGCGAAGGTCCGCGCGAAGAGATGCGCCATCTGACATCACAGGAGTTGCGCCAGGTCCTGCAACTGCATGAGCGCTACCTTGCGGAAAAGCAGGGCGGGCGCCGCGCGGTGCTGGCCTATTACGACCTCTCGTCCGCCGATCTCTCGGGCCAGGATCTGACCGGCGCCGATCTCACCGGCGCGAAACTGCAACGCACGATCCTCAGCAACGCCAATCTCAAGAAGGCGAACCTGTTCGGCGCCGATCTGCGCGTCGCCAATCTCAACAACGCCGATCTTTCCGACGCCGACCTGCGCGGAAGCTGCCTTCGGGGCGCGCAGATGAACCGTGCGCGCCTGCCGCGCGCCGATCTGCGCAAGGCGCTCGTCATGCGCTTTTCCGAGGAGGGCGGCGAGCGCAACAAGGTGATGGAGAACACGCGCACCGATCTCTGCTCGGTCGAGGCGCGCGACGCCGATCTTTCCGGCGCCAAGATGTCGGACGTGTCGTGCGTGCGCGCCAATCTCACCGACGCCATCCTGCGCGACGTCGATCTCTCCGGCGCGGATCTGCGCAATGTCGACATGACCGGTGCCGTGCTCGAGCGCGCCAATCTCGCCGGCGCCAATCTCGACGGCGCGACCTTGCGCGGCGCGGTCCTGAGCGATGCGAAGCTCGCCGGCGCCGAGATGCGCGGCGTCGATATCAGCGGCGCGGTGGTCGATCCCAAAAGCCTCCAGTCGGCGAAATGCCTCCAGCTCACCGGCGATGATCTGCGCGCGATCTCGCCCGAGGACATGCGCGAGGTTCTGCGTCTCCATGCGCTCTGGCTCGACACCAAGGGCAAGAACGGCCGCCGCGCCGTCCTGGCCGGGTGCGATCTCGCCGGCCGCGATCTGCGCGCCGTCAATCTTGCGCTCGCCAATCTCGCGCGCTCTGTGTTGCGCGGCGCCGACCTGTCGCGCGCTTCGCTCGCGATGTGCGATCTGTCGCTCGCCGATCTGCGCAACGCGCAGCTCGACCGCGCCGATTTGCGCGGCGCGAAGCTGGTGCGTGCGCACCTCGCCGGCGCGTCCCTGGTCCGCGCCAATCTCTCGCCGCTCGACAACGTCGGCAATGGCAAGTTCGACTATCCCGCCAATCTCGAGGGCGCGAAATTGGGCGGCGCCAATCTCGATGGCGCGCGGCTCAACCACGCGAAGCTCGCGGGCGCCGATCTGTCGCGCACGAATCTCGACAATGCCGATCTGACGCGCGCCGATTTGAATGGCGCCAATCTCGCCGACGCGGCCTCGAACGGCGCGATCTTCGGCGACAAGGCCGATCCCGCCGCCGCGCCGGCGCAGACGGCCTGATCGATCCCCGCTGTCTCAGTGCAGGCTTGGGCTTTTCAAGAAACTGCTGCGGTCGGCCGACTTGACGTCGAGGTCGATGGTGCGCCCGTCGCGATAGACGAGCATCTGCACCTTCGCCCCGGCCGAGCCCGCGCGCCAGATGCCGCGATAAAGCGAGGCCAGGTCCTTGATCTCGTCGCCGCCCACGGCGAGCAGGATGTCGCCCATCTTGAGGCCGGCGCGCTTGGCTGGGCCGGTGTTGGAGAGCCCCGCCACCACGACCTTGTCCTCGACCTCGGTGGCATAGAGGCCGAGCCACGGCCGCGGCGGATGGCCGGGCCGGCCGATCTTCGTCAGGTCGTCGAGAATCGGCGGCAGGAGATCGATCGGCACGATCATGTTCAAATGCTCGGGCGGCCCGTGCTCGCGCGCCTGCTGGAGATGGAGCGAGCCGATCCCGGCGAGCGTGCCGTCGCTGACGATGAGCGCGGCGCCGCCCCAATTGGGGTGCGCCGGGCTCGTGAAGATCGCCTCGTCGAGGAGATATTCCCAGTAGCCGGCGAATTCCTGCTTGGCCGCGATGCGCACCGTGACGGCGTGCTGGCGGCCGCCGCCGCCGGCGACGATGGCGCGGTCGCCGACGCGCACGCGCCCCGAGCGGCCCAAGGGCAGCGGCGGGATGTTGAGCTTGCCGAGCGCCTGGACGAGGCCGAACCCGGTCTCCTGGTCGTAGGCCAGCACGTGCCCCGGCACGGCGCGCCCGTCATTCGTATTGAGCCAGATCGTGTCGGCTTCGGTGATGAGATAGCCGATCGTCAGCACGAGCCCGTCGGCGCGGATCACGACGGCGTTGCCGCCGCGCTCGGTGCCGAGCGTGCCGGCGGTGAAGGCATCGGCCGGAATCGCCGCCCGGAGCGTCAGCACCGGATTGAGCGTGCGCTCGAGATCGAACGTCCAGTCCTCTTGCTTCGGCTGGGCGTGGGCCGGGATTTCCCAATCGCTCGTGGTCGACATAGGGCACTCCCTCGGATCGGAGGTGCGGCGCAGCGCGCCTGCCACGCCTCCATCCTAGCCGCGCCCGGCGCCGTGCGGAAGGGCGGGGCGCGTTATTCCAAATCGCCGCGCAATCCGGCGCGGAGCCGCTTCAGCCGGGCGTGCAGCACCTTGTCCCGGCGGCGGCGTGCGGCCGCGGCCTTGGTCGGCTTCGTCGGCCGGCGCGCCGCGACCGGCTCGGCCGCGCGCCGCACCAATGTTACGAGTCGCTCGAGTGCATCGGCCCGGTTGCGCTCTTGCGAGCGAAAGCGCGCCGCCGTGATGACCAGGACGCTCTCCTGCGTCACCCGCCGCCCACCCAGCTTTTTAAGGCGCGCGCGCACCGCGTCGGGCAGGTCCGCCTGGTTCATGGCGAAGCGGAGCTGCACCGCGGTCGCGACCTTGTTGACGTTCTGGCCGCCCGGGCCCGAGGCGCGGATGAAATGCTCCTCGATCGCGCGTTCGTCGAGCGCGATGTCGCGCGTCACCCTGATCATGGCGGCGGATTGTGGCGGCTTCGGTCTTGCCATGGCAATGAACTTCGCTGGCCTCGCGCCGTTCACGCCTGCGTTCGTGCCATCTCGGTTTGCGGATGATGGAACCGGACGAAACCCTGCCGCTCTCCTGCCCCCGTTGCAAGCGCCAGACGCCGAAACCGGTGCGCTGGGTCCAGGAGAACAATTTCTTCACCTGCGCCTGGTGCGGCGCCGCGAGCCTCATCGACAAGGACGAAGCGACCAAGCTCCTGGCGGAAATGACGCGCCGGGAACGGTAAGGCTTGCGCCCCGCGCGCGGTCAGGGCATAGCAAGGCGCGCGAAACGGCGTGGGGCGGACCGCGATGAAGGACATCCCGCTTGGACGGGCGAACACGCTCGAATTCACCCCGGAGGAGCGGCACACCGCCTCGGTCGTCGGCAATAACGAGGTCGTGAGCACGCCGGCTCTCATCGGCTTTCTCGAGCAGACGAGCCACCGCGCCATCCTGCCCTTCGTCGAGGAGGGCGAGGTTTCGGTCGGGACGCGCGTCGAGGTCGATCACTTGGCCGCGGCATTTCTCGGCAGCCCGATCGTCGCCAACGCCAAGATCGCCGCGGCCGAGGGCCGCCGCATCACTTTCGAGGTCGAGGCGCATCAGGGCGACAAGCTCGTCATGAAGGGCCGCCACGTGCGCGCCATCGTGCGGCGCGACCGGCTTGCCGGAAAGAAGGGCTGAGTGTCCGACGTCCTGATAGCGCCGGGTTCGCCCGGGACCGAAACGGCCGCGGTCGAGCTCGCCGTGATCGTGCCGAGTTTCAACGAGCGCGACAATGTCGAGCCGCTGGTCGAGCGGCTCGGCGCCTGCCTCGCCGGGATCGCCTGGGAAGTGGTCTATGTCGACGACGATTCGCCGGACGGCACGGCCGCCGCGGTGCGCGACCTGGCACGGCGCGACCCGCATATCCGCTGCCTGCACCGGATCGGGCGGCGCGGCCTCTCGACCGCGGTGATCGAGGGCATCCTGTCGACGAGCGCGCCCTACGTCGCCGTGATCGACGCCGACATGCAGCACGACGAGACCCTGTTGCCGCGCATGCTCGCGGCTGCCAAGGCCGAGGACCTCGATATCGTCGTCGGCTCGCGCTACGCCGAGGGCGGCACGGTCGGCGAATGGGACAAGGAGCGTGTCCGCATCAGCGGCGTCGCGACGCGGCTTGCCCGCCTCGTCGTCTCGGCCGAGCTCAGCGATCCGATGAGCGGCTTCTTCGTGATCCGCCGCGCCGCGTTCGACGGCGCCGTGCGGGGCCTCTCGGGCCAGGGCTTCAAGATTCTTCTCGACCTCTTCGCCTCGACGCCGAGCCAGTTCCGCTTCAAGGAGCTGCCCTACCGCTTCCGCCAGCGCATCCACGGCGAAAGCAAGCTCGATACGCTCGTCGTATGGGAATACCTGATGCTCCTGCTGGACAAGCTGTTCGGCCGCTACGTGCCGGTCCGCTTCGTCCTCTTCGGCGCCGTCGGCAGCTCGGGCATCGTCGTCAATCTTTTGATGCTGCGCCTCCTGCTGATCGCGGCGCCGTTCCCCGTCGCGCAGACGATCGCCACCATCGCCGCCATGACCAGCAACTTCGCGCTCAACAACCTCTTCACCTATCGCGACAAGCGCTTGCGCGGCTATCGCTTCTTCACGGGCCTCGTGTCGTTCTACGCCATCTGCGCCTTTGGCGCGGTCGCTGGCGTCGGCGTCGCCTCGGTCGCGTTCGAGAAACATTACTCGTGGTGGCTCGCCGGGCTCGCCGGCGCGCTCGTCGGCGTCGTTTGGAACTACGCCGTCTCCTCGGTCTTCACCTGGCGCCCGAAATAGGCGGGCTCACATCTTCCGGCCGACCGTCCGCACTTGAATGAGCCGCCAATGGAGGCCGCCATAGATGTGCGCGGCGACATGCCAAAGCCGCCAGCCCAGAAGCTTTTGCAGCGCCACGTATCCGGGCGGCCAGCGATGGACGTAGGGTCGCGATTCGACGACGGTGAAGCCCGCGCGCTTGAACAGATTGCCGAGCGCGCCCGGCGACCACGAATGGAGATGCTGGTCGAAATCGTCCTCGCGATAGCGCATAAGGATCTGCTCGCACGGCACGACGAACACGGCAAGCCCGCCCGGCCGTAGCGCGCGAAGGACGCCGCGCAGCACCTCGAGCGGCAGATCGACATGCTCGAGCGCGTTGTCCGACACGAAAACGTCGATGCTGTCGGGCGCGAGCTCCTCGACCGAGGCGAGTACCTCGATCCCGTGCGCGCGCGCCTCGGCCGCCGCGACCGGATTGATCTCGACGCCGACGCGCCGTCGGCATTCGATGTTCATCAGCATGCGGCCGCCGGCGCAGCCGAAATCCGCCACCACATGATGCGGTTCGATGAAGCGCGCGAATTTCGGGAGATTGGCCGCCGCCGCGAAATCGCCTGTCTTTGCCCACGCGGCGTAGTAGGTGTCGTCGTAGTGCGGATTGAGGGCGGTCATGCCGTGCGCCTGGCCTGCTGCGCGCGGGAGTAAACGCCCGGCGCCGCCGAGCGTTCCGGCTCCGCGCGCGCTCGCACCGCCGGCACGATCGGGCGCGAATACCGTTTCCGTTCTATGCGCGCGCTCACCGTTCTGCCCGGCCGGGCCGGCTCGGCCGCAATCACCGACGTGGCGGAGCCGGCGGCGAGCGACGGCGCGCTGCTGGTGCGGGCGCTCGGCGTCGGCGTGTGCGGCACCGATTCTCGAGATCGTGCGCGGCGACTATGGCACGGCGCGTGCCGCTCGACCGCTTCGCCGAAGCGCTCGTACGCAAGCCGGACGACGTGAATTATCGATTTCGGGCTGCCGGCATGAGCCGCCCGCTCGAGGATTACGCCCTCATCGGCGATTGCCAGACGGCGGCGCTCGTTTCGCGCGACGGCTCGATCGACTGGCTGTGCTGGCCGAGCTTCGACAGCGGCGCGTGCTTTGCGGCACTCCTCGGCGACGAGGAGAACGGCCGCTGGCTCATCGCGCCGCAGGGGCCTGCGCGCTCGAGCCGCCGTTATCGCCCCGACACGCTCATCCTCGAGACCGAGTTCGAGACGGCGGACGGCGTTGTCGCCGTCATCGACTTCATGCCGCCGCGCGGCCACGCCTCGGACGTCGTGCGCATCGTCGAAGGACGGCGCGGCACGGTCGAGCTGCGCACCGAGCTGATCTTGCGCTTCGATTATGGCAGCATCGTGCCGTGGGTGCGGCGCATCGAGGACGGCGCGTTGAAGGCCATCGCCGGGCCCGACATGACGGTGTTGCGCACCCCGATCGAGCTGCGCGGCGAGGGGCTGAAGACGGTCGGCACCTTCGCCGTCGCCAAGGGCGAGCGCGTGCCCTTCGTGCTGACCTACGGTCCCTCGCATCTGCGGCCGCCGCGGGCGATCGATGCGATGGCCGCACTCGCCGACACCGAGAAATTCTGGCGCCGATGGACCGGCCGCTGCAAGGATGCCGGCCTTTCGACGCCGCTCGTGCGCCGCTCGCTCATCACCCTGAAGGCGCTCACCGACGCGCCCACCGGCGCGATCGTCGCCGCGCCCACGACCTCGCTTCCCGAGGCGCTCGGCGGCGCGCGCAACTGGGATTATCGCTTCTGCTGGCTGCGCGACGCGACCTTCACGCTGCTCGCGCTGATGAACGGCGGCTATCACGACGAGGCGGCGAGCTGGCGCGACTGGCTCCTGCGCGCCGTCGCCGGCAGCGCCGCGCAGATGCAGATCATGTACGGCATCCGCGGCGAGCGGCGTCTCTCCGAGTTCGAGCTGCCGTGGCTCAAGGGATATGAAGGCTCGCGCCCGGTGCGCGTCGGCAATGCCGCGCACGAGCAGCTTCAGCTCGACGTCTATGGCGAGGTGATGGATGCGCTCCACATCGCCCGCGCGTCCGAGCATCTGCCGCCCGACGAGGTCGGCTGGGCGTTGCAGCGCGCGCTCCTCGATCACCTCGAGACGATCTGGCGCGAGCCCGATGAAGGCATCTGGGAAGTGCGTAACGGCCGCCGCCAGTTCACCTATTCGAAGGTGATGGCATGGGTCGCGTTCGACCGTGCCGTCCAGGCGGTCGAACGCAGCGGCCTTGAAGGCCCGGTCGCGCGCTGGCGGAAGCTGCGCGACGAGATCCACGACGAGGTGCTGCGCAACGGCTTCAGTCCGACGCTTGGCTCGTTCACGCAGTATTACGGCAGCGACCACTTGGACGCGAGCCTCCTGCTCATTCCGCTCGTGGGCTTTCTGCCGCCCGCCGATCCGCGCATCCGCGGCACGGTGGCGGCGGTCGAGAAGCACCTGATGTATGACGGCATGGTCATGCGCTACGACACCGAGCGCAGTCCCGACGGGCTACCGTCGGGCGAGGGCGTGTTCATCGCCTGCAGCCTGTGGCTTGCCGACAATTACATCGTTCTCGGCCGGCGCGCCGAGGCGCAGGCGATGTTCGACCGCATTGCCGGGCTCGCGAACGACGTGGGCCTGCTGTCCGAGGAGTACGATCCGCAATCGCGCCGGCTCCTCGGCAATTTCCCGCAAGCCTTCTCGCACATCGCGCTCGTCAACACGGCGCACAATCTGGTGCTGGAGGAGAAGCCGGCCGAGCAGCGCGCCGGCGCCGGCGTCACGCCGTAAGCGGGGCTCGCGCGCCAAGCCCGTCGAGCGTCCGTGGCGCTCCCGCTACCAGCCTTCGAGCCGGAACGGCGTGGGCTCCGCGTCCTCGGAAAGCTCGCAATACTGCCCGCGATAATAAAGCAGCGGCCGCACGCCGCCGCTACCGCCGCCACCCGCCTCGAGCGACAGTACCTTGCCCACGAGAATGACGTGGTCGCCGCCTTCGTGGCGCGCATGGACCTCGCATTCGAACGCGGCGAGATTGGGGTGGATGATGGGCGCGCGCTCGCCGCTGCGGTGGTGGCCGCCGTTCCATTTCGCGAGGTCGCTCTTGGCGAAGGCGGCCGAGACATGGCGCTGGTCTTCGCGCAGGATGCTCACGGCGAAATGCGGCGCGCGCTCGAAAATCGAAAGGCTCGAGATCGTGCGCGCGAGCGCCACCAGCAGCAGGGGCGGGTCGAGCGACAGCGAGGTGAAGGAATTGACGGTGAGGCCGCCGACGCTGCCGTCCTCGAGCCCGGCGGTGACGACGGCGATGCCGGTCGGGAAGAGCCCGAGGGCGTCGCGGAATTGGCGCGACGTGAAGCTCATTTAGGTCCCTCGTCCGGCATGGCGGTTTCCTCGTCCTTCGGCCATGACAGTCTCATTCCCGGCGGGCCGGGTTCAATAGGGTCGTGGGCAGACTCGTGGGCACGGTATAACGGTTGGCGCGGAGGGCCGACATGCGGGTGATGGAATTGACCGACTGGGGCCTCGCCAATGTGCGCGAGGGTGCGCGGCCCGATCCCGTGCCGGGGCCGGGCGAGGTCGTGCTGCGCATGGCGGCCGCATCGGTCAATTACCGCGACGCCGTCGTGCTGAAACGCGGCTATGGCCGGCTTTCCGGCACTCTGCCGCTCATTCCGCTGTCGGACGGGGCGGGCCGCGTCGCGGCGGTGGGCGCGGGCGTGACGCGCTTTGCCGAGGGCGATCTCGTCTGCCCCATCATCATGCCGGGCTGGCATGCCGGCCCGTTGCGCCAGGAGCATCGCGAGGCGCTCCTGGGCGGCCCGCGCGACGGCGTCATGCGCGAGCTGATGGCGGTGCGCGAGGCGGACCTCGTCGCGGCGCCGTCCTTCTACAGCGCCGAAGAGGCGGCGTGCCTTCCGTGCGCCGCAGTGACGGCGTGGAGCGCGCTCGCCGCCGCGCGCCTCAAGCCCGGCGAGGTGATGGTGACGCAGGGGACGGGCGGGGTCTCGCTCTTCGCGCTCCAGTTCGCGCGCGCCTTGGGCGCCACCACGATCCTCACCTCGGGCAGCGCCGAGAAGCGCGCGCGGGCGGAAAAACTGGGCGCCGATCACGTGATCGACTATCGCGCCGAGCCGGAATGGAGCCGCGCCGTGCGCCGCATCGCGCCCGAA
The DNA here is from genome assembly GCA_963729295.1 of uncultured Alphaproteobacteria bacterium. Lineage (GTDB taxonomy): Bacteria > Pseudomonadota > Alphaproteobacteria > ATCC43930 > CGMCC-115725 > DATJLY01. The sequence continues at coordinate 66,666 of CAVSNJ010000004.1, forward strand.
GGCGCCGATCTCGTCATCGAGGTGGGCGGCGCCGGGACGCTGGCGCAATCGCTGCGCGCGGTGCGCATCGGCGGCATGGTGGCGCTGATCGGCGTGCTCGCGGGCGCCGAGGCCACGCTCGATCTCGGCCGCGTCGTGACGCAAAGCCTGCGCCTCGACGGCATCACGCTCGGTCCGCGCGACGCGTTCGAGGCGATGGTGCGCGCGCTCGAGCTGCATCGCATCCGTCCGGCGATCGACGAACGGAGCTGGCGCTTCGAGGAGGCGGGCGCGGCCGTGGCGGCGATCGAGACCGGCCGCCATTTCGGCAAGATCGTCGTCACGTGGTGATCGGCTTCCTCGCCTTCTGCGGGCGCCGCGGCACCGTGCTGCTCGCGGCGGGATTCTTCGTCGGCATCGCCGTGCCGCCCTTGGCCGCTCTGCTGCGGCCGTTGCTTTCGACCTTCGTCTTCCTGCTGACCGCGTCGACCATGATCGGGCTCGACTGGCGCGCGCTCGCGGCGCACCTGCGCAAGCCAGTGCGGCTCGTGCTGGTGATCGCATGGACAATGCTCGGTGCGCCGATCGCCGTGGCGGCTTTCCTGCACGTCCTGCCAGCGCCGCCGCCGCTTGCCGATGCGCTCGTTCTCTGGGCGGCGTCGCCGCCGCTCATCTCGGTTCCGGCGATCGCCGCACTGCTGGGGCTCGACCCGGCCTTGGCGCTTCTGGTCTGGGCGCTGGGTACGTTCCTGACGCCGGTGTCGCTTCCGCCCCTCGTGCTCGGTCTTATAGGATTGCCGCTCGACATCTCGATTCTGCATCTGACGCTCAATCTCGCGCTCTTCGTGCTGAGCGCGGCGGCGCTTGCGGGGCTCGCACGGATGCTTCTCGGCGCCCCACGCATCACCGCAAACGCCGATGCCGTCGCGGGCCTCAACGTGGTGCTGCTGCTGCTCTTTTGCGTCGCGGTGATGGACGGCATGGCGGGGATGCTTGCCGCCGATCCGGCACGCGTGCTGCTTTACGCCGCCTCTGCGACCACGGCGAGCGCCATCCTGCAAGGGGTGAGCTTTCTGATCTTCCTGCGCCTCGAGCGCGGCGCGGCACTCACCGCCGGCTTGATCGGCGGCAGCCACAATATCGCGCTTGTGTGGGCGAACCTCCCGTCCGGAAAGGCGAGCGAGCTGCTCTTGTTCTTCGCCGTGGTGCAGCTGCCGATCTTCGTGCTGCCGGCATTCTCGAAGCCGATCTACCGGCGCCTGGCCGCTAGACCGAGAAGTACTTTGCCTGCGGGTGGATGACGACGATCGCCGAGGTCGATTGCTCGGGCTCGAGCTGATCCTCGTCGCTGATCGTGAGGCCGATGCGCTCGGCGCCGAGCAGCTCCAGAAGCGGCCGCTGGTCGGCAAGGTTCGGGCAGGCGGGATAGCCAAAGGAATAGCGGCTGCCGCGATAGTCCTGGCGCGACAAGGCTTCCTCGTCGGGCCCGCCGTCGTCGGCGAAGCCCAATTCGCCGCGGATCTTCGCGTGGATCAGCTCGGCCAGCGCTTCGGCCATCTCGACGCCGAGTCCATGCAGATAGAGGTAATCCTGATAGCGGTCTTGCGCGAACCATTGCCGCGCCGTGTCGGACGCTTTCTGCCCGATCGTCACCGCCTGGATGCCGATCACGTCGCGCGTATTGTCGGAGACGTCGCGGAAGAAATCGGCGATGCACAGGCCGCCGTCCTTGGCCTGGCGCGGGAAGCCGAAGCGCGCGACCTTCTTGCCGTCCTCGCCATAGAGGATCACGTCGTTGCCCTCGGCGGCGCACGGGAAAAAGCCATAGACGGCCTGCGGCTGCAGAATGTCCTCTTCGATGACGCGGTCGAGAAGGGTGTCGAGAATGGGCCGCAATTCCTTCCTCGCCCAGAGGCGGTAATCGGCGAGCGAGCGCCCGTCCTTCCGGTAGCCCCAATGGAATTGATAGAGCATGCGCTCGTTGAGATAAGGAAGAAGCGCGCGCACCGGGATGTCGTCGATGGCGCGCGTGCCCCAGAACGGCGGCGCCGGCACGGCAAGCCCGCGCGACAGCTCGGCGCGGCGCAGGCGCGATTCCTCCAGATCAATGGGCCTGAGCGGCGCCGGCGCCGCGTCGCACGCGCGGCCCAGCTTGCGCGCGTGGTTCTGCGGCTTCGCCTTTCGCGCCTGCCGCGCGGCGTGCGCAGTCTCGGCGAACGACTTGGTTGCGACCTGGTCCATGAGAGCGAGCCCGTCGAACGCGTCGCGCGCATAGGCGACCGCGCCCGCGCCATAGGCCTCCCCGCACTCCTCCTCGACATAGCGCCGCGTCAGCGCCGCGCCGCCGAGCAGCACCGGCGTCGTTATCCCCTGGCGCGCCATCTCTGCGAGGTTCTCGCGCATCACCGCAGCCGATTTGACGAGGAGCCCGGACATGCCGATCGCGTCGGCCGCATGCTTTTGCGCGGCTTCCAGGATGTTGCCGAGCGGCTGCTTGATGCCCAGGTTGACGACCTCGTAGCCGTTGTTGGTCAGGATGATGTCGACGAGATTCTTGCCGATGTCGTGGACGTCGCCCTTGACGGTCGCGAGCACGATCTTGCCGCGCTTCGGGCCTTCGGCCTTTTCCATGAAGGGCTCGAGGAACGAGGCTGCCGCCTTCATCACCTCGGCCGAGCGCAGCACGAAGGGAAGCTGCATCTTTCCCGCGCCGAAGAGATCGCCTACCACCTTCATGCCGTCGAGCAGAAAGGTGTTGATGATGTGCAGCGGCTCGTAGGTCTCGAGCGCGAGCTTCAGGTCGTCCTCGAGGCCGGGCCGCTCGCCATCGACGATGCGCTGCTTCAAGCGCTCCTCGACTGCTTCCGCGCGCTTCTTGCCGGCGCATTTCGCCTCCTTGCGGTCGCCGAAAAGGGCGATATAGGCCTCGAGCGGGTCGAAGCCCGGCCGCCGCCGGTCGAAGATCAAATCTTCCGCCGCCTTCACTTCGCGCTCGGGAATCTTGTGGAGCGGCACGATCTTCGAAACATGGATGATCGCGCCATGCATGCCGCGCCGCACCGCATGGTCGAGATAGACCGAGTTGAGCACGCTCCTCGCCGCGGGCGAAAGCCCGAACGAGATGTTGCTGAGCCCGAGAACGATCTGGCAGTCCGGCAGCTCGCGCGCGACCGCTTCGATGCCGTCGAGCGTCTCGACACCGAGCTTGCGGTCGTCGTCGTTGCCGGTGCAGATCGTGAAGGTCAGCGGATCGATCAGCAGGTCGCAAGCCGGAAGCCCGTATGTGCCGCACGCGAAATCGTGGAGCCTGCGCGCGATCCTGAGCTTCTCGGCGGCATCCTTCGCCATGCCCTGCTCGTCGATCGTGAGCGCGATCACGGCGGCGCCGAAGCGGCGCGCGAGTTCCATGCGCTTGCCGGCGCTGCCCTCGCCGTCCTCGAAATGGATCGAGTTGATGACCGGCTTGCCGCCATAGAGCTGGAGCGCCGCCTCGAGCACGTTGAGCTCGGTCGAATCGATGACGAGGGGCGCCTGGATCGAGCCGCGCAGATGCTTCATCGCCGCGCTCATGTCGGCGCTTTCGTCGCGCCCGACGAAGGCGGTGCACAGGTCCAAGGCATGCGAGCCTTCGCCCGCCTGCTCGCGCGCCATGGCGACCACGCCGTCCCAGTCGCCCTTTTCCTGCATCTCGCGGAAACGCTTCGAACCGTTGGCGTTGCAGCGCTCGCCGATCGAGAGATAGGCGTTCTCCTGCCGCAACGGCACGTGCGCGAAGAGCGAGGCGAGGCCCGGGACCCAGGCGCTTTTGCGTGATTTGGGCCGCGGCCGGTCGCCGCCCGAGGCGAGGCGCCGCAGCATGCGGTCGAGCGCGGCGATATGCTGCGCGGTCGAGCCGCAGCAGCCGCCGATCAGGTTGACGCCGAACTCGCCGACGAAGCGCTCCTGCCAGGCCGCCAGCTCGTCCGGCGAGAGCGGATAGTGCGCATGCCCTTCGTGCAGCTCGGGCAGGCCGGCATTGGGCTGCACCGAGATGAGCCGCGGCCAGTTCTCGGAAAGCCAGCGCACATGCTCGGTCATTTCCTTGGGGCCGGTCGCGCAGTTGATGCCGATGAGCGGCACGTCCAAGGCATCGACCACGGTCGCCGCCGCGGCGATGTCGGCGCCGACCAGGAGCGTGCCGGTCGTCTCGACCGTCACCTGCACGAAGATCGGGATGTCCTTGCCGTGGCGTGCGCGCTTGGCGCCGTTGACCGCCGCCTTGATCTGGAGCGGGTCCTGGCAGGTCTCGATCAGGATGGCATCGGCGCCGCCTTCGACGAGGCCCTGGCATTGCAGCGCCAGCGCATCCTCGAGCGGCGCGTATTCGATGTGGCCCAAGCTCGGCAGCCGGGTCCCGGGACCGACCGCGCCGATGACGAAGCGCGGCCGCCCGTCATGGGCGAGCTCGGCCACCGCCTCGCGCGCGATCTCGGCGGCGCGGCGGTTGAGGAGAAGCGCTTCCGCGCCGAGCCCTGCTTCGCCCAACGTGATGGGCGAGCCGCCGAAGCTGTTGGTCTCGACCGCGTCGGCGCCGGCGCGCAGGTGGCCGAGGTGAATGTCGCGGACCACGTCGGGCCGGGTGAGGCACAGCACATCGGTGAAATTCTCGCAGCCGCGGAAATCGCGCTCGATGTCGAGCGCGCGCGCCTGCACCTCGGTGCCCATGGCGCCATCGCACAGGAGGACGCGCTCGGCCAAAAGATCGAGGATATGCGCCATCTCAGCCAACCTGCGTCTCGGCCGTGGCGTAAAGGCCGATCATGCGGCAGATGGCGACGATCAGCTCGGCGCGGTTCAGCGTGTAGAAGTGGAATTCGTGCACGCCCTCGGCCTGAAGCCGGCGGCATTGCTCGGCGGCGATCGAGGCGGCGACGAGGCGCCGCGTCTCGGGATCGTCGTCGAGCCCGTCGAAGAGCCGCGTCATATAGGCCGGCAGGCTCGCGCCGCACGCGGCTGCGAATTTCTGAACTTGCGCGAAATTCGTCACCGGCAGGATGCCGGGCACGATCGGCACGGTGATCCCGGCATCCTGCGCGCGGTCGCGGAAGCGCAGGAAAGTCTCGGGATCGAAGAACAGCTGCGTGATGGCGCGCGAGGCGCCCGCATCGATCTTGCGCTTCAAATTCGCGAGATCGGCGGCGGCGCTCCTCGCTTCGGGATGGATTTCGGGATAGGCCGCGACACTCACCTCGAACGGCGCCCGCCGCAGCAATCCGGCGACGAGATCGGCGGCATAGGCATAGCCCTCGGGATGCGCGGCATAGCGTTCGCCCGCGGGTGCGTCGCCGCGCAGCGCCACGAGGTGGCGGATGCCGGCATCCCAATAAATCTGTGCGACCTCGTCGATCTCGGCGCGCGACGCGCCCACGCAGGTCAAATGCGCCGCCGGTTCGAGCCGCGTCTCCTCGCGGATGCGCTTCACCGTCGCGTGCGTCCGCTCGCGCGTCGAACCGCCGGCGCCATAGGTCACCGAAACGAAGCGGGGCCCGAGCGGCGCGAGCCGCTGCACCGTCTGCCACAAGCGCGCTTCCATCTCCGCCGTCTTGGGCGGGAAGAACTCGAACGAGACGAGCGGCTTCTGGCCGCCGGGCGCGGCGAGCGGATCGGCGGCGAGGAGTGCGGCTCTCATCGCGCGACCTCGCGCGCGTGCGCCGGCTTGGTTTGGCGCGTGGCGCCATCCTTGCGTGCGAGCCACATCACGACGGTCAAATCCTGGCCCGGCAGATGCACGGGAGCCTGCGGCTCGAGCCCCGCCTCGCGGCAGAACTCCATGATCTCTCCGTCGGCGAAGCCGAGGCGGCGATGCGCGTGCTCGGTGCGCAGGAATTCGAGCTCGTGCGGCGCGAAATCGGCGACGACGAGGCGCCCGCCTGGGCGCAGCACGCGCGCGGCCTCGGCGATGGCGCGGCCCGGCTGCTCGGAATAATGCAGCACCTGGTGGATCACGACCGCGTCGAACGACGCGCCCGGCGCCGGGAGCTGGTACATGTCGCCCTGGCGGATGGCGCAGTTGCGCGCGCCGGCGCGCTCGAGATTGACGCGCGCCACGGCCAGCATCTCGCGCGACAGATCGACCCCGAGCGCGCGCTCGACGCGCGGCGCCATCACTTCGAGCACGCGCCCCGTGCCGGTGCCGATGTCGAGAAGATCGTCGATCGGCTCGTCGGCCAGGAGCTCGACGAGCGCCGCCTCGACGTCGCGCTCGTCGATATGGAGCGAGCGGATGTGGTCCCAGTCTTGCGCATGGGTCCGGAAATAGGTCTCGGCCGCGGCCGCGCGCTGGCGCTTCACCTGGTCGAGCCGCTCGCGGTCGAGCGCCACGACCGGATCCTCGGCCGGCACCATGCCGATGAGCCGCTCGGCGGCGCCGCGATCGCCGCCGCGCGCGAGGCGATAGAACACCCAATTGGCCTCGCGGAACCGGTCGAGCAGCCCCGCCTCGCACAGCAATTTGAGGTGGCGCGACACGCGCGGCTGACTTTGGCCCAGGATGTCGGTCAGCTCGCTCACCGTCAGCTCGCCCTCGGCGCAGAGCGCCAGAAGCCGGAGCCGGGTCGGCTCGGCGGCGGCGCGCAAGGCGGCCAAAAGCTGGTCCATGACGGTTCTCTTCCCGCGGGCAATTTATCGACCTATGGATATAAACATATCTGCATATCATTGTGCAAGCCAGAATTCGGAGGATGACCTCAGTCGGACGGCGCGACCGCCGGCCCACGCTCCGGCCCGGGATAATTCGGAGAATCGCGCTCGCCCGGATTGACGCCGATGGTTAACCGGCCTGTGAATTACGGGGATAACCAGACGGACGCCTACCCGAACGGGCAAAGTTTTGATAGAACGGCGAAAATCTGCTGCGCGGGGGTTTTCATGCGCAATTTGGTGATCGTTGCCGTTCTCTTGGCCGGGCTCGGGGTCGCCCGGGCGGATGAGCCGCAGACCCCTGCCACCTTCGTCGGCGGCCTCGTCTCCGACGCGCTCGTCGTCATCAAGGACGGGAGCCTCTCCGACCAGGGCCGGCAGCAGCGCTTCGAGGCGCTGCTCCAACGCGGCTTCGACATGCCGAAGATCGCCCGCTACGTGCTGGGCCGCTACTGGATCAGCGCCAGCGACAACGACCGCCAATCTTTTGCGCAGTTGTTCCAGCGCTGGGTGGTGCAGACCTATGCCTCGCGCTTCAAGGGCTATTCCGGCGAGCAGGTGAAGGTGACCGGCGCGCGCGACGAAGGCCAGGCATCGGTGGTGACGACCGAGATCGTCAGTCCCGCCTCGGGAGCGCCGCCGGTGAAGCTCGACTGGCGCGTCGCGCAGCACGACGGCGCCTACAAGATCCTGGATATCAACGTCGAGGGCGTGAGCATGGCGTTGACCGAACGCGAAGAGGTCGCCTCGGTGATCCAGAGGAACGGCGGCACGGTCGCGTCATTGAACCGCGTCTTTGCCGAGCGGCTCGGCCTCGCCGGCACCGCCGACGCCGGAACGCACTGATCCGCAAGGATCAGCCGAGCGCGATCTCGGGCGTCCCCACGCTCGCTCTGTCGAGCTCCGCAAAAGCCTCGTCGTCATCGTCGATGAGCAAGAGGGTGTCGCCGTCCAGGAATTCGTCGTCCGCCTCGGCGGCGAGCTGGTCGAGTGCGAGGATCATGGGCGCCCCACTGCGCTTTCTCCCCCGCGCCACCAACGCGCAACCGCCGGTTTGGTTCCCCTTGGCTCAGGCGCGCGTCAGCGGCTTGTAGCGGATGCGGTGCGGCCGCTCCGCCTCCGCGCCGAGGCGGCGCTTGCGGTCGGCCTCGTAGTCGGCGTGGTTCCCTTCGAACCATTCGACCGCGCTCATTCCTTCGAAGGCGAGGATGTGCGTCGCGATGCGGTCCAAGAACCAGCGGTCGTGCGAGATGACGACGGCGCAGCCGGGAAAATCCAACAGCGCCTCCTCGAGCGCGCGTAGCGTATCGACGTCGAGATCGTTGGTCGGCTCGTCGAGCAGGATGACGTTGGCGCCGGTCTTGAGCATCTTGGCAAGGTGGACGCGGTTCCGCTCGCCGCCCGAGAGCTGACCCACCTTCTTCTGCTGATCGGAGCCGCGGAAATTGAAGAGCGAGCAATAGGCGCGGCTCGGCATCTTGCGCCGCGTCAGGTCGATCTCGTCCTGCCCGCCGGAAATTTCCTCGAACACGGTCTTGGCCGCGGCGAGCGTGTCGCGCGACTGATCGACATAGCCGAGCTTCACCGTGTCGCCAAGGCGGATCGTACCGCGGTCGGGCGCTTCCGCGCCGGTGATCATGCGGAAGAGCGTGGTCTTGCCGGCGCCGTTGGCGCCGATCACGCCGACGATGCCGCCGGGCGGCAGCCGGAACGACAGGTTCTCGATCAGAAGCTGCTCGCCATAGGCCTTGGCGATGTGGTTCGCCTCGATCACGAGATCGCCCAGGCGCGGCCCCGGCGGCAGCACGATCTGCGCGTTCTCGGGCGCCGTCTCGCGGCTTTGCGAGACCAGCGTCTCGTAGGCCGTGATGCGGGCCTTGCTCTTCGCCTGGCGCGCGCGCGGGCTCTCGCGCACCCATTCGAGCTCGCGCTCCAAGGTGCGCTGGCGCGCCGCCTCCTGCTTTCCCTCCTGCTCGAGCCGCTTCTGCTTCTGCTCGAGCCAGCCGGAATAGTTGCCCTCGTACGGGATGCCGTGGCCGCGATCGAGCTCGAGGATCCAGCCCGCCACCTCGTCGAGGAAATAGCGATCGTGCGTCACGGTCACGACCGTGCCGGGATAATCGGCGAGAAAGCGTTGCAGCCACGCGACCAATTCGGCATCGAGGTGATTGGTCGGCTCGTCGAGCAGCAAGAGGTCGGGCCGTTGCAGCAACAGGCGGCAGAGCGCGACGCGGCGCCGCTCGCCGCCCGAGAGCGATGCCACGTCCGCATCGCCCGGCGGACAACGCAGCGCATCCATCGCGATCTCGACCGTGCGGTCGAGCTCCCAGCCGTTGGCGGCCTCGATCTTCTCCTGCAGATCGCCCTGCTCGGTGATGAGCGCAGTCATCTCGTCGTCGCCGAGCGGCTCGCCGAACTTCGCACTCACCGCCTCGAAACGCTCGAGCAGCGCCTTGATCTCGGCCAGCCCCTCGGTGACGTTGCCGGCCACGTCCTTCTTTGGATCGAGCGCCGGCTCCTGCGCCAGGTAGCCGACCTTGACGCCGTCGGCGGCCCACGCCTCGCCGGTAAAATCCTTTTCCGCGCCGGCCATGATGCGCAAGAGCGTCGACTTGCCGGCGCCGTTCAGGCCGAGGACGCCGATCTTCGCGCCCGGCAGGAACGACAGCCAGATATCCTTCAGCACCTCGCGCCCGCCCGGAAAGGTCTTGCCGAGGCCCTTCATCACGTAGATGTATTGGTAAGCGGCCATGCGGGGCTCTCTAGCAACTCGGCCCCGGCCCTTCAAACGACGGGGTGCCATCCCGAGAATGCGGGGCGCGCGCGGGCCGGTTTTTCGCTAGGATGGAGCCATGAGCGGACAACGCCAACTGCGTCTCACCGCCTTCATGCGGCCGGTGAGCCTCCATACCGCCGCGTGGCGCTATCCCGGCGCCTTCGCCGACGCCAATTTCAATTTCGCGCACATCAAGCGCTTTGCCGAGACGCTCGAGCGCGGCCGCATCGACGGGTTCTTCATGGCCGACCATCTGGCCGTCCTGAACATGCCGATGGATGCCTTGAAGCGCAGCGCGACGCCGACTTCGTTCGAGCCCTTCACGCTCTTGTCCGCGCTCGCCATGGTGACGAAGCATCTGGGCCTCATGGCGACCGGCTCCACCACCTATGACGAGCCCTATCACGTCGCGCGGCGCTTTGCCTCGCTTGACCATTTGAGCAACGGGCGGGCGGGGTGGAACGTCGTCACCACGTCCAACCCCGACGCCTCGCGCAATTTCGGCTTCGAGGATCACTTGGAGCATGGCGAGCGCTACGCCCGCGCGCGCGAATTCGTCGATGTCGTGACCGGGCTCTGGGATAGCTGGGCCGAGGACGCCTTCGTCCGCGATGTCGAGCACGGCGTCTATTTCGATCCCGACCGGCTTCACGTGCTCGACCACAAGGGCAAGTATTTCAACGTGCGCGGGCCCTTGAACATCGCGCGGCCCGTGCAGGGCTGGCCCGTCATCGTCCAGGCCGGCGCGAGCGAAGCGGGCCGCCAGCTCGCCGCCGAGACGGCCGAGGCCGTCTTCACCGGGCAAAGCAGCATCGAGGTCGGCCGCGCGTTTTATGCTGACGTCAAAGGCCGCATGCAGAAGTTCGGGCGCGATCCCGAGCACATGAAGATCCTGCCCGGCTGCATGATCTATGTCGGCGATTCGCTCGCGGACGCGCAGGCCAAGCGCGCGAAGCTCGATTCGCTCGTGCATTACGCCTCCGCCATCGCCACCCTCTCGATCGCGCTCGGCACCGATGCGTCGAAGTTCGATCCCGATGGGCCGTTGCCGGAAATCCCGGAATCGAACGCGTCCAAAAGCGGGCGCGAGCGCGTGATCGAGCTGGCCAAGCGCGAAGGCTTCACCGTGCGCCAGCTGGCGCAGCGTTTGGGCGGCCATGGCGGGCTTGCCATGCTCGGCACGCCGCGCATGATCGCCGACCAGATGGAGGAATGGCTCGAGACGCGCGCGTCGGACGGCTTCACCTTGCAGATCCCCTATCTGCCGCAGGGGCTCGATGATGTCGTCGACCGGCTCATTCCGGAATTGCAGCGCCGAAACCTCTTCCGCCGCGAATACGAGGGCAAGACGCTCAGGGAGAATCTGGGCCTGCCGCGTCCGGACAACCGCTTCTTCGCGAAACGCTGAGAGTTCAGGAGGAAACCATGGCCGCACAAATCCGCCACATCGCCATTTTCTCGGACAATCCCGCGCAGCTCGCGAAATTCTATGGCGAGGTGTTCGGCACGAGCGTGACCGGCGTCGACGAGCTCGGCAACGCCTGGGTCACCGACGGCACCATGGACATCGCGCTCCTCCATCGGCGCGGGCGCGACAACCGCAAGACCGGCATCCATCATTGGGGCTTCACCATCGCGCCATCCGAGCGCGATGGCGTCATCGCCAAGATGAAGGAGTACGGCGTCACGGTTTACAGCCCCTATGTCGATTCGCCCGAGGCGCACCGGCCCTATGCCGAGGACGCGGTCAAGGACCCGGACGGCAACCGCTTCGATCTCTCGACCGGCATGCGCAAGGTGCGCGCGCAGCCCGGCACCACGACGACGGCCGATGGCGCGCGCCCGGCCTCGATCCGGCACATCGCGATCTTCTCCGACGATCCCGCGCGGCTCGCGAAGTTCTATGTCGATGTGTTCGGCCTCAAGATCACCGGCGAGAGCCAAGGCGACGTGTGGGTGACCGAAGGCTATGTCGATGTCGCATTGATCAGCCGCAAGAACGCCAAGGCGCCCGCCGGCATCCATCACTGGGGCTTCACGCTCGCGCCGGACGCGAAGCCGAAGATCTACGAGGCGCTCACCGCGCGGGGATTGCCACCGAAGGATCCACGCGCGGAGAACCCGACGATCGACCGGCCATTCGTCGAGCATGCCGGCTGGGACATCGATGGCAACCGCTTCGACCTCACGACCGGCAAGCGCGACATGGACGTCGAGAAGACGCGCACCAAGGAGCGCCTCGCATCGCTCCAGCCGGCGAAATAGGGCTCAGCGCTTCGGCGTCATGATGCCGACCATCGCGCCGGTTGCATCGGCGACGATGGCGATCCGCCCGACATCGGGAATGTCGAACGGTTCGCGATGCACCTTGCCGCCATTCGCCGTCACGTCCTTGGCGCGCCGGTCGACATCGTCGACCTCGATATAGGAGAACCAGTGCGGCGGCGTGCCGGGCGGCACCATGCCGGTCATGTTCATCAGGCCCGCGACCGGCGTGCCGCCCACCTTCGCGATCCAATAGCTGCCGGACGGCATCTTCATTTCCTCCATCGTCCAGCCGATCGTCTTGCCGTAGAAGGATTTCGCCTTCTCGACATCGGCGGTCATCAGTTCGTTCCACATGAATGCGCCGTGCGCCATCGTGTGCCTCCTTGATGCTGTTGGGGCAAACATAGCACGCCCCTATCCCGTCTCCGGCAACTCTGCTACCACCCTCGCAACTAACGCAGGCGGAGGCAGGCATGGCGGCATATCCCGAGATTCTGCTCCACATCGACGGCGAGTGGACGAAGGGGGCGGGCGGCAAGTCCGAGCCCGTGCTCAATCCCGCCACCGGCGAGCCGATCGGCCAGGTGCCGCATGCGAGCCGCGCCGATCTCGACCGCGCGCTCGCCGCGGCGGCCAAGGGGTTTGCCGCCTGGCGCAAGGTCTCGGCGCATGATCGCTACAAGCTCATGCGCAAGGCCGCCGACAATGTCCGCGCCAAGGCTGACGAAATCGCCGAATGGATGGTGATGGAGCAGGGTAAGCCCTTGCTCGAGGCGCGGCTTGAGACGCTCGCCGGCGGCGACATCATCGACTGGTTCGCGGAAGAGGCGCGCCGCACTTATGGCCGCATCATTCCGGCGCGCGCGGACGGCGTGCAGCAGCTCGTGGTGAAGGAGCCGGTGGGGCCGGTCGCCGCCTTCACGCCGTGGAATTTCCCGATCAACCAGGCGGTGCGGAAAATCTCGGGCGCGGTCGCCGCCGGCTGCTCGATCATTCTGAAGGCGCCCGAGAACACGCCGGCCTCGGTGATCGGGCTCGTGCGCGCCTTCGTCGAGGCGGGCCTGCCGGCGGGCGTCGTCAATCTCGTCTTCGGCGTGCCGGCGGAAATCTCCGAATATCTCATCCCGCACCCGACGATCCGCAAAGTGTCGTTCACCGGCTCGGTCGCGGTCGGAAAACATCTGGCCGAGCTCGCCGGCCGCCACATGAAGCGCGTGACGATGGAGCTGGGCGGGCACGCGCCGGCGATCGTGTTCGAGGACGCCGATCTCGACAGCGCAGTCAAGATCCTCTCCGCCAACAAATACCGCAACGCCGGGCAGATCTGCATCGCGCCGACGCGCTTCCTCGTGCAGGAGAGCGTCTATCGCCCGTTCGTCGAGAAATTCATCGCCGCGACGCGGGCGGTGAAGGTCGGCGACGGCTTGCAGAAGGAAACCCGCATGGGGCCTTTGGCGCATGCCCGCCGGGTCGAGGCGATGGAGGCCTTCGTCGCCGACGCCGAAAAGAACGGCGCCAAGATCGAGACGGGCGGCCGCCGCAGCGGCAACAAGGGCTTCTTCTTCGAGCCCACGGTGATGACCGACGTGCCGCTCAAAGCGCGCATCATGAACGAGGAACCGTTCGGCCCCTTGGCGCCCATCTCCTCCTTCGCGAAGGAGGACGAGGTGGTGGCGGAAGCGAACCGCCTGCCTTACGGCCTCGCCGCTTATGCCTATACGCGCTCGGCCAAGACCGCGGCGCGGCTCGGCGAGGCGATCGAGAGCGGCATGGTGTCGATCAACCATCACGGGCTCGCGCTCCCCGAGACGCCGTTCGGCGGCGTCAAGGATTCGGGCTATGGCTCCGAAGGCGGTTCCGAGGCGATCGAGGCGTTCCTCACCACCAAGTTCATCACGCACCAGACGGCGGGCTGAGCGCGCGCAAGCGCCGCCGGAGCTGGTGATAGCCCAGGCCCAGCGCCGCCGCCGTGCGGCGCTGGTTGCCGCCGTTCTCCGCCAGCGCCGCGCGCAACAATTCCGCCTCGTAGCGCCGCAGTTTTTCGGCGAACGGCATATTTTCCGCATCCCCCTCACCGTCGACCGCATGCGGTCGACCCTCTCCCCGCTGGGGAGAGGGAGGGACCCGCGGAGCGGGAGGGTGAGGGGGCACCGGCCGCCATGGCGACGCGAACGGATCGAGCAGGATCTGCGCCAGCGGCAGCGCCGGATCGGGCGCGCGATAGAGGCTGCGCTCGACCGCGTTCTTCAACTCGCGCACGTTGCCGGGCCAGTCATGCGCCATGAGCTGCGCCATCGCTTCATCGGCGAAGCCCGCGAAATAGCGCCGGCCGAGGACGCGCGTCATGGCGCGGGCGAAATGTTCGGCCAGAAGCGGAATGTCCTCGCGCCGCGCGCGCAACGGCGGCAGCGTCACCACGTCGAACGCCAGCCGGTCGAGCAGGTCGCTGCGGAATCTCTGCGCCTCCGCGAGCGCCGGCAGATCGACGTTGGTCGCCGCGATGAGGCGCACATCGACGCTCAGCACCTCGTTGCCGCCGACGCGGGTGAAGCTGCCGTATTCGATGACGCGCAGCACTTTCTCCTGCACCGCGAGCGAGGCGGACGCGATCTCGTCGAGGAAGATCGTGCCGCCGTCGGCGAGCTCGAAGCGCGATTGGCGCCGCCGCGCCGCGCCGGTGAAGGCGCCGGCCTCGTGGCCGAACAATTCGCTGTCGAGCAGCGTCTCGGCAAGCGCGGCGCAGTTGACGGCATGGAACGGCTTGTCCCAGCGCGGCGAGAGCAACGCGAGGCGCGACGCGATCAGCTCCTTGCCGGTGCCGCGCTCGCCCACCACCAGCACCGGCCGGTCGAGCGGCGCGAGCTGCGAGACCTGCGCCAGCACGGCGCGGAAGGCCGGCGCCTCGCCCACCAAGGGCGGTAGCTCGGGAATGGCGGAATCCGGCATAATATGGCGATTATAGAGATATAGATTGGCGAATTCCACCACTATCCAACGACGGCCAACGCATATACCTCGTCATTTCAACGACTTAGAGATCTGGCACGGTCCCTGCACATGTCCCCGCAGAGTCATTTGCCGAGGACCGCCATGGGTATCTTCTCGCGCCTTGCCGACATCGTGAACTCCAACATCAACGCCATCCTCGACCGCGCCCAGGATCCGGAAAAGATCATCCGCCTCATCATCCAGGAGATGGAGGACACGCTCGTCGAGGTGCGCTCGCAGGCGGTCCGCACCATCGCCGAGAAGAAGGAGATGGAGCGCCGGCTCGAGGCCTTGCGGCGCGAGCGCGACGAATGGCAGCGCCGCGCCGAGCTCGCGCTGACCAAGGGGCGCGAGGATCTGGCGAAAGGCGCGCTCGCGGCCAAGGCGCGGCTCGAGGACCAGCTGCGGCGCGAGGAGACTCAGTTGGCGCTCGTGGCATCGGGGCTCGACAAGCAGAACGACGACATCGCCCAGCTCCAGGCGAAGCTCGCCGACGCCAAGGCGCGCGAGAAGGGATTGGCGGCGCGGCACAAGACCGCCTCGACGCGCATCCGCATCCGCACCAATCTCTATGACGAGCGCATCGTCGACGCGTTTGCCCGCTTCGACGAGGTCGAGCGCGCGCTCGACGAGATGGAAGGCAAGGTCGAGGCGTTCGAGCTCGGCCGCCGGCCCGGCGTCGCCGACGAGATCGTCGGGCTCGAGAAGGACGCGCGCGTCGAGGAGGAGCTTGCCGCCTTGAAGGTGCGGCTCGGCAACCGGATCAAGCCGGCATGAGGTCGCTCCCATGATCCACGGCGCCTTCGGCTTCGTCCTCGGCCTCATTTTCCTGGTCGTCGTCGCACCCATCTGGATCGTCGCGCACTACCTGGTGCGCTGGCGCAAGAGCCGGCGGCTCTCGGCCGGCGACGAAAAGGCGCTGGGCGAGCTTTACGACATCGCGCGCCGCATGGAGGGCCGCGTCGTATCGCTGGAGCGCGTGCTCGACGCCGAGGCGCCGGGCTGGCGCGCGAAGAGCGGAGACAAGTGATGTGGCACGACGCCCGCTCCCGCCTCTATCGCGATCCCGAGACCGGCCTCATCGCCGGCGTCGCGTCCGGCATCGCGCGCTATCTCGGGGTGGAGCCGATCGCGGTCCGGCTCGCCTTCGTGCTGGGGCTCTTCCTCTTCTTCGTGCCCGCGTTCGCGGCCTATGTCGTGCTGTGGATCGCGCTGCCGCTGCGCCCGCCCGCGCTCTTCACGAACCGCGAGGACGAGACGTTCTGGCGTGGCGTCGCCACCGAGCCCGACACGACGTTGCAGCATCTGCGCCACCGCTTCGGCGATCTCGAGGCGCGGCTCCGCGCCATGGAGACGCACGTCGCTTCGCCCGATTTCGACCTCCACCGCAAGTTCAGGGATCTGTGATGCGCCTCTCCATCCTCCTCAACATCCTGTGGCTCATCTGCGGCGGCGCGCTGATGGCGCTCGGCTGGTTCGTGGCCGGGCTCGTCATGGCGCTCACCATCGTCGGCTTGCCGTGGGCGCGCTCGGCCTTTTCGATCGCGCGCTACAGCCTCTTGCCGTTCGGCCATCGCGTCGTCCATCGCGCGGCGTGGACCGGGCACGAGGACCTCGGCACCGGCGCCCTCGGCACGCTCGGCAATCTCGTCTGGCTCGTGCTCGCGGGCTGGTGGCTCGCTCTCGGTCACCTCGGCGCGGCACTCTTGCTCGCCGCCACCCTCATCGGCCTGCCGTTCGCCTGGGCGCATCTGAAGCTCGCGGGCCTCGCGCTCTGGCCCGTGGGCCGCATGGTCGTGCCGGACGGCGCCGCGCCCGCTTACGCGCGCTGGCGGTGAGCATGCGCGATGCCGCCGCGCTCGCGCGCGCCGCACTCGCCGCCTTCGCCAGCGGCGACACGGCCGATGCCGAAAGCTTCATCGCGCCGAGTTATGCGAATCTCGAAAGCGCGGACCGCTCGGAGGCGCGCGGCGCGGACGAGTTCCGCGCGACGGTCGCCTGGATCCACCGCTCGTTCGCGGATTTGCGCTACGAGGAAGTGGCGATCCTCGCCGACGAAGCGCAGGTCATCGCCTGGGCGGTCCTGCACGGGCGGCATGTCCGCCCCTTCTTCGGCGTTCCCGCCGACGGGCGCAGCTTCGCGGTCGAGCAGGTGCATCTCTTCCGCTGCGCGGCCGGGCGCCTCACCGGGCACCGCGCGGTGCGCGACGATCTGCGCCTGCTCCTCCGGCTCGGAGCGAGGATCGTCCTGCCCGACGGCAGCAAGCTGCCGGTGCATCACCGCGCCGCCCCCTGACCCGCCTCAGCGCGAGTGCAGCGCGCCCGAATTCGCCGCGTAGTGCAGATGGACGGCGAGGCAGCGGTGGAACGCGGTCGGCCCGCGCCCGTCCTTGCCGGGCGCCACCGCGATGGGCGCCGGCGCGCGGGCGGCGATCGGAGAGTGCGGCGCGGGCGGTGCTGCCCAGATGCGCGTCCAGGCGCGCTCGTGCATGAAGTACCAGCCGGTCTTGGTCAGCGCCTCGATCCCGACGATCGAGCCGGCCCATGTCCAGCTATGCGTGACGATGAGGCTGATGACGAACGAGTCGAGCGTCGCGAAGAGGCGCCAGCTCAAGGTCTTGGCCATGGAGCGGTGCCATGGCCGCATGGCGCGCCGCCGCGCAAACGGGATGACGATGTCGACGATCAACCTATCCCCCGCAGAATCCTAGCGGAGGGTCCTTCGTGCCATGTCTGTCAAAATTGGCGCGGGCGTTTTTCGGGGAAGCGCCCGTGTCGCCGAGCGCGGTCCTTCGGCCCAGGGTGCGATCCAATCAGGTGGCGTCATTTTGAGTTCGTCATGGCCGGGCTTGTCCCGGCCATCCACGATTTTTTGCGAATTGAACGCGTGGATGCCGGGCACAGGGCCGGGCATGACGACGGAGCAACCGATTCCACTTGGAACAGAAACCGCTCTAGCGGACGATCTCGAACTCGCGCTGGATGACCGTCATCGCCTCCTCGTAGGAGAAGGCTTCGCGCACCTCGGCCGAGAAATTGATGATGTCGTTCGGATGCCAGCCATGCGCCTGCGCGACCGTCTCGCAGGTTTGCAGCCGCCGCCAGATGTTGGCGCTGTCGAAGGCGACGCGGGGACGTGTCAGGACCGGAGCCATCGGATTCTCACACAACGGTTCTCCTTATATGCGGTTCCGATGGTCAACGGATCCCTTCGTCGCAACATGAAATCTTGTTTATGTTCATGTTTTGTTCTAGCCTGCCGAAACGATGCGCGCGGCCGTCAAAGCGGGATTTCTGGCGCTCGCCGTGCTGCCGTGTGCCGAGGCCGAGGGCCCGGCGCCGGTCGGCGCGGCGGACGTGTGCTTCACGCTCGCGGGCGAGGATTGCGGCGCCTTCGCCGTGGCGCGGATCGATGCGGCGCGGCGCACGCTCCTGGTCCAGGCCTATAATTTCACCGAGCCGCGCATCGTAGCATCCGTGATCGCGGCGGCGCGGCGCGGCGTCGCCGTCACCGTGCTGGTCGACAAGATCACGGCTTCCCAGCGCGGCGAGGGGGTCGATGATGTCGCCGCCTCCGGCATCCCGACCTTCGTCGATTGGAGCCCGCGCATCGCCCACAACAAGGTGATGGTGATCGACGGCGAGATCGTGCTGACCGGCTCCTTCAACTGGACGGTCAGCGCCGAGCGCGTCAATGCCGAGAACCTGCTGGCGCTGCGCTCGCCGGCGCTCGCCGCCTTCTACGCCGCGAATTTCGCCCGCCGCCGCGCCGCCTCGACGGCTTACGCGCGGGAGTGAGGAAATCGCTTCACGCCGCGGCACCGAGCGGCTTCGCGCGTTCGATCCGCTTGCGCTCGCGGGGGCTGTTCATCGCCTCCCACAGATCGCTGCGCCGCTGCACGTTCAGCCAGAAATCGGGGCTGTTGCCGGAACACGCGGGCGAGGATGAGCGCGGTCGCCGCCGTCACGTTCCGCCGGTCGTTGCACAACTCGTTGACATGCTTGCGCTGAACGCCCATCGCCTCGGCCAACGCCGCCTGCGTCAACCCCATGGGCCGCAGGAACTCCTCGACCAGGATTTCGCCGACCGTGGCCGGCTTGCGCTTCGTCGTCAGCATGGTTCGCCTCATCTGTAGCTGTGGCCGTCGAGATAGACGCCTTCTGCCTCGCCGCGGCGGCCGTGCCACCGGAAGACCAGCCGCCATTGCCTGTTCACTCGGATCGAATGGAACTCCGCCAGGTTGCCGCGCAGCTTCTCGAAATGATTGCTGGGCGGAATGCGCAAGTCCTGATCGGTCGTCGCGTCGTCGATCATCTGCAGCTTGCGGAAGAGTCGGCCCTCGAGATCGGGCGGGATATACCGGGACCGGGCATCGTCAACGAAGAAGGCGCGCAACCACTCGTCTCGAAAGCTCAGGATCACGCCGATGACCCGCTCATGCGTCTATGTACCACTCTTCGGTACAAAAGGCAATCGCTGAAGCCTGATCGGCGCGCTGGTGCTGAGGGCTCGTTCAAATGGACTGTGAGCGCCGAGCGCGTCAATGCCGAGAATCTGCTGGCGCTGCGCTCGCCGGCGCTCGCCGCCTTCTACGCCGAGAATTTCGCCCGCCGCCGCGCCGCCTCGACCGCTTACGCGCGCGAGTGACGACGTTAGGTTGGCGAGACAAGGAAAATGGCGTTTAGCAAGTTGATATATGTTGGTGCTCGGAGTCAACATCGGGAGAATGCGGAACTTCCTAACTTTTTGGCGCGCGTGCTTACGCGAAGGAGCGCACGGGAGCGCTCCCTTCGCAAACGATTGGCAATGGGTGATCGGCAACCCCACAATCGCAGCGCTGGGTCCAACGCTGCTCGTATGTGCGGCCAGCATTTTCGGGATCGGTTACGTGAACGCCGACCATCCCATCCTCGGCCCGTTATTGGTGGGGCTAGCCGCATTTGTTGTCACGTGGGTTGCGACGGTTCTGATTCGCACGCTAGGTGCGGCGCCAAAGCTTTTCAGAGCGCAAGAGATAAGAGCCGACAATGCGGTCTACGACTTGGAAGAAAGGACCCGCCAGAAGCTAAAGCCCACGTTTGAGGCAAATGATCCGGCATGCGTGATCCCTAATGTGTGCATCGTTCGCGAACGCAGACCTGCCACAGAGACGAGTTACGAGTCTTCGCCCTATACCTCCTCTGCGTCCATGATGGTGACCCACCACTTCGACCCGCCAACTCGACTTACGACGCTCGCACCAATGGCCATGACGAGCTTCTATTCCGATAACGCCCCCATTCACGCCACCTATTACCGAGTAAAAGTTGAAGCAACAGGGACGGAAGTCGTCCTAAGTTGCCACGGTCGACTAGAATGGATCGAAAAAGATGGAGAAGTCATTTTCTCTGGAAATCCAATCCCTCTTACATTCGCGCCAGCCGAAGCTGCCGACACAATGTCAAAAACGATCTACCCAGATGGTCCGGAGCATCTAGATTTTCTTGCCATCACGGATTCGAACAGGCTGATTGTGACTTCCCCCCAATTTAGGGGACCAAGCAACATCGATTGGCGGAAGACGCTCGCGCCGGCGGGCACTTATAAATTCCATATACGGATTTTTTCTGACAGCCCCGTCGTTACTTTAGAACCCGTGCTTCATTGGACCGGAAGTCGCGAAACGTCGGTGATGTCATGTCTGTACAATCGCCAGGAAAATTCCTCATCCTGAACGAAGCGCAAAGCTTTTAGTCGAAGGACGCCTGATTACCTCCCATACACCTTCGCCGCCGCCTCCGCGCTGACATAGCCATCGGCAACGTCGTTCTTCACCGCCTCTTCGCTGCGCTCGGCGGGCGGGCCATAGCCGCCGCCGCCGCTCCTCTCGAAGCGGATCACGTCGCCGGCTTTGAGCGCGCGCGTCTCGATCGGACCCAATTCCTCGGCGCCGGTGCTGCCGGGATTGAGCACCACGCGCGAGGCGCGCGGCGAGTGCCCGCCCTCGAGGCCCCAGGCGACGAAGCGATGGTTGGCCGAGCGCACGGTGAGCATGCTGTCTTCCAGCATCTCATATTCACGCGCGTAGCCCATGCCGCCGCGCTGGCGCCCGGCGCCGGCCGAATCCGGCGACGAGATCGAAGGCGCGCACGCGGATCGGATATTCGCTTTCGATGATCTCGACCGGCGTGCCCGGCGTGAAGTGGCACATCGCCATCACCATCGGCGTGCCGTCATGCGTCGATGTCCCGCCGAGCGACGTGTTGAGCAGCTCGTACAGCACCGCGGGCTTGCCGGTGCGCGCCGTGCGATAGCCGATCGAGATCGCGCCCGAGCCGAGGCCCGAAGGCGCGACCGCGCGCGCCGGGTTGAGCCGGCCCAGCGCCGCCAGCACGATGTTGTAGGTCAGGTGCGCGCTCGGGAAATAATGGTTCACCGTCGCCGGATGGCGCGGGCTGACGACGCGGCCTTCGGGGATGACGAACTCGACCGCCTCGGTGATCCCGTCATTGACCGGGATGGTCGGATCGCTCGTCGCGAGCACGGCGAGCATCGACACCGCCTTCGCCGTCGAGGTGACGAGATTGACCGGCCCCAAGGTCTGCGCCGACGAGCCCGAGAAATCGAGCACGAGCCGCGCGCCCGTTTTCTTGGCGCGGACATGGAAGCGCACGGGCTGGTCCTTCACCGCGCCGTCATGGTCGAGGAAACCCTCGGCCTCGCTCTCGCCGTCGGGCCAGCGCGCGAGCTCGGCGGCAAGGCGCCGCCCGGCCAGCTCCATCAGGCTCGCCATCACCGCGCGCACCGTCTCGGCGCCATATTCCTCGCACAGCGCCGCAAGCCGCTCGCCGCCGATGCGCGTGGCGCCCACTTGCGCGCGCAAATCGCCCAGCACGATGTCGGGGATGCGGCTGTTGTTGGCGATGATCGCCTCGACATCCTGGTCGATCCCGTCTTCGCTCTGGAACCGCACCGGCGGCAGCAGCAGCCCGTCGTGGAAGATCTCGCGCGCGCCCGCGCCCGACGAGCCCGGCACCAATCCTCCGACATCGGCCTTGTGCGCGACGCTGACGCCGAACCCGACGACGCGGCCGCGATGGAAGCACGGGCTCACCGCCACCATGTCGGGAACATGCGAGCTGCCGGCCTTGTAGGGATCGTTGGTGATGAAGCTGTCGCCGGGCTTGAGCTGCGCCAGCGGCGTGCGCGCCAGAACCGCCGCGACCGCGAGCCGGTACTGCGCGAAGTGGTACTGGATGCCGCCGCCGACGATGACGACCCGGCCCGTCTCGTCGGTCAGGCCCGCGGTGCCGTCCTTCGATTCGCGCAGGATCGGCGAATAGCCGCTGTGGTAGAGCACGTATTCCATGGTCGCCGCCGCCTCGCGCAGCCGGCTTGCCACGACCTCGGTGGTGACGGGATCGATCATGTGTCCTCGATGACCAGAAGTCCGAACGGATCGACGCGGGCATCCTGGCCCGCGAGCACGATCGTGGTGGCGTCGAACTGCGCCACGATCGCGGGGCCGGCGATGCGGTCGCCGGGCAATAGCTTCGCGCGGTCATAGATCATGGCGGGGGAAGAGCGGTCGCGCTCGAGATCATAGAGCGGGCGCTCGCCCAAAATAGCGCGCGCGGGGTTGCCGTCGCCCGCTGGCAGGCGCTGGGCGTGAAAGCGCGGCACCTCGATCTCGGCCTGCACGCGAAACGTGACGATTTCGGCGTCTTCCCGCGGCGCCGACTGGCCATAGACCCGGCCGTGGAGGGCGTCGAAATCCGCCTTCAGCGCCGCGCGGGTGGTCTCCTTCTTGGATTCCACGGCAAGAGTATATCCCTGGTGCGGATAGCGCAGATCCAACAGCCGCGTCAGCCGCACCGACGCTGCCGCGAATCCCTCCTCGCGCGCCTCGGCGAGCGCCGCGTCCTCGAGCGCCGCGAACAGCTCTCTCATGCGTTCCTCCGGGAACCGGCTCAGAACGCCCATTTCCGAGCGCAGGTAGGAATGACGCACGGCGGTTTGCAGCATGCCGATGGCGCAGTTGATGCCCGGATGGGGCGGCACCAGCACGGTCGGGATGCCGACGCTCCGTGCCAAGGTGGCGGCGTGAAGCGGCCCCGCGCCGCCGAATGCGACGAGCGCGAACTTGCGCGGATCCTGTCCCTGCTCGCGCAAGGCAAGGCGCAGATCGACGGCCATCTGCGTATCGACGATGCGCCTGATCCCCTTCGCCGTCGCGATCGCATCGAGGCCGAGCTGCACGCCCAATTTTTCCAGTGCGCGCCGCGCCGCTGCCTCGTCGAGCCTGAGCGTGCCCGCGAGCGGCGACGCGCCCGAGAGCGCGCCCAGCACGAGGTTCGCGTCCGTCACCGTCGCTTCGGTTCCGCCCTTGCCGTAGCAGGCGGGGCCGGGCACGGACCCGGCGCTCTGCGGCCCGACCTTCAAGAGCCCGTCCTTGCCGAGCGCCGCGATCGTGCCGCCGCCCGCGCCCAATGTGCGCACGCGCAGCATCGGCGTGCCGATGTCCTGTCCCGCGATCTCGCCTTCCGTCGTCTCGAGCACGCGCCCGTCGGCGATGACGCTGATGTCGGTGCTGGTGCCGCCCATGTCGAAAGTGACGACGTGATGGCGCGCCGCGTTTTCGGCCAGCGCCGTTCCGGCGATGACGCCCGCGGCCGGACCCGAGAGCAGCGTCTCGTTCGGATGGCGCGCGCCCGCCGTAAGCCGCGTCAGGCCGCCGTTCGACTGCATGAGATAGAGCTGCGGCGTCGTGACGCCCGCCGCCGCGAGCCGCTCCGCGAGCCGCATGAGATAGCGCTCGACGCGCGGTCCGACATAGGCGTCGATCGCGGTCGTCGAGAGGCGCGGATATTCGCGGATCACCGGCAGCACGGTCGAAGAGAGCGACACGCGCACGCGAGGAGCCTCCTCCGCGATGATGCGCGCCGCCGCCCGCTCATGCGCCGGGTTGAGGAACGAGAACAGGAAGCACACGGCGATCGCCTCGACGCCCGCCGCCGCGAGCCGCCGCACCCCTTGGCGCAACGCTCCCTCGTCGAGTGGCGTCAGCACTTTGCCCTCGAAGTCGAGCCGCTCGCTCGCCTCCTCGGTCAGGCGCTGCGGCACCAGGAGCGGCGGCTTGCGGTAGAACGTGTCGAGGAGGTCGCTGCCGTGCGGCTGGCTCCAGCCGCGCGCTTCATAGACGGCGCGAAACCCCTTGGTGATGAGGAGCCCGACTTTGGCGCCGTCGCCCTCGACGAGCGCGTTGGTCGCGACCGTGGTGCCGTGCACCAGCATCGCGATCTCGTCGGGCGCGATGCCGTCGGCAAAGAGCCGGGCGAGCGCCTCGAGCACCGCCGCCGAAGGATCGCCCGGCATCGACGGCACCTTGGCAAGCTTGAGCGCGCCCGTCTCCTGCTCGACCGCGACGAGATCGGTGAAGGTGCCGCCGGTGTCGACGCCGACCATCCACGAAGGCACGGCCGGCGTCCTCCGGTCTCAGCCGACGAGTTCGCGCAGCGGCCGCACCCGCACGAAGATCAGCGCCGTCGTCGCCGCCACGACCATGATCGCCGCGGCAAGCTCCAAGGGCGCCACGAACGCGCCGGTCGCGTCGGCGATCACGCCGCTGACAAAGGGCGAGAGGGTCGCGCCGATGATGCCGCAGAAATTCATGAGCCCGCTCAACGCCCCGTTCTGCGTCGGCGTCATGTCGGTGCAGATCGTCCAGTACGGGATGACATAACAAGACAGCCCGGCATTGGCGACGATGATCATGGTGACGGCAAGCGCGCTCGACTCCGTATTCGCCGCGATCAGCACCGTCACGACATAGGTGAGCGCGCCGAGGGCGATGAAGAACTTGCGGTGGATGGCGCCCTGGCGCCAGCCGCGACGGGCGAACCAGTCCATGCCCCAGCCCGTGAGATTCACCGCCACGAAGGCGACGAGGTAGGGCAGCGCGCTGAGATAGCTGGCGCTGGTCAGATTGATGTGGCGGTACTGCGTCAGGTAGATCGGCAGCCAGTTGAGGAAGATGTACTGGCAGTACGGCAGCGCGAAATAGCCGAAATAGAGCGGCCACAGTGCCGGGCTGGTGATGAGCTTCCGGTACGGCACCGTCGGCTGCGCCGCGCGCGCCTTGGCTTCCTCGGTGAGCGCCTGCTCGCCGACCGGCATGGGATCGCTGTAATTCCGCGCGTAGATCCACCAGAGGCCGGCGGCGGCGAGGCCGATCACGCCGAACACGAAGAAGATCATCGCCGCCGAACCGGTCGCGGCGACAATGGCGCCAGCGGCGGCGACGCCCACCGCGGGCCCCAGTTGCGCGCCCGACTGGACGAAGGCGCCGAACCGGCCGCGCCGCGTATCGGCCGAGACGGCGCGGGCGACGGCGGCCGAACTGCCGGGGATGTAAGGCGCCTCGAACGCGCCGAGGAGCACCCGCCACATCGCGGTGAGCCAGATCACGGATGGGGCAAGCGGCGTGCACAGCACCCAGATCGACCAGCCGGCCATGCAGCCGCCCAAGGTGCGGCGCGGGCCCAGGCGGTCGGTGAGCCAGCCGCCGATCGGCATCATGATGAGATATCCGAGCGAGAACGCGCTCAGCATCAGCCCGGTCGTCGACTTGGTCCAGCCATAGGACTTCGACCAGACCGCGGCGGCAACGCCGAAATTGCTGCGGTCGGCCCACAGGATCACGCTGCCGATGAAGAAGACGGTTGCGCAGACGGGCCAACTCATGGGCCGCCTTGCCGTACGCGGCCTAGCCCCTGTGCCGATTTCGACGCTGGTCATAGACTTCCTCCCGCTCATTCCGCCTTATCCCGACGGCAAGCAGGCCGCAGCCTGCTCACGCCGGCCTTATGCGGATTTGAGCACGAGGCCGGGGCGAGCGAAAGGGTCTAGCTCGGTAGAGAGAACGGCTCGCGGCCCCGCCGAACGAGGCCGCAAAGCCCGGAAGCTCAGATCGCTTCCTTCAGATCCTTGGCGGCGCGGAAGGCGACCTTCTTGCTCGCCTTGATCTTGATCGGCTCGCCGGTCGCGGGATTGCGGCCCATGCGCGCTGCCCGACGCCGGACCTGGAGGATGCCGAGACCGGCGACACGGATGCGGTCGCCCTTTTTCAGATGCTTCGTCACGAGCGAGACGAGGTCGGCCATGATGGCGTCGGCCTGCTTCTTGGCGATCTCGTGATTCTCGGCGAGCTGTGCCGCCAGATGCTTCATGGTGACGGTGTTCTGGGTAGCCTTGCTAGTTGCCATGGTTGGGTCTCTTCCGTGGGTTTATGGCGTTTGTTGTTGCTTCGTGAACCACGCCAAGCTAGCAAAAATGCGGACTTCTCACCATCGCAATCGCAACTTATCCCCATAAAATGGCGTTTTTTTCCTGCTCGGTGCACGCGCCCGGCAGGATTTGCCGCGTTGGAGATGCTCCGGGCACGCGTTGCCGCCAAAAATCCGTGGCACGAGTTTTGCCCATGTCATCGGCATGAAGTGCTTCTTGCGCCACGTTCTTCTTGCCGCGGCGACCGTTCTTATCGCGGCCGCAGTCCCCGCGCGCGCCGATTTCTACGCGCTCGAAGGGCGCTTCCAGTGTCTCGACCGCCCCGGCGCCATCTGCTTCGACGCGACGCCCGATCCCGCCATCGTGCCGCCCGCTCCGCGCAACTCGGGCGCGTCCGAATCGCCGAAGCCGCCGCCCGTTGCGGCCGCGCCGCGCGCGGCGCCGTCGGCGCCGGTCGATCCGATCGTCGCCGCGGCGCAGCGAATCGAGAAGAAAGCGCCGGTGCCGGGCGATCTCGACCTGCTGCGCCGGCGCGCCGGCGCAGGCAATTCGCGCGCGCTCGAGCTGCTCGCCTGGTGCGCGCTCCACGGCATCGGCATGGCGAGCGATCCGGTTGCCGCATATCTCCTTTATGGCCGCGCGGCGGAAGCCGGCGTGCCGCACGCGCACGAGAACCAGGCCCTCGTCTACGAACACAGCCTGAGTCAGGCGGAGCGCCAGCAAGTGCTCGACATGGCGGCGAAATCGCGCCTCGGCGCGGACTCGCTTGCAGCGCGCGCGCTGGGCGATGCCAGCGATGCGCGCTGAGCCGGTGCTCCTCGGCGATCCCGCCCCCTGGTTCAGCGCCGCGACGCTTGCCGGCGCAACGCTCGATCTCCATGTCGATGCCGGACGCTGGGTCGTGCTCGCCTTCACCGGCGAGCCCGGCGATCTGCGCGAAGCGGCCGAACTCGCACCGCTCTTCGAAGCGGCCACGCCCGGCGCGGATGATCATCTGGCCGTGCTGGTGATATATCCGGCGCCGTCGCCCGACGCCGCGATCCTTGCCGCGCGCTCGGGCGCGGGCCTCGCCGTCATCGCCGATTGCGACGGGCGCATCGCCGGTCTCTATGGCGCCGCGGAAAATCCGCGCACCATCGTGCTCGACCCGATGCTGCGCGTCGTTGCCAACATCGCCTGGGACCATGGGGCCGGTCACGCCGCGACGTTGCGTGCGCTCCTCAAAAGCCTGCCGGCGGTCGATCAGTCGTGCGGCGTGCCGCTCACCGCGCCGACGCTCATCGTGCCGCGCGTTTTGGATTTTTCCCTGTGCGATTTGTTAGTGGGCCTCTACGACCAGGTGGGCGGCGAAGATTCGGGCTTTCTGCTCGACCGCGATGGCCGGACCGCGACGGTGATCGACCACCGCCTGAAGCAGCGCTGCGATCTCGTCATCGCCGTGCCGGAATTGCGGCACGCCATCGCCGACCAGATCAGCCGCCGTCTCCTGCCCGCCATCGCGCGCTATTTCCAGTTCGCCGTCACGCGCATGGACCGCTATATCGTCTCTTGTTACGACAGCGCGGCGGGCGGCCATTTCTTCCGCCATCGCGACAACGTCAATGCCGGCGCCGAGCACCGGCGCTTTGCCGCCTCGATCAATCTGAACGGCGACTACGAAGGCTGCGACCTCGTCTTTCCTGAGTTCGGCCGGCGCCCCTATCGCGCGCCCGTGGGCGGCGCCATCGTGTTCTCGTGCGGCGCGCTGCATGAGGTGACGCCGATCCTGCGCGGCCGGCGCTATGCCTTCCTGCCGTTCTTCTATGGCGACGAGGACGCGGCGCTGCGCAAACGCAACAACGAGCGGCTCGAGGCCGGCGAGGCGCACTATCAGGCCGACGACCACGACCGGCTGATTTCGAGCGCAGCGGGCGGATAGGAATGGAAGCGCCGGCCGCCGCCGCCGCTCTTGCCGGGTGGACGCCGGTCGCGCTGTCCCTTTCGCGGGGCGAGCTTGCGATCGATTGGGGCGACCTCCGCGGCGTGCGTTTCAAGGAGCCGTTCCTGCACCAGACATTCGAGCGCTGGGCGGCGCAAGACCCGGCGCCGCTCGTGCGCAGCGGCCGCGACATGCTCGAGGCGCTCGATGCCGAGCCATCGCTCGATCCCGCGCTCGTCATCTTCCACATGTCGCGCTGCGGCTCGACCTTGCTGTCGCGGCTCTTGCGCCATCTCACCGGCGTGCTCGCCGTCGCCGAGCCGGCGCCGGTCAATTCGTTGCTGCTGGCCAGGGATATGGCGACGCCATCGTCGCTGCGCCTCGTGGTCCGCGCCTTGGGCCGAAAACGCTTCGCTGACGAGCGCCACTACGTCCTGAAGCTGTCGAGCTGGAACGTGACGCGCGCGTCTCTTTTCCGCCGCGCCTTTCCCGGCGCGCGCTTCATCTGGCTCCAGCGCGAACCGGACGCAGTCGTTGCGTCATTGCTGGCCGATCCGCCCGGCTGGCTGAAGCTGCGCCACGATCCCGCCGCCATCCGCGCGATGTTCGGTATCGACGAAGCCGCACTCGACGACGGCTCGTTCTGTGTCCAAGCGGTGGGCTCGCTCCTCGCCGCGGCCCAGAAACTCAGGCCCGACCTGGTGCTCGACTATGCCGATCTGCCGGATGCCGCCTGGACCGAGGCCGCGCCCTTGGCCGGTCTCGCGCCCGACGCGGACGACATCGCGGGCCTCGAACGCGAAGCGCGCTTTGCCGCCAAGGACCCGGTGCCGCGCCTCTTTGCGGCCGCCCCCGAGGCCCGCCGCCTGCCGCCTCAGCTCCAGGAAAAGGTGGCGGAAATACTCAGCCCCCTCTACGCCGCCTTGGCCCGAGGCGGCAGGGATTGGAGCCAAGCCACCCGCCTATAATCGGCGAAGCCCTCGTCCGTCGGGGCCGCTTCCGGGCCTGGCCGGATTTCCTGTATGCTGCCGCCGCCGCGCTGCGCCACGCGAGTTTTCCCTTTACCTTCTTACGGCCCGACATGGACGAACTGCGCGTAGATCCGGAACGTAAGGCCCGCGAAGGCCAGCCGCCTCAGACGGCGCGCACGCTGACGCGGCGGCCATATTTCTGGGTCGGCCTCATTCTCCTGGTGCTCGCGGCCTTGGCGTGGTGGGTGCATACGCGGCCCGCGCCGCAAGCGCCCGGCGGCCGCTTCGCGGCGAACGGCGCCGCCATGCCGGTCGTGGCCCAGGCCGTAACGAAGGGCGACGTCCCGGTCACCTATGACGCGCTCGGCACGGTGACGCCGCTCGCGACCGTGACCGTGACGACGCAGATCGCCGGCCAGATCGTCAGCGTGCCCTTCACCGAAGGGCAGGAAGTGAAGAAGGGCGACGTGCTGGCACAGATCGATCCGCGCCCCTATCAGGCGGCGCTCGATCAGCAGACCGGCCAGCTCGAGCGCGACCAGGCCTCGCTCGCCGAGGCGCGCATCGATCTCGCGCGCTACCAGAAACTCGCCGAGCAGAACTCGATCGCGCGCCAGCAGGCCGAAGACCAAGTCTATGTCGTGCAGCAGGACGAGGGCACGGTGAAGCTCGATCAGGCGATGGTCGACAACGCGCGCCTCAATCTCGGCTATTGCCGCATCGTCGCGCCGCTCGACGGCCGGATCGGGCTGCGCGAGATCGATCCCGGCAATTACGTGCAGGTCTCGGCCTCGACCGCGATCGCCGTCATCACGCAGATGAAGCCGATCACGGTGGTCTTCACTGTGCCCGAGGACGAGCTGCCGCAAATAATGAAGCGGCTTGCCGCGGGTGCCAAATTGCCGGTGACGGCCTATGACCGCAGCAACACGGACAAGCTCGGCGACGGCACGCTCTCCGCGGTCGACAGCGCGATCGATCCGACGACCGGCACGGTCAAGCTGCGCGCCGAGTTCCCGAACACGGACGAGGCGCTGTTCCCGAGCCAGTTCGTCAACGCGCGCCTCCTCATCGACACGGTGCAGGATACGGCGGTGATCCCGAGTGCCGCGGTGCAGCGCGGCCAGCCCGGCACCTTCGTCTATCTCGTCAAGGCGGACGACACGGTGAGCGTGCAGAAAGTGACGCTCGGGCCGCAGTCGGGCGACACCATCGCCGTGAGCCAAGGCCTCTCGCCCGGCGACAAGATCGTCGTGGACGGCGCCGACAAGCTGCGCGAAGGCGCCAAGGTCGTGCTGCGCACCGAGCAGGGCACGGCCGGGCAAGGTGCCGCCCAAGGGGGTGCGAAGGGGGCCGGCAAAGGCGGCAAGGGCGCCGCGCAAGGAGCGGCACCCGCCACGCCAGGCGCCACGCCACCGGCGCAAGGAGCCGCACCGGCCACGCCAGGCGCCGCGCAACCGGCGCAAGGAGCCGCACCGGCTTCGCAAGGCGCAGTGCAACCGGCGCCGGCGCCGGCGCAAGGCGCGGGGACGAGCGGGAGCGGCGGCCCGCAAAACACCGGCCAATGAGTCCCGTTTCCGGCAGGAGAGGGTGAGCGTCCGCGCATGAGTCCATCGCGGCTTTTCATTCTGCGGCCGGTCGCGACCTCGCTGCTCATGGTCGCGGTCATGCTGGTGGGCGCGCTGGCGTTCCAGTTTCTGCCGCTCTCGGCGCTGCCCGAGGTCGATTACCCGACCATCCAGGTGCAGACCTTCTATCCGGGCGCCTCCCCCGACGTGATGACCTCGTCGGTGACGGCGCCGCTCGAACGCCAGTTCGGCGAGATGCCCGGCCTCGTGCAGATGTCGTCGACGAGCTCGGCCGGCGCCTCGGTCATCACCTTGCAGTTCAACCTCGACCTGTCGCTCGACATCGCCGAGCAAGAGGTGCAGGCCTCGATCAACGCCGCCGGCAACCTCCTGCCGAGCGATCTGCCGGCGCCGCCGATCTATGCCAAGGTCAATCCGGCGGACGCGCCGATCCTGACGCTCGCGCTCACCTCGAAGACCTTGCCGTTGCCGCAGATCGAGGATGCGGCCGACACGCACCTCGCGCAAAAGATCTCGCAGTTGCCGGGCGTCGGTCTCGTCGCGATCAACGGCGGCCAGCGCCCGGCCGTGCGCATCGAGGCCGATACGAGAAAACTCGCCGCCTACGGCCTCAACATCGACGACCTGCGCACCACCATCAACAATCAGAACACAGACACGCCCAAGGGCAGTTTCGATGGGCCCGCGCGCGCCTATTCGATCAACGCCAACGATCAGCTCCAGGACGCGGCCGAGTACATGAACCTGATCGTCGCCTACAAGGACGGCAATCCGGTGCGGTTGAAAGACGTGGCGAGGGCGGTGCAATCGTCCGAGAACAATCGCCTGACCGGCTGGTCGAACATGACGCCGGCCGTGATCCTCAACATCCAGCGCCAGCCGGGCGCCAACGTGATCCAGGTGGTGGACGGCATCAAGAAGCTGTTGCCGCAATTCCAGTCCGCGCTGCCGGCCGACGTGGACATGGCGGTGCTGACCGACCGCACCGTGACGATCCGCGCCTCGGTGCACGATGTCGAGTTCGAGCTCTCGCTCGCCGTCGTGCTCGTCGTCCTTGTGATCTTCGTCTTCCTGCGCAGCGCGCGCGCCACTCTCATCCCGAGCCTGTCGGTGCCCTTGTCCCTCGTCGGCACGTTCGGCGCCATGTATCTCCTCGGCTTCAGCCTCAACAACCTGTCCTTGATGGCGCTCACGATCGCCTCGGGCTTCGTCGTCGACGACGCGATCGTCATGATCGAGAACATCCAGCGCTACATCGAGGAGGGCGTACCGCCGCTCGAGGCGGCGTTGAAGGGCTCGGCGCAGGTCGGCTTCACCATCATCTCGCTGACGATCTCCTTGATCGCCGTTTTGATCCCGCTGCTCTTCATGGGCGACGTGGTCGGGCGCTTGTTCCGCGAATTCGCGATCACGCTCTCGGTCACGATCCTCATTTCCGCGGCGGTCTCGCTCACCGTCGTGCCGATGGCGTGCGCGCGGCTCCTGAAGCCGCCGTCCGAGACCAAGGAATCGCGCTTCCAGCGCTGGGCGCGGCTCAGGTTCGAGGAGCTCGTCGAAGCCTATGGGCGCGCGCTCACCTGGGTGCTCGACCGCCAGGGCGCGACGCTCCTCGTCGCCGTGAGCACGCTCGCCCTCACCGCCATCCTCTACATCGTCATTCCGAAAGGCTTCTTCCCGGTCCAGGACACGGGGCTCATCCAGGGCATTTCCGAGGCGTCGCAGACGATTTCCTATGGCGCCATGGCGAGCGAGCAGGAGGCGCTCGTCGCCGCGATCCTGAAAGACCCGGACGTCGTCAACGTCTCGTCCTATATCGGCGTCGACGGCACCAACACCACGCTCAACAGCGGCCGCGTCCTCATCAATCTGAAGCCCAAGGACGACCGCTCCGACGACGTCACCGCGATCATGGAGCGCATCCAGCAGGAGACGCAGGATGTGCCCGACATCTCGCTCTACATGCAGCCGGTGCAGGACCTCACCATCGACACGATCGTGAGCCGCACCCAGTATCAGTTCATCCTCGAAAGCGCCGATCCGGCGGCGCTCGCCACCTGGGTCCCGAAGCTCGTGGACAAGCTCAACGCCGCGCCCGAGGTGGCGGATGTCGCGAGCGATCTCGAGCAGAACGGGCTCTCGGCTTATATTGATATCGACCGCCAGACGGCGGCGCGCTTCGGCATCACCCCGGCGACGATCGACAACGCGCTCTACGACGCTTACGGCCAGCGCATCATTTCGACCATCTTCACGCAGTCGAACCAGTACCGCGTCATCCTCGAGAACGATCCGGGGCTGCAAAAGGCGGTGCGCGATCTCTCGTCGATCTACCTCCCGTCGGCGACCGGGAGCGGGCAGGTGCCGCTCTCCGTGATCGCGCATGTCGAGGAACAGACCGAGCCGTTGCAGATCGACCATCTGGCGCAATTCCCGGCGGCGCAGGTGTCGTTCAACGTCGCGCCCGACGCCTCGCTCGGCGAAGCGGTCGATGCCATCAACAAGGCGGCGAAAGATATCGGCATGCCGCAAAGCATCGTGCTGAATTTTCAGGGCGCGGCCTTGGCGTTCCAGTCGTCGCTGACGAACGAGCTCTTCCTCATCCTCGCCGCCGTGGTCGTCGTCTATATCGTGCTGGGCGTGCTCTATGAGAGCTTCGTCCATCCGGTGACGATCCTCTCGACCTTGCCGTCGGCCGGCATCGGCGCGCTCCTGGCGCTGATCGCCGCCGGCAGCGAGCTCACCGTCATCGCCATCATCGGCATCGTGCTCTTGATCGGCATCGTCAAGAAGAACGCGATCATGATGATCGATTTCGCCTTGGACGCGCAGCGGAACGAGCACATGAACGCGCGCGACGCGATCTATCACGCCTCGCTCCTGCGCTTCCGGCCGATCCTGATGACGACGATGGCGGCGATTTTGGGCGCGCTGCCGCTGATGGTCGGCACCGGCACCGGCGCCGAGCTGCGGCATCCCCTGGGCCTCACCATCGTCGGCGGCCTCATCGTCAGCCAGATGCTCACGCTCTTCACCACGCCTGTCATTTATCTCGCGTTCGACCGGCTCGCGGCGCGGCTCGGTGCCGAGGGCGGCGTCGTCGGCGGCGAAGGCGAGGGCGCGCCGTCGTGACGTTCTCCGAGACATTCATCCGGCGCCCGGTCGCGACGGTGCTTCTGACCTTGGGCGTGCTGCTCGCCGGCGCCATCGCCTTCATCCATCTTCCCGTCGCGCCGCTGCCGCAGGTCGATCTGCCGACCATTTCGGTCCAGGCGTCGATGCCGGGGGCCTCGCCCGACGTCATGGCGACGAGCGTGGCGACGCCCTTGGAGCGCCATCTCGGCACCATCGCCGACGTCACCGAGATGACGTCCTCGAGCGGCAACGGCTCGACCCGCATCACGCTGCAATTCGGCCTCGACCGCGACATCGACGGCGCCGCGCGCGACGTGCAGGCGGCGATCAACGCCGCGCGCGCCGATCTGCCGGCGAACTTGCGCAGCAACCCGACCTATCGCAAGGTCAACGTAGCCGACGCGCCGGTGCTGATCCTCGCGCTCACCTCGGATACGCTCTCCCGCGGTCAGATCTACGACGCCGCCACCACCGTGCTCGAGCAGAAATTCTCCCAGGTCGAGGGCGTGGGCGAGGTCGATATCGGCGGTGGCGCGCTGCCGGCGGTTCGGGTCGAGCTCAATCCCGGCGCGCTCTTCAAATACGGCATCGGGCTCGAGGACATCCGCGCGGCATTGAACGCCGCCAACGCGCACAGCCCCAAGGGCGCCATCGAGGAAGGCCGGCTCCATTTCCAGATCTACGACAACGACCAGGGGCGCCAGGCATCGGACTATCAGGATCTTGT
The DNA here is from genome assembly GCA_963729295.1 of uncultured Alphaproteobacteria bacterium. Taxonomy (GTDB): domain Bacteria; phylum Pseudomonadota; class Alphaproteobacteria; order ATCC43930; family CGMCC-115725; genus DATJLY01. The sequence continues at coordinate 100,958 of CAVSNJ010000004.1, forward strand.
CGTCGCTTATCGCAACGGTGCGGCGGTCAAGCTCACCGATGTCGGCGACGTGATCGATTCGGTCGAGAACGTGCGCAACGCCGGCATCGCCAACGGCAAGCCGTCGATCCTCGTCATCATCTACCGCGCGCCCAACGCCAACATCATCGATACGGTCGATAGCGTGAAGGCGCTCATCCCCGAGCTCAAGGCCTCGATCTCGCCGACCATCGACATCGCCGTGGCGGTCGATCGCTCGATCACGATCCGCGCGTCCCTTGCCGATATCGAGCGCACGCTGATGATCGCCTCGTGCCTCGTCATCCTGGTCGTGTTCCTGTTCCTGCGGAACGGCCGGGCGACGCTCATCCCGTCGATCGCCGTGCCGGTGTCCTTGATCGGCACGTTCGGCGTCATGTATCTCCTGGGCTTCAGCATCGACAATCTGTCGCTCATGGCCTTGACCGTGGCGACGGGCTTCGTCGTGGACGATGCGATCGTCGTGCTCGAAAACATCACGCGCCACATCGAAGGCGGTATGCCGCGCTTTGCCGCGGCCCTTCAGGGCGCGCGCGAAGTGGGCTTCACCGTGCTGTCGATGAGCCTCTCGCTCGTCGCGGTCTTCATCCCGATCATCCTGATGGGCGGGATCGTCGGCCGCTTCTTCCGCGAGTTCGGCATCACGCTCTCGATCGCGGTGCTGGTCTCGCTCGCGGTCTCGCTGACGCTGACGCCGATGATGTGCGCGCGCATCCTCCGCCCGGCGCACGAGGCGCATCAGGAAGGCCGCTTCCTCGGCGCCGCCTCGCGCGTCTTCGACGCGATGCTGCGCGGCTATGACCGCTCACTGCGCTGGGCGCTCGCGCATCCTTTGAGCGTCATGGTCGTGCTCGCCGCGACGGTCGCGCTCAACGTCTATCTCTACATCGCCGTGCCCAAGGGCATCTTCCCGCAGCAGGATACGGGCCGGGTCATCGGCGGCATCCAGGCCGACCAGGCGATCTCGTTCCAGCTCATGCAGCAGAAGATGACGCAGTTCATCAACATCGTTCACAGCGACCCGGCGGTCGACAGCGTCGTCGGATTCACCGGCGGGGGCGCGGCCAACAGCGGCTTCGTGTTCATCTCGTTGAAGGCCCTGTCGCAGCGCAACGTGTCGGCCGACCAGGTGATCGCCCGTCTGCGCGGCAAGCTGGCGCAGGTGCCGGGCGCCTCGCTCTTCCTCCAGGCGGTGCAGGATTTCCGCGTCGGCGGACGGCAGTCGAACGCCCAGTATCAATACACGCTGCAATCCGACACCACCGAAGAATTGAACACCTGGGGCCCCAAGATCCTGGCGGCGCTGCAAAAAATCCCCGAGCTCAAAGACGTCAACACCGATCAGCAGAGCAAGGGCCTCGAAGCCGACCTCGTGATCGACCGCGCGACCGCCTCGCGCCTCGGCATCAACACAAGCCAGATCGACAACACGCTCTACGACGCGTTCGGCCAGCGTCAGGTCTCGGTCATCTACAACCCCCTGAACCAGTATCACGTCGTCATGGAGGTGGCGCCGCAATACTGGCAAAGCCCCGAGACCTTGAAGGACATCTATATCAGCACCTCGGGCGGCGCCGTGGGCGGGGTGCAGTCGACAAACGCCGTCGCCGGAACCGTGACGAGCGCGAAGGTCGCCTCGAATGCGCAGTCGGTGGCGGCCGACCAGGCGCGCAACGCCGCCACCAACTCGATCTCCTTGACCGGCCACGGCAGCGCCTCGACCGGCGCCGCGGTGAGCCCGCTCTCCGAGACCATGATCCCGCTTTCGGCGATTGCCCACTTCGCGCCCGGCTCGACGCCCTTGTCGGTGAGTCATCAGGGCCTTTTCGTCGCCACCACCATCTCCTTCAACCTCGCTCCCGGCGCCGCGCTCTCCGACGCCGACGCGGCGATCGCGCAGGCGATGAGCGACATTCGCGTTCCCGCCGCGGTCCAAGGCAGCTTCCAAGGCACGGCGCAGATCTATCAGCAATCGCTCGCGACCGAGCCTTTTCTGGTCATCGCCGCGATCGCCGCCGTTTATATAGTGCTGGGCGTCCTCTATGAGAGCTACGTCCACCCGATCACGATCCTTTCGACGCTGCCCTCGGCTGGCGTCGGCGCCGTCCTGGCGCTGATGGCGGCCAAGACCGAGTTCACCCTCATCGCGCTGATCGGCGTCATCCTCCTCATCGGCATCGTCAAGAAAAATGCCATCATGATGATCGACTTCGCCTTGGACGCCGAGCGCAGCCGCGGCCTCGCCTCGGGCCAGGCGATCTACGAGGCCTGCCTCCTGCGCTTCCGGCCGATCATGATGACGACGATGGCGGCGCTTTTGGGCGCGGTGCCGCTCGCCTTCGGTTTCGGCGAGGGCGGCGAGCTGCGCCGCCCGCTCGGCCTCTCGATCGTGGGCGGCCTCATCGTGAGCCAGATGCTGACGCTCTACACGACGCCGGTGGTCTATCTCTATCTCGACCGCTTCCGCCATTGGGCGCAGCGCAAATGGCGCGGCGTCAAGCCGGGTCTCGCGCCCGGCCGCCAGGCCGGGGCAGGCGCCGAATGAGGACGCGGCTCGTCATCGCCGCGCTCGGTGCGCTCGGCGGCTGCACCGTCGGCCCGGATTACGGCCGCCCGCCGGCACCCGCGCCTGCGGCCTTCAAGGAGGTCGACGGCTGGAAGCCCGCGAGCCCAAGCGCGCCGCAAAGCGGCGAGCCCTGGTGGGCGATCTACAACGACCCGCTGCTCTCCTCGCTCGAGGGCGAGGTCGTCGTCTCGAATGAGACGCTCAAGGCCGACGAGGCCGCCTTCCGCCAGGCGAGCGCCTTCGTCGAGGAGGCGCGCGCCGGCTATTACCCGACCGTCGCCGGCGCTGCCTCGGCCGCCCGCTCGGCGACGCCGTTGCAAGGCGGAAGCCTCTCGCGCGGCGGCGGCGGGGCCAATACCACGGCCTATCAGAATTCCTTCTCGATCGGCCCGACCGCGACCTGGGTTCCCGACATCTGGGGCAAGATCCGCCGCACCGTCGAAAGCGACGTCGCCAACGCGCAGGCTTCGGCCGCCGATCTCGCCGCGGCGCAGCTTTCGGCACAAGGCTCGCTCGCCGCCGATTATTTCGAGCTGCGCATGACCGACGAGCAGAAGAGCGTCCTCGAACAGACCGTCGTCAACGACCAGCACTCGCTCGACATCACCCGGAACCAGTACAACGCCGGCTTCGCCGCCGAGACCAACGTCGCCACCGCCGAGACGCAGCTCGAAACGGTGAAGGCGCAGCTCATCGGCGAGGACGTGCAGCGTGCCCAGTTCGAGCATGCGATCGCCGTCCTCGTCGGCAAGGCGCCGGCCGATTTCTCGATCGCGCGCGTGAGCTATCCGAATTCGGTGCCGGTCGTGCCCGCGGGCGTGCCGTCGGCGCTCCTGGAGCGGCGGCCCGACATCGCCGCCGCCGAGCGCGCCATGGCGTCCGCCAACGCGCTCATCGGCGTCGCCATCTCCGCCTACTATCCCGACATCACGCTCTCGGCCGACGCGAATTTCGCGAGTTCACGCGATCCAGAACGTGCTGTCGCTCGCCAATGCCGGCTGGACCATCGCCGCCTCGGCGAGCGACACCTTGTTCGACGCCGGCTTGCGCTCGGCCCAGGTCGAGGCGGCGCGCGCCGCCTATGACGAAAGCGTCGCCACATATCGCGGCACCGTGCTGACCGCGTTCCAGCAGGTCGAGGACGATCTCGCGAGCCTGCGCATCCTCGAACAGGAGGCTGCGGCCGAGGATATCGCGGTGAAATCGGCGCAGCGCGCGGTCGAGCTCACGCTCAACCAGTATCAGGCCGGCACCGTCGCCTACACCTCCGTCATCGTCGCGCAGACGACCGCGCTCGGCGACGAGCAGCAGCTTCTCACCATCCTGCAAAACCGCCTCGTCGCCTCGGCCAATCTGATCGAGGCCCTGGGCGGCGGCTGGGAGGCAACGCAGCTTCCGGCGCTGTAGGCACATCGGGAGTGAGCAATGAATCTTCCCAACGCAGTGTCGGTCGCGCTTCTCGTCGCAGCGCTTTACGCGAACGAAGCCGGTGCGCAGACGGCCGACGACGCACATCTGCAGGCGTTCACCCGATCCGATTTCTATAAGGGTCTGATAAACCGCGCTATTGCCGCGCTCCCTCCGACGGTCTTTACCAAGTGTCCGTCTCTAGTCTCGAATGGCTCGCGAGTAACGATGCTGAAGCCGGTTTCCTTTGGCGCCGACGGCTTCCCGAACGCCGGCATGTGGAAGCAAAGCTTTCCGGTCAGCGGATGTGGCAACGACACCATCGTGAACTTTTATTTCACGGCAGGCGCCGACGAGAAAGTGAATACCTTGATCGGCGCTCCCGGCTCGACCGGTGCCGATCTCACGCTGCAGCGGGATGCTCTGCTCTACGCAAATATGGGCGCGCAGATCGTTGCGGGGGATTGCAAGCAATTCACCGTAAGAAACACCAAGTTCGAAGCCTTTGGTCTGGCGAAGCCCGCGACTGCCGACCCCGGTCCAGATAGCCAGTTTCGTCCGTGGTGGGAGACGTGGACGATGATTGGATGCGGCCGGATCGTCGATGTTCCAATCGATTTCGTGCCAAACGCGACAGGCACACAAATCATCCAGCCGGGCGGCAGCGTCGAGCATCGGGACTGACCGCCGGACGGTAAAAAAACGCGGCGCAGCTCCCAGCGCTGTAGGGCAAACCTCGCCCCGCCGGGGAGAGGTCGGCGCGCAGCGCCGGGTGAGGGGGCTTGCGATGAACACCGTGCCTGCTCCCCCTCACCCTGCCCTCTCCCCGGAGGGGAGAGGGTTTAGATTGCCACGTGAATTGGGCTTCTCGCGCCGCTACTTCACGCGCTTCCAGTCCATGTCGATGCGGCCGCCGCCCACCGCGGCAATGTTGCCGAAATGCATCGCGGTCGCGCTGATCGACGTGACGGTCCGCACCTGCGGAACATCGAGCTGGTTCGGGAATGTGCTCGCCTCGAGCGTCTCGTCGATGGTCCGCGTCTTCTCGTCGACCGTGTAGATGCCGTAATAGGCGAGGGTTCCGACCGAGAGCGCCTTTGCCTCGTCCGCGCTCGGGTTCGTCGCGTCCTTCGAGGCGATTTTCGGCAAATCCTCGCGCGCGATCATGAGAAAGACGCGCCCGTCCGCCATGAACACCTGGAGCCCCTTCGGGTGGGCGCCGAAGCGCCGCAGCTTGGTGCCGTCGGCGCGGGCCTGTTCCCACGAGACGAGCGTCCAGGTGCCGACGATCTGCTGCTTCAGCGCTTTTCCTTGGCCGAGCGCGCCCGGCGGCGCGAGCGCAAGCGCCGCCGTTGCGGCCGCGAGCGCCGCAAGGCCGGGAATGATCCGCCCCTTCATCGCACCCTCCCACATGGTTGCGCGTCAGGATGAGGGCTCGGCTCCGCGCCGGCAAGTCATGCGGCCGGGCCCGCCAAGGCCGTCGAGCTTGACAATGTACGCAAAATGTGATATGACTGCCGCGCCTCGATATGGGATTGGGGCAGGCGGGACGGACAGCGCCGTTTTGCCAGTGAAATGCGGTGAAACCGGCGCCAAGAGTGATTGGCAGAGCCGGCCGAGCGATTGCGAGAGGGTGGAAAATGAGCGTCAAAATACGTATTTTCCAGTCACGCCAACGGGTTCTGCCAAAAACCTCGCGTCCCATGTCCGGCGCGGATAGGCATTGATGGGCATGGCTACGCGGCGCGCGCGCATCCGGGGTGCGAATCGGCGCCGGGGCTGACGATTGCTCCGCCGCGTCGTCTCCGGTAGCATTTGCCGAGCCAACAGACCGAGAGGACGGCCTCAGGGCCGGGATGCGCCATGACGATGACAGTCGACATGCATTCCCACATCATTCCGAAGGGCCTCGCCGACGCGCTCCGTGCGCGCACCAAGCCGCCGATGATGATTCGCGGCGAGGACGGCAAGGAATATATGAATTCGCTCTTGAACGCCCGCGCGCCCATGACGCCGGGCTTCGACAACGTCGAGAAGCGCCTCGAGGAGATGGACAAGGACGGTGTGACGCATGCCGTCCTGTCGAACCAGATGCAGGACATCTCGTCGCTGCCGCTCGAGGATTCGGTGCCGCTCTGCCGCGCCTATAACGATGGCATCTCGGCCGAGTGCCAAAAGCATCCGGGCCGCCTCCAGGCCTTCGCCGCGATCCCGATGGGCTCGGTCGCGGCGGCGGTCGCGGAATTCGACCGCGCCATGAGCCTCCCCGCCATCGTCGGCGCGATCGTTCCCGGCGATGCGTTCCTCACGGCCAAGCGCGCCGAGCATTGGGCGCCGCTCCTTGAGACGGCCGACCGGCACCGCGCCGTCATCCTCGCGCATTACGGCCGCTTGCCGAACGATCCCGAGGCGCCAAAGCCGGATCTCACCGACAACCGGCGCCTGCGCATCGGCACGCTCGATATGCAATCGCGCATCTCGTCGAGCATGCTGACCTTCTGCCTCACCGACTTCCTCGACAAGTACCCGAACCTGACGATGATGACGCACAATTTGGGCGGCAACATCCCGTTCGAGGTCGAGCGCATGGACCATCGCACGATGGTCGACGAGACGCTCGGCACCGAGCTGCCGTCGACACGGTTCCGCAAGGCGCGTCTCCTCGTCGACTGCAACTCGCTCGGGCCGCGCTCGATCGAGCGCGCGGTCGATGTCTACGGCGCCGACAAGATCGTGTTCGGCTCGGACGGCACGCATTTCGGCATGGAATGGACGCAAAAGGCGATCAACGAGGCGCGCATCAGCGACGCCGACAAGGATTTGATCCGCGGCGGCAACGCCCACCGCACCTTGGCCCGCGTCGTCGGCCGGATGGCCGTCGCCGCGCAATAGCTCAGCGGACCGGCGCCGCCGCTTCGCAGGGTCGAGGCGGCGGCGTCGCTTTAGAGGGGGAGATCGTCGGTGGCGACGCGGCGCGATTCCGTGCTGGCCGGGATCGCCTTCATGGTCGCATCGACCGTCGCCTTCGCCCTCGTCAACGCGCTCATCAAGTGGGAAGTGGCGCTCTACCCGGTCGGCGAGGTCGCGTTCTTCCGCTCGCTCTTCTCGCTCATCCCATGCTACGCGATCGTGCTGCCGCGCGTGGGCTTGCGCGCCTTCCGCACCGAGCGCCATTTCGATCACCTGAAGCGCGCGGTCTCGCAGCTCTGCTCGATGACCTCGATCTTCGTCGCCTTCAAGCTCATGCCCTTGGCCGGCGCGGTCGCGATCAGCTTCTCCTCGCCGCTCTTCACCACGCTCTTCTCGATCCTGATCTTGAAGGAGCGGGTCGGCATCCATCGCTGGAGCGCGCTTGCCGTGGGCTTCCTGGGTGTGCTGCTGGTGACGCGGCCCGGCATCGGCACGTTTCAGCTCGGCGCGCTCTTCGCGCTCGCCAACGCCGTGCTGATCTCGTCGGTCGCCGTCGCCATCCGCAAGATGAGCGACACCGAATCGACCGAGACGCTGATCGTCTACCAGCTCACGCTCCTGTCGCTTCTGACGGCGCTCCTGCTGCCCTGGGGCTTCGCGTGGCCCACGCCCGTCGATCTCTTCTTTCTCGCCGCCGCCGGGATCGTCAACGGCATCGCGCAATACTGGTGGACGAAATCGCTCCATCTTGCGCCCACCTCGGCGGTCGTGCCGTTCAACTACCTCTCGCTCGTCTGGGCCTCGCTCATCGGCTTCTGGATTTGGGGTGACGTGCCGACGCCCGGCCTCGTCCTGGGCTCGGCGATCGTGGTGGGATCGGGCCTCTACATCCTGTGGCGCGAGACGGGCCTCCGCGCCCGCGCCCGCGCCCGGGCGTGACGCGCGCTCGGCGCTGACTTATCCTTCGCCCATGGCGGCACGGCTAAAGCATTTCGGCTGGGGACGCGAAGGCGAGGGGCTCGACGCAGACGAGCGCGAGTTCCTGCTCGCGCGCATCCGCGAGCGGTTCGCGGTCGATCGCTTCGAGGAAAAGCATCCGCCGCAGCTCGAGGATGTGAAACTCGCGCCGCCGCGTCTTGCGCCGCCCGCGTCGCTTCAGGCGCTCTGCTCGAGCGCGCTCTACGACCGCGCCGCACACACTTACGGCAAGGCCTATCCCGACGCGGTGCACGGGCTTCTCGGCGATTACGCCGCCGCGCCCGATGTCGTGGCTTATCCGAAGAGCGAGACGGATGTGGCGGCGCTGCTCGATTGGGCGGGCGGGTCCGACGCGGCGGTGGTGCCGTTCGGCGCCGGATCGAGCGTCGTCGGTGGGATCGAGCCGAGGGGCGCCGCCGAGCGGAAGCGCGGCGTCGTCACCATCGATTTGGGCCAGATGGGCCGCGTCCTCGAAGTCGACCGGGCCGCGCGCGCCGCGCGCATCGAAGCTGGCGCCTTCGGTCCCGCGCTCGAGGCGCAACTGAGGCCGTACGGCCTGACGCTGCGCCATTTCCCGCAAAGCTTCGAGTATTCCACGCTCGGCGGCTGGATCGCGACGCGCTCGGGCGGGCATTTCGCCTCGCTCTACACGCATATCGACGATTTCGTCGAGAGCGTGCGCATGCTGACACCCAAGGGTGCGCTCGAGACGCGGCGGCTGCCGGGCTCCGGCGCCGGCCCCGCGCCGGAGCGGCTCGTCATCGGCTCCGAAGGAATCCTGGGCATCATCACCGAGGCGTGGATGCGGCTTCAGGACCGGCCGCGCTTTCGCGCCGGCTCGTCCATCGCATTCCCCGATCTCTTCGCGGGGATGCGCGCGCTGCGGCTGGTTTCGCAAAGCGCGCTATTTCCGGCGAATTGCCGCGTGCTCGATCCGGCCGAGGCCTACAACACCGGCGCCGGCGACGGCCGCTCCGCGATCATGGTGCTGGCGTTCGAATCGGGCGATCACCCGGTCGACGGCGCGATGAAGCGCGCGCTCGAAATCTGCGCCGGCGAAGGCGGCAAGGCGGAGGCGCCCGAATCCTCCGACGCGCATCTCGCGGGTGCCGCCGGGCGCTGGCGCAACGCCTTCATCCGCATGCCCTATGCGCGCGAGATCACGGTCGGGCTCGCGATCGTCAACGACACGTTCGAGACCGCGATCACCTGGGACCGGTTCGAGCGCTTCCACGACACGGTGAAGGCGGCGGCGCTCGAGGCGATCCACCGCGCGACCGGGCGAAAGGGCCAAGTCACGTGCCGCATCACGCATGTCTATCCCGACGGCCCCGCGCCTTATTTCACCTTCCATGCGCTGGGCCGCCACGGCGAATTGCTCGCGCAATGGCACGAGATCAAGCGCGCCGCGTCCGACGCGCTGATCGAGGCGGGCGGCACCATCACGCACCACCATGCGGTCGGGCGCCAGCACCGGCCCTGGTACGACCGCGAGCGCCCGCCGCTCTTCGCCGCCGCGCTCAAAGCGGCAAAGCACGCGCTCGACCCGCAGGGCCTCCTCAATCCCGGCGTGCTGATCGATCCGTAAGGCCCGTCACTTCATCGGGCATTGCCCGTGATAGACGTTGCGCCAGTCTTGCTCGGCCGTGCCGCGCAGCGCCAAGCGCATCGACCCGTCCGGATCCTTCACCACCTCCGTCAGATAGATGTTTTGGATCGGATAGTGGTTGTTGTCGAATTTGAAGGGGCCGCGCACCGATTGGAAATCGGCTTTCTTGAGCGCGGCGCGGAACGCGTCCTTGTTCGATAGGTCGCCCTGGACGGCCGTGACCGCGCTGTCGATGAGGTTGAGCGTGTCGTATTGCAGCGCCGCGAAGATGGTCGGCCGCCGGCCGTATTTCGCGGAAAACTCGGACACGAATTTCTTGTTGACCGGGTTGTCGAGCTCGTAGGACCAGCTCGTGGCCTGGACGACGCCCAGTGCCGCATCGCCTTCGGCCTTGAAGGTCAGGTCGGTCGATATCGTGTCTTCGGAGAAGATCTTGATCTTGCCGTGCAGGCCGGCTTCGGCGAACTGTTTCAGGAAGGCGATGCCGGCGCCGCCCGGCAGGAACACGAAGATCGCCTCGGGGTCGGCCGCGCGCACCTGGGAAATCTGCGGAGCGAGATCGACCTGGCCCATCCACGGCGTGTAGACCGGGCCGATCGCCTTGCCCTTGTAGAATTTCATCGCGCCGCCGATCTTCTCCCACCCGGCCTGATAGTCGGCGCCCATGAAATAGACCGATTTGAGGTTCTCCTTGTTGAGGTGCTCGGCCAGCGCGTCGTCCCAATCCTCGTTCTCGAACGAGGCGAAGAACGCATCCGCCTTGCAGTCCTTGCCGGCGAATTCCTCCGGCCCCGAAAGCGCGCCCACGACCCACACGCCAGCTTCGAGAAAAGTCGGCACGACCGGGATCGTTGTGTTCGAGCCCAAGAACCCGGTCATGATCTCGACCTGGTCCTCGTCGATGAACTTCGACGCATCCTGGACCGCAACCGAGGGATCGCTCTTGTCGTCTTCGCTATAGAGCTTGACGTCGCGGCCGCCGAGCTTGCCGCCGAGATCGGCGAAGGCGAGATCGAATCCCTTCCGCATCTCCTCGCCGACGAGGCCGGCGGCGCCGCTCATGCTGAGCATGAGGCCAAGCTTCAGCGGTTGGGCCGCTTGCGCGTTTGCGCCCAGTGCGGCAAGCACAATCGCCGCCAGAATCATCGCCCGCATCGCCGCCTCCCTCGTTTTGCCGGCGATACTCGGCTGTCTCCGGCACTTGCGTCAAGCGTCCGGCCGAGGCTCGGACGGCGCCGCTTCGCCGCGAAGTTGCTCCTTGAGGAGATGCCAGATCCGCCGGCGATAAGCGACGAATTCCGGGCTCGCCTTGATCGCCTCGTCGTTCGACCAGCGCGGCCGCGGCAGATCGATGTCGAAAGTGGCGAGTACGCGGCCTGGATTGGCGGAGAAGATCACGACCGTGTCGGAGAGGAAAATCGCTTCGTCGATCGAGTGCGTGACCAGAACGATGGTCTTGCCCTCGGCTTCCAGGAGCTTCAACAGCTCGATCTGCATGATCTCGCGGATCTGCGGGTCAAGCGCGCCGAACGGCTCGTCCATCAGCAGGAATTTGGGATTGGTGCTGAGCGCGCGCGCCAATCCCACGCGCTGCTTCATGCCGCCCGAAAGCTGGTGCGGAAAGTAATGCGCGAAGCCTTGCAGCCCGACGCGACCCAGGGCTGTTGCGGCGCGCGTTCGGCGCTCGACGGCGCGAAGCCCGTGCAGCTCGGCCGCGAACTCGATGTTGCGCAGCGCCGTCCGCCACGGCAGCAGGTTGAACTCCTGGAACACCATCGTGCGGTCGGTCGCGGGCTTCTTGACGGCCGTGCCGTCGATGCGGATCTCGCCCGCAAGCGGCCGGATAAGCCCGTGCATGAGGCGCAACAGCGTCGTCTTGCCGCAGCCCGAGGGCCCGAGAAGCGACGCAATGCAGCCGTCACGGATCGAAAAGCTCACGTCGTTCAGCACCGGAAAGATGTCGGCGCTCTCGGACGCGCGCGCAAAACCGTGACTGACGCGCTCGACCTCGATCATCCCGCGGCTCCGGTCCAGGGCGCGACGCGCCGCTCGAGCGCGCGCAAGCCAGCGTTCATCAACACGCCGGCCGCCGCCAGGATGACGACGCCGACGAAGATCATCGAGGTGTCGTAGCTGGCGCCCGCCTGGAAGATGAGATAGCCCACGCCCGCGGTCGAGGCGTAAAGCTCGGCCACCACCACCATGATGAGAACGCGCGCCACGGCAAGCCGCATGCCGCCGATGATATAGGGGAGCGCCGCCGGCAGCACGATCTTGCGCAGGATCGCCCATTCCGTCGCGGTGAAGGACCGCGCAGTCTCGATCAGGCGCTGGTCGATGTTCTCGACGCCCGTCTCGGTGCTGACGACGATGACGAAGACGGCGCCGACGAACACCAACGCTACGCGCGCCGTCATGCCGATGCCGAGCCAGATGATGAAGAGCGGCAAAAGCGCCACGGTCGGCACCGAGGCCTGCGCCATGACGAACGGCTCGAGCGTGTCGCGCACGGTCCGCGACCGCCCCATCGATATGCCGAGCGGCACGCCGATCAGGCATGAGCACAAGAAGCCCCAGAACGCGGTCGTGCCGCTCGCCAGGAGATGCGGGAAGATCGAGCCGTCGGCGAATACCTGGAAAAGCCGCATCGCCACTGCGCTCGGGCTCGACAGGAACAGCGGGTCGACCCAGTGGGCGCGCACCGCGAGCTCCCACACGCCGAGGAACAAGGCGGCCGCCAGCGCGCGCGTCAGCGGCGTGCGCCGGCGCCGCAGCCACGCCGAGACTGCCGGCGCCGCCGCGCCCTCGCCCGCCAGGCTCGCCCGCCCGCTCACGGGGACATGGAGCGCCGCCGCCAAAACCTCTCCCTCCCCCTTGAAGGGGGCGGGTTGGGGCGGGGGTGACTGCAACGCCATGACGGCTCGGTACTAGCATGAGTTTGCGGATTTCGCCTAGGCTTGCCCCAGGGAAAGCTGGGGAGGCGCCTATGTATCGCTCGACGGACGGGGTCGTTCTGCCGACCACCATCATCGGCTCGCTGCCGCGCCCGCACTGGTACACCGAGAATCTCGGCGGGCGCAGCTTCGTCGAGGCCATGATCAACGCGCATTTCCGCGAGCAATATACCGACGCGGTGTCGTGCTTCCTGCGCGACCAGGAACTGGCCGGGCTCGACATCGTCACCGATGGCGACGCGCGCTTCGACACCGAGGTCGCGGGCTATAGCTGGTTCTCCTATGCGCTGACGCGATTGGGCGGCGTGACGCTCGAGGCGGCCTATGGGCGGCCCGTGGTGTTCGGCCGCGTGCCCTATCCGCGCGGCCACATCCTCAACGAAGGGATGGAGGCGCGCGTCAACCCGACCATCGCCGGCCCTGTCTCGCGTGGCACGCTCCAATACACGCCGCTTTACCTGACGGCGCAGCGCCTCACCACGAAGCCCGTGAAATTCGGCACCATTACCGCCGAGCTCATCGCGCTCACCTTGCGCGACACGCACTACAAGAGCCGGCGCGAACGCATCATGGCGGTGGCCGAGGTGCTGCACGAGGAACTGGCCGAGCTTGCCGCTGCCGGCTGCCCCGTCATCCAGATGGAGGAGCCGCAGGTGCATCTCATCGGCCCGCGTGGCGGCGTCGATGCCGAGCTGACGCCCGATTTCTTCGTCGATGTGTTCAATGCGACCGTGCGCGGCCTGCGCCAGAAAACCGAGGTGTGGTGCCACACCTGCTGGGGCAACCCGGCGCAGCAGCGCATGTTCGCGCGCCCGCAAAGCTATGAGCCGGCGCTCGAGGCGCTGAACCGCATCGATTGCGACGTCATCACGTTCGAGACCTGCGCCTCGGGCGGCATGGATCTCGCCGCGATCGGCAAGCGCATCACCGGTAGGAAGGTGGCGATCGGCGTCATCGATCATCACACGCTCCAGGTCGAAACGCCGGACGATGTCGCCGCGCTGATCCGCCGCGCGCTCGAGCATATCCCGGCCGAGCGCCTCGTCATCGCGTCCGATTGCGGCATGGGGCGCGAGGGCATGAGCCGGCGCCACGCCTTCTTCAAGATGGTGGCGCTCGTCCTGGGCACCAACATCGTGCGCCGCGAACTGGGCGCCAAGGAAGCACCGGTGCTGGCCGCCGACGAGCGCTTCTCGCTGCTGGAGCGGCGCTGAGGGGCGCGCGCGATGGCAGAGAAGAATCTCCAAGTCGTCCTTGCCGCGCGGCCCAGGGGCGCGCCGAAGGACGGCGATTTCCGCCTCGTCGAAGCGCCGCTGCCCGAGCCCGGGTCGGGCGAGATGCTGCTGCGTACGATATATCTCTCGCTCGATCCCTACATGCGGCTCCGCATGAACGAGACCTCGCACTTGCCGCCGTTCGAGATCGGCAAGCCGCTCCTTGGTGCCACTGCGAGCGTCGTCGTCAAATCGAACCTGCCCGACTACCGCGCCGGCGATGTCGTCGTCTCGCTCCATGGCTGGACCACCTACGCGCTCTCGAACGGCAAGGGCATGTTCGGCCGGCCGCTTGCAAAACTCGATCCGAAGCGCGGGCCGCTGTCGGCGCAGATCTGGATTTTGGGCTCGCCCGGCCTCACTGCCTACAAGGGCCTCCTCGAAGTCGCGCGGCCCAAGGAGGGCGAGACCGTCGTCGTCTCGGGCGCGGCGGGCGCGGTCGGCTCGCTCGTCGGCCAGATCGCGCGCATGAAGGGCTGCCGCACCGTCGGCATCGCCGGCGGCGCGCAAAAATGCGGCTATGTCACCGGCACGCTCGGCTTCGATGCGGCGGTCGATTACAAGGCGGGCGATCTCGCGGGGGCGTTGAAGGCCGCGTGCCCCAAAGGCGTCGACATCTATTACGAGAATGTCGGCGGCGCCGTGTTCGAGGCGGTCCTGCCCCTTCTCAACAATTTCGCGCGCGTGCCCGTGTGCGGCAACGTTGCCGAATACAACGCCGTCGAGCGCCGCATCGGCCCCGACCGCATGCCCGACCTCATGCTCGCGATTTTGGGCCACCGGCTGACGCTGCGCGGCTTCGTCGTGTCCGATTTCATGAACGAGATGCAGGATTTCGTGCGCGACATGGGCGAATGGCTCGCGGCGGGCAAGATCCGCTACCGCGAGGACATCACCGACGGGCTCGAGCATGCGGCCGCCGCTTTTCAGCGCATGCTGCGCGCCGAGAATTTCGGCAAGCCCATCGTGCGGGTCTCGCCCGATCCGGCAGCTTAGAGTCCGATCCATCCAGGTTGAAACATCTTTCCGTCGCCCCCGCGAAAGCGGGGGCCCAGGGCAACGGCACGTCGCTCGCCCTGGGTTCCCGCGTGCGCGGGAACGACCTCTGCGAAACTGACTGGATCAGCGCTTCGAGTTGTGATTTTACTTGGCGCGCGGGCTGAGGGGTGGGCCATGACGGAGCAACCGAGTTTTGTGGATCGCGCTGCTTCCGGCGGGGTTCGGGCGGAACGCGAAGCTGGAACGGATATCGGGAGCCTGATCGACTCGGTCGCGGATCGAGCGGCTGGTCTCGGCGGTGCGGCCTGGCGAGACCGGCCGGCCGCCCTATGCGGCCCTGTCGATGCATGAAGGCTCTGTTGCTGCAACAGTGGTACGGCCTGTCGCGATCCCGTGGCTTGAGGAGGCATTGCTGGACCGGGTGTCGTTCCGGCGCTTTTGCGGGTTTGCGCTCGACGCGGCGAAGCCGGTACGAGACGACGCTGTGCCGCTTCCGCAACGCCCTCGAACGGCAGCGCGACTGGCTCCTGGGCAGGCGGTATTTCAGGAGGTCGCTGACGTCACATTGCGAGATGGCCGGGTTCGCTGACTCAAGGCCGGAACACGGCGTGAGATCGACGCTACACGTGGTGCAATGCGCGGTTCGCCCGCCGCGGTCCGGCTCGACGCCGCGCGATCGAGAAAGCCTGCTCGCCAGCATGAGCCGGATCGCCAATCGGACCCGTCGCGCGCCCGCACCGGCGTCTGTTCTTCGGCTACAAGGCGCATCTCGGCAAGCTCGATCCGGGGCTCGGGGCTCGATCCGCAGCCGGATGCTGACGCGGGCCAAGACCTAAGAGAGCGAGGTGGCCGACGCGCTCATTTGCGGCGAAGAGTCGGGCGGCTCGTATGCCGACAAGTGCCGTATGAGAAGCGGGCCCGAGCGCGCGGCGTTCGAAGGCGCGCGGCGCCAAGGACCGGATCCGACGCGCGCCGCGTACTCGATGGCCAGATCAAGGAGCCTGCAGCTACTGCGCAAACCGTGCGCAACAAGTTGCTGGTGCCGCATCCGAAGCGCGCTCGAGCGGACCTTCGTCGATCATCGAACGACGCTACGGCTTCTCGCGCATGCGCTAGCTCGAGCGGCTCGCCGTCCGCAACGCCTGCCACCTCGATCTCATCATCATTGCCTTCAACCTGCGAACCGCAGCGGCCTGAACGCCGCATGACCCGGCTGCCACCAGCGCAAGCCTCGAGACGCGGCAAAGCCAACCCGCTGTCGACCGAAGCCAATCAACGCCACTTGGCAGTGCGTCGGGCAAACCTCGATGCCCTTCTCGCCAGAGGTCTGCGCAAACTACCTGCGGGAACAGGTTACGATTCAAAATGACTGGATCAGCGCCTAGGGCGGCGGGAAGCCGAAACACTCGGCGGCGTTGTCGGCGAAGATTCGATTGCGCACCTTCTCGTCCGGGACCCAGTCGAGCATGATGTCGACGAGATCGCCGTCGTTCGGCATCGGCTTGAAATATTGCGGATGCGGCCAGTCGCTGCACCACACGACGCGGGTTGGCGCGTGCGCCACGAGTTTTTGCACGAACGGCTTCGTGTCGGCGAACGGGAAATCGTTCTCCGACGAGAAGCGCGGATTGATCTTGACCCAGCAGCGCCCGGTATCGAGGCAGTTGAGCACGAACTTGAATTCCGGGCTGTCGAGCCCCTTGCCCGTCGGCGGATGGCCGGCATGCTCGATGACGAAGCGCCCGGGCGAGGCGAGAATCTTCGGCCGTAATTCCGGGATGTTGCCGAGATAGCTCGCGGACCACCCGTGCTCGGCAACGCGCGCGACGAGGCGCTCGTCGAGCACGGGATCGAGTCGGTGCGCGAATCGCGCGCCCGCCACGCCCGCCTTGGTCAGGAGCTCGAGCTCGCGGTCGGTGATGTTCGACCACGGCGCGATGATGCCGCGCAGCCGGTCGGGAAAACGCCCGAGCCCGTTCAGCACGATCTCGTAGCTGTGGCCGTACATCATCGAATTGACCACGACCCCGCGCGAGAGCCCCATGGCGGCCTGCATGAGGAGCCAGTCGTCGGCCGTGGTGTCCTCGAATTCGAGCTGGCTGAACACGTGGTCGGGCTTCAGCGGGAACTGCTCCTGCGGCCCGATGAAATGGAAATGCGTGTCGCATGCGCCGGGCGGGAGCTTGCACCTGGGCTTCCGGTAGTTGCGGTCGATCGGTGGCGACTTGGCGCGGTTCATGCTTCCCCCCAGACGGCGCGGGCGACCTCGACCACGCGCGCGAGCTTCTGCCATTGCAGCTCGTAGAGTTCGGGATCGGCGTCGCGCGCGCTCGTCGAAAAGCCGCAATGGGGCGAAAGGCCGAGCTGCTCGAGCGGCGCGTGACGCGCCGCCTCGTCGATGCGGCGCTTCAGCATGTCCCCGTCCTCGAGCGCCTTCGCGCGCGAGGAGACGAGGCCCAGGACCACGCGTTTTCCCTTCGGCATATGGCGCAACGGCTCGAACGAGCCCGCGCGCGGCGTGTCCCATTCGAGGAAATAGGCCCCGATATTGATGCCGTTGAACATCGCGTCCGCGATCGGCTCGTAGCTCGCGGTCGCCTGCCAGCTCGGGTCCTGGCTGCGGCAGACATGGATCGCGATGCGCATTTCCTTGGGCGCCCCCGCGACCACGGCGTTGATCGCCTCGACATAGCGCGGCAGGAGCCGGCGCCAATCGTCGCCGCGCGCGTAAAGGAGCGCCTGCGCCCGCGGGTCGCCGAGCTTCACGAGCGAGGTCTCGTCGAACTGCACATAAGTGCAGCCCGCCGTCGCGAGCGCCGCGAGCTCGGCGTGATAAGCCGCGACGAGATCGGCCCAGAACGCATCGAGATCGGGATAGACCTCGCGGCTGATATGCTCGCGCCCGGTCCGGTAGTGGATATAGGCCGGGCCCGGCAGCGTGATCTTGGGCGTCGCCTGCGCCACCCCCTTGAGGAAGGCGAAGTCGCGCGCGTTCCCACCCCCCTTCCAGGCGATACGCTCCACCACCCTTGGGATGCGGCGCGCCATGCGGTTGCCGTGCGTACCGGACGCGCGCCAGCCTTCCTCCTCGGTCAGCGTCACTTTGACGCCCCTGAGGCCCGCTGTGGTGAAACTGTCGGAATAGGTGTCGCGCCGGAATTCGCCGTCCGTCACCGGCTGGAGGCCCAGCGCCTCCTGCCGCTGGACCGTGTCGCGAATCGCGGCATCCTCGGCCGCGCGCAGCTTCGCGGGATCGCCGTCCCGCTCGAATTGGGCGCGGGCCGCCAAAAGCTCGGGCGGGCGCAGCAGGCTGCCGATATGTTCGGCGCGGAACGTTGGGAACGGCGGGAGGGTTGGCATCCTATAATTATTTGCCGTGCCCCCGTCCGGCGCAACGGTCCGTTGCGCTACCATGACGGGAACGGGCGGCCTTGGTAAACTATGGCCGCCGTTCTCTCGGAGGTTTGCGATGGGTGACATTCTGGGCCTTGGCGTGACGCATTCGCCGCTCTTTCCGCAGCCGGCCGAGAACATGGCCTTCCTGCTGCGCCGCCGCCTCGATGATCCGGACATCCCGGCGGAGGCGAAGGACCAGGGCAAGTGGCCCGACGGGATGCGCGCCGAATGGAGCACCGATGGCGGCGCCGCGGCGGGCGCCAAGCACCGCGAGGAGATGCTCGTGGGCCTGCGCCGCGCGCGCCGGCGGCTCGACGAGTTCAAGCCCGACTTCATCCTGATGTGGGGCGACGACCAGTACGAGAATTTCCGCGAGGATTTGATCCCGGCCTTCTCGCTCCTCGCTTACGAGCAGGTGAAGGCGCGCCCCTGGGCGCAGGCGACGGAATCCTCGGCGATGAAGGGCAAGCCCAATGTCTGGGGCGAGGGTCCGGATTTCGAGCTCACCATCAAGTGCCATCGCGAAGGGGCGAAATATCTCGCCGAGCGCCTCCTCGAGGAGGAGTTCGACATCGCTTATGCCTACGAGCCCTTGCACCACAAGAGCCTGTCGCATGCGTTCCTGAACGCGATCCTCTATCTCGATTACGACCGCAAGGGCTTCCCGCATCGCATCGTGCCGATGCCGATCAATTGCTACGGCCGCGAGGTGATCGGATATCGGGGATTCGCCGACAGCCTCGGCCACAAGCCGCCGCCCGATCCGCCGAGCCCGAGCCCCAAACGCTGCTTCCGCATGGGCGCGGCGGTCGCGCGCATCTGCCGCGACAGCCCCTATCGCGTCGCCCTCATGGCGTCGTCGAGCTGGTCGCACTCCTTCCTCACCAAGAAGACCTGGCGCATGGTGCCCGACATCGAGACCGACACGCGCCTCTACAAAGCGATGCTCGATGGCGATTTCGCGTATTGGCGCAATTTCACGCTCGCCCAGATCGAGGATAGCGGCGGGCAGGAGACGCTCAACTGGTTCGCGCTGATGGGCGCGATGAACGAGCTTGGCCACAAGGTCGCATGGTCGGATTTCCTGCCGACCTACATCTTCAATGCGACCAAGGTGACCGCGATCTTCGCCCCGGCGTGAAGCAATGGCGCGCCGTCCGCACTGGTCGCTCGACGACATCCCGTACGACGCGATCGACCGCGGCGCGATCGTCGGCGACGAGTGCTTCTTTCATCTGATCGCGGCCGCAAGCTTCATCGAGATCACCTCGGACGCCTATACCAAGAACCTCGTCGAATTCTGCGCCGGCGAGCCCGAAGTGGTCGATTGGCTCGAACATGGCTGGCAGCATGAGGAGGTGCAGCACGGGCATGCGCTCCGCCGCTATGTCGAAACCGTGTGGCCGGAGTTCGACTGGGAACGCGCCTACAAGAGCTTCATGACGGAGTACGGGCGGCTCTGCTCGGTCGAGTTCTACGCGCCGACGCGCGCGCTCGAGATGGCGGGGCGCTGCGTCGTCGAGACCGGTACGTCGAGCTTTTATCGCATGCTTGCGGACGGCGCGCCCGAACCGGTGCTGCGCCGCCTCACCGCGCTCATCAGCAATGACGAGATCGACCATTACAAGCATTTCTACCGCTACTTCCGCCTCTTTGCCGCCAAGGAGCGGCCGAGCCGCTGGGCGGTGGCGCGCACGCTTCTCGCCCGCGTCGCCGAGGTCGATAACGAGGACGGTGCCATCGCCTTCAAGCATGTGCGCCTGCACTTCCGCCCCGATGCGCCCTACAGCGCCGCCGAATACGACGCCTTCCGCCAGATCGTGCGCTCGTGGGGCATGCGGTATTACAAATTCGACCGCGCCGTCCGCATGGTGTTGAAGCCGATGGCGTTGCCAGGGACCGTCTCGCGGATTGCGGAGCAGGTCGGTGTCGGTCTCGCCCGCCGCCGTCTCTTCGCCTGAGCGCCGCCGCCTCGCCGCCGCCTCGACAAGAGCCGGCTCCGCCGACATACTCAAAGCCAACCACACGGGGGGAACGCATGACGGCGCAGGAACGGTTGCAACCCATTGGCGCGGGACAGGGAGGAATGCCGCTCGTCCTGCTGCCGCTCTTCGCCCTCATCCTCAATGGCGCGATCATTGCGGCGTCGACCCACGGCTACAGTCTCGCCTTCCCAGTCAACATCTTGGGCGGCTTCTCCTTCGTCGTGGCGCCGCTCTTTCCGGCCGCCGCCGCGATCGTCATCGCCTTCGGCCTGCGGCGCTACGGCGGCTTGAGCCAGGGAGGTGCTTGGCTCACCGCGGCGTTTCTCCTGGTCGCGCCGATCGTCACCTCCTTCGTCATGAACTATCTGACCGGCATCCTGCTCGCGCATCTCTCCGACGCGGCGGTGACGAACTCGCAGAATTTCTATTTCATCCTGTTCCTGAAAGGCGCGGCCTCGGCGGCGAGCGTGCTCCTGGTCATGGCGATCGCGTCGCCGTTGTTCCGGCGCTGGACCACGTGGCTTTGGGTCATCGTGCTGTGGGCCGGCGGCGACACGCTGCTCTTCGGCCTCTTCCGCAACGGGATCGTGACGACATCGGCCTATCACTATCTTTATCCCGTGGTGCGGATGCTCGGCTACATCGTGATCGGCTACGAGCTGCAGCGGCCGGCGCGCCGCGCCGCCTGATCCGCCGGCTGGCGTCATGCCGCAAAGTCTGACGCTGCTGGCGCTTCCGGGAATTGGCTTCGTCCGGCCGGGCGACGATCTAACATCGCTCCTCGCCGCTTCCGTAGAGCGCGCCGGCGAGCGGCTCCTCGATCGGGATGTTCTCGTCGTCTGCCAGAAAATCGTCTCGAAAGCCGAGGGCCGCTATGTCGATCTCGCGAGCGTGACGGCATCGGCACGCGCCCAAAAACTCGGGCACGAGACCGACAAGGACCCGCGCCTCGTCGAGCTCATCCTCCAGGAGTCGCGCGCCGTGTTGCGCCAAAGCCCGGGCGTGCTCGTAGTCGAGCATCGCCTGGGCTACGTCATGGCGAATGCCGGGATCGACCGTTCGAACGTTGATCCCGCCTCCGGCGCCGAGCCGGTGCTCTTGCTGCCGCAGGATCCCGAGGGCTCCGCGGAAATTTTGCGTTCGCGCCTCGCCGCGCATTTCGGGTCGCGGCCCGCGATCGTCATCGCCGACAGTTTCGGCCGCGCCTGGCGCCGCGGCACGGTCGGCATCGCGCTCGGCGCCGCGGGCTTGCCCGCGCTCGTCGATCTGCGCGGCCGGCCCGATCTCTACGGCCGCGAGCTGCGCGTCAGCGAGACAGGCTTCGCCGACGAGATCGCGGCCGCCGCCTCGCTCCTCATGGGCCAGGCCGACGAGGCGCTGCCCGCGATCCTCGTGCGCGGCCTCGACTGGACCGGCGCATCTCGTCCGGCGCGGCACCTGATCCGGCCTGAGGCCGAGGATCTTTTCCGCTGATGCGCGAGCAGGTGCTGTTGCTTTCGGGCGGGGTGGGCGGGGCGAAGCTCGCGCTCGGGCTCGCGCGCGTGCTGCCGCCGGGCGCGCTCACCATCGTCGCCAACACGGGCGACGATTTCGAGCATCTGGACCTCTCGATCTCGCCCGATCTCGACACGCTCCTCTACACGCTCGCCGGGATCGACAATCCCGAGACCGGCTGGGGCGTGCGCGGCGAGACCTGGAATTTCATGGCGGCGCTCGAGGCGCTGGGCGGAGCGACTTGGTTCCGCCTCGGCGACCGCGACCTCGCCACGCACATCGAGCGCACGCGGCGCTTGCGCGCGGGCGAGACCCTCGCGGCGATCAGCGCCGATTTCGCGCGCCGCATGGGGCTATCGGCGCGCCTCCTGCCGATGAGCGACGATCCCGTGAGGACGCGCCTTCTGACCGGCGAGGGCTGGCTCGATTTCCAGGATTATTTCGTCCGCCGTGCCGCGCGGCCGCCCGTGCGCGAGATCATCTACGCAGGCGCATCCTCCGCGCGGCCCAATCCGGATTTTCTCGCCGCGCTCCAATCCGGAAACCTGCGCGCCATTGTCGTCGCGCCGTCGAACCCGTTCCTGAGCATCGAGCCGATCCTGGCGCTTCCGGGCGTGCGTGCGGCTCTCAAGGACGCGTCCGCCCCCGTCATCGCCGTGGCGCCGATCATTGCCGGAAGCGCGGTAAAGGGCCCGACCGCCAAGCTGATGCGCGAGCTCGGCAGCGAACCGTCCGCCGCCGCCGTGGCCATGCGCTACCGCGATTTCCTTCACATTTTCGTGCTCGACCGCGCCGATGCGGCCTCCGCCGCATCGCTGCCGATGCCGGCCGCGGCCGCGCAGACGATGATGCGCACGCTCGAGGACCGCGAGAATTTGGCACGCGCCGTCCTCGCTGCGGCCGATGCGGCGGCGGCGGCGAGGGCAGATCGATGAGCGCGCTCTGGGCCGTCGTGCCGGTGAAGGAGCTGGGGCAGGCAAAGGTGCGGCTCGCCCCGGTGCTCGATGCGGGCGCACGCCGCGCGCTCATGCTGGCGATGCTCGAGGACGTGCTCGCCGCGCTCGCCGCGACGACGGGGCTCGCCGGCATCGTCGTCGCCACTCTCGACCCCGACGCGGCGACATTGGCCGGGCGCTTCGGCGCCAGAATCTCGCGCACGGAGGCGGGGCGCGGCCATAGCGAGGCGGTGGCCGCCGTGGCGGGCCTGCTCGCGCGCGACACTGCCGCGATGCTGACGCTTCCCGCCGACATCCCGCTCGTCCGCCCGGCCGATGTCAGCGAGCTCGTCGCCGCCCACGACAGCGGCCAGAACTTCGTGATCGTGCCGTCGCGCGACGGCGCCGGCACCAACGCGGTGCTGTGCGCACCCGCCGATCTCGTTCCCTTGCGCTTCGGCGCGCCGAGCTTTGCCTCCCACCTCGCCCAGGCCCGGGACCGGGGGATCGAGCCGTTCGTGCTCCGCCTGCCGCGCATTGCCCTCGATATCGACGAGCCGGCCGACCTTGCCGCGCTGCGTGCGGCGCCGGGCTCGGCCCGCGCCCAGAGATTCCTTGCCGGCGCCCCGGTCCGCGCGCCGGTCAAGTGATCCAAACCCATTAACTTTCGTAAAAAGAACAGGGACGGCAATAAGTTAACGGCTCGCCCAAAAGCGTCGCGAGTCGACAAGGGCGGGCATTTGTGATTTAGTACCGGTTCCCGAGGATGATCGCCGCTGAGACTGTAGGAAAACTTTACACTTGCGCCTTCGGCCGCTGGGACGGCCAGGTTGGCGGCTTGAAATACAAGGGAAATCTACAGTCGGCACCAGTCTTGCATGGTAGATCCCGAAGAAAGAGCGTTGATGGTCGAGCACACTCCTTCGAGCGGAAGCGACGCCCAAGACCCGGTCCAGCCGGACCGCCCCCCCGTGAGCGAGGCGAAGCCGGCGCCTGCGCCCACGGCGCGCCGCCGCCTGCTCCGGACCGGGCTCGTCGCCGGGCCGGTCGCTCTGCTTACCGCGGGCAAGCCGGTCAAGACGCTCGCGTCCTCCTATTATTGCAGCTTCTCCGGCTGGAACTCGGCCAACCTCTCGAAAAAGGGCACGGGCAAGGGGAAGACGCTTTCCCATACGCCTCCGACCGGCAGCTGCACCGATGCCAACGGGCCGAGCTACTACGTCGAGAAGTCGGGGAGCACGTACACGGCCACCAAGTATTGGCCATCGGCCTACAGCAAGACGGTCAAATTCGCAGGCTTGTTCCCCGCGGGCCCGGCGTCGAGCTATTCCACCCTGACGGCGGTGAATATCCTCGGCGAACACCCCACCTCTGTTGATGCCCTGATCATCGCCGCCTTGTTCGATGCGGCAACTCATGAAAGCGGCTTCCCCTACACGACGTCGGAAGTGCAGACGCTGTGGTCCACTTACGCCAATAACAAGCCGGACGGCAGCACCACGAACATCCTGGCGCTGCAGTCCTTCCTGGCCCAGCTCGTCTAGTCTCCCTCCTCGCTTTCCGAAATTTTGCGCGCGCGCGATAATGCGCCGGGCGACGCCGTTCCGTGCGTCGCGCGCGGGTAGAACATGGCGGACGTAACCTGGCGTCTCAATCCGAGCTGCGCGCTCACCTGGCGCCGCTGGGATGACGAATGGGTGGTGTTCGATAGCGGCGCGGGCGACACGCATCAGCTCGATCCGATCGGGGCCGTGGCGCTGATGTGCTTCGAGGCGGAGCCGCGTTCGCTCGAGGCGCTCGTGGCCGAGGTTTCGGCCGAGCTCGAGCTGCCGACCGGTGAAGTGTTGTCGCGCACTCTCGCCGACCTCGTGCGCCAGTTCACCCGGCTCGGCCTGATCGAGACGATCGCGTCGTGATCTTGTCGGATCTTTCCGGCGACGAGCTCGCGCGGCGCGCGCAAAGCGGCGAACTCGCGCTCTGGTGCGGGCCGTTCGTCGTGCGCCTCACCACGCCCATCGCCGCGATCCACCGCGGGATCAAGCTGCAATACGCCGATTTCACGCTCGCCGCCGACGGCGAGTTCGCCGATTTTCACCTCGAGCTCGGCCTGCCCTCGCTCATCCGCCGCTGGCTCAGCCCGCAGGTCGTGTTCCGCTTTGGCGACGAAGAGCCGCTGACGCCCTTGGGACTCGACCAGGCCTATGCGCTCTACGAATGGGCGCTCAACTGGGCAATCGCCAGCCACGCCAACCAGTACCTCATCCTGCACTCCGCGGTGGTCGAGCGCGGCGGCCGCGTCCTGATCCTGCCGGGGCCGCCCGGCTCGGGCAAAAGTACGCTCGCGGCCGCGCTGGCGAGCCGCGGCTGGCGCCTTTTCTCCGACGAGCTGACGCTGATCGACCCGGCGACGCGGCAGGTGGCGCCCTTGCCGCGGCCCATCAGCCTCAAGAACGAATCGGTGCCGGCGATCCTGCGCTATGCGCCCGACGCCGTCATCGGCGAGACCGCGCACAACACCCAGAAAGGCTCGGTCGCGCACGTGAAGCCGCGGGCTGCGGACGTGCGCCGCGCGCGCGAGACCGCGGGGCCCGGCTGGATCGTCTTTCCGCACTTCAAGGACGATGAAGCCGCCGCGCTGACGCCGAGGCCGAAGCCCGACACGCTCTTGGATCTCGCGCGCAACAGCTTCAACTACCACATGCACCGCCGCGCCGGATTCGACGCGCTCGCCGATTTCGTCGACGGGAGCGCGTGCTTCGATTTCCGCTTCGGCGATCTCGAGCATGGCGTCGCGGCGATCGAACAGATGGCCGCGGAGGCAGCGTGATCGCGCCGCCGCTCGGCAAAGTGCTCGCCCGGCCCGAGCGCCTCGCGGACCTCGCGCCCGCCGAGTGGGAGCTGCTGCTGGCGCAGGCGCGCCGCACGAACCTCATCGCGCGCATCGCCGTCATCGCCGAGGAGCGGGGACTTTTCCCGGCTCTGCCGCCGCGCCCACGCACTCACCTCGAGGCCGCGTGCAACCTCGCGCTCTGGCGCCATCGCAGCGTGCGCTGGGAGGTCGATTGCATCCGCCGCGCGCTCCAGCCCTTGGGCCTGCCGGTCGTCCTGTTGAAGGGCGCGGCCTATCTAATGGCCGGGCTGCCGCCGGCACGCGGGCGGCTTTTCGCCAACGTCGATCTGATGGTGCCGCGCGAGCGGCTCGGCGACGTCGAGACGGCGCTCTTTGCGCATGGCTGGGCGAGCCGGGGTTACGATGCCTACGACCAGAACTATTACCGTCGCTGGATGCACGAGCTGCCGCCGATGCAGCATGTGCTGCGTCAGTCCGAACTCGACGTGCATCACACCATCGCGCCGCTGACGGCGCGGCTTCCGGTCGATGCCCAGAAACTTTTCGCCGCCGCTCGCCCGCTCGAGATCGAAGGCCGCTTCCTCGTGCTCGCGCCGTCCGACATGGTGCTGCACAGCATCATCCATTTGTTCCAGGAAGGCGGGTTCGACCACGGCCTGCGCGATCTCGTCGATATCGACGACCTGCTGCGCCATTTCGGGCGCGAGCCCGATTTCTGGCGCGGGCTTGGCGCGCGCGCGGCCGAACTGGGGTTGGGCCGGCCGCTTTATTACGCAGCCGAGCAGGCGCGTGCGCTTCTCGGCACGGCGATGCCGGCGGATTTTCTGGCGGAGCTCGAGCGCTTCCGGCCGGGTGCCGCGACGCACGGCGTCATGCGCGCGCTCCTGCGCGCCGGCATCCTGGGCGATGCGGCCGAGGGCGGCGGCTCACACGCCGGTTTCGCGCGCTGGGTCCTTTATATCCGCGGCCACTATCTGCGCATGCCGCTGCGGCTCCTCGTGCCGCACCTCGTGCGCAAGGGGTTCAGGCGGCAGGCCGAAGCCTAGCTCTAGGCGGCGAAGCGCGCGCGGTCGTGCGGCTGCGTGTAGTCGACTGGCGTGCCCTTCGGGATGATGCCGGTCGCGTTGACCCTGCGGATGCCCCAGTAGTTCTGGACGTATTGCCGCGGCTTCACCGTCGCCGCCACGCCCGGGACCGCATAGAGCTCGCGCATGTAGTTGAGCAGATTCGGATAGTCGGCGATGCGCTGGCGGTTGCACTTGAAGAGCGAGAAATAAGCGACATCGAAGCGCACGAGCGTCGGGAAGAGACGCCAGTCCGCCTCGGTGATCTGCCGTCCGACCAGATAGCGCTGTTTCCCGAGCCTCGCCTCGAGCTCGTCGAGCGTTTCGAACAACGCGTCGTAGGCCGCCTCGTAAGCCTCCTGCGTGCGCGCGAAGCCGCAGCGATAGACGCCGTTATTGACGGTGCGATAGACCAAATCATTGATGCGGTCGATCTCGGTGCGCAAGGCCGGCGGATAAAAATCGGTGTCGTCGCTGGAGATGCTGCGGAATTCCGAATTGAGCATGCGGATGATTTCGGACGATTCGTTGTTGACGATGCGTTTCGTCTTCTTGTCCCAGAGGGTCGGCACCGTCACCTTGCCGGTATAACCGGGCTCGCTCGCCGAATAGGCCTCGTGCAGATAGTGGAATCCGTTCACGGTGTCGGGCAGGCAATCGGGATATTTTTCGTCCTTCTCGTAGGTCCAGCCCTGCGCCTTCATGGCGGGCGAGGCGTGCGAGGCCGTGATTGCGCCGTCGAGCTTCTTCAAGGCGCGATAGATCATGGTGCGATGCGCCCAGGGACAGCCCCACGCGACATAGAGGTGGTAGCGCCCGGCCTCGGCCTTGAAGCCCGACGCTCCGTCGGCCGTGATGAAATGGCGGAAGAGGCTGTCGCTGCGGCGGAACTCGCCGATCGCGCCGGTCTCCTGCGGCAGCTCCTCGTCGCGCCATTTGCCGTTCACGAGAATTCCCATCGCACCCTCCGCTAGTTCCGCGTCGCCTCGGCGGCGAGGCGACGGTTGGCCGCCTCGATGATGCCGAGATCGGCATACTGCGCCACCGCGAGCGGTTGGGCCAGAAACCCCATCTCGCGCTGCGCGTCGACATCGTGCTGCATCGCCTGCAAGTCCGGCTTCCCGTCCGGGTCGCGGTACTGGTCGCCCTTCGTCAAGAGCCACGGCTCGAAATGCTGCGGCGGAATCTTGGTGAAATTGCTGACGATCTGCACCGCTTCCGCGTGGTTTTTCGGATCGAGATACCAGCGCAGCGAGCGCAGGTAGTCCTCCATGTAGTCGGTGAGCGCGGCGCGGTTCTTCTCGATATAGGGCGCGCGCGCCGCGAGCATCAGGATCTGCGACACGCCCATCACGTCGCGCAGATGAAAGAGCGGGTGCGCCTTTTGCCTCAGCTCGTCTGTCTCGAAGAAGCCGATCGAGGTGATGAGGTCGGCCTTGTGGTCGTAGAGCAGCGCGTTCATGTTGGCGAAATTCGCCTCGATGATGGTGTAGTCGCGCTTGTCCTCCATCCCGTGCTTCCGCATCATCGCGCGCATGCCGATATCGGTGCCGGTGCCGATCACGTTGGTGGCGAGCACCTTGCCTTTGAGATCGTCGATCGACTTCACCGGCCCGTCGTTCAGCACGTTGAATTCGGTCGAGAAGTATCCGGGCACGCCGTCCTCGATCTCGTCGGCGATGACGCGCAGATCGCTCATGTGCCCGTTTTCGACCGCGAACGCGAAGGACGAATAGCTGAGCTCCGCGATGTCGAGCTCGCCCGCGGCCAAGGCCGTCGTCATCTGCGAGCTGCCGGCAAACCGTGTTGGCTCGACCGTGTAGGACGAGTTGAGATGGCGCGCGAGCTCGGGCTTGGCGAACAGGATGGGCGCGAGCGAGGTCGGCACGGTGATCCACGCCACCCGGATTTTCAACGGCTCCGCCGCGGCCCCGTGCGCGAGAAGCGTGACCGTCAGCGCCAGTCCGGCAACCACTTTATGGAATGCCATCGGCGACCTCCCATTTCCGTCATGCCAGCTTTCGCGGCGACGACGAGGCGCTCTTATCTCCGCCTCTCCACCCCGCCGAGGAAGCCTAGCACGAGGCCGTTGACGCCGACCGGGTCTTCGAGGTTGAGCCCGTGCCCCGTCTCGGGCAGCACCACGAGGTGAGCGCCCGGCAGCTTCTCTTCGAGGAACCGGCTCGGCTTCAGGCACGGCTCATCGTCGGCGCCGACAAGGACGAGCGCCGGCACCTTCATCTTCGCGACCCGTGCCTCGTGCGCATAAAGCGGCGGCCGGCGCTTCTGGACGCCGCGCAGCGTGTTGGTGAGGCCGAGGACGGAGAGCTTGCCGACCTCGCGCAGATAGCTTTCGTAAAGCGCCGGGTTCTTCGCCTTGAGGCGGATGCGGGTCGGCGAGGTCCCGAAATTCTTGGCCGCCTCCGCCATGCCGGCTTTTTCGACGCCCTGGGCGCGCGCCTCGGTCTCGACCGCGTAGGCCGCGGTGCCGACGTCGGAGCCGCTGCCGATGCTGCACAGGATGACCGAGCGCGCCCGCTCGGGATGATTGAGCGCGAATTGCAGCGCCGCCGCCGAGCCCATCGACACGCCCATGACATGCGCGGACTCGCATTGACAGGCGTCGAGCACGGCGGCGATATCTTCGGCGGCGATATCCTGCGAATAGGATTCCACCGCAGGCGGCACGTCCGACGGCGGATATCCCCGCGCGTTGTAGGCGATGCAGCGGAATCGGCCCTTCAGCGCCGCCACCTGCGGCGCAAACGAGTGGAGCGTGCCGGCGAGCTCGTGCACGAACACGATCGGCGCGCCCGCGCCCTCGCTTTCGTAATAGAGCTTCACGCCGTCCTTTGCCGGTGCATGGGGCATGGGAGACCTCAGCGGTTGCGGTGGAGGAGCCCGCCATCCAAGGTGACGACGGTGCCGCTCACATAATTCGCGCGGTCGGACGCCAGGAACACCACCATCGGCGCGATCTCGTCGACATGCGCCGGACGGCCATAGGGCATGCGCGAGAAATCCTCGCGCCAGCGGCTTTCATCGCCCTTGGCGCGCCAGCGCTGCTTCGCGAGCGTGACGATGCGGTCGGTCTCGACAGGCCCCGGGTTTACGGCGACGACGCGGATGCCGTAATCGATGCTGTGCGAGCCCATCGAGCGCGAGAACGCCATGAGCGAGGCGTTGCCGGCCGCGCCTGCGACATAGCCGAAGCTCATGGTCTCGCCGCCCGCGCCGCAGATGTTGATGATGACGCCGCGCTTACGCTCCCTGAAGCGCATAAAATAGGCGCGCGTCAGGTTGACATAGCCGAACACTTTGAGCTCCCAGCCTTCGCGCCACGCCTTGTCGTCGACCGCGAATATGTCGCCGCCGGGAATGGCGCCGGCGTTGTTCACCAGGATGTCGATGTCGGGATGCTCCGCGACGAGCCGGTCGCGCGCCCCTTGCTGCGACAGGTCGAGCGCCATGGTGCGGACATCGACCTGCGCGCTCTTGCGGATCGTCTCGGCCGAAGCCTCGAGCTGATCCTTCGAGCGCGACGCCAGCACGAGGTTGCAGCCTTCCGCCGCGAACTGCCGCGCACAGCCGAATCCTATGCCCTTCGATCCGCCGGTGATGAGCACCGTCCGGCCGGCCAGATGGAGGTCCATTCTCTCTCCTCGACAATTCCGTTGCGTCGGGGCCATGGTATAGGAAAAGCGAAGTCACCGGGAAGGCCATGCCAGGCGAGAGACATTTCGGCGCGCCGATGAAGCGGCTCGAGGACGAGGCGCTGCTGCGCGGCGAGGGCCGCTTCGTCGACGACATCGACCTGCCGGGCGCGTGGCACGCCGCCTTCGTGCGCAGCCCGCACGCGCACGCGCGGATCGTCGCGATCGACAAGACGGCGGCGCTTGCTCTCGCGGGCGTCCATGCCGTCCTCACGCACCACGACCTGCCGCAATGCCTGCGCGAGAACCGCATCCCGCTGCGCGTGCCCAATGCGGCGATCCGCGAGCCGCGCATGCCGTGGCCGCTCGTGCGCGACGAGGTGGCGCAGGCGGGCGAGGGCGTTGCGGTCGTGCTCGCCGAGAGCCGCTATGTCGCCGAGGACGCGGCGGCGCTCGTCGATGTGGAATACGAACTTCTGCAAGCGGTCTCCGACTGCCGCGCGGCGGTGGCGCCCGGTGCGCCCTTGGCGCACACGGACACGAAGGACAATATCTGCGCCCGCTTCGTGCAGTCCTACGGCAACGTCGCGGCCGCGTTCGAGCGCGCGGCGCACCGGGTGTCCGTCTCGCTGTGGCAGCATCGCGGCAGCGGCCACGCCATCGAATGCCGCGCCTGCCTCGGCCATTACGATCAGGCGACCGACAAGCTCACGCTCTGGATTGCGGGCCAGACGCCGCATGCGCAGCGCCGCGTCAACGAGCTGCTGTTCGGGCTCGACTCGTCGCAGATCCGCATCATCATGCCGGATGTCGGCGGCGGCTTCGGCACCAAGGCGAACTACTTCGTCGAGCAGGCGGTGATCGCGGCCTGCGCACTGCGCTTCAAGCGCCCGATCAAATGGATCGAGGACCGGCGCGAGAATTTCCTCACCGCGACGCAGGAGCGCGACCAGTACTGGGACATGGAGATGGCGCTCGACCGCGACGGGACGATTCTCGGCGTGCGCGGCACGCTGCTCCATGACGGCGGCGCCTATGTGCCGCACGGCATCATCATGCCGCTCATCGCATCGACGACCGTGCCGGGCCCTTATGTGCTTCCGGCCTATCACCTCGAGGTGACGGTCGCCTTCACCAACAAGCCGGGTACCGCGCCGGTGCGCGGCGCGGGCCGCCCGCAGGCGGCCTTTACCATGGAGCGGCTCATGGACAAGGCCGCGCGCGTCGCAGGATTCGATCCGGCCGAATTGCGCCGCCGCAATCTCATCGGCCCCGAGCAAATGCCCTATCCGGTGGGCTTGACCTTTCGCGACGGCCGCCCGCTCGTCTACGACAGCGGCGACTATCCCGCCGTGTTCGAGAAGGCGATGTCGCTCTCAGCCTACCGGGATTTTCGCGCGCGCCAAAAGACGGCGAGGGAGGAAGGCCGCTTCATCGGCATCGGCATCGGGACATATGTCGAGGGAACGGGGCTCGGGCCGTTCGAGGGCGCGACTTTGCGCGTGCTGCTCTCGGGCAAGGTGCGGCTCATGACGGGCGCTGCGCCGCAAGGCCAGGGCCATCGCACTGCCTTTGCCCAGATCGCGGCCGATCATTTGGGCGTCGATCCCGCCGCGATCGACGTGGTGATGGCCGATACCGATGCGATCGCCATGGGTTGGGGCGCTTTTGCCAGCCGGCTCGCCGCCAATGCCGGCCCCGCCATCCACATCGCCGGCGAGCGGCTCGGCGCGAAGATCAAGAAGCTCGCCGCGCATGTGCTCGAGGCGGCGGAGGAGGATATCGAGCTTTCGGGCGGGAGGGCGCATGTGAGGGGCGTGCCGCAGATGGGCCGGAGCTTCGCCGAGCTTTCGAGCATGGCGGCCGGCATGTCCGGCTTCTCGCTGCCGCGCGACGTGAGCCCCGGCCTCGAGGAGACGCATTATTTCGGGCCGGAGCAGGCGGCCTATTGCAACGGCACGCACGTCGCCGAAGTCGAGGTCGATGTCGAGACCGGCGGCATCCGCATCCTCAACTATGTCATCGCGCACGATTGCGGCCGGCTCATCAATCCGCTGATCGTCGCGGGCCAGATCCAGGGCGGACTCGCGCACGGCATCGGCAACGCGCTGTTCGAGTGGATGGGCTACGACGAGAGGGCGCAGCCGACGACCGTCACGCTCGCCGACTATCTTCTGCCCGGCGCGTGCGACGTGCCGAACGCGGTGCTCGCCCATATCGAGACGCCGTGCCCGCTCAACCCGCTCGGCGTCAAGGGCGCGGGCGAGGGCGGCACGATCCCGGCGCCGGCGGCGCTCATCTCCGCGGTCGAGGACGCGCTCGCCCCCTTCGGCATCGAGATCGCCGAGGCGCCCTTGACGCCGATGCGGCTCCGCGCGCTGCTTGCGGCTGCGGGAGCACGAGGATAGGAATTTTCTCCATCAAGGCAGGACGAAGAAATGGCAGGCACGCGCGCGGGCGACGAACCCAGACTCTATTTCCCCTTCCTCCGCTCGTTCTACGACGCGGTGACGCCGCTCGCCTGGCCGATCGTGCGGCTCGCGGTCGGTTGGAACCTCGCCGTCCATGGCTGGGACAAGGTGATGACGGGGCCGACGAAACTCATGCCCGAATTCACGCATTTCGGGTTTCAGGCGCCCTTCGCCATGGCCGTCCTGATCACGTGCATCGAGTTCATCGGGGGCATCTGCATCATCTTCGGCTTTTTCACGCGCGTCTTCGCTGCCGCGGCCGCGCTCGAGCTCGCCTACATCACGTTCGGGGTTTTCTGGGCGAACGGCTTCTCGTCGGCGCAGCGCGGCTACGAATACCCGCTGATGTGGGGCGCGATCATGTTCGCGATCGCGCTCAGGGGCGGCGGGCCCTACTCGCTCGACCGCCGCATCAACCGCGAGCTCTGAAAAGCCGAAGGAACGGGCTTTTCGCGCGGCCGTTCATTCTTGCGGAGAGGTAGGTTCCGCGAAGGGTGAGGCCCATGGCAACCATCCGCAACCCGATCGAGTGGACTGCCGACCAGGTGCGGCTCGCCATCTCGGCGGTCGAATCGGCGGGCGACGCTTTGGGCGAACGCGCCGATCCGGCTGCGCCCGCGCCAACGGTCCGGCGCATCGCGCTCGCCGATTTGCGTGCGGCACTGGCGGACGGGGTACGCGACTTTGTCGCCTTCCGCACCAACGTCATCTTCCTCTGCCTCATCTATCCGGTGATCGGCCTCGTGCTGGCGCGGCTCGCGTCGAGCTACGACCTGCTGCCTCTGGTCTTTCCGCTTGCCTCGGGCTTCGCGCTCGTCGGTCCCTTCGCCGGCGTCGGGCTCTACGAGATAAGTCGGCGGCGCGAAGAGGGGCTCCCGGTCTCGTGGCCCGCGGACTTCACCGTCACCCGCTCGCGTGCCTTCGGCAAGATCGTGGCGCTCGGCCTTCTCCTGCTGCTGACGTTCGTGCTGTGGCTCGCGGCCGCGCAAGGCATCTACGATGCGACGCTCGGACCCGAGCCGCCCGCTTCCGCGGGCGCCTTCATCCGCGCCGTGCTCACGACCGCGCCTGGCTGGGCGCTCATCGTCGCTGGATGCGGCGTCGGATTCCTCTTCGCCGCAACCGTGCTGGCGGCTGGCTTCGTATCCTTCCCGCTGCTTTTGGACCGCGACGTGCCGCTCGGCACCGCGGTCGCGACCTCCTTGCGCGCGGCCGCGGCAAATCCGCTGATGACGGCGCTCTGGGGCCTGATCGTCGCGCTGGGCCTCGTCATCGGCTCGATCCCGGCGTTTTTGGGCCTCGTCATCGTCATGCCGGTTCTGGGCCACACGACCTGGCATCTCTATCGCCGCCTCGTGCCCCGCTAGCGCAGCACCAGCCGCGGCAAGGCGAGCGCCAAGGCTGGAAACGCGATGACCGCCGCAAGCCGCAGGAAATCGCTCGCGAAGAACGGGATGACGCCCTTGAAGATCTCCTTCAGCGGAATCTCCGGCAGGATCGATTTGAGCACGTAGATATTGATGCCCAGCGGCGGGTGCAGCACGCTCATCTCGACGACGATGACGAGCACCACGCCCCACCATACGAGATCGAAGCCCAAGGCCTGCACGATCGGCACGAAGATCGGCACGGTGAGGAAAATCAGCGCGAAGCCCTCGATGAAGATGCCGAGAAGCACATAGAACGCCATGATGACGAGGAGGATCGCGGTCGGGCTTGCGTTCAAGTGCCGGATGAAGTCGAGCACCGCCTCCGAAAGGCCAGAGATGTTGATGAACTGCGTCAGCACGAGCGCGCCGAAGATGACGGTGAAGATCATGCCCGTGGTGGTCGCGGCCTCGACGAGCGCGCGCGCCAGGATCGTCCAGCTCATACGCCCGCGCAGATAAGCGAGGAGAAGGGCGCCGGTGGCGCCGATCCCGCCCGCCTCGGTCGCGGTGAAGATGCCGAACGTGATGCCGCCCATGATGAGCGCGAAGAGCGCGAGCACGCCCCATACTTTCCTGAGCGCGCCGAAGCGCTCGCGCCACGACGCCTTCTCGGCGCGCGGGCCCGCCTGCGGCTTGAAGAACGTCACCGTCAACACGACGCCGGAATAGACGAGCACCGACATGACGGCCGGCAGCAGCGCCGCGAGGAACAGCTTCGCCACGTCCTCTTCGGTCAGGAGCCCATAGACGATGAGCGCGCCCGACGGCGGCACCAGCATCCCGAGCGCGCCGCCGGCCGCGACCGTGCCGGTGCTGAGCCAATCGGCATAGCGGTAGCGCCGCATCGACGGCACCGCGACCCGCGCCATGGTCGCCGCGGTGGCGAGCGAGGAACCGCAGATCGCCGCGAACCCGGCGCAGGACGCGATCGTCGCGAGCGCGAGCCCGCCGCGGAAATGGCCGAGCCATCGGTGCGCCACCTCGTAGAGATCGTCCGACAGCGCCGCGCGCGATACGAACGTGCCCATGAGGATGAAGAGCGGCAGGACCGTGAACTGGAAATCGAGCGCCAGGCCCACGATCTGCTGCCCGGCCATGGCGGTCGCCGCGGTGAAGCCGTGCGGATGGACGAAGGCGAAGCCGAAATACCCGACTGACAGCAGGACCAGGCCCAAGGGAATGCCGCTGAAGAATCCCAGCAGAAGAAGGACGAGCCCGACGAGGGCGGCGACCATTATTCGGGACCTGCACCCGGCGCGTCGGCGCCAGCCGCGCTGTCGCCGCGCACCAGCAGCACCGCCGCCACAAGCGCGGCAAACGCGGCAAGGCCTGCGAAGACGGCCACGATCGGCGCTTCGGGCAGGTCGAGATATGTGGTGAGCGTGCCGTCTGCCGCCATGGCGCGCGTCTGGTCGACGAGAAGATAGGAGACGAACGCAAGCCCGAGCGCCGCGCCGGCCAGCACGACGAGGCGCTGAACGCTGAGCGCGCGGCCCTTCAGGAGCGCGGCGAGCGAGCGCACGGCGATGTGGCGCTGCTGCCACGTGACGAGCGGCAGCGCCGAGAAGATGGTGATGCCGAGCAGGAACGACTTCACCTCCTCCGCGCCGGCCAGCGGCGTACCGAGGAAATAGCGCGCCACCACCTCGACGAAGGTGAGCGCCATCATCAGGAAGAGCGATAACCCCGCCACCGTCGCCAAAACGGTCTCGACGAGGAAGCCCATCAGTCCCGCGCCGGTCATGTCGCCGTCGCTCCCGCGAAAGCGGGAGCCCAGAGGAGCCGCACGTCGCTTGCCCTAGGTCCCCGCTTGCGCGGGGACGACGGTGTGGCACAGCCGCGCCTCACTTCTGCTCCGCGACGTCCTGCGCCGTCTTGGCGAAATAGTCGTAGGCGGCCTCGCCGTCGATGCCGCGCTCCTTGGCGCTCGCGAGCCAGTCGCGCTTGAAGAAGGCGATGCGCGGGGTGAGGGCCGCCATGAACTCGGGCGCGGCGTGCGCGACGGCGATGCCGTATTGCTTTTCCGCGTCCTCGCCGCGCCTGTCCTGATCGACGAAGCCTTGCGCGACCTGCCGGCTGATCGTCTCGTACGAGACGCGGTCGATCACGGCCTTGTCCGCGGGCGAAAGCTTGTCGTACGTGCCTTCGTTCATGAAGAACGAGAACACGCTATAGCCGAGTTGCCCGGGAAAGATCGTGATGTATTTGACGTAGCGAGCGATCTGGAACGAGATGAGCGAGCCCTCGCCGGTCACCGAGCCGTCGACGATGCCGCCCGAAACATAATCGAACATCGAATTGGCGCCCTCGGACGGCACCGCCGTCGCGCCGAACGCCTCGACCGCGCTCTTCGTGCTTTGCGCGCCCACCCACAATTTGAGGCCGTGAAAATCCTCGGGCTTCGTCACCGCGTGCGGCACGGTCATCAGCGTGTTGCCGCCGTTGAGCCAGATGCCCAGCAGCTTGACGCCCTTATATTCGTGCGCGGCGGCGAAGTATTTCTGCTGCGTGCGCCAGATCGCGACCGTGCCGGCGACCGAGTTGGGCGCGAGGAATGGAATCTCCGCGAGGAACGGCAGCTTGACGCGCTGGCGGATGAAATCGTCCGGGATCATCGCGACGTCGGCCACGCCGGACGTCACCATGTCCCATTGCCGCGCGAGCGGCGCCAGCGAGGCAGCCGGCATCTCGACCTTGATGTGGCCGCCGGATTCGCGCTCGACCGCTTCCTTCCACGGCTCATAAAGGCCGAGGAAGAAGGACGATGTTCGCGGCATCGCCACGTTCATCGTGAGCGTCGCATCGGCCCGCGCAGCAACGGGAAGAAACGCCATTATCGCAGCGGCGGCCCACAGCAGGTGCGGCAAACGCATCGTCATCCCTCCGTGCCGGTGAAGCTACACGAGGCTCAACTCCGAGACCAGCGCCGGCGCCATTCGGGCAAAACTTCGGGATTGGCGACATAGGGCGGCACGCGGCCGGCGAGCGCGTGCGCGATGTTTTCGGTGGCGCCCTTCGGCACCGCGTCCGCGGTCTCGCGCGTGTGGCCGACGAGATGCGGCGTCAGGATCGCGCCCGGCACGGCGCGGAGCGCGCTCGCTTGCGCCAGCGGCTCCTCGTCGAAAACGTCGAGCGCGATCGTGAGCGGCTTTTCCGTCGCGATCCGCGCCAGCGCCGCCTCGTCGACGATGCCGCCGCGCGCCGTGTTGATGAGGATGGCATTGGGCCGCATCAGCTCGAGCTTTCTGGCATCGAGCAGATTTCGCGTCTCGTGTGTGAGGCTCGTGTGGATGCTGACGATGTCGCTCGTGCGCAAGAGCTCGTCGAGCTCGACGCGCGCGACATGCGACGGAAACTCGGCATCAATCCGTCGCGTGCAAGCCTGAAGCCGCACGTCCCACACTTCAAGCCGAGCGGCCACTGCCCGCGCGATGCGCCCCATGCCGATCAACCCCACAACCTTGCCCTTCAGCATGCGCGCCGTCTGGCGTTGCGGCCGCGGCAGGTTGCGGCGGAAGGACTCCTCCTTGCGATGGAGCTCGTAAAGCGCGGTCAGCATCAGCATGATCGTCGCCTCGGCCATGCTCAGGTAATTCTCCGGCACGAGCCCGTTGGCGATGACGATACCGCGCTCTGTGGCGGCGGCACGGTCGAACCCGTCGATGCCGATGAAGGGCGTGACGATGGCGCGCAGTTTCGGCGCCCGCGCGAAGAGCGCCTCGTCGCACCGCAGATTGCCCATGCAATAGAGCACGTCCGCCGTCGCGAGATCCGCCGGATCGGCCAAAAATTTTTGCTCGTCGTCGCGGCGGATGGCCTCGTGGCCGTGCTTCGCGAGGTCGTCCTCGACCGGGCGGAAAACGTAATCGACCGAATGGGGCCCGACCAGGACGACGCGCACGCGAAGCTCAGCTCGGGTTCAATCGCTCGAGCATCTGGCCCTTCGTCTCGATCGCGAAGAAGAGTGCGATGAGCGCGCCCACCGCGGCGAAAATGCCGAACAGCACGAAGACGGCATTGAGGCCCCAGATCGGCAGGATCCAGCCCACGAGGAGCGGCCCCGCCATCGAGGCGAGACGCTGCCACGCGCCGGCGACGCCGCCGCCCAAGGCGCGCATGTGGGTCGGATAGTTCTCGGCCGTGTATGTGGCGAGGCTGAGCGCGAGGAGGGTGATGAAGACGAAGCTCAAGCACACCAGCGCCAGCACCATCTCGGCCGAGGGCTTGCCGATCGCGCCGAAATAGAGAAGCGGCAGCGCGCCCACGCCAAGCCCCAGCACGAACATCGGCTTCCGGCCGATGCGGTCGATCAGGAGGAGCGCCGCGAGCGCGCCCAGGAGCCCGGTGAACTGCAGCACGAAGCCGTAATAGTTCGAGGTCTGCACGTCGAGCTTGTAGACGAAGCGGAAGAGCGACGGCGCCCACGCGGTGAGGCCGTAGGTGATGATGTAGGTGCAGATCCAGATGCCCCAGAGCGTGAACGTGCGCTTCAGGTAGACGCCCTGGAACAGCTCGGCGAGGCGCGGCTTGGCCTCGTTCGCCGCGGGCAGATCGCGCGGCAAGGGCGGGATCGTCTTGCCCTCGCTTTCGGCGATGCGCTCGAGGCGGGTCAGTGCGGCGTCGGCCTCGGCCGTGCGGCCTTGGCTCGCGAGCCAGCGCGGCGATTCCGGCAGCATGGTGCGAAGCGGAATGACGAGCAGCGCCGGCACCGTGCCGATGAAGAACATCCACTGCCAGCCGAGATGCGGCACGACCCAAAGCCCGGCGAACGCCGCCACGGTCAGCGCGATCGCGAAGAGGATCTGGATCGAGAGCGAGAACGTACCGCGCCCCTTGGCCTTGGCGAACTCGTTGACGTAGGCCGCCATGAGCGGCACCTGGCCGCCCAGCCCCACGCCCTGGACGAACCTGATCCACCACAGCGAATCATAGCTCCAAGCGAACGCGCAGGCGAAGCTGCCGATGGTGAAGATGAGGAGCGTGATCTGCATGGCGAGGAGCCGGCCCACCCGTTCCGCGAGCCACCCGGCGCCGATCGAGCCCACCGCTTGGCCGGCAAAGCCCACGGCGATCAACCCGCCGATCGCGCCCGCATCGAGCTTCCACATGCCGATCAACACCGGCAGCACATAGGCGATGGTGATCGAATCGAACGCGTCGAAGAACCACGCGGTCGAGATGATGAGCCGCATGTTGCGGTGCCACGACGAATAAGGCAGGCGCTCGATCCGCGCCGCGATCTGGCGCACGTCCATGCGCCCTTCGACTGCCGCCATCGTTTCCCCCGTTCCGCTGTCGTTCTTGCGGGTTGCCCGTGCGCCCTATAGGCGGCACGCGATGGCGCGCCGTCAAGGCACTTCGCCTCGCCCCGGGGGAGAGGCTATCATGCCGGAAAGCGCAGGGAGGCTTCATGTCGCACAATCTGGCGCGCGACCGGCTGGCAGAGGGAAAATTGTCGATCGGCGTCGGCATCCGGCTCGTGCGCACCGGCGAGATCGCCAAGATCATCCAGAGCGCGGGCTTCGACTGGCTCTGGGTCGATTTGGAGCATGGGCCCCATTCGCTCGATCAGTCGTCGCAAATCTGCTGCGCTGCGCTCGATGCCGGCATCACGCCCTTGGTGCGCGTGCCGGAAGGACAGTACGACATGGCGGCGCGCGCCCTCGACGGCGGTGCCTGGGGCATCGTCATGCCGCATGTCGAGACCGAGGAGGAGGCGCGCGAGGTCGTGGCCCACGTCAAGTATCCGCCCTTGGGCCACCGCTCGAGCGGCGGGATGATCCCGCATTTCGGCTACCAGCAGATGAATGGCGGCGAGCAGGCGCGGCGCGTCAACGAGGACGTGCTGACCGTGGTAATGCTCGAGACGCCGAAAGCCATCATCAATGCCGACAAGATCGCCGCCGTCTCCGGCGTCGACGTGCTCTTGATCGGCACCGGCGACTTGACGCTCGAGCTCGGCATCTCGGGCGATTATGGCAATCCGCAAGTGAATGCGGCCTACGAGACCGTGATCGCCGCCTGCCGCCGCCACAACAAATGGCCGGGCATGGGCGGCGTCGGCAGCGACGAGCACATGCGCCGCTTCATCGCCATGGGGATGCGAATGATCCTGGCCGGCGGCGATCTCAATTTCCTGCTCGCGGGCGCGCAGCGCCGCGCGGCGATGTTGCGCGAGGCGCTTTAGCCCCGCGACTATTTGAGGCGCGTCCGGGCTTCCTTGACGAGGCTGAGGTCGGCGTATTTCGCCATATCGACGTGGGACTTGATGAAGCCCAGCGACTGCGTGGCATCGACGTTGCGCTGCATCAGGGCCATGTTCGGGACGCCGTTGGGATCGCGCGAAAAGTCCTTCTCCGTGAACGCCCAACCGGTGATCCGTTCCGGCGGCTGCTTGAGGAAATTCGCCAGGATGGTGACGGCGGCCGCGTGGTTCGCCGGATTCGCATACCAGTGGTAGGAACGGATCATGTCCTCCAGGAGATCGACGAGCGCCGCGCGGTGCTTCGCGATGAAGCCCTCGCGCGCCAGCCACACCGATAGCTCGGCGCCGCCCATGCCGTCGCGCATGGTGAACATCAAGCGCGTATTGTTGACGAAGTCGGGAAACTGGTCGAACGGCACGGCAAGCGCGATGAGGTCGGCCTTGTGCTGGAGCAGCATCGGTGTCGCGACTGGCGGCAAGGCTTCGATCTCGGTGTAGTCGCGCTCGAATACGAGCCCGTGCTTCACGAGTGTGGCGCGCATCCCGATGTCGGTGGCCGTGGCGATGCCGATGGTCGCGAGCACCTTGCCCTTCAGGTCCTCGATCGTCTTGATCGAGGAGTCCTTCAGCACGGAGTATTTGACCAACTCGTGATTGTCGATGCCGTCCTGGGTCTCGTCGGCGATGATGCGCAGGTCAGTCAGTCCGGCATTGAGAACGGCAGACGGGATCGATGTGAAGTTCAAGGTCGCGATCTCGATGTCGCCGGTCGCGATCGCGGTGATCTGGGTCGGCGAATTGGCGAAATGGATGGGATCAAGGTGATAGCTCTTGCCCTCGTGGCGGGCGACGCCTGGCGGCGCCACGAGGATCGGAATGAGCGAGGCCGGCGTGACGATCCACGCGGCGCGGATCGTTACCGGCTCGTCGGCCCGCGCGTTGCCGACGTGAGCGAGCAGCGCCGCAGATGCGGCGAACAAGGCGAGTGATTTCATCCTGAGCATTGTCTCCTCCCTGATTTTTTTGGCTAACTGCATCGCGTGCCGCGGAAAAGCAAGCGGTTTTCTGCTTTGGCCCCGAGAGTTTGCTGCCAACCACCTTCCTTTCCTTCGGCTTGCGTCAATGAGACTATGGCTCCAGATTAATGGGGCCGCGCCCGAGGCCCTGCGATAAGGAGAAACCATGGCCACCACGACCGCGACCTTCACCACCGAGGACATCGAATATGCGCGGCCTGCCGGCAAGCCCTTGCTGCTGCGCTTTTACCGGCCCGAGGGCCGCGGGCCGTTCCCGGCGGTGGTCGAGCTCCATGGCGGCGCCTGGCACCACGGCGACCGGCTCGTCGAGAAGAACCGGCACGAGGCCTTGGCCGAGCGCGGCATCGCCGTCGCCGCGCTCGATTTCCGCGACGGCGTCGCCGGCGCCTATCCGACCGGCATCGCCGACATCAATTACGCGGTCCGCTGGGTCAAATCGCGCGCCAAGGATCTTTCCATCCGTCCCGAGGTCGCGATCTCGGGCCAGTCGAGCGGCGGCCATCTCGCCATGCTCGTCGCCATGAAGCCCAAGGACCCGCGCTACACCGCGCAGGCGCTGGCGGGCGCGCCCGATGCGTCGGTGCGCTGCGTCGTCATGTCGTGGCCGGTCATCAACCCGCTGTCCCGCTATCGCATGGCCAAGCGCGGTGCCGCGGCGGGCGGCACCTGGGCCAACGACCTCATCGCCGGGCACGACGAGTTCTGGCGCACCGAGGCCAACATGGCCGACGGCAGCCCGACCCTCATCCTCGAGCGCGGCGAAAAGGTCGTGACGCCGCCCGCGCTCTGGATCCAGGCGCCGGGCGACAACGTGCACGACTACCGCGATCCCGACAGCCCCTTCGACGGCAACGAGCCGCAGCGTTTCGCTCACGCCTACAAAACGGCGGGCGGCGACATCGACCTCGCCTATTTCGAGGCGCCGCTGCGCTTCACCTCGATTGCGCCGACCTCGCCACCTTCGATCCAGGCGTTCGACCGCATCGCCGCCTTCCTGAAGAAGCACCTGGCGTAATGCCGGCGACACCCCCACCCCGACCTGCCCCCTTCAAAAGGGAAGAAGCGTTCTGCGCATCCCCTCCCCCTCGAGGGGAGGGTAAGGGTAGGGGGCCCGTGAGCGGCGGACGCGACATCGCCGTCGAGGTGATCTGCACCGGCGACGAGGTTCTGACCGGCAAGATCGTCAACACCAACTACAACGCGATCGCACAGCGGCTCGAGGAAGTGGGGATCGCGATCCTCTGGGCGCAGACCGTGGGCGACGACCGCGCGACCTTGGCCGAGGCGTTCCGGCTTGCCGGCTCGCGTGCCGACGCCGTCATCGTCAATGGCGGGCTCGGCCCCACGGTCGACGACCTGTCGCAGGAGATCGCGGCGCGGGCGGCGGGTGTCGAGCTCGTCCTCAACAACTCTTGGCTTGACCGCATGGAAGAGCGCTTTCGCTTGCGGAGCCGCATCATGCCGGCCAACAACCGCAAGCAGGCGATGCTGCCCGCAGGCGCCGAGCTCATCGACAACCCGATCGGCACCGCCTGCGGCTTCGCGCTCGATATCGGCACGGCGCGCTTCTTCTTCACGCCGGGCGTGCCGCGCGAATTGTTCCGCATGCTCGACGAGCAGGTCGTGCCGCGGCTCCTCCAGCGCGCCGGCCGCACCGCGGCGATTTTCCTCAAGCGCTTCCATTCCTACGGGCTCGGCGAATCGCATGTCGATGCGCTTCTGCAGGGCGTCGAGGACCTGGCCCCGGCCGGCGCAGTGAAATTGGGCTTTCGCGCGCACTACCCGCAGCTCGAAACGAAGCTCGCGGTGCGCGGCCGCGACGCCGACGAGGTGCGCCGTCTGCTGGCGCCGGTCGAGGCGGAGGTCAGGAAGCGCCTCGGCAATTTCATCCTTGCCGAAGACGACGAGACGCTCGAAGGCAATATCCTGGCGGCGTTGAAGCGCCAGAATTTCACCCTCGCCGTGGCCGAGACCTTCACCGGCGGCCAGATCTCGGCCCGGATCGCGCCGTTGCCCGGCGCCGAAACGGTCTTCCGCCGCGGCCTCGTCCAGCG
Organism: uncultured Alphaproteobacteria bacterium; assembly: GCA_963729295.1. Classification (GTDB taxonomy): domain Bacteria; phylum Pseudomonadota; class Alphaproteobacteria; order ATCC43930; family CGMCC-115725; genus DATJLY01. The sequence continues at coordinate 144,248 of CAVSNJ010000004.1, forward strand.
CCAATTCGAAGAACCTGCCGCCGCGCTCGCCGAGAGCCTGCGCCGCGAAGCGGGCGCGACGCATGCGCTTGCCGCCTTCGTCACGCCCGATGACGGCGCCGACCGGTTCGAGTTCGGCGGCACGATCGAGCTCGCGATCGCGTCGGCATCGGGTGCCGCGATCCGCCGATCGCGCATCGTCGGCGGGCGCGATTGGGTCCGGCTCGGCGCCGTCGAGATGGGGCTCGACTGCCTGCGCCGCTACTTGCTCGGGCTGCCGGTGGCGGAACGCATCGATTTCGAGAAGGTGTGACCCCGCCTAAATGCGGTCCTTGATATCGTCCCACAGATAGGCCGACGGCTCGCCATTGACCGGCAGCGTATTGTCGAACTGGAAGCGTTGGATCGCGGCCCGCGTCTTCGCGTCGAGCCGTCCATCCGCAGGACCCGGATCGTAGCCGAGCGTGATGAGCCCGGCCTGGATGTTGCGGGTCAGGTCGTGCTCCTGGTCGGTCGGGCCGGTGGCGGCGCGCTCCGCGCGGGCGTCTTGCGCCCCCTTCGATCCGATGAGGCTGGCGCCGCCGAACAGCGCCCCCGGCACGACGGCGACCGCGCCGCCGCACGCCGTGAGGGACACCACGGAGGCAAGCCCCAGTGCCAGGCGAATTCGCATCATGCGAAGCATCTCCGACCTTGTGGGCGGAAGCCTGGCACGGCAAAACTTGAAGGACTCGTAACGCTGCGCCGCGTGTTTCCCTAGAGATCGCGCGGCAATCCGCTCAAATCCTGGCGACCGCTACGCCTTGATCAGCCGCCCGAGCCAGCCGCCCTTGAGGCGCTCCATCTCGGCGGCAAGGCGCCGACGCTCGGTGTGGAAGTTCGTCTCGTCGAGCGCGCGCTCCTGGCGCAGCCGAAGCTGTTCGGCCTGGGCTTCGCCGTTGGCGCGCTCCAGGGCTTGGGTCCTCCGCCGTTCCGCCTCGGCGGCGCGCTCGGCCGCGGCGAGCCGCGCGGCCACGTCATTGGCCTCGGCCCGGGCCGTGTCGCGCTCGCGCATCAGCTCGGCCTCGCGCCGGCGGAAGGTGTCGCGCTCGGCCACCGCATTCTCGAGTGCGCTCACGCGCTCGTCCCAGCGCTCCTCCTGCGCGATCCAGCGTTCGAGCTCGCGCTCGCGCTCCTCGATCATCTCGTGCAGGAGAAGCGCCAGGCGATCGGCCGAATGGTCGCGGAGCTGCTGGCGCAGCATCCCGATCTGGCCCGAGAGGTGCGCGATATGAAGCTGCACGTCCTGGAGCGAGGCCTTGCCGCGCCGGACCACCGGCGCCACTTCGCTCGCCTCGCCGCGAAAAAGCGCGAGCTGGCGCGACCGTGTCTCGTGCGCGGGCGCCGGCCCTTCGTCGCACTCGGTTTCCTGCGGCAGCTCGGAGGGGGTGATTTCGAACGGCATCGTTGTTCTTGGTCTTCCACGATTCGGGACAGCGCGAAATTGCCAGAGAGCGATTCCCGGCGGCAAGCACAACCGCAAAATCATCGTGCATTGCCCGCTCTCTCGTGGAAAATCCCAGGACCGGACCGCTATATCTAGGGAGCGGATGCACCCGGCGCACGCATCACGCGGCGAATCGAAGAGGTCGAGGCGATGAAATTCTCGGTGTTCAACGGCATGCCCTATGGCCGCATCCGCGAGCCGACGACGAAATGGCCGGTGCCGAACCGCTTCTACGAGCCGCAGCAGGCGCTCGACGCGGTCGCGCGCACGCTCGACGAAGTGGCGATGGAGGACGAGCTCGGCTTCGACTGGATCGCCTGTGCCGAGCATCATTACTCGCCCTTCAACCTCGCGCCCAACGTGACGGTGCTGGCGAGCGCGCTGACGCAGCGGGTGAAGCGGGCGAAGATCGCCATTCTGGGCGCGCTCATCCCCTTGACCGGCAATCCCGTCCGCATCGCCGAGGAATACGCGATGATCGACAACCTGTCGGGCGGCCGGCTCATCGCCGGGCTGTTGCGCGGCGCGCCCTACGAATATCTCGTCTACAACGTGCCGCCGTCCGAATCGCGCTCGCGCTTCGAAGAGGCGTGGGACCTGATCCTGCGCGCCTGGACCGACACCATGCCGTTCGGCTGGGAGGGCCGGCACTATCACTACCGCCATGTCTCGATCTGGCCGCGCCCGGTGCAGCAACCGACGCCGCCGATCTATGTCTCGGGCTCGAGCCGGGATTCGGGCGCGTTCGCGGCGAAAAAGCGGGTCGGGCTGGGCCTCGCCTTCACCAACCTGGCGCTCGCGTCCGATGCCGCGCGGCATTATCGCGAGCAGGCGGCGGCCGAAGGCTGGGAGCCCACGCCCGAGCAGATCGTCTACCAGCTCCCCGTCCATGTCGGCGAGACCGACGAGGCGTCGTTCGAGGCGGTGCGGCCGTTCTTCGCGCATGGCGGGGCGGTGACCGGCCTCGTCACCGCGAACCGGCTGGTTTCGAGCTCGGGCTTCTTCGGCTCGGGCGATCAAAAGCTCGTGCAGCGCTTCCACAACATCGCCGCCGACGACCCGCACTCGGTTGAGGAGGCGGTCGAGCGCGGCACCATGCTGGTGGGCGCGCCCGACACGGTGGCGCGCCAGGTGAAGCGCTTGCGCGACGAGATCGGCTGCGGCGTCCTCAATCTCATCTTCGACCGCGGCGGGCCGCCGCCGCAGAAGCACCGCGCGATCGAGCTCTTCGCCAAGGAAGTGATGCCGCAGGTGCGGGCGCTATGAGCCCGGCCATGGCCAGGACCGGCTCCTGCGGCGGCGTTCCGGTGCACTACATCGAAAGCGGCGCGGGCGCGAAAACCATCCTCTATCTCCACGGCGCCGGCGGCGCGCCGCCGGCGGGCGCGGCGTTCGTCGAGCTGCTCGGCGTGCAGCACCGCGTCCTCCTGCCGTCGCGCCCGGGCTATGACGCGACGCCCGTCGGCGCCTGCCAGAGCGTGCGCGACGTGGTCGATGTGCTCGCTTCGTTCGTGCGCGAGGTCGCGGGCGGCAAGGCGCATGTCGTGGCGCAATCGGCCGGCGGCGCTTATGGCGCCTGGCTCGCGATCCTCCATCCCGACCTGGTCGAGAGCCTCGTGCTCTCGGCGCCGGCGGCGTTCGCCGGCCATCGCGCGCCGCCCGCGCCGCAGGAGATGGCGAAGATCCTCTATGGCGACGCGCCGTCCTGGGCCGGCCCGCCGGGCGAGGCCGAGCGCCAGCGCATCGCCCAGAACGCGCAGACCAACATGCGCCGTTTCCCCGACACGGCCGAGGAGCTGCGCGCGCGTCTTGCCGAGATCAGGGCCCAGACGCTGCTCGTCTGGGGCACGGCCGACCGGCTCATCCCGGAAGCGGCGCTCGAGCCGTATCAGCTCCTGATCCCGGCCTGCACGCGGATTCTGCTGCATGGCGCGGCGCACGAGCTGCCGATCGCGGCCTGTGCGGCCTGGTGCCGCCTCGTCGCCGATTTCGTCGACCGCGGCGAGCGCTTCGTCGTCAACCGCGGCGAGGGCTAGCCCTCGAGCACCTTCGGATCGCCCGGCGGGGATGACGGCGCGTCGGTCTCCGACGCACGAGTTGGCGCACCGTCGATGCGGCGTAGCCAGGCCTCGCGCCAATAGGGATACGTGCTTCTCGGGCATCCCAGCCGCCGGATGCCGCAGTGCAGGCCGCTGCACACGACGCCGTCGAGGATGATGCAGTCCTTGCGCAGCCGCAGCATCTTGCCGGTCTTCTCGTCGAGAATGCGATCGATGCGGCGCAGGACACGGAAGTTGCGCCCGCAATAGGGCGCCATCTCCGTGTCGAATGACAGGCCGCGGTTTTGCCCTTTGTCGTCGAGCGTGGACAAAATCTCCGTCTTCGAGCGGACCTGGACCAGCTCGCCCGGCCGCAGCGCGGCGTTCTCGCTGTGCGGCTCGTGCTCGGCGGCGCCGCGCGGGAGGCTGCAAGGCGGCGTGCCGAGCCGCCGCTGCCGGAGTTCGTAAAGCCAGAGAACCGCTGCGCGCAGCAACGTCCACCAACTCTGGTTCCGGGTGGCGAGATCTTGCAGATAGGGTCTGGGGTCATAGAAGCGTAACGGTGCGGTCGCGCCGAGCAGCTCCGTCGCTTGGCAGCGATAGCGCGGCTCGCCGTTCGGGAAGGGATCGAGAACGGCCTGACGCGCCAAGGTCGCGCCGGCATCGACCCTCGTCGCGTGCTCGGCCGCGCCGCCATCGTCCGCCGGAGCCGTGGCGGCGCCGGTCCGCGCGTCATCGACCGGCCGAAGCCACGCCTCTTTCCAGAACAGCAAACAGCCCGCCTGACAGCCGCCATGAAAGCTGCCGTCGCAGCGCAATCCGTCGAGGTGAACGGCGTCCTCGAGGCGCCGCCCCGTGAAGGAGTAAATCGTGTCGCATGTCTTGTGTGCCGACTTGAACACCTGGAAACGCTTGCCGCAGAACTGGCTCATCTCGGCCATGAACGGCATCGCGTCGAGGCAGCCCCGGCTGTCGAGCGTTGCCAGCACCTCGTGCAAGGGGCGGACTTCGACCCAGTCTCCGGCGCGAAGCGTCCGCTTGCGCCGAACGCGCGCAGGCTGGGGCAGCAACAGGTTTGGCGGTTCGCGGGACGTCGCAGGCACTCCCCGAGCTCGTGTGCAGGAAAGGCGCGGCCGCTACAGTCAAAGATCTCCCCAGGCGCATGAGGCGAATGGCCAGGGCACGAACTCGCCTCACTCGATAGCGCGCGCCAAAAACGGTGGGGTTACCCGTTGGTTCCGGGAGAATCAGAAAATTGGGGTGGTATGCTGTCTCGCCGGCCTGTCGTGACAGTTGCGCGACAGCCGTTTCTGGGGGATGCGAAGAGAGCATCGCCCGTTCAACCGACAGGTTCGGCCGCGCGCATCCCGCGTCCGAGTGTGGGACTAGTCGGCCGCCGCCTCGCGCAGCAGCGGGGCGCAGGTCGGCCCGAGCTCGCCATAGATCATGGCGCAGGCGAGCATGTCGACGTTCGTCCCGTCGTCCGACAGCGGCAGCCACAGCGCCTCGTAGCGCGAGGTCCAGCCGTCGAGCATGAGGTCGTTCGTCACGAGCAGCGGCGTGCCGCTCGCCGCGAGGCCGCGGCAGCGATCGAGGATGTAGGCGCGCCATTCCGGCCGCGGCACCTCGTCGAGCAATTTGCCGGTCATGTCGTAATGCATCCGCGCCACCACGTTCGTGCCGTGGAGCCGGACGCGAAAGCGTTGCGGATCGCACAGCACCTCGATCAGCATGACATTGCCGAGCACGTAGGGAAAATCGATCGGATCCATGTCGCGACGCGCGGGCATGCGCCGGCCGCCGCATTTGCCGACCCAGTAGTCGTAGAAGCGCCGCAGCTTGGGATCGCGCAGGCTCGCGGCAACATCGGGCGCGAGCTTGCCCGGCGGCGCCACGTCGCGCGAAGCAGCACTCGCGGCCGCGCTCGTCATTCCTTTATTCCCCTGCATGAACCAGTCACCACCTCGCGCCATTCTCGTGTCCGCCGGTCAGAAAATAGTTAACCGGACGTCCCGATGGTTGCGGCGGCGTTAACCGTGTTTCCTGCCGGCTCTGCTAAACTCGGGCCGGCCTTGGCTTCACGAGGGAGCGTCCGATGTGCCGCTGGGTCGCCTATGCCGGCGCGAGCGTCTATTTGAAGGACATCCTGTTCGATCACGAGAATTCGCTGGTGCGTCAGAGCGTCCACGCGCGCCAGTCGGCGCAGACCACGAACGGTGACGGGTTCGGCGTCGCCTGGTATGGCGACCACTACGTCCCTGGCCTCTTTCGCGACACCCTGCCGGCCTGGAACGATGAGAATCTGCGCTCGCTCGCGCAGCAGATCCGTTCGAGCCTGTTCTTCGCCCATGTCCGCGCCTCGACCGGCACCGGCATCTCGCGCGCCAACTGCCATCCGTTCGTCTTCGAGAACTGGTGCTTCATGCATAACGGGCGGATCGGTGACTGGGCGCGGCTGCGGCGCGATGTCGAGCACATGATCGATCCTGCGCTCTTCGGCCATCGCCTCGGCACGACCGACAGCGAGGCGATTTTCCTGGTCGCGCTCTCGCATGGCCTGATCCGCAATCCCGAGGCGGCGCTGCGCCGCACGCTCCGCGATATCCTGCGGCTTCAGGACAAGCACGGCGGCCACGAGCCGCTGCGCTTCTCGGCCGCCTTGACCGACGGCACCGCAATCCGCGCCTTTCGCTTTTCCTCGGACCGCCAGTCGCCGAGCCTCGTCTATGGCACGCGCAAGGGCGGCGAGGACGACGGCATGGTCGACATCATCGCGTCCGAGCCTTACGACGATCCGAGCATGCGCTGGGCCGCGGTGTCGGAAGGCGAGGCGATCGCCTGGCGCGACGGCCGCATCGAGCACCGCGCCTTCGATCCGGCGGCAGGTTAGGCCGGCGCCGCCGCGCGCGCGGCTTCGCGCACGCGCGGCATCACCTCTTCGCCGAACAGCCGCAGCGAGCGCTCGACCTTGTCGTGCGGCATCGAGCCGAGCTGGAAGGAGCCCACCAGCATCGCGAGATCGAGCGCCTCGCGATGGCGCATGATCTGCCGCGCCACCCATTCGGGCGAGCCGGCCAGCACCATGCCGCTCTCGACCAGCTCGTCGAAGCTCATGGCGTAAAGCCTTGGCGCGCGCTTGTACCAGCTCTCGAAGCTTGCCGGGATCTGCCCCGCCTGGACGAACTGCGTGAAGCGGCCCCACAGGTTCCAGTATTCGAGCAGGTGTTTTTTCGCCTCCGCCCGCGCCTGCTCGTTCGTGGGCGCGACATAGACCTCGCGCGTGAGGCACAGGCGCGGCCGCGCCGCGTGGCCCGCCGCAGCCGCGATGCCGCGATAAAACGCGATGTCGCGCCTGACAGTCGTCAATCAGCGAATCGAGCTGCACGAAATTGAGGTCGCGCTCGGCCGCGAATGTGAGCGACTCCGCGCTGTTCGCCGTGACGAACAGCGGCGGGTGCGGGCGCTGCACCAAGGCGGGCGACAGCGCCGCAGTCTTCTCGACGTTGAAGAACCGTCCGCGATGGAGGAACAGCTCGTCCGACCACAAGCGCTGCAGCACCTCGATCAATTCGCGGAACATGGCGCGCGAATCCGCAGGCTCGACGCAGAACGACTGGTACTCGACCGCCTTGCCGCCGCGTCCGATCCCGATATCGAGCCGCCCGCCCGTCATCTGGTCGAGCATCGCCGCTTCCTCGGCGAGGAGGAGTGGATTGTGGAACGGCAGCACGTTCACCATGTTGCCGAGCCGCATCTTGCGCGTGCGCGATGCGGCCGCGGCGATCATCAGATTGGGCGCCGGCATCGGCGCGGTCGGCGACAGATGGTGCTCGAAGAACCAGTAGTGCTGGAACCCCATCGCCTCGGCGAGCGCCGCCTCGTCCAGGTGCTGGCGATAGATTTCGCCGGCTGCGATGCCTTGGCGATAGCCCGTGTTGTCCCAGATCGCGAATTCCATGCGTCGGGCCTCAGTATTTCACGGGCACGAATTCGGTGGTGAAGACCTGGTCGTTCGCGGGCACCGTGCTGAGCGTGCCCATCGCGAGCCACGACTTCTTCAAGACCTCGACCGCCTTCGGATCGAAGGTGCCGTCGTCCAGGAACATCGAAATCTCGGCGTCATAGGTCTTCGCGCTCACCGCCGGGCTCGCGGACAAGACCTTGCCGGAAATCTCGTCGGTCTTGTCCTTGTTGGTCTTCATGAAATGGATCGTCGCGAAGTAGCCCTGGAGGAAGCGTTTGACGAGGTCGGGCTTCTCGCTCACCAAGGCCTTGCGCGCGTAAATCACGTGGGTGATGAAATTGGGCGCGTATTTCTCGAGCCCGATGAGATTGCGGCCCGCGTGCTTCTCCTCGAGCCGGTAGCCCGCCTCGGTCGCGGCGACGATGCCGTCGACCTGGTGCGCCTCGAGTGCTGCGAAGCTCGCATCGAACGTGCCGAGCGCCGCCGTCTTGACGCCGTCCTGGCCCCAGCCTTCCTGGATGCCGATCTGCTGGGCGAGCCATTCGGTGAGCGAGCCCGCCGTCGTGACGGCGACGGTCTTGCCCTTCAAATCCTGCACGGTCTTCAACGGCGAATCCGCGCCCACGAGGATGCTGATGTTTTTCGGCGGCCCGGCAAAGGCCGCGACCGCGATCTCGGGCGCGCCCTTCGCCGTGAACGCCATCGACGGGCCCGAGCCGAGCCCGAAATCGACGCTGTCGCTGGCGAGCGCCTGCTGCACTTTCGCGTCGCCCCCGGCGCTGCTGATATCAACGTCGATGCCGTATTTCTGGAATATGCCTTCCGCCATGCCGATGTCGAGCACGCTGAAGGTCCAGGCGACCGACGCCGCCTTGACGGCGCGGACCTTATCGAGCGCGAGAGCCGGATGCGCAGTCAGAAACGCGCTGCCGAGAAGCATTGCAAGGGCAAAGGCCCGGCGGTTCGATTTCATGGCGTCCTCCCGAAGATTTGCGCGAAAGCTAGACCGTGCCGCGGCCGCTCGCAACGATGTCCCGTCCCTCACACCTTCTCCAAGACCTTCGACCAGTCGTTCAGCATGTCGAACTCGTGGCCGACGCGGAGCGTGACGGCGAACTGGGAAAAGCCCGCCGCCTTGATCGCGCGCACGCCGTCGACGAGCTGCGCCGCCGTTCCAGTCCAGGTCATGGTGCGGATCAGATCGGCGGTGACGAGCGCCTCTTCCTCGGGCCTGAGGAACATCAGGTGCCCGCGATGATTCTGGAGATAGCGCGCGTCGGCCGGCTCGTAGCTTTGATAGATTTTGCGGTACGCCTCGAAAATTCCCTGGAACTGCGGCGGGATCTGGTGGCCGAGCGTGCCGCGCTCGTCCGCCTCGGCGTGGTCGTGGAAGATCATGGTGGCGGACGGACCCGCCTGGGCGCGGGCGCGCTTGCTGTCGGCCGCCTCGCCGTCCGCCAGGACGCAGCCATTGCCGAACGTCGTCGCATAGAGGTCGTTGGCGTCGCGCCCGGCCGCGACCCATGCGTCGGTCATCGCCTTTAAGGCCGCAGCCGAACCGCGCGGATTGCCGCCGCACATCCACCCCGTTTCGAGCTTCGCCGCGAGCGCGCGGCCCTTGGGCCCGAACGCTGACAGGTGGATCGGGATCGGATCGTCGAGATTGATGAGGCCCAGTTCCGGATTGAGGAAGCGGATCTTGTGCGGGCCGCCTTCTTCCGCCCACTCCACCGTCTCCTTGGCGAGAAGCCCGCGCACCACGCGGATATAGTCCTCGAGCCGCTTCAGCGTGATGGCCGGCAGCCCGACCGTGCGCCGCGCCGTGAAGCCGGTGCCCATGCCGCAGATGATCCGCCCCGGCGCGAGCGCGTTCAACGACGCCAATGCCGAGGCCGCCACGGGCGCGGTCCGGTTTCCCGGGATGAGCACGCCGGTGCCGAGCTTTATGCGCGAGGTCTGCATCGCGGCGGCGGCCATGGCGACGAACATCTCGGCGTTGAGAAGCTCGGTGTCGTAGAACCAGGCGTGCGTGAAGCCCATCTCCTCCGCGCGCTTCACCACCTTCCAGTGATGCGCCGATGTCGCAAGCTGAATCCCGAACTCCATTCTCCGCGCTCCCCGCTGCAGCGCATCCGCCGGTGCCCCTTATACCGCGAAACCGGCGCGCCGGAGAACGGGCCGGTCCTTATCCGCGATAGACCTTGATGCTGGCGGCGACCGAATCGGCGACGTGCTCCTTGGTGATGACGCCGAGCACGTCGTCGGGCCGCGGCACGCCGCTGCCGCGCACGACCAGCGCCATGTCCGCCTTCTTGCGCCAGATGCGGTCGATGACGTCGAACACGATGTCGTCTTCGCGCACGATCGTGAAATTGCGCGGCGCCACGTCGCCGAGCTTCACGCCGGTATCGGCGCCTTCGAGGCCCTGGCGGATGCCGGTGTTGATGCGTACCGCGCCGATGAGGCGCCCGCCCTGCCGCACCAGCACGTGCCGCATCCGTCCCTGATGCTCGGGCATGCGCAGGAACGCATCGAAGCTCATCTCGGCGGGCAGGACCATGAACTCCGTATCCATCACGTCCTTGGCGCGCCGCACCAGGAACATGTTGGCGTGCAGCGCCTTGGGGATGACTTGGCCGCGCCGGAACAGCTTCATCGTATAGATGTTCTCGGGGCTCAGCATGCGCCGCACCCCGACGCTCAGCGCGACCGCGAGAATCATCGGCATGACGATGTCATAATCGCGCGTCATCTCGAAGATCATGGCGACGGCGGTCATCGCCGCGCCCGTGCCGCCGCCGACCATCGCGCCCATGCCGACCATGGCGAAGGCCGGGACGTTGATGTCGGCCGGCAGATGGAGATGCGTCAGGAGCGCCGCATAGGCGCCGCCGATCGTCGCGCCCATGAAGAGCGAGGGCGAGAAGATGCCGCCCGACGAGCCCGAGCCGAGGCTGACCGACGTCGCCAGCGTCTTGGCGACGAAGAGCAGCGCGAGCAGGCCCGGCGCCGCGAGCTGGCTTTGCAGGATCGCCTGGATGGTGGCGTAGCCGACGCCCTCGACATAGTAATGACCGAACTGCCGCTGCAGCGCGTAGATGAGCACGCCGATCAGCAGCATGCCGAGCGCGTGGCGCAGATAGCGCCAGGCGATCTTGTCGAACAGGTCCTCGAGGAAATGGAGGAGGCGAATGAAGCCGGTCGCGGCGAGGCCGGTGATGGCGCCGAGGAGCGCGTAGAGAAGGAGCGTCAGGACCGCGCTCGGATCGGCGCTCAAGGGCGGCATCGCTGGCACGTCGAAGGCCGGCTGCTGGCCGAAGAACAGGCGGCCGATGAAGGTCGCCGTGCCGGTCGCGAGCGCCACCGGCAGGAACGTCCGGACGCTCACTTCGGGCATCATCAGCTCGATCGCGAAGAGCACGCCGCCGATCGGCGTGTTGAAGGTGGCGGCGATGCCGGCGCCGGCGCCGGCCGCGACCAGCGTGATGCGCTGGCCCGGCAGCATGCGCACGATCTGCCCGAGCGTGGAGCCGAGCGCCGAGCCGATCTGGATGATCGGTCCCTCGCGCCCGACCGCCGAGCCGGTGCCGATCGCGAGCGCCGAGGCGAGCGACTTCACGACCGCGACGACCGGGCGGATGATGCCGTCCTTGTAGTAGATCGCGTCCATCACCTCGGGCACGCCGTGCCCTCTCGCCTCGGGCGCGAATTTCGTCACGAGGAGCGTGACCCCCAGCGCGCCCGCGACCGGCACGAGGATGACGAACGGTCCCCACGGCGAGAGCGGCGTGAACAGGTTCGCGTCGTAGCGCACGGCCAGGTGGCCGAGGAACATGACGTTGTGAATGATGCCGATGAGGTCGCGGAACAGCACCGCGCCGAGGCCCGTAACGAGGCCGACGACGAGCGCCAGCAACGACAGGAGCACGAGGCCGATGCGATGGCCGGGATCGGCATCCGCCGCCACCGGCGCAGGCGGCGGCGTCGCGGCCGTGCTCGCCTCCTTCGAACGCTGGCGCGCGCGCGCGAGCTGCTCTTTCGCGTCCATCGGCGGTCTATAGGTCAACGATTATCGGAAGGCCATCATCGGCGCCGGAATCGGGCCGCGACGCAATGCGCGCGATCCCGTGGGACTCCTTGCCCACTGGCGCGCGCTCGAGGCGAGCGAGCGCCGGCGCATCGCCGGCAAAAATGCCGCGCGCCCCTTGCGTCTCGATGCGCCGAAAAACGGCAGTGCGATCCGAACCACTCTCTTTCACCGCACCGCTGCGCGCAGTAAATTCCGCGGCGGAGGAACAAAATGACCATCTTCAGCACCGACCGCATTCTCGTCACTCACGCCGGCTCCCTGCCGCGCCCGCCCGATCTCCGCGACATGGTCATGGCGAAGTCGCGCGGCCAGCCCTATGACCAGAGCGCGCTCTCGCGCCGCCTCGACGGCGCGGTCGCCGACGTGGTGAGGAAGCAGGTGCAATCGGGCATCGACAGCGTCAATGACGGCGAGCTGTCGAAATCGAACTTCACCGATTACGTGCGCGCGCGCATCTCGGGCTACGAGACACGCCCTGCTTCGTCGCAGCGCCGGCTCGAGATCACGGCGCGCGATTCGACGAAGTTCGCAGCCTATTTCGAGGCCAATCCGCGCGCGCGCTTTCCCGGCGCGCCGACCATCCCGGTCTGCATCGGGCCGCTCAAATATATCGGCCAGGCCGACCTGAAGCAGGATATCGACCGCTTCAAGGCGGCGCTCCAAGGCACGAAGGTGGCGGAGGCGTTCCTGCCCGCCAACACGCCCGGCACGATCGAGCACTGGATGGCGAACGAGCACTACAAGAACGACGAGGAATTCGTCTATGCCATCGCCGATGCGATGCACGACGAATACAAGGCGATCACCGATGCCGGCCTCCTCCTGCAGATCGACGATCCCGACCTGCCGGACGGGTGGAACTGCCTGCCGCGCATGACGGTGCAGGAATACCGCAAATATGCCTTCATGCGCGCCGACGCGCTGAACCATGCGCTGCGCGGCGTCCCGCCCGAGAAAGTGCGGCTCCACGTGTGCTGGGGCAGCTTCCACGGGCCGCACCACGACGACATTCCCCTCAAAGACATCATCGACATCATCTTCCGCGTCAAGGCCGGCAGCTATTCGATCGAAGCGTCGAACCCGTGCCACGAGCACGAATGGAACGTGTTCGAGAAGGCGAAGCTGCCGAAGGATTCGACGCTCGTTCCCGGCGTCATCGGCCATTGCACCGATTTCATCGAGCATCCCGATCTCGTCGCCGAGCGTCTCGTGCGCTATGCGAAGCTCGTCGGGCGCGACAAGGTGCTGGCCGGCACCGATTGCGGCATCGGCACGCGCGTCGGGCACGAAACGATCTGCTGGGCGAAGTTCGAGGCGATGGCCGAGGGCGCGCGCCGCGCGAGCAAAATCTTGTGGGCGCGCTCCGCTTCGGCCGCCGCGTCCGCGCGCAAGCCTGCGCCGAAGAAGGCCAAGCAGGCGAAGGCCGCGAAGGCGGCGAAGCGCGGAAAGCGCGCCGCCCCGCGCCGCGCGCCTGCGCGCAAGGCTGCACGCCGCGGCGCCCGCCGCCGCTAAATCTTCTTTGTCGTCCCCGCGCAAGCGGGGACCCAGGGCCAGCGACGCATGGCTGCCCTGGGCTCCCACCTGCGCGGGAGCGACGGTAAGAAATCACGCCCCGCGTATGCGGTCGATGAGGGCGAGCGCGTCCGTGGGTGCATCGTCCGCGCGCCAAGCGACGTGGCCATCGGGCCGCACCAGCACGAGTGCTCGCTCGTAAAGCGCGGCGATGGCGGGGTCGGCAAGCGCGACGATCTCGAGCGGCACGCGTCTCTCTCGCGCGGCATCGGCGATGGCCCGCGCCTCGGGCGGGTTTGGCCCGAGCCGCAAAAGCACGAAGCCGCGCCCGAAGAGGTCCAAGGTCGAGCGGCCCTCGGCAAGCCACGCATGCGGCGCGCGCGTTCCCGGCCGCGCCACCGGCACGAACTCGCGCGTCTCGACCGGCGGCCGCGTCGTCCCGTCGGGCACGCAGATCGGCGACGGCTCGTAGCAATATCCCGTGCGCAGATTCTCGGTATAGATTGCCGAGCGCACTTCGCCGGTGCGCCGGAATTCGGTCGCGAATTTCTGGCGCAACGCTTCGCCAGCGGGAGTATCGGCGTCGATCTCGGGCCCCGTCGGCAGGTCGACCAGGATGCGGAACTCGGCCGTCGATGCGCGCACGTTGTCGAGCGCCACGGGCTTGCGCTCGATCTCGTATGAGTCGAGCAGGCGTTCGCCGCCCCAGCCGGCAAAGACCGCGGCCAGCTTCCAGCCGAGATCGCACGCATCGGCGAGGCCGGTGTGGAGTCCCAATCCGCCGGTCGGCGAATTCTGGTGCGCGGCGTCGCCGGCGATGAAGACGTTGCGATCGCGGTAACGCTCGGCCACGCGCTCGCGCCGCTCCCAGTTCATGACTGAGAGAATCTCGTAATCGAGCGGCGCGCCGGCAAGCCGCCGCATATAGGCGTCGCCGTTGAACTCGGGGTCCGCGTGCAGCACGGAGAGGCGCCACCGCTCCTTGCCGTCGATGCCGATGATCTCGCCCCAGGTGCCGCGCGCATCGGTGAAGCGATAGAAGCGCGCCCAGCCCTTGTCGTGGATCTTCGGCAGGTCGGGCGCGCGGAAATAGACGTTGACGCTGTTCGCGACGATGCCTTCGCCCTCGTAGTTGCGCACGATCGCGCGCGCCACAGTCCCGTCCGCGCCATCGCAGCCGACGAGATAACGCGCGGAAATTTCCTCGCTCCTGCCCGTCGTCATGTCGCGCACCGTCGCGCGCACGCCCGCTTCGTCCTGCGAGAATGACTCGAGCGCCGTCATGTGCCGGATCGTCACGTCCGGCAATTCGCGCGCGCGCGCCAGCAGGATCGGGTCGTAGAAGATCTGCGCGCAGCCGCAGCCGGGCTCCGGCGTGTAGGGGAGCTTCTGGTCGGCATAGGACGGCATCTTCGCGCGCGCGAGCTCGCGGCCGGCAAGGCTCGTGCAATAGACGAAGTCGTTGGGGTGCGTCGCGGGCCACCCGGCGCGCTTGGCCTGCTCGGCGATGCCCCAGCGCCGGTTCAGCTCCATGCTGCGGATCGAGAGGCCGCTCATCTTCGGCACGCCGATCGAGCCGTCGCGCCGCTCGACCAGGAGGCAGGGGACGTCCGACAGGCCGAGCTCGATCGCGAGCGCCAAGCCCACCGGCCCGCCGCCCGCGATCAGCACGGGGATTTGTGCGGAGGTCATGGCGGCATGATAATTGATCGTCGTTCCTGCGAAAGCAGGAACCCAGGGCGACCGCACGTCGCCTGCCCCTGGGTCCCCGCTTTGCGCGGGGACGACGGGGTAGCGGCGCTACCTTCCCGCGCGCACGAGCCGCCCGGGCAGCGCGCCCGTGTGCTCGCCCTGCTCGAAGATCGGCGTGCCGGCGCAGATCGTCGCCTCGTAGCCGTCGACGCGCTGCACCAGCCGTTGTCCGCCGGCCGGCAGGTCGTTGACGATCTCGGGCGCGTGGATGCGCATGCCGTCGTAATCGACGAGGTTCACGTCGGCGCGCAATCCCTCCTTGAGCCGCCCGCGGTCGGCGAAGCCGAAAAAGTTCGCCGTGTCATTCGTCTGCCGTTTGACCATCAGCTCGAGCGGCAGGCGCGCGCCGCGTTTCCGGTCGCGCGCCCAATGCATCAGCATGTAGCTCGGCACGCCCGCGTCGATGATCGAGCCGCAATGCGCGCCGCCGTCGGAAAGTCCGAGCAGCGTCGCCTCGTCGAGCAGCATCTCGCGGATCGGCTCGTGATCGCCGGTGTTGTAGCCGGTGACCGGGAAGAACAGGAACCGGTCCTCGCCGTCCGTCATGTAATCGTACGCGACCTCGTCGGGCGAGCGGTTGCCCTTCTGCGCGATCGCGGCGATGCTCGCCTCGGGCGGCGGCTCGTAGTCGGGCGGATTGCCCATGACATAGATGCGGTCCCAGCGCGTCGCGATGAGCTGGCGGAATTGCGCGAGCCGGCCGAGAATTTCCGGCGACGGCCGATCGGCCAGAATCGTGCGGCGCCACTCCGGCGTGCGCAGCTTCGCGAGCTGCTCGGCCCGCGAGAGCGCCTTCAGCGGCGCATAGCTCGGCCGGATCGAGAACGGGTTGAGCGCGAGCCCGATGCCGAGAATGACGCCGATCGGGCGGCCGGAGATTTGCGCCGTGAGGCTGGCGCCGTTCGCCCGCGCGCGATGCACCTCGCCGATGAGGCGGCGCCAGCGCACCGGATCGCTGTAGCGGTCGGTGAGCAGGAACCACACCGGTCGGCCCGTCTCCTTGGCGAGCTTGGTCATCCACGCCACCTCGGCGACCTCGTCGTCGAAATCGCTGTTCATGCCGAAGGCGCCCGCGCCGGCGTCGCCCAGCGCCTTGCCGATCCCCAAGAGCTCCTTCGCCTCGGCAAAGCGCGCCGGAACCATGTCGCCCTTCGTCGTCTTGTGCGAATTGGTGCGCGAGGTGGTGAAGCCGAAGGCGCCGGCCTTCAGCGCCTCGTAGGTGAGCTTGCGCATTTCCGCGATGTCGTCGTCGGTCGCGGCCTCGAGCCGGACGGCGCGGTCGCCCATGACGAAGACGCGGAGCGGATGGTGCGCGATCTGCGCCGCGACATCGATCGCGCGCGGGAAGCGCTCGAGCGCGTCCAAAAATTCGGGGAAGCTCTGCCAGTCCCAGGCGAGCCCTTCGGCCATCGCCGCACCCGGAATCTCCTCGACGCCCTCCATCAGATCCATGAGCGCGCCGCGATGCTCGGGCCGCGCCGGCGCGAATCCGACGCCGCAATTGCCGAACATCAAGGTCGTCACGCCATGCCACGACGATGGCGCGAGCAGCGGGTCCCACGTCGCCTGGCCGTCATAATGCGTGTGCACATCGACCCAGCCCGGCGTCACGACGAGCCCGCTCGCGTCGATCTCGCGCTTGCCCGGTCCGGCCTTGCCGCCCACTTGCGCGATGCGCTCGCCGTCGAGCGCGAGATCGCCGGAAAATCCCGGCGCTCCGGTTCCGTCGATGATCGTGCCGCCGCGGATGACGATGTCGTGCATCGGAATTCCTCCCGAGAGATCGAAACGATCATGGGCCGGAAGGGCCGCGGCGGCGCAACGAATGTGCCGCCGCGGCTCTTCGATTGCCTCCGTCGCTCTGCGCCGCGATCCCCCCCCGAATCACGCCGTACGCTTTCTCTTGCAAATGTACGCGTAATTGTGCTAGAATATGCGTACATCAACCCAAGGGAAGCCCCATGACCACGGAAGCCCAGATCACCGCCAACCGCCGCAATTCCCAGCTCAGCACCGGCCCGCGCAGCGAAGCGGGAAAGGACATCGCGCGCCGCAACGCGCTGCGCCACGGCCTGGCCGCGCGTACGCTCGTGGTGGCGCCGTGGGAGGACGCGGATGAGTTCGCCGCGTTCGCCGCCGACCTGCGCGCCGACCTTGCGCCCGCGGGCGCCTGCGAGGAGGCGCTCGCGCAGCGCATCGTTCTGTGCGCCTGGCGGCTCGAGCGCATCTGCCGCATCGAGGCCGATCTCCTGATGAGCGAGGGCGCGATGCTGGGCGGCGGCGCGGGGGATGCGCCGCCCATCGGCGCCTGGCCCGCCGAGATGGCGGCCGTCACGCGCTACGAGGGCACGCTCGACCGCGCGCTCGAACGCGCGATGAAGCTCCTGCGCGAACGTCAGAAGCTGCGGTGTGCGGGCGATCTGCCCGAGGTGTTGCCGGACTCCGCCGAACGAAGCCAATTCGTGATCGTCGCGCCGCCCGCACCCGCACCTGATTTCGCCGAACGAAGCCAATCCGGCGGCGCCTCCGAAGCCGAAGTCGCGGCGCGCTGCGGCTTCGATGAAGAGGTGGCGGCCGATTTGGCGGAACGAAGCCAATTTCCGGACGAGGAAGCGGACGACGCGGCGGAGGCGGAGCTCGAAGCAGAGGAAGAAGAAGAAGAGGAGCTGCTGTCGCCGCAAGAGATTCTCGCGCGGCGCGAGGCCGAGCGCCTCGAGCGCGTGCGCCTCATCCAGGAAGCGTGCCGCCCGAAGAACGCTCCAAGGCCCGTCTAAGCAAATTTAACGCAGAGGCCGCTGGGGATTCGCAGGGGGCGCGGAGCGCTCCTCATCGTCTCCGCGTCCTCCGCGGACCCTCTGCGCCCGCCGCGTTAAAGTCTTGCGTCCTCACGCAGGAAACGCGCGCCCTGCTCCGCGATCATCATGGTGGGCGCGTTGGTGTTGCCGCTCGTCACGCTCGGCATGATCGAGGCGTCGATGACACGCAGGCCCGCGATCCCGTGCACGCGCAGCCTTGCGTCGACGACCGCCATCGGATCGCTCTGCGGCCCCATCTTGCACGTGCCGGCGGGGTGGAACGAGGTTGCGAGATTCTGGCGCAGATAGGCTTCGAGCTGCGTCGCGCTGACGGCACCCGCGCCGGGCCTGATCTCGCCGCCGCGAAAGCGCGCGAATGCGGGCGCGCCCAGGATCTGCCGCGCGATGGCGATGCCGCGGATCAGGCGCGCCACATCCTCGCTCGCCTCGAGAAAGCGCGGATGAAGCTTCGGCCGCGCCGCTGGATCGGCGGACGCGAGCTCGACATGCCCGCGGCTTTTCGGCTGCAGCAAGACCGCGCCGATCCCGAATCCGTGCGTGCGCGACAGCCAGCGCGAGAAATCCTTGATCGCCGGCATGAACACGAACTGGATGTCGGGCGCGGGGAGATCGGGCTCCGTGCGCACGAAGCCGCCGGCCTCGACGATGTTGGAGGTGAGCGGCCCCTGCCGCGCCAGCGCATAGTGCAGCACCGCGCCGGCGAGCCACGGCAGCGCCCGCGCCGACAGCGCGAAGCTCCGCGCCGAGCGGTCCTCGACCTGGACCCATCCGGTCGGATGGTCGTGCAGATTGCGCCCGACGCCTGGCAGCTCGTGCCGCACTTCGATGCCGTGGGGGCTGAGCGCGCCGCCTGGCCCGATCCCCGACAGCATGAGGATTTGCGGCGAGTTGAAGGCGCCGCCGGCGACGATCACCTCGCGCCGCGCCGAAATCTCGCGCGTGGAACCATTGGCGCTGAGCGTCACGCCGGTCGCGCGCTTGCCCTCGAGCCGCACGCGCGCCACCAGTGCGTCCTGCATGATCGTCAAATTCTTCCGCTGGCGCACCGGATCGAGGAACGCGCGCGCGGCGCTCCATCGCTTGCCATTCTTCTGCGTCACCTCGTGCGCGCCGAACCCGTCCTGGCGCGCGCCGTTGAAGTCGGGATTCTGCGCATACTGCGTCTCGCCGGCGGCGGCGATGAAGGCGCGCGACAGCGGGTTGAGCCAGCGCAGCTTCGCGACGTTGAGCTCGCCGTCCGCGCCGTGGAACTCGTCGGCACCCGCCTCGTGATGCTCCTGGCGCCGGAAGATCGGCAGGACATCGTCATAGGACCATCCCGGATTGCCCGCCGCCGCCCAGCCGTCGTAGTCGCGCCGGTGCCCGCGCATATAGACCATGCCGTTGACCGAGCTTGACCCGCCGGTGAGGCGGCCGCGATGGGCCGGAATGGCCGCGTGATGGAGGCCCGCCGCGCCCTCGTAGAGATAGCCCCAGTTGAAGCCCGCATCCGACAGGAGCAGCGTGTTGCCGGCCGGCAGATCGACTTTGAGCCGCGTCAGCCCCGCGTCGGACGATCCCGCCTCGATGAGGCATACGGTGGCGCGCGCATCCTGCGACAGCCGGTTCGCCAGCACGCACCCGGACGAGCCCGCGCCGACGATGATGTAGTCGTAAGTGCTCATGTCTTTTTCAGCGCCGCTTCCCATTTCGCCGCAATCGCGCGCGCCTCGGACGCATCGAGCGCCGAGACCTTTGGGAACTGCTCACGCCAGGCGAACGGCTTGGTCGCGTCGATGATCATCTTCGAATGCGAGGTCTCGCCGCTGGCGCGACGCTCGGGCGAAATTCGCGGGTCGAGCGCCGAGCTCCACGCGTCGCGCACGATATCGACCGACTCCGCCGGCTCGGCCCGCGTCGCGATCGCCCACATCACGTCGGCGAGGTCGCTCGGATCGACATCCTCGTCCACGGTGACGATGAGGCGCGCCATGTAGCTTTGCGCCGCCGCAATGAGCGCCGCGCGCTTGGCGTGCCCGGCATAGCGCGGCCGCAATGACACGACCGTCATGAGCTGCGCCACGTGCTGCCACGCGCCGACGATGTCGGTGACGCCGTCGGTCTCGAGGTTCGCCCAGATCGAAGCCGCGCGCAGCGGCAGGCCGAAATGGAAGCGCGGAGGCTTCATCGGCGGCGAGCCCAGGAGGATGGGATCGTTGCGCCAATGGACGGCATCGACGCGCAGCACCGGCGCGGAGCGCTTTTCCGCGGCGTAGTAGCCGGTGAACTCGCCGAAAGGTCCCTCGGGCAAGGTTTCCTCGGCGATCGGCAACAGCGCGCCCTCGAATACGGATTCCGCGCGTGCCGGCACGGGCAGATGCGTGACCGGCGCCGCCGCGACTTCGAGCGGCCGGCCCGCGATCGCGCCGGCGAAATCGTATTCCGATGCGCCTTCCGGCAGATATTCGAAACCCGCGACGAAGAGCGCCGGGTCGGGCCCGTTCACCACCGCGACCGGGCACGGGCTCCCGCGCGCCCAGTATTTTCGCGCGATGATGGCGCCGTGCCGGCCGCCATGGTCGAACTGCACCGTCACTCGTGAGCGCCCGTGGACCTGGATGCGATAGATCGAGGCGTTGATCCAGCCCGTCTCGGGATCCTTCATCACGACGATGCTGCCCGAGCCGATGAATTTTCCCCCATCGCCCTTATGCCAGAGCGGCGCCGGGAAAATGTTCAGATCGACCTCGCCGCCGCGCCTGGAATTTTCGAGAAAGAGCGCGCTCTTCGCCGGCACGGGCGCGACCGGCTTCAGGCTCGCGCGCCGGCTCTTCCATTCCTTCAGCGCCTCGAGCGGCGGCAGATGCGGGTCGATCCCGAGCGCCAGCGCCGCGCGCCCGACGCTCACCGTCGCGTTGGTGAAGACGCGGAATCCCGGGGCATGGCCCTTCACCTTGTCGAACAGCAGCGCCGGGCAGTCCGGCGATCCGGCCGCCACCTCGGTGATGCCGCCGAGCTCGAATTCGGGATCGGCGCCGTCGATGCGGCGCAACGCCCCCAACGCCTCGACGGCGTCGATGAAGCCGCGCAAATCCTGGTATTGGGCGCCCATTGTCAAAATACCATCGTCTTGCCGCGCCATTGTCAATCGGCCGCGCGCCGCCTTAAGCTTCGCGCGCTTGCGCTGGGAGAGGCCCCATGAAGTTCGGCTACTTCACTTTGAGCGACAATCACTACACGAATAACAGCCGGACCCCGAACCAGTGCATCATGGACCTGGTGGACGAGGCGATCTATGCCGAACGCCTCGGCTACCATTCCGCCTGGATCGGCGAGCATCATTTCAACTCGCTGGGCGTCATGTCGTGCCCCGACATCGCGCTGGCCTACATCGCCGCGAAGACCGAGCGTATCCGCCTTGCGCCCGCGGTGACGGTGCTGCCGCTCCATCATCCGATCCGCGTCGCCGAGCAATGGGCGAGCCTCGATCTGCTCTCGGGCGGGCGCGTCGATTTCGCGACCGGGCGCGGCTACGACCGCGGCGAATACGTCCCCTTGGGCGCGCCCTTCGACGACAATGCCACGGCCTTCGCCGAAGGGCTCGACGTGCTGCGCCGCCTGTGGGCGGGACCTGAGCGCATCTCGCACCAGGGCAAATACTATTCCTTCGAGAACGTCGCGATCACGCCGCAGCCGGTGCAGCGCCCGATCCCGATCCACGTCGCCTCGTTCTCGCGCCCGACCGTCGAGCTTGCGGCCAAGCACGGGTTCGGCCTCGTCATCGCCGCCTTTGCCGCCGCGATTACGCTGGGCGGCGCAGGCGAGGCCGTGCGCATCTACAAGGAGGCGTGCCAGCGCCAAGGCACGAAGCCGGGCCGCATCGTGTCGAGCTATTTCATCCATTTCGCCGATACCCCCGCCGAGGAGCGCGCGGCGCGCGAGCGCCAGATCCGCTACGCGCGCGAATGCGGCGGCGCGGTCTCGCCGGGGACGCGCGAGACGGCGCCCAAGACCTACGACTACTATCACGACTTCAAGGACCGCATGCGCGGCACAAAGCCCGAGGATCTGGACGACCGCTCCATCTTGCTCGGCAAGAGCGACCGCATCATCGAGCGCTTGAAGGTGATGGAGGGCTTGGGCTTCGACGAGGTGATCCTCTATTTCAACGTGGGCCTCAAACCGCATGCCCAGGTGAAGGAGGAGATGGCGCGCTTCATGGCGGAGGTGGCACCCGCCTTCGCCGAATCCCGCGTCGCCGCGCAGTAGTCAATAAGGCGCGACGTCGCCTTCGACCGTGACGCGCAGCAGAAGTCGGCGCTCCTCGGTCGAGAAATCGGTCCGCGCGTGCATCGAGCAGCGATTGTCCCAGAGGATGAGGTCGCCCACTCCCCACACGTGCTCGTAGACCCATTCCGGGTTCTCGGAATGGTCGAACACGTCGCCAAGCAGCCGGTTGCTCTCGCCCTCCGGCAGATCGACGATGTGCCGCGTCATCAGGCGGTTGACATAGACCGCCTTCCGCCCCGTCTCCTCATGCGTCCGGAACACCGGATGGGTCGCCTCGGCGAAGGCCGCGACGCCCTTGTCGTCGCCGCGCTGCACCGAGCCGTAATTGTAGTGATTGAACGCGCGCCGCCCTTCGAGCCGCTCGCGCAGGCCCGCCGGCATGCGCTCGTACGCCGTGGTGCAATTGGCGAACAGTGTGTTGCCGCCCGCCTTCGGCACCTCGACGGAATAGAGGAACGTGCCCTTGTGCGGCATCTTCGCGTGCAGCATGTCGTGGTGGAACATCATCTCGCCGTCCGGCAGCGCGCCGATCGCCTCGCCGTTCTCGCGGATGTTGGAGATGAGCATGACGTTGTCGAGGAGCCGGCCCTGGCCCGGCGGCCGATATGCCCCCGGCCGCGCGAGCTTGCCGACCGTGCCGAAACGGGCGGCGACGCGGAGCAGGTCCTCCTGCTCGAGTTTCTGGCCGCGGAACACCAGGATCACGCGGTCGAGCCAGATGCGATAGAGCTCCGCGACCTGGGCCTCGCTCAGGGGTTCGTGCAGATCGATGCCGGCGATTTCGGCGCCGATATGCGTCGTCAGGGCATGCGCATGGATCGCCATGGCCCCATCATCGACGCATAGGAAGCCGCCGTCAAATGGCGCTATACTGGCCCCATGGAGGAGAAATGATGGCGGGAAATCAAGGCGGCATGACCATGGGGCACGTCGGTCTCTTCGTGCGCGACATGGATAGCATGATCGGCTTCTATCGCGATGTTCTGGGCTTCGTCATGACCGATCGCGGCGAGCGCATCGCCTTCCTGTCGCGCGATCCGAGCCAGCATCACCAGATCGTATTCGCGCCCGGCCGCCCGGCCGATGCGCCGGCGACGGTGCAGCAGGTGTCGTTCAAGCTCGAGACGCTCGACCAGGTGCTCGACGTCCATCGCCGCCTCGTCGCGGCCGGCGTCAAGAACCTCGATCCCTGTACGCACGGCAACGCCTGGTCGGTCTATTTCCCCGATCCCGAGGGTAACCGCACCGAATTCTATTGCGACACGCCGTGGCACATCCCGCAGCCGTTCCGCAAGCCCATGGACTATTCGCAGCCGAAGGACAAGATCGAGGCCGATACCTTGGCGATCTGCCAGGCCGTGCCCGGCTTCAAGCCGATGCCGCAATACAAGAAGGAGCTCGCCGAAAGGCTCGCGACCGCATTCGCTTCGCGCTAGCATCGCGTCACTTTTGCGTCACCCTTAGAGAGCGGAGGATTTGCATGACGAAATATCTCTTGGTCAGCTTCAAGACCTGCCCCTGGGTGCAGCGCGCCGCGATCGTGCTGCGCGAGAAGAACATCGACTTCGAGTTCCGCCACATCGAGCCGGACAACCGGCCCGACTGGTTCCTCGCGATCTCGCCGCACAAGAAGGTTCCGGTGCTGCGGATCGACGACAAGGTGTCGCTGTTCGAATCGAGCGCGATCTCCGAATATCTCGACGAGACGATTTCGCCGCGCCTCCATCCCGAGGACCCGTTCGAGCGCGCCGTCAACCGCGCCTGGACCGACTATGTCCCGACATTCGCCGAAGCCGTGACCGGCAGCGCCTATGCCGACAGCGAGGCGGAATATAAGGAAGCGACGGCGAAGATCCCGACGGCGTTCGAGCGGCTCGAAAAGGCGCTCGAGAAGCAGGGCAAGGGCCCGCTCTTCAACGGCACGAAATACTCGCTGGTGGATGCGTCCTACGCGCCCTTCCTGCAGCGCTATTTCTATCTCGACCGCGTGAAGAAGCTCGGCCTGATCGAAAAGTATCCCCGCGTGAAAGCGTGGGCCGACGCGCTGATGGCGCGGCCTTCGACCCATTCCTTCCCGGATGCGGAGTTCGAGGCGATGTATCGCGCCAACCTGAAGCGCCGCAAAAAGTGGGTGTCGCAGTTCGTGAGCGACGCCAAGGTCGCGGCCGAATAGCGGGCGCTCCGGCTTGAGGCAGGGCGCGGACGCCGGACGATAACCGGCGCCGCGCCCGCTGCCGTCCGTCCGTGCCATCCGCCGGGGAGGCCGCATGGCGTCGTACATCGAGGGGCGCAACGTCACACTCACCTTCCGGCCGCCCAACCGGACGCCGATCCGCGCGCTTCAGGGTTTCGACATCGACGTGGCAGAGGGCGAGTTCCTGTCGATCGTCGGGCCTTCGGGCTGCGGCAAGAGCACGTTTCTGAATGTGCTCCTGGGGCTTATCGCGCCCGATTCGGGCGATCTGCGTCTGCGCGACCGCGCGATCGAGGGGCCCGGCACCGACCGCGCCATGGTGTTCCAGGAATTCGGCCTCCTGCCGTGGCGCACGGTGCAGGCGAATGTCGAGCTCGGCCTCGAACTGAAGCGCGTCGCACCCGACGCGCGCCGCGCCGTCGCAGCGCGGCTCATCGCCATGGTCGGGCTCGCGGGCTTCGAGGCGCATTACCCGCACGAGCTCTCGGGCGGCATGAAGCAGCGCGTCGGCATCGCCCGCGCGCTCGCGACCAATCCCGACGTGCTCCTGATGGACGAACCCTTCGCCTCGCTCGATGCGCAGACGCGCGACCTGATGCAGGTCGAGCTCCTGCGCATCTGGCAGGATGCCAGAAAGACCGTGCTCTTCGTCACGCACCAGATCGACGAGGCGATCTTTTTGAGCGATCGCGTCGTCGTGATGACCAAACGGCCAGGGCGCGCCAAACGCGTCTTCGCGGTGCCTCTCGCTCGACCGCGCGATTACGAAATGCGCGCGACCCCGCAATTCAACGAGCTCAAGCTCGAAATCTGGCATGCCTTGAAGGACGAGATCGTAGCCTGATGTCCGACGAGGGGATCTCGCAGCCGAATTTCTACCGGCAGAACCGCAAGGTCCTGCTCGGCGCGCTCGCGGTCGTCCTCTTTCTTGCGACGTGGCAGGGGGTGTTCCTTGTCGTGCCGCTCAATCCGCTCTTCATCACGACGCCGGGGCTGATGGCCGCGGCGCTCGTCAAGCTTGCGGCGAGCGGCGAGCTTCTGACCGACCTTGGCGTCAGCGCCGTGCCGTTCCTCTATGGCTTCGGCGCCGCGATCATCGTCGGCGTGCCCGCGGGCATCGTCATGGGCTGGCGCGCGCGCGTCGCCTGGACGCTCGACCCGCTTCTGACCGCGCTTTATGCGAGCCCGCTCGTCGCCTTGGCGCCGCTCGTCGTGATCTTTCTCGGCGTCGGCGTCAGCGCCAAAGCCATCATCATCTTCCTCCTCTCCGTCTTTCCCTTCGTCTTCAACGCCGCGGCCGGGGTGCGCGTCGTCGATCCACTCCTCATCAACGTCGTGCGCGCGATGGGCGGCAGCGAACGCGACCTCTATCTCAAGGTGCTGTTCCCGAGCGTGCTGCCCTATGTCGTGGCGGGCGCGCGGATCGCCATCGGTCGCGCGCTGATCGGCGTGCTGGTCGGCGAGTTCTTCGCCGCGTCGGAAGGGATCGGCTATGCTATCGCGCGCTTCGGCGACATGTTCGCGCTCGACCGCATGTTCGCCTGCATCCTCGTCATCACCGTGATCGCCGTCCTCTTCACCGAAGGGATCCGCTGGGCCGAGCGCACCGCGTTCCCGTGGCGCGTGCGGGAATGATGGACCAGGACGCCGTCATCGCCGTGCCCGCCGAAGTGTTCGCCGCGCCGCCGCCGAGCCTGTGGCGCCGCATCGAGCCGGGGGCGCTCGGGGTCCTGGGCATCGCCCTGCCGATCCTGCTGTGGGAGCTGCTGCCGCACATCGTCGCCTTGAAGGCCGGTACGAAACTCTTCTTCGCGCCGCCGAGCGCGGTCGCGGTGACGCTGTGGCAGATGTTCGCGAGCGGCTCCATCTGGGCCCCGCTCGGCGCCTCCGCCACCGGCTTTGCCGTGGGATTGGGCCTCGCCATCGTCGCGGCCGTGCCGCTCGGCATCCTGATCGGCCGCTCGGAGACCTTGAACGCGCTCCTCGATCCCTTCATCACCGCCTTCAACGCGACGCCGCGCCTCGTTTTCCTGCCGCTGCTCGTGCTGTGGTTCGGGCTCGGGCTTTGGTCGAAGGTGGTGATCGTGTTCTTCGGCGCCATCTTCCCGCTCCTCATCAACACCTACGAGGGCGTGCGCAACGCCGACCGGCTCCTGATCAACGTGGTGCGCGCGTTTGGCGCCGGTGAATGGGACGTGGCGCGCCTCGTGATCGTGCCGAACGCGCTCCCTTACATCATTGTCGGGCTCCGGCTCGCCATCGGCCGCGCCGTACTGGGCGTCGTCGTGTCGGAATTTTTCGGCTCCTCGGCCGGGCTCGGCGTCGTCATGGTGCAGGCGGCGAGCCAGTATCACGTCGATGTCGTGTTCGCCGGCATCGTCGTCTTCACCGCGCTGTCGCTCGCCATGACGAGCCTCGTCAAGCTCTTGGAGCGGCGGCTCGCGCGCTGGCGGCCGCAACGGCCCGGCGGCGAATGAGCCTCAGTTGACGACTTTCGGCTTCACCGGGACGTAGTGCGCCTCGGCCAAGGCCTGGTTCAGCAGGTCGCGCGTCACGAATTGCTCGGGATCGGGCAACGGCTTGTCCTTCGGCCATTGCCCGGCGGCGATCATGTCGTCGAGATGCGATTGGAAGATTTCGCGGAACAGGTCCTTGGGCAAGGTCGCGTCGAACGTGTCGTGCAGATTGTCCCACAGGAGGCCCGCCTCCTCATCGTCGTCGATGCCGAGGTATTTCTTCATGATCGGCACCGAGCCCGCCTTGTCGTCGCGCAGATACATGATCGCCTTGGCGATCGCGCGCTCGAAGCTTTTGACGGCGTCGGGATGCTTCTCGACGAACGGCGCCATGGTCCAGATCGGCCCGCCCAAACGCGGGATATAGTCGCTCGTCGTCAGCAGCACCTTGAAGCCGGCCTTTTCCGCCTTTACCGCCGACGGCGCGGTGAGGAGCGCGCCCTGAATATCACCGTTGATGAGCGCCGCGACCCTCTCGGGCTCGGCCTGGAACGAGATCACCTTGTAGTCCTTGCCGGGCTCCATGTGGAAGATGCGCGACATGACGCTGGCGCCCTCATCATAGTCGGCGCCGCCGGCGCGGCCATAGCCCAAGGTCTTGCCTTCGAGGTCCTGCGGCTTCGTTATGTCTTTTGGCGTGATGATCTGCCATTGCGTGCCGAGGCTCTGGCCGACGACATAGCGCAAGGCCGCGCCGTGCAGCGCCGCGAGCGCGCCGCCCGACGGGATCGGCACGAAATCCGCCTCGCCCGCCAGCCCCGCCGTCACCAGCGCCTTGCCGCCCAGCACCACCCACGTGGCGTCGAGCCCTTCGGCTTTGAAGAAGCCCTTGTCCATCGCGACATAAGTGGGGATGTGGAGGCCAGTGCCGCCGACCACCATGCCCACGGTGATCTTGGTCTGGGCCTCGGCCGGATTGGACGCCGCAATCGCGGTCGCGATCGCGGCTGCCGCCAGAAACGCAAAGCGGAACGTGGTCATGGTCCCTCCCCGAGATTTTCGGGGATCATAACCGCTTCCTCTCCCCTCCGGGGAGAGGTTTGAAACTACGAAATGAGCGGATACTCGGTGCGCAGCCCCTTGCCGCCGGCCTGGGCCGGGTCGGCGTCGATCAGGACGAAGGCGAAGACGCACGGGCCCGGCCCGTTATTGACCCAGGCGTGGATCGTGCCGCGCTGCACCACCACGTCGCCCGGCTGCAGATGCACGAGCTTGCCGTCGTCGAGCTCGAGGTCGCAATTGCCCGACAGCAGGATCGCGTAGTCGATCGTCTCGGTGCGGTGCATGAATTTGGGGCTGCCGGCTTCGAGCTGCGTGATGCGCACGACCGTGCCCTGGCCGGTGCCGACATAGTTGTAGCGCTTGACGAAGCCCTGGCGCTGCGCCGCTTCGGCCGCGTCGTGCGTCACGTCGACCGGCATCTTGTCGGTCGACCAGATCTCGCAGCCGCTGATGCCCGGCCGGCCGCGGCGCGGCTGCGCCTGGAGCCGCTCGTCGCTCTTCACCACCGCCTTGCCGCTCGCATCGTGCCCGGTGACGACGCGCCTGATCTCCAATGCCATCTTTGCCTCCCGTTCCCAGAATCATCCTAGACGACTTGCCGCGCCGCCGTGTCCTCGAACCGCTTCAGCATGTGCGCCGGCACGAGCGCGCGCTCCAAGGCCGCGATGGCGCCGAACACGACGAGGCCGAGGATCGTCAGGTAAAGGATCGAGCCGAAGGCGTGCGTCGTGCTGCCGTTCGAGACCTGGAGCAGCAGCAGATAGCCCAGCCCCTCGTCCGAACTGTAGAACTCGGCCACCACCACGCCAATCACCGAGAACGTCGCGGCGATCTTCAGGCCGCCGAAGAAGACCGGCAGCGCCGCCGGCAGGCGCAGCTTGAAGAAGGTCTGCACCGGCCCCGCGCCCATCGAGCGGAACAGGTTGATCGTTTCCTGCAACGTCATGTTGAGCGCCACGACCGTGTTGACGACGATCGGAAAGAAGGCGATGAGCGCGATCAGCACGAGCTTCGGCAGGATGCCGAAGCCGAACCACACGACGAGAAGCGGCGCGAACGCGACCTTCGGCATGATCTGCATCGCCACCAGCGTCGGATAGATCGCAGTGCCGATGGTGCGCGAAAGGGCGATGACGAGGCCGCACAAGGTGCCGATCCCAACCGCCGTGCCATAACCCACCAGGATCTCGCCGAGCGTCGGCCCGGCGTGCTTCAGGTAGAGCGGCGCCAGCACGATCATCTGGGCGATGACCGACGACGGCGCCGGCAGCAGCAGGTCGGACACGTTGAAATAATCGACGCCCGCCTCCCAGGCGATGAGCACAAGGGCGGCGAACACGAGCGCCGGAAGCGCGCCGCGAAACCGCGTCATGGCGCGTCGGCGCCCGCGCCCGCCATGACGCGCGGTTCGGGCCGCAGCAGCGCCCGGATGCGGCGGACATAGTCGTTGAAGGCTTGCGTCTCGCTCACATCGTGCCGGCGCGGGCGCGGCAGATCGATCTCGATCGTCTCGAGGATGCGGCCCGGGCGCGGCGCCATGACCGCGACGCGGTCGGCCAGAAAGATCGCCTCGCGCACGTCGTGCGTGATGAAGAGCACGGTGCGGCGTTCCTTGAGCCAGACGTCCTGCAGCAGAAGCTGATGCTCCTCGCGCGTCAGCGCGTCGAGCGCGCCGAACGGCTCGTCCATGAGCAGGAGCGGCAGGTCGCACACGAGCGCGCGGCAGAGCGCGGCGCGCTGCCGCATCCCGCCCGAGAGCTGGTGCGGGAAATGCTGCTCGAAGCCGCCCAAGCCCACGGTCGCGATCAACTCGCGCGCGCGGGCGAGGAAGCGCTCCGTGCGCAAGGCGCGAATTTCGAGCGGCAGCTCGACATTGCCCAGGACCGTGCGCCATTCGAGCAGGTTGTGGTTCTGAAAGGTGATGCCGGCATTGGTATAGGGTCCGGCGACCCTGTCGCCGCGAATGAGGATGCGGCCCGCGCTCGGCTGCAACAGCCCTGCCGCGAGCAGCAGCAATGTCGACTTGCCGCAACCCGACGGCCCGACGATGGCGCAGAATTGGCGCTCGGCGACGGCGAGGTTGAGGCCGTCGAGCGCCGCTCGCCCGGCAAACGCCTTGCGCAGGTCGCGGGCTTCGATGAAGGGAGGGTCGTCGGCGGTCGTCACGGGCGGTTCCCGGCGCACGGAACCCCTCTTTCGCGGCAAAGTCAAATGTGCGACGAATGACGCCTTGCGAGGAATGCTGCCGGTCGGAGGTGGCGATGGCGATTTCCCAGGCGACCGGGCTCGGCGGCGGCGCACGATTCCGCCGGAAGCTGGCGCTTGCCGCGGGCGCGTTCCTTCTCTTTGCCGCCGGCGCGGTCGCGGCGCAGGAGCCGGCAAAGCCCGTGACCCTGGTGCTCGAATGGACCGGCATTCAGCCGCAGCATTTCGGCTTCTGGATCGCCAAGGAGCGCGGCTGGTATCGCGAGGATGGGTTGGACGTCACCATCAAGGGCAGCGGCGGCTCGGCCCAGGCGATGCAGATCGTGACCGGCGGCCAGGCCGAGTTCGGCAACGTCGCGTCCTCGGCACTCGTCGAGGCGGCTGGCCGGGGCGACGTGCCGCTCAAGATGGTGGCGCTCTTCGGTCAGCGCGACAGCCTGTCGATGGCTTATTTCGAATCGTCCGGCATCAAGAAGCCCAAGGACCTGGAGGGTCGCAAGCTCGGCATCGTGCCGGGCTCGATGGCCGCGATTCTGTGGCCGAGCTTCGCCAAATTGAACGGCATCGACACGCGCAAAGTGACGCTCGTCGACTGGGACTATCGCAGCTATTACGGCATCTTCGGCGCGAAGAAGGTGGATGCATCGGGCAATTTCACATTGGGCTCGACGGGCTCGTGGCTGTTCCGTCAGAAGGGCGAGACCGTGCATCAGTTCGTGTTCTCGGACTACATGCCGCTTCTCGGCAGCGGCATCGTCGTGCGCACCGACCTCATCAAGGACAATCCCGACCGCATCCGCCGCTTCGTCCGCGCGACGATGCGCGCCTGGGACTATCTCGCGAGCGATCCGAAGGAGGCGGTGCCCGAGGGCGCGGCCATCGTCCATCGCGAATTCGACGAGACCCCGCCCGCCAACATCCTCGCCGAATATGCCTATGAGATGATTCCCGACCGCATGACCTCGCCTGCGACGGCAGGAAAGCCGGTCGGCTGGTCGAGCCCTGAGGAATGGGACAAGATGATCGATCTCTTGAAGAGCTACGATCCCGAGATGAAGCGCCGCCCCAAGGTGGGCGACGTAATGACGAACCAGTTCGTGCTGGACTGACCCTGAGAAGACTCGAGCGGAGGAACGGGATGCAGCGCCAAAAGCCGCCCTTTCGCGCCGACCATGTCGGCAGCCTCCTGCGCAGCGCGGCGTTGCGCGACGCGCGCGCAAAGCGCGCCAAGGGCGAGCTGACGCAAGCCGCGCTCAAGGAGGTCGAGGACCGCGAGATCGAAAGGATCATCGCCCGGCAGGAAGAGGTCGGGCTCCGCGCCATCACGGATGGCGAATACCGCCGTTCGTGGTGGCACCTCGATTTCCTCGCCGGGCTCGACGGCACCGAATGGTACGAGATGGATCAGGGCATCGGCTTCCACGGCACGCAGACACGCACCCAGGGCGTGCGCGTCGTGGGCAAGATCGGCATGCGCGGCGTCCATCCGATGGTCGAGCATTTCAAGTTCCTGGCCGCGCATACGAAGAGCGGCAACACGCCCAAGATGACGATCCCGGCACCCTCGGCGCTCTATGGCCGGAGCGGCCGTGGTCCGGTGAGCCGCGAAGCCTATCCCTCGATCGAGAATTTCTTCGCCGATCTTGGCGCGGCCTATCGCAAGGTCGTGCGCGACTTTGCCAATGCCGGCTGCCGCTATCTTCAGCTCGACGAGGTCTTCATCGCCATGCTGTGCGACGAAGCCTATAAGGCGCGCGTCAGGGAGCAGGGCGACGATCCGCAGAAACTCGGCGAGATTTACGGCGATCTCATCAACGAGGCGATGGCCGACATCCCGCCCGACATGACCATCACCATGCATCTCTGCCGCGGCAATTTCCGCTCGACCTTCATGGGCACGGGCGGCTACGACCCCGTCGCCGAGATCCTGTTCGACCGCATCAAGGTGCACGGCTATTTCATGGAGTACGACACCGATCGCGCCGGCGGGTTCGAGCCGCTGCGCCGCCTGAAGAAGGACCGCCTCGCGGTCCTCGGCCTCGTCACCTCGAAGACGGGGGTCTTGGAAAGCGCTGACCTCATCAAGCGACGGGTCGAGGAAGCGGCGCGCTATGCGTCGCTCGATCAGCTTTGCCTTTCGCCGCAATGCGGCTTCGCCTCGACCGAGGAGGGCAACACGCTCGCCGAGGAAGAGGAATGGGCGAAGCTCCGCCGCATCGTCGAGCTTGCCAAGGAAATCTGGGGCTAATGTTTGGTTCGCTAAGCTGGAACCGCGGTCTCGTCCTCCGACTACGCGCTTCGCGCTCCGCTCAGGATGAGGAGCTTGGGTGAAGCTTAAAGAAAGGCCCTCATCCTGAGCGTAGGCCCGAAGGGCCGAAGTCGAAGGACGCGAGGATGTTTCGACGAATCAACGCTGGCTCACGCCGGCAGCGTCGAATATGTGGCGCGGCCGACCGCGACGAGCGCCTTGTCGTCGTTGAAGACGTCGATATCGACGATGCCGACGCTCTTGCCGGCCCGCCGCACATGCGCCGTCGCGGTCAGCACGGTGTTGATCGCGGGGCGCAGGTAATCGACGCGGAAATTGACCGTCGGCAGCGCGCGGCGCAGCGACATGATGAGCGCATAGTCGCCAACCGTATCGATGATCGCCGCGATCGGGCCGCCGTGCCATTGGCCGGTGCCGCGAGCGCGCTCGAACTCGGGCCGCATCGCCGCGCGCATGGTGATCTCGCCGCGCTCGGGATCGGCCGCGACGATCGTGAGCCCCAAAAAGGCGATGAAGGGCGAGCGCGCGAGGAACGCGTGCATCTCGTCGATCGTCATGGGTTTTGGATCGTCTGTCATGGCGTCACCACGATCTTGCCGAACACCTCGCGCTCCTCGATGACGCGCATCGCCTCGCGCACGTCGTCGAGCGCGAATGTCTTGTCGACGAGCGCGTCGAGTTTCTTGGTGCGCACCAGCTCCATGAGCTCGACGACGTCGGCGCGCGCCCAGCTGTTCGAGCCGAGGATCTTGAGCTCGAAGGTCCAGATGAAGCGCAAATCCTCCTTCGGGTCGAAGCCGGCGGTCGCGCCGCAGGTCAGCAGGCGGCCGCCGACCTTGAGGCAGCGCAATGATTTCACCCAGGTATCGCCGCCGGTGTAGTTCACCACCACGTCGACGCCTTGATCCGTGCCGGACCCGCGCCGGGCCGGCTTGCCGTAGATCTGCTGCACCTCGGCGACGAAATCGTGCGTCGTGTAGTTGATCGTGCGGTCGGCGCCGAGCCGCTTCAAGCGCGCCGCCTTCTCGTCGCTCCCGGCGCATGCGATCACCTCGGCGCCGGCGATCTTCGCGAGCTGCACGCAGCACACGCCGACGCCGCCGCTGGCGCCGAGGATCAGCACCTTCTCGCCCGCGGCGACATGGCCGTTCGTCCGCATCATGCGCAGCGCCGTGCCGTACGCGACCGGCAGCGCCGCGGCTTCGGCAAAGGAGACGCCGTCAGGAATGGCGACGAGCTGGTGCGCCCGCGCGCGGCACAGCTCGGCGAGCCCGCCATGCACGGTCTCGCCCATGAGCCCGCCTTCGACGCGGTTGATCGGGTCGATCAGCACGCGGTCGCCTTTGCGCCAGCCGCTGACGCCCGCGCCGAGCTCGGCGATCTCGCCCGCCACGTCGAGCCCCATGATGCACGGCATCGGCACGCGGATCCCCGGCATGCCGCGGCGCGTGAACACGTCGTGATAGTTGAGCGAGGTCGCCTTGACGCGCACGACCACATCGCCTTCGCCCGCCACGGGATCGGGGAAATCGCGCTCGACCACGACGCGGTCGGGGCCGCCATGTTCGCGCAGCACGGCTGCCTTCATCGCGGGGGGCTCCTATTTCGGCAGATACGCCTCGGTATAGAGCTTCGCCATGTCGGGCAGCGGATCGATGAGCTTCTGG
This sequence comes from uncultured Alphaproteobacteria bacterium, assembly GCA_963729295.1. Classification (GTDB taxonomy): domain Bacteria; phylum Pseudomonadota; class Alphaproteobacteria; order ATCC43930; family CGMCC-115725; genus DATJLY01. The sequence goes on from CAVSNJ010000004.1 coordinate 178,008, forward strand.
TCGGCGAAGGACTGCTTCAGGTTGGCGAGCGATTCCGCGTCGAACTTGCAGTCGCTGCTGAACATGCCAATCGTGAGGTCGTATTCCTTCGCCATCACCGCCTCGGAATAGCCGGTGAGGCCGCTCTCGATCTTGACCGTGTCGGCCTTGTGCTGGCGCATGTAGGCGATCGTCTCGAGCCAGCCGGCGAGGAAGCCGCGCACCGCCTCGGGATTGGAGGAGATGAGCTGGTTCGTCGCATAGATCGTGCCGGCGGCGACTTTGCCGGCATAGTCCGAGACCGGGATGATGAGCCGCCCGACCTTGTGCTCTTCCCAGTTGAAGATGTTCGAGGTGACCGAGATGTCGGCATCGACCGCGTTCGTGCGGAATGCCGCGAGCGTGCCGGCGGCGCCGTTGCCGATCGCGACGCGCATCACCCCGTCCGGCCCCCAGCCCTCGTGCCGCGCCAGCTCCTTCGCCAGCCAATCGGTGAACGAGCCCGCGCTCGAGATCCCGATCTTCTTGCCTTTCAGCTCGGCGACCGATTTGATCGGCGAATCGTATGGCACGGCGATGCCGATGAAGGGAACGGTTGGCGCGGCGTCGCACACGGCGAGCATCGGCGCGCCCTTGGCGACGAGCGCCATCTCGGTCCCGGCGCCGACGCCGATATCGATGCTGCCGCCGGTCATGGCCTGGGTCATCTTGCTGCCGCCGGTGAAGTCCGCGATCTTCACCTCGAGCCCGTGCTTTGCGAAGATACCGAGCTTGTCGCCGACATTGACCGGCAGGATGGGCGAGGCGTTGGCGTCGGCCTTGCCGACGGTGAGCGTGGTCGCGGCATGGGAGCTCGACGCGAAAATGAGAGCGAACGCGGCGAGAATGGCGAGCTTGCTCATCGTTGCCTCCACCGGCCTTGGCCGCGCGCCCGTAGCGAGCGGCCGCCGCCTTGTCAAACGCCGCGCTCGCGGCAGACGAGCGGCGGCAATTCGGCGAGCGTGCGGATCTGCCGGTCGGGCGCGCCCGGCAGGCGCTCGCGCGGCTGGCCGGTGCGGTTGCACCAAACCGTGCGCATGCCGAAAGCCGACGCGGCATAGACATCCCAGGCATTGGACGATTGGAACGCGATGGCGCGCGCGGCCAGGCCCAGCCGCTCGACCGCCAGGCGATAGACGCGCGGATCCGGCTTGAAGACGCCAACCTCCTCGACCGACAGCACCGCATCCAAAAGACCGCTGATCCCGGCGCGCGCGACCGCCGCGTCGAGCATCATGGGCGAGCCATTCGACAAGATGGCGGTGCGCACTCCCGCGTCCCTGAGCCGCGTCAGCACACCCGGCACCTCGGGAAAGATGTCGAGCGTCAGGTAAAGCTCCATCAGGCGCTGGCGCAGCGCGGCATCGCTCAGGCCGAGCGCTTCCATCGCGAAATCGAGCGCGTCGCCCGTCACCTGCCAGAAATCAGCGTGCCGGCCCTCGAGGCTCCTCAGCCACGTATATTGGAGCTGTTTCTGGCGCCAGAGCGCGTTCAACGGATCGAGCTTGTCGCCAAGCGCGTCGCGACACCGCTCGGCGGCCGAATTGTAATCGAAGAGAGTGCCATAGGCATCGAAGACGCAAGCCCCAATGCCGTCGAGCGGCGCCATCCGTGCCTCCATCGCGCAATCGTTTTGCGGCCAGAGTATATTCTGAAACGAGCGCTATAAAAAGATTGCCGGGATTTTGGGCGCCTGATAGGTTCCGATCACTATCGCGTGACTCGCGAATCGTCCCCGCTGCGGGATATAGTCGCCGGAGCAAGTGGGGTCGCGCGACCTCGATGCGCGCAAGGCAAAGGGGAAAAAGGCGACATGCTCATGTCACGCGCTGCCTCGATTCCTGCCGGCCGGATCGCTTGATGCGCGATTTTGCGCTCGAAGTTTATTTCTCGCGACATCGCGCGGCGGCGCAGCATCAGCTCGCAGCGTCGGAGTCGGAAACTCATCGGGTCGACGAGCTCTTGCACGCGGCCGACGGCGAAGACCGCGGCCGCTGGGACGAGCTGCGGCTCGATTACACCGATCCGAAGGGTGCGATCTGGCTCAGGGAGACGATCGCGCGCGGCTATGATTCGGTGGGCGCGGACGGCGTTCTCTGCTGCGCCGGTGCGCAGGAAGGCATCGCGGCGGCGATGCGCGCGCTCCTCGGCCGCGACGACCACGCCATCGTCGTGACGCCGAACTACCAGTCGGTCGAGACCATTCCCCTCGGGATTTGCGCCGTGACCGGCGTGGCGCTCGATCCCGCGCACGGCTGGACGCTCGATATCGATGGGGTCGCCGCCGCCTGCCGGCCCAACACGCGGCTCGTCTCGATCAATTTCCCGAACAATCCGACCGGCAAGATCTTGGAGCGCGACCGCTTCGACGCGCTCGTGTCGCTGTGCCGCGCGCGCGGCCTGTGGCTCTTCAGCGACGAGGTCTATCGCCTGATCGAGCGCGATCCGGCGCTGCGCCTGCCGCCGGCGGTCGATGCCTACGAGCGCGGCATATCGCTCTGCGGCCTCGCCAAGTCGCACGGGCTGCCGGGCTTGCGCATCGGCTGGCTCGCCTGCCGCAGCGCCGAGGTGCTCGCCCGGATGGAGCGCGCCAGGAACTATCTCTCTTCCTGCGCCGCCGCGCCGAGCGAGGTGCTGGCGCAGGTCGCGCTCAAGGCCTCCGACCTCATCCTCGCGCGCAACCGTCTCATCGCCGCGCGCAACCTGGCGCTCCTCGAAGAGTTTCTGGCGGCGCATGACGATCTCTTCGACTGGCATGTGCCCGACGGCGGCGTCGTAGGCTATCCGCGCTATCGCGGCGGCGACGGCGTCGAAGCGTTCTGCGCCCGGCTCGTCGAGGAGCATGGCGTCATGCTTCTGCCGGCGAGCGTCTTTCGCTCCGAACTGTTGCCGACGCCGGAAGACCGGTTCCGCATCGGCTTTGGCCGGCTCGATTTCGCCGCCGGGCTTGCGGCGCTCGAGGCCGCGCTGCCCGTGCGTCGCGCCGCGCGCCGCGTCGCCGGGCGATAGCGATGAGAAGCCGGCATTTCCTGCTGCTCGCCCTCTCCGCCGCTGTTCTCGCGGCGGCGCCGGCGCGGGCCCAATATGTCGTGGCACCCGATGTCGTCGTCTTCTGCGAGCCGACGCTCCAACGCACGCTCGAAGATATCGGCGCGCTCTGGCGCGGCGAGACCGGCATCCATCTCCGCATCTTCACCTCGCCGACCTGGGCCGAGCTCGAGCAGATTTCGCACCGTGCGCGCAGCGACGTCGTCCTCGGCGCGGGCGACGACATGGCCGCCTCGGCGACCGCGCGCGAGCTCGTGAAGCCCGGGACGCTTCAGCGCATCTGGCGCAACCGGCTCGTCGCGGCGGCGACATCGGCCGCGATCGCAAAGGCGGAAGCGGCCTCGCCGCCGCTGACGCTCGATCTCGCCGCCTTGGCCGGCAAGGAACCGATCGCGATCGTCGATCCGCCCGTCGCCGTCGCCGGAGCCGAGGGCAAGAAGGCGCTCGAGGCGCTTGGCCTGTGGGACGCCGTCAGCAGCAAATCGGTGGGCGTCGTCGACACGGCGGACGCGGCCTTCCTGCTCGAACAGGGCACTGTGCAGCTCGCGCTGCTTTACGCGACGGATGCCGCCGCCAATCCCGATTTTGCCGTGACCGACAAGCTGCCCGGCGCGAACGACGGCGCGGCCGTCTATTGGGTGGCGGCAGCGCATAACGCGCTCTCCGCCAACGCCGAGAAATTCATCGCCTTCCTGCGCGAGCCCGCGGCCGCGGGCCAGGCTCGCGCGGACGGCCTGGAGGTGCTGCCGTGAGCCACGGTTCCGCCGCGACGCCGGGGGTGCAGCTTCATCCGCTGAGCCGGCGCATCATGCATTGGGTGAACGCGGGGGCGATCCTCGTCATGATCATGAGCGGCTGGCGCATCTACGACTATTATCCGGCGCTCCCCTTCAACCGCGGCTTTCCCTATTACCTGACGCTCGGCGGCAACATCGCCGTGACCGAGGCGATCAACAACGAGGACGGGCTGGCGAACGCGCTCGCCTGGCATTTCGGCGCCATGTGGGTGCTCGTCATCAATTACCTCGTCTATCTTGTCGTGGGCTTCGTATCGGGCCATTTCCGGCGCGATTTCTGGCCCTTGAGCGGAGGCGCCTTCGTGCGCGACTTCTGGGCGGCGGCGCGCTTCAAGCTCGATCACCGGCTCGGCGAATACAACGCCGTGCAGAAATTGTTCTACTGGGGCGCGCTCGCCGCCATCCTGCTGACGATCCTCTCTGGCCTCAGCATCTGGAAGCCGGTGCAGCTTCAGGAGCTGACATGGCTCTTCGGCGGCTACGAATGGGCGCGCCGCGTGCATTTCCTCGGCATGGCGGCAATCGTGGGGTTCCTCTTCGTCCATATCGCGCTCACCCTCCTCGTGCCGAAGACGCTGGTGGCGATGGTGTTAGGGCGCGCGTCCGACGCGCCTCACGGCGGCGGGGGAGGGAAGCAATGAGCCGCCCGATCATCGAGCCCAAGCCGCTCGTCGAGCGCGTCGAGCGCCGCCTCTTCCTGCGCCAGGCGCTGAGCGTCGGCGCCTTGGCGCTCCTCGCCGGCTGCGACATCACCGACCAGGACGAGGTGCAGGCGATCCTGCGCTGGATGTCGCGCTGGAACGATCGCGCGCAGGCATTGCTGTTCCGCCGCGACGTGCTCGCGCCCACATATTCCGAAAGTCAGGTCGTCAAGAATTTCCGCTACAACGCCTTCTTCCCGGCGAGCGCCGCGCCGCGCCTCAACGAAGCCGATTACCGGCTCGAGCTCTCCGGGCTCATCGCCGACAAGCGGCCGTGGACCGTCGAGCAGCTTCACGCGCTGCCGCAGGAAAGCCAGATCACGCGCCATGTCTGCGTCGAGGGATGGAGCATGATCGGCAAATGGGGCGGCGCGCGGCTCGGCGATTTCCTGCACCGGGTCGGCGCCGACCTAACCGCGAAGTACGTCGGCTTTCAATGCGCCGACGGCTATTACGGCAGCATCGACATGGCGACGGCGCTTCATCCGCAGACCATCATGGCCTTCACCTTCGCCGACGAGACGCTTCCGACGATCTACGGCTATCCGTTCAAGGTGCGGGTGCCGACGAAATTGGGCTTCAAGAATCCGAAATGGGTGACGACGATCTATGTCACCAACCGTTTTCCCGGCGGCTTCTGGGAAGAGCGCGGCTACAACTGGTTCAGCGGGTCGTGAGCATGGGCGAACGCGATTGCGCTATTGCCGTCATGGCCAAGTCGCCGCGCCCCGGCCACGTCAAGACGCGGCTCGTGCCGCCGCTGACGCAGGAGGCGGCATCCGCGCTCAGCGCAAGCTTCCTGCGCGACATCACCGACAACATTCTGCTTGCCGCGCGCGCGGCGCCCATTGCCGCCTACGTCGCCTACGCGCCCGCCGGCAACGAGGCGTTTTTCGACGGCGTGCTCGCGCCCGGAACGAAGCTGGTGCTGGCCGATGGGGCGGGCGTCGCGGCTGACGGCGTCGAGGGGTTCGGGCGCCCGCTCCTCGAAGCGGCGCAAAAGCTGTTCGCGCGCGGACACGCATCGGTCTGCCTTTTGAATTCCGACAGCCCGACCTTGCCGACCGCGCTTTTGGCGCACGCCGCGCGAGCGCTTGCCGCGCCCGGCGAGCGCGTCGTGCTCGGCCCCGCCGAGGATGGCGGCTATTACCTCATCGGCATGAAGGCGCCGCATGCGCGCCTCTTCGCGGCTATCGCCTGGAGTACGGGAACCGTCGCCGCCGAAACGAGGGCGCGGGTGCGCGAGCTGGGCCTGCCGCTCGTCGAGCTCGCGCCGTGGTACGATGTCGACGATGCCTCGGCGCTCGAGCGCCTTTGCCGCGAGCTCGGCAACGGCGCGGCAGATCATTATCCCGCGCCTGCGACATCCGCCTGCATCGCCCGGCTCGGGATCCGTGACGGATTGCGCGCCGCATGAAGGAAGAGGAAATGCCGTCCGTGAACGCCCGGCGCTATTTCGAGACGGTCGGCGCCGAGCGCTCGCGCGTCGCCGAGGCGCTTCCCGTCTGCGTCTATCTCGAGGTGACGAACCGCTGCAACCTCCTGTGCGAGACCTGCCCGCGTACCTTCGAGGCGCTCGAGCCCCCCGCCGACATGAGCTGGGAGCTCTTCACCTCGATCGTCGATCAGGTGCCCGGCCTCGTGCGCGCCGTGCTGCACGGCGTGGGCGAGCCGATGATGGTGAAGGCTCTGCCGCGCATGATCCGCTATCTGAAGGAGCGCGGCGTCTATGTGCTGTTCAACACGAACGGCACGCTCCTGGCGCCGAAGAAACGCCGCGAGCTCATCGACACCGGCCTCGACGAGCTGCGCGTTTCCTTGGACGCGGCCGAAGCCGAAAGCTTCTTGAAAGTGCGCGGCAAGGATTTCTTCGCCCGCATCGTGCGCAACGTGAGCGAATTCACCGCGCTGCAAAAGGAGCTGGGCGCCGCGACGCCGCGCGTCTCGCTGTGGCTCACCGGCCTCAAGGAAACGGTCGATCAGCTGCCCGAGTTCGTGCGGCTTGCGGCGCGGATCGGCGTCAGGGAAGTCTATCTCCAGCGCCTCGTCTTCGACACTCTCGGCCGCGGCCTTGCGCGCGAGGCATCATCCTTGTTCGATCAAGCGCAGCAGGAGGAGCAGGACGCCATTGCGGCGGCGCAAGAGCTCGGCCGCGCGCTCGGCGTCGCGATCGACGCCTCCGGCGCGACCGAGCCCGGCGTCAGCTTGAAGCGCGGCGAGGGCGAAGCGCCCTGGTCGGCCTGCCGCCGCCCGTGGTCGCTCATGTATTTCACGGCGCACGGGCGCGCGTTGCCGTGCTGCATCGCGCCTTTCTCCGCGCGTGGCTACGAGACCTATACGCTCGGCGACGCGACGCAGTCGTCGTTGCGCGACATCTGGAACGGCGCGGCCTATGGCGACTTCCGCGCCGCGTTGCTCTCCGATGCGCCGCCGAAACCCTGCCAGAATTGCGGACTGCGATGGAGCCTCTAGCGGTTGGCGTCGTCATCCCAGTGCTGAACGAAGCTCACTCCATTGCCGCCGTCGTGCGCGAAATACCGCGCGGCCTCGTGCGCGAGATCATCGTCGTCGATGGCGGCAGCTCCGACGGTACGGCCGCGATCGCCGCTGCGGCCGGCGCGCGCGTGGTCGTGCCGGGATCGCCCGGCTATGGCCGCGCCTGCGCCGCGGGCGCCGATGCCGCTGCGCCCGAGTGCGGCGTCATCGTCTTCATGGATGGCGACGGCGCCGACCGCGGTGACCTCATGGACCGGATCGCCGCCCCCATCCTCGCCGGCACGCACGATTTCGTCATCGCCTCACGCCCGCGGCACTTGCGTGAACCGGGCTCGATGAGCTGGCACCAAAGTCTTGCCGGATCTCTCGCCGGGCTCGCCATCCACGCACTCTATGGCGTGCGCTACACCGACATGTGCGCCTATCGCGCCATTCGCCGCGACGCGCTCAGGCGCCTTGCGCTGCGCGAGATGAGCTACGGTTGGAACATCGAGATGCAGATGAAAGCCGCGCGCGCGGGCCTCCGCATTCTCGAACTGCCGATGCCCTATCGCCGCCGCATCGGCGGCACGTCGAAAGTGGCGGGCTCGCTCCGCGGCACGATTCGCGCGGGCACCCGCATCGCCGCGACTTTCGGGCGCGTGGCGCTGGCGCGCGGCACGGCCGATCAGGAGCCGTCGCGCGCGCCCTCGACCGCGCGATAGATGCGCCATCTCCCCGCGCTCTCGTCGGCGAGACGGTAGAACGGGCTCGCCGCGAACGGATCGCGCGTCCAGGCGCCGTCGCTTGCGCTGAGGGCGATGACGCGGCACTCGAATTTCTGTGCCAGATCCACCACGTCCTGCGGCGTGCCGGTGCCGCCGAAGACGCGCAGGAAGAGCGCGTCCGCGCGGTCGATCGCGGGTCCCGGCAGCGGAACGAAGGCGCGCGCCAGGTCCCAGCCGGCGTAGCACGAGGGCCGATCGGAAAAGAGCGCCCAGGAAATGTTGACGGGCCAGACAACGGCATCGGCGGCAAAAAGCGGATTGTCGGCGACGCGCTCGGCAGGAGCCGCAAAGCGCCGCACCACGTCCCACATTTGCGGCGACTCGGCGAGGAGCGCCGCCGATTTTGCCGGCGTCCCTTCCTCGTTCTGCGCGACGATCCTGGCGCCGCCGGGAATGCCGAGGGCGAGGCTCGCGATCGATGCCGCCGCCGCGATCCGTGGCCCTGCTTCGAGCCAGCGCGCGAGCCCTGCCGCCGCGAATGCGGTCAGCACGAACATTCCCGGCAGCACGCCACGCCAGCCGAGGTCGTTGTTGGCGATGGTGCTGCGGAAGAACGCCGCGACGACGAAGCACGCGGCGCAGAGCAGCGCGAGGCTTGCCGTCGGCTCGTGCCGCGCGCGCCGGACGAGGACCGCGCCGATGAGTGACGCAGCCCCGGCAATGAAGATCGCCGGATATTCGACGACGAGCAGCACTGTCCAAAAGGCCGGCACGTCGAGGATCGAGCGCAATCCTGCCGGGATCGCCGGGCCGAGCACGGGAAAGGGCGCAAGCGCAATCGGTACGCCGATCTGCCGCGCCGCCGCCGCCGAGAATTCGTCGCGCAGGAACGGATAGGACAGCGCGAGGCCGAGACCTGCGGCCACCGCCGCTTGCGCCGCGAAATTGGCGCGGCCCCGCGCGTCGCCTGCGGTGACGAGCAGCGCCAAGCCAACCGGCACGGCGCTTGCGGCAAAGACGATGCCGCCGACCCAGGTCGAGCTTTCGAATCCGGCCGAGACGACGATCGCCAGCAGTGCCACGAGCGGCCAGCTTCCCGCCCTGCCGAGGCGCGCCATGATGCACACCGCGAGCACGACCGCGCTCGCCGCTGCCACATGTTGCGGCGCCCAGCTCGCCTGGAAAATCCAGCTTTGCAAGCCCTGCGCCGGATAGAGGACATCGCGCGCGAAATCCGCCGGCAGGAGCGGGCGCAGCGATCCGGCGAAGCTCATCGCCACGACCCAGAAGGCGGCGTCCCGTCGCCCGCCGAGCCAGCACGCGAGCCCCATCATCAACGCGAGCGAAGCGAGCGAGGTGAACCAGGTGAGCGCGATGTCCGCTTCCCAACCGCTCGCGCCGACAAGTGCTGCAAGGCATGCGGCGCCGAAATGCCAGAGATAATAATAGGCGAGGCCCGGCGCCCCGCCCGCGCCGCCGATGAACGGATCGACCGGCGGCAGGCCTTGGCGCACGATCGCGTCGATGATCGCCACTTTGGAGTGATCGAACATCGGCCCCGCGAGCCGGAGTCCGCCGGCGTCGAGCTTCGGCCAGGTGGCGAGCGCGGGCCCGAGCGCCAGGAGCGCCGCCGCGCCATAAGTCCAGAGCGGCGGCCCGCTTCGGTCGCCAGCGCCGCGCGGGGCGAAGACGATTGCCGCCACTCCCGCCACGACCGCGAGCGCGAAAACGCCGGCGACGGATGCGCGCGCGAAGCCGACGATACTGAGAACCGGCAATGCCAGCGCGGCGAACACGGCCCAGCCAAGCGCGGGCGCCAGCGCCAGCGCGATCCCGCGCGACGGTACGAGACGCTCGGCCAGCGGCCAGCCGACGCAGACTCCGAGCACGAGCGCCGCCAACGCCACGGCGAGAACGTTCGGCAAAAACGGCATCGCGGCGCCCAAAACTTCAATCGAGCAGCGCAAGCGCCGGCCGCGCGATCCGCCGCAGCAATCTGCGGTCTGGCTTGACGCGGGCGAGGACGCGCATCGCCATGACGACGCCGAAGAGGAGGGCCGCGAGATCGGTGGGGTTGCGCGCCTTGGGCACGCTTCCGTCTTGCTTCGCGCGCTGGATCGCGCGGCGGAAGAACGCCTCGATCTCGCCGAGATCGGCGGCGATCCGGCCGCCGAGCCCGGGATCGAGCGGCGCCACTTCGGCCGCGGCATTGACCAGCATGCAGCCGCGCTGCTGCGGATCGCCGACCGAGCGCTCGAGGATTTCCGCGATGAAAGCCTTGATTGCCTCTTTCGGCGCCATCGTCGTCTCGAGCCGGCGGATGCGCTCGCGCATGGTGCGGTCGAGATAGCGCTCGAGCGCCTTCGCGAACAGCGTGCGCTTGTCGGAAAAGGCGTTGTAGAGGCTGGCGCTGCCCAATCCCATCTCGTCGCCGAGATCGCGGACGGAGGTGGCGCTATATCCCCGCCGCCAGAAGCAGGCGATGGCGGCATCGAGCACGGTTGCCTCGTCGAAGGTGCGCGGTCGTGTCATGGAGCGTCGTCCAAAGTTCGCTCGGGAACGGCCAGCATAGCGATATTGGACCGGCCGCTCCAAAAACGGTTCCGCCTGCCGCTGCGCCGATGACGATGCGGCAGGCGCGTCTGGCGGGCCGTCGCAGCTCGCGCGATGATGGGGCCGGCATCGGGAGGAGAGCGATGAGCAGTGGTGGAACGGGCGGCGGCGGCGGCGAGCGGCGGCGCATCGACGTGCATCATCACATCGCGCCGCCGGACTATCTCGCCGAAGTCGGCCCCTCGATCAATCCGCCCTTGAAAAGCTGGTCGCTCGCCAAGGCGATCGAGGACATGGACGAAGGCGATGTCGCGACCGCGATCGTGTCGGTGACGCAGATCGCCGTGCGCATCGCCTCGGCCGAGCGCGCGCGGCGGGTCGCGCGTTCGTGCAACGAGTTTGCGGCGGGCATGGTGGCGGATCATCGCGGCCGCTTCGGCATGTTCGTGGCCTTGCCGTTGCCCGACATCGACGGCTCCTTGCGCGAGATCGCCTATGGGCTCGACCAGCTCAAGGCGGACGGCGTCGGCCTCTATACGAGCTATCACGACAAATGGCTCGGCGATCCCGAATTCGCGCCGGTGTTCGAGGAGCTGAACCGGCGGCGCGCGGTCGTCTATGTCCATCCGGCGACGCCCGATTGCTGCCACAACCTCGTGCCCGGAATTGGCGATGCCGCGATCGAATACGGCACCGATACGACACGCGCGATATCCCGCATGGTCTTCTCCGGCGCCTCGCAGCGTTATGCCGGCATGAAGATGATCTGGTCGCATGCCGGCGGCACGATGCCGTTCCTGGCCGAGCGCTTCATCCGCATGGCGCAGCAGGTGGAATATAAGGGGCTGCTGCCGCACGGCTTCATCCCCGAGGCTCAGCGCTTCTTCTACGACACCGCGCAGGCGTCGAACCGCTATGCGCTCACGTCCGCGCGCCAGCTCATTCCCGCGGCGCATTTCGTATTCGGCACGGATTATCCCTATCGCACGGCCAAGGAGCATGTGGAGGGACTTGCCTCGTGCGGCGTGTTCGATGCGCGCGAGCTGCGCGCCATCGACCGCGACAATCTCGCGTGCCTCCTGCCGCAGTATCGTTGACGTCGCGCCGCACAGGGTCCGGCTGGAATTTATCCTCTTCGCCTTCTAGTCTGGCGAAGGCGCCGGAGCGCACGAGGGATGGCGTAGATGAAGTTCGGAATTTTCGACCATGTCGACCGCAACGACCGACCGCTCGCGCTGCAATTCGACGAGCGTCTCCAATTCGCGGCCGCGGCCGACGAGGCGGGATTCTATTGCCTCCACTACGCCGAGCATCACGGCACGCCGCTCAACATGGTGCCGAACCCGGGCATTCACATCGCCGCCGTCGCGCGCGCGACCAAGCGCATCCGCATGGGCGCGCTCGTCTTTCTGCTGCCGCTCTACACGCCGCTGCGCTTCATCGAGGAGATCGCCATGCTCGACCATCTGAGCCATGGGCGGCTCGATGTCGGCGTGGGGCGCGGCGTCTCGCCGTTCGAATTGAATTTCCACCGCGTCAACCACGAGCAGTCGCGCGATATCTTCCTCGACGCCTATAACTGCATCATCGAAGGCTTCACGCACGACGAGCTCACCTATAACGGCCCATTCTTCAGCTATGCGAACGTGCCGATGCAGTTGAAGCCGCTGCAAATTCCCTATCCGCCGATCTGGTACGCCTCCTCGGCCGAGTTCGGTTCGCGCTGGGCGGGCGAGCGCGGCCTCCATTTCGCCACACTCGGCTCCATCGAGACGGCGAAGAAGAACATCGATGCCTTCAAGGACGCCTACAAGGCACGGGCCAAGCCGGCGCACCCGAAGCCGGAATTCCCGGGCGGGCTCGCGATCGGCGTCAATCGCCAGCTCGTCGTCGCCGACACGGTCGCCGACGCGCGCCGGATCGCCGCGCCCGCGCACGAGCAGCATTTCGAGAAGATCCAGTGGCTCCGGCAGCGCAACGTCTCGAGCATCAACTACACGCACCACATCGTCGGCGGATTCGACGAGGCGGTCGCGGCCGGCACGGTGATCGCCGGCACGCCCGACACGGTCCGCGCCGAGATCGAGCGGCAGGCGAAGGCGATCGGCGTCAACTACATGAACTTCGCCATGTTCTTCGGCAACATGACGCTCGAGGATTCGCTACGCTCGGTGCGGCTTTTCGCCACCGAGGCCATGCCGAAGCTGGCCGCGCTCTAAGGCGCGAGGGCCCGTTGCCGGCGGGCAAATAGTCCTGGATTTCAAGCGGGTCGACCGCATAATCGGGTTAGGCGCGGACCGGAGACCATTCATGTCGGATTACGAGCTCAATCGCGCGATCCATCACGTCTATACCGATCGCGAGCTGACGATGGCGTTCCGCGCCGGAAACTACGCGATGCTCGACGAATTTGCGCTGAACGCCGAGGAGCGCGCCGCGCTCGAGGCGCGCGATTTCCCGAAACTGTGGGCGCTCCACGTCCACCCGGTTCTGTTGTTTCATCTCTCCGCGGTGCTGAACCCGCGCGAATGGTATCTCGAAAACGTGGTGCCGAAGATCAAGGACGTGCCCAACAAATTCTACGATTACTACCACCCGCGCGAAGCTGGCGGGAAAGCCGCCGGGGCTTGAGCCGCGATGGTGACGCGCGACGATCGCGTCGAACCGGCGGCGGCCGCTGCCGCCTCCGCTCCCGCGGCCGTCGCACGGCTGCACAGGGGCGCGCTCCTCGCGCGCGTTCCCGTTGCCGCGTGGCGGCTTCTCGTCTTCGTGCTGCTGATCGCGCTGTGGTGGGCGGTCGCCGCCGCGACCGGCGAGGATTTTCTGCCGACGCCGTGGCAGACGGTCGCCGCCGGAACGCAGGTGATCGGCGACGGCACCGTGCCGAAGGCGACGCTCGAAAGCCTGGTCGTGTTTTTGTCGGGCTTTTTCGCCGCGGCCGTCTTCGCGATCCCGTTCGGCCTCGCGATGGGCGGCTTCCGCATCTTCGGCAGTGCGCTCGAGGGCTACGTCAACGCGCTTTCCGCCATGCCGCGCGTCGCCTTCATCCCGCTCGTGATCGTGTTCCTGGGCCTGGGCTATCAAGCCAAGGTCTTCATCGTCTTCATCGGCGCGGTCATGCCGATCCTCATCAACACCTATGCCGGGGTCTTGAACTGCGACGGCGAGCTCGTCGAGATGGCGCGCTCGGCCGGCGCGAGCGATCTGCAAATCTTCCGCAAGATCATGCTGCCGGGCTCGCTCCCCTACATCACCGCGGGGCTGCGCGTCGGCGCGTCCTTGGCGCTCATCAACACCGTCGTCGCCGAGCTCTACACCGCTGTCAACGGATTGGGCGGGCTCTTGTCGGTCTATGGCAACAGCTTCCGCATGGCGCCCTATTTCGTCGTCGTCTGTGTGCTGGCCGTCATCGGCGTCTTGATGATGGCGTCCCTGAAACTGGTCGAGCGCCGGATGGAACGCTGGCGCTATCGCAGCGAACGCACGTGAAGGAACGCCCATGGCGAAGATCGTTTCGGCCGTAGCATCGACGCATAATCCGCGCATCTTCTGGAACCGCGACCAGGCCGATCAGGCGGACCTCGGGGCTCTTTACGCGACCTTCGCCAAAGTGCGCGCGCTTCTGGCCGAGACGAAGCCCGATCTCATCGTCGGCATCGCCAACGACCATCTCGACAATTTCTTCTTCGACAATCTGCCGACCTTCGCGGTCGGCACCGGTCCCGTGGCCGAGGGCCCGTTCTGGTACGAGACCGAGGTGATGCACCTGCCGAGCTATCGCGCCGCGGTGCATCAGGATTTGGCGCAGCATCTCCTGCGCCGCGGCATCGAGGACGGCGTGCAGTTCTCGCAAGTGCACGATTTCAAGATCGATCATGCCTTCACCGTGCCGCTCTCCTTCGTGCGGCCGGAACAGGATCTGCCGCTCGTCCCGATCATGACGAACGCGTTCGGCTATCCGATCCCGTCCAACCGGCGCTGGTACGAGCTTGGCCGTTTCCTGCGCCGCGCGATCGAGGAATGGCCGGGCGACGCGCGGGTCGCAATCGTCGGATCCTTCAACATGACGGTCGAAGTGGGCGGCCCCAAGATGGGCAACTACAATTTCGATCTTCAGCGCTGGATGCTCGAGCAGATGCGTGCCGGGAACCGTGACGAAATCCTCGCCACGCTGACCGTGCCGCGTCTCATCGCCGAGGGCAATTCGACCTCGGAATTTCTGAATTACGTAGCGGTGTTGGGCATTGTCGAGGACATGAAGCCTGCCTTCATCGAGCACAAGCCGGTGAAGGGCGTCGGCACATGTCCGATCGCGTTCTGGGGTCTCGCGTGAGAGTTCCGTTCCTTGCCGCCGCCGGTTTTTGCCTCCTCGCCGTGGCGGCGCCCGTGCGCGCGGCACCCTTCAGACTCATCGTCACCGAGACCGAGACGCCGCTCGTGCCGAACTCGGTCTTGGAGCTGGCGAAGACGCTCGGCTATTACGAAAAGGCCGGCGTCGATGTCGAGCTCGAGCGCGTGCAGCAGACGCCGTCGGCGGTGGCGGCGCTGCGCGCCGGCGAAGGCGACATGGCGAATGTCAGCTTCGACACGGCCTTGCAACTCGTGGCGCGGCGCCAGATGGATTTGAAAGGCGTGATCTCGCCGGATCCGGCCCTGCCGTTCCTCATCGCAGCCAAGGCTATGATCGCCGCGCCCCAGAATCTCGAGGGCAAGGTGTTCGGCGTCGCGCGCATCGGCAGCGTCGATGACACGCTTTCGCGCGTCGTGCTGCAAGGGCTCGGCGTCGATGTCGGCAAGCTGCAATATCTGGCGCTCGGCCAGCCCGCGGTGCGCACGCAAGCGCTCGTCGCGGGCCGCATCGACGCAACCTCCGTCTCGATCGGCGTATGGAGCGCGATCCCCAACAAATCGTCGCTCAAGGTGATGGTGGACGAGACGAATTTCTACCGGCTCGCGCCGTTCGTCGGAAAGCTCAACGTCGTAACGTCCGCCGTTGCCGCGGCAAAGGCGAAGGAGATCGCCGGCGTCGTGCGCGGCCTCCTGATGGCGCTCAACGATTTCGCCACGAAGCCCGGCCTCTGGGTCGATGCCATGGCGAAGGCGCGTCCCGATGTCGACCGCGCCGTCCTGCAACAGCTCGCCGAAACCTATCGCCAGCAATGGAGCGTCAATGGCGGGCTCGATCCGGAAAAGCTGAAATTCACCACGGACATGCTCTACAAGACCGCCGATTTCCGGGATTTGCGCCGGGTCGAGCCGGCCGAATGGATCGACCGGAGCTTCATCGACGCGGCGCTCGGCAGCGCCGGCGCTGGCAATGGCGTCGCGGCAAAGCCATGAGCGGTGCCGACGCCGGCATTATCGCGCGCAACGTCTCGAAATCCTTTGCGCGCGGCAAGGCGTCGGGGCCGATCGAGGCGCTTCGCCGCGTCACGCTCGACATCGCACCCAACAGCTTCGTCACGCTCGTGGGGCCGTCCGGCTGCGGCAAGACCACGCTCCTGCGCATGCTGAACGGGCTCATCGCTCCCGACGCCGGCGAGATTCGCGTCGGCGGCGCGCGGCCGCGTCCGGGCGCGCACATGGGCTTCGTGTTCCAGTCGTTCCGCCTCTTGCCGTGGCGCACGATCCGCGACAACGTGGCGTTTCCGTGCGAGGTCGGCGGCATGGCGCGCGCGGAGTGTCACGACCGGGCCTCGCGCTATCTCGACATGGTGGGCTTGAGGCCCTTCGCGGACTCATATCCCAACGAATTGTCGGGCGGGATGAAGCAGCGCGCGGCGCTCGCTCGCGCGCTGATCGCCGAGCCGCAATACCTTCTGATGGACGAGCCCTTCGCCAGTCTCGATGCGCAGACGCGCGAATTCATGCAGATCGAGCTGATGCGTCTTCGCGACCGTCACAAGGGCGTCACCGTCTTCGTCACGCACAGTGTCGATGAGGCGGTCCTGCTCTCCGACCGCATCGTGCTGTTGCGGCCGCGCCCGGGGCAAGTTGCGGAAGTCCTCGACGTCGATCTGCCACATCCGCGCTGGGACTATGACGTGCGCGAGCGCCGCGCCTTCGTCGAATTGCGCCGTCATCTGTGGGAGCGCATCAAGGAGATGGTGGCGTCTGATCCGCAATCGGAATTCTTTCAGCGCGACACGCGCGCGCCCGCGAAGGGCGCCGAGGAATGACGGCGACAAGCGTGCGCGGCCGGAACGGCGTTGTCGCCACGGGGCACGGTCTCGCGAGCGCGGCCGCGCTCGAGGTCCTGCGCGAGGGCGGCAACGCGGCCGATGCGGCCGCCGCGGCGGCGCTCGTGCTTGCCGTCGTCTCGCCGCATGCCGTGACGCTCGGCGGCGACCTCTTCGCGCTCGTCCATGATCCGGCGACGGACGCCGTGTCGGGCCTCAATGCCAGCGGTCGTTCGCCGCGCGCCGCGACCGCCGACCGCTTCGGCGGCGGAATTCCAGGCAACGGCCCGCTCTCCGCGACCGTGCCGGCGATGCTCTTGGGCATCGCTGATCTGCTCGCGCGCCATGGCACCCGCGCTCTCGCAAGCGTCATGGATCCGGCGCTGCGGCTCGCCGAGGACGGCTGTCCGGTGAGCCGCCTGCTTGCGGCGGCGAGCGCCGAACGTGCCGCGCTTCTGGCGAAGGACGAAGCCGCGCGCGCCCTCTTCCTTCCCGGCGGCGCGCCGCTCGCCGAGACTGCGATCTTGCGCCAGCCCGATCTCGCGCGGATTCTTCGCGCGGTCGCGAGCGACGGTGTCGCAGCGTTCTATCGCGGCGCCATTGCCCGGACGCTCGCCGCGGCCAGCGCCGCCAAGGGCGGGCTCTTCACTGCCGAAGATTTCGCCGCGCACGAATCGCTTTGGCAGGAGCCGATCGCGGCCCCCTTCTATGGCCACGAAGTCCTGACCATGCCGCCCAATTCCTACGGCGCGACCCTGCTGCTTCAGCTTCTGGCGCTCGAAGCGGACGGCATCCATGCGATCGATCCCGCCAGCGCCGGATTCATCGCAACGGGATTTGCGGCGCGGCGCTCGGCCTATCGGCAGACGGGCGGGCTCATCGCCGATCCGCGCGCCGCCGAAGCTGCCGTGCGCCGGCTGTTGCAAACGCCCGCCCGCGCGCCCGCCGCGCCCACGCCGCGCGAGGCGCGCGACCGCTGCACCACCTGCGCCGTGGTGATCGACAGAGACGGCATGGCGGTCTCGCTCATCGAAAGCATCTCGGCGCCGTTCGGCTCCGGCACCGTGCTCGACGGCACCGGCATCCTGCTCAACAACCGGATGGCGGGCTTCGACACCGATCCTGCGAGCGCCAACTGCATCGCACCCGAAAAGCGCCCGGCCAATACGCTCGCGCCCTGCCTCGTGCGCAAGGGCGGGCGGCTCGCCCTGAGCATCGGCACGCCCGGCACGGTCGGGCAGACCTGCACGCTCGCGCAAGTGCTGGCGCGGATGCTCGCCTGCGGCGAAGATGCGGCGGCGGCGGCGAGTGCGCCGCGCTGGTCGGTCGATTTCAAGGGCCAGCTCGTCGTCGAGGACACGATGGACCCTGCGCTCGTATCGGCGCTCGCCGCGCGCCACCCGGAGGCGCGCACGATGGCGGCGGGTTGGAACAGTTTCGGCTCGATCAAGCTCGCTGCGGTCGCGGATGGCGGTTTTCTGGGGGTCGCCGACGACCGCCGCGCCGCTGTTGCGCTTGCGTTCTAGGGGTGTGAGATTCGGGATTAGGTCACGAAGGGACTGAACCATGCGGAACGGATACCGGGTCATCGACGTCGACAGCCACGTAACGCCTTCGCTTGAGGTGTTGGAGCGCTATGCCGGCCAGGCGGCGAAGAGCCGCTGGCGCGAGCTCGATCCATACGTGCGCGTGATGAAGTCGCCGGAGGGGCGCGGCCATCCGAAGGAGCCGTGGCACACGATCAAGGTGAACCCCATTCCGTACAATCGCATCGCCGGGATGAAGCTCGGCGAGGAGAAGTCCGAGAAGGGCGGCGCCGGCGCGGTGGAGGGCCGGGTCCTCAACATCTCGCGCGAGAATTGCCACGAGCGCATCCAGCACGACAATCCCACAGGCCGGCTCGAGGACATGACGAAGGAAGGCGTCGATGTGAACGTGCTGATCCCCGGCACCTGGGCGCCCGCGGCAAGCGCGCTCGACCCCGCCGTCACGACCGGGCTCTATGACGCCTATCACACGTACATGCGCGATTTCTGCTCCGCCGACACGAATCGCTTGAAGGGTCTCTTCCTCGCGCCCGGCAGAAACATCCCGTGGGCGGTGGAGCAGCTCAAGAAGATCGGGCGCGAGCCGTGGCTCGCCTGCGTCTGGCCGTCGCTGCCCGAAGGCATGCCGATCGACGATCCCGATCTCGAGCCGCTGTGGCAGGTGATGAACGACCTGCACCTGCCGATCATGCATCACAGCTTCTTCTACGAGCCGCCTTATTTCCCGGGCTATCGCGACATCTGGGGCAATTCCGCGATCGCGCGCACGGCGGCCCATCCGTGGGGCGCGCAGCGCTCGCTCGCCTATGTCATCTGCGGCGGCATCCTCGACCGCTATCCCAACATCAAGGTGGGTTATTCGGAAACCGGGCATGGCTGGCTCCCGAACTGGCTCCTGCGCCTCGACAGCCAAGTCCATTATGTGAAGGGCGTGGTGCCGCCGCTGAAGCAGCTCCCGAGCGAGTATG
The DNA here is from genome assembly GCA_963729295.1 of uncultured Alphaproteobacteria bacterium. GTDB lineage: Bacteria > Pseudomonadota > Alphaproteobacteria > ATCC43930 > CGMCC-115725 > DATJLY01. The sequence goes on from CAVSNJ010000004.1 coordinate 197,022, forward strand.
CGCGCGAGGGCCGCGTCTGCGTCTGCATCGAGGCGCATGAGGGCCCGCAGATGACGAAGGCCGTGATGGATATACTGGGCGACAAGTGCCTCATGTACGCGTCCGACTTTCCGCATCCCGAAAGCGATTGGCCCCATTCCGTCGACAACGTTTTGAAATGGGGCAACATCATCGCCAAGGATCAGATGAAGAATCTGCTCGCCGCCAACGCCGAGAATTATTTGCGGCTCAATTGAGCGCGAGGCCGGGCGATGGATTTTGAAAAGGCGATGCGTTTCCTCGAGACCGCGAAATCGATCGGCCGCGCCAAGGGTGTCGAGGTCTCGGTCGCGGTGATGGACGCGGCGGGCCATCCCGTCCTTGTCGCGCGCGGTAAGACGGAAGCGTGGCACGGGCCCTACATGGCGATGGGCAAGGCGCGGCTCGCCGCCGCGTTCCGCACCTCGACCGCGAAGCTCTTGGAGAATTGGGCCGACCGTCCGCTTTATCCGATGAGCCTGACCGAGATCATCCCGGGCGGGGTCACGCTCAACAAGGGCGGCGTGCCGATCTTCGAGAATGGCGAATGTATCGGCGCCATCGGCGTCGGCGGCTCGTCACCCGACAACGATCATGAGGTCGCACGCCGCACCGTCGAGCAGTTGGGCGCGGCCAAGCCCGGCACAGGCAAGGACAAGGACAAAGACAAGTGACGAAGAAGCAGGCGATCCGCACCGACGGCGCGCCGACGCCGACCGGCCCTTTCAACCAGGCGATCCGCATCGGCAACCTCGTCTTCACCTCGGGCCAGGCCGGGCGCAACCGCGAGACCGGGAAGATGGGCGACATCCACGACCAGGCGCGGCGCTGCATCGGCAACGTCGCGAACATTCTCGCCGCCGCCGGCGCCTCGCTCGCCGATGTGGTGAAGGTCACGGTGTTCCTGCGCCATGCCGCGGACTGGAAGAGCTTCAACGAGGAGTATGTGAAGCTCATGCCCGAGCCATTGCCGGCGCGGAGCTCGGCGATCGCCGAGCTCAAAAGCCCCGACATGCTGTGCGAAATGGAAGCGATCGCCGTCCTGTCGGAGTGAGGGGAGGGGCGAGAGTCCCGATCCGGCAACATTAAATCGTCGTTCCCGCGCAAGCGAGACCTCTGCGAAACTGACGGCGGCTTCGAATTGTGATTCACTTGGCGCGCGGGCTGAGGGGTGGGCCATGACGGAGCAACCGAGTTTTGTGGACGCGCTGCTTCCGGCGGGGTTCGGGCGGAACGCGAAGCTGGAACGGATATCGGGGCTGATCGACTGGTCGCGGATCGAGCGGCTGGTCTCGGCGGTGCGGCCTGGCGAGACCGGCCGGCCGCCCTATGCGGCCCTGTCGATGCTGAAGGCTCTGTTGCTGCAACAGTGGTACGGCCTGTCCGATCCCGGGCTTGAGGAGGCATTGCTGGACCGGGTGTCGTTCCGGCGCTTTTGCGGGTTTGCGCTCGACGCGGCGACGCCGGACGAGACGACGCTGTGCCGCTTCCGCAACGCCCTCAAGGAGGCGGGGCTTGGGCAGGCGGTATTTCAGGAGGTGCTGGGTCAATTGGAGATGGCCGGGTTCGTGCTCAAGGCCGGCACGCTGATCGACGCCACATTGGTGCAATGCGCGGTTCGCCCGCCGCCGTCCGGCTCGACGCCGCGCGATCGGGAAAGCCGCTCGCCGCATGATCCGGACGCCAATTGGACCCGTCGCGGCCCGCACCGGCGTCTGTTCTTCGGCTACAAGGCGCATCTCGGCGTCGACCGGGGCTCGGGGCTGATCCGCAGCCGGGTGCTGACGCCCGCCAAGACCTATGAGAGCGAGGTGGCCGACGCGCTCATTTGCGGCGACGAGCGGGCGGTCTATGCCGACAAGGCCTATGAGAAGCGGGCCCGGCGCGCGGCGTTGAAGGCGCGCGGCGTCAAGGACCGCATCCAACACCGCCGCACCAATGTCCAGAAGGAGCTGCCGCACTGGCAAACCGTGCGCAACAAGTTGATCGGCCGCATCCGAAGCGCGATCGAGCGGACCTTCTCGGTCCTCAAACGACGCTACGGCTTCTCGCGCATGCGCTACCGAGGGCTCGCCGCCAACGCCTGCCACCTCGATCTCATCATCATTGCCTTCAACCTGCGAACCGCAGCGGCGAACGCCGCATGACCCGGCTGCCACCAGCGCAAGCCTGAGCGCGGCAAAGCCAACCCGCTGTCACCAAAGCCAATCAACCCTGGCTCTCGGGCAAACCCAATGCCCTTTCGCAGAGGTCTCGCGTGCGCGGGAACCCAGGACAAGTGACGCGCGGCTCCGCTGGGTCCCCGCTTTCGCGGGAGCAGCGGGGACATGACTTGTTGTGGCCTGGATCGTCCGAGGGTTCAGTCAAAAACCAAACTGACCCACTACCGGCCGTCTCACGTCTTGATTTTTGTACGCGACTATGCTATACATGCGTACGAGCCGGGATCGGGCTGACGCACGGTGGCACGAAGCGCAGGAGCGCCGCAAAATCCAGCCGGTTCCGAGCGCCAAAAGTAAAAATAAGTACCGGAAGGGCGATTACTGGATGGGTATGGAAATGCGCCGTACGAACGCTTTTTACATTCATATCAAGCGTTTATGCCGAAAAAGGGCGTCCTCGACGGCGCCGCGATGGGCATGGATGGGCATTTGCCGACTTCCGGCACGGGACGGCGCAAAAGTTCAGCGCGCGGCCGGCGAGCCGAAGCCTTCGAGGATAGCGCGCGCCATCGCGAACAGATCCTCGTCGTCGCCCTCGAACCCCATGAGCTGCACGCCGAGAGGTGCATCCTCGACCGCGAGCAGCGGCAGGTTGATCGTCGGCGCGCCGATCGCCGAGGAGGCATCGTTGTACCAGGGCGTGCCGACGCGCGGCTGGCCTTTTTGGCCGGGCCCGATATGGGCGAGCGTGACGAATCCATCGACCGCGCCGGCAAGCGCGCGATGGCGCCGGCGCAATTCCTCGCGTGCCGCATGAGCCTTCGCCCAATCCGCCAGCGTCATCTTCGCCGCGCGCGCGACGAACCCCTCGATCGCTTCGCTGACCCGGCCGGGCCGCAGCTCGAGCCATTGCGTCAAGGGCCAGCGGAATTCCCACAGCATCGCGTCGAAGAAGAATTCGGGCGTGCGCGCGGTCAGATCCTCGTAGGCGCCGAGCGCATCATTCGCCGCGGGCTCGACGATCTCGATCCCGGAGTCCGCAAGCCGGCGCAGCAAAAGCTCGAATTCGGCCTTCGATGCCTCGTCGGTCTCGCGCCAGCCATAAGTATATTGCCGCGCGAGCCGCACCGGCCGCCGCGCCGCCGGCAGATCGGCGCCGCCCACCATGGCCGGATAGCCGGGATCGCCGCCCACCGTCGCGGCGATCCAAAGCGCCGCCTCCCACGCATCGGTGAGCGTGCCCGAGAGAATGCCGAGATGGTTGAGGCTTGGCGACGGGTCGAATCCGCCATAGCGGTTCAACGCGCCATAGGTCGGCTTGAAGCCGACGATGCCGCAGATCGAGGCGGGCCTTATGGTCGAGCCGCGCACCTGGCTTCCGGTCGCGAGCGGCAGCATCGACGCCGCCACCGCGGCTGCCGATCCGGACGACGAGCCGCCCGGTGTGCGCGTCAGGTCCCACGGGTTCCAGGTCGGCGCGGGCAGCGCCATGGTGAGCTCGGTCGTCGTGGTCTTGCCGACGATGATCGCGCCGCCGTGGCGCATTGCCGCGACGTGCGCGGCGTCGAGCGCGGCGACATCGCCCGCGAAAAGCCGGCTCCCGACTTCGGTCGGCATGCCGGCCACGTCGTAGCAATCCTTGATCGCGACCGGCATGCCGTCGAGCGGCGAGAGCGGGCGTCCCTCGCGCCAGCGCGCGCTTGCCGCGTCGGCCGCCGCGCGCGCGCGCGCCTCGTCGCGCCGCACGAACGCCTGCACCTCGGGCTCGAGGAGCGCGATCCGCTCGAGGCAGCGCTCGAGATATGCGCGCGGGGTGTCGCGCCCCGCGGCAAAATCCTGCCTTGTCTCGGCAAATGCCGGATAGCGCGCGGTCCGCGGATCGTACGGCATCGAACACTCCGCCCTGTCAATGGGACGCGGCCTTCTCCATTATAGGAGCGCGATTTCCGAGCGAGTATGCCATGCACAAGATCGACATTCCCCGCTATATGGTCGAGCGCGTGAAGATGTTGCGCGGCAAGGAGCATTGCTTCGAGGATTTCGATCCCGCGCGCACCGCGCTCCTCGTCGTCGACATGCAGAACGCCTACATGATGCCAGGCGTCGCGCATGCGCTCTGCGAGCCGGCGCACGAGATCGTGCCGAACATCAACCGGCTCGCCCGCGCCGTGCGCGCGGCGGGCGGCCAGGTCGTGTGGGTGCAGGCGGTCTACGAGGAAGAGACGCTCAAAAGCTGGTCCGTCACGTACGAAATGGCGGGTGCGGACGGCACGCGGCGGCGCGCCGCGGCTTTGGCGCGCGGCAGCAAGGGCTACGAGCTCTGGCCCGGCCTCGAGGCCCTGCCGCAGGATCTGCACATCGAGAAGAAACGGTTCAGCGCCTTCATCGAAGGCGCATCCAACCTCGAGGCGGTGCTGCGCGCGCGCGGCATCGAATGGCTCTTGGTCGCCGGCACGGTCACGAACGTGTGCTGCGAATCGACGGCGCGCGACGCCATGATGCGCAATTTCCGCGTCATCATGGTGACGGACGCCAACGCCGCCTTCACCGACGAGGAACACAACGCGGCGCTCACCTCGTTCTATCTCGTGTTCGGCGACATCATGCCGACCGACATGGTGATCGAGCGCCTCGGCCGCAATCGCCGCAGCGCGGCCGCGGAATGACTAGGCCTTCGCCGCGCTCTCGTACCAGTCGATGATGGCGCTGCCGGTGGCGAGCCACACGGCGTCGTGCCGCTTGATGTGCTGGAGCGCGCGGTCGAGATGGCGTGCGCGGAACGGATGGCCGATCAGGAACGGGTGGATCGCGATCGACAGGATGCGCGGGCGCTTCGCCCCTTCCTCGTAGAGCTGGTCGAACTGATCGACCACCATGCGATAGAAATCCTCGCCCGACCCGCCGCGCTCCAGGAACACCGGAATGTCGCCCACTTCGAGCGTATAGGGGATGGCGAAGATCGGCCCCTTCGCCGTCGTCATGCCATAGGGCAGCTCGTCGTTGCACCAATCGGCGACATAGTCGATGCCGTTCTCGGCGAGGATGTCGAGCGTGTGGTCGGTCTCGGTCAAGGCGGGGCCGAGCCAGCCGCGGCTCTTCTTTCCGGTCGCGCGGGCGATCGTGTCGAGCACGCCCTTGATGATCCCCCGCTCGGCCTCCTCGGGCATGCCGGTGAACAGCATCGAATTGTTGGGCCCGTGCGCCATCCACTCCCAGCCGAGCCGGTTCCCCTCGGTCACGATCTGCGGATAATGCTCGCACACTTCGGAATTGAGCGCGGCGGTGGCGACGAAGCCGTGCTTTTCGAGAATCTCCATGATGCGCCAGATGCCGACCCGCGCGCCGTAGTCGCGCCAGGCGTAGTTGAGCACGTCGGGCTTCAATTGCGCCGTCATCTGCGTCAGCGCGATGGCGGGCTTGCCCCAATGGTAATGCTCGATGTTGGGCGTGATCCAAACGGCGACGCGCGCGCCGTTCGGCAGCTTCAGCGCCGGGCGGGAGGATATTGGCGAGTAGGGAAAGCGTCCATGCTCCATCGGTCTGCTCCGTCGCTTAAGCTTCGGTCTTCCAGCGCGGAAAGACGGGCTCGCCCGTTTCGTCCGCCAATGCGATCGCGCGATAGGGGCAGAGTTTTGCCGCCTTGAGAATGGCTGCGTCGCTTGCGCCCGCGGGATCGGAGACGCGCACCTTGCGCGCGCGGTCCCACGCGAATGTGTTGGGCGCGACTTTGAGGCAATTGCCGTAGGACTGGCAGCGTTTTTGGTCGGGCTCGATGCGGTAGCTCATGCGCTCCTCAGATCAGGAATTGCAGGAGTGGCATCTCCTGGTCCGAATTGATGAGGAGCACGGTCTTGCGCCTGATCGCGAAGCTGTCCGCGCGGCGGGCGAGGACATGGAGGCTGCGCCCGGCCCAGATCTGCTGGCTCTCGCCGCGTGCCAGCGCGAGGATGAAATTTGAGCCGACCGTGAGGTCGCCGCTGCTCGACTCCTCGATCTCGATGTTGGCGATGACGCGGCGCATTTTCGGCGGCGGGTCCTGGGCCAGCACGCCACCCGTCGCCAGCCGCTCGATCCGCTGCTGCAGCCGCTCGCGGTCGTCATGGATGATCGAGACATGGCGCCGCGGGTCGATGTCGTCCTCGTTGCACGGGACCCAGTAGAGACAGTCCTCGGTCCAAAGCGCGAGCCATTCCTTGTAGCGGTGCTCGTCCATGAGGCGCGCCTCGAGCGCGAGGAAGCGTTCGACGCTTTCGCGCGCGGGACTCATCGTGCGTTCATCAGGCTGGCATAGTGCCGCCACATGCCGCGGAGATGGCATTCGTCCATGGTGAAGCCGCTGACGCCGCCGTCGGCATGCCGCGTCTCGCGATGTAGGCCGCGGCCGATGAATTGCCAGTCGTTCGCTTCGGCAACGACGCCGCGCTGGTTGCGCTCCATGATCTCGACATCGTCGGGCGAGATGAGGCCGGCCGGCCCGAAGCCGAACTCGTGCTCTCTGAGCCGCGCCTCGTTCACCTCGTCGGGCGCGTCTTTCAGCAGCATCGGCTGGTAATAGACGAAGGTCTCGTCCACCCGCACCGGCTGCACGCGCCGCAAATGGGTCATGATGTAGATGAGATTGGGAAAGACATAGACGAGCGGCGGGATTGTCGAGGTGAGCTGCCGCGCCTTCGCCGCGCCGTAACGCTCTCCCATCATCGCGACATAGGCCTGGCGCGCCGGGCTTGGGTTCCGCTTCGGCGGCGCCATGGTGGCGCCGCGATAATCCTCGACCATGTGCCCGCCAGGGAGCGAGCGAATCACGTCGGGGATCTCGTTCTCGTAGAGCGAGCTCATGTCGAGGCCGCTTCGCCGCGCATGCAGCTCGAAGGCGATGCGGTGAATGAAGGGGCCGTGATAATCGCCCTCGAGCGAATTCTCCGGCAGGAATTTCCAGTTGCCGCGGTAGCGCAGCTTCTGGACGCCGGTGTCGAGCTCGATCTCGCCCGTGGGCGATACGTCCATGAAGAGGTCGATATATTCCTTGACCGGCCCCAGATGCTCGTCGAGCGATGGCCCCGTCGCCGCCGCGCTCGCGAAGACGAGGCCGCGATAACGTGCCACGCGCGGCGCCGCGCTCAGCCCAAAATCCTCGCGCCGCAATTGGCCGTCATATCCTTCCTCGAAGGTCGGCACGAGGAGCGCGCCCGAGCGGCCGTAGGTCCAGCCGTGATAGGGGCAGCGCAGCGTCTCGGCATGGCCGCGGTCGCGCGCGCAGACGAGATTGCCGCGATGCCGGCAGCGGTTGAACAGCACCTTCACGTCGCCGTCGTCGTCGCGGATCATCAGCACCGGCTGCACGCCGATCTGGCGCCGCACATAGTCGCCCGGCCGCTTCACCTCGCTGTCGTGGCCGATATAGACCCAGACCTTGTGCCAGATCGCCTCGAGCTCGCGGGCAAAGATGCGCGGGTCGCGATAGAGGCTGCCGTGGACGCGCGCGCCCGCACCCGCGGCGAGCGCGGCGTAATCGATGCGCGTGTTCTCTGATGTTGCCACGGCGGAAATTGTCTGGGATTGCCCCTGTCTCCGCAAGCCAATTCCGCCTAGACTCACGGACATGGACAAGACCCTTGCCGCCGTGCTGGTGGCGCCGCGCAAAATCGAATTGCGCGAGCTGCCGCTCCCCGAGATCGACGAAGACTCAGGGATCGCCAAGGTCGAGATCACGGGCGTGTGCGGCGCCGACTGGCCGATCTATACGGGCGCGCTCGCGGAGTATGCGAAAACGCCGCTTATCCCCGGCCACGAGATCGTCGCCCGCGTCGCCAAGATCGGCGCGCGTGCGGCAAAGCGCTGGGGCGTCAAGGAAGGCGACCGCATCGTCATGGAGGAATATGCGCCGTGCGGGCGCTGCGAATACTGCCTCTCCGGCCGCTACTACATCTGCAACGGCATGAAGATGGAGAAAATGTACGGCTTTACGTCATTGAGCGTGAAGCCGGGCTTGTGGGGCGGCTACGCCGAGTATTTCTGGCTCGACCCGCAGGCGCTCCTGCACAAGCTCTCCGACAAGGTGCCGCTCGAGGTCGCGCCCTTCTATGTGCCGCTCTCGAACGGCATCCGCTGGGCCCATCTCGAGGGCCAGGTCGGAATCGGCAGCACCGTGGTGATCCAGGGGCCGGGCGGGCAGGGGCTCGCCTCGGTCATCGCCGCGAAGGAGGCGGGCGCCGCCGCCATCATCGTCACCGGCAAGGCGCGCGATCGTGTGCGACTCGCGCTCGCCCTGGAATTCGGCGCGCACCACGTGATCGATGTCGATGCGACGGATGCGGTGGCGGAGGTCGCATCGCTCACCGGCGGCCGCATGGCCGACACCGTCGTCAACGTTACCGCGAACGCGCCGGGAGCACTCGCGCAAGCGGTTGAACTCGCGGCGATGGGCGGCATCATCGTCGTCGCCGGCGAGGCGCACGGACCCGCCACCGGCTTCGATCCCGACCGGATTTTCCTCAAGGAGCTCACCATCAAGGGCGTTCGCGGCCGCACCGCGCGCGAGATGAAGAAGGCGATCACCCTCCTCGAATCCGGCAAATACCCGCTCGAGAAACTCGCGACGCATCATTTCACCCTCGACAAGGTCGAGCGCGCCATCGCCACGGTCGGCGGCGAGGGCGAGCCCGACGCCATTCACGTCTCGGTCCTGCCGCGGCTCGGCTAGCGCGCGGCCGCTGGACGGCTGCCCGGATTTCGCCTTAAGATTTGCATCGATTGGCGGACCGGGAGCGGCGCGCATGGGGTACGAAACGATCGCGGTGAAGCGGCTCACCGCCCATGTCGGTGGCGAGGTCTCGGGCATCGATCTGCAGAAGCCGCTGACCAACCGCCAGGTCCACGACATCCACCAGGCGCTTCTGGACAACGGCGTCATCTTCTTCCGCGATCAGCCGATCGACGTGCCGACCTTGAAGAATTTCGGCCAGCATTTCGGCAAGCTTCATGTCCATTCCGCGATGAAGGGGATGGAAGAGCATCCCGAGGTGCGGCTTCTCCACGCCGACGCCAACTCGAAGCACGTCGCGGGCGAGGAATGGCACACCGATCTGTCGTGCGATCCGATCCCGCCGATGGGCAGCATCCTGCACATCCACACGCTGCCGCCCGTGGGCGGCGACACGTGCTTTGCCAGCATGTATGCGGCCTATGACGCGCTGTCGCCGCGCATGCGATCCTATCTCGAAGGCCTCACCGCGACGCATGACGGAGGATTGGTGTTCCGCCGCTTCAATCCCGACGGCAAGTACAATGTCTCGGTCCATCCCGTCATCGTCCGCCATCGCGAGACGATGAAGAAAGTGATCTACGTCAACCGCGCCTATACCTCGCACATCAACGAGCTGCCGTCCGAGGAGAGCAAGGCGGTGCTGGCATTCCTCTACAACCATTGCGAATGCCCGCTCTGGCAGGTGCGCTTCACCTGGCGTAAGGATTCGATCGCGTTCTGGGACAATCGCTGCACGCAGCATCTGGCGATCTGGGACTATTATCCCGCGACCCGCACCGGCGACCGCGTGCAGATCGAGGGCGCCAATCCGCCCTTCGCCTGAAGCGCGGCCGATTGGTCCGGATCTTGCACGTAAAAACGATGAGCGAGGACGATTGCGCGTCGAGGGGGATGAGAATGATGGAGAGGCTGAGACGACTGGGTGCGGCGGCGTTGCTCGTCGCGGGTTCTGCGCTGGCCGGTCCGGCGCTCGCCGACGAGCCAGTGAAGCTTCGCATCAGCTATGCCGTAGCGCCGGCGCAGCTCACGGCGATCCTGTTCGTGCATCCCGGCCTCGCGCGGCATCTGGGCAAGAGCTACACGATCGAGGCGCAGCGCGTGGCCGGCTCATCGATCGGATTGCAGGCTCTCGCCGCCAACGAGCTCGACCTCGTAGCGATGACGTTTAACGTGCTGGGCACGGCGATCCAGAACGCGGGGATGGACGATCTGCGCATCGTCATCGACGAGATTCGCGACGGCGTCGAAGGCTACGAGACCAACCACTACATGGTCCTGAAGGATGGCCCGGTCAAAACGATCGAGGATTTGAAGGGCAAGATTGTCGCCATCAACGGCATCGGCGGCGGCCAGGACATCTTCATGCGCGTCATGCTGGAGCGGCACGGGATCAAATATCCCGGCGACTTCACCATCGTCGAAGCGCAGTTCCCCAACATGAAGGCGCTGCTGCTCGAGAAGAAGGCGGATCTCGTCGTCGAGGTGAAGCCGTTCACCGAGGATCCGACGCTCCAGGGCCCGGCGCGCGACCTATTCACCCAGCGCGACGCCGTCGGCATGACCGACTTTCTCTATCTCACCGCGCGGACCGGCTTCATCGCCGCGCATCGTGCCGCGCTCGTCGATTTCTTCGAGGACGACATCCGGGCGACGCGCTGGTACATGGACCCGGCCAATCATCAGGAAGCCGTGCAGATCGCCGCCAATTTCATCAAGTTTCCGCCCGAGCGGCTGCAATGGGCTTTCACCAAGAACGATTTCTACCGCGATCCCAATCTCCACCCCGACATCGCCGCGATCCAGAAGAACGTCGACATGCTGCAGCAGTTCGGCTTCATCAAGGAGCACATCGACGTCAAGGCGCATGCCGATCTCAGCATGGTCGAGGAGGCGGCGAAGCGGCTGCAGTGAGGAGCGTGGTCTAGGCCGGCTCTTTGGCGTGCGCTGTGGCGGCCTGCCACTCGGCGACCGTCTTCGGCTCCGCGAAAATCTCGAACGAGACGCCGTTGGGATCGGGGAAGAAGACCGAGTAACTGCTGCTGCCTTCTTCGAGCCCGCCGCCTTCCGGGCCCTGAATGTGCGGGCCGTCGAGCGCGATGCCGCGGGCCCGGAGCTTCGCGATCCAGCGATCGACCTCGGCGCGCGTCTCAACCCGCAGCGCGATATGATGGATGCCGTGCGGCTCCTTCTTCGAATCGCCGCTCGGCAGGAGCTCGCCGTCCTCGAACAGCGCGAAATTGTGATGCGTCTCGCCGTCGAGGCTGACGAAGGCGATGCGCCCGCGCGGCGTCGTGCCCCGGCTCGTCACCGCGGCGCCCAGAACCTCCAGGAATTCGATCTCCTCGTCGAGGTTGCGGACATGCAGCCCGACATGGCCGATGAAGAAGCCCATGGCATTCCTCGCGACGCCCCGTGTTGCGACCTATTTCATCATAGCGAGCCGGCGGCGAAACTCCATGCCCTGCTCGACGCGATCGATGCGATAGGGCGTGAGGCCGCTGCGATCGACGTTCGCGTCGACCTTGCACACGATGACGGCGAGGCCCGGTTCCGCCAGCGCGCGCTTGAGGTGTCCGTCGAACGAAGCGAGGTCGTCGACGGCGACCGCGAACCTGATCCCCGCCGCGCGCGCGATCGCGGCAAGGTCCGCGCCATAGGAGGTCGCGCCCTTGAGCGATGCGTCGCCGGTGCAATAGGTGCCATTATCGATCGCCACAACGACGAGGTTGGGCGGCGCATAGCGCGCGAGCGTGGTGAGGTGCCCGAGGCCCGCCAGCATCGAGCCGTCGCCTTCGATCGCGATCACCTTCGTGCCGGGGCGCTTTATTGCGACGCCCATGGCATAGGGCGAGGCGTAAGAGAGCCCGCTGTTGTAGAGCACCGGGTCCTTGTGTCCGACCGTGTGCAGGATCGCGCCCGACGTGCCGGGCGAGACGATCACCGGCTCGCTCGTGCGGCGCTGCGCCACGATCTCCATCGTCTTCCGCCAGTCCATCATGGTGCGCTCCCTCACGTCCCCATGATGTAGGGCGGCAGCACGATGCCGACCGGCATTTTCTGGCCGCGCGCGGTGATGATCGATTGCTCGACGATCGTTGCCGCGTCCTCGAGCCGCGTCACCACCGTGTAGGGCACGCGTACCGCCTGGTAGATCGCCTCGCCCATGACGCGCGCGACATTGTGATGGTCGTGCGCCTCGCCGAGCGCCTCGCTGTGGCTCGACACCAGTACGATCGGCACGCGGTATTGCTGGCACTCGGCCATGATGTAGGCCGACCAGCCGACCCCGGAACTGTCCATCACCACCGCGGCGAGCCCGCCGGCAAAGGCGATGCCGCCGGCGATCGCAACCGCCTCGTCCTCGCGCGCGCAGCAGAGCGTGCGCATCTCCGGATCGTCCTCGGCGAGTTTCTGGATCGGATATGTGCCGCTGTCTGGCAGGTACAGCACCACCTCGACCCCGCTGCGCTTCAGCGCGTCGTAGATCACCTTGCCGCGCTCGAGCGCCCGTGCCGCGATCATGGCCTTCCTTTCAGCGTTGCTGCAACGCCGCCTTCAGCGCCACCAGTTGCTCCGGGCGCTTGCGATAGGCGGTCTCGTTATAGACATCGACGTAATTGACGCCGTTGTGCGGCACGATGTAGCTCAGCACCTCCGTCAACTTGACGTCGATGCGGCGGCTCGATTCGAGCATCACCGTCGAATAGGCCGTGGCGCCAGGCTTGCTCAGATACCAATTGAGGAACACGGTCGCGGCGTTCGGGTGCGGCAAGCCCTGCGGCATCTTCAAAACACTGTAGCCGCCCGTCAGATACCCCGGCGCGTCGTAGGGCAGCAGCGGCTTCACGGTATCGCGGAATCCCTGGTCGCGGAACTGCTGGAGCGCCGCCTGGATGCCGCCCAAGGCTATGTCGTATTTCTTGCGCGCGACCCATTCGACCAGAAGATTGGTGTCGGGCGTATAGCCGATCTTCTGCTTGATGAAGAGATTGGTCACGAAATCGGCGCCGAAGAGGCCGATGAGCCAAGTGCCGCAAGCGAAGCCCGGCCCCGGAATCAACGGATCGTAGGCGCCGATCCGGCCCTGGTATTTGGGATCGAGCAGGTCCTTCCAGGCGGTGATGTCGGAATCCTTGACCGCCTCCGCATCGACGATGAGCCACCCGGCGACATATTCCGTCCCCTGCACGAGCTTGCGGTTCTCGGTATCGACCCATTTGATGCGGCCGTTGCGCCAATACTGGCCGTCGGTGACTGTGGGTAGCAGCAGCTCGGTGTCGAGCGGGCGCAGCTGGTCGAGAAACGCGAGCTCCGCCTGGCCGCCGAGGATGACGTCGATGGTGACGCGCTTGGCTTGGAGCTCGGCCTCGACGCGCGAGGTGATGGCGTTGGGCGTGCCGCCGAAGAGCTCGAGCGTGATGCCGGTGTCGCGCTTGAAGGGATCGATCATCGCCTGGCCGGCGATGCCCGGCGCGCCGACGACGACCGTGCCCTCGCTTTGCCCCGCCGCCAGAACCTTGGCCCAATCGGCGCCGGCGCCGGCCTGCCAATCGTCCTCGTCCGCCGTGGCCGCCGCGCGTGGGACGATTGCCGGCATCGCCAGCGCGGCGGCAAGCCCGGCCGCGCCGCCGATGATCCGCCGTCGCGACGGCAAGGCGTAGGATTTCCTCATGCTTGATCCTGGATAAGTTTTCGCGTCCCCCGGCAACGTCCTGCCAACGCGCGATGCAAGCGACTATAATGCCGGGGTTTCGTCATTGCACGCAGTGGGGATGGAAATGGCCGATAGCGGACGCCCGCTCGAAGACAGGTTCGTCACGGTCGAAGGCGTGCGGCTTCATTATCAGGAGGCAGGAAGCGGCCCGCCGCTCGTCTGCATCCATGGCGCCGGCCCCGGCGCCAGCGCCGCCAGCAATTTCAAGGCGAATGTCGGGCCCTTGTCCGAGCGTTGCCGCGTCATCCTCTACGATATGCCGCAATACGGCCAAAGCGACAAGATCGTGCTGAAGGAGCCGCGCCTCCTCTACAATTCGCGCATCCTCGCCGGATTCCTCACCGCGCTCGGCCAGGAGCGCGTCAGCATCATCGGCAATTCGATGGGCGGGCAGGTGGCGCTCAAATTCGGGCTCGACCATCCGAACCGGCTCGACCGCGCCGTGATCATCGGCAGCGGCGCAGTGACGCCGATCTTCGCGCCGCATCCGGTCGAGGGCGTCAAGATGATCGGCCGCTTCTACAAGGGCCAGGGCCCGAGCCGCGAGAAATTGCGCGACCTGTTGCAGACCATCGTGTTCGACGCGTCGTTCCTCACCGACGAGGTTTTCGAGGAGCGTTATCGCGCCGCGACCGATCCCGAGGTGGTCGAGCTCTTCGGCAAGCGCCAGGGCGAATTGCCGCGCGAGACCTTGGGTGCCGAGCTGCCGCGCCTCAAAGCGAAGCTCCTCACCATCTGGGGCATGGACGACCGTTTCGGCGCGCTCGACGTGGGCTTGCAGATCACGCGCCTCGTGCCCGACGGGCGCATGCACATCTTCACGAGATGCGGCCACTGGGCGCAGGTCGAGCACGCCGCCGAGTTCAACCGCGTCGTGCTCGACTTCCTCTGCAACTGAGCGGATCGCGGCTTTGACGAAGCACATTGGGCGGCGGCGCGTTTTGCGCGCCGCCGCCGCACCGGAAGCGGCATCGCGGCGTTGACGCTTGCCGCCGGCACGCCGGGCCGTCCCAGCCGCCACCGCCGGGGCGGGCGCGACCACGCCATCAGAATCCTCGGCGGCGCCGCGCTCGTCTTCGTGCTGCTCGTCTTCTGCTTCGCGCCCATCGTCCTGGTCGCGTTCGGCAGCTTTCTCTCCGGACCGCTTTCGGGCCATTTCACGGCCGCGGCGTGGGGCCGGCTCCTCGGCGATTTCGCGACATATCGCGCGCTCAAATACACTTTCCTCCTCGCCATCCGCCTGCCGATCGCCTTGCTGTTCGCGCTGCCGTTCTCGTGGCTGCTGGTGCGGCTCGAAATTCCCGGCCACCGCCTCATCACCTATGGCTTGTGGATGTCGTTCTTCCTGCCGGCGCTGCCAATCGCGCTCGGCTGGATCCTGCTGCTCGATCCCGATTACGGCCTCTTGAACAGCCTCGCCAAGGAATTACCGTTCGTCACGGGCCCGCTCTTCAACATCAATTCCGCCGCCGGCATCATCTGGGTCCACCTTACCCTCTCGACCGTGCCGATCATGACGATCCTGCTCTCCTCGGCGCAGCGCCAGATCGATGGCGCCTACGAGGAAGCGGCCACCATGTCGGGCGCGTCACTGGCAGGAACGCTGCGGCGGATCACCGGGCCGCTCTTGTGGCCGGCGATCCTGACGTCGCTCATCGCCGGCCTCTTCAACAGCATCCAGGTGTTCGAGGTCGAGCAGCTCCTGGGCGTGCCGGTCGGCATCTCGGTGTTCTCGACGCAGATCTTCGATCTCGTCACCAACATGCCCTCCGACAACCAGCAGGCGATGGCGTTTGCGACGCTCATGCTGGCGATCCTGCTTGTGGTCGGCGTCTTCTACCAGTTCGCGCTGCGCCGGCGCGGCACGGTCGCGACCATGACCGGGCGCGGCATGCGCCCCGCGCCCCGCGCGCGGACGGGCATGGCCTATGCCGCCTCGGCCGTGCTCTTTTTCGCACTCGGCATCGGCACGGTGCTGCCGGCGACCGTGCTCGTCGCGTCTTCCTTCACGCGGCTCTTCGGCTTCTTCGGAATTCCCCATCCCTGGACCCTCGCGCACTGGACCGAGGTGCTGACGAGCGCGGTGTTTCTGAGCGGCTTGCGCAACTCGGTGTTCCTGGGCCTTGCGCTCGGCAGCGCCGGGACGGCCGCGTGTTCGTTCCTCGCCTGGCTTTTCGCGCGCGCGAACCTTCCGGGCCTGCGCCTTGCCGCGCTTCTCGTCTGGCTGCCGTGGGGCGTCCCGGGCATCCTGCTCGGCCTCTCGTTTCTGCACATCTTCCTCACGGTGCCGGGCTTGAGCCAACTCTACGGCACGATCGCGCCGCTCATCATTGTGCTTCTCGTCGCCAACCTGCCGTTCGGCACCTATATGCTGCGCGGCTCGATCGGCCAGATCTCGCGCGACCTCGAAGAGGCGGCCTCCGTGTCGGGCGCGACCGATGCGGTCGTGCTCCGCCGCGTCACCATCCCGCTCATCCTGCCGATGATGCTCGCCATCTTCGTCATCATCTTCATGTCGGCGCTGCGCGACATCAGCATGACGGTGCTGCTCGCGACACCGGGCACGCGCACGCTGCCGCTCGTGATGTTCGAGTTCGCAAGCGAAGGCAACCTCGCCTCGGCTTCCGTCGTCGGCGTCATCATGGCGCTCGCGGCACTCGTGATGACCTTCTTCACGAGCCGCTTCGGCGCCGCGATGTCGCGCTGATCGCGCTTACCCGCCGGGCGCTTCTTCATTATACTGACGCTTCGAACTTTGGAGCCGCGCGCGACATGACGGCAGTGAACGGGAAACAATCGGATCGCTTTCTTCGCATGGTCGAGGAGACGCCGCAGACATTCCGCATCGATCCGCGCGTCTACGACGATCCCGAAGTGTTCGACGCCGAGATGGATCGCATCTTCGCGCGCAACTGGGTCTATGTCGGGCATGAAAGCGAGGTGCCGGAACCGGGCTCCTGGCGCACCGCGACGATCGGCTTGCAGCCGGTGATCGTGAGCCGCGGGCAGGACGCGCAGTTGCGCGTCTTCCTCAATGTCTGCCGCCATCGCGGCAACGCGCTCTGCCGCGAGGAAGGCGGCAAGTCGGCGTCCTTCGCCTGCCGCTATCACGGCTGGGTCTACGGCAATGACGGCGCACTCCTCACCGTGCCCGAGGCCGAGGCCTATCCCGACAGCTTCCACGCGGAAAGGCCGCGCCTCGGCCTTCTGGAGGCGCGTGTCGCGACATATCGCGGTCTCATCTTCGCCAATCTGCGCCGCGACGGCGAAACGCTCGAATCCTATCTCGGCGCGCTGCGCCCGCTCATCGATCTCTGGGCCGATCTGTCGCCGATCGGCACGCTGCGCGTCTCGAAGCCGCATTCCTACGCCTATCGCGGCAACTGGAAGTTCCAGGTCGAGAACGGCGTCGATATGTATCATCCGCCGTTCGTGCACCAGTCGGCCTTCAGCACGTTCCGCCGCGCCGGGCATGCGCGCTATCAGGCGAGCCAACGTCCACCGGCCAGCAACGCCGAGACCCTGACCTTCGGCTTCGACCGCGGCCACGGCGTGTTGCAGCGGCCCGGCCTCTATTCGGTCTATACGCGCGAGCAATATGGCCGTTATTGCGACGCGCTCGCCGCGCGTCACGGCCAGGAGCGCGCGCAGCAGATTGCCGTCATCCGCCACATCCACATCTTCCCCAATGTCTGCCTCATGGACGCCAACATCCGGGTGATCCAGCCGATCTCGCCCGAGGCGACCAACGTCCATTCCTATTTCACGACGCTCGGCGGCGTCGGCGACGACCTCAACGCTGCGCGGCTCGACGATCTTCAGCGCCGCCTCGGCACGGTCGGATTGGTCGGCACCGACGATGTCGAGATCTTCGCCGGCAACCAGACCGGCATCCGCGCGCGCGCGCTCGACCGGCTCATCCTCGACCGCGGCATTCACCGCGAGATCGTGACGCCCGACGGCATGCGCCAAGGCGGCTCGACCGACGAGACGCCGCAGCGCGCGATCTATCGCGGCTGGCGCGAGGCGATGGCGGGCTCTCCCGCCCCATGAGCGTCACGCGCAGCGAGATCGAGGATTTCCTCTTTCACGAGGCCGAGCTTCTGGACGAGCGCCGCCTCGAGGAATGGCTGCAACTTTTCGACGCGGACGGAATCTTCTGGATCCCGCTCGATCCCGATGCCGATCCCGAGCGCCAGCCGTCGATCCTC
Organism: uncultured Alphaproteobacteria bacterium; assembly: GCA_963729295.1. GTDB lineage: Bacteria > Pseudomonadota > Alphaproteobacteria > ATCC43930 > CGMCC-115725 > DATJLY01. Next base: position 214,890 of record CAVSNJ010000004.1, read on the forward strand.
TATGACGACAGCGCGCAGCGCGAGGCGAGGGTCTATCAGCTCCTGCATCAGCCGCATTGGAGCCAGATGCCGCCCTCGCGCACCATTCACGCGATCTCGAACGTTCGTCTCGAGGCCCAGGCGCCCGATGGCGGCGTGACCGCGCGCTGCAATCTCATCGTCACCGAGCTGCGCTCGGGCGGCGCGCGCGTCCTGCAACACGGGCTCGGCAATCAGCGCTCGCTCGCCGGCCGCTGCCTCTACCGCCTCCGGCGGCGCGGCGAAGGCTGGTGCATCGCGCTCAAGAAAGTGATGTTGATCAATCAGGATCAGCCGCTGGAAAACCTGACCTTCATCATCTGACGTGGGTCCCGTGTCCGAAACCGCGCGCCTCGCCGAATTCTGCGCAGAGCTCTCGTTCGAGCGTCTGCCGGCGGATGTCGTGCGCACGCTGAAGCGCATCGTGCTCGACACGCTCGGCACCACGCTTGCGGCCACGACCTTGGGCGACGGCTGCGCCGAGCTTTTGGCCATGGCGCGCAACGCGGGCGGGCCGGGCGAGGCAACGCTGATCGGGTCGGGCGCATGCGTGCCCGTATTGCTGGCGGCGCTCGCCAATGGCGGCCTCGGACACGCGCTCAATTTCGACGCGGGCGGCGATACTGGCCACCTCGGCTCGGTCGTGGCGGCGCCGCTCGCCGCGGCCGAGCTGCGCGGCGGAGTTGACGGACGCCGCTTCATCGCTGCGCTGGCCGCCGGGCTCGAGCTGATGGCGCGCCTCGCCGCCGCCATGCAACGCGCTGGCGCGCGCGACGAAGCTCCGGGCGATCGCGTGCTCGAAGGTCAGCTCCTGGGATATTTCGGCGCAGCGGTCGCCGCAGGATCATGCCTCGGCCTCGACGCGGGTCGAATGCACAGCGCCCTCGGCATCGCGCTGATGCAGGCCGCGGGATCGAGGCAGGTCTTGTTCGACGGCGATCCGCCGGCGAAGGCCGTCTATGCCGCATTCTCCAATCACGGCGGGCTGTTGAGCGCCCTCCTCGCGCGGCACGGACTGGCCGCGCCGCTCGCGGCGTTCGAGGGACCGGCCGGGCTCTTCGCGCTCCATTTCGACCAAAAGCTCGTGCCGGGCGAGCTCACGGAAGGTTTGGGCGCGCGCTTTCGGCTGCTCGACGTTGCCTTCAAGCCGTGGCCGTCGAGCGGAATCACCCATCCCTTCATCGAGGCGGCGCAAGGGCTCGGCAAATTTGCGCCGCATGAGTTGCGCTCGATTTTCTTGCGCGGCGGCACGCGCGCGCGGCATTGGTTCGAGCCCGAAGATGCGCGCCGCCGTCCCGCCACGGCGGCGGCGGCGGCCAACAGCGTCTTCTACACGGTTGCGCGGGCGTTGGCGCACGGCAATGTCACGCTCGCCGACTTCGCGCCGGATGCGCTGGCGCGCGCCCAGCCGATGATCGCGCTGATGCGCCATTCGCTCGAGGACCGATTGGGCGCGAGCGGCATCGTCGAGCTCACGACCAGCGACGGCCGCACGCTCTCGAATCGCGTCGATGTGCGCCTCGGGACGCCCGAGCGGCCGATGTCGGACGAGCAGCTCGCGCAAAAATTCGCCGACTGCGCGAAATTCGCGGCCCATCCCGTCGCCGTCGATAATCTCGTCGAGATGGCGCTGAGGCTCGAGAACCTGCCGGACATCGCACAGTTATGCGCCGGGCTGTGACGCCGATGCGGCTCGTCGCCGGCGCCTTTTTTCTGGCGGTCACGGCCGCAGGCGCGCGGGCCGCCGCGCTGAGCCCGGTCATCGATCCCGTTCGTTGGCAGGACGATTCCGCCGCGATCGCCCGTGTGCTCGGGCCCCGCGCGATCCGCCTCTCGCCGCCAATCGTGTTCGGCGACAGCTATGTCGATGTCGCGATCCGCGCCCAGATGCTCGGCGGTTATCGCTTCGTCGTCTATTATCAGATGGACAACACGACACGGCGCTTGAAGCGCATCATGCTCGAGCGTCAGCGGCACGGCGCCAACGCCAAAGCCTTTAGCGCCGTCATCACCGCGCTGACCGACGATTACGGTCCCCCGGCGCAGGGAACGGGCGCGGCGACCAGTCCCGGCAACGGCTATCAGGCGGCGCGCGGGCGCGTCTGGTACACGGACCACATCGCGATCCGTGCGGTCTTCCGCGACACCACGGTTGAGGCGGGCGCGGGCTGCATCTCGGGCGCCAGCGCGGAGTGCGGTCTCACCGGCCATCTCTACGTGCAGATCACACCCGCCCCCGGATCGTGACGATGCGGTAAACTCCCCGGCGGGAAGCGGAGAAACTCATGCCCCATCCTGACCTGACGGCGGAACAACGCGGCTGGTTCGAGGCCGCCGCCGGTCTCGTCGATGTCGACCGGCTCTATCGCCTCAATCGCGACCTCACCGCGATCCACAGCCCCACGGGGCGCGAGCGCGCGGCGAGCGAATTCATGGTGCGCACACTCGCCGAGGCCGGGTTCGAGTCGTGGTATCAGCCGATGGGCGAGCATTCGGGCAATGCCGTGGCGCGGCTCAAGGGCTCGGGCGGCGGACCGTCGCTCCTGCTCTATGCGCCGATCGACACGCATCTCGAGGGGAATGCGGACGATGTGCCGTGGGTCGGGCGGCGGCTGCGCCCGGACATGATGCCGCACGTGCAAGAGGAGAATGGGCTCGTGGTCGGGCTCGGCGCCTCCAACCCCAAGGCGATGGTGGCAACGCTTGCAGAGGCGGCGCGCGTGGTGCGCGCGGCAAACGTGCCGTTGAAAGGCGATCTCTTCGTCGCTTATGCCGGTGGCGGCATGCCGGTCGATCTCGCGGCCGCCGGCAATCGCGGCCTCAGCGACGGCGTGTCGCATCTCCTGACCCGCGGCGTCCACACCGATTTCGCGCTCGTGATGAAGCCGGGCAACGCCGTCTATCACGAGGAGCCGGGCCTGTGCTGGTTCGAGGTCGCGGTGCGCGGCACGATGGGCTATGCCGGCATGCCGCGCGGCCGGCCCGGCTTCAAGAGCTCGATCGTGCCGGCGGCGCGCGTCATCCTCGAGCTCGAGGAATGGCTGCCGCGCTACACCGAACGCAACAGCTCGGGCCAGGTGGCGCCGCATGGCTGGATCGCCGCGGTGCGCTCGGGCTGGCCCGAGCGGCCGTCCTTCCCGTCGGCCACGACCGAGCTCTTCCTCGACATACGCTGCAACCCGCGCACGCCGCCCGCCGAGGTGAAGGCGCAATTCGAGGCGGCGATCGCCGATATCCTCAAGCGCCATCCCGACATCGAGCTCGACTGGAAGATGACGGCCGCGCTGCCCGGCGCCTCGACCGATCCGGAAAACTGGATCATCCGCTCGGCCATCAAGGCGTGGGAGCAGGTCGAGAAAAAGCCGCATCCCGAGCCGCCGCGCACCGGCGGCCAGACTGATATCTCGATGATCCGCAATCTCGGCATCCCGACCGCGCGGACCGGCTGGATGAGCCAGCCGGAAAAGACCCCGGCGCAGTATCGCGAGGGGCTGGGCGGGATGGGGGTGTCCTTCCCGCCCGATTTCGCGCCGACCTGTCGGAAGCTCGTCTATTCGATCGTCGACACGTTGACCCGCACGCGCACCGAGGTCGGGTGCTTGCGCACGGCGTGAGGCCGGGAAATACTGTTGCGGCGAGCCGGGAGCGCACGGATGCCAGGGACGCTCGAAAGTAAGTACGTGACGGTCGAAGGCGTGCGGCTCCATTACCAGGAGACCGGCCAGGGCTATCCCGTCATCTGCATCCATGGCGCCGGGCCCGGCGCCAGCGCCGAAAGCAATTTCAAGCGCAATGTCGCCGCGTTCGCAGAAAAATTCCGCGTCGTGCTCTACGACATGCCGCAATACGGCAAGAGCGCCAAGGTCGTGCTGAAGGAGCCGCGGCTCAAATTCAACGCGCGCATATTGAACGGCTTCATGTCCGAGCTCGGGCTCGACCGCGCCCACATCGTCGGCAATTCGATGGGCGGCCAGGTCGGCATGAAGCTCGGCCTCGACTATCCCGAACGGCTCTCGCGCATCGTCATCATCGGCAGCACGCCGATCGTGCCGACCTTCGCGCCCTTCCCGGTCGAGGGCATCAAGCTCATCGCGCGCTACTACAAGGGCGCAGGCCCGAGCCGCGAGAAATTGCGCGATCTGCTGCAGACGATCCTCTACGACCCGTCCTTCCTTACGGACGATGTGTTCGAGGAGCGCTATCAGGCGAGCATCGATCCCGAGACGGTCGAGCTCTTCGGCAAGCTCCAGGGCGAGATGCCGCGCGAGAATCTGGGCTCCGACCTGCCGCGCCTCAAGGCGAAGTTCCTCGCCATCTGGGGCATGGACGACCGGTTCGGCGCGCTCGACGTGGGCCTGCAGCTGACGCGCATGATCCCCGACGCGCGCATGCACATCTTCACGAAATGCGGCCATTGGGCCCAGGTCGAGCACGCGGCCGAGTTCAACCGCATCGTGCTCGATTTTCTGCTCAACTGATAGGAAGCGTCGTGGTCGAAGGAACGAACGCACCCGACGACATCGCCGGCAGCGACGATTTCGTGAAGAAGCCGTGGCAACCCTATCTCGAGGCGGCGCTCGGCTTCCGCAATCACTGGTATGCCGCCTTCTTCGGCCCGCATCTTGGCGAGGGCGAGGTGCGCGCGCAGCAGATGCTCGGCGAGCGCATCCTCTTCCGCCGCATCGATGGCCGCGTCCATGCGATCGAAGATCGCTGCGCCCATCGCGGCGTGCAGCTTTCGGTGCGGCCGGAATGTTATTCCAAGAACACGATCAGCTGCTGGTATCACGGCTTCACTTATGATTTCCGCACCGGCCGGCTCGTCGGCATCGTCACCGATCCAGACAGCACGCTCATCAACAAGATCGGCATCAAGTCCTATCCGGTGAGCGAGGAGAAGAACGTCGTCTTCGTCTTCATCGGCGACGGCGCGCCGCCCGCCTTGGCGCTCGATCTTCAGCCCGGCTTTCTCGACGAGGATCTGGCGGTCGCGCCCAACGGCGAGTTCGACCTCGTGCGCAGCAACTGGCGGCTCGCGGCGGAAAACGGCGTCGATGCCTCGCACATCTATATCCACCGCAATTCGGGCCTCCTCAACGCCAAGCGCAAGCCGTTGCCGCTCGCGAGCTATTTCACGACGCGCGAAGGCATGGTGATCGACAGCGACGGCGGCCCGAAGGGCGTTATCAAGGGCGCCGGCCGCCGCACCTCGGTATGGGAGACCGAGATCGACGGCGCGAAGGTCGAGGCGCAATACCGGCCCGGCGTCACCAGCACATCCAACAACACGACCGACACGTCGCTGTGGCTCCCTTGCGGGCTCAAGGTCGATCCCTTCCCCGATGTCGACATGATGCAGTTCGAATGGTACGTGCCGGTGGACGAGCATTCGCACAACTACATCGTCACCTGGGGCCGGCGCGTGAAGAACGAAGACGAGCGCCAGCGCTTCTATCACGAGGTCGACGCGGTGTGGAAAGACCTCGTGGTCGACAAGTTCAACAACGAGGACGTGATGGCGCGCGAGGCGATGGAACGGTTCTACGCCGAGGAAGATGGCTGGAACCGCGAATATCTCTACCGACCCGATCTCGTGCTGACCGAATGGCGCAAACTCGCGAGCAAGCACAATCGTGGCATCCAGCGGCGGCCGAATGTCGGCGCGGGCGCGCGCAAGCCGGGGATACCGGCGTGACGGCGGGCGAGCGGCCGCGCGGCTCGCCCCGCTACGAGGTCAACCGTGTCATCTACGATCTCGCAAATCACCCGGAAGCGAAGAAGGTGGTGGGCGCGAAGGACGCGTTCCTCGCGCGCTATCCCGTAACCGACGAAGAGCGCGCGGCGCTTCTCGGCCCCGATTGGCCGCGGCTGCTCGCCTTGGGCGCGCTCCCGAACCTCGTCTACAAATATTACATGCTGCACGGCTTCCCGCCGGAATCGTTTCCGGCGGCGATCGCCGGGCGCAGGATCTAGGAGGGGCGGCGATGGCGCAGCTTTCGCTCGGCATCGCGACCTCGCACTTGGCGCACATCGTCAATGCGCGCGAGCTTGGCGAGCCGCATCAGGTGGCATCCTTCGATGCGGGCTATGGCCGCCTGGCGCAGGCGCTCGATCGGGCCGCGCCCGACGTGTGCCTTCTCGTCTCGGCCGAGCACGTCAACAAATTCTTCATCGACAACATGCCGGCCTTCTGCATCGGCATGTTCGATGCGTTTGCCGGGCCCGTCGAAGCGCGGACGCGTGACGTCGGGTATCCCTGGCGCCGCGTGCCGAGCCACCTTGCGTTCGCGCGTTATCTCGTCGAGCGCGGCCTCGATGAAGGCGTCGATTGGGCGGTGAGTGAAAGCTGGGACGTCGATCACGGCATGATGGTGCCGCTGCACAAGCTCGATCCGGCGGGGCGGCACAGGATGGTGCCCGTCTTCATCAACTGCGCCTCGCCGCCGCTGCCGAGTCCGCGGCGCTGCTATCGCGTGGGTGCGTGGCTTGCGGACGCGATCGCGCGCTGGGATGGCGGCAAAAGCGTCGGCATCATCGCCACCGGCGGGCTCTCGCATTCAGTCGGCAGCCTGCAGCAGGGCTTTATCGACGAGAAGTTCGATCGCCGCTTTTTGGACGCCTTCTGCGCCGGCGATGGCGAGCGGCTCGCCGCGCTCAGCGACGAGGAGATCGCCGTCTCCGGCACGTCGAGCGGTGAGGTCAGAAGCTGGATCATGCTGGCGGGCGTCTTCGCCGGAAAAAAAGCCGAGTGCCTATTCTACGAGCCGATCCACGGCTTCGACACCGGCTGCGCCCAGTGTCTCGTGGCGGTCTAGCGCTGCTGCGTCAGCGCAAGGCCGAAGCGTCGGCCGAGGAGCGCCACGGCGATCATGATCCCGGTGGTGATGACGCCGATGACGGCACCCGCCTCGAGATTCAATTCCATGCTGAACCGCATCATCAGGAGCGACAGCGTCTGCGTCTGCGCGCCAGCGAGGAAGATGAAGGTCGAGATGTCGCGCATCGCCGAGATGAAGACGAGGATGAAGACGCTTACCAGCATCGGCCGGATCAAGGGCAGCACGATGCTCAAGAACGTGCGCACCGGCCCCGCGCCGCAGACGCGCGAGGAATGGTCGAGCTCGAGCGCGATCTGGCGGATCGAAGTCTTCAACATGTGCGCGCCGATCGGCAGTTGCGCCACGACGATGATGAGCATCAATGACGCGAGGCTGCCATAGAGGAACGACAAGAGCCGGCTCGACAGGATCAGATAGAGCACCGACACGCCCAGGAGAATTCCCGGGATCGACCATGGCAGCCAGCACAGGAACTCGATGACGCCGCGCCCCGGCAGGCGCGAGCGCGCGATGAGGTAGGCGATCGCCGCATAGAGCGCGGTGCCGCCCAGTCCGGCGCCGAAACTGATGAGCAGCGAATTCCACAGCGCATCGAAGAACGCGGGGGTGCCCATCACCTCGCGCCAATGCTGCAAGGTATAGGGCGCGGCGATCGTGAAAAATCCGAACAACTGCATGCACGAGCCGAGCACCAGCATGATCAGCGGAATGACGAGCGAGATCGCGACGACGAGCCACAGCGCGCCCGCGACCCAGAACCGCGTGCGGCCGATCGATAGCGGCGAAAAGCTCGCGCCGCGGCCGAGCACGGTCGCATAGTCCCAGCGCCGGTTGACGCGCTGATATGCGAGCGCGATCACGAGCAGGATCACGAGCACGATGGTGCTGAGCGCCATCGCTTCCTCGAATTTCGGCGGCTCCCACGAGGCAAGATCGTAGATCCGCGTCGAATAGACGAAGATGTCCGACGGGCGCCCCAGGAGCTGTTCGACCTCGAACGCCTCGAGGCTCTTGATGAAGCCCGCGAGCGTGCCGGTGAGGATCGCGGGCGCGAGGATTGGCACGGTGATCTTGCAGAAGACCGCGAGCGGCCGCGAGCCGCAAACGCGCCCCACCTCCTCGAACGACGCATCGAGCTGGCGGATCGCCGGCCCCAGCAGCACGACCATCACCGGCACCGACGAGGCGGTGATGTGGACCCACAAGATCCCCTCGATCGAATAGATGTCGAACGGTGCGTGCGTCACGAATGGCAGCAGCATCAGCGCCTGATTGATGAGGCCGTAATGCGGATTGAGCAGCAGGATCCAGCTCAACGTCACCGGCAGAAGCGGCACGAAGAACGCCATCCACATCGCGAATTCGATGAAGCGCCCGCCGGGGATGCGAATGCGGATGACGAGCCAGGCAATGAGGAAGCCGATCAATGCCGCGACCGGCGCGCGCAGCGCGAGCAAAAGGCTGTAGCCGATAGCGCTGCGGTTGATCGGGTTCGCCAGCGTTTCGCGCCACGCATCGCCCGAGATCGCGCCGAACACGACGACGAGCACCGGCGCGAGCGTGACGAGCCCCAACGCCAGGAACGCCGCGAGCCCGAGCGCGAGTTGAAGCCGCGGCTGCGCGTCGCGCGGCGGCGACAGGGCTATGACGGCCATACCCGCACACGGGTCGGGTCGATCGCGAGCACGACGCGGTCGCCCTCGCACAGGCGCTGCTGCTTTCGCGCGTTGACCACGACGATCTGCTCGCCGGGCCCCGCGATGCGGAGCGCGCATTCGAGCCGGTCGCCGTAATAGGTCACCTCGACGATGCGGGCCTCGATGCGGTTGGCGCCCGCGGCACCCTCGGTTTCGAGCGAAACGTCCTCGGGCCTGAGCGAGACTTCGACTTCCGCGCCATCGGCCGAAGGGAGCGCGACGGGCGAAAAAATCTCGATCGTGCCGCCGCCGACGCGGAGCGCGCGGCCGTCTCGCGTGCCGCGCAGCGTGATCGCCTCGCCGACGAAATCCTGGACGAAGCGCGTCGCCGGATTTTCATAGACGACGCCCGGCGCGCCGATCTGCTCGACCCGCCCGTCCTTCATTACGACGATGCGGCTCGACAGCGACATCGCCTCTTCCTGGTCATGCGTGACATAGAGGAAGGCCGTCGCGAGCCGCCGCTGCAGCGCTTTGAGCTGCGCCCGCATCTCCTTGCGCAACACCGCATCGAGATTGCTCAAGGGCTCGTCGAGCAAAAGCAGGTCGGGCTCGTAGACGAGCGCGCGCGCCAAGGCAACTCGCTGCTGCTGTCCGCCCGAAAGCTCCGACGAGAGCCGCTCGCCCAGCCCCTCGAGCCGGACGAGGCGAATGATGTCGCCGACCTTCGCCCTGATCGCGTCGCGCGGCATGCGGCGGACGCGCAACGGGTAGGCAATGTTGTCCGCCACGCTCATATGCGGCCAGATGGCGTAGGACTGAAAGACGAGGCCGAGATTGCGCCCCTCGGGCGGCACCATCACGCGCGCGGCGGGCGAGGCGACGAGGCGGCCGCGCACCCAGATCTCGCCGGTATCGGGCTGCTCGAGCCCGGCGATCATGCGCAAGGTCGTGCTCTTGCCGCAGCCGCTCGGGCCCAGGAGCGTCAGCACCTCGCCGGGAAAAAGCTCGAACGACAGATCGTCGACGGCGCGCGCGCCGGCATAGAGCTTGGTGAGACCCCGAACCCGGAGAACAGGCTCCGCCCCCGCTGCCGCCCAGCACCGGCGTCCGGCCCCTGGCGCGCGGTCCCGGTCAACGGCGCCACGCGCGCGCGCGAAGAAGCCTAGCGTTCCAGCTCTTTCGACAGGAATTCCACCGCGGGCTGGCGAATCTTGGAATAATGCTCATAGGAATAATCGTCGACCGGATAGGCGACACCAGGCTTCGGGCGAACATAGTCGGGCACGTTGGTGCCGGTGATGTCGGTGCGGAGCGAGGTTTCCATCATCTGGTTCTCGTAGATGGTCTGCGCTTCCTTGGTGCCGAGCCAGTTGGCGAGAACCTGCCCCGCCGCCGGATGCGGCGAATTCTTGATAAGCATGATGACGCCGAAGCCGCCGGTGAGCGAGCCTTGCCCGTCCTTCGGGAACACACGCTCGATCGGCAGGCCTTGCTTGCGGAACTGCTCGACCGCGAACTGCACAAGGGCGATGCCGATCGGATAGTCGCCGCGCGCGACCCATTCCGCGAGCTGGCGGTTGTCGGCGGTGAGCTTCACGTTCTGGCCGATATAGAGGTCGGTCAAGTACTGGTCGCCGAAAAGCGCCGCGAGATATCCCACGGGCGTCTGGCCGGGACCCGAGCGGCGCGGATCGTAGGCGGCGATCTTGCCTTTGTATTCGGGCTTCAGCAGATCCTTCCACGAGGTGATGTCGCCGGGCTTGACGATGCTGGTGTTGACGAAGAGGTCGGTCATCACCCATTCCGCGGTCTGGAACGAGCAGCGGAAGTCGGGCGGCAGGTTGGCCGACGGCGCCACCGGGTTGAGCTTCGGCGCGCCCTTGCGCCAGGTGCCCGGCTGCAGGATCTCGGGATCGATGAGCTTGCCGTTCATGTTCTCGATCTCGCCGCGCGGCGACATCGCCCAGCAGGTCGAAGTGCCGCCGAGCTCGGCGTCGATCGTGACCTTGCCGGCGCGCGATTCCGTGTCGATGCGGGTGATGATCTCGCCGGCATTGAGGCCAAGGTAATTGAGCTCGATGCCGAAGCGCTTCTTGAAGGCCTCGCTGAAGGCGGCTTGCAGGCCAGGGAAAGGCGGACCCGTCATCACCACCTGGCCTTCGGCCTTCGCCTTCTCCTGGAGCGCGGTCCAGGCGGCGGGATCGGGCGTCTGCGCCCGCGCGGCGCCGGCACTGCAGATGGCGATGACAAGACCGAAGGTCGCTCGAAAACTCACGCTCATTCCACCCCCCCATACCACACTCACGCGATCATACCGGGAAAACTCAGGCCGATGACGCGGCTTTTTCCCGGCGCGCCGCGACGCCAAGACCATCCTCGACCTCGTCGGTCGTCAGCACGTCGCCGAACATGCGGATCATGTTGACGAGCGTCGCGTTGTGCTCGTCATCGCTATGGGCGGCGTTGGCGTCCGACACCATCACGACCTTGTAGTTGAGCATCATCGCGTCGCGCGCGCTCGATTCGCAGCACGTGTTGGTCACCGTGCCGGCGATCAGCACGGTGTCGATGCCGAGCTGGCGCAGCCGCGTGTCGAGATCGGACGAGCCCTGGATGAAGGCGCTGAAGCGGGTCTTTTCGACGACGAGGTCCGCTGGCTTGACGTCGAGCCCGTCGTAAAGCTCGTGGCCCGACGATCCGCGCGACAATGCCTGCATCTCCGCTGCGCTGTGCTCGGCGCTGCCGAAATGGTCGAACAGTACGCTCCAGCTTTGGCGCTCGTCGTCGAGCGTCATCTTGACCCAGACGACCTTGCCGCCCGCGGCCCGCATGGCGCGCGCGAGGCGGTTGACGTTCGGCACGATGTTGCGCGCAGTCTTCACCTCGGTCGGCATGCCGGGCAGCATGAAGCCGTTCTGGAGGTCGATCACGACAAGCGCCGTCTTCGGCCCTTCGAGCCGCGCGAAGGGATGAAGCCGCCCGCGGCGCGCGACGATGCGCGCCATCACGTCGTCGGGAATCCGGATCTTGTGCATGGTCCCTCGCTATCGGGCGCGGATGAGGTCGGCAACGGTAGCGACGCCGCGCTCGTCCATCAGTGCCAGAAGCTCGCGCTTGATCTTCGCGGCAACGTTCCAGCCGCGATAGACGAACGACGTAAAGATCTCGATCATCGACGCGCCGGCCTCGAGCATCTGCAACGCATCCTCGCCGGTATGCACGCCGCCGCTCGCCTTGACGGCAATTCGGCCCTGCGCGGCGGCGGCGATCTCGCGCACGACCTTGAGGTTGTTGGGGAAGGTCGGTCGCCCGCTCAAGGAGCCTTGCCCCCGCGACAGGCGCGCATCGGCGACCGACCAGTTGCCCTGGATCGTCACGCCAGCGAGCCCGAAATGGATCGCGCGCTCGATGAGGGCGAAGCGGTTCTCCTTTTCCTCGTCGTTCGCATAAGGCGGCAACTTGGCAAAGAGCGCCGTCTTCGGGCACGCAAGCCGCACCGCGCCCAGAAGCTCGTCGAGCTCGGCGATCGGATAGACCGCGATATGGTCCGAGCGATTGGGACAGCGCAACGCCAGCTCGACGCCGTCGCAGGAGGGAGCGAGCGCCGCCGCGCAGCGGACATAATTGGTAACGCTGTCGGTGTGGATGTTGGCCATGAGTTTTGGCCGTCGCGGCGACAGGCGCCGGAACCGCGCGACCGCGGCGTCGAGCCCTTCGCTCGGCAGGCCATAGCAGTTCGCCAGCGCCTCGTCCTCGACATAGCGCAGGAGGCGCGGGCGCGGATGGCCCGCCGACGGCTCGGGCAGGATCGAGCCGATGCTGAGATAGCCGAAGCCCAGATGCTGCAATCCCGCGATCGCGCCGCCGCCCTTGTCGAACCCGGCGGCAAGCCCGATCGGCGATGCGATCTGCCAATCGCCGATCGTGACCGCCAGGCGCGGCGAATCCTCGGCGCGCGCGAGCGACCAGGGAAATTCGCGCGCCAGCGCGAACTGGCCGAGGCGATGCGCCGTCTCGGCATCGAGCCGAAACAAAAGCGGGCGGACCACGCGCTCATAAAATCCTGTGGACGAACGACCGCGCGATGGTGCGGATGCACCGCCGCTCGCGATCGTCGAAGTCTTGGTCGCCATGCGGTTCCTCTATCGCAAAGCCCTTCAGTCCGCAACGACGGTGCAGGATTTCTCGCGCGGCTCGATGCCGACCCGGTCGCCGACCGCGAATTGCGGGAAGCGATCCCCGCGCGCGCGCAGCACGTATCCGGCGATCCTGATCTGATACTCGATCGCGTCGCCCAGAAACTGCGCCGTCTCGACCGACGCTTCCCAGGCGCCGCCACCTGTACCGGCCTGCGCCGTGAGGCGAATTCCTTCGGGTCGGATTGCCGCGGTGACGCGGGCGCCCGGTTCGAACCCGCTGCGCCCGGTCGCGGCAAAGCGCGCGCCCCATTCGGTTTCGACTTCGAAGCGAAACGTCGCGGCGTCAGCTTGGCTTTGCGACAGCACGCGGACCGGCACAAGATTGGCCGCGCCCAAGAAGGAGGCAACGAAGCGCGTGCGTGGGAAATCGTAAAGCTCCTCGGGCGTGCCGCGTTGCTCGATCCGCCCCTCGTTCATCACCGCGACCGCCGACGACATGGCGAGCGCCTCGGACTGGTCGTGCGTGACGTAAACCGAGGTGACGCCGAGCCGGTGCTGCAGCCGCATCAGCTCGACGCGCAAATCTTCCCTGAGCCGCGTGTCGAGGTTCGATAGCGGCTCGTCGAGCAGCAGCACCGGCGGCTCCATCACCAGCGCGCGCGCCAGCGCCAGGCGCTGCTGCTGTCCGCCCGAGAGCAGCGTCGCCTTGCGTCCGGCGAGATGCCGGATCTGGATGAGATCGAGCAGCTCGGCGACGCGCCGCTCGACCTCGGTGCGCGGATAGGATTTGCGCCGCGCCCGCACGGTCAGCGGATAGGCGACGTTCTCGGCCACGTTCATGTGCGGCCAGATCGCATAAGACTGGAACACCATGCCGAGGCCGCGCCGGTTGGGCGGCACGTTGACGCGCCCTGCGGACGAAAAGATCACGCGCTCGCCCAAGCGGATCTCGCCTTCATCCGGCACTTCGAGCCCGGCGATGCAGCGGAGCAGCGTGGTCTTGCCGCAGCCCGAAGGACCGAGCAGCGTGAAGAACTGCCCGTCATCGACGGTGAGGCTGACACGCGCGAGCGCCGGCGGCGCGCCAGTGCGGTAGTCCTTGCGGAGATCGGTGACGACGAGGCGCATCGTCGCTAAAGCGCGATCGGCGGCTCGGCGCCCGTGAGCGCGGCGGAGCGCTCGCCGAGCGTCGTCGCGATGAACGCCATGACGATCGCGACGGATACGGTGACGACGCCGATCACCGCTGCCGCCTCGAGCCGCCCGTTCAGCGCATAGCCGAACATGAGGAGCGGCAAGGTCTGCGTGCCGGGCGTCGCCACGAGAATTGTCGCGCTGATATCCTTCATCGCCGCCATGAACGAGAGGACGGCGACGCTCGCCATCATCGGCGCGATCAAGGGCGCGGTGATGCGGGTCACGGTCTCGATCCGGCTCGCGCCGCTCATCAGCGACGATTCCTCGAGCTCGCGCGCCACCTGGCCGATCGACGCCTCGAACATGTGCGTGGCGAATGGCAGGCCTTGCACGATCAGCACGATGACGAGCGCGAGCCCCGTGCCATAGATGAAGCGAAGTCCCGGCACGTTGAGGAACACTTGCAGGAACGCGGTGCCGAGTAGAACGCCCGGAATCGCCCACGGCAGCCAGATGGCGAGCGACAAGCTCGCCTTGCCGGGAAATTCGTGGCGCGCGACGAACCAGGCGAGCACGATGTAAAGGAGCGTGCCGGCAATTGCGACCACGGTCCCGACCAAGACCGATTGACCGAGCGCGCCCAGGAAGGCGGGGCTTGCGAGCGTCGATTGCCAATGCTCGAGCGTCCATGGATGCTCGATCTGGTAGAAGCCGAAGAGCTTGCTGAACGAGCTCATCGCCAGCATCGAAAACGGCAGCAGCACGGTCAGCGCCAGCACCGCGAACAACACGCCTGAGACGAGATATGAAGCGCACGAGCGCTCTTTCGGCAGAAGCCGCGCGCCCTTGCCGGTCAAGGTCGCGCCGACGCGCGCGCGAATCAGGATCGTGCGATAGAGCAACACGAGCGCGAACAGCACGGCAAGGAAGAAGGTGCTGAGCGCCATCGATTGCGGCACGTCGGGCGGGACGAAGCCCAAAAGGTTATAGACCCGCGTCGAATAGACCAGGATTCCAGCCGGCACGCCCAGCAGCTGCTCGACCTCGAACGCCTCGAGCGCCTTGATGAGCGCGGCGATGAGCGCCGTGAGCAAGGTCGGCGCGAGCAGCGGCATGGTGACGCGGCGGAGCGTCGTCCAGGTTCCCGCGCCCGCCATGGTGGACGCCTCTTCGTACGACGAATCCATGAGCCGCTGTGCCGGCTCGATCAGGATCACCATGATCGGGATCGTGCTGAGCGTCATGTGCAGCCAGGTGATGCCGGCCAGCGAATAGATGTTCATCACCTTGAATCCGGCGATGCCGCGCACGAACTGGTTGATGAGCCCGTAATTGGGATCGAGCAGCAGGATCCAGCCGAGCGTCGCCGGCAGGATCGGCAGGAAGAAGGCGAGCCACAGCACGTACATGATGGTGCGCTTGCCGAAGACGTCGTTCCGCGCCAGATACCACGCGACGACGAAGGCGATCGCGAGCCCCGCCGGAACGCGCAGGCTCAGGACGAACGAGAAGGCGATCGCGTCGAGCGTCGCCGAGGCGTCGAGCGCGCGCTGCCACGGCCCGAGCGACAGATGCAGATCGTTGAACGGGTTGCCCTCGCTGACGCTGCCGATGACGATCAGCGCCGGCGGCAGGATGCAGATGAGCGCCGTCGCCACGAGGCAGGTCCAGCCGAGCGCGCGCAGCGCGCGGCCGGCGGCGTCGCCGTCAGCCATCGCGGCTCAAATCCGCCCGCATCATCACCGCGCAGTCGAGCACATGGCGGCGCGGCCGCGGCCGCGTCGCCGACGAGCCGAGATTGCGGTCGGCCTTGGGATCGGTCTTGGCGACGATGAAATGCGGTCCCGCGCCGGCAAGCGCCGTCGCTGCATCGCGCGCGAGATCGACCGCGTCGACCGGGCGATGCACCTGGCCTTCGCTCCAGCCGGACGCCAGCGCCAGCGCAGCAAGATCGAGCCCGAACGATGTGGCGGTCGGCTCGAGCCCGTCGCCGGTGCCCCACACGCCGTTGTCGAGCACGATCACGGTGAGGTTCGCGGGCTTTATCCGCCAGATGGTGGACAGCACCGTGGCGCCGGCGAAGAACGAGCCCTCGCCCTCGATGGCGAGAACGCGCCGGCGCGGCCGCGCGATCGCCGCGCCCAAGGCCACCGCCGTCGCATAGCCCATGTCCATGTTGTAGATGGTGGCGGGCCGATCGGCGCGCTCGAAGAAGAGGCCGCAGCTCGCGCCCGGGCCCATGATGACGGCCGCATCGCCGCGCTGCGCGGCAATGGCGGCGATCGCTTCCTCGCGGTTCATGGGGGACCTCCCGCCATAACGTGCGGCGGAACCAGGAGGCCGAACGAGGTGAGCTGTCCCTTCGCGGTTTGGCAAATGCGGAAGATGCCGGCTTCGAGCGTGCCTGCGTCGCGCGCGATCTCATAGGGGATGCCGAGCCCGGCAAAGATACCTTCACCCGCGAGAATCGTCGCGCCGTGATAGTCGTTGGGCTCGCCGCCGCCGCGGCTGTGGCTCGCGACGATCACCACCGGCGTGCGTTGCACTTGCGCGCGCGCCAGGATGAGGCCGCTATAGCCGACGCCCGAGGCTTCCATGAGGCAGATGGCGCTCGTGCCGCCGAGGTGGAGCCCGACGGCGATGGCAACGCCTTCGTCCTCGCGCGCACACGGGATGGCGGCGATGCCGGCGCGCTGAAACGCGCGCAGGGTGCTCGTGAGGCAGCTATCGGGCAGATAGACGCACGCCTCGATGCCGGCCTTCGCCGCGCCCCGGACGAGCGCCTCGGCGGGATCGGCGGTCATCGCGCGCCAAGCGCGTCGGTGATGAGCTTCACCACCGCGTTGCGCGAAAAATATTCGGCCTCGTTATAGGCCTCGTAGTACTTCACGCCGGGCCGCGGGATGAGATAGTCCGGCAGCCCGGTATGGACGTCGCTGCGGCGGCTCGTCTCGAGCATCGTCGATTCATAGACGGTCTGGCCCGGGTTGCTGATGTACCAGTTGATGAACACGGTGGCGGCGTTGGGATGGGGCGCGCCGACCGGCTCCTTGAGGACGCTGAAGCCGCCCGTGAGGTAACCCGGCTGGTCGTCCGGCAGCACGATTGCGAGATCGCCGATGCCGGCCGCGCGGAAGCGCTCGACCTCGCTCTGGATCGCGCCGAACGCGATCGGCGCTGTGCCGCGCACCACGCCCTCGACGAGGCCGCGATTGTCGACCGTGAATTTCACGTCTTGGTCGATGAACAGCGCCTTGATGTAGTCGATGCCGAGCACCTGGTGGATCCACGCGGCCGAGCCCTGGCCCGGGCCGGGGCTGCGCAGATCGTAGGACGCGATCTTGCCCTTCCATTTCGGGTCGAGCAGCTTCTTCCAGGTGTTGAGCTCGGCCGGATCGACCGTGTTCTTGTTCACGACGAGCCAGCCGAACACGTATTCCGAGCCCTGGAGATTATAGAGCTTGGAGTCGTCCATCCATTTGATGGCACCGCCGCGGAAATTCCCGGGCGCGTCGGTCGGCAGCATGATCTGCGGCGCGATCTTGGCGAGGAACCCCTCGTGCATCATGGCGCCGAGCTCGCGCCCGCCGCCGATCAGGATGTCGATTGTCAGGTTCTTGGCGCGCGCCTCGGCCTCGAGCCGGGCGGACTGCTCGGCGGTGTTGCCGCCCAGGAAGTTCAGGTGGATGCCGGTGTCGCGCTCGAACGCGGCGCTCATCTTGTCGGCGAGGAGCGGCATGGCGGCGACGGTGACCTGCCCCTCGTCCTTCGCCGCTTTCATGATCTTGTCCCATTCGGGCGGCGCACCCGCCTGCCAATCGGCGCCGGCGCCGGCCTGGGCGCGCGCGAGGCCGGGTGCGGTCATGACCGAGCTCGCGGCGATGCCGGCCATGATTTCGCGGCGCGACGGCGTTCGGTTCATGTTTTTGTCCTCGACCTGGATGCTGCGGGAAATATCGCTGGGGCTATGCAGGAAAAGCCCATGAATTGCCGCCTTGCATCGTTTATATTACCTGGAATTCGAGGGTTGGGAACGGCCGGGGCGCGCCGTCTCGGCCGCGACGGAGATGACGATGAAGAAGCTCGTGCTCGAAACCACCGCGCCGTTCCAGGGCCTGCCGGAGCTCGTGGCCTATGACGAAGGGCTCTTCGCCAAGGAAGGGCTCGAGATCGAATGGGCCGACCGCGAGCAGGGGGTCGAGAAGAAGACTCGCACCGACATCACCAACCCAAGCGGCGTCGATCCCTTCTCGAGCCACGGCAAGATGCTCGAGCAGGGCAAGGCCGACATGTACAACGCCTGCGAGTGGGGCAACTACTGCCGCGTCCAGGAAACGCAGAAGGGCAGCCGCCAGGTCGGGCGTCGCGCCATCGTGACGTTCGCGGCGCTGGTGGTGCGCCCGGATTCGCCGGTCCACACGCCGCAGCAGCTCGCGGGTCGGCTCGTCGGCGTGCCGTTCTATTTCGGCACGCATTATGTCGCGCTCCATATGCTCGAAGGCTTCGTGCCGCGCGATCTGATCAAGCTCTGCAGCGCGCCCAACGGCTCGCGCCATCGCTTCGATGCGATGATGAAGGGCGAGATCGAGGCGACCACGCTCACCGAGCCTTATGTTAGCCTCGCCGAGAAGAAGGGCTGCCGTGTCCTCGCCTCGTCCTTCTATCACGGCACCGAGGTCGCGTCCGACCGCGTCGATGCCGAGACCTATGCCGCGTTCAGCCGCGCGGTCCGCGAAGCGGTGCGCCGCATCGCGGCCGACACGACGGCCTATCTCCATTATTTCATCGACTACCACGCGGCGAAGGACAAGGAGATCGCCGGCCTCACGGTCGCCGACCTGCGCGCGAGCCGCATCGTCGTCGTCGATCCCGCGCCCATTCCGATGGACGAGATGCAGCGCACCTACGACTGGCTCAAGAGCTGGGGCATGCTCGAAGCGACTGCCTCGCCGCTCGATCTCGTCAATCTGCACGTGCAGCAGCAAGCGCACGCCGCCGAATAGGAGAGGGGCAAGGATGGCCGAGGGCGGCGCGCGTCGCGCCGGATACCGGCACGACATGGAAGTCGTCGCGGCGATCCACCGCGCGCTCGGCGAGGCCGGCATCAGCTTCGCGACATACCTGCCAGACACGCTCAATCATCCGCTGGTGAAGCGGCTCGAGGCCGATCCCGCGTTCGTCTGCGTCGGCTGCACGCGCGAGGACGAAGGCGTCGCGATTGCGATGGGCGCGTTCCTGGGCGGGCGCTGGCCGGTGCTCCTGACCGAAGGGTCGGGGCTCGGCCTTTCGGGCCTCATCCTCGCGCGCGGCATCGTGCAGCGTTCGCCGCTCCTCATCCTCGCGAGCCACAACAGCGTATTGGGGGAACGGCACGATTATCACGCCGCGACGCGGCGCGTGACCGAGCCGTTGCTCGCGGCACTCCACATTCCTTATGTCGTGGTGCGCGACGGGCGCGAAGCGCCGCTTCTCATCCGCGAGGCGCAGCTCACCGTGCGCGGCGAGCGGCGCCCGGTGGCACTTCTCTTTCCCCGCCACAGCCTGCACGAGGCGGAGCGATGATGGACCGCCGCCAGGCGCTCGAGATTTTCGCGCGGGTCCGTGGCGACGCACCGGCGATTACCGGCCCGAGCTTCGGCGGGCGCGTGCTCTTCGACATCGCGCATCGGGACGCGACGATCTACAACATGGAATTGGGCTATCCGACCGCGATGTGCCTTGGCCTTGCGTTGGCGCTGCCGGGCGAGCGCATCTTCGCGCTCGAAGGCGACGGCTCGATGCTGGCGGGCCTCGGCGCGCTCGCCACGGTCGCGCGCTACCGGCCGAAGAATCTCGTCATCGTCGTGATCGACAACGGCGTCTATGCCACGACTGGCGCGGTCGCGTCCGCGACCGGCAGCGGCGTCGATCTCGTCGCGATCGGGCGCGGCGCCGGCATCGACAAGAGCGAACGCGTGAGCGATCCGAATTCGCTGGGAACGGCGCTGACGCGTGCTGCGCGCGAAGACGGGCCGCACCTCATCGTCGTTGCGATTGCGCCCGACGACCCGGCCGTAGCATCCGGTGCGCGCGCCTTGCCGTTCGACCTCGTCGAAGGCGCCTTGCGCTTCCGCCGCACGCTCGAGGAGCGCGGGCTCGTGCCGACGATCTGGGCGGAGTGAGCCGCACAACGATGCCGGAGATCGCCTTCTTCCGCCCGCGCACGCTCGCGCAGGCGATCGAGTGCCTCGCCTCCGACCGCGAGGCGCGCCCGATCGCCGGCGGACAGACGCTGGTGGCAATGCTCAATGCCAACCTTGTCGAGCCGAGCGCGCTCGTGGCGCTCGCCGACCTCGCCGAGCTGCGCGGCATCGCGCCGACGGGCAACGGCATCCGCATCGGCGCCATGACGACGCACCGCGAGCTCGCGGCCACGCCCACTCTTGCCGGCAGCCAGCGCATCCTTGCCGAGGCGGCGGCGCAGATCGCGCACCCGGCGATCCGTACTATGGGCACGCTCGGCGGCGCGCTCTGTCATGGCGATGCGGCGGCCGATTATCCCGCCGCCGTGGTGGCGGCCGATGCGAGCCTCGAAATCTTGGGGCCCGGCGGATCGCGTCGCGTGCGCGCCCGGGAATTCTTCAAGGATTTTTTGACCACCGACCTTGGCCCAGGCGAAATCCTCGTCGCGGTCGAGCTGCCGAAGCCGCTGTCGAACTCGACCGGGCACTATCTCAAATTCGCGCGCGTCGAGGGCGATTTCGCTACCGTGTCGGTCGCGGTCGTGCTCGCTGTCGAAAGCGGGCGCTGCGCCTTGGCGCGCGTGGCGCTCGGCGGCTGCGGGCCCATTCCGGTGCGCTCTGATGCGGCCGATGCGGCGCTCGAGGGCAGCGCGCTCGATGATGCCGCGCTCGATCGCGCCGGTGCGCTCCTCGCCCAAGCGAGCGATCCGCAGGACGATGTGCGCGGCTCGGCTGAATATCGCCGTCTCGTCATTCCGGGCCTGGTGCACCGCGCCATCGCGACGGCGGCCGCGCGCATCGGCAGGCCCGCATGAGCGGCACCGCGCTGACGCTCGAGGTGAACGGCGCGCCGACACGCGTCGATGTTGCGACGCGCGTGACGCTGCTCGAGCTCTTGCGCGACAGGCTCGTCCTCACGGGGGCGAAGCGCGGCTGCGATCATGGCGTGTGCGGCGCGTGCACCGTGCTCATCGACGGGCGCGCGGTCCATTCATGCCTCGTCCTCGCTGTGCTGTGCGAAGGGTGCTCGGTGCGCACGATCGAAGGATTGGAGCAAGACGGTCGCCTCTCTGCCTTACAGCAATCCTTCATCGACCACGGCGCGGTGCAGTGCGGGTTCTGCGTTCCCGGCATGATCTTGGCCGCAGGGGCGCTTCTCGATGAGAACCCGCATCCGACGAGCGCCGAGATCCGGCATGGGCTCGGCGGCAATCTCTGCCGCTGTTCGGGCTATGTGAAGATGATCGACGCGGTGGCCGCGGTCGCGGCCAAGGAGCGGCGATGAGCGAGGAGACGCGCGCGCCGGTCGGAAGCGGCGTGCCGCGCCTCGAGATCGCCGGCAAGGTGACGGGCCGCGCCGTCTATACAGACGACATGGCGCTGCCGCACATGCTCCATGGCGCGATCCTCGGCAGCCCCCATGCGCATGCGCGCATCCGTTCGTGCGATGTCTCGGCCGCGCGCGCTCTGCCCGGCGTTGCGGCCGTCATCACCGCGGCCGATCTGCCGGAGGTCTATTTCGGCACGATGGTGAAGGACGAGACCATCTTCGCCATCGACAAGGTGCGCTATGTCGGCGAAGCGGTGGCCGCGGTCGCGGCGGAGGACCGCCAGATCGCGCAGAAGGCCTTGGAGCTCATCGCCGTTGAGTACGAAGAACTAACGCCCGTGCTCGATCCGGCCGAGGCGCGAAAACCCGGCGCTCCGGTCATTCACGAGGATCTGGCGCGCTACGTCAAAATCTTCGACGCGCGCGCCCAGGGCAACATCATCACCGAGCAGGAGATCGCCGAGGGCGACGTCGACTCCGCCTGGGCGCAATGCGACGCGATCGTCGAAGGCGAATACTCGACGCAGGCGCAGGCGCACACCTATCTCGAGCCGTGCGCCGCGCTTGCCGCGATCGACGATGCCGGCAAGGTGACGGTGTGGTCCTCGCACCAGTCGATCAACCGCGTGCAGGCGACGATCGCCGAAGCGCTGCGCCTGCCGATGGCGCGGATCCGGGTCGTGACGCCGCGAATCGGTGGCGGCTTCGGCGGCAAGATGGAGCCGACGGTGCAGCCGATCGCCGTGGCGCTGGCGATGAAGGCGGGGCGGCCGGTCAAGCTCGTGCTGTCGCGCGTCGACGATTTCACCATGATGCGCTCGCGCCACGCGAGCCGCATCCGCATGCGCACCGGCGCGCGATCCGACGGCACGCTCGTCGCGCGCGAGGCCGAGATCGTGTGCGACGGCGGCGCGTTCGCCGACGAGAGTCCGGCGGTGTTGGGATTCGCGCTGCTGATGGCGCGCGGGCCCTATCGCATCCCGCATCTGCGCGCGCATGGGATCGCCGTCTATACCAACAAGCTGCGCGCCTCGGGCTTTCGTGGCTTCGGCAATCCGCAAGCGACCTTCGCCGGCGAATCGCAGATGGACGAGCTCGCCGATAAGCTCGGCATTGACCCGATCGAGCTGCGCCTGAAGAACGCGCTCGCGAAAGGCGACCGCGCCGTCGGCGGCGAGGTGGTGAACTCGTGCGGACTCGATGAGTGCCTTGCATGGGTGCGCCAAAAATCCGACTGGCGCCGCCGCCGCGCAAGCGCCGCCGCTGCGGCGTCGCAAGGCAAGCGGCGCGGCATCGGCATCGCCGCGTTTGGCCATGTTTGCGGCCTCATGGGCTCGAGCGCCATCATCCGCCTCATCGACGACGGCAGCGTCACGCTCAGCACCGGCGCCGTCGATATCGGCCAGGGCTCCGACACGGCGCTGGCGCAGATTTGCGCCGCCTCGCTCGGGCTCGCGATCGACAAGGTCAATCTCATCGCACCCGACACGGACGCCAGTCCTTATAACTGGGGCACGGCCGGTAGCCGCGTCACCTACATGGCGGGCCGCGCGGTCGCAGGGGCGGCGCACGACCTTGCGACGAAGATCATGGCGCATGCGGCCGACATGCTCGAATGCGCGCCGGCCGATCTCGAGCTCCGCCCGGGCGGCAAGGTCGGCATTAGCGGCGTCGGCGGCAAGGAGCTGGGCTTCCGCGACATCGCCATGCGCTCGCTCTATCGCGTCGGCGGGCCGATCATCGGGACCCACTCGGTCGTCTATGACGGCGCCGCGTTCGATCCGAAGCGCACGATGATGAAGGGATTCCCCTACAGCAAGCTCGGCATCTATTACTTCGGCGCTCAGGCGGTCGAGGTCGAGATCGACGACGTGACGGGCCAGGTGCGCGTCCTCGGCGCGTGGCTTGCGCACGATGTCGGCCGCGCCATCAACCCAGCCGCGGTCGAGGGCCAGATCGAGGGCGGCTTCGTGCAGGGCCTTGGCTACGGCCTCTTCGAGGAGATGACATGGGACGGCGGCCGGCTCGCGACGCCGACCATGATGGACTACAAGATTCCGGGCGCGGCCGATGTCGCGTGTGACATCGCGGTGAAGATCGTCGAGGATCCGGAGCCCACCGGTCCCTTCGGCGCCAAGGGCGTGGGCGAGGGCGGCATCGTCGGCGTCGCCGCCGCCATCGCCAATGCGGTGGCGAACGCGACCCAGTGCCGTATCCGCGATCTGCCGCTGACGCCCGAGCGCGTGTTCCGCGCCCGCCGGCGCTGATACGCCGCGATTGCGCCCGCGGGCGTCATCGGCTGAAATGCGGCCATGAACCGGATCGATCTGGAGGGCCGCAGCGCGGTCGTCACAGGCGGCGCAAGGGGTATCGGCCTTGCATGCGCCGAGCGCCTCATCGCCTCGGGCGCAACCTTGAGCCTCTGGGATCGCGACGCGGCCACGCTCGCCGCCACCGCCGCGCGGCTCGGGCGCAGGACCCACTCCGTCATCGTCGATGTCGCGGACGAAGCCTCGGTCGCCGCCGCCGCTGCGGCCGCGATCGCGGCACTCGGCAAGGTCGACATCCTCGTCGCCAACGCCGGCATCAACGGACCCAACGTGCCGACATGGGAATATGCGCTCGCCGACTGGAAGAGGGTCCTCGACATCGACCTCACCGGCGCCTTCCTGTGCGCGCGCGCGCTCGTGCCGCACATGATGGCGCGCAACTATGGCCGCATCGTCAACATGGCGTCGGTCGCGGGCAAGGAGGGCAATCCCGGCGCGCCCGCCTACAGCGCCGCCAAGGCCGGGCTCATCGCGCTCACGAAATCGCTCGGCAAGGAGCTCGCCGGCACCGAGGTCATCGTCAATTGCGTCGCGCCCGCCGTCGCCAAAACCGACCTGTTCGACCAGATGACCGAGACGCACATCGCCTTCATGCTGTCGAAGATTCCGAAGGGCCGCTTCGTCGGGGTCGCCGAGATCGCGGCGCTGGTGGCGTGGCTCTGCTCCGAGGATTGCAGCTTCAGCACCGGCGCCGTGTTCGACATCACGGGCGGCCGCGCGACCTATTGAGACGCGGGGCGCCTAAGGCGCGAACGACACCGAGACGCTGCCGAGGGCGCCGAACTCGGCGGCAAAGCGGCTCCCCGGCTCGGCCGACAGCATCTTCGCCAAGGCGCCGCTCATGACGATGTCGCCGACCTTGAGCTTCGCGCCATAGCGCAACAGCGCCTCGCCCAACCACGCGACCGCGTTGGCCGGATTGCCAAGGCACGCATCGCCCCTGCCTTCGAGCGGCGTGTCGTCGTTCTTGCGCAAGAGCATCGGTGCTGCGCCAAGCGCGGCGAGATCGGGTTTCGTACGCTTCCCCGACAGAACGATCAGGCCCGAGGACGCGTCGTCGGCGATCGTGTCCTCGATCCGGATGTCCCAGTTGGCGATGCGGCTGCCGCAGATCTCGATGGCCGGCGTCACATATTCGGTCGCGGCGATGACTTGCGCCGGCGTGATCTTTCCGGCGCGGTCGCCATCGAGGTCGGATTTGAGCACGAAGGCGATCTCGCCCTCGATGCGCGGCTGCAACACGCGGCCGCGCGGCACGCTGACGCCGTTCGCCAGCACCATGTCGGCGAAGAGCGCGCCGAAATCGGGCTCGCCGACGCCAAGCTGTGCCTGCACCGCGGGCGAGGTGAGGCCGATCTTGTGGCCCGCGAGCTTGCGGCCCCGGCCGAGCCAGGTCTCGACCGTCGCGCGCTGCACCGCATAGGCCTGATCGACGCCGCTGATCTCGCTCCTGACCGGCGCGATCGGATTGCCCGAGCGGTATACGTCCAGAAGGCGCCGCGCGATCCCTGGGATATCCGCCATGCCTCTCTCCAACACTCTCGTGCGCGAAAGCCTAACCCGCTTCATCGCGCCGGTCGAGCCGCGCGGTTGACTCTTCGCGCCCGGAAGCCTATCCGCTCGATGGAACTTCGCGTGGGGGAATGATTTGCGCTTGATACGAACGATGCTGGCCGCGGCTTTGGCCGCGCTCGTCGGTGCAGCCGCTGCGCGCGCCGAGCCGGTGAAAATCAGCATCGCCTGGATCGCGGTGCCGACCAATCTCGCGCCGATCCTGTTCGCCAAGCCCGGCATAGCGAAGCATCTGGGCCAGTCCTACGAGCTTGCGCCCATTCACTACAACGGCTCCTCGACCATGATTACCGCGATGGCGGCGGGCGAGCTCGATATCGGCTTGCTCAGCTATTCGACCTTCGCGATTGCCGTCGAGAATGCGGGGCTCGACGATTTGCGCATCGTCGCCGACGATTTCCAGGACGGCGTCAAAGGCTATTTCAGCGATCATTTCCTGGTGCTGAAGGACAGCCCCTACAAGAAGATCGAGGATCTGCGCGGCAAGGTTGCGGCGACGAGCGCCATCGGCGGCGGCAACGACCTCGCCATGCGCATCGCCTTGAAGGCGCACCATCTCGAGGCGAACCGCGACTACAGCATCGTCGAGGTGGCGCTGCCGAACATGAAGGCCGAGCTCGCCGATCACAAGGTCGATCTGATCCCGGGCGCGATCCCATTCAGCCTCGATCCCGCGCTCATCAAGATCAGCCGCACGCTCTTCGTGCAGAAGGACTATACCGGCGTGACGCAGGTTCTGCTGTGGGCGGCGCGCACCGGGTTCCTGAAAAAGAACCGCGCGGCGATGGTCGATTTCATGGAGGACGTGATCCGCGCCCGCCATTTCTATCTCGACCCGGCGAATCACGCCGAGGCGGTCGCGATCGTCACCAATTTCACGAAGCAGCCGGCCGCGCTCTACGACTGGGCCTTCACCAAGACCGACACCTATCGCGACCCGTGGGCGCTGCCCAATCTCGAAGCGACGCAGCGCAATATCGCGGTGGCGCACGATCTGGGTTTCGTCAAAGCGAATCTCAACGTCGCGAAATACGCCGATCTCAGCATCGTCAAGGAAGCGGGCGCGCGTTTGAAATAGCGGCGCGCCCTCAGCCCGGCAGGCCCGGCACTAGTTCGCCGCCCGCCTCGATCTTGATCGACGAGCCCGCGAAATCGGCGCCGACCGGCTCGCAGCGGCCGCCGAGGTGCTTCGCGAGAAATGCCTCGATCACGGCGTTGCAGGCAAGCCGGTTCTCCGGCCGCACGAAGCCGTGCCCCTCGTCGGCGAAGGTGATGTAGGTGACCGGCACGCCTTTTTTCTGCAAGGCCGCCACCATCTGTTCCGATTCCGCGCGCACCACCCGCACGTCCTGCAAGCCCTGTGCGATCAGAATCGGCTTTTCCGCGCGGTCGATATGCGTCAAGGGCGAGCGGTCGGCGAGGAACGCGCGGCCCGCCTCGGTCGCGGGATCGGCGAGCCGGTTCTTCCAGACGCTGAACCACGGCCCCCAATAGGGCGGGATCGTCGCCATGAAGGTCAAGAGATTGGAGACGCCGAAGAGATCGACGATGCAGGTGAAGCGGTCGGGCGTCTTGGTCGCCGCTATCAGCGCCGAATAGCCGCCATAGCTGCCGCCAAGGAAGCCCACGCGCTTCGGGTCGGCGAGGCCGTTGGCGAGCGCCCAGTCGAGCGTGTCGATCAGATCGTCGTGCATGCGGCCGCCCCATTCGTGATCGGCCGCCGCGACGAAGGCTTTGCCGAATCCGGTCGAGCCGCGATAGTTGACCGAAAGTGCGGCATAGCCGCGATCGGCGAGCCATTGATGGGTGGCGTTGAAGCCCCACCAGTCGCGCGCATAGGGCCCACCATGGATCACGAGCACGAGCGGCGGCTTGGCGCCTGCCGCAGTATCGGGCCGCGTCAGATAGGCCTGGAGCTTCAACCCGTCGCGTGCGGTCACCGTCACCGGCTCGAACGGATGGAGCTTCACGTCGGCCAATTTCGGGCGCTGCGTATAGAGGTGGCGCACAGCGCCTTTCGCGCGCTCGATCAAAACATATTCGCCGCTCGCCGTGTCGCGCTCGAAATAGGCCGCGACCGTGCGGTCGTCTTGGCTGCGGCTGTCGAACGCGATGTCGCCTGCGCCGTACTTGCGCAAAAGCGCCAAGTCCTGCGCCGCATCGCCATCGACCGCATGCCAGCGCGCGCGGGCCTTCATCGCCATCGCCGCGACCGGCCGGCGCTCGGTGAAGCTGACATCGACGATGTCGGCCTCGTCGTCCGCGGCGAGAAGTTTCTGCTGCCGTGTCGCCATGTCCATGGCGAAGAGTGCCGCCTTATCGCGGCCGCGCGTGTCGAGCAGGTAGAGCGTTCTGCCGTCGCGACTGAAATCGAGGAAATTGGTGCTGTCGATATCGCCGATCGGCACCGTCGTGAAGAGCTCCCACGCGCCCCTTTCGGTGCGCTCGAACACCTCGCAGGTGCCGTCGGCGGCAAAGCGGCATCCGAGCCGCAGTCGGAAGCGCGCATCGGTCATGAGCTGGGCGAAATTGAAATTTCGGAAGAAGAGCTCGCTCTTGCCGCTCACGAGGTTGACGCGGAAGAGGTCGAAATAGCGCTTGTCGCGCTCGTTGTGCCCGATGAGCGCCTCGTCCGGAAAATTGCGGTCGATCTCTTGTACGAAGGAGAGGACGCCCCTCTCGGGCGTCAGCAGAACCGTGACGCCGGTCGCGATATCGACGCTCGAGGCGCGCCAATTCTCGTCGCCCTCGCGGTCCTGGAAGAAGATGAGCTGGCGATTGTTGTGCGCCCAATGATATTCGCCGCCGATGTCGCGCTCGCTCGCATGGGTCACCGGGTGCGCCGATTGTGGCGCATCGATGGGTGCGACAAAGAGATTGCGCACGCCCGCGAGCGGCGCCTGGTAAGCCAGATGCTTGCCGTCCGGGCTGATGCTGACGCCGCGGTAATCGGGGTCGTCGAAAAATACGCGGCGCGCGACAAGGCTTTGTCGGGCTCGGGCTCGGGCTCGGCCGCGGCGCGGCGGAATGGCAGGCTCGCGCCGAGCCCCACCCCCGCCGTCCAGCGCAAGAGGGCGCGGCGATCGATCGTTCGTGACGGCATCCTGTTCCCCCGCAGGCTCAAGGTGCGATCGGTACTTTTATGATTACGCACCGGAAACTCCATACATCCCCCGGCGCGGGGCTCTCGGGAACACAATCAGAACAATCGCCTGCGCCGCACGGGGCCGGCGCTGCGGGGCGGAAGCAGACTCTTTACCGCCTCGGCCCTAGGGTCGAGCGCCGGACACTTGGCGCGGGATGGCACGTGGCGCGCAAAAGGGACATTGGATCGCTGACGGGCAGCCTGATCTCGCCCTACCGGGGCCGTCAGACCGTGAGCGGGAAGCACGGCGATCTCACCGATCTGCTTCTGCTCGCGCCTGAGCGGATGGAGATTGCTGAGCTGGCGCCCGGCATCGCCACGGCGGCGCACGGTCTGCTCGCCGACCGTTTGGACGAGCCGCGGCGCCCCAGCGCCTCGTTCTTCGCCGAGTGCGCGCGGCGCATTCGCCACTTCATCGAAGCTCGTGCCGAGCCACGGAAGACGAAGAAGCGCTGAGCTCGCGGGGCTGGGGAAAGGCGCGGTTATTGGCCCGGTTGCTGCAAATTGATATGCGGCTGCTCGGGCAGCCCGTTGACGACGAGATTGATGCAGTGTCCCGGCGTTAGCGCGCCGTATTGCGACGCGATGAGGCCGTCGAGCACGTTGTCGGGGATCGCCGTCGCGACGAAGCTGCCGAGCTGTCCGCCTTCGCGAACGGCCTGCTGCCGGATGCGCTCGCGCAATATGCCGCACGGCGCCACGGTGCCGTAATCGAGGTAGAGCACGAGCGCCGCGACGCTAAGAATGCCGATGACACTCAGAATGGCGATAATGACCCGCACGGGCGTGAACCTTTCGATCGCTCAGGGATGGATGCCGTCGCTCGCCGCTTTGGAACTCGCCCGCGAATTGCCTCGTTGGACCTCAAGAGTCTCCAACCGAGGAACGCGCATGCGACCGAACATCAAGATTGCCCTTGTGGCTTTGGCCTTTGCTGCGGCGCCGCTCGCCGCGATTTCGCCGCAAGCGGCGGCCCAGAGTGTCGACGTTACCGTAAACCCGAGCATCGCATTCGGCTATAGCGACGGATATTGGGACCGTGACCACCAGTGGCACAAATGGCGCGATGCCAGAGAAGAAGAGGCATGGCGCAAGGATAATGCCGCGCACTTCTACCAGCGGCGCCACGACGAAGACCAGGATTCGGGCTGGCGCGCGAGCGACCAGTGGTGGGCGCATCATTGATCGCACGAAGCGGGAGCGGCGGCGCGGGCGCTTGATGCCGGCGATCGGGAACGATCCGACTTGGTGACTGCGGGGCCTGCACTTGCGCTTTCGGCGGGCGTGGCTTACGAGGATCGCTGATCCTTCGCGAGGTCGCGATGCCGACGAACGCTCCGCCTTTCCGCGCCGACCATGTCGGCAGCCTGCTGCGCCCCGCCGTGGTGAAGGACGCGCGTGCGCGCCACGCCGAGGGCAAGCTCGATGAGGCTGGCCTCGCCGCGATCGAGGACGCGGCGATCGAGCGCATGATCGCGCGCCAGGAAGAGGTCGGGCTCGAGGCGGTGACGGATGGCGAGCTGCGGCGCTCATCCTGGCATTGGGATTTCCTCGGCGGCCTCGAAGGCGTAGCGCGGACGGAGGCCGCCGCCGGCGTGCAGTTCAAGGGCATGCTCACGCGGCCGACCGGCCTCAAGGTGGTCGGCAAGGTCGGGTTCGGCCGCCACCCGATGCTCGATCATTTTGCCTTCGTGAAGCGCGCCGCGCGCGTGACGGCGAAGATGTGCATTCCCTCACCGACACACATGGCAGGAACGACGCGCGACTGGCGCACCATTGTCGGCCGCGACGTCTATTCCGGATTGGAGCCGCTCTTCGCCGATCTCGCGTTGACGTATCAGAAGGCGCTCGCCGCGTTTGCCGCCGCGGGATGCAGCTATCTCCAGATCGACGACTGCAATTTCGCGTTCCTGTGCGATCCGGTCGTGCAGCAGAAGCTGCGCGGGCAGGGCGACGATCCCGACTGGACCTTGCGCGCCTTCGCGCGGCTGCTCGCAGACTCATTGGCGCACCGGCCGCCGGGCATGGCGATCACCATGCACAGCTGCCGCGGCAATTTCCGCTCGACCTGGCTTTCGGAGGGAAGCTGGGAGGCAGTCGCCGACATCCTATTCAATACGGTGCCGGTCGACGGCTTCTTCCTCGAATACGAGAGCGAGCGGGCTGGCGGCCTGGAGCCGCTGCGCTTCATGCCAAAGAACAAATCCGTCGTGCTCGGCCTCATCAGCAGCAAGCTCGCGGCACTCGAACCGAAGGACGCGATCAAGCGCCGGATCGGCGAGGCGACGCGCTATGTCGATCTCGACCGGCTGCATCTGAGCCCGCAATGCGGCTTCGCCAGCACCGAGGAAGGGAACGAGCTGAGCGAGGACCAGCAATGGCGGAAGCTCGCCCACGTGGTCGAGATCGCCAGGGAAGTGTGGCGGCGCTGAGCGCGAGAACAGCCGGGGGTTCGGCGTCGGGACTCGCGCCTCACACGTTTAATCGGTGCATTTGTCCGGCCGGGTAGCGCGTGCCGCATGCGGCGCCGGGTGGTACGATGCGGTCGATTTCGGCGAGATCGTCTGCCGTGAGCACGATTTCGGCGGCGCGCACATTCTCCGCCAGGTGCTGGCGCGATTTCGCACCGGGTATCGCCACGATGAAGACGCCCGCGCGCTTGCCCTGGGCGATGGGCCAGGCGATGGCGAGCTGGGCGAGTGTCACGTTCTTCCGGCGCGCGATGGCTTCGAGCGCCGCGCGCAGCTCGAGGTTCTTCGCGATATTGGCCTCGTGAAATCGGGGCAAGTGCGCGCGAACGTCGTTCGCCGCCAATTCCTCGACCTTGGGAAACCGGGCGCTCAGCATCCCGCGCCCGAGCACGGCATAAGCCATCATCGCCGCGCCAAGTTCCTTGCAGGCGTTGATCTGGCCCTGCTCTTCGGCGTCGCGCGAGAACAGCGAATATTCCATCTGCAGCGAGACGAGCGGATGGACGGCGCTGCCGCGCTTGAGCGACGCGGCCGAGCACTCAGAGAGCGAGATGAAACGGGTCTTGCCTTCCTTGACGAGCTCGGCCATCCCGCCCACGCTTTCCTCGACCGGCACGTTCGGATCGACCCGAGACATGCAGAAGACGTCGAGCGTTTCGATGCCGAGATTCGTCAAGCTCTGCTCGCAGGTTTGACGCAGATAACGCGGATCGCCGCCGCCGCGCACGGAGTCCGGGCTGCCGCCGCGCGGGCTGCCGCTCTTCGAATGGATGACCACGTCATGCCTGCGGCCGCGCACCGCATCGCGAATCAAGCGGTGATTGTGGCCTTGGCCGTAGCTGGCCGACGTGTCGAGAAAATTCACTCCGAGATCGAGCGCGTGGCGAATGGTGGCGATCGATTCCGCGTCGTCGGCGGGACCATAGACGCCCGACATGCCATAGCAGCCGAGACCGATGCTCGACACCGAAAGATCAGAATTGCCGAATCTCTGGCGTTCCATCGACGAGCTCCGCGCGTGCCGGCATTTACATCAGACCACTCCGCAAATCAAAGGCCGGTCGAGGAGCGTATTCGGCTTCCGTCGGAAAACCTGTTCTCTGGACGGGAATGGCGCTGGCTTCGCCCATGGCCCGATAGCCTGGTCTAGTGCGCGTGCCCCTGACGCGCCACCGCCGCCGCGGGTTCGGGCTCGCCCTTGGCCCAGTAATCGGCGTTCGACTTCGCCTCGCCGAGGCGCGCCGCATCCTCGAAGCCCGGCGCCATCGAGGCGCTCGTGCCGGCGAGCACCTGGTGATGCTCGATGTTGAGCAGCCTGAGCCAGCTCTGCTGGCCGAGCGTCAAGCCGATCATGCAGCCGAGCTCGACCAGCTCGGCCTCGCTGAAATGCCGATTGAGCCGGCTCCAGAATGCGTCGTCCGTGTCGAGATGCCAGGCGATCGCCTCGGCATAGGCGAGCGCCGCCTTCTGGCGTTCGTCATAGCGCGTCGATGCCTCGAAATTGAGGAGATCGAGCACCTGCTCCTCGTTGATCGCGCGGGCGTTGGTTGCCTTCACCGAGCGCTGGTTGCCGCAATACTCGCATTGCACCGAGCGCGACACGTAGAGCCGGCACAGTTCCTTGATCGCGTGGTCGAGAATGCCGTTCCGGTAAATGTCGCGCCAGGAATTGGCGAAGAACCAGAAGCAGGCCGGCACGTGCGCCCGCACCGCCGAGCTCTCCGGCCGGGGCGTTCCCTCGCGCCGGCACCGCTCCATCTCGCGCCGCATCTCGGCGTCCATGTCGTCGAGCCGCACATAGCTGATCCGCTGCGTCGCCATCGGAATGCTCCCGTACTCAAGGACGTGGTGGCGGTGGCGGCAGTCTAGGGCGATCCCTTCTCCGAGGCCAATTCCCCGCGAGCAGCGGATTCTGCAGGGAATTGTTCCGACCTTGCTGCGTAAGCTGGTTTCGCCGAAATAGAAGCCGCGCTAGCTTTGGCGCATGCGCGACGATCTCGAAAGCCCGGCTTGGAGAGCGATTTCGAGAAGGATTCCCTATCCGATGGGAACTCCGTCCCGATCCGTTGGAGCATTGAGGTGCGCGCTGACCCTGGCCGCGCTCGCGCTCGCCGCCGGCATGGCGCACGCGGCCGAGCCGGTCACCATCCGCACCGGCTATACCGTCATCACCAGCGGCTACAGCCCGATGGTGCTCGAGAAGACGGCGGTGCTGAAGCATTACGGCCAATCCTACTTGCTGGAGCCCAGCCATTTCCGCAGCACCTCGCTCGAACTGTCGGCGCTCGCGGCCGGCGAGGCGGAGATCATTTCGATTGCCTATTCGACCTTCGCGCTTGCGGTCGAGAATGCGAACATGACGGACATCCGCATCGTCGCCGATGGCGGGCAGGACGGCGTCGACGGCCACCGCTCGGTCCCGTTCCTCGTCAGGAACGGCGGCGGGATCACGCGCATCGAGGATTTGAAAGGCCGCGTGGTCGAATCGAACGGCGCGGGCGGCGCTTACGACATGGCGATGCGCTGGATGCTGAAACAGCACGGACTCGACGACCGGCGCGACTACACCGTCATCGAAACTGACTACGCCAACATGGCCGCCATGCTGTTGGGCGGGAAGGTCGATCTCATCATCGGCGCAGAACCCTATGTCAGCACGCCCGCCATGAAGGCGGCGGCGCATACGCTGTTCACGACGCACGATGCGCTCGGGCCATCGCAGATGACGGTGATGGCGTCCCGCGCCGGGTTTGTCGCGAAGAACCGCGCGGCGCTCGTCGATTTCTTCGAGGACATGATGGCGAGCGTGCGTTGGTTCCATGACCCGGCGAACCATGACGAGGTCGTCGCCATCGTCGCGCGCCTGACGAAGCAGCCGCCCGAGGATTTTGCGAGCTACATCTTCACCAAGGACGATTTTTATCGTGATCCGGACCTGCATCCGAATTTGGATTCTCTGCAACGAAACATTGGCGTGATGCGCGCACTCGGGTTCATCAAGGGCGACGTGGTCGCCAAAGATTATGCCGATCTGAGCATGGTCGAGGAAGCAGCGCGACGGCTCGAGTAAGGGAGAGGATATGACCGTGCGCGTGCTCGATTGCACTGTGTGATCGAACGCCCCAAATTACGGACGCCATGGCAGCCATGCCGTGACCGGGCGATCGCGAGAATGTGATGTTCAATCAAAAGGGGAGCATCGATGCTCGGGCGGAAAATCGTGGTGAGCCGGACGCTTGCTCTGGCGGCGTTGGCTCTCTTCCCTTATGGGGGTGAGGTGCTGGCTCAGGCGCCGCCGGCGCCCACGGTCACCGTGGTTCCGGTGGCGAGCCGCGAGATAAGGGAGACCGCGGATTTCGTCGGCCGCGTCACGCCGATCGACAAGGTCGACATCGTCGCGCGCGTTCCGGGCTTCATCGAGCAGCGCCTCTTCACCGAAGGCCAGTTCGTCAAGACCGGCGACCTGCTGTTCCGGATCGAACAGGACACCTACAAGGCCGCGGTCGAGCAGCAGAACGCCAATCTCGCCAAGGCCAAGGCGACCGAGGCCAATGCCGTGCTGCAATTGGCCCGTGGCAAGGAGCTGGTGCGCAACCAGAACATCTCCCAGGCGACGGTCGATCAGCGCGTCGCCGACGAGGCCGCGGCGCAGGCCGACGTGCTTGAGGCCCAGGCCGCACTCGAGCAGGCGCAGATCAATCTCCGCTACACCGAGATTCACGCGCCCATCGACGGGCGGATCGGCCTCGCCAACTTCACCGTCGGCAATCTGGTCAGCCCGTCCTCCGGGACGCTCGCGACGATCGTGAGCCAGGACCCGATCTACGTGATCTTCCAGGCGAGCGAGCGCGAAGTGCTCGACTACAAGCGCCGAATCGCCGAGCTCAGCGACAAGAACGGGCATGTCGCCGTTCGCGTGCGGATGCCCGACGGCAGCCTCTACGCGGCGACGGGAGAGAGCAATTTCCTCGATATCCAGGTGAGCGGCAGTTCCGACACCGTGGCGGTGCGGGCACAGCTTCCCAACCCGCAAGGGCTGCTGGTCGCCGGCGGCGTCGTCGGAGTCCTGGTCGAGGCGGGGACGCCGCAAACGGCGCTGGTGATTCCGCAAGCCGCCATCCAGATCGACCAGGCCGGGAGCTATGTCCTGGTGGTCGATGCGGCGAAGAAGGTCGATATGCGGCGCGTCACCACGGGGGCCGAAGAGGGCACCGGCGTGGTCGTGACTGACGGCCTCAAGGAGGGCGAGCTCGTCATCGTCGAGGGGGTGCAGAAAGTTCGCCCCGGACAGGTCGTCGCTGCCAGCATCGCCGCGGGGAACTGAGCCCCATGTTCTCCGCCATCTTCATCGACCGGCCGCGCCTCGCCTTCGTCATCGCCATCGTCATCACGCTGGCCGGCATCATTGCCATCAGCGTGATCTCGGTCGCGCAGTTTCCCGACATCGTGCCGCCCCAGGTGTCGCTGACCGCGACATATCCCGGCGCCGACGCGGAAACGATCGAGACCACCGTGGCGCAGCCGCTCGAGGAACAGATCAACGGCATCGACAACGCGATCTATTACCAATCGACCAGCGGCGCCGACGGAACCTACAGCCTCACCGTCACCTTCGCGCTCGGCACCGATCCCGACATCAATACGGTGAACGTGCAGAATCGCGCCGCGGTTGCGACGCCGCTCCTGCCGGACGAGGTGAACCGAACCGGCCTCACCATCCGCAAGAAATCCTCGGCGCTGCTGCAGGTGATCAATATCTACTCGCCCAAGAACACCTACGACGCGGTCTATCTCAGCAACTACGCGACGATCAACGTCATCGATCCCTTGTCGCGCGTCGAGGGCGTCGGCCAGG
This sequence comes from uncultured Alphaproteobacteria bacterium, assembly GCA_963729295.1. Taxonomy (GTDB): domain Bacteria; phylum Pseudomonadota; class Alphaproteobacteria; order ATCC43930; family CGMCC-115725; genus DATJLY01. The sequence continues at coordinate 250,587 of CAVSNJ010000004.1, forward strand.
CGATCCTGTTCGGACCGCTCGACTATTCGCTGCGAATCTGGCTCGATCCCGACCGGCTGACCGAGTTCAATCTGACGCCGAACGACGTCATCACGGCGGTGCAGGGCCAGAACGTGCAGGCGGCACTCGGTCGCGTCGGCGCGGCGCCGGTGACGAGCGAGCAGCAGCTTCAGCTGACGATCAAGACCAAGGGGCGGCTGTCGCGGCCGGAGGAATTCGCGAACATCGTCCTGCGCGCCAGGCCCGATGGCTCGCTGGTCCGGGTCAGGGACGTTGCCCGCGTCGAGATGGGCGCGCGCTCGCAGGACCGCTACAGCCGCTTCAACGGCGCGCCGGCTGCCGCCATCGGCGTCTACCAGACGCCCGGCTCCAATGCCGTCGACGTGGCCCGCCACGTTCGCGAGACCCTCGATACGCTTGCTGTCCGGTTCCCCAACGATCTCGCCTATGACGTGTTCTACGACACCACCGTCGTCGTCACCGCGACGATCCGCGAGGTGCTCCGCACGCTGGTGATCGCCATCGCGCTCGTGACTCTGGTGGTGTTCCTGTTCCTCGGCAAGATCAGGGCGACGCTCATCCCGCTCGTGGCGGTGCCGGTGTCGATCGTCGGAACCTTTGCCGTGCTGCTTGCGGTGGGATACACGGCCAATACTGTCTCGCTCCTGGCGCTTGTCCTTGCCATTGGCATCGTCGTCGACGACGCCATCGTCGTCGTCGAGAACATCGAACGCGTGATCGAGGAGGAGCCGGAACTCTCGGTGCCGGAAGCCTGCAAGAAGGCCATGACCGAGATCACCGGTCCGATCATCGCGATCACGCTGGTGCTGCTGTCGGTGTTCGTTCCGGTGGCCTTCATCCCCGGCATCAGCGGCCTGCTCTTCCGGCAATTCGCCGTCGCGGTGTCGGTGGCGATGCTGATCTCGGCGCTCAATGCCTTGACGCTCAGCCCGGCGCTGTGCGCGGTGCTGCTGAAGCGCGGGGAGACGAGCCGCGGTCCGATGCGCTACGTGCTCGGCACGATCGACCTTGCCCGAAACGGGTATGTCGCGGTGGTGCAGCGCTTCGTGCGCATTGCCGCGATCAGCGCCGTCGTCGTGGTCGCGGCACTCGGCGGCGCCGCCTTCATCTACGGCAAGACGCCGCAGAGCTTCCTGCCCGAGGAGGATCAGGGCGCGCTCTTCGCCGCGCTGCGCCTGCCCGAAGGCGCCTCGATCAACCGCACCGCCGCGGTGGTCGAGCAGGTCGAGAACATCATCAAGCCGATCCCCGGGGTCGAAGGCGTGCTGTCGGTGGTGGGGCTCAACTTCATCGACTACATCGCCGCCTCGAACCAGGCGTTCTTCGTCATCCGCCTCAAGCCTTATGAGGACCGCACCGATCGGGCGCAAAGCGCCGCCGCGATCCTCGCGCGGCTGCGCCCGCAAATGGCGGCGATCAAGGGCGCCATCGCCTTCCCGTTCAACCTCCCGCCCATCCTCGGGCTCGGCAATACCGGCGGGTTCCAATATGTGCTGGAAGCGCTGCAAGGGCAGCCGCCGGCCGACCTTGCCGCAACCATGCGTGGCCTGCTTGTCGCGGCGAACCAGCGGCCCGAGTTGAGCGGCGTCTTCAGCACCTATGCCGCCGACACGCCGCAGGTCTATCTCGATATCGACCGCGACAAGGCCCAGGTGCTCGGCGTCAAGATCACCGACATCTTCAACGCCTTGCAATCGACGATGGGCACGTACTATGTCAACGACTTCAATGTGTTCGGACGGACTTGGCAGGTCAATGTCCAGTCCGACGCGCCGCTGCGCGAACGCATCGACGACATCTACCGCGTCTATGTGCGCAACGCGCAGGGTGCGATGGTCCCGATCCGCGCCTTGGCCGAGGCAAAGCTGGTGCAAGGGCCGCAGGCGGTGGTGCGCTACAACGGATTCCGTGCCGCCGTGATCAACGGCGCAGCAAAGCCCGGCTTCAGCTCGGGCCAGGCGCTCGGTGCAATGGAGCGCGCCTCGGCCACGACCTTGCCCGCCGGCTACGGCTTCGAGTGGACCGGAACCGCGCTCCAGGAAAAAGCCGCGGGCGGCCGCACCGGCATCGTCCTCGGGCTTGCCGTGTTATTTGCCTACCTGTTCCTCGTCGCGCTCTACGAGAGCTGGAACATCCCCGTCCCGGTTCTGCTGTCGGTGAGCATCGCCGTGCTCGGCTCGATCGCCTCGATTGCGCTCGTGGGTGCGAGCTTTGATGTCTATGCGCAGATCGGGCTCGTCGTGCTGGTCGCGCTCGCCGCCAAGAATGGGATCCTGATCATCGCCTTTGCGGTCGAGCAGCGCGCCCGCGGCAAGGATCTCGACAGCTCTGCCATCGCGGCGGCGAGCCTGCGATTCCGCCCCGTGATGATGACGAGCTTCGCCTTCATCCTGGGCCTGCTGCCGCTCGTCCTTGCCGGCGGAGCGGGCGCCATCACCCGCCGTGCCGTGGGAACGCCGGTCTTCGGCGGCATGATCGCCGCATCGGTCATCGGCATCTTCGTCATCCCGCTCCTCTACGTGACCGCGGAACGGTTGCGATTGCGCATCAGCCGGAAACTCGGCTCTGGCGAACGAGGCAATTCGAGTTAGCGAATGGAGAAAATCGCGCGCGCGACATGGCCCGGGCGGGCGGCGACCCATTTCGCACCGGAGCAGATCAGGACGGAGGATACGCGATGCCCTTTGCTTTGAATTTCTACCACGACCAAATTGCTGTGGGCGGTGCGACAGCCTCGTCGCTGCCCGGCGCGCATCGCCTGCTTTATGTCCGGCACGGCCGGGTCACGATCAATGGGCAGACGATGAAGGCCGGCGAGGCGGCCTATTGCGGCGAGCCCGTGCAAATGACGGCGTCCGAAGAATGGAGCCAGCTCTGGCGGTGGGATCTCGTGCCGCCCAACACGGGGCCGGCGCTCCATGAGGGCCAGGGCGTTCTATCAAATCTCAGGATGTCGCGGGTCATTTCCACGCTCGCCATGGCGGCGGGAACGCGCTGGGCCTTCCGGCTCGATCAAGTCAGTTCGCCGGCCGGACATGTCGCCGACCGGCATCAGCATCCCGGCCCCGGAATTCGCTGTCTGCTCGAGGGCACATTCAACGTGCAGCAGGACGCAGAATCCGCGCGCGACCTCATGCCTGGCGATGCGTGGTGGGAAACAGGATCGGATACGGTCGTTGCCTGGGGCTCGCGCCAGATAACGACGCGCTTCGTCCGCGGGATGGTCCTGCCCGCCGAATGGGAAGGCAAGCGAACCGGCACTTGGCTCTCAGGCGTAGCTCCCGGCACGGGTGCGGGCGTTCGGGCCAACTGGCAGCTTCACCTCGATCGGATCATCACGGTCTGAGAACCCATCGCGATCGATGCTCGCGGTTCTATCGATCAGCGTCGGGGTGTGCGGCATTTGACTCGGTTCAGAGGCCGAGTCATGAGCGCTTCAATCATGTAAGGCGGAGGGTGGCATGGCGAGGATGTTCAGCGAAGCCGAACTTCGAATCCCGGCACTCAAAGTTATGGAGAAGTCCGCAAACGGGTTTTTGCCAATATCGGATTTGGTCGCGGAGCTAGCTGAGGTTTTGAAGCCTGAAGGCAAGGCCGCAATGACCATCCCCGGCGGATCGGATACGTATTTCTCGCAGAAGGTGCGCAAGATGGTCTGCCACCGCTCGGCTTCGGCGAGCCTGCAAAAGAAAGGTTTTGCGGTCTATCGCAAGGACCGGGATGGCATCGAGATCACCATCGCCGGCCGCGCCTATCTCAAATCGATTGGCGCTGAAATTGATAAGGCGAAAGGCCAGGAAAGTTTGAACCACGAAGCCAAGAAGCCAGAAAAGGCTCCCGCGGCGAAAAAAGCAAACTCATCCGGTGCGTCTCAGACCCCGAAGAACCGCCCTGCCCCGTCGTCCAAGAGGGCATAACCTTTTCAGGGGTGAAGCGCGCCATCGCGCTGGCGCAAGAGCCCGTCGCAAGCGCGCGCCGCGGAACGAGACCATCCAATCTCTACTGGCAGTTATTCCGCTTGAGCTCCACGCGCCGGTTCTTGAACCGGTTCGCATCCGTCGTGTTCGGGACCAGCGGTTGCGTATCGCCATACCCGCGTGATGTCACCTGCGCGGCCCCCGCGCCGTGCGCCACCAGCCACGCCTTCACCGCTGCCGCCCGCGCTTCCGATAGCTTCTGGTTGTACGTCGGCTGGCCGACATTGTCGGTATGCCCGCCGACCTCCGCGCCGAACTTTGGGTCGCGGACAAAGAGCGCAAGCACCTGCTGCAGGACCGGCTCGCTGTCCGGCGGAAGCACCGATTTGTCGAAGTCGAAATTCACGCCGTAAACCTCGAACTTGCAGGATTTCGGCGGCGGGCCGCCCACCTGCAGCGTTATCAGACTGTAGTCGCCGGTGGCCTCCGCGTTCGCGCCCCCCTTGCGGTAGACGTACCAATACTCCCCTTCTCCGACCTTCTGCCATAGCACCGCCACCGACGTGTCTTGCGGATCGGAGACCAGGGTCGCTCCCACCGCCTTCAACGCCTCGACATAGTTCCGCCACGACGCGACTTCGATCCGGTCGTGCGGATCGGCAAGCGTGTAATGCGTCTCCAGCACCCGCCCCGCCAGCGTCCGCTCGCCGTCCGGCAGCTTCACCGTCAGCGGCGCGAAATCCTGGTAGCCGCAGTCGCTCAGCCGAAAGCTTGCGAATTGGCGCACGAGCCAAGGCGGGTCCGCGCAATCCTTCCCCGGCGCTTGAACGCCGTCGGCCATCGCTTGCGCCTGCACTTCCTGCACGAACGGCCCCACGACCAGCGTGGTCAGCCTAAAGGACGTGCGCGCGTCGGAATTGCCGCCACCGGCCGTGTAGATGTACCAAGTCTCGCCCGCCGGGGTCGCCTGTGTCGCCACCACCCGTTCCTCGTCGTCCGGCGCCGACACGAGCGTCGCTCCGATCGCGCCGAGCGCGGCGCGGAAGTTCCGTTGTACCATCATTCCCGGGGGTACCCGCGCGGGATCGGCGACCGCGTAGTCGACACTAACCCGCATTCCCTCCAGGTGCTTGTTGCCGTCGGGCAGATTGTTGAGATCCACCATGTCCCGGTCGCGCACGTCGCATTGCCCGAGCTTGAATTCGGCGAGCCCGCGCGCGAGCCACGGCGGATCGCCGCACGGTGCGTTCGTCGATAGCTTGTCGGTCATCGCCCGCGCCTGCACTTCCTGAACGAAGGGCGCAATCACGAATGTGGTCAGCGCGTACGACGACCTGGCGTCCGAATTGCCGCCACCGGCCATGTAGATGTACCAGGTCTCTCCCGCCGGCGTGGTCCGGCTCGCCGCCACCAGATCCTCGTTGTCCTCCGCCGAGACGATCGTCGCCCCGATCGCCTTCAGCGCCGTGACGAAGTTCCGCTGTACCGCAAGCCCGGTCATCGGCTGCGCCCCATCGGCCAGCGCGTAGCTCACCACCAGCTGCCGCCCTTCCAGGGTCTTGTCCCCGCCCGGCAGCGGGCTCAGCGTCTGCGATACCCAGTCCTTCGCCTCGCAATCGACGCGCTGGAACACGGCCAACCCATGCACCAGCCACGGCGGATCGACGCAAGTTCCGGCGCCGGGCAATGGTGCGCTGAGCGCCCGCGCCTATACGTCCTGCGCCAGAGCTCCGACCACGAGCGTCCCCAGCGTAAAGGACGTCCGCGCGTCCGAATTGCCGCCGCCAGCCGTGTAGATGTACCAGGTCTCTCCCGCCGGCGTGGTCTGGCTCGCCGCCACCAGATCCTCGTTATCCTCCGCCGAGACGATCGTCGCTCCGATCGCCTTCAGCGCCGCGAGGACGCTGTGCTGCACCGCGATCCCTGTCGGCGGCTGCGCGCCGTCGGCAAGCTCGTAGTTCGACGCCGCCGTTCGCCCCTGGAGCGTGCGGTTCCCGGACGGCAGCGGCCCCACGGTCTGCTGGGCCCAGTCTCGCGCCGAGCAGCTATCGAGTCGGAAGCCAGGGATCGGCTGCTTCAGCCAAGCGGGATCGTTGCACGCCGCCCACGCCGCTCCGCCCTGGAGAAGTGCGACCACAAGCAAAAATACCTCGAACGCCAAGACCGCGGGTCCTCGTGGTGCCATGGCGTTCCTTTCCCGGACCTGAGCGCGTTCGCTACCGTCGGGTATCGCTGGTCGCGGCACGCGGGATTAGTTAGCAGAGGTCGCGCATAGGGTCCACAGGTGTAAACCGAACGCGCGAGTTCTTTCCACGCACCGTCATCCGGCCGGACCGAAGCGACGATCGGCACTCCAGGAAATGCTGCGCCGAAGGTCCGTTCTTGGCGCGCGGCCGAAATTGTAGCGGCGGTCGCGTATTTCCGATGGCGGATGTAGAGCGGACCTAATGCGAAAATGCCATCCATGCGCGCGTGCCGTTAGAGATGGCGTTACATCGATGAGGAATGCCAAAGCTGGTCGCTAGGGTCCTTGCCTCTTTGTTCAAGTCGCGGGCGCAACTCGAAGTTGCACCGGAATGCGCCAGCCAGGCTTCAAACGGTTGAGTCCATGTGTCTTAGATGCCGTTGCCGTCGTACGACCCGAGACCGTGGTGCGCTGGCACCGAGCATCGCTTCGAATGGAAAACGCCGGTTCCATTCGAAGCGACCTTGCTCTAGGCGGACGCCGCCAACAGGTGAATTGCGCCGGGATCGATTTCGGCGTCGACCGGGCCGCCGGCAGCGAGCGCCGCCGCGCGCACGGTCTGCGGCAACGCGTAGGCGATGAGCGGAAAGCCGCAATCGAGCGCGACCTTCCATAACGGCCCCGACCGTCGCAGATCGACCACGCGCGCGCGGAGTCGATTGCGCTGCGCGTCGGCTTGGGGCGGCACAAGATGGACGTTCTCGGCCCGGATGCAGAGCATGACCTGGCGCGGCAGTGCGGGCTGCGCCGCGCGCTTCGCCACGTCGATGGTGGTGCCGCCCACGGAAACACGAAGCAGGTCGGTGGATTCCGCTGTGATGAGACCTTCGACGATATTCTCCATCCCGAGAAGACGCGCGATGGCGGGGCTGCCGGGCCGCGCGAAGACCTCGGCGGCCGGGCCATGCTGGTGGATCGCGCCGCGCTCGATCACCGCGACGCGGTCGGCAAGCGCCAGCGCCTCGGCGCGGTCGTGCGTGACGAAGACCGACGGCACGCCGGTGCGCCGCATGAAACTGCCGAGCTCGTCGCGCAGCCGCTCTGCGGTCGCGGCGTCGAGCGCGGCGAAGGGCTCGTCGAAGAGATAGAGGCTCGGTCGGCTCGCAAGCGCGCGTGCCAGCGCCGCGCGCTGCTTTTCGCCCGGGCTCAGATGTTCGGGGAGCGAGTTGGCGAGGTGCGCGATGCCAAAGCGCGACAGCAGGGCGCTCAGCGCAGTCGCATCTCTTGCCGCGCCGCCGCCGATCGCCACGTTCTCGGCGATCGAGAGATGCGGGAAAAGCGAAAAATCCTGAAGCAGGAAGGCGACGTGCCGCTTCTCGGGTCGATGCTCGGTGATATCGCGGCCGGAGACGAGGATGCGGCCGCTCGAGGGCCGGTGAAAGCCCGCGATCGTCTCGAGGCAGACCGATTTTCCCGCGCCGTTCACGCCGAGCAGAACCAGAATCTCGTCGGGAGCGACAGCAAAGCTCACGTCCTTGAGCGCGAACGACCCGAGGCGCAGGGAAATGTCGGCGACCTCGAGACCCGGCGCGCTCATCGCCCCGCACGCGCCGCGGCCGCGCCGTAGGCGAATTGCCGGAACAGGATGAAGAGCGCGAGCGACAGCGCCAGCAGCAAGACCGCCGCCGCGGCCGCCTCGTTGAGCCCGAACCGCAGGAACAGCTCGTAGATCTTCACCGGCGCCGTCATCGGGTAATAGACCAGGATCGCAACCGCAGCGAATTCGCTGATCGAGCGCGCGAAGGTCAGGGTGAGGCCGGTCGCGATGCCGCGCCAGGCAAGCGGCAGGGTGATGCGCCAGAGGACGCGCCAGGGTCCGAGGCCGAGCGTACGCGCCACCATCTCGAGCCGCGGGTCCACCGTCTCGAACCCGATGCGGGCCGAGTTCACCGTGTAAGGCGCCGCCACGAACACCATTGCCACGACGATGCCGGCGAGCGTGGCCCAGAAACGCAAGCCCAAGAGCGCCTCGGCAGGCGCGCCGATGATGCCCTGTCGGCCGAACACCATGAGCAGCGCAATGCCGGCGACGGTATGCGGCACGCTCAAAGGCAGGTCGACGAGCGTGGCGACGACGGCGCGTCCGCGAAAGCGGCCCCGAGCGAGGACATAAGCGAGCGGCACGCCCAGAAGCGCGGAGACAAGCGCCGCGAGGAAGGCACCGAGGACGCTGAGCCCCAGCGCCTGGCGCACCTCCACATCGCGCGCCGCCGCGATGAGGCTCGCAAGCGAGGGCTCGACCGCAAGCCGCGCGAGCGGTAGCACCACGATCGCGAGCAACACGCCGCCGAGCAGCCAGAAGACGAGATAGAGCGGCAGCGAGGAGGCCCGCGAGCGCGGCTCCGCCACCGGATCATCGCGGGCGATCGCCGCCATCGGCCGTCCGCTCAGGAGCCGGGCCACGGCTTGACCAGCGCCTCGATCGCGGATGGCGCGCCCTTGGGATTGACGGCGAGCGGCGGGCTCATCGCGCCGAACCCGTCGCGCGCGATCACCGCTTGGCCCTCGGGACCGAGCAGCAAGGCAAGGTATTTCGCCGCGAGCGGGGCGTTGGGCGCGCCCGCCGGTATGGTGGCCGCATAGACGATGGGCTTGCCGGGCAGATCGCCGTTCTTGGTATGCGCGATCCCCGCCGCATAAGCCTGTGCGCGCGCTGGATCGCTCAGATCGATCTCGGGCGGCAGGTCTAGGCTTTGCAACTTATGCTGGAGAGCGTCCGAGCCATAGATCGCGAGATAGTCGATCTGGCCGAGCTGCAGGGCCGCGACGAGCTCGGTCTCGGTGTCGCGGATGTTGCGCGGCGGCGCGTTCGCAAGGACGCGCTCGGCGAGCCCCGGCATTTTGTAATAGGTCTCTGCGAGCGCCAGCATCTGCAAGGTCTGGTAGCCCGAGGGATCGGTATCGGGATTGGATCGGCCGATCTCGACACCGGGGCCGGACAGGACCTCGTACCAGTTCCGCGCGGAGATATCGTGCGCGCCCTTGCTCTTGGGCGTGTAGACGAAGGTGACCGCGTTCCGCGCGAATCCCACGTACCAATTGGCCAGCGCCGGTTTGCCGTCCTGCGTGAAGAGATATTTGGGAATCACGCTGTAATCGGCGACAGCGAGAATGTCCGCTTGCTGGTGGAGATCGGTAATTCGTTTCGCCATCATGACGCTGCCGCCGAATTGGGGTTCGACGGTGACGCCGGAATTGGCCTTCTCGAACAGCGCATCGATCTCGCGGAACGGTCCGGCCAGCGTTCCCGCGGCGTAGATCGTGAGCGTCTCGGCGCTCGCAGCCGTAGCTGCGCAACAGCCGACCTCGACGAGCCCGGCCAGCGCCAATAAACCCCGCCTCGGCAGCATCATTCCCTCATCGGCCCCTCTTTGCTTTGGCGTGTCAGTATGCAGGAAAATACCGAATTTGCCTGGCTCGGAAATACTGCATACTAGTGCAGTTATCTGCAGGGGATCCGCCCGATGCCGGACCTGATGACGACTGCGGAGGTGGCGGACTATCTCCGCCTCAAACAGCGCAAGATCTACGAACTCGTACGCAGCAAGGAAATTCCTTGCGCGCGCATGACGGGAAAGCTGCTCTTTCCTCGGCGGATGGTGGATCTGTGGATCGAGCAGCACGTCGAATACGCGGGACCGCAGCCTGCCGACGCCCCGATGGTGTTGGCGGGAAGCCACGATCCGCTGGTGGAATGGGCGGTGCGCGAGTCAGGCTGCGGGCTGGCGTTGCTCACGGTCGGAAGCGCTGATGGGCTGGCTCGGTGGGCCGAGGGAAAAGCGCTTCTCGCCGGAATCCATATGATTGGCTCCGATGGCACATACAATGTGTCGGCGGTCCGCTCGCTCGGCACAGTCAGCCATCTTGTCCTGATCGAGTGGGCGCGGCGCGAGCAGGGGCTTGTTGTCGCGCCAGGCAATCCTCGAGGAATCCGAGGACTCGCCGATCTCAAGCGAAAGAAGGTGCGGGTCGCCCGCCGTCAAGAGGGGGCAGGAGCGCATATCCTGCTCGCCCACCTGCTGAAGCGGGTAGGCATGGCGCCCGGCGACATCAATCTCGTCGACCCCGCCTGCCTCACCGAGACGGATCTTGCGCTGTCGGTGCTTGATCGAAAGGTCGATTGCGGGCTTGCCATTCGGGCCGTAGCGAAGCGGTTCAGTCTCGACTTCATTCCGCTCCATGTCGAGCGCTTCGATCTCGCAATGCGGTGCCGCGATTACTTCGAACCAGCCGTGCAGACTCTTTTTCGTTTCGCACGTAGCCCCGCACTCGTGGATCGCGCCAACGGGTTCGGCGGGTACGACGTGAGCGGGCTCGGCGAGGTCAAATTCAACGGACATTAGACCAGCATGTCAGGGACGTATCTGACTGGCCTCTCGCGCCCAGCACGACACTCCAGCCCCAATCTCCGTTCTGGGTCAAGAGCACCAGTCGGGCGATGTCCGCATTACGTCCGCCTATGCTTCATAAGCCGGAGCAAGGCAGACACGGCAGCACTTTGCGTTCGTGCCAGGAGCGGAAAATTGCGAGCTGGCCGTGGGAGCAACACATGTCGGCGATGCCGTTAGTGACCGTGCCGCCGCGATCGCTGCCGTTGCGAGTGGAATCACTCTCGCGCCGGCGGACATCCAGCTTTTCAGCCTTAGGGTCCGGACTCAATTGACCCAGCATGTGAAGATAGCGGCGAGGTGGGCGCCGCTGAGATAGTTGCGGGCGAGCTTGTCGTAGCGGGTGGCGACACGACGCCAGTCCTTGATCCGGCACCACATGCGCTCGATGCGATTGCGCGTTTTGTAGAGCCGCTTGTCATACGGAATGGGCTTGCGGCGGGAGGTCGTCGAGGGGATCACGGCCTCAGCTCGCTGTTGGGCGAGCCGATGGCGCAGATGGTCGGCGTCATAGGCGCGATCGGCGACGAGCCGCCGGATCGGTCCGGCGCGGTCGAGAAGGCTCGCCGCAACGGTGATGTCGTTGATGTTGCCGGCGGTCAGGATGAGGACGCGCGGCCGACCCTTTTCGTCCGTGAGCGCGTGGAGCTTGCTGGTGCAGCCGCCGCGCGATTTGCCGAGCGCTTGCCTGAAGGCCCCCCTTTTCCGCCGGCCGCCGAGCGGTGCGCCTTAATGTGCGTGCTGTCGATCGCGTAGGGCTTGCCCCGTTTCTCGAGATCGGCGGCTACTCACGAACCGAGCGGAGAACAGCTCTCGGCAAGTTCGCGCGTAGCTTGAGCGAATTGTCCTAAGCCAAGCCCAGCGCAGGAGGACGTCCACTCGATCGCTTCGTGATGGCAGGCGAGCGGTCTAGGTAGTTTCCGAGTCTGATGCGGCATGCCGCGTCGCAATACGATCGGCACGATTTGGCGACACGCATGATCGCTATCAACGTGGCCTTCATGCTAAGCGCCCAATTGATCGTGGCAAGTCGCCAACCGCCGGCGCCGGACGAGGACGCTCATGCGCCGGCCTCCAGCACGGTTTCCACGCCGATGCCTTCGCTGAGTTCTGATCGATGACGATCGAGTAGCCGGGGTCAGCCCAGGTAAACGTCGGGTCCAAACCGTAACCTAAGGAGAGAATACATGAAACGCTCGATTCTAGCCGGCTCCGTAGCGGCATGGGCATGTCTTGGAGTTGCCGCGCCGCTGCTCGCGGCTGCGCCTCCAGTGACTGGCACGGTAAATCATCCGCCTGCCAGTATGAAGACCGTCGCCGCCGTCAAGCCCGCGGAAAAGTGTCTGAACGACCTGCGCGCCTTCGACACTCAGATGGGAAAGGACGGATATTGGCTGGGCGGCGCCGGTTACGGGTTCGGCTATCCAATGGACGGCTACGGATACGGCTATCCGATGGGCGGCTACCCCGCGGTGGCCGCGGCCGCTTACCAGGATGCGCGGCCGGGCTACGAGGTCCGGATGCTGGTTGCCGCCGCGAACATTCTCGCCCGTCACGGACAACAGCCGCAGTGCGAGAACGTGCTCGCCACGACCCGTACGATCTATACAGCCTACGTGGCTGACATGCACAGTGAAGGCGTGCCGATCGCCGACCTGCCGCACTGGCGCCAGAACCAGATTGCTGCCGCGAAGCCAGTAACGAGCAAGACAACCTCGTTCCGATCCGACGAGTTGCTCGGTACCGACGTGCGCGACCCGCAGAACGAAGCTCTGGGCAGCATCGATGACCTGGTGCTGAGTCCGAAGACAGGCAACATCGCCTATTTGGTGATCTCCCGGGGTGGGATTTTCGGGATAGATAAAGAATACGTCCCGGTCCCCTGGGCGGACTTCAAGATAGCTCCGAACGTGAACCTGCTCGTGCTTGACAGCACGAAGGGAACCATGGACGCCGCGCCTCGGGTGAGCAGCGACAAATTTGCAACGTCCGGCCAGTTCGATCAGGAGAGCCAGAAGGTGGATGCCTATTGGAAGACGCACCTCGCGTCCGCGGGCGAAAACTGATCCAACGAAAGATCCCAGCATCAGCGAGGAGGCGCTCACTACCAATCGAGTGTGATGGAACAATGCCATGAAGGTAATAGAGGATTTGATGTCAAAGCCGGCAGTGGCGATGAACCAGTCCACCCTCAGATTGTCCGCGTTTCCGAACCCCGTCGTAGCGTCTTGCGCGAACCTTATGACGGCGGGGCCGGAATATGTGGTCGATGCCTTTCAGCGCAGCGTTCTCTTCCTCGAGATGCTGCGGCAGCGTGGCAACGAAGAGATCGAGATCACTTCACGGCCGTTGGCTACGGTGCTGCGCTTCGGCCATGAAATCCTGATGGATGGTTTGTCGCTGCAACGGCCGATCAATTACGCGCTCTCGCGCATCGTGCCGCCGCAGGAAGTCGCGATCGACCCGCGCAAGCGGCCGGTCGTGGTGGTGGACCCGCGGGCCGGCCAGGGACCGGGCATCGGTGGCTTCAAGGCGGAGAGCGAGATCGGGGACGCGCTGAATGCCGGCCATCCGGTCTACTTCATCGGCTTCGGAGCGGTTCCGGCGCCGGGCCAGAAGTTCCTAGACATCGTCGAGGGACAAGTGAAGTTTTTCGAGCGGGTGGTCGAGCTCCATCCCGACGCGCCGCGTCCCTTTGCCATCGGCAACTGCCAGGCGGGCTACCAGACGCTGATGGTGGCGATGCTGCGGCCGGACCTATTCGGACCATGCTTGGTCGCCGGCTCGCCCATGTCTTACTGGCAGGGGGTGCACGGGAAAGATCCGATGCGCTATTCCGGCGGCCTCCTCGGCGGCAGCTGGCTCACCGCAATGGCCAGCGATCTCGGCAACGGGAAGATCGATGGGACTTCGTTGGTATTGAACTTTGACAACCTGGGCCCGGCGAATTGGCTGTGGGGCAAGCAGTACGGGATCTACACCACGATCGACACCGGAGCGGAGCGCTTCCTCGAATTCGAGAAATGGTGGGGCGACTTCATCCAGCTGGGTGGCGACGAATTGCAGTACCTGGTGGACAACCTTTTCATTGGCGACAAGCTGACCCGAAACCAGCTGCAGTCGAGCAATGGCACGACATTCGATGTCCGCAATATCACCTCGCCGATCGTCGTCTTCACCTCGTCGGAGGACAACATCAGTCCGCCGCCGCAGACGCTCGGCTGGATCGTCGATCTCTATCGGGACGTCGACGACATCCGCGCGACCGGCCGGACAATCGTCTACTGCCTGAGTCACAAGATCGGCCATCTCGCCATCTTCGTTTCCGCCAAGGTCGGTGCCAAGGAGGACGAGGAGTTTGTCGAGTTGATGGACGTGATCGACTGTCTGCCGCCGGGTCTCTATGAGATGGTCCTGTCGCCGCGGCCGGCCGAAATGTCCCCGGGCGGCTTCGTTACCGGCGACTGGATCGCCCGCTTCGAGGCCCGCTCGCTCGACGACATCCGCGCGCTCGGGCGCAACAGCCCCGAGGACGACCGCGCCTTCGCCGCCGTCGCGCGGCTGTCGGAACTGAACCTCTCTATCTACCGCACCTTCATGCAGCCCATTGTGCGCGCGTTCGCCAGCCAGCCGGCGGCGGATTTGGCCGAAGCCATGAACCCGCTCAGGCTCAGCTACACGGTCTTTGCCGACGGCAACCCATGGATGCAGGGCGTGCAGAAGCTGGCCGAGTGCGTCTCCGCATTCCGCACTCCAGCGGCCAAGGACAATCCATTCCTCGCGCTGCAGGCACAGGTTTCGGATCAAATCATTGCCGCCCTTGATGGCTATCGCGAAGCGCGGGACCACTTGGTCGAGCAGACATTCTTCTGCTTCTATGGTTCGCCATTCGTGCAGGCGCTTCTCGGCCTCAACGACCGCAGCGAGGTGCGGACGTTCCCCGGCACTTCGCCCGAAAAGCTGGCGGCACGACAGGCCCAGGCGGACGCGTACGCAGCGAAGCTGCTGACCGGCGGGTTCGATGAAGCACTGACCCGGGCAGTGCTGTACGTCACCGCAGGCGAGCGGATGTTAGACCAGCGCGGTGCGCTCGCGCTGAACGTCGCGCGCCAGCGGCTGATGCACCTCTCGCTTGCCGATTTCAAAGTGATGGTGCGGGAGCAGTTCTTCGTACTGCAGCTCGAAGGTGAGCGGGCGGTGGAGGCGCTTGCGTCGCTCGTGCCGGATGGGAACGCGCGGAAGAATCTGCTGAAACAGGTGCAGGCAATCGTTGGCGCAGACGATCTCCCGAACGCCGCCGAGCGCGATCGCCTGACGCAACTGTCGCAGGTGCTGGCGTCGCCGGTCGAGAAGCCAGTTGCTGCCACGAGGCGCGGCCAAACCTCCGCCGCCAAAGCAACTGCCCGGACCGCCGCGGTGTCGCGCTGAACGGGATGCGGTCGGGTTCCGACGCAAGGAGGCGGCGTGCCGACGGCATGGGCCGATTACGCGCGAGGAGACCGTCGTGAGCACGCTCAGCGGTAAGAAGGGACTCATCATCGGCATCGCCAATGAGCACAGTCTTGCCCATGGCTGCGCTCGCCACTTCCGCGCCGCGGGCGCCGACTTGGCGATCACCTATCTCAACACGAAGGCGGAGCTCTTTGTTCGTCCGCTGGCGGCAGCACTGCAGAGCGAGATCTTCATGCCGTGCGATGTCACGGTGCCAGGCCAACTCGAAGCCGTTTACGAACGCATCGCAAAGGATTGGGGCCACATCGATTTCGTGCAGCACTCTATAGCCTATGCTCGCAAGGAAGATCTGCACGGGCGCATCACCGACTGCTCCTCCGAGGGATTCGCCGTCGCCATGCAGGTCTCGGTGCAATCGTTCCTGCAGATGGCCAAGCTTAGCGAACCGCTGATGACGGCGGGCGGTTGCTTGCTGGCGATGAGCTATTACGGCGCCGAAAAAGCTATCGCGCATTACAACGTCATGGGGCCGGTGAAGGCCGCGCTGGAAGCCGCGGTTCGCTACATGGCCCTCGAGCTCGGGCTGGCGGGGATTCGCGTCAACGCACTCTCGCCCGGTCCGGTAAAAACCCGCGCGGCGTCCGGAATCGAGCATTTCGACGAGCTGTTGGAGCGCGCAGTCCGCGATGCTCCCGAACACCGCTTGGTGACGCCAGATGATGTCGGTGCTTACGCCGCGTTCCTGGTCAGCGACGCCGCCAAGGCGATCACCGGAAACATCGCTTATGTCGATGCCGGCTATCACGTCATCGGTTGAAGCAGGAGGCGGCCGTGAACCCATTGCATTGGACGCGCGAACATCGAATTGCCGGGGTCGTCGTTTGCATGGTTGGCGCAGTTTTAGGCGCGCTCCTGGGATTCATTCATTCGCCGTATTTCGCCTTGTTGCAACCATCGCACTTCGTGGAGTGGGTATCGCTTCCCCAAGCATATTGGCCTTGGCCCCTGCTGGGATTTTTCATCTCGGGGCTGATTTTCTATTCCGCACAGCTTCTGAGGAAATCAAATTAGCCCGCGCACAGCACCGGTATTGCCGGAGACAGCACCATGCCGTCGGTTCAGAACAAGACGTTCGATGAGATAAAAGTCGGCGATTCCGCATCGGTGCGGCGCACCCTGCAGGCGCGCGATGTGCGTGCCTGGGCCGCCGCCTTCGGCGATGTCAGCCCGCTCGCCGAGGCAGGCGACATGCACGGCACGGCCGGGATCATCACTGCGATTCTGACCTCGCTGGTGGGGTCGGTCCTGCCCGGTCCCGGATCATCCATCCGCTCGGTCGCGGTACGAGTCCGGGCTCCTCTGCCGCTCGATGCCGTGCTGACGGCTCAAGTGGTGGTGCTGGAGAAGCGCGCGGATGAGAAGCTCGTGATGCTCGATGGGCAGTGCACGGATGCGGCGGGACAGCGGATTGCCACGGCAGCGCTGGAGGTCGTGGCGCCTACGACGGGGCAGCGGCACGAGGTGCCCGAACATCGGCTGGAGGGATTGCTGGAGCGCTGCCGCGGGCTGAAGCCGATGCTCACCGGCGTGGTGTACCCGTGCAGCGTCGAGGCGCTTGCCGGCGCCGTGGAAGCGGCCGAAGCCGGGCTGATCGTGCCGGTGCTGTTCGGGCCGGAGAAGGAACTGCGCCAGATTGCTACGGCTGCGAAGCTCGACATTTCCGGCTGTCGCATCGTAGCGGCCGAGGACACTGAGGACTCCGCACTGAAGGCAGCGATGGCCGCCGGCGCCGGCGAAGTACAGGCGCTGATGAAGGGCAGCCTGCACACCGACATATTACTGCACGCGGTCATGCAGAAAGAGGCGAAGCTGCGCACCGGACGCCTGCTGAGCCATTGCGCGATGATGTCGGTTCCGACCTACGCGCGCCGCGTCGTCATCACCGACGTCGCCCTGAACATCGCGCCCGACACCAACCAGAAGCGCGACATCTGCCAGAACGCGATCGGCTTCGCACGCGCCCTCGGCATCGAGTTGCCGAAGGTGGCGGTGCTGGCCGCAGTGGAGACGGTAAACACAAAGATGCCGGCAACGATCGACGGTGCGGTCTTGGCCAAGATGGCCGATCGGCGGCAGATCGTTGGCGGCATCGTCGACGGGCCGCTCGATCTCGACGCCGCGGTGGACGCGGACGCGGCGAAGATCAAGCAAATCTCGTCGCCGGTGGCGGGCGCAGCGGACGTGCTGGTCGTGCCGAACATCGAGGCCGGCAACATGATCTACAAGAACCTTGCCTTCATGGCGGATGCCCAGACCGCGGGCCTGGTCGTCGGCGCGCGGGTGCCCGTGGTTCTGACGAGCCGCGCAGATAGCGCGGCCGCGCGCCGGTTCTCGGCCGCGGCTGCCGTGCTGTACGCCGACGCTCTCGCGCGCGATCCCGCCGGCATTCTGCCCGAGCCCGCCGAGTAACCCGTCATGACCGACGCCATCATCGTTATCAACGCGGGCTCAACCAGCCTGAAGTTCGGCGCCTATGCCGTGGACGCCGCCGGTTCGCTGCCCCTGCTCTGTCGTGGCGAGATCGACGGCATGGAGGACGGCCCGCATTTTGTCTCCAGGAACCCAGCCGGCAAATCGCTGGGCGCGCACGAATGGGGCAAGGGCCACGCGATCGATCACGAGACCGCACTGCACTTCGTCATCACCTGGCTACAAGCCAATGTCGCCGGCATGAAGGTGGTGGCGGCGGGCCACCGCGTGGTGCTCGGCGGCACCCGCTTCGAGGCGCCGGTGCGGATCGCAGGCGACGTGCTGGACTACCTCGAGTCGCTGGCGGCGATGGAGCCGTCGCACCAGACCTTCAACGTGCGCGGCGCACGGGCGCTCGCCGCGGAGTTCCCGGGCCTGCCGCAGGTCGCCTGCTTCGACAGCTCGTTCCATCGAACGATGCCGGAGGTGGCGCAGACCTATGCACTCCCGAAGGACGTGCGCGACGCCGGTGTGCGCCATTGGGGCTATCACGGCATCTCCTACGACTACATCAGCCGGCAGGTGCCGAAGTTCGCACCCGAGGCGCGGCGCGTGATCGTCGCGCATCTCGGCGGCGGCGCCAGCATGTGCGCCATGCTAGACGGGCGCAGCGTCGAGACCACGATGGGCTTTGCCGGCATGTCCGGCCTGCCGATGGCAACGCGCTCGGGCGACGTCCCGGCGGACGTGCTGTTCTACCTCTTGCGCCGCAAGTTGTTCGACGACGCGTCGTTGGAGAAGATGCTGTACGCGCGCGCCGGGCTGCTCGGTCTGTCCGGCAGCAGCGACGACATGCGGGTATTGCAGGAGAGCAAGGATCCGCTGGCGATCGCGGCGGTGGAGTATTTCGTGTACGCGATGATGAAATACGTGGGCGCCTATGTCGCCGTGCTCGGCGGGCTGGACGCCTTCGTGTTCACTGCAGGCATCGGCGAGCACTCCGTCGCGGTGCGCGCGGCGCTGTGCCGCAAACTGGCTTGGCTCGGCGTGCAGCTGGACGATCAGGCGAACGATTCGAACGGACCGCGCATTACCACGCCGGACAGTGGCGTGTCCGTATGGGTCATTCCCACCAACGAGGAACTGATGATAGCACGGCATACGCTCGCGCTGATTAGCGGCGAAGCGAATGCCGGGGAGAAAAGAAGGGCCTGACATCGCGTATCCGGCGCCTTGCCGACGCCAGGCGCAGCAGAGACAGAAAGATTAGTCATGACGAAAACCGATGTCGATCAGTCCGAGGCCTCCAACTCCAAGCCGGAAGCCGACACTGAACGCAAGCCCGAACCCAAGGCCGAGCACAAGGCTGAAGCCAAAACCGTGGCCAAGCCGGGATTGAAGGTCGACGCGAAGGACGATCTGAAATCTCTGCCCCTCGCGGAGGTGGAGAAGAAATTAGGTTCGTCGCCGGACGGCCTCACGCAAGCCGAAGCGCAGAAACGGCTGACCCAATACGGGCCTAACGAGATCGAGGAAAAGAAGACCAATGAGCTCCTGAAATTCCTCAGTTATTTTTGGGGTCCCATCCCGTGGATGATCGAAGCGGCGGTGATCCTGTCGGCTGTGGCGCGGCATTGGCCGGACTTCGGCATCATCCTCGTTCTCCTTCTCGCCAACGCTGTGGTGGGATTCTCGGAAGAACACCAGGCGGGCAACGCCATCGCCGCCTTGAAGGCCACGCTGGCGATCAAGGCCAGGGTGAAACGCGACGGGAAGTGGGTCACTCCAGCGGCGCGAGAGTTGGTTCCAGGCGACGTCATCCGCGTGCGCCTGGGCGACATCGTGCCGGCGGATGCGCGCTTGCTCGACGGGGACCCGGTTGAGGTGGATCAGTCCGCGCTGACGGGAGAGTCGCTGCCCGCTACGCGCAAATCCGGCGAGGCAATTTTTTCCGGCTCGATCATTCGTCAAGGCGAAATCGGCGCGCTCGTCTACGCCACCGGCGTGAACACCTATTTCGGCAAGACGGCGGAACTGGTGCAGGGGGCGCGCTCCGTCAGCCACTTTCAACGCGCCGTCCTCAAGATCGGCAATTACCTGATTATCCTGGCGGTAGTTATGGTAGCTGGGATTGTCGCCGTCGCGATCTACCGCGGCGACCCGATCCTTACCACGTTGCAGTTCGCCTTGGTGCTGACCGTAGCCGCGATTCCCGTGGCAATGCCCACGGTCCTGTCAGTGACGATGGCGATCGGCGCGCGCCTGCTTGCAAAGAAAAAGGCGATCGTGACCCGGTTGGTGGCGATCGAGGAATTGGCTGGGGTGGACGTGCTGTGCGCCGACAAGACCGGCACGCTGACCCAGAACAAGCTGAGCTTGGGCGGTCCGTTCAGCGTGAACAAGATCCCCGCCGAGCAAGTGATCCTCAATGCCGCGCTGGCATCGCGCGCAGACAATAACGACACCATCGATCTGGCCGTTCTCGGCGGCCTAAAAAACAATCAGGTCCTGAAGGGCTACAAGATAACCCATTTCCAGCCGTTCGATCCCGTGCATAAACGCACCGAGGCCGCCGTCACGGGCACGGACGGCAAGGCGTTCAAAGTAACGAAGGGCGCGCCGCAGGTGATCCTGGCGTTGTCGGCCAATGCCGACGACGTGAAGTCTGCCGTTGACAGGGCGGTCGACGATTTCGCGGCGCGCGGCTTTCGTTCGCTGGGCGTGGCGCGGGCCGAAGGCGAAGGCAAATGGGAGTTTCTCGGTGTGCTGCCGCTGTTCGATCCGCCGCGGGAGGATGCCAAGGCAACCATCGCGGCCGCGCAAAATATGGGCGTGAAGGTCAAGATGGTGACCGGCGATGCGCTCGCCATTGCGCGGGAAACCGCCAAGACACTGGGGATGGGCACAAACATCCTCGATGCCAGCACCCTTGGCGATGAAAAGCAGCAAGGAACGGCGGCGGTGACCAAGGCCATCGAGGCAGCCGACGGTTTTGCTCAGGTCTTCCCCGAACACAAGTTCCACATTGTCGATGACCTGCAAAAGTCCGGCCACATCGTGGGCATGACCGGCGACGGGGTGAACGACGCGCCCGCGCTGAAGAAGGCCGATTGCGGCATCGCCGTTTCCGGCGCGACCGATGCGGCTCGCGCAGCGGCTGCCATCGTCCTCATGACGCCCGGCCTGTCGGTGATTATCGACGCAATCAAGGAGAGCCGAAAAATCTTCCAGCGAATGAACAGCTATGCGATGTACCGCATTGCCGAAACGCTGCGCGTGCTGCTGTTCATGACGCTGGCGATCCTGGTCTTCAATTTTTATCCGTTGACGGCGGTGATGATCGTGATGCTGGCGTTGCTCAACGACGGCGCCATCTTGTCCATTGCTTACGACAACGTCCATTACAAGGACGAACCCGAAGCCTGGAACATGCGCCTCGTGCTGGGTGTCGCCACGACACTTGGCCTCGTCGGTCCCATCGCTGCGTTCGGTCTGTTTTTCCTTGGCGACCGCGTGTTTCACCTCGACCACCCGCATCTCCAGTCGATGATGTATCTGATGCTGTCGGTGGCCGGACATCTGACGATATTCCAGACACGCACGAGGGGCCCGTGGTGGTCGATACGTCCCGCGCGGATTTTATGGATGGCGGTGTTCGGCACGCAAATATGCGCGACCTTCATTGCGGTCTACGGTGTGCTTATGACGCCCCTTGGCTGGGGCTGGGCATTGTTCGTTTGGGGCTATGGCGTGGCGTGGTTCCTCGTGACCGACCCGGTGAAACTGCTCGCCTATCGGATTTTCGATCCCGTCAAGGCCGTGCATCATCCCGACGCCAAGGCCGCGCGCGGGCTCGAAGCCAAAGCTTCACCCAAACCCGAAGCCAAAGCTGAACCCAAACCTGAAGCCAAGGCCGATGGAGCTAGAGCCCAGCCCGATCCCGCGGCCAAAGGCGCGCCTCTGCCGGAAGCGAAGGCCCAGCCGAAACCGGACGCCAAGGCCGAGCCCAAATCCGACGCCGAGCCGGTGCCTCCAACTCCTACCAGCGCCGCGACACTTCTCAACACATCGCTCGGCGAGCTCCTCGTTGCCGGCCTCGTCAAAGACCCGGAGGATGCCGGGCGTATCATTGCTGCGGCGATCAAGCAGGCCGGGGCAAGTATTGCGGCCGCGAACGCGCCTGAAGCCAAGGTCGCACCGCTGCCTGAAGCTATTGCCAAGACACCGTCCGAAGTGACGCCGGAAACCGCCAAGTGAGCCTGTAACCGATGGGAGCGACATCATCGCCGCGACCGTGAAACAACACGGAGCCGCGCGGCCCGTTTTCGCCGAAAGGATCGAAATGAAAATCAATTCAAAGAACTTTCGTGTACGGGAAGGTCGCGAGATCGATCTCAAGAAATGGCCGACAACCGTGAAGCCGGCCTACAAGTCAAAAGAGCAATATCAAAAACTTCTCGGAGAGCACGTCGCGCAATTAAGCGCACTGCAGCAGCTTCACTACGCATCCGACCGATACGCACTCCTGCTGATCTTTCAGGCGTTGGATGCGGCGGGAAAAGATGGCGCCATCAGGCACGTGATGTCTGGGGTCAATCCGCAAGGCTGCCAGGTCTTCAGCTTCAAACATCCCAGCCCTACCGAATTGCAACACGATTTTCTCTGGCGGACCACACGCGATTTGCCCGAACGCGGCCGGATCGGCATCTTCAACCGATCCTACTACGAGGAGGTGCTGATCGCCCGCGTGCATCCTGAGATTCTCCGCGGCGAAGGGATCCCGGACGGGCCGCACGCCGACAAGATGGTCTGGCACGACCGGTACCGTTCCATCGTGGATTTGGAGAAGCACCTCTACGGCAATGGAACCCGCATCATCAAGTTCTACCTCCACCTCTCGAAGGACGAGCAGCGAAAGCGATTTCTGGCCCGCATCGACGAGCCGGACAAGAACTGGAAATTCAGCCAAGCGGACATTGCGGAGAGAAAGTTCTGGAAGCACTACATGAAAGCCTTTGAGGAATGCCTCAGCGCGACGAGCACAAGCGATGCCCCCTGGTATGTCGTCCCCGCCGACGACAAAGAGAACGCCCGCTTGATCGTTTCCCAAATAATCCTCGATACGTTCGAAGGCTTCAAAATGGCTTACCCGAAAACGAGCGCAAAGCGTCGGCAGGAATTGCTGTCTATCCGCAAGCAGCTGGCGAATTGAAATATTGCATGCGCCGGTGCAAGAGTTTCATCGGCAGGGAGAGGATGCGCACAGCAACCTCCTGATACCAACGGATGGGTCGGAATTCGCCGGGAAGGCTGTTTAGTACGGCATCGCCTTGGCCGAGCGGCTCGGAGCCAAAGACACCGTTCTGACGGTCTTGCCACCCTTTCATATGTTCACGACCGACACGTGGATGCTGAGATAACGGTTCGGCGCAGCAAGCTTCGTAAGCATGCATTCCGGCTAGCCGGCCAATACGATTATCCGGCGGCGAACCTGGGAAGGTAGGCTCGGAAACTACTCAGTTTCCGGCGGCAATTTCAGATCGGCATTCGGTAGCCGTAGAATTCATGATCTTCGTTGTACCCGCCCTGACCGGCGCCAAGGTCCGCGAAATCATGAACGAACTCGATCGCTGCGATCCACTTCACCATCTTGAACCCAAGTTCATTTTCGCAGCGCAGCCGTAATGGTGCGCCGTGCAGCACGCTGACTGGCGCTCCATTCATTTCGTAGGCGAGGATCGTCAGCTCGTGGCGCATGTTGGAAATCGTGTGCACGTCATAGTAACGACCGCCATCGCCTCCGTCGGCGAGCGAATAGAACACCGCGTACCGGGCTTCAGGCGTGGGGCGCACCAACTCGAGAATGTGATGCATGGAAACGCCGCCCCATTTTGCGACGCCAGACCATCCCTGAATGCAAAAATGGGTCGTGATCTGCTCCTGCTTCGGCATTGTTTTCAGCTCGGCGTAGGAAAACACTCCGGGGCGCTCAACGAGCCCGCCAACCCGCAGAACGAAGCTCGCGAAACCTTCGGCGACCAGCGCGTCGAACTCGGCCGATTTCGGCATGGTGCCGTTCGGCCAGAAATAAGGCGAAATGTCCTTCTCCGCCAATTGGCTGGTCGGGTCCCACCATCCCGTCAGGACGTCGAACGGCCACATCATCCATTCGCCGATCTTCTGAACGACGCGCGCATGCCGGATCGTGAATGGCGAGGCTAGCCACCACGGCACAGCCACCAGCACCATTGCCGGAACGAAGATCGTCAGCCCGCGCCAGGAGCCGTCGTGCACGCCGGCAAACATCGCATTCAAATTGACCCGTGCTCCGGTGATGAACACCAAGGTCACGTGTATCAAGATGAAGAGCAGGAACCACCACAACGCGAGGAAGTGGATCGACCGCGCCCGCTGGCGGTTCAAGACTCTGCCGAACCAGCCGAGCCGATTTGAGATTGCCGGCCCCTGCATGAAACCGGTTACGATCGACGTGGGTGCTGCGACGAACGCGGTGATGAAATAGGCGAGCTGCTGAAGGCTGTTGTAGCGGGACCAACTTTCATCGGCGGGGAAGGTAAGCGACAGGTACTGGAGCGCTGTCGAGGCCGCGTTCGGGAACACCTCCCATGTGGTCGGTACCAGCCTCTGCCACTGGTCGGTCCAGAACAGCAGCGCGTAAAAGACGACGCCGTTGATCATCCACAGCAGGCCGAACGAGAAGTGCCACCAGCGCGCAAGTCCGATGGAATGCCGGATGCCGGGGAGCCCGAGCCAACCCGGCAGCGTCACCGAGTCGTCCTTGGCAGTCCAGATCCGCCCGGTTGGAACGGCCTTCTGAAAGCGGAACCATTCGGTGCCGGGCGTGCAGTCGCGTTTCCAATATAACCGCGGGTGGTCGGCGAGCACCTGGATACCGGCGCGGACGATGAACGTCATGAACAGAAGATTGAGGAAGTGCTGCAACCGGAGCCACGCCGGGAAGCCGGTGCCGACGGCCCGAGCGGACGGCGGGATGCCGGGGTACCGCACGAGGAAATCATGAACTGCCGGAAGCTCCCGCAGTTCCTGAGCTACGGCCACTCCAATGACGGCCAGCACAAAACCGAGTGGCAACGCCCACAGGACATTAATCCAACGTCGGCCGATCCTGATTTTGGGTACCACGCCGATCTGGGGCGGCAACCAGTTGCTCAGGAGAACGCGGTCATCGGCCTGGCTGAGGTTTGGCATGATGGGATCATGCATGAGAGGAACGGGGCGAGTGCTCCTTCCGTTACAAGGACCTGGCTCCCCGAGCGACGGTGAGCCATCGGACTAGGTCGGACTAGGGCTGAGTTTGCCGGGTGGTCGTTGTCGTCGTCTGCGACGTAATAGGCGGCGGCGGGATGACGGTCGAGGTCGTCTGTTCGGTCGTCGTGGTTTTGGTCATCGGGTCCGGGCTGCTGCAACCCGCCACGGCGACGGCGGTCGAGAAGACAGCGGCTACGATTGCGGTTCGGCGGTAGGATTTCACGGGGTTCATGGCGAAGCTCCAAGGATGCGGATGACTGGGTCAGTGGCGCGGCTCCCAATCGACGCACCGCGTCGATTGGGATTGTGTTGCGGTCTGCAAGGCCGGCGCCCTACTGGCTTTGCTGCTGGATGACCTTGCTCGTGGTAATCGTCGAGCCGTCCGGCCCGACGTACTTCTCGGTATCTCTGTCGGTGCGGACGTTGCCGTCATCCGAGTGCGTGACGGTTCTCGAGGCGGAGGTCATCGACGATTGCACGGGCGCCGGCGTGGGCGTATCGAACGTGCGCGTCGTCTCCGTGGTGGTGCTGGAAGATGACTGTGCGAAGGCCGGCGCGGTCAGAAGCGCGAGAACCGCTGCGGACGTCAAAAGTCTTTTCATCACCGTGTTCCTCTCGAATTTACGAACTTGGAACTAAAGCTGCTCGCGGTGGCGCGAGCGACCCTACGGTCCGCACTGAACGTGCATTGAAGAGACAGTATTGGGACGGGCACCGACTGCGTCAGACTCGGAAAGTACCTAGATCGTTTGCTGCCGGTATTTCGCTGAGTTCGACTGCGCCGTGTGAAGGCAGCGACGTGCGTTCTGCGCGTCTCGTACTCCGTGACTGGGGAATGTGTCTGAGTAGTTTCCGAGCCTCCACTTGGCGATCTTACGTCAGTTATGGTCGGGTCAGTCTTGGATCGTTACCTGGCTGCGCGAGCACGTCTTAACCATCCGGCGCAACGCCCTGCGCCGCCGCATCGAAATTGCCGTCCGCCCTTGGCAAGACCTGGAGTATCCGACCATGCAGCCGACGCGCAACACACTGTCCGAGAACATCCGGGCGCAGTCAGTCGAACTTCTGAACAAGCACCTGGCTGCGGCGATCGATCTGCATGCGCAGGTGAAGCAGGCGCATTGTACCGTGCGTGGACCGGCCTTCATCGCGATCCACGAACTGTTCGACAAGCAATGACGAACCCGACCCGCGGTTTTTCGAGCTCAGCGTCAAATCCGCGGTGACGGCTTCGAACCGACTCCCGGGCTGAACGATCCCATCAAAGGTTTATGTGAACCAAATCAGCGCCGGAGCCAACGTGAGACGATGAACGCACTCCGAATTCTCGTGGTCGAAGATGACGCCGTGATCGGCATGATGCTCGCCGAGATGCTCGAAGAGATGGGCCACGACGTCTGCGCGATCGAGTCCACCGAGGCTGATGCGGTGAGCGCCGCCGATCGATGCAAGCCGGACCTGATGATCGTCGATGTCCTGTTGGGCGATGGAAATGGCGTCTCTGCCGTCACGGAAATCCTCCGCGCCGGGCCGGTTCCGCACCTGTTTGTCAGCGCCGATATTTCGAGGCTAAGGGCGCTTAGGCCAAGCGCCGTGGCCATTCAAAAGCCTTACCGCGAACCCGAACTCACTCGGGCCATTCACCTCGCGCTTGACGCCCCAGCCGAGTGAATTTGCTGCGTCGACGAATCCACCGAACGAGGTCAAACGGCCGCGGCGCGCCCGGCGGCCTCTTATATCTCGGCGACGGACGCCGCCGGGACAGCTCTCGGCCGCTTGCGCCAATTGCTCAACCGATCGAGGTAGAGATAAATCACCGGCGTGGTGAAGAGCGTCAGGGCCTGGCTCACCAGCAGGCCGCCCACCATGGCATAGCCGAGCGGCTGGCGGAATTCGGAGCCGGTGCCGCCTCCCAACATCAGTGGCAATCCGCCGAGGAGCGCGCACATCGTCGTCATCATGATCGGACGGAAGCGCAACACGCAGGCCTGGTAGATCGCTTCCTCCGGCGGCAGATGCTGCTCGCGCTGTGCGCTTAGCGCGAAGTCCACCATCATGATGCCGTTCTTTTTCACGATGCCGATCAGCAGGATGATGCCGATCAGCGCGATGACGGTAAGTTGATAGCCGAACAGCATCAGCATGAGGAGGGCGCCGAGCCCGGCCGAGGGAAGGGTCGAGAGAATGGTCAAGGGATGGATGAAGCTCTCGTAGAGAACGCCAAGGATGAGGTAGACGACCAGCAGCGCGGCCGCGATCAAATAGGGCGTTGTCGCCAGCGAAGTCTGGAAGGCCTGCGCCGTGCCCTGGAACGACCCCGATAGTGTCGCCGGAACGCCGAGTTCGGTCGCGGCCTGTTGAACCGCCGTCACCGCATCGCCGAGCGATGCGCCGCCCGCGAGATTGAAGCTCACCGTCACCGATGGGAACTGGCTCTGATGATTGATGGCGAGATAGGCCGTCTTCGTCATGTCGAGGCGCACGAAGGTCGAAATCGGAACCTGCTGCCCCGTGATCGGCGAGGTGAGATAGAGCTTGTCGAAGATACGCGGATCGGTCTGCAACGCCGGATCGACCTCGAGCACGACGTGATAGCTGTTGAGCTGCGTGAAATACTGGGCCACCTCACGCTGGCCGATGGCGTCGTAGATCGTCGCATCGATCAGCGTCGGCTGGATGCCGAAGCGTGCCGCCCGGTCGCGATCGATGGTCAGCGTCGCCGTGGCGGCGTCAGCCTGCTGATCGCTGGTGACGTCGGCGAGCTGCTTCAGTCCTTGGAGCTTCGCCACCAGCTTGGGCGCCCACACATCGAGCTCGTCGAGGTCGGAGTCCTCCAAGGTATATTGGTACTGGGTCCGGCCGGCTCGGCCGCCGACCTTGATGTCCTGTGGAACTTGGAGATAGAGATTGGCGCCCTCGATGGCAGCGAGCTTGGGGCGCAGCCGGGCGATGATCTGCTCGGCGCTCGCCCCGCGCTTTGCCCGGGGCTTCAAGTTGATGAAGAAGTTGCCGGTGTTGAAGGCCGAGGCGCCTGCGGTGTAGCCGACGCCGTCCACGTCCGGATCCTGACGGATCACGTCGGCCATCGCGCCGAGATGGCCCCACATCGCCGCCGAGGAGATGTCCTGCGCTCCCTCGGCGCTGCCGGAGATGGTTCCCGTGTCCTGCTCGGGGAAAAACCCTTTCGGAATGAAAACATAGAGGACCACGGTGAGCATCATCGTGCAGAGGAACACGCAGAGCGTCAGCAGGCGATATTCCAGTACGCGCTTCAAGCCCCATTCGTAACCCGCCAGCAGCCGGTCGAACTTCCGCTCGAAGAACTGATAGACGCGGCCATGGCTTGCCTCCTTGCTGCTTTTGAGGAAGCGCGAGCACATCATCGGCGTCAGGGTCAGCGCGATCGACCCCGAGACCAGGATCGCCACTGTCACGGTGACGGCGAATTCCCGCAACAGCCGGCCGACGATGCCGCTCATCAGCAGCAGCGGGATGAACACGGCGACCAGCGAGAGGCTGATCGAGACGATGGTGAAGCCGATCTCGCCGGCCCCCTTGAGCGCCGCCTCGAACGGCGCCAGGCCCTCTTCGATGTAGCGGACGATGTTTTCCAACATGACGATCGCATCGTCCACCACGAAGCCGACGGCGATCGTGAGCCCCATCAGCGAGAGGTTGTCGAGGCTGTAGCCGAGCAGGTACATCACCGCGAACGTCCCGGCGAGCGACAGGGGCACGGTGATGGCGGGGATGATCGTCGCCCAGAGGCTGCGCAGAAAGAGGAAGATCACCGCGATCACCAGGACGATGGTGATCGCGAGCGTGGACTCCACGCCGGCGACCGAGGCGCGGATCGTCTGGGTGCGATCGGACAGGACCGCCACGTCGATCGCCGCGGGGATCGTCGCCTCGAGACGCGGCAGCGCCGCGCGCACCTGATTGACCGTATCGATCACATTGGCGCCGGGCTGTTTGAAGACCGCCAGAAGGATGCACCGCGTGCCGTTCGTCCAGGCGGCGAGCTTAGAGTTCTCGGGCGCGTCCACCGCACGGCCGATGTCGCGGACGCGCACCGGCGCGCCCTTGCGGTAGGCGACGATGACGTCGTTCCAGGTTGCCGCGGCGAGGATCTGATCGTTGTCGTAGACCGCGAAGCTCTGTTGCGCGCCGTCGAGCGTGCCCTTGGGCGCCTCGGCCGTGGCGCCCACGAGTTGCGCCCGGACATCCTCGAGAGAGAGACCCAGCGATGCGATCTTCGCTGGATCGAGCTGAATACGCACCGCGGGCTTCTGCTGGCCGTTGATCGTGATTTGGGCAACGCCGTTGATCTGCGACAGCTGCTGGGCCAGAATATTCTCGGCGGAGTCGTCGACCACCGTGAGCGGCAGCGAGGCCGAGGTCAGCGACAGAATCAGGATCGGTGAGTCTGCCGGGTTGACCTTGCGGTAGCTCGGCGCGCTCGGCAGGTTGGTCGGCAACTGTCCACTGGCAGCGCTGATCGCCGACAGGATGTCGCCCGCGGCGGCATCGATGTCGCGATCGAGGTCGAACTGTACGGTGATCGAGCTCGAGCTGAGCGAACTCGTCGAGGTCAGCTCGGTCACTCCGGCAATCAAGGCGAATTGCCGCTCGAGCGGGGCCGTCACGCTTGCGGCTACGGTCTCTGCGCTAGCGCCCGGCAATGTCGTCGAGACCTGAATGGTGGGAAAGTCGACCTGCGGCAGCGGCGCGACCGGCAGCATCGGAAAGGCAACCACGCCGACTGCCAGCAATCCGGCCGCCAGCAGGCACGTTCCGATCGGACGGCGGATGAACGGCTCGGAAATACTCATTGCGGCGGGGACGTCGCCGGTTGAGGCGGGGGCGTCGCCGGTTGGGATGGGGACGCCGCAGGTTGCGGCGCGGACGGTGCGGGGGCCACTTTGACGCTCACGCCGGGGCGGAGCTTCAACTGGCCGTCGACCACGACCTGATCGCCGGCGGAAAGGCCGGATTCGATCAGCGCAGTAGGGCTGCCGGGATTGGCCCCGGAGACCTTGATCGTCTGCATCTGGACTGTGTTGTCGGCCTTTATGACATAGGCGTAGAGGCCCTGGGGACCGCTTTGCACGGCGGCCGAGGGCACGGTGATTGCATTATGCCGCGTCTCGACCAGAAGCTGCGCATCGATGAACTGCCCGGGCCAGAGCGCGTGATCCGTGTTCGGGAAAGTCGCCTTCAACTGAATCGTGCCGGTGGTTTGGTCGATCTGGTTGTTGATCAGCAGCACCGTTCCCTGGCCCAGCACCTTGTTGTCGGCCCGGCTCGATGCGGCGACCGTGAGCGGCCCCGCCGCTATCTGTCGGTTGACCACGCCGAAATCATCCTCCGGCAGGGTGAACAGCACCGAGATCGGCTCGATTTGCGTGACCACCACCAAGCCGGTGGTGTCGGTCGTTTGCACGATGTTGCCGGCATCGATCATCCGCACGCCGGTGCGGCCGGTGATCGGCGATGTAATCGCGGTATAGGCGAGCTGGACCGCGGCGTATTCAATCTGTGCCTGATCGTTCTTAACCGTCGCGGCGTCCTGCGCGACCAGCGCGATCTGGGTGTCGCGCGCCTGCAGTGCGATAGAGTTCTGCGCGGCCAACTTCTCGTAGCGCTGCAAATCGAGCCTCGCATCAGCGAGCAGCGCTTCATCGCGCGCCTTCGATGCTGTGACCTGGTCGAGCTGCGCTTGGTAGGGACGAGGGTCGATCTGGGCGAGCAGATCGCCGGCCTTCACGTCCTGGCCTTCGACGAAGACGACTTTGTCCAGCGTCCCATTGACGCGAACATGCACGGTCACCGTGTTGTAGGCTTGAACCGTACCCAGCCCGGTGAGATAAATTGGCTCGTCGCCGGTCTGCGCGATCGCGGCGACCACCGGTACTGGGGGGACCACCAAAGTGGGCGCGGGTTTGAGCAAGTCCCTCAGGAGCAGCCCCGACCCGATCCCGGCCACGCAGACCAGAACACCTCCCAAAACGAACCGCCAGGGGCGTTTCAAGGGTCGACGCGAAGCGCCGACCGTGGTGACGGCAACCATTGAATCTCCGGTCCGGCCGGGCCGTAGCGAGCACCGGGGAGCCACACGTGCGACGGTAGCCGTGCAGGGGATGGCGTCATAGGCTCGGAATTTACCTACGGGCCAACCGACTTCGAAGCGACCCTCAGAGCGGCCAGACCCATGCGAAGGGCAAGACGACATTGCGCCTCCATCACGTCCGCTATTGATGCTTCAACCGCTGGTCACTTCGATCCGTTCAAGGTCGCGCCAACGCACAGGCGGCCGAGCGGGTTCGGGCGTGCAAATTAGAAAATCGCACGGTCGATCCGAGAAGACCGGCCGGTTCCAGTCGTTCATGCTGGGTATCTGTCCCAACACTTTATGGACAACCGTAACGATCTCAGGGGCCACTCAATGAAACCAACGGCGATGCTCCACGAGCTCGGCCAAAGCCTCTGGCTCGACAACATCACCCGCGACCTGCTGAACAGCGGCATGCTGAAGCGCTATATCGAAGAGCTTTCAGTGACGGGGCTTACATCGAATCCGACGATCTTCGACCACGCCATCCGAAACAGCCCGACTTATGACGAGGACATTTCCCGGAAGGCGCCTGCGACGAAATCAGGCGAGGAGCTGTTCTTCGAACTGGCGCTGGACGATCTCACCCGCGCCGCCGAGTTGTTCCAACCCGTATTCGCGCGGACCGATGGAGTCGACGGCTGGGTATCGCTTGAGGTTTCGCCGCTTCTGGTCCACGACACCAAACGCACCTTGGCGGCCGCGCGCGATCTCCATCAGCGGAGTGGCAAACCCAATCTTTTTATCAAGATTCCTGGCACCCAGGAGGGACTACCGGCGATCGAGGAAGCGATCTTTGCCGGCATTCCGGTCAACGTCACATTGCTCTTCTCCGCGGAGCAATATGTCGCGGTCGCCGATGCCTATTTGCGCGGTGTCGAGCGGCGTATCGAGGCGGGGCTGAACCCGGCGGTTGGGTCGGTCGCCTCGCTCTTTGTCAGCCGCTGGGACGTCGCGGTCGGCGACAAGGTACCGGCCGAACTGAGAAATCGCCTTGGCATCGCCGTCGCTCAGCGTGCCTACGCGTCCTATCGGAAACTGCTCGCTTCCGCGCGCTTCCAGCGCGCCGCCAACGCCGGCGCGCGGCCTCAGCGCCTCCTCTGGGCCAGCACCGGTACCAAGGATCCGAAAGCGTCCGACATCCTCTACGTGAAGGCCCTGGCCGCGCCCTTCACGGTCAACACCATG
This sequence comes from uncultured Alphaproteobacteria bacterium, assembly GCA_963729295.1. Classification (GTDB taxonomy): domain Bacteria; phylum Pseudomonadota; class Alphaproteobacteria; order ATCC43930; family CGMCC-115725; genus DATJLY01. Next base: position 282,669 of record CAVSNJ010000004.1, read on the forward strand.
CCCGAGGATACCCTCAAGAACTTCGGCAAGCACGGCGAGGTCGGAGAGATCCTCACACCCGACGGAGGGGACAGCGAGACGGTTCTGACCAGATTCGCAAAGGCGGGTATCGACATTTCTGCGCTGGCCGCCAAGCTTCAGCAGGAAGGGGCCACCTCCTTCGAGAAGTCCTGGAACGACTTGTTGGCCTGCATCGAATCCAAGGGCGCTGCGATCCGCAATGCGCCTGATGCAAGGAACGGCAGCGCCAGACGGAGCGCGATCGCACAACAGGAGTCCGCGGGCAAGGAACAATCGACGAAGGGCCAGGCTCTTCACCGGCATCCCGCCTGGATTTCGCTGGAGCATCATTACCACGATATGAAGGATCTCCACCTCCGGCGGCTGTTCGCCGAGGACCCTAAGCGGGCGGAGGAATTGTCGGTCGAGGCTGCCGGGATCTATCTCGACTATTCGAAGAACCGGATCACGGCCGAAACCTTGAGGTTGCTGCTTCAGCTCGCAAAGGAATCGGGATTGCGGCAGCGTATCGACGCTATGTTCCGCGGAGACAAAATCAATGTCTCCGAGAACCGCGCGGTACTTCACGTGGCGTTGCGCGCACCGCAGGGCGCATCCATCCTACACGACGGCCGGAATGTGGTGCCGGAGGTCCACGCCGTCCTGGACAAGATGGCCGATTTCGCCGATCGGCTGCGCGATGGCGCCTGGAAAGGTCACACTGGCAAGCGCATCCGCAACGTAATCAACATCGGCATCGGCGGATCGGACCTCGGGCCGGTCATGGCATATGAGGCGCTGAAGCATTACAGCGATCGCGCCTTGACCTTCCGCTTCGTCTCCAATGTCGACGGCACGGATTTCGCCGAAGCGGTCAGAGATCTCGAGCCCACGGAGACGCTATTCATCGTCTCGTCCAAGACTTTTACGACGCTGGAGACCATGACCAATGCGCATACCGCGCGTCAATGGCTGTTGGCCCGCCTGAAGGGCGAGAAGGCTGCCATTGCCAAGCATTTCGTCGCCGTTTCCACCAATGCTGAAGAGGTGGCGAAGTTCGGCATCGATACCGCCAATATGTTCGGCTTCTGGGACTGGGTCGGCGGACGCTATTCCATGGATTCAGCGATCGGGCTTTCGACCATGATCGCCATCGGTCCGGCCAATTTCCGGAACATGCTCGATGGCTTTCATCAGATCGACGAGCATTTCCGCTCCGCGCCCTTCGAGCGCAACCTGCCGGTCCTGCTGGGCCTGCTCGCCGTCTGGTACAACGACTTCTTCGGCGCTCAGACCGTCGCTGTGCTGCCCTATGAGCAGTATCTGAAGCGCTTTCCCGCTTATCTCCAACAACTGACCATGGAGAGCAACGGCAAGCATGTCACGCTCGACGGTGCGTCGGTGGATTACGACACAGGGCCAATCTACTGGGGCGAGCCCGGGACCAACGGTCAGCATTCCTTCTATCAACTGATCCACCAGGGCACCCGGCTCATCCCCTGCGATTTCATCGCCTTCGGCGAGACCCTCAACTCCCTGGGCGTGCATCACGACATACTGCTTGCCAATGTCTTCGCCCAGACGGAGGCGCTGGCCTTCGGCAAGACCGCCGAAGAGGTCAAGGCGGAAGGCACGCCAGACTGGCTCGTGCCGCATCGCCTCTTCGAAGGCAATCGCCCCTCCAACACCATTCTGCTGGAGCGGTTGACGCCGAGCACGCTGGGCAAGCTGGTCGCCCTTTACGAGCACAGCGTCTTCACCCAAGGCACGATCTGGCAGATCGATTCCTTCGACCAGTGGGGCGTGGAATTGGGGAAGGCGCTCGCCCAGCGCATCATTCCGCAGCTCGAAAGTGCGACGGAGCCAAAGCTCGCGCACGACAGCTCAACCAACGCATTGATCCGGCGCTATCGCAAGCTTAAAGGATTCGCCTGATGCCGCGAGGATATGAACGCGCACTCTACATCCTCCCCTTCGATCACCGCGGTTCCTTCGAGACGAGGATGTTCGGTTGGAAGCCGCCGCTCACCGAGGCACAGACCGCCGAAATCGCCAGCGCCAAGCGGATCATTTACGACGGCTTTAAAGCCGCGCTCGCCGCCGGCGCACCAAAGGAAAAAGCCGGCATCCTGGTGGACGAGCAATTCGGCGCCTCCATTTTGCGCGACGCGCACGCCGAGGGCTTCACCACTGCCTGCGCCGCGGAGAAAAGCGGCCAGGATGAGTTCGAATTTGAATATGGCGAGGATTACGCGCGCCATATCGAGACCATCGACCCGAACTTCTGCAAGGTGCTGGTCCGCTACAACCCCGAGAGCGACCACGCCTTGAACCAGAGGCAGGCGGCGCGGCTGAGGCGCTTGTCCGAATATCTTGCCAGTCGGAACCGCAGTCGCTTCATGTTCGAGCTGCTGGTGCCACCGGAGAAGGCGCAGCTCGAAAAACTGAAGGGCGACAAGAAGACCTACGATCGAGAGCTCAGGCCCCGCTTGATGGTCAAGGCCATCTCGGATCTCCAAGACTCCGGCGTGGATCCGGATCTGTGGAAAGTCGAAGGTCTCGATCGGCGCGAGGACTGCGTGAAGATCGTGGCCGCTGCGCGCGCCGGCGGGCGTGATCGGGTCGGCTGCATCATTCTGGGGCGCGGCGAGGATGACCGACGCGTGCGCGAATGGCTCGCGACGGCGGCGGGTGTGCCGGGCTTTGTCGGGTTTGCCGTGGGCCGCACCGTCTTCTGGGATCCGCTTGTCGACTGGCGGGCCGGGAAGAAGACGCGGGAGGCGTCCGCTGTCGAGATTGCGCGGCGCTACCGCGAATTCGTGGACGTCTTCGAGACCGCCCGACGCTCGACTGCCGCGCGTGCCTCGGCTTGATCGAAGCGGCCGCCGCAACGGCATGAAGAGGAGGGTTTGCTCGTGCAGTTAGGAATGATCGGCCTTGGCCGGATGGGGGCGAATATGGTGCGCCGGCTCTTGAAGGGCGGCCATCAATGCGTGGTATTCGACATGTCCGCGAATGCGGTGGCGGATCTGGAGAAGGAGAAGGCCATTGGCACTGCCTCGCTGGCGGAGTTCGGCTCGAAGCTGACGAAGCCCCGGGCGGTCTGGCTGATGGTGCCGGCTGGCGCGGTCGACAAGACCATCGGAGATCTCCTGCCTCAACTCGAGCGCGGCGACATTCTTATCGACGGCGGCAATTCCTATTACATCGACGACATGCGCCGAGCGAAGGAACTGACACGCAAAGGCATCCACTATGTCGATGTCGGCACCAGCGGCGGCATCTGGGGGCTGGAGCGCGGCTATTGCATGATGATCGGCGGCGGGGCAGATGCGGTGAAGCGTCTCGACCCGATTTTTGCCACGCTCGCACCGGGTCGCGGCACCATCGCGCGCACCCCGGGACGCGAGAAGGCTACCGGCACGACCGCAGAAAACGGCTATCTGCACTGCGGATCGAATGGTGCCGGCCATTTCGTCAAGATGGTACATAACGGCATCGAATATGGCGTGATGGCCGCCTACGCGGAGGGGCTGGCCGTTCTCAAGGCTGCCGATATTGGCAAGAGGCCGGGCGCGGTCGATGCGGAAACGACTCCCTTGCGCGATCCCGAGCATTATCAATTCGATCTCAACCTTGCAGACATAACGGAGCTGTGGCGCCGCGGCAGCGTCATCGCCTCATGGCTCCTCGACCTTTCGGCGACGGCCCTGGTGCACGACCCGGCGCTTTCGAAGTTCGCGGGTCACGTGTCGGATTCCGGCGAAGGGCGCTGGACCATTAAAGCCGCCATCGATGAAGGCGTGTCGGCCCATGTGCTGTCATCGGCCCTCTACGAGCGCTTCAGCTCACGCGGCAACGCGGATTTCGCGGACAAGCTGCTTTCGGCCATGCGCTACGAGTTCGGCGGCCATATCGAGAAGTCGCCCACATGACGCAGCAAGAGCTCGACCAACTGGCGATCAACACGATCCGCACGCTCTCCATCGATGCGGTCCAGCAGGCGAAGTCCGGCCATCCCGGCGCGCCGATGGCACTCGCGCCGCTGGTCTATACGATCTGGAACCGGGTGATGCGCTTCGACCCGAAGGACCCGATCTGGCCCGACCGCGACCGCTTCGTTCTGTCCAACGGCCATGCCTCGATGCTGCTTTGGTCCGTGCTGCATCTGACCGGGACACAGGCGGTGAATGCTGAATATGAGCGCGTGGGCAAGCCGGCGGTCACGCTTGACGACATCCGTCACTTCCGCCAGCTCGGCAGCAAGGCGCCGGGGCATCCGGAATATCATTGGGTCTCGGGGGTGGAGTGTACGACAGGACCGCTGGGCCAGGGGATCGCCAACAGCGTCGGCATGGCGATGGCGCGAAAGTGGCTTGCCTGTCGCTACAACCGGCCCGGCTTCGAGATATTCGACTACGCCATCTACACGGTTTGCAGCGACGGTTGCCTGATGGAAGGCGTCGGCTCCGAGGCGGCTTCGCTGGCCGGTCATCTGGGTCTCGACGACCTTTGCTGGATCTACGACAACAATCACATCACGATCGAGGGCAACACGCGCATCGCCTTCACCGAAGATGTCGCGGCGCGCTTCCTCGGCTATCACTGGAACGTGCTACGAGTCGGCGACGCGAACGACCTCGAGCGCATCGAAGACGCGCTCGCCGTGTTCCGGAAGACCGAAGGCCGGCCGACGCTGATCATTCTCGACAACCATATCGGCTACGGCTCGCCGCACAAAATCGATACCGCGGCGGCCCATGGCGAGCCTCTGGGCGAGGAGGAAGTCCGGCTGACCAAACGCGCTTACGGTTGGCCGGAGGATGCCAAGTTCCTCGTTCCCGAGGGCGTGCGCGAGCATTTCGCCGCGGGGATCGGACGGCGCGGCGCCGAGGCGCGTGCTCGTTGGGAGACTCTGTTCGGCGCGTATCGGACGCAGTTTCCCGCTCTTGCCGCCGAGATTGATCAAATCGAGCACCGCGAGCTCCCGGCGGGATGGGAACGCAACCTGCCGAGCTTCCCCGCCGACCCCAAGGGGATCGCCGGGCGCGACGCCTCTGGGGAAGTGCTGAACGTGCTCGCCCAGAACATTCCTTGGTTGCTGGGGGGTTCGGCGGATCTCGCGCCATCAACCAAGACCACGCTCAAATTTTCTGGCGCCGGAGATTTTGAAGCCGCAACGCCGAGCGGCCGCAATCTGCATTTCGGCATCCGCGAGCACGCCATGGCGGCGATCGTCAATGGGCTCGCTCTCTCGAAGCTGCGAGCCTTTGGCGCGACCTTTTTCATCTTCAGCGATTATGCGCGCCCCGCCATCCGGCTCTCCGCTCTGATGGAGCTTCCCACGATTTTGGTCTTCACCCATGACGCCATGGGCGACGGCGAGGATGGACCAACGCATCAGCCGGTGGAGCAGCTAATTTCGCTGCGCGCCATTCCTGGTCTGGTCGTGCTCAGGCCGGGCGACGCCAACGAGGTCGTCGAAGCCTATCGCTATGTCCTGCAGTTGCGTCATCAGCCCGCGGTGATTGTGCTGTCGCGCCAGACGTTGCCGACTTTCGACCGTAGCAAATATGCCTCCGCTGCCGGTGTCGCGCGGGGCGCGTATGTCATGGCGGATGCCGCGCGCGGTCTGCCCGAAATCATCCTGATCGCGTCGGGCAGCGAAGTCAGTCTTGCCGTCGAGGCGCACGAGGTACTGAGCTTTGAGGGAATCCGCTCTCGGGTCGTCTCGATGCCGTCCTGGGATATCTTTGAGCATCAGCCGCGGTCGTATCGCGAGAGCGTGCTCCCTCCCGAGGTCAAACCGCGCATCGCCGTCGAGCAGGGATCAGTGCTGGGATGGGAGCGCTACGTCGGCGCCGATGGCCAGGTCATCGGCATGAAGACATTTGGCGCCTCGGCGCCGCTCAAGGAACTGCAACGCAAATTCGGTTTCGAGCCCGAGCGGGTCGTTTCAGCCGCTAAAGAACTGCTCGGACGCAAATGACGACGATCAAGCGCCCAGCGAAGGACGACAATGACGTCGTGGCGCCGCCTTGCGCGATGGTCATCTTCGGTGCCGCCGGCGATCTGACCAAGCGGCTGGTCGTGCCAGCGCTCTACAACCTTGTTACTGCGAAGCGTCTACCCAACGAATTTCAGCTCATTGGTGTCGACTTGGCCGCCAAGAGCACTGAGGGTTGGCGTCAGGGTCTGACCGATATGATGAGCGACCTCGTCACCCATGGCGGCGGCGAGTTCCAGGCCGATCGGATCGACCAGTCCGCCTGGCGATGGCTCACCGACCGCATGAGCTACGTACGAGGTGACCTGAATGATCCCGCAGCCTACCGCCGTCTTGGCGAGCATCTGGCGACGCTGGACAAGACGATGGGGACGGCCGGCAACCATCTCTTCTATCTCGCCGTCTCGGATCGCTTCTTCGGCGTAGCGGTTGCCGGGCTCGGAGCCGCAAACTTGGTGACGGAAGAAAATTCCCAGTGGCGCCGGGTCGTGATCGAAAAACCCTTCGGCCACGACTTGGCTTCGGCCAAGGCGCTCAATGCCGAGATCCTGAAAACACTGCAAGAACATCAGATTTACCGGATCGACCATTTCCTCGGCAAGGAAACGGTCCAGAACATCATGGTGCTGCGCTTCGCCAACGGCCTGCTCGAACCGCTGTGGAATCGTCAGCATATCGAGCATATCCAGATCACGGCGGCGGAAACCATGGGCGTCGAGCACCGCGGCAAGTTCTACGAAAGGACCGGAGCGCTACGCGACATGGTGCCCAATCACGTATTCCAGCTGTTGGCGATGACGGCGATGGAGCCGCCTATTTCCTTCGATGCCGATGCGGTTCGGTCCAAGAAGGCGGAGGTCATCCAGGCCATACGTCCCTTAAAGCCCGGAGAGGCGCTGACGGACGCCGTGCGCGGGCAGTATGGCGCCGGAACCGTTCTGGGCAAACCGGTTCGCGCATATCGCCAGGAGCCCGACGTGGCCTCGGACTCCAACACCGAGACCTTCGTCGCCTGCAAGCTGCAAATCGACAACTGGCGCTGGGCCGGCGTTCCCTTCTACTTGCGCACCGGCAAATATCTGGAGCGACGATCGACGGAGATTGCCATTCGCTTCCACCAGGCGCCCTTTGCTCTCTTTCGCGGCACGCAAGTCGAGCGAATGCACCCCAACTGGATGGTTCTGCGTATCCAGCCTGACGAAGGCATCGCGCTCGAGTTCGCCGCCAAGCGCCCCGGCCCTTCGGTGACGCTCAGCAACGTCAGCATGAACTTCGCCTACGAGACCTATTTCAAGATGGCGCCGAACACGGGGTATGAGACGCTGCTTTATGACTGTATGATTGGCGATGCGACCCTGTTTCAGCGCGCCGACAATGTCGAGGCGGGCTGGCAGGCCGTGGAGCCCATCCTGGATGCTTGGGCGAACAGTCCGCCCAAGGATTTTCCGAACTATGTCGCGGGCGGAAGCGGGCCGGCCGCGGCAGACGAGTTGCTGGCGAAGGATGGCCGCGCCTGGCGATCGTTGAGCTGAGGGACAAGATTTCCGATGGCAAAGAAGCGGAAGATCTCCCTGGTGCTTGCTGACGTGGACGGCACGCTCGTCACCGAGGACAAGGTTTTGACGAAACGCGCACAGGCGTCCGTCCGGGCGCTGCGCGATGCCGGCATCCGCTTCGCCATCACCAGCGGCCGGCCACCCCTTGGCATGGCCATGTTGTTCGACGCGCTTGAGCTTGATACGCCGATTGCCGGGTTCAATGGCGGGCTCTTCGTCAAGCGGGATCTCACGATCCTGGCGCAAAACACAGTGCCTGCCGACGTCGCGCACCAGGCGATAGACCTCATTCGTCAGCACGGTCTCGACGCTTGGGTCTATCGCGGCAATGACTGGCTGATCACCAAGGCGGTCGCGCCTCATGTCGCGCGCGAGGCATGGACGGTCAAATTCGAGCCCAAGGTCGTGGCTACCTTCGACGATAAGCTCGACAATGTCGCGAAGATCGTCGGCATCAGCGACGACCTTGACCGTGTTCGACGCTGCGAGGCCGATGCACAGGCTGCCTTCGGGCAACGCGCGACGGCGAACCGGTCGCAGCCCTATTACCTCGACGTCACCAGCAAGGACGCGAACAAAGGTGCGGTGGTGGCGTACCTTTCGCAGCACTTGGAAGTGCCGACCGAGGAAATCGCCACCGTCGGCGACCAACCGAACGACGTCCTGATGTTCAAGCGGTCGGGCTTCAGCATCGCCATGGGCAACGCCTCCGATCAGGTCAAGGCGGAAGCCGCCGCCGCCACGGATTCCAATAATGATGAAGGTTTTGCAAAGGCAATGGAGCGTTTCATCCTCGGTTCCTCGGAGTAGCACGCGACATGGTCGAACCGATCGGGCACGTCGAGATTTTCCCGGATCCGCTGGCGTTAGCGCGCCATGTGGCGGAATGGATGACGGAGGCGGCGCTGGCCGCGAAGGGTTCCTTCCGCGTCTCACTCTCGGGCGGATCGACGCCGAAGACGCTCTACGGACTTCTCGCTTCGACGGAATTCAGAAGCCGGTTCCCTTGGCAGCGTGTCTCCTGGTATTGGGGGGACGAGCGCTTCGTCCCGCATGACCATCCCGAGAGCAATTATCGGATGACCCGCGAGGCGATGCTGGCCAAGGCACCGGTGCCGCCGGAGAACGTTCATCCCGTTCCGGTAGACGGAACTTCCGATGACGCCGCCCGGCGCTACGAACGGACCCTGCAAGATTCCTACGGCGCGGTAATCCTCGATCCTGCACGGCCGCTCTTCGAGGTCACATTGCTGGGCCTCGGCGCCGACGGCCACACCGCCTCGCTGCTGCCGGGAGAGCCGATGCTCGAGGAGCGCAAGCGCTGGGTCGTCGCCGTTTCCCACGGACGGCCCGAGGTCCGCATCACCATGACCTATCCCCCAATCGAGAGCAGCCGGTATGTCGGCTTTCTTGTCACCGGCCGGGAGAAGGCGGCCATCCTGCGCGCGATCCGCGCCGGCATCACTGACGCGCCGGCCGCCCGGTTGCGGCCGGTAGGCGAGCTTTTTTGGTTCGTCGACAGGGCGGCGGCTGGCGAAGGATAGGGCAATCGTTGGCAACCTGTACGATATGCGCTCGCATGATCAAGTCATCGGATCAGAACGACATGAAGCGCGCAGCGGCGTACAAGGCCGTTGAAGCGCTCGAGGACGGGATGGTGATTGGCCTTGGGACGGGATCGACCGCCACCTTCGTGGTCGAGGCTCTCGGCGCCCGTATCGCCCGCGGGTTACAGGTCACCACGATTTCGAGTTCTGAAAGGACGGCTGCGCTGGCCAAGCGCCTCGCCGTGCCGCTCACGACTTTTGCGGAGCATCGGCGCATCGACATCACGATCGACGGCGCCGACCAGCTCGAGCGCGGCACGCTCAATCTCGTGAAGGGGCTCGGTGGCGCGCTTCTGCGCGAGAAGATTGTGGCCAGCGCAAGCCGGAGGATGATCGTCGTCGCTGACGAAACGAAGGTGGTGACGAAGCTCGGTAAGCGGACGCCGCTGCCTGTCGAAGTCGCAACGTTCGGCTGGGAGACGGTGCTCGATCGGCTCAGCGCGATTGGCTGCTCACCGCGGTTGCGGCGCTCGGGGACGAAGCCTTTCCGGACGGACGGCGGCAACTATATCGCCGACTGCAGCATCGATGACATTGCCGATGCCTCTGACTTGGAGAGACAGCTCGCCTCGATTGTCGGCGTGGTCGAGAGCGGGCTCTTCGTCGGCATAGCCTCGATTGCGATCGTCGGAACGGCCACGGGCGTTGACATTCTGCGAAAATGAGTAAACCGACGGAAGATAGCTCCCGTTCCTCCCATGCGCCTGGATGGCCTGGCACTGCGCCCACTTGGACTTCGAGCGCCAAGGACATGGTTACGACCGCGCTCGGTTCTGGTCGGGTTTGGGCAACCGTAGGTTTTGGGATCATCAATGAAGTGTATTGGCCATCGGCCGGCGAACCGCAAATCCGCGATCTCGGCTTTATCGTTGCCGGGCCCACCGGTTGGCACGAGGTCAAGCGGGTCGCTCGATATCAACTCTCAGTCGCGAAGCCTTACGTGCCACTGCCGCGGATCGTACACGAGGGGGAGGGATATCGCCTTGAATTGGAACTGTCGCCGGACCCGCTGCGCGATGTGCTCCTCATCGCGTATCGGCTGACCGGTCAGAACGTCAGGCTGTATGCGCTGCTCGCGCCGCATCTTGGCGGAAGCGGCCGCCACAATAACGCCCGCGCAACAGACGGTCTGCAAGCATGGAAGGGCGCCAATGGAACTTATCTCGCAGCCGACTGCGGTTTCTCGCGAACCAGCGCTGGATACGTGGGATCTTCCGACGGATGGCAGGATTTCTCACGCAATGGATGTATGCGCTGGACTTATGGCGAAGCGCTCGACGGCAATGTCGCTCTGATGGGAGAGCTGGCCTCGCCCACTGGTGCGCTCGCCCTGGGCTTCGCCGACAGCCGTGAAGGCGCTCGTACGCTCGCACGATCAAGCCTGGTGGAGGGGTTCCAGTCGGCGCACAGCTCGTGTGAAGCAGGTTGGGAGGCATGGGCTGCGGATCTCATCATCCCGGATGCTCCGGAGGAGATTCGGCGCGAGGCGCTTCTCTCCGCCATGGTGCTGAAAGTCCACGAAGCACGGACATATCCAGGCGCTGTGGTCGCGAGCCTGAGCATCCCCTGGGGAAGCTCAAGCGACAGCCACGGCGGCTATCATCTGGTATGGATGCGCGACGCCGTCGAAGCGGGGCTTGCGCTGCTGGCGGTCGGCCGTGTTGTGGACGCGCGGTGCATGCTCGATTATGTCGTTGCCACGCAGCAGCCCGACGGCGCCTGGAGTCAGAACAGCTTTCCCGACGGCCGGCCTTTCTGGACCGGCGTGCAACTCGATGAAGTCGGGTTTCCTGTACTGCTCGCCGCGAAGCTCGCGGAATACGGCGCGCTCAGTGGTTTGGCGGGTGTTCCGGAGATGGTCGCGCGCGCGGCGGCCTATCTCGCGCGCCATGGTCCCACGAGTTCGCAAGATCGATGGGAGGAGAACGCAGGCGTCAGCCCATTCACCATCAGCATTGAAATCGCTGCGCTGGTTGCCGCTGCCGATTATCTGTCGACCGAGGATAGCGCCTATGCGTTGTCGCTCGCGGACTATTGGAACGAGCGGATCGAAGACTGGACTTATGTCGAGCACCAGCTTTTGGGCGAACGCTTCGGCGTCGACGGCTACTACGTCCGCATCGCACCGCCGGCACTCCAGGGCGGATTACGCGGACGCATCGATGTTCGCAATCGGCGAGGCGAGAGCATCGCAGCGAGCGCTCTCATCGGCATGGAATATCTCTATCTGCCGCGTCTCGGGCTGAGGGACGCGCGGGACCCTCGTATACAGAACACGCTGAAAGTGAGCGAGGCCATTCTCAAGGTTGAGACCCCTCAAGGCACTGCGTACCATCGTTACAACGAAGATGGCTATGGCGAACACGAGGACGGCAGTCCGTTCGACGGCGGTGGCATCGGCCGTGCCTGGCCTCTCCTGACCGGAGAGCGCGGCCATCTCGATGTCCTGCTGGGCCTCGACCCGCTTCCTTATCTCGAAACAATGACGCGCATGACTGGCCCGGGCGGCCTCATTCCAGAACAGGTGTGGGATGCGATGCCGATTCCCGATATGCGTCTGGAACCGGGCAAGCCCACGGGCAGCGCGATGCCGTTGGTGTGGGCGCATGCCGAATTCCTGAAGCTGCTCATTGCGCGGCGGCAAGGGCGTCCACTCGAGCTGCTTTCGAGCGTTGAGCAGCGCTATCGGCGTCAGAGACCGGTAGCCGCAACCTGGCACTGGCGACGATCCGAACCGTTCGAAGCGCTGCCCGCTCGTCGCGCGCTTATCATCGAGAGTTCCGATCCCTTCCGCCTTCATTGTGGCTTCGATGGCTGGCGCGATGTGGTCGACATCGCATCCGAGCTGCAAGGGCTCGGTATTCATGGGGTCCGGCTCGACGCGAACGCCTTGTCAACTCACTCGGCAATTGATTTCACGTTCTATTTCCTTAAATCAGCGTCCTGGGAGGGAGCCGATCATCGCATCACCTTAGAGAAGGACCGTGCTCGGATCACGACATAGCGAAGCGGCGCCCCAACGTGTCGTCGTCGTCGGGGCGGGCTTTGGCGGATTGTGGACGGTCAAAGCACTTGCCAACGCGCGAGTCGACATCGTCGTCATCGACCGTGAGAACTATCACCTGTTCCAACCTCTGCTCTATCAGGTGGCGACCGCTGCCCTTTCTCCTGCCGACATTGCCGCCCCCATTCGCGGCATTGTTGGCGCCCACCGGAATGTTACCGTTATTTTGGGTGAGGTCGTCGGTATCGATCTCTCGGCGCGCGCGGTCTCTATCATGGGTGGGCGGCGTGTGCGCTACGACTATCTTGTGCTCGCCACCGGCGCCGGCCACGCTTATTTCGGTCACGACGATTGGGAACCCTTTGCGCCCGGTCTGAAGCGCATCGAGGACGCGACCGAGATTCGGCGTCGAATACTGCTCGCCTTCGAGCGGGCCGAGAACGAAACCGACGCGGATGAACGTCAACGTCTGATGAATCTGGTCATCGTCGGTGGCGGTCCGACCGGCGTCGAACTCGCTGGCGCCATCGCCGAATTGGCCCGTCGAGCACTAGCGAAAGATTTTCGCAACATCGATCCGCGCGCCGCGCGCATCATTCTGGTCGAAGCCGGACCGCGGGTGCTGCCGAGCTTTCCGGAGGCTCTTTCCGATGACGCCAAGCGACGGCTGGAGCGGCTCGGCGCTGAAGTGCATCTCGGAACACCTATTACGGAGATCGGCCCATCGGGCGCGAAGGTCGGCGCGACGCACATTGAGGCGCGCACCGTGATCTGGGCCGCCGGTGTTGCTGCTTCACCTGCGGGACATTGGCTCGGCGCCAAATGCGACCGTGCCGGTCGGATTGAAGTCCATCCTGACCTCTCCGTGCCTGGTCACCCTGAAATCTTCGCGATCGGCGATACTGCGCTGGTGCTCAACGCCGCCGGCAAGCCACTGCCTGGGGTGGCTCCAGTCGCCAAACAGGAGGGGCGCTATGTCGGCAAGGTGATCGCGGCCCGGCTGCGCGGCGCAGAAAATGTCGCGCCATTCCACTATCGTGACTACGGCAATCTCGCCACCATTGGACGCAAGGCCGCTGTCGTCGATTTCGGCTGGCTTCGGTTACGCGGCTTGGCGGCCTGGCTGCTCTGGGCCGCCGCGCACATCTATTTTCTGATCGGATTCCGCAATCGAACGATTGTCGTCCTCAACTGGATTTGGGCCTACTTCACGTTTCAGCGTGGCGCACGCCTTATCATCGGTCCGTTCCGTTGCATGGTCGGGAAGCTTTGATCCTGTCGCGGCTTTGCGCGACATTGATTCCGCGCCTCTGCCAGCGTCAAAACATGCGATCTTGTAAAACGCGGTTCTTTCGCGATAGACGCCCGCGCTTCGTCAGCTCACAGTCGAGATCATGACATCATGGCGACTGACGTGACGCTTAGCTGCGATTGCTGTTGTCGTCGTGATCAACGGATCTGCAACCGGTTGCGCCCGTTTCAGTTCCAATGCCGCGCAAGTTGGCGGAAACGGCGGCGTCTCCTGTGACAAACTAGGACCCCAATCACCAACGGCGGTTTCCGGGGCGTGCGACGTTCCGGTATCGGTGCCATACGGTCGCGGCGTGCTTATGGGTGTGTACTGACCCGAGCCCGCGCTCGTGTTCCTGGGCGACGAGCCTATTCGCCTTCGATTTTCCGGAGCTCGCTCTCCTTCTCTGCGATCAGCTGTTCGAGGATGCGGATTGCGCGCTCGTCAATCACCGATTTCAGCAATCTGCGATAGCGCTCGAGATCGCGCCGCAGCACTTCGGCCCTCGATCGGCTCATGACGAACGCGAGCGCCATGACTGGGCGATGATGCGTTGTATACGCTCGATGAGCGTGGATGAGGCGCCGATCCGCGCGGCTGCCCGCTGCGCGGCGGTCCTAAATAGCGCCGCGAGCGTTTGATCGCCCAGCTCTTCGGCAAGCACCGCGAGCTCGCAGCTGCGATGCAGGACGGTCCAAGCGAGGTAACGTTCTTTGAATTCGGTTTCGGCGCTCATGGCGAGGGTTACCGGCAGGATTGCTGCCTGGACCCCCGACAGCCGCAGCAACCCTAGGGCTCACCCCGGGTTCGCCGCCAATTCCTAATCGTCACCTCGCCATGCACGTCATTCATCCAGCAAGCGCCTGTAGGCGTGGGCGGCGGCCGCGCTCCGGCAGCCATTGCAGCGAAGAGGCGGCATGCATCTGGCGAAATTCCTCCTCGATCACGCCGCGCAGCCAGCGGTGGCCGGCGTCGCGTTCGTGGCGGACAAGCCAGACCGCTTCGACCGTGAAGGCAAGCGCTACCGGCAGCGGCCGGAGCGCCACCCGCGCCGGGTCGATATAAAGCTTGACCCACTGCTCCGGCAGCACGGCGCACAGGTCGGAATTGACGACGATCGACGGCAACGCCGCGAGGCTTGGCACCGTGACCACGATATGGCGTTGCAGCAATTTCTTGTTGACGATGGGGTCGAGGACCTCGACCCCGGTCACGCGCCGCAGCACGCTCACATACGCCAGCGACAGGAACGTGTCGAGCGTCTGTCCCGCCGCGCGGCTGGATGGTCGCAGCGCATGACGACGACGAAGCGGTCTTTCAGCAGCCGCTTCTGCCGCCATTCGGGGCCTGGCGGCTCACGGCAGCACACGCGCAGCTGGATGTCACCGGCATCGTGGAAGTCAGGATCGGTGGCGATCGGCAACTGGTCGAAATAAAGCTTGAGACGCGGCGCATCGCGGTGCAGGCGCACAATGAGCCGCGACATGAGACAGCTCGTGAGATAGGCGGAGAGGCGCAACCGAAAGGTCCGCTCCGAGGTCGCCGGGTCGAAGTGTTGCGGCTCGCCGACCGCGTGCTCGATCCCGCGAAGCGCGGCGCGGATCGGCTCGATCAGCTCAAGGGCGCGGCGCGTTGGCACCATGCCGCTCCTCGGCCGCCGGATAAGATCGTCCTTGAAGGTTGCACGCAGCCGACGGAGGGCGTGGCTCATCGCCGACTGGCTGATGCCGACTTTCTCGGCCGCGCGCGTGACGCTCCGCTCGCTCATCAGTGCGTCGAAGATCACCAGAAGATTTAGATCGACGCTGCGCAGCTTCATCGCAGAAAGCAGGAGATCATATTGTCGCCTTTCGACGAGCCTCCAGCGCCATCGCGATGAGCGTGGCGCCGCCGAACACCATATCGACGCCGACGATAAGACCAAGCGCCCAGACAAGCGTGCCGGGCAGTCCGGAGATGACGATAACGGCGAGGATCAGGTCGATGATGCCGTTCACCATCATCCACTCCCATCTGCCGGAGAGCGCCCGGCGATGGGCGATGGCAAGTGCGATGAGCATGACCCCGTCAAAAATGAAGAAGGCCGTCAACACAAAGGTGAGAGTGACTAGGCCGCGCAGCGGATTCCACAGCAAGATACCTCCCGCAATCAGCGCCGCGCAGGCCGATAGCAACGACCAGCCAAAGCCCGGTGCCCGCCGCGCCCGCACGGAGGCGACAAAGCCCACGATCCCTGCCATGAGCAACAGCCATCCCAGGAACACCGTGGCAAAGAGGCCAGCAAGAAGCGGGGTCACGATCGCAACAAGTCCGAGCACACTGAGCACGATTCCTTCGCCCAGAAATAGGCGCCAATGGTCGTGCATGGATTGGGCAAGTGCCGCTGGTACGCCGGAACTGGCCGATGGCTGCATCGTGGACATGGCGGCTGCCTTCCTACTGCGTGCATCTGACGTGGTCTTTCGCGTTCACATCCCGTTTAGTCTAATCGCACGATGATCGCTTAGCGAAGCTCGGCATGGGGGGATTCTGGGACCATCAAAGTGACCGGCGGCGGGACCGCCCCGGCGGTCGCGCCGACCGAGTTTTCTTGCGGCGGCGGCGTGCGGAGAAACAGCATCAGCAGCAGACCGGCGATCGTGGCGAAGCCGAGAATCATGAAGCCATCGACGAACGCCAGCACGTAGGCTTGGCCGCGCACGGCTTGGGCAAGTAGCGCCGTAGCGCGCGTGTGTGCTGCGACCTCACCGACCGAGCGTGACGTCACGGCGTTCGCGTAATCCTGAAGCCGCTCGATGCTCAATGACGAACCCGTAGTGACGTGCAACCCGATGAGGTTTGAATAGAGCTGCTCGCGCATCCGCACGAAGGTTTGCATGAAGGCCGAACCGAGTTCCGCGCCAAAGAGCCGCCCGGTCTGCAGCAACGCGCCGAAGGTGAGGGCCTGGGTCGGATCCAAATGCTTCAGGAAAAACCATACCAGCGACGTGAGCGCGATGGACTGCCCGGCCGCTTGCACGATCTGCGACGGGAGGAAATCGTTGCCTATCCAGCTGCCCGTGAGTTGTCCGGCCATGAAACACGCGCAGCCGATGAGCGCGAAGCCGAACGCCAGGGGAATTCGCGAATCAACGAAGCGAAGAACCGTCGCAACTAGCGGTGTAATCAGGAATTGTGGCAGAGCAATCCATTTCAGCACGCCACCGATCTCGATCGCCCGATAATTCAGAACCGTCGTCAGATATTGCGGAATGATGTAGGCGGTCGAGAGAATGATAAAGCGGAAGAAGGTGATGTAGAGGACGAGCAGCGGAATATTGCCACTCGCCGCGAAACGGAGATTGATCCACGGGCGCTTGCTGATCGATTCTTGTAGGACAAAGGCCACGAGCAGAATGCCGCCCCCCAACAGCAATGCGTTGATAAGGCCGGAATTAAGCCAATCCAGGCGATTGCCCTGATCGAGGGCGGCATAGAGCAGGCTGAAGCCTAAGCTTGCGTAGAGGATCCCCGACCAGTCCGCGGTCTTGAGCAGCGCGCGGTTCACGGCTTGGCGCGGCACACCGAAATAAACACAGACCAGCATGAGCGGCGCGAGCAGAGACGTGTCCCAAAAAATCCAGGGCCACGACCAGTGGGTGTCGAACCAACCCTCGACCGAGGCGGCGATGTTGAGCGACAACTCCAGATTCATTGAATAGGCCGCGACTCCGTACACAACCATCCTCGGCGGCAGGCTCTGCACCACGAAGCCGATGGTGAGCGGGATGAATGTGCCTGAGGACAAGCCGCTCACAAACTGGTAAGCCAGCACGAAGTTGAGGCTGGGCGAGAACGGCAGGAGTAGGTTCGATATGGCGAAGACGCTGCACGAGATCATGAGGATACGACGCGTCCCAAACACCATCCCAAGCCAGGCCGAAACCGGTCCGACCATCATCTGGCCGACCGTGAGCGCTGTGGTGATCCATGCCCCTTCGTCGAAGCCGGCATGGACCGCGCCCTCGACGTCGGCGAGGCCGAACGAAGTTATGCGGCTATCGAGCGTCGATATGACCGATCCCAAGAGCACGGCGATCACGCCGATGTAGGGTCGGGTGGTGATGGTCGGCGGCAACTGTGCCGCTTTGTCGGCGTGGTGACAGAGCGAGTGGATCTGCGCTCGAGGACGATGCGAGGTTAGGGCTTGGGCCATACCCCTCGGGATGTTTCGCAGCGCGCGCATCGCGTGCCTAATCCGCGCCGGCGCCGGGCCCGGAATGTTTCGGGCTGGTGTCGATGGTGGCGATCACCGACATGCCGGGCCGCAGCAGGTTTTGAAGGGCCGGGTCTGGATCGAGAACGATCTTCACGGGGATGCGCTGCACGATCTTGGTGAAGTTGCCGGTCGCATTGTCGGGAGGCAGCAGCGAGAATTGCGCGCCGGAGGCCGGCGACCAACTATCGACGTGCCCGTGCAGCACCGTGCCGGGAAAGGTATCCACTGTTACGCGCGCTGGTTGGCCGATGCGAATGCGCGTTAGCTGGGTCTCCTTGTAGTTGGCGATGACCCAGACATTGGGAAGAGGGACGATCGAGATCACCTGGGTTCCGGCGTTCAGATATTGACCAGTCTGGACTTGGCGCTGACCGACCATACCGTCGACGGGCGCCGTGATGCGGGTATAGCCGAGATTGATCCGTGCAAGATCGCGCATCGCTTGCTGCGCGCCGAGCGTCGCGCGCGCCTGCTTTTCCTGGCTGTCCAGCACCTTGAGCTGTTGGCGCTGTTGATCGAGTTGCGCCCGGTTGAGAGCGAGCGTGCCCTCGGTCCGCTTTTCGTTGTCGACCGCCTGCTCGGTGATTTGCGGCGTTCCAGCGAGCTTCGTTTGCAGTAAAGCCTGTTGGCGTACCGTTTCCAGGTGGTAGCGGGTCAGATCCGCCTGGGTGGCACTGATCGTCGCCTCCGCCTGCTCGATCAGCGTCGCCTGCAGTATCTTCTGCTGGGCGATCGTTTCGAGTGACGCTTGCGCGCCAGCGACGTTCGCCTCGGCCTGGGCGAGCTGAGCGCGATAATCGTCATCGACGATCTCGACCAAAAGATCGCCGGCTTTGACCCGCTGAAAATCTCGAACAGGCACCTGGCGGACATACCCCGGGACCTGTGCGGCGAGTGGAGTCGTATCAGCCCACAGGTAGGCGTCATCGGTGCTCTGCAGCACGGCCGATCCGACCCACCCGCCCCACTCATATGCCACCAACGCAACAAGCCCGATGGCCAGGAGCACAATGAACAATCTGAGGCCGATGCCGAACCACGGAAAAACATGGGCCGGTGCCGCGGCACGCGGCGGCTCGCCGGCGGCATCGCGCGCGCGCGCCGACGGTTTCTCCAGGCTAGCGGGCTGGTCGTTCATGGCAGCTGTGCTATCCGTGCGATGGCCAAGTTCGTCCACATTGCTCAGATCTTGAACCGAGCGAACGCATGAGCAGCCCTCCTGCGCTGCTGCATTCCGAATGCTGGATCCCGACGACACGCACGGCATTGTCGCGAGGGGGCGCCTCGATCACGCCGCACGCTCATCCATCTCGGCGAGTATCTCGAGCAATTCGAGACGAATGCTTCGCAGTGGGCACAGACATGGAGGTCTTACTTTAAAATTCGGCTGCCGACAATCGGCGTGCCGGTCGACACCACAATCACCGTCCCCGCGGTCGTCGCTGTTTGCAGCGCGCGCGGATCGAGCCGCTGAATCGTGATCTCCATCGCCGGTATGTCCTTCTTTCGGAGTCAATCCTGCCGTAACGCAGGCTGGATCACTCTTTTCGGATGACACGTCTTTTCCGCGACTGCACGCCCGGCGGCGTCAAATCCTCATTCGCCCGTGTTGCCTCGACGGCTTGCTTCGAAGAGAAACCAGGTGCGCCGCTCACTCTCATCGATCCAATTCTCGAGGAGGCTTGCGCTCGCGACATCACCATGCTCGTCGCACAAGCCATGCGTTGCGCGCATGCGTGCGGCCAACTGAACATTATCCTCGCGCAATTCCGCCAGCATGTCGAGCGGCGTGACGTAATCCGCGTCGTTGTCGGAAACGCGCTGCAGGCGGGCAATGTGGCCGACGGAACGCAAAGTCATTCCGCCGAGCTTCCGAACGCGCTCCGCAATATCATCGGTGGTGGCAAAGATCTGCTCCCCCTGTTCGTCGAGCAGCAGATGATAGTCGCGGAAGTGCGGACCCGAGACGTGCCAATGGAAGTTCTTCGTCTTCATGTAGAGCGCGAACATGTCGGCGAGGAGCGCGTTGAGGGCGCCGGAAATGTCGCGTACGGCGTTTGCTTCGAGATTGGACGGCGTTTGGAGCGGCGCCGTGCCGCGAGGCTGCGCAGTCTTGACGTTCATGATTGGCTCTCCTTCGTCGGTCGAATTGACGGTTAGCGCGTCGCCGCATTCAAGAACACGAGCAAATCGGCGTTGACCTGATCCTTCAAGGTCGTGCACATCCCGTGCGGCGCGCCCTTGTACACCTTGAGTCTCGCATTCTTGATCAGCTTCGATGACTTCATTGCCGCGGCGCCGATCGGGACGATCTGGTCGTCATCGCCGTGCAGGATCAGTGTCGGAACGTCGAACCGGTTGAGATCCTGGGTCAGATCCGTCTCGGAAAAGGCCTTGATGCAAAGATAAGCCGCCGGGAAGCCGGCCATCATTCCCTGGAGCCAGAATGAGTGGCGCACGCCTTCGGAAATCTTGGCGCCGGGCCTGTTGTATCCGTAGAACGGCATGCTGAGTTCCCGCCAGAACTGCGAACGGTCGGCTTTGACGGCCGCACGAAGCTGATCAAACGCTTCGATCGGCGTGCCTTCGGGGTTGGCCGGCGTCTTGAGCATCAGGGGCGGGATGGCGCCGATCAGCACAGCTCCCGCTGCACGCCCGGTACCGTGGCGGCCGATATAGCGGGCGACCTCGCCGCCGCCCGTGGAATGGCCGACATGGATCGCGTTTTTCAGGTCAAGCGCGGTGACGAGCGTCGCGAGGTCATCGGCATAAGTATCGAGGTCGTTGCCGTTCCAGGGTTGGCTCGATCTTCCATGTCCGCGGCGGTCATGGGCAATACAGCGGTAACCCTGCGAGACGAGAAAGAACATCTGGTCTTCGAAGGCATCTGCGCTGAGAGGCCATCCATGACTGAAGACGACGGGCCGCCCCGCGCCCCAATCGTTGAAAAAGATCGTCGTGCCGTCCTTCGTTGTGATTGTGCTCATGCTGCGCCTTTCTTTGTTTCCGGTTAGGTGTGATATGTGGGTGCCGCGGTGTCGCTCGCGGGAGCTTTGTTCGCGAACGCGACGATCCGGCCGGCATGCCGGTCCGTCGCCAGGCGCGAATACTCGAGAGCGTCATCCATCCTCCTTCGAGGGGCGGCGTCGGGATGAAGCGCGGTTCTAGGCGGGCATCAGCCCGTTGGTCTTTCCAACCCGCACGATCGCTGCGGAACCGCACGAAAACGCTTGGCTGCCATGAGCCAGGCGCCATGCATGCGGCGGCTGGCCAACGAGAGTCTTGAATACGCTCGTGAAGTGTGACTGCGTCTGGAAGCCGACCGATAACGCGACATTCACGGTCGACATATCGGATCCGATCAGCATCTCTTGCGCATGCTCGATCCGGCGCCGGAGCAAATATTCGTGCGGCCGCAGGCCGGTCGCAGCGCGAAACTGCGCGGCGAAATGCATGCGCGTGAGGCCGGCCGCCGCGGCGACATTGGCAAGGCTCACTGGTTCGGCAAAGTGCGCCTCGACATACTCGACCGCTCGCTTCAGCCGCCACTGCGCAAGCCCGGAAACCTTCGGTCGGTCGGAACGAACCGATCCGGTCACCCAGCCGAGAAGCCGCGCCACGATGGCGATGCCGATGCAGTCGACATAAAGTTGACCGAATGAACCGAGACTATCCTCGGCACCCAAGAGGGCTCGCCCAAGTTGCTCGATGATTGGATCTCGAGGGGGAGCAGACTCCGGAAAGAACGAGGGGGTCTGGCCTTCCGGCATGTCGCATTGGTACTCTGCGAACAGGTCGTTCGGAACGTGGAGATGCAACGCATCCGACGGCCCCTTGAAGGCGCAGTGGGCGATAACGCCAGGTCCGGTGACGAGGAGCGTTCCGGGTACGGAAACCCCATCCCGTACGTTGCGTCCCGCGACCGAAAGATACTCGTCCATGCTCCGCAACGCGATCCCGATCACGTGGCAATGATTGGGAGTCTGAGTACTGACCTCCCGCGCCGCGAGAGCGCGCCATCGCGTCGCAATGACTCTCGCACCCAATGGAGCCGTCACGGAACCGTGCGGTCGGAGGCGCCATTGCTGCTCGTGTTCGATAACGTTGGTCGGATAGTGCGGAGGGCGGCTTGATGCGTGTGCCGGAGCCACAGCGGAGACTGTCCAGCCGTGAGAATGGGACATTGTCACCTCCGTTGATGATCAAATTGAGGATCACCTGTTGCGGTAAGGCCCGATCTCCTTGAATAAGCGGCAGGTCTTGCACGAGTTGCGTCTGCGCCGCAACGTCGTTCTTCATCACTGCGCCACGGGTCAGGGCAATCACCGAGGATCGCTTCGTTGATCCCCACGTCATCTTTCTCGTGAAGTCGCTTTCTTCGCGAGCGCACGGATGCCGAAAATTAGATTTGTGCCAAACCGCCATCTACGAACAGCTCTATGCCAGTGACGTAGGCGCTGCCGTCTGAAGCGAGAAATAGCGCCGCCTTGCCAAGATCGTCTGGCGTGCCGATCCGGCCGAGCGGAATGAGAGCGGCGGCCGAAATCTTCTCCTCATTTGTCATCAGCGTGGAAAGGCCGGGGGTCTCGACGTTCCCGGGGCTGAGCACGTTGACACGGATGCCGCGCCCCTTGAGATCGGCAGTCCAGCTGCGCGCGAACGAGCGCACCGCGGCCTTTGTCGCGCTGTACACCGAGAGGGCAGGGAAGCCCTTGATCGATGCGATAGAGCCGATGAGGATTACCGAGGAACCCGCGGTCAGCAACGGCAGCGCCTTCTGCACCGCGAAAAATAGGCCACGCACGTTCGTGTCGAAGGTCTTGTCGAAATGCTCCTCGGTGATCTCTCCGAATGGGACGGCTTCGTAAATTCCGGCATTCGCCGTCAGCACGTCGATCCGCCCGCCCTGCGTTTTGACGGTTGTGTAGATGCGGTCGAGATCGGCGAGACTGGAGGTATCGCCCTGGACCGCCGACGCATTGGTGCCGATCGAGGCGACTGCCTTGTCCAGTTCGGATTGGCGGCGGCCCGTGATAAAGACCCGCGCGCCTTCTTGGACAAACCGCCTGGCAATTCCGAGACCGATGCCGGTGCTGCCGCCGGTGACGAGAGCGACTTTGCCTGCGAGCTTTCCCGTCATCGTGACCTCCTCCCGCAACAGTCGCAAACGGGCGTCAGCAAGGCATCGTTTTGCGCAGCCTATCGTGCGGAAGGAGTCGGTATGTTCGAGAACAGCGAACCGAGCCCCTCTGCCATCGTCGGGTGCGCGAGCACGGCATCGCGAAGCTTCGGATAAGGTAACTCCGCGATCATGGCCGTTTGCACCGCGGCCATGACCTCGCCGGCCTCGGCGCCAATCATCGTGAAGCCAAGAATGCGGTCGTCACTCGCACCGACAAGACCCTTCATGAAGCCTCGTGTTTCGTCCGTCGCCTCGGTTCGCAGCACGGCGCTGGTCGGGAGCCTCGCGACGCGTACGGCGACGCCTGTTTTTTGGGCGTCCCGCTCTCTCAGTCCGACATGGGCAAGCGGGGGATCTGTGAATACGCAATATGGAACCAGCCGATCGCGCGTGCTGCGCTTGCCGCCGGCCAAATTGTCCCTGATGATCCGAAAGTCGTCGACGGATGCGTGGGTGAACTGTGGGCTGCCGGCGCATTCTCCGATGCCCCACACATCGGATGCGGTCGTCTCCAGCCGCTCGTTGACGCGGACATAGCCGCGATCGTCCAACGCGACGCCCGCCGTCTCGAGCCCAATCCCGGCGGTGTTTGGAATACGCCCCGCGGCGACCAGGATTTCGCTGCCCTCGATCCTTTGCTCACCGGAGGTTGTGCGTACGGCAACGGTGACCTGCTCCCCGGATCGGCCTCGTACATCGCTGATCTCGGCTGACACCAGAAACCGAATCCCTTCGTCGCTGAGCATCCGCCGCATTTCATCCGCAACGTCCGCATCCTCGCGGGCGATAATCTGAGGCCCGGCCTCGATGACGCTCACACGGCTGCCGAAGCGGCGGTAGGCCTGGGCCAGTTCGAGACCGACATAGCCACCTCCGAGCACGATCAGGTGCGGCGGCAGATAGTCGAGTTCGAGAGCCTCGATGTGGGTAAGTGGTCGGGCGGCTTCGAGGCCAGGGATGCTCGGGATTGCCGCGTGCGATCCGACGTTGAGGAAAACTTGATCTCCTGCCAACACACGGGTTCCGCCCTCGTTCAACCGCACCTCGAGCGTTTTTGGCGCCACGAAACACCCATCCCCCATGACCAGTTCGGTGCCGGTTGTCTTGTATTTCTGCAGATGTCCGGCAACCTCGCGGTCAACCATTTCCCGCTTTCGCTTGCGGACCCTCCCCATATCGATCGTGAGAGGACCCGTCACCATCCCGAACTGCGCCCCGTGGCGCGCCAGATGCGCGACCCTTGCGCCCCAAATCTCGTTCTTGCTGGGCAGGCAGGCAATGTTGGGACAAGAGCCTCCGATCCACCGGCGTTCTACGATGGCCGTCCGTCGGCCCGCGGACGCCAGATGCCACGCCAGCAAGTTGCCACCCTGTCCGCTGCCCAGGATGAGGACGTCGTAGCGCTCCGGCTGAGGCATGAGTATCCCCGTGTGCGAATCTCATGGTCCCTTGGGGAACGGCAACATTCGTTGGACGCAGCCATTCCAACTTGTCGCAAGTGATAAGTTGATGTGCTGGTGATGTAACTAATCGGCGAGGAAACCGACGCGAGAGACACGAGGCGTCCAAATTCCACCCTCGGCTAACTCGACCGAGAGGCGATCAACGTCCGCCGAGGGTCAAACGCGTCGTGACCCGCTGTGCCTACCGAAAATCAGATCCGAACACAGACATTCCCAAGTCGCAATCGCCGCTGGAACGACTTCGGGCTGAGTTGAATGCGGCGAGCGAGCCATCGTTGCCGCGCCAGCGTCTGTGCATTAGGGCCGTAGAAATCTCCTTTAGGTTGCTCTTCGGCGCAATTGAGGAGCTGGCGATCCGATATCCGATATTGACTGCACAGGGCGCGGAGAGAGTCGGCAGAAATTGACGTTCGTCAAGGCGGGGCTAGATGCACGGCCGCACTATTCAGCGCCGCATCACTACAAAGCCTGCCTACGCGAGGACACGAGATGAGCATTCTCCGATTCAACAAGGATCACGAGTGGGTGCGGATTGAAGGTGACGAGGCACTGATCCGGTCCGCGATCCCATGATCCCGCACGTGATCGTCCTCGAACCTGGCCTTGTCATTTATAAGATCTACAACGGCTACTGGTTCTTCGGCCGGCCCACTCTGGAAGACCTTCGCCAGGACCTATGCGCCGTCACCAAGAAATGCCGGCCGGACTGGGACATTACGATGCCCGAACTCAAAGCGGCATGGGAGCAAGGCCGCAAGGAGTTCTTCTATCCATACGGCAAAACGTACCTCCAAACTCTCGGTGAACAGGATTAGGAGCGTATCGCCGTTACACGCGATGCCGCGATCATCCGATTTCCTCTCCGGGCACGAGGCGGTCGAACGAGAGGGGAAAAGCTTCGGCTTTGCCGCAAGGTCCGCGTTCGACCGCGGCCGTGGTGTCTACATCAAAGGAGGCGCGGATGAGCATCGCTCAATCAAGGGGAAGCAGGAGCGCAACGGATAGGGTCACCGTACGGCTGATCGTGAATGGCACGCCTCGGATGCTGACCCTCGATCCGCGTTCCTCGCTGCTGGACGTCCTGCGCGAAGGGCTCGCGCTGACCGGCGCAAAAAAGGGATGCGACCACGGCCAATGTGGTGCCTGCACGGTCCATCTCGACGGCCGCCGCATCGCCTCGTGTTTGACCATGGCGGTTCAGGCTGACGGGCGCGAGGTGGTCACGATCGAGGGCCTCGCTCCTTCTGGAGGCAGTCTCCACCCTATGCAACAGGCATTCATCGTTCACGATGCCTTGCAATGCGGCTATTGCACGCCGGGGCAGATCATGGCGGCGGTGGCCTGCGTGCGCGAGGGACATGCCACCACGTCGGAGCAAATCCGCGAATACATGAGCGGCAACCTGTGCCGCTGCGGTGCTTACGTCGGAATCGTCGCCGCAGTTCAGGACGCCGCGGTCAAGATGCGGGGGGCGTGAAGCGATGAGGCCCTTTACCTATGCCAAGCCTGCAACCGCAGCCGAAGCCGTGCGCACAATGGCCGCGAGCGGTCCCGGCGCGCGCTTCATCGCCGGTGGCACTACACTTTATGACTTGATGAAGCTCACTGTGGAGTGGCCGGATCGTATTATCGATCTCACGGGGCTCAAGGAGCTCGAGGAATTTGACACTTCGGGACCGCACGAGCTCGTGTTCGGCGCTCTGGCTCGGATGAGCGACGTCGCGGCGGATCCGGGCCTCAATCGCGACTATCCCGCCCTCGCAGAGTCGCTCACCAAGGCGGCCTCGCAACAGCTCCGCAATATGGCGACCGTCGGCGGCAACCTGCTCCAGCGCACGCGATGCGCTTATTTTCGCGGGGGCGAACCTTTTGCCTGCAACAAGCGCGCGCCCGGCAGCGGCTGTTCCGCTCTGGAGGGTTTGGATCGCGGTCACGCGATTCTCGGCGGCAGCGACGCTTGCATTGCCGTCTATCCCGGAGATTGGGCCGTGGCGCTGACCGCCTTCGACGCCGAGATCGATGTGCTGGGTCCCGCAGGGCCGCGGACGCTTCCGGTCGAGCGACTTCATTGCGAGCCCGGCACGACACCGCAGATCGAGACCGCTCTTGCCCAGGAGGAACTGATCTTGCGCATCCGCGTGCCGACGACCCCGCTGGGCCACGCCTCGACCTATCACAAAATTCGGGACCGCGAATCTTACGCCTTTGCCCTGGCCTCCGCGGCCATCGCGCTACGGATGGAGGGAAATACCGTGCGCGATGCGCGTATCGCGCTTGGTGGCCTCGCCACGCGTCCCTGGCGCACGCGGGAAGCGGAAACGTCTCTCATTGGCCAATCCTTGACGACAAGTGCGGCGCGTGCGGCGGCTGACATCGCGCTGCGGGACGCGTGGGCTGGGCACTTCAACGGCTTTAGGATCGAACTCGGCGCCCGAACGGTGACCGACGCACTGCTGATCGCAAGGCAGAGGGCCTGACGCAGATGAGCGACACTTCTTTCCCCGACGTTCCCCGGATCGACGCGCATGACAAGGTGCGGGGCGTCACGCGCTTCGCAGCGGACGATGTCCGACCGGGCATGGTTCACGCCGCTCTCGCTGTCGCGACTATCGGACGCGGCTGCCTTCGCAGCGTTGACACGCGCGCCACCCGTGCCGTGCCGGATGTCCGTCTCGTCTTGACGCATGAGGATCTCGGCGAGGTGAAGTCGCCCGGTTTTCTTTTTGCCGATGGCTATGGCTTCCAAAGCTTCCAGCCGCTGCGATCCGACGTGATCGCTTATCGGGGCCAACCGATCGCGCTGGTGGCGGCCGACACGCTCGAAACAGCGATCGAGGCTGCGGAACTCGTTCGGGCGGAATACGCGGAGGAACCGTTCAATGTCGCGCTCGATGCGCCGGCGAGCAACGTCATCGCGCAGGCGGACTCGCCCCTGCCCAAGCCCATGTTCGCCGACCTGATGGCCGGAGATGCTGATAGGGCTTTCGCCGAGGCGGCGATCAAAATCGATGGCGTCTACACCAGCCCGGCGCAACACCACAACCCGATCGAGCTTATCGCGACGGTGGCCGAGTGGCGCGACGGCACGCTAATCGTCCACGAGGGAACGCAGAACGCGGAAGGTATTCGTCAGGGGCTGGCGCTCGAGTTGGGACTGCCGCCGGAGTGCGTGCAGGTGATCTCTCCATTCGCCGGCGGCAGCTTCGGCCAGAAGAACTCGCTCCAGATGCAGACGGTGCTGGCGGCCATTGCTGCGCGACGGCTCGAGCGGCCGGTCAAGCTGGTTGTCTCGCGCGCGCAGATTTTTCATGACGCCTGTTTCCGTCCGGCGAGCCGGCACCGGATTCGCCTGGGCGCCGATCGCACGGGACGGATGGTGGCGACCATCCATGAGAGCGATTCGCAGACGTCGCGGTACGATCTTTTCCCAACGCTGCATACCGACACCAGCGCGCGCCTCTATGGGATCGCCAACTTCCGCGGTCGCGAAAGGCTGGTGAAGGCCGACACTCAGACCCCCGGCTTCATGCGCGCGCCATGGGAACACGTGGCCTGCTTCGCGCTGGAATCCAGCGTGGACGAGGTCGCCTATGCCCTGAACCAGGATCCGGTTGCCCTGCGGTTAGTGAACGACACGACCATAGACCCGATTACGAACCAGCCGCTCTCGTCCCGCCATGTGGCCGAATGCCTGCAACGTGGGGCGGAACGCTTTGGCTGGAGCCGGCGCAGCATGGCGCCAGGTTCTATGAGGACCGATGACGGAACACTCGTCGGTTGGGGTGTCGCAATCGGTGCCTACCCTGCCATGACCGTGCCGGAAATCGCTCGCCTCAGGATTACCGACGATGGGAGTGTTTTCGTTGGCATTGGCGGCCACGAAATGGGCCAAGGCATCCGCACCGCGCTGACTGCGGTTGTGGCGAGGAAGCTCAGCGTTCCCGGCGATCGCGTGACTGTCGCGGTCGGAGATACGCGCGCTGCGCCCCAGCACGAGACCGCCGGTTCGTGGGGCACTGCGAGCGCTGTGCCCGCCGCGAGCGAGGCTGCCGACGCGATGCTGAAGGCTCTTGCCGCTTTGAGTCCGAGCGGACTAAACGGTCGTCCGCCCGCCGAGATCCTGAAGGCCGTGGGCCGCGATGCGCTCGAGGTGGAGATCAGACGCAAAGCCCCCGGACAGCCCGAGGACATTTTCGGGCGGTTGAAAGCCGGACTGCTCTCACTCGCCGGCCCGGTTTACCCGGGATTCGTCAGCTTCAGCTACATCGCGCATTTCGTCGAGGTGAGGATCGAGCCAAACACGCGCCGTGTACGCGTGCCGCGGGTCGTCAGCATCGTCGATTGTGGTCGCGTGGTGAGCCCCCGCACGGCCCGGAGCCAGGTCTTGGGCGGGGTGGTCTGGGGCATTGGCGCGACCTTGCGCGAGGTGAGCGAGGTCGATATCCGCTTCGGCGGTTTCCTGAATGCCGATCTTGCCGAGTACGTCCTGCCGGTGAACGCCGATATCGGCTCCATCGAAGTCGGCTTGATCGACAAGCCCGACCCGCTGCTGAACCCCTTTGGCGTCAAGGGTCTTGGCGAGGTCGCGATGACGGGCGTCGCGCCCGCCATCGCCAATGCGGTTTTTCATGCCACAGGTCGTCGGTTGCGCGATCTGCCAATCCGAATCGAGCAACTGCTCTGAAGAAGCGCATCGGGCCCAATAGCAGAAGACGTCACATGATCCGCAAGGCGAAAGCGGTTTGGCACGGCACTGGTCGCGCCGGCAGCGGTAATCTTTCCACCAATTCTGGGGTGCTCGCAGCGACCCGGTATTCTTTCAGGACCCGTTTCGAGAACGAGAAGGGCACGAATCCCGAAGAGTTGATCGCTGCCGCGCACGCCGGTTGCTTCACCATGGCGCTGGCCTTTCAGCTCCAGGCCGGCGGCTACGCGCCAACAGAGCTCAAACCGAGGCCGCGGTCACTCTTGAGCCGGAGGGCCAAGGCTTCCGCATTAGTCGCTCGGATCTGACCCTGCGCGCCCAAGTGCCGAACCTCGACGAAGCTGCATTTGCTCGAATGGCCAGCGACGCCGAGAAGAACTGCCCGGTCTCCAAGGTTCTCAATGCCGCGATCACATTGGACGCCAAATTGATCTGAGGCGCCCTCATCCGTCGCCAGCCAACGCGTCCAGATAAGGAGCACCGCAATGGTTCGAGCCCACCAGCCGGGCCAAGCCGTTTTCAGATCGATCCTGCCCGAAGACATCGACTGGAAGCCGTTCCCGGCGTTCCCTCCTTCGGTCCGCCTCGCCGTCGTTGTCGGCCAGCCCTCGGAGCCCGGCCCTTACGTGATCCGAGTCAAAGTGCCCCCCGGGGTGAAGCTGATGCCGCACCGACATCCCGAGGATCGGATCTACACAGTCATGTCCGGCGTCTTCTATATCGGCCTGGGCGATCAGTTCGATGGCGACAAGGTGGAGGCGTATCCGCCCGGCAGCGTCATCATCCTGCCCGGCGACACGTCCCATTTCCATTGGGCAAAATCGGGGGAGTACATCACGCAAGTGACGGCGATCGGGCCGCTTGGCCTTGAATACCTGAACGCGAAGGACGATCCGCGGAACGAGAGCTCTTAGAAGGCGCTCAGCATTTCGGCGGCGGCGCACGAGTGACGTGGAGAAACCTAGCGAGGTTCGGAGTCCATTTGATCATTGGCAAGATCGAGACCTTTCCGCTGCGTATCCCCCTCAGGCCAGGCAGCAAATCCGACGCCGCCGCTTGGGGTGACAAGGATCTGCCTGCGGCGGACTCGTTGCTCGTTAACGTGACGACCGACGAGGGATTGAAAGGCTGGGGCGAGGCTTTCGTCAGGCGAAGCTCGCCATTGTCATGAGGGAAAAACGCTGGAAGCCCAGCCCTCTCGCAGGCATGGAAGAAGGAAGTGATGGCTCATTTGCTTTCGATCAACGTGGGTCTGCCGCGCGATATCTCGTGGCGAGGGAAGACGGTACACACGGCCATTTGGAAGACACCGGTTCAAGGCCGGCGCATGGTGCGGCGGCTCAATATCGACGGCGACGGGCAAGGGGACTTGGCTGGACACGGGGGTGAGCACCGCGCCGTCTTCGTTTATCAGATTGATTCCTATAACTATTGGCAAAGCGAGCTCCGTCGAAACGACTTCACCTATGGGCAGTTCGGCGAGAATTTCACTGTCGACGGCTTGTCCGACCGAGAGGTGTGTATTGGCGATCGCTACCGGGTGGGCGGCGCTTTGTTCGAAGTGACGCAGCCGCGTGTCACCTGTTACCGGGTGGGCATCCGCATGAACGAACCGCAGATGGCCGCGCTGCTGGTCGCGTACGGCAGACCTGGTTTCTATTTCCGTGTTCTGGAGGAAGGCGAGGTGGAAGCCGGCGCCGAGATCGTCCAGGTCGCGCCGGGCCCCGAGCGCATGACCGTGTTCGAGATCAATGCGCTGCTGTACATGTCCAATCACCCTCGCAGCCAGCTGGAGCGCGCGCTGCGCCTTCCGGCGCTGAGTGCCGGTTGGCGCTCCTCGTTCCGGGCGCTACTCGAGCAGGAGCAGAGCGGCGGCGCGACAATCGGAAACGCGGGGCTCGCTCCGGCGTCCGGCCCATCTCCGGCGTGGATGGGGTTCCGCCCGCTGCGGGTGGCGCGCAAAATTCGCGAGAGCAACAGCGTGATCTCGCTGGTATTCGAGCCCACTGATGGGCACTCTCTGACCGCATCCCTGCCCGGCCAGTTTATTGTGTTGCGGCTAAGGCCCGCGACCGATGCGCCCGTACTGATGCGCAGCTATTCGCTGTCGGGCGTACCCAGTGCCGAGCGCTATCGCGTGAGCGTCAAGCGGGAAGCCCATGGCGCTGCCGGGACTTACATCGACGACAAGCTGCAAGTTGGCGACGTGGTGGACGCGAGCGCCGCGCGGGGCAGCTTCACCCTTCGGCCGGGCGATGCCCCCATCGTTTTCCTGAGTGCCGGCATCGGTGCAACCCCCGTCCTGGCGATGCTCCACGCGTTGGCGGCCGCGGCGTCGCCGAGGGAAGTCTGGTGGCTATACGGAGCCCGCGCTCGCCGCGAGCATGCTTTTGCCGAGGAGACGCGTGCCCTCCTCAAAGCCCTGGCCCACGGCCACAGTCACATTCGCTACAGCTCGCCTGATACAGAGGATCGCCCGGGTCTCGATTTCGACGCTCGGGGACGCTTGGACATCCGTGTGCTCCAAGAACTCGACGTGCCGCGCAACGCCGACTTCTATGTGTGCGGACCGCCCGCCTTCATGAGCAATCTGACCGCCGACCTCGCAAACTGGGGCGTTGCTGCAAGCCGCATCCACAGCGAAATTTTCGGCTCAGGTCCATCCAAGACTCCGGGGGTCGCTGCGTCGCCGCGGCGGCCGCCGCACATGCCGCCCGGGGCTCCCGGCGCGGGACCGCTGGTCTCGTTCGCCCGGAGCGGTCTCGATGTCCGCTGGGGGACAGCCTTTCGAAGCGTGCTCGAGCTAGCCGAAGCGTGCGACATACCCGTGCGGTGGTCGTGCCGGACCGGGGTCTGCCACACTTGTGAGACCGGGCTCGTGGCCGGGACCGTGAGCTATCGGCCCGACCCGATCGATGCACCGGCGAACGGCAATGTGCTGATCTGCTGTTGCCAGCCCCAGGGCGACACCGTCATCGATCTGTGACCAGATTTCGCAATGATCGGCTCGCCAATCCCGCGACGGAGTGGGAGCGAGACGCGACCCAGCCTTGCTCTCACACCGAGATGCCTCGGAGTGCTACGTCCGCTTCTAGGCACGGCCCCTCGTCTCCGTCCCAAGGGAAGGAGCGGGAGACCGAGGAGCGTTCAATCATTCGGCTCGACCAGGTGCGCCCGAGACGGCCCAGGCTTGAACGCATCGCCGAAGTATTGCGTCTCGCGGGCGACCTTTCCGTCGCTGAATTCCATGATGCTCACGGCGTAAGACGATACGCCGTCATAGCTGAGCACGAATTCGGTGACCCAGAGATCGCCGTTGCCGATGATCCGCTGGACGGCGAAGCGCTTCTCGCTCGGCTGCACCGTTCTGCTCTCCTGGATGTTGTGCCGGCCGCGAATGCGTTCGCCCGACTGCGGATAGTGGAGCACCGCATCCTCGCGATAAATCTCGTGCTCGACCGCGAAATCATTCGCATCGGATGCGGCCCAGTGCCGCTCGAGCGCAGCCCGTATTTCCCGACCCTCCATCTCGATCTCCCGCGCCGCCTCTCGCCGCGGCGTCACAGCGGCCTGAGCTCGCCAAGCATGGTAGGAATGAGCTCCGACACCGTCGGATGGATGTGCATTGCGCGCTGCATCACGGTATAGGGCGCCTTGGCGTACATGAGATCGAGAACACAGTGGATGACCTCATCGCCGCCGGGGCCGAGCACCGCCGCCCCCAGGAACTGCTTCGTATCCGCGTCAACGACGATTTTCATGAAGCCTTGGGTCTCGCCCTTCTCGACCGCACGGGCCACCTGCGTCATTGCTCTCTTGCCCACGAGCGCGCGCTTCCCCGTTTTCCGCGTATCGGCTTCGGTCAAGCCCGCCCGGCCCAGGGGCGGATCGATGAAGAGAGCATAGGTCGGAATGCGGTCACTGACCCGGCGCGGATCGTCGTCGAGGAGGTTTGCCGCGACGATCTCGAAATCATTATAGGCCGTATGCGTGAAGGCGCCTTTGCCGTTGCAATCGCCGAGCGCCCATACACCCGACACATTGGTGCGCAGTTGATCGTCGACGGTAATGAAGCCCCGTTCGTCATGCGCGATTCCGGCTTCGTCGAGACCGAGATCATCGGTGTTGGGGCGACGGCCTGCGGCGATCAGCAGATGGGTCCCGCTGACAACGGGTGCTCCGTTGGCGCAATCCAGGGTGGCGGCGATCCCCGCGCCGCTCTTCGAAACGCTTATACATTTCGCGTCTAGCCGGACAAAGATGCCCTCCCGCTCCATGATCTCGAGAATTGCCGCCGATACATCCTCATCCTCGCGCCGGACCAAGCGCGGCGCCATTTCGACGACCGTCACCTCGCTGCCGAAGCGGCGATACATCTGCGCGAACTCGAGCCCGACATAGCTGCCGCCGACAATCACGAGATGCGGCGGGACAAAGTCAATGTCCATCATTGAGCTGTTGGTGAGATACTCGACCTGGTCGAGTCCGGGCATGGAGGGTGCGGAAGCGCGGCCGCCCACATTGATAAAGATCCGCTCCGACTTCAGCACGGTGCCGCCGACGCGAATCTCATGCGGAGCGATGAAGCACCCCTGGTCGCGGTAGAGCGTGCAATTTTCTACGCTGAGCCCGGCCAGGACACTGTTGCGGGTCGCCTCGACCACCGCATCCTTGCGCGCCTTGACGCGTTTCATGTCGATACCCACCGGACCTGCGATCGATACGCCGAAGTCCGCGGCGCGCCGCGCTATGTGAGCGGCCTCGGCGCTTGCAACCAGCGTCTTGGTCGGCGTACACCCCGTGTTGACGCACGTACCCCCGACCAATCCGCGCTCGATGACGGCTACGCTCATACCGGTAGTTGCGAGGCGTCTTGCCAGGAACGGACCTGCCTGTCCGGTGCCGATGACGATTGCATCGTATGCCGTCATTGATCGCTCCATAGCCAGCGGATGCGACAAGAGGCGCCGCCGGACCCGCGGGGAAAACGATCGCAAACGTGCTTTCACTGCTGGCGGCCGCGCGCTTTCCTGGAGAATGCTCAGCAACTCGCGACAGTTCGATGATGAGCCTGAATCTCACAGCGGTCAATGTTACGACCACAGAAGTGCGGCGGACGTGATGCGTTACAGAATATGATGACCGGCTTGCGAACTCAGCGGAAGGGCGTCACGGCCCGTCCGAGTCGCGCCATCGGCTCGGGCGTCATTGGCCGCATTCGTCGATTGCGTCGTTTGGAGCTGCCAGATGACACCGTGGAGTTAGCGCGATTTCTCATCGGTAAAGTACTCGTTCGCGAGCACCGCCGCGGCAGAACCAGCGGTCGAATCGTGGAGACGGAGGCGTATCCTGTCGGCGATGCAGCCGGTCATGCATTCATCGGCATGACCTCAGCCAATCAGTCTCTGTTTCTCGCAAAAGGGCACGCCTATGTCTATTTCATATACGGCTCGTCCTATATGTGCAATGTGGCGGCCGAGCGGCGGGGCGTCGGAGCCGGAGTGCTGCTACGGGCATTGGAGCCGTTGGAGGGGATTTCTCTCATGCAGCACCGTCGCGGCACGACACGGCTGACGGAGTTGGCCAAAGGCCCGGGTCGGCTCGCGACCGCGATGGCGATCGATCGCCACTGCGACGGCATCGACCTGTGCGCCGCCGGGCCTCTTTGGCTGGGTCAGGATGAGCGGCGCGGCGTACGTCGCTCCCGGAGTGTTCGCATCGGATTGACGAAAGAAGTCGATCGGCTGCTTCGCTTCTACGAGCGTGGCAGCACCTGTGTCAGCGGCCCGCGCAGATTGCGCAGTTAGACTCCGGCGATGCCCCAAGCGGCGGCTTCCAACCGAACATCCTCGTCTCGAAGGAACCGCGGTGATCGAAGGGGAGGATGTAGAGTGCGCGTTCATATCCTCGCGGCATCAGGCGAATCCTTTAAGCTTGCGATAGCGCCGGATCAGCGCGTTGGTTGAGCTGTCGTGCACGAGCTTTGGCTCCGTCGCACTTTCGAGCTGCGGAATGATGCGCTGGGCGAGCGCCTTCCCCAATTCCACGCCCCACTGGTCGAATCTCGCGATCTTAAACGGATCGAAGTGACCAGCGGTTGATGCCAAGCGGTTAAATCAGGTGTCCGTTTCAATCGAAGCAAGCAACGAAAGACCACAGGAGCGTTCACCGCACGGGATAGACTATCCGGCACCGCGCCATGTCGACGGTCCTGAGCGCTCGCGACGCCCTACCGCCTCTTGATAGCCTGCGCGCGCTGGATTGGTTGAATTTCTTTCTTGCGGCACTGCAGTCCGGCTTTGGGCCATTTGTCGCAATCTATCTGGCGGATCAAGAGTGGACGCCGGCTAACATCGGTTTTGTCCTGACAGCCAGTGGTCTTGCAGGTTTGCTGACCCAGGTTCCCGCTGGCGAGTTCCTCGACATCGTCCAGTCGAAGCGAACGTTGGTGGGGGTGGGAAGCGTCGCTGTCGCTTTGGCGGGCTTGATCCTTGGACTGCGGGTGGACTTCCCATCAGTCTTCGCTGCGAGTGTCCTGCAAGGGTCGACGGGAGGAGTTCTCGGGCTCGGGGTCGTCGCCATCAGTTTGGGACTGATCGGACACGACGCGCTCGGGGAACGGCTCGGTCGCAATCAGCGCTTCGCCTCGATCGGCGGCCTTGCCGCGACCGGCATCATGGGTTTAGTCGGCTATTTCCTTTCCACCAGAGATATTTTTTTCGCGACGGCCGCGTTCGTTCTGCCGGTACTCCTGGCGCTCGTCACGATACGCGCCGACGATATTCACTTCGGCCGGTCCTGCGGCGCTCCCGATCACCATTCGACGCGACCTCAAAGGGCCAGTCGCGTTGCCCTCTTCAAGGATCGGCGCATCCTTATCTTTGTCGTCTGCCTTTTTCTATTCCAACTTGCCAATGCCTCCATGCTCCCGCTGCTCGGGGAAACGCTGGCGCATACCGAAGGGCGGCAATCCCCGCTCGTCATGTCGGCGTTGATCGTGGTCCCCCAGATCATCGTCGCCCTACTCGCGCCTTGGGCAGGGCGGACCGCCAACAGTTGGGGACGTCGACCGCTTCTACTCCTTGGGTTTGGCGTCGTACCTGTACGCTCGCTGTTTTTCGCGACGACCACGGATCCGACACTCCTCATCATCATCCAGGCACTCGACGGCATAAGCGGCGCGACGCTGGGCGTGCTGACGGCGCTGGTTATCGCTGACCTGACAAACGGAACCGGGCGCTTCAACTTTGCCCAGGGTCTTACCGGTACTCTTTCCGGGATTGGCGCTTCGCTCAGCACTTCACTATCAGGCCTGTCTGTTCAGAAATTTGGTCCTACGGTGGGCTTCCTCGGCGTGACTGCCGTGGCTCTCGCCGCCTTTGCGATCCTTTGGGCGCGAATGCCGGAGACGCAGCCAGTGCTCAACGAGCGCTGACAAGGCAGCTGTGAGAGATGCGCCCTGGCCCGCTCCTGGGTACTTGACATCAGAGCATATACGCCCATATTATGCGCATATACGCTGTTGTTAAGATCAGAGGGATGGAAATGCCGGAACACAAGCACCAACCGCGGGACTGCAACTGCTTCGCGGTGCGGCAAGCGGCCCGACACGTGACCCAGTTCTATGATCAGCACCTGGCGGCGATCGGGCTCACGACCTCGCAATGGTCCTTGCTCGCCAAGCTCAAGGGCTTGGGGCCGATGACGATCAACAAGCTCGCGGCCGAACTCGTGATGGACCGCACCACCCTTGGCCGCAACGTCCTCCCGCTCGAGCGCGACGGGCTGCTCAACGTCCGGTCAGGTGCCACCGACCGGCGCGTCAAGGAGCTGCATCTGACCCCGGCCGGCGCTGAAAAGGTCCGGGCTGGCATAAAGCTCTGGGCTGCCGCCCAAGCCAAGTTCGAAGCCGCCTACGGGTCCACGCGGTCATCGGAGCTGCGCCATCTTCTGCGCACGCTCGTCGCCACCGAGCTGGGCTCCGGTGAAGCCGCCAAGCATAGCCTGAGGAGCTGAGCCCAAGCGCTCCGGCAGGACACACCAGAGTTACGTGCGCCGATATAGGCGTATATACTCCTTAAAGGAGCCGGCGATGGCCGCAACCATCATCCCCCGCGCAGCCGATACCCTCCCTCAAGGGAACCTGTCCCGTCTGACGGCTAAAAAACTGATCATCGCCGCGCTCCTTCTTTTCGGGGTCGTGGGGGCAGCGTGGTACGGCCGCTATTGGTGGACGACCGGCCGCTTCATCGAAAGCACCGATGACGCGTATGTGGGCGGCAACACCACCGCCATATCGCCCCATGTCGACGGATTCGTCGCGCAGCTTCTCGTCAGGGACAACGAGCACGTCCGCGCTGGTCAATTGCTGATTCGTCTCGATCCGCGCGATTTCCAGGCCGCCCTCGACCATGCCCGAGCGGTTTTGACGCAGCGGGAGGCGGCGGTCGCCGGGCTCGATGCGAAGCGAGTGCTGCAACAGGCAATGGTGGAGGAGGCAGAGGCCAATCTCAACGCCAAGGCCGCGCAAGCGACCTTCGCCGCGCAAGACGCCGCCCGCTACCACGAATTGGCACTGACGAGCGTCGGCACGAGGCAGGATGCCGAGCGGACGTCGGCGGCTGAGAAGGCGGCGCAGTCGAGCACGACGGCCGCGCAAGCGGCGCTCGCCGCCGCCAGGCAGCAGATGACGGTGCTCGATGCCGAGATCGCCGAAGCGCGCGCCGCCGTCGCGCAGGCCGGGGCCGATCTCGAAACCGCCCGTCTCAATGTCGGTTACACCGAGATCCGATCGCCGATCGACGGTTATGTCGGTAACCGCGCCGCACAGGTCGGCGCCTATGTCGGGCGCGACGCCTATCTGCTGAGCGTGATTCCGGCGCACGAGCTCTGGGTCGACGCCAACTTCAAGGAGGATCAGCTTGCGCAAATGCGGCCCGGCGAAAGCGCGACGGTCGTCGCAGATGTGCTGCCGGGCAAGATCTTCCGCGGCCATGTCGAAAGCCTCGCGCCCGGCACGGGGGCCGTCTTCAGCGTGATCCCGCCGGAGAACGCCACCGGCAATTTCACGAAGATCGTGCAGCGCGTGCCGGTGCGCATCGCGCTGGACGATGCGCGCCTCGGTGAGCTGCGGCCGGGCCTCTCGACGACGGTCAGCGTCGATACGAAGCCCGATGAACGGCCGGCGGAGTGAAGGCGATGTCCGATACCACCTGGCTCAAGAGCCTCCTGCCGTTCGTTGTCATGTGCGTCGGCTCGTTCATGGCCCTGCTCGACATCCAGATTGTCGCCTCGTCGTTGCAGGACATCGGCGGCGGGTTATCGGCGGCGCAGGACGAGATCAGCTGGGTGCAGACCGCCTATCTGATCGCCGAGATCGTCGTCATTCCGCTCAGCGGCTGGCTGACGCGGCTGATGTCGACGCGCTGGCTGTTCGCCATCTCGGCGGCCGGCTTCACTATCAGCAGCTTGCTGTGCGCCCTCGCCTGGAACATCGACAGCATGATCGTATTCCGGGCGCTGCAAGGCATGCTCGGCGCATCGATGATCCCGACGATGTTCACCTCCGCGGCCCATTTTTTCCAGGGACCGCGCCAAGTCTATTCCGCCGCCGTGATCGGCTCGATCGCCTCGCTCGCCCCGGTGCTCGGTCCGGTCATCGGCGGCTGGATCACCGACAACTGGAACTGGCATTGGCTGTTCTATGTCAATGTGCTGCCGGGCATATCCGTGGCCATACTGAGTGCGCTCCTCATCAGGATCGACGAACCGGATTGGAAGCTGCTGGGGGACGCCGACTATCTCGGCATCGTGCTGATGGCGATCAGCCTCGGCTGCCTCGAATATGTGCTCGAAGAAGGCTCGCGTTGGAACTGGTTCGAGGACCGGACCATCCTGAGCTTCACTTGGATTGCCGGCATCTCAGGCATCCTGTTCGCGATCCGCAGCCTTACCTTCCCGCGCCCGGTTGTCGATCTGCGGGCGCTCAAAAACCGCAATTTCGCGCTCGGCTGCTTCCTCTCCTTCGTGACCGGCATCGGCATTTTCTCGACGATCTACCTGACGCCGCTGTTCCTCGGCTACGTGCGTGGCTTCAGCGCCTGGCAGACTGGGATCGCGATCCTTTCGACAGGCGTCGCCTCGCTCGCGGGTGTGCCGTTCTACATTACGCTTGCCAAAAAATTCGATACGCGCTGGCTTATGATGTTTGGGTTCGCGCTCTTCGGCCTTTCGCTGTGGAGCTTCAGCTATATAAGTAGCGACTGGAGCGGCGGCGAACTACTGGTGCCGCAGGTTCTGCGGGGCTTCCCACAGGTCTTCGTGGTGGCGCCGGCGGTGACGTTAGGGCTCTGGAGCCTGCCGCCGGAGCGGCTCAAATATGCGAGCGGCCTCTTCAACATGATGCGCAATTTGGGGGGCGCCGTCGGTATCGCGGCGTGCGGCGCCATCCTCAACGCCCGAACCAACTTCCACTTCAATATGATCGCATCGCACCTGACACTTGCAAACAGCCCGATGGCGCGGCTGCTCGCGGGCTTCACTGAGCGCTATGGGGCGATCCCGGGCAACCTCGATGCGGGCCACGTCGCCGCTTTGAAACAGCTCTGGCTGCTCGCTTATCGCGAAGCCTCGACGCTCGCCTATGCCGATGCGTTTCGCGCGATCATGCTCGCCTTCATCGTCGCAACACCGCTGGTGCCGCTGTTGCGGAAGGCCCAAGGGCGGGCCGCACCGGACTCGAGGGAGGCGCGTTGATGCTTCCGTCGACCAACATGCAGGACGCCATCAACGAGCAACCGGCGGATGTGCGCGGCAAGATGATCGCGCTTCTGGAGCTCGCTATTACGATCGACAGCAAACGACCGCATCTGGCCGGAAGCCGACTGTACGAGGATGGCCGAGGCTGCGAATCGCGGTCCGGTAGACCCCGGAACGTAAGACCGCGGGGCTGAGAGTGGCGAGATATCTCTTCGCACATTAGCTCGAAGGTTCTTTCCTTCCGCCATGCTGCTTCCTGCTTCGCAGGACGGGGCACATCGTCCTTGCTAGAACCAAAGCAGAGATCAACCCACGCCCCTCAGTGCTGGGCGCCCGTGAGCTTGTCCTGCGTCTTCGTTTCGAAGTCGCTGGCATCGTGCCGCTCGTGCAGCTGATCCGCGGGATCTCCGCCCAGCCGGTTGACCTTGCGACCGCGCTTCACCGCCGGGCGCTGGCCGATCATCGTCGTCCAGCGCTGAAGGTTCTTATAATCCTGCACCTGCAGAAATTCGGCGGCGCCATATTGGTTGTGCTGCGCCAGGCCGCCATACCATGGCCAGATCGCGATGTCGGCGATCGTGTATTTATCGCCGGCGATGTAGTCGCTTTCGGAGAGGCGCCGGTCGAGCACGTCGAGCTGCCGCTTCGTCTCCATGGCGAAGCGGTCGATGGCATATTCGATCTTGGTCTGCGCATAGGCATAGAAATGACCAAAGCCGCCGCCGACATAGGGCGTGCTGCCCATCTGCCAGAAGAGCCAGGACAGGCATTCGGCGCGCGCGGCGCGTTCGGTCGGCAGCAAGGCGCCGAACTTCTCGGCGAGATAGACGAGGATCGCGCCCGTTTCGAAGACGCGCACCGGCTTGGGTTCGGAACGGTCGAGCAAAGCCGGGATCTTGGAATTCGGATTGACGGCGACAAAGCCGCTGGTGAACTGCTCGCCCTCGCCGATCTTGACCGGCCAAGCGTCGTATTCGGCGCCGCGATGGCCGAGCGCCAGAAGCTCTTCCAGCATGATGGTGACCTTCACGCCGTTGGGCGTCGCCAGGGAATAAAGCTGCAGCGGATGGCGCCCGGCCGGCAGCGCTTTCTCATGGGTCGGCCCGGCGATCGGCCGGTTGGTGTTGGCGTACCGCCAGCCACTGACATCCTTCTTCCAGGTCCAGACCTTCGGCGGTGTATAGGGTGTGTCGGTCATCATCGTCCTCGTCGTCGTCGTCGTGGCGCAGCCTTACCTCTCCCGCGAGCCTAGGCTCTACGGGCCTCGCGTGTAAGGCCCCTCAACTCGGCACGGTCCCCGGCTGCTCAGGCCACGCATTCTGTGATGGCGTTCAAGAGGTCTCAATCGACGCGCCGAGAAAATTCACCGCATTGCGGTAGCGTGACGTTGAGACGAGCGCTGAGATAGTAGTATCGATGCTCACGTCGGCCGGCAACGCGATTTTTCTTTTGCGGGCCGCAAGCGCGATCGCACTTTCGAAGCAAGACGACCATCCGGCTGCGAACAGTTGCTCCGGGTTAGTGCCGATGCGCGCCGAACCGGGGGTCGAAAGCCTGATATCCGGAAGGCCGTCAGAGCTGCTGTCGACCCGAACCGGACATTAGCGTTATTCGGATCGCAGGTTCTCTCCCTTCGCCAGTCCCGCTTGTCTCCGGCGCGAGTTCAATTCTGGCTCGCCGCCTTCACCGGCTGAGCCATCATAGGCATCGACATCGCCGAGGGATGCTGCGCGTCGTAATAGACGGTGTCGGTCCCTACCATGTCGGCGGTGATCTCGTGCGCGAAGGCCGTGTCAGTCACGGGCGAATCGCCGGGCGCGACGTCGATTCGGATGCGACTTCCCTTCTTGAAGAGATAAGCCGTCGGCATGATTGCGATGTCGAGCTTGTAGATTTGCCCGGGGACGAGCTTCTGCGGATCGGTGTCGGTGTACCACGGCGCGTGCGGCAGCGAGCGCTGCTGGTCGATCTGGCGGTGCGACGCCCTGAGCCAGCCCTTGGTGACATTTCGGAAGGCGGGATTGAGTCCCTTCTGGCGGTCCTCCTCGCTTTGGGGATACTGCTCGTCGAGGCTGACGATGAAATCCATGTCGGTGCGCGAGGACGAGGCGTAAATCACTGCCTCGAGGGGGCCGGCAACCTCGAGGTCCTGCGCCAAAGGCGCGGTCGTGAACGTGAGAATGCGGCGGGCCGGATCGGGACGCCGATCGGGCCCGAGCCCGACGACGCCTTGGC
This sequence comes from uncultured Alphaproteobacteria bacterium, assembly GCA_963729295.1. Lineage (GTDB taxonomy): Bacteria > Pseudomonadota > Alphaproteobacteria > ATCC43930 > CGMCC-115725 > DATJLY01. The sequence goes on from CAVSNJ010000004.1 coordinate 324,735, forward strand.
GCCATTCCTTGTTGGGATAGGAATAGCTGATCTTTCCATCGCCGGCGGGAGGCGTTGGGCCGAGCGAACCATCGTTGAGCGACGTTACGCTGCCGGTCGGGCCGGCGCCGAGGTAATAGGTGCGATAGTCGACATTCGGCGGCGGCCACGTGTCGGCCGTCTGGAAGGTCTCCGCACCGGTGACGAAGTACCGCACCGGCGGCTCCTTCGCGTAATCCGTCGCCTCGCCCTTGAGGCACCAGTCATAGAATTCGAGCAGATATTTCTCGTGAAACGGAATTCCGGAATAGTCGGCGACCGCCTCGTAGACGTTGGAAGAACCGAATACTAGGAGCTTCTTCGGACCTCCGGCGCGCTGGTATCCGACGATATTGCCGTTGAGGTGCAAATCGACCTTGCTCCAGACCCCGATCGAGAACACCGGCACCTTGATCTTGTCCAGGTTCTCGGCAGCGGCGCGCTCCTTCCACCATGCGTCGTAGGTGGGGTGCTCGCGCACCGCCGTGAGATAATCCCAGGTCAGGAGTTGCGGCAGGCCGGCGAGCGGATGCTCGTTGTTGCTGCGCGTGCCCTCGTACCAGAGTGCGGGATACGCGGACGGAATGCCGCCCTGATAGGCGGAGGCGCGATAGGTGTCGACATTGCCGTCATAGGGCGCGATGCAGGCGAGGTGCGGCGGGTTCTCGATGCCCATGAACCATTGCATGCGGGCGTAATAGGATTGGCCGATGCCGCCGATCTTGCCGGTGGACCAGGGCTGTTTGGCGATCCATTCGATCATCTCGTACAGATCGCGCTGCTCGCGCTTGTCCTGATAGCGGTACTGGCCCTCCGAGCGGCCGGTGCCGCGCGCGTCCATGTGGACGTAGGCATAACCGTGCGCGAGGTACCACGCGATGGGTCCGGTCTCGCGCCAGAGAAAGACCGGGACCGCCGGCGCGCCGTCATTGTCGAACCGATAAGGAGAGGCGGCCAGTAGCGCCGGATAACGCCCCGGCTTCTCCGGCAGATAGAGCGCCGCCGCGATCTTCACCCCGTCCGACATTGGGATCATGACGATGCGGGTGGGCGGGATTGGCTGCTCCCCTGGCTCCTGTGCTGCGGCCGACGCCAGGACGAACAGTGCGAGGGCGCCGCCGATCAAAAAACGTCCCCATGCCGCCATCGTGCACCTCCCAACGCCCCATCGTGCCTTAGCGCATGACCGATGTCAGCTGGGGAAGCAAAGCCACTTCTCCCGCGTCTTTTCCTGAAATGAGGGTCTAAGTCCAGGCGTGTGGCGGCGCCTCCACCGTCGCTAAGAGCTGGCGTATGACGTCAGTAGTAGCGCGGGATCGGACCGAGCTGAGGCGTGACGCGACCGGCGAGGTCGAGGAAGATCTTGTCGACATAGCACCAGCCCCAGCCCTCCGGCGGATCGTAGCCTTCGATGACTGGATGTCTTGTCGCGTGGAAATGTTTGGTCGCGTGGCGGTTCGGAGACTCGTCGCAACAGCCGACGTGCCCGCACGTCCGGCATAGGCGCAAGTGCAGCCAGGCGGAACCCGTCTTGAGACATTCCTCGCAGCCGCGAGCACTGGGCGTTACCTCGCGGATGGCATTGGTGTGAGTGCATTGGTCAGACATAACATCCTGCCCGCTTAGACAATTTTGACGATCGGTCGACCGCTCTCGGCCAGAAAGGCATGCAGCGCCGCTACGACCTGGGCGCCTTCGCCGACCGCCGCAGCAACCCTCTTGATCGAGCCCGACCGGACATCGCCGATAGCAAAGACGCCTCGCCGGCTCGTCTCCAGCGTCCGCCGGTATTCGCCGAGATCGGCACCGGTCAGCACAAATCCCTTCCTGTCCAGCGCGACGTCGGAGCCAGACAGCCAAGTCGTATTCGGGTCCGCTCCGATGAAGAGGAACAAATGACGCAGCGGCCGCCGTGTTTCGCTCCCCGCCGGGCTTAGACGCCAACGGATCGCCTCAAGCTTTCCGTCAGTTCCTTCAAGACCGCTGACCTCGGCCCGCGTCACAACCTCCACGTTGGGAAGGCTGGTGATCCGATCAACGAGGTAGCGCGACATGCTCGCGTTCAGGTCCAGGCCGCGCACGAGGAGCGAGACCTTGGCAACCTGGCTCGCGAGATAAACGACCGCCTGGCCCGCGGAATTGCCGCCTCCGACCAGCGCCACCTCCTGCCCGGCGCACAGCTTTCCTTCCAAGGGCGAGACCCAATAATGCGCGCTCGAGCCCTCGAAGGCCTCGAGATTCTCGACCGCCAGCCGGCGATAACGGGCACCGCTGGCGATGACCACCGAGCGGGCACTAACGCGCTCGTCACTTGTGAGCTTCAGGACGAAGTGCCCCTCGTCGCCATCGCGCGTGGGCTCGATACCAGCCACTTCATCCGGGATCGCCATTTCAGTCCCGAACTTCTGCGCCTGATTATAGGCGCGCGCCATCAGCGCCATACCAGTGATGCCGGTCGGAAATCCCAAATAATTCTCGATCCGCGAGGAGGCCCCGGCTTGCCCTCCGAACGCGCGGCAATCGAGGACGAGAACGGACAGTCCTTCCGACGCGGCGTAGACCGCGGCGGCCAATCCCGCCGGCCCGGCTCCCACGATAGCCACGTCATAGAGGCGCTCTGGATCGAGCGGCCCTACCATGCCGATACACCGGGCAAGTTCGACCTCGCCGGGGTTGCGCAGCAGGCGGCCGTCGGGACAGAGCACAATCGGCAGCTGACCCGGGTCGATGTGAAAGCGCTCGATCAGCGCCTTCGCTTCCGCATCGGTATCAGCGTTGAGCGTTTGATGAGGATGGCCGTTGCGCCGAAGAAAATCCTCGAGCCGAAGCACATCACTGTCCTCGGCGTGGCCGACGATCACCGGACCACCGGCTCCGGTCTCGAGCAGTCCAACGCGACGCAAGATCAGGGAGCGCATGATCCGCTCCCCGAGCTCTGCCTCCGCGATCAGCAAAGCCCGCAGCCGGTCGGGCGCGATGATGAGCGACTCCACCGGTTCCTGCGCAGAGGCATCGACCAGCGATGGCCGACCTGCCAGTTGCGCCAATTCACCCATGAACGCGCCCGGACCGTGGGTGACGATTAGTTCGCGATGGTCCAACCCGTCGTGCCGGGTCACGTCGACATTGCCTGACAGGATGATGGTCAGGCCATGCCCCACATTACCAACTGTCGCCAGCGCCTCGCCTGCATCGTAAGAACGGGCCACGCCAAAGCGACGCACCCGTTCGATCTCCCACGGCTCCAACGTGGGAAACATCTGTTGGCGTCGTGTGTCTATGATCGAATGCGTCGGCACTGACATGGATTCACACAATTCTAGACGGATTGGTTTTCAAGATCGGCGTGAGCCGCTTCAAAAAAATATCGGGATAAGAATTGCCAAATCAAGGCGGCGCCGTCCAATCGCCTGCCAAGGAGGCGGACTACGTTCGAATACCACTCTCGCCTCGTGGCACGAATGCGAAGCGCCACCATGACCGTTGTGCTGCGGCTTTGGGCACATGATCGGACGTAACGAGCTCGACGAGGAAGGGTGCTGTTGAACTCGTAGCGGGCCTGCCATTCGCGGCCAGCGTGTCGAGACACCGCACCTTGCTCGGCGGAGTTGACATTTGGCTGATTAGCACCGACCTCAAACAAAACAGTCGCGCGGCACGCTCCCTAGGCAATCTCGTTAGGCCGCCTGTGCCAAGGTCCACAAACCTGGCGAAACTCGCTGGATTGGGGTGGTTGTTCCCGAATGATGCCAGCTCATCCAATCGTCTTCCTCATCGACGTGGACAACACGCTGCTCGACAACGACCGGATTCAGCAAGACCTTAAGGACCATCTTGAGCGTTTCTTTGGTGTCGCCAGCTGCGAGCGCTATTGGACAATCCTGGAGAACCTCTTCGCGCAGCTGGGTTATCGCGACTATATCGGAGCCCTCCAGCGCTACCGCGTCGAGAATCCGCACGAGGTAGAGCTGCTATCGATGTCCTCCTTTCTCCTGGATTACCCGTTCGCCGACCGGCTGTTCCCGAACGCCCTCGCTGTGCTGGAGCGCCTACGCAGCCATGGCGCGACGGTCATCCTTTCGGACGGTGACGTTGTTTTCCAGCCTCGCAAGGTCGAGCATTCAGGCATATACGAGGCGGTGGCGGGGCAGGTGCTTATCTATATTCACAAGGAATCGTCCTTGGATGATGTCGAGCGACGCTACCCGGCCGAGCATTACGTCCTTGTAGACGACAAGCTGCGCATCCTGACCGCGGTCAAACAATTCTGGGGAATGCGCGTAACCACCGTGTTTCCGCGCCAGGGAATGTACGCTCGCGATCCGGAGGTGCTTAGCACATACCCGGAGCCTGACGTGACGATCGAATGCATCGGGGACCTGCTGAATTGTGATCCGCTCTGGCTGCGAAGCGCCACTCGGTAACGTGTCACCTTCCGCATCCGATGATTGCTGTGGGTCATCGGCAGTTGCGACATCATTCGCTCTGCGTCCGCTAAAGCTCGCATAACGGAACTTCGGGGCGGCAACGCGCGCATAGAAGCGAGGCCGTACGATAAGCGACGATAAATTCCCAGTTATGTCTGCTTCTGGCACGAACGCGAAGTGCCACCGAGAGCCGCGAATTTCCGATGCTGAACGGACAGCGGACCTCGCTTGTCCCTCAGTCGACCGATTGAGCGTTCCTGAAACTCTAGACCGTGTCTGAGGGCTTCGCCAACCGGTGAATGTGGAGCGGGGAATTTGCGCGCTGTTCTGCGAGTGAGGTGGTGGGGTGCAATCGAAGACCTGGGACCGCCGAGGTCGCCGTCGTGATCTCACGGATGCCGAACTCGTCGAGCTCAGGAATCCGCTCCTTCCACGCGAGGAATGGGACGCCCAGCATCATGGCACGGCACGGGCGAGGAGGGTGGCAATCTTTTCCAAAAGGCGCGGCAACTCGACTGGCTTGGTGTCGTACTCGTCGCAGCCCGCCGCGAGCGCCTTCTCGCGGTCACCCGCCATCGAATGCGCGGAGAGGGCGATCACGGGAATGCCTCGTGTTTCGCTTTCCGCCTTGAGGCGCCGCGTCGCTTCCCAGCCATCCATCACCGGTAAGCTCAGATCCATCAGAATGAGCGCTGGCTTCTCGCGCTGCGCGATCGCGATGCCGCTTTCGCCGTCCGGCGCTGAGATCATCTCATAGCCGCGCCGTTTAAGGCGGTTCGACAGCATGTAGAGGTTGTCCTCGTTGTCCTCGATATAGAGAATCTTGGTCATCTCATGCATCGCTCAAGCGTTCGGCGGCGACGGCGTATCGCCCGATGAGGCTGCGAATCTCGGCCAGAAGCGCCTCTTGGCCGTAGGCAGCCTTATGGAGCACGTGCTCCACGCCGCCCTGTAGCCGGCGCCGGTCCTCGGCGGAAAGGTCTGCCGCGGTGACGATGATGACCGGGGTGTCGCAAACTTCCGGTAGCCCGCGGAGCCTGGTCAAGAACTCGAACCCATCCATCTCAGGCATGAGAAGGTCGAGCAAAATGAGGTTTGGCCGCTCGCCTTTGAGGCACTCGAGCGCCTCGCGGCCGTTCCCGGCGCTCACGACCCCCCAACCCTCGCCTAAAAGCATCCGGCGCAACAGCTCGCGCGTCGTCTCCTCGTCCTCGACCACGAGTGCGCGGGGCGTCGCGGCCTTGGCCTTGAACGGTTCGAGCGCTGCCGCAAGGCGTGCGCGGTCGACCGGTTTCGTAAGAAAGGCCGATGCGCCGAGCGCAATGCCCTTCTGCTTCTCGTCGACGATGCTCAGCATGATGACCGGCGTGTGCGACAATTCCGGATCGTTCCTGATCTCCTCGAGAACGCTCCAGCCGTCCAATCCGCGCATCAGCACGTCGAGGGTAATAACTGACGGTCGCAGCTCGCGCGCCAACGCCAAGCCTTCGGCGCCGCCGGAAGCGGTGACGACGTCGAAGCCCTCGCGGCTTAGGACGCGCCGCATCAGATCGCGAACGGTCTGGTCGTCGTCGATGACCAAGACGCGGTTGGTGCGCGCCGGCCGCGCCGCGGCCCGCTCGCGCTGGGGCGCAGCAGTCGCCGGCTCGATCGCCGCCGGCACTTCCGTCTGGGCAGGAAGGCGTACGGCGAAAGTCGTGCCTGCGCCCGGCGTGCTTTCGACCGTGACAGCTCCACCCAGCATTCGGCAGAGCCGGTCGGTGATGGCGAGGCCAAGTCCGGTGCCGCCGTATTTGCGCGTCGTCGAGCTGTCGGCTTGGCTAAATTCCTGGAACAGTTTCGAAACCTGCTCCGGCGTCATGCCAATGCCGGTGTCGGCGACGCTGAACTGGAGCCATTCGCGCCCGGCTTCAATACGGCACACAAGAGTTAGCGTCACGGTGCCGTTCTCTGTGAACTTACAGGCGTTGCTGAGGAGATTGAGCATGATCTGCCGCAGCCGCGTCGGATCACACCGCATGACTCCGAGCGTGTTCGGCCGCTCGATCGCGAGGCGGTTGGCGTTGCGCGCGGCAAGCGGCTCGGCCGCGCCCGAGATTTCGGCGACGAGCGCGTCGAGATCGACGTCCTCGAAATGCAGCTCGAGCTTCCCGGCCTCAATCTTGGAGAGATCGAGCACATCATTGATGAGTTCCAGGAGATGCTTGCCCGCGCGGCCGATCCGGCCCAAGGGTTCGAGATTGCCGGTTTCCCCCGATTCTTCGGCCTCTTCGATCAGCATCTCGGTAATTCCAATAACGGCATTCAGCGGCGTGCGCAGTTCGTGGCTCATCGTGGCAAGAAAGCGGCTCTTCGCCACTGTCGCCTGCATCGCCTCGTCGCGCGCCTCGGCGAGCCGGTCCACCAACTCCCCGAGTTGGCGCTCGCGCTCCTTGAGCTCGGTAATGTCGGTCAGTATCCCGACGATACCGCCCTCTGCGGTCGGCCGCTCGCTGATAGTGACCCAGCGCCCGGAGCCGGTGCGATTCTCATAGGCGCCCGACGGGCGCCGGTGACGTTCGAGCCGCTCCTTGAGCCACGCATCCCGGTTGACGTTGGCCGGCAGCCCTTCCGCCACGCCGCGGGCCAAAGCCTCGAACGTCACGCCTGCCGCCGCCTCCATGCCGAATACGCCAAATATCTCGCGATAGCGGCGGTTGCTGACGACCAGACGGTCCTCGGCATCATAGAGTGCGAATCCCTCGGAGATGGCCTCGATCGCCTCGCGCAGCTGCGTTTGTGCGCGACGCGCTTCAGCCTCGGCGCGCTGGCGGTCGGCTTCGAGCCGTTGGCGCTCGCGGAGGCTCTCGCGCAACATCGTGAGCGCATTCGTCATCGCGCCGATTTCGTCGCGCCCCGCAGGCGGGACCGGCGCGTCGAGCCTTCCTTGGGTGATGGCGGTCATGCTGCGCTCGAGACGGCGCAACGGACTGTTGATCGACCGCACGATCAGCGCCGTCAAGGCGAGCGCCAGCGCGAGTGCGATGATACCGTCCGTGATCGCGAGGTCCGCCGCGTGCCGCGCCTGGTGCATCGAGGTGTCGCGCCGCAGCAGCGCCTGTTGCTCAAGCCGCTCGACGATCTGCTCGACGGCGCGATCGACATTCAGGATGTGTCCCTGCGTCTGCAACATCAGCGCGTTGCCCGCCTCGGTGTCGTCGCCGGCATAGGCGTCGGAGGCCTTCCGCGCCATCTCGCTCATTTCGTCGATCTCGTGGTGAATCGCGGCGACACCGACGGCGTCGACCGGCGCCACCGCCGTCAAGTCGGCATCGAGCGCCACCATCGCCGCGTCGGACTGTCGCTGGGAGCCGGCGAGGAGCGTGCGCGCGTAGTCGGTGAGCCAGTATTTCAGGTCGCCGAAATGCTTGCTGGCGTCGTTGGCGCTCTGCACCACCTGGACGAGCCGGGCCTCGTCGGCGAGCGACTGCGAATCGATCATCAGCTCGCGCGTAAGTAGCGTGGACGAAACCGTCAGGATCGCCAGGAGCACTACCGCCAGGAAGATGAGTCGGCTGCGAATCGAGAAATACGCCATCCCGCGCATTATGGCATTCCGCGCGCGGGCAACAAGCGCCGCGCTTGACGTTCCTCGGGCCGAGGCGGTTCAATCACCGCGACATGAGCACGACGAGCGCCGACCTTTCGCATCTGCGCCACGAGTTGCGCACGCCGCTCAATCACATTATCGGCTTCAGCGAGATGATGCTCGAGGAAGCGGACGATGCGAGGTCGGGCGCCCTCGTCGCCGAGCTGCGTCCCGTGCTCGAGGAGGGGCGGCAGTTTTTGGGCCTTCTCAACGCCTATCTCGCCCGCACCGCGGCGGACGGCAAGATCGATCCCGCGCGCATGGAGGCGGAGCTCGGCGACCCGCTGCACCGGGTCATGGCGGCGTGCGATGCGTTGAAGGAGCGCGCGGGCGCTCTCGGCGCATCGGTGGAGGCCGACGCGGTCGAGCGGATCTGGCTCGCCGCGCGCCGCCTTGCCGCATTGATCCTCGCCGACGCGCGCGCGGACGAAGCGGCGCCCGAGCCGGCGGCGAAGGCAGCGGCACAGACGGCGCGTGGCACCATCCTCGTCGTCGACGACAACGAGGGCAATCGCGAGATCCTGTCGCGACGGCTCGTCCGCGAGGGATATGCGGTCGTGAGCGCCGATGACGGCAGCGGCGCGCTCGAGATCATGCGCGCGCGCGCCGTCGATCTCGTGCTGCTCGACGTCATGATGCCGGTGATGGACGGCTACGAGACGCTGAAGCGCATCAAGGAGGACGAGGAGCTGCGCGCGATCCCGGTGCTGATGATCTCGGCGCTCGACGAGCTCGACAGCGTCATCCGCTGCATCGAATTGGGCGCCGAGGATTATCTGCCGAAGCCCTTCAACCCCGTGCTGCTCAACGCGCGGATCGGCGCGTGCCTCGAGAAGAAACGCCTGCGCGACCAAGAGGTGCGCCAAGCACGGGAGCTTGCCGAGTGGAACCGCACGCTCGAGCGGCGGGTCGAGGAACAGGTGGCGCAACTCGACCGGCTCGGGCGATTGAAACGCTTCTTCTCGCCGGCGCTCGCCGAGATGATCGTGACGGGCGGCGCCGACGACCCGCTCCAGACGCACCGGCGCGAGATCACCGTCGTCTTCCTCGATCTGCGCGGCTTCACCACCTTTGCCGAACAAGCCGAGCCCGAGGAGGTGATGCGCATCCTACGCGACTATCACGCGGCGATGGGCGAACTCATCCTGGCGCACGAGGGAACGCTCGAGCGCTTCACCGGCGACGGCATGATGATCTTCTTCAACGACCCGGTGCGGATGCCGAACCCGTCCGAACGCGCCGTGCGCATGGCGCTTGCGATGCGCGACCGCGTGATCGAACTATGCGCCACGTGGCGTAAACTCGGCTTCGACTTGGCGCTCGGCATCGGCATCGCAAAGGGCTACGCCACAATCGGCGCGATCGGCTTCGAGGGGCGCTGGGACTATGGCGCGATCGGCACCGTCACCAATCTCGCGGCGCGGCTTTGTGGCGAGGCGAAGGGGGGCCAGATCCTGGTGGCGCCGCGCGTCATGGTGGAGGTGGAGGAGATCGCGCAGGCCGAGGAGATCGGCGAGCTTGCCTTGAAAGGCCTGAGCCGCACCGTCCGAACCTTTAACATCGTCCACCTGAAGCAGCCGGGTTAGGAAACTCTGCTCGGCAGAAGGATAACTGACGCGGGGCGGGATTTTACACTCGGCATGCAAGCGCTGAAGCGCCTGGCGCAACCCGACGACATCGGTGGCGTCGTGGCGTTTCTTGCCTCGACGACGCCCGTTGGATCACCGGCGCCACCGTCCATGTCGATGGCGGCTCGAAGGTTTAGGCGTCTGAGCAAACGCGCATGCAACCGGTTCTGTTCTTAGCACGAATGCGAAGCGGCGCCGTGCCCGCTTCGCTGCCGCTTTTGGTGCATCTTCGGACATAACGAGCACAGCGCAGGACTGGTGCTGTTGACCCGAAACGGACACTCTTCCGATGCGGCGCGCTCGTTGAACATGCTCTGCAACGTCTCGCCCTCGGTAACGATCCACATCTATGTTTCGATATTGCTCGAAAAGTCGTTGACAGGCCGCCACCGCTCGGATAATTTCGATATTCGTTGGAATATGGAGACGTCGCGATGAAGGCGCCGCAAGCCATCGCCGCATTGGGGGCGCTCGCCCATGAAACCCGGCTCGAAGTGTTTCGCCTCCTCGTGCAGCGCGGCCCGGACGGGCTGTCGGCCGGCACGATCGCGCAGACCCTCAAGCTGCCGCCCTCGTCGCTGACCTTCCACCTGCAACAGCTCACTCACGCCGGCCTCATTACGCAACGCCGGCTCAGCCGGCAGCTTTTCTACGCGGCCGACTTCGCGGCGATGAACGCCGTCGTGGGCTACCTCACCGAGAATTGCTGCGGCGGCGGTGCGGCGTGCGGACCGGTCTGTCGCCCGGAGAAGACCGGCAAAGCCATCGCGACCAAAAGGAGGTCGGCATGAAGCGCCTGCACGTGCATTTGGGCGTCGACGACCTGGCGGCGTCGATCCGCTTCTACTCGACGTTGTTCGCAGCCGAGCCGACCGTGCGCAAGCCCGACTATGCCAAATGGATGCTCGACGACCCGCGCGTCAATTTTGCGATCTCGCACGGGCGCGGGGAAACCGGCATCCATCACCTTGGCATTCAGGTCGAGGATCAGAATGAATTGGCCGAAGTGTACGATCGCCTGAAGGCCGCCGACGCGCCGATGCTCGAGGAAGGGGCGATCGTCTGTTGCTACGCGCAATCGGAAAAGTCGTGGATCGCCGACCCGCAAGGGCTCGCGTGGGAGACCTTCCTCACGCACGGGGAGAGCACCGTCTATGGCGGCAACGCACCGGTGATCGGCAGCAACCCAGGCGACCCGCCGAAGCCCGCCGGCGCGGCAGCGGGCTGTTGCACGCCGGCGCTCGCACCCGCGCCAAAATCCGCGTGCGTCTGCGGCATTGCGGCCGCCGAGTAATCGCTGTGGCCGAACGCAGCTACACCGCGCTCTTTCTCTGTACCGGCAACTCGGCGCGGTCGATCTTCGGCGAAGTCATCCTGAATCAGCTCGGCCGTGGCCGCTTTCGCGCCTACTCGGCGGGGAGCCACCCACGCGGAAAGGTCCATCCGCGAACTCTTGCGCTGCTCAAGCAACTCCATTTTTCGACCGATGGCCTGCGCTCCAAAAGCTGGGACGAGTTTGCGCAGCCGGGCGCGCCTCGGCTCGATTTCGTAGTCACGGTCTGCGACAACGCCGCCAACGAAGTCTGCCCCATCTGGCCCGGCCAGCCGATGACCGCGCATTGGGGCGTTCCCGATCCGGCCGCCGTGGAGGGGACCGACGAGAAAGTGTCGCGCGCCTTTTCGGATGCGTTCATGATGCTCAACCGGCGCATCTCCATCTTCGTGAGTCTGCCGCTCGAAAAGCTCGATCGGCTCTCGTTGCAAGGACGGCTCGACGAGATCGGCAAGACCGGTCCCGAGCCGGCATGATGCACGCCGCTCTCATGCGGCGCGCGGTCGCGGAAGCGATCGGGACGGCGCTGTTGCTGGTGGCGGTGGTCGGCTCCGGCATCATGGCCGAGCGCCTTGCGGGCGGGAACATCGCGATCGCGTTGCTTGCGAACGCGATCGCCACGGGTGGCGCGCTCGTCGCCTTGATCCTGACGTTCGCGCCTGTTTCGGGCGCGCATTTCAACCCCGTCGTCACGCTCGCCTTTGCGAGCCGCGGCAAGCTACGCGCCCGAATGGCGCTCGTCTACATCGTGTCGCAGATCGTCGGCGCCGTTGCCGGCGTGTGGCTCGCACATCTGATGTTCGGCCTGCCGATCCTGCAAGCGTCGTCGCACGCGCGCGGTACGTTCGGCGAGGTGATGGGCGAGCTCGTCGCGACCTTCGGGCTGATCGGTCTCGTCCTCAGCGCAAGCCGGCATGCGCCGGCGGCCGTCCCCTATGGCGTCGCGGCCTATATCACCGGCGCCTACTGGTTCACCTCTTCCACGTCATTCGCCAATCCGGCTGTCACCTTCGCGCGCTCGCTCACCGACACGTTCGCCGGCATCGAGCCGCGCCATGTGCTTGCCTTCATTCTCGCGGAGCTGGTCGGCGGCGCGGCCGCGACCGGGTTATTCGCATGGTTGCTCGACAATGAGATCACGGTCCGCGACCCGTAATCACCCTCCCAATGTCCGCTCTTGGCAGATTCTGTTGGAAAACTCCGCAAGCAGGTTCTACTCGCAATTTCCGGTCGCGCCCGACCCTGCAGGCGCATCTATGATTATCTGACTGTGTCGATTGACTCATTGTTGCGTGACGACGGCCTTGAAGAGCGCAGACTTGACGGACCACCCGGTCCCCGAGCTCGCGTATTCGCCGATGTTTCTTTCCGCCGTCTCCGGGCCATTCCTACTAGCCCGCGGGCTGCGGCAGGAATTTTTCCGTGTAGAGCCCGTTCATATCGGGCGCGGTGGGCAGCAGCCCCATTTCGACGAAGGAGCGGCGCAGCACCGCCAGCGGCTTCGCTTCGAACCGCCCGGTCTCCGAGAAAGCCGGCATCGTCGTGTCGTAGTCGGTGGCGACGATGTCGGCCGGCTCGTGCATCGTCGCGGCGGCGATACGGACCGTGTCGTCCTTGTGCTTGCGCATATAAGCGATGGTGTCGAACCAGCCGGCGAGAAAACGGCGCAGCTCGTCAGGGTGTTGCTTGATGAAATCGGTGCGCGCGAAGGCTGCATGGGTGATGAAGTCTGGCGCGACCTTGTCGAAATGCAGCAGAATCCGGCCGAGCCCCTCGTGCTCGATCATGGTTCCGCCGATGAAGTCGATCGCCATACCGTCGGTCTGCTCGGTGCGCAGCATTGCAATCTGCGCCTGCCGCGCGCCCAAGGGGACGGTGATGATGCCCTGAGGTCCCCATCCTTGCTGGCGCGACAATTCATGCACCAGCCACTCGGTCAAGGATGCGACGGTCGAGACGCTGATCCGCTTGCCCTTCAAGTCCGTCGGGCCGTTGAGCCCTGGTTCCTTGCGCGTGAAGAGGACAAGATCAGCCGGCGGCCCCATCAAGGCCGCGACGCCGAGGTCGGGCGCGCCCTTCGCGACGTAGGAGAGCTCGACCCCAGAGCCGAGGCCGATATCGATCGCATCGGCGGCGAGCGCCTGCTGATATTTGGAGCTGCCGTTGAAGTCGAACTCCTGGATCTCGATTCCGTGTCTTTTGAAGATGCCCTCGGCCATGCCGACATCGACAGGCACGAAGTCGAAGACACCGGCGAACCCCTTGCCGACGCGAACCACGGCGTCGGCCTGCGCCCGAGGCGCACCCGCGGCGAAAAACACCAGCGCAGCGGCAGCGAAGATCGCGCGAACGGTGCCAAAGTCCATCCTTGAAGCCATCACGATCCTCCCTCCTCTCTTGTGTCTACCAGTAGAGGTGCCGGTCTTGCGGCCCCAGCATAACCGCAGCCCCCGATCCTTCCACTCGTTCCGCCTGCGGCGCCCTTTGCCTTGAATTTCCGCGGCAGGCCGACGCCCCAGGAAATCCCTCACGGTCGTCTATGCTCTTGTCCCCGGCCGCTGAGCGGCTGACGACGTGTTCAGTGCCACGGCTGCGCGAATGGAAGCCGTGGCCGAAAGCCGACTGTCTTCTGGTCGCAACACACGGGGAAGCGGACACACACTACCAAATCTGCGTCGGGAAGCTCCCGACCCATTGCTGCCGTTCACCGAACGATTGCCGAACGGCGTGACCTGACCCGGAACGGACATCGCCCTTTTTGAATTAGCAGGCAGCTGACCCTTGATCGGTCAACGCTAAGGTGCGTCAAAGGATCGCTGAGCGAGCCGCACTGCGGTAAAGCCGATCTCGCGAAGGGTTCGACGCGTTCGTGTCGCGCCCGGTTCATTGCCGGGCTTTCGGTCTTGCCGTATAATTCTTCGTGGCACCTCTCACTGTGGAAAGTGTTCTCTCATGCGTGCCCTCACGGATCTCGTCGATCGCGGCGGTTTGATAAGCAACGCCATCTTCGCTCCCGAGATTCATCAGAAAGAACTCGAACGCGTCTTCGCGCGCTGCTGGCTCTTCCTCGGCCACGACTCGATGATTCCGGCGGTGCACGACTATTTCACGGGCATGATGGGCATCGATCCCGTCATCGTACAGCGCGATGCTGCGGGCAAGATTCGCGTCTATCTCAACAAATGCCGGCACCGCGGCAACGAAGTATGCGTTTACGATGCCGGCAACGCCAACTCCTTCACCTGCGCCTTTCACGGCTGGACTTACAGCGACGGCAAGCTCATCGGCGTGCCCTCGGCGCGCGAGGCCTATCGTGGCGAAATCGATTTGGGTCGCTGGGGCCTCATCGAGGCTCCGCGCGTCGCCACGTTGGGCGGCCTGATCTTCGCGTGCTGGGATCCGGGCGCAAGCTCGCTCGACGAATACCTCGGCGACGCGAAATGGTATCTCGAAAATTTCCTTTTACGCGAGGACATGGGCGGCATCGAATTCGTGCCTGGCGCACAGAAATACATGATGCCGATCAACTGGAAGCTCTTGGCCGAGAATTTCTCCGGCGACGATTATCACTTCGCCAGCACCCACGCCTCTCTGATCCAAACGCTCGCGCGATCAAACGACCGGCGGGTGGGCTATGGCCCCGGTCAGCAGGACAAGGCGCAAGGGAAGGACTACGAGTTTTCCGTCGCGGCAAACCATAAGAATGGCCCGCCGCACGGCTTTCTCAGCCTAAAGCTCGGCGCCACATTCTTCGAACACGATCGGCTGCACGCGCAAACCATGGGACCTGAGGTAGTCGAGTGGATCGACGAGCGTCAGCGCCGTCTCGAAGAGCGGCTCAAGCGGTATGAGTGCAAGCCTTACAGTTTCCACACCGGTAACATTTTTCCGAATTTCGCGCTCATCGGCATCGGCACGGCGTTTTATGGCAAGGGACTGATCCTCCATCATCCTGCGGGGCCCGAGCAGACCGAGGTCTGGATGTGGTGCGCCGTCGAAAAGAGCGCGCCGCAGGCGGTAAAGGACGCGCAGAAATTCATGCTCATGCAGCGTCAGGCAGCGGCCGGGATGGTCGCACCCGACGACCACGAAATCTTCCAGCGAATTGCGCGCAACCTGCGCTCTCCGATCGGCCGCAGCAACGACTTCCATTATGCGATGGCGGTGGGACACGAGGACGAGGATGTGCGGCCGCCCGAGGCGCGCCGCGGCGAACAATGGCCGGGCCGCATCCTGGCGAAGACTTCGGAGGCTTCGCAACGCGACTTCTATCGCTATTGGGCGAAACTGATGGATGCTGCGTGAAATGGCGGAGGTTTCGCTCGAGCTCTATTTCGAGGTGCAGAATTTTCTCATTCGCGAAGCGAACCTGCTCGATGAGGGGCGCTTCCACGAATGGCTAGATTTGCTGACCGACAATTCGCGCTACGTCATGCCAGTGCGGCGCAACGTCGAGCCTCGGCCGAACACTCCGGCCGAAGCGGGCGCCGAAGCGACGTTCTCGCTCTATGACGACGACAAGCAGTCCTTGACGATGCGCATCAGGCGCATCGAAACCGGCATTGCCCATGCCGAGGTTCCCCGCTCGACGGTGCAACGTCTCATCTCGAACATCAGGCTCGAACCGGACACGAATTCGCGCGAACTCGTCGCGCACTCGAGCTTTCTTGTCTACCAGGAGCGGCGGGGGCGTTACGCCGCGACTTTCGTCGGCAAGCGTACCGACCGGCTTCGGCGCGAGAAGGGCGCATGGAAAATCGCGCATCGGCATGTTCAGCTCGCGCAGACCATTCTTCCCGCGACAATCTCGATCCTGTTCTAGCGCCGTGCAAGCCGGCGTCATCGGAGGTGGGGGTACGATGAGTGATGCACCGGTCCTGCGGCTCGGCTATCTGGGGCTCGGTCAGGCGGTCAACCTCATGCTGACGCGCCCGGCGGAGCTTGCGGAGCTGAAATCGCTGCCGTACCGGGTCGCGGCCGCGGCCGATCCGCGCGACCATGCGCTCGAAGCCTTCCGCCGGCAATGGAATGCCGCCACATATCGGAGCGCCGAGGACCTGTGCAAAAGCGCGGATGTCGACGTGGTCTATGTCGCAACGCCACCCGAAATGCATCGCGCACATGTCGAAATGGCCGCTTCCTATGGCAAGCACGTCGTCGTCGAGAAGCCGATGGCGCTGTCGATCGAGGACTGCACCGCCATGATCGAAGCAGCGGAGAGGGCGGGAATCCTGCTGCTCGCGGGGCACACGCACAGCTTCGATGCACCGATCCGCAAGGCACGCGACATCATCGCCGGCGGCGAGATCGGCGATCTCGTCATGATCAACACCTGGAACTACAACGAATTCAATCCGCGGCCGTGGCCAACGTCCGAACTCAAGACGACGCACGGACCGATCCTCAACCAGGCGCCGCATCAGATCGACGTCATCCGGCAACTCGCGGGCGGCAAGGTGCGCAGCGTTCGCGCGCAAACCATCTGGGACCCCTTGCGCGGCTGCGAAGGAGGATGGGTGTGCTTTCTCGAATTCGAGAATCGCGTGCCCGCGACGTTGGTCTATGACGCGCGCGGCTTCTTCGATACCGCGGAGCTGTTCTGGTGGATCGGCGAAGGCGGCACGCCGCGCGACCCCAACACAAACGTCAACATGCGCCGCAATTTCAAGGAGCTCGGCAAACTGGGTCCGGACGAGCTGGAGCGGGTTTTGGAAGCGCAGAAGGAGCAGGGTCGCTACGGCGCGCGCGACGTCGATCCGAAAATTTGGAACCTGTGGGGCTATGTCGGCGCCCCGGGGGAACGCCACTCGCCCTTCTTCGGCCTCACCATCGCGAGCTGCGAGCGCGGCGCCATCCGCCAATCGGCCGATGGGCTTCTGGTTTACGGCGAGGAGGGAGTGAGAGAGGTGACCTTCGCGCAGGAGATGCGCGGCCGCGCCGCCGAACTGATGGACCTCTACAATGGCATCGTCCACCACAAAGCGCTCTTCCATGATGGACGCTGGGGCCGGGCGACGCTCGAAGTATGTCTCGCGATCATCGAGTCCGCGAAGGACCGGCGCGAGATCGTCATGACGCATCAAGTGGCGATGCCAGGCTGACCGGCGTCGCGCGGAGGAGAGAAAAATGGGGATCATTGCCGGCGCGCTCGCCAGCTCGCACGCCTTTGCCTTCATAGAGCCGCGGCGCTGGGACGAGGTCCGCACGCGCAACCGCGAATCCTATCGCCAGCGCTATGGGCAGGAGCCGCCGATCCTGCCGGAGATCGAAACCGAAACGCCGCAAAACATTGCGCCGCGCTACGAGCGCTTGCGTGCGGCGCACGATGCGTTGCGCGCGCAGATCGCCGAGGCGCGCGCCGATCTCGTCATCATCCTGGGCGACGACCAGAACGAGAACCTGACGAGCGCCAACATGCCGCAGCTCGCCCTCTACACGGGCGGCGATTTCATCTTGAACCGGCGCGGTGCGGCCTCGCGCGCCCGCTATAAATCGCACAGCGAATTCGCACGCGCGCTCTTGGAGCGCGCCGTCCGCGAGGATTTCGACTTCGCCTATCTCGATCGCTTCCCCGAGGACGAACTATTGTCGCATGCGCATTGGCAGTTCTTGGACACGCTGATGCCCGAGGCCAAGCTGCCGGCCGTGCTCCTTTTCATGAACGCAATCCACTTTCCGGCGACCACGCCGCGGCGGTGCTATGCGGTCGGCAAGCTTCTTCGCGATTTCATCGCCGATCGGCCGGCGAACGAGCGGATCTTGATCGCCGCATCGGGCGGCCTTTCGCATTTCACCGCGGGATATCCCTGGCGCTCTTATCATGGACGCTTCGGCTACGGCTCGATCAGCGAGGAGTTCGACCGCGGCCTCATCAAGCGGATCGAGACGGGCGAAGGCCACGCCTTCACCGAACTCACCTCGGAAGATCTCCTGGAGCATGGCGACATAGAATTCCGCGCCTGGATCGCGCTCCTGGGAGCGATTGGCGCCCAGCCGAGCCGGTTTGCTGTTTACGAGCCGTTTTACCGGGCAATCGGCGGCATGGCTGTTGCGTCCTGGACAGGGATGGCATGACCCTAGGCCCATTCAATCGAAAGGATGCGGGGATGAACCGCCCACTCTCTCGAGCCGCCCAACGACTTCTCGTCCTCCTGCTACCTGCGCTCGTTGCGCTGGCCGAGCCCGCCGCGGCGGCAGACGATTGGCAAGCCGGCGCCGGCCCCGAATGGCAGAAGACGCTCGCGGCTGGCCGGCAAGAGGGCACGGTCGTCTTGGCTGCCACATTCAGCGGTCTTGCCGAGCCCATGTCGGCGGCGTTCGAGCATGACACGGGGATCAAGCTTGAAGTCCTGACCGGAACCGTGGCGGATCTCTATGGGCGCGTCGCGCGCGAAGCCAAGGCGGGGAACGTGACCGTCGATCTATCGATGAGCGGGGGAATCCAGTTGCCGCTCTTGCGCGAGGGATATCTCGTCGCAATCAAGCCGCAGTTCATGCTGCCGAAAGTGACGGATCCGAAATATTGGATCGACGGTCACATGGATTGGATGGACACCGCCAAGGAATACATGTTCGAAGGCTCGAACTGGGTTCATGCGTGGCCGCTCATCAACACGACGATGGTCGACCCGAAGACGATCACGTCTTGGAAGGACCTCTTGAAGCCAGAGTTCAAGGGAAAAATCTCTTCCGAAGATCCGCGCGTCGCGGGAGCCGGACAGTCCGCCGCCGGCTACCTCGATTACGTGTTCGGTCTCGATTTCGTCAAACAATTGTATATCGGCCAGCAGGTCGTCTATGCGCGCGACGCGCGCCAGCTCGTCGAATGGGTGGCGCGCGGCACCTATGCGGTGGCCCTCGGCGCGGTCCAGGCGCCGATCGAAGACTTCCGCTCGCAGGGAATGACGCAGCTCGCCGTGCCGCTCCTGCCGGACGGACCGGGCAGCCTGCTCGGCGGTTACAGTCTTCTGACCGAGAACAAAGGCGCGCCGCATCCCAACGCCGCCCGAGTCTTCATCAACTGGTATGCGAGCCAACCCGGCCAAGAGGTCTATACCCGCGTCACGCTCGAGCCGAGCACGCGCGTCGATGTGAAGGTCCCTTCCGTGCCGGACTACGTCAAGCCGAAGCCCGGCATGCACTATGTCGATCAGTACAAGGAAGACTGGTACACCAACGTGAGGCCGAAGGTTCAGGCCGCGATCATCGAGGCGCTCGGCGGCCGGTGATCGCCAAGGGCGGCCGGCGGGGATGCAGACGATCCGCGATGAACCGCCTATCGGGATCATAGGTCCTCAGCCGGCTGGCCAAGGCCGGCTCGCTCCGCGCATCGGTCTCAACCGGGACCTTGGCCTCGGCCTCTTCGTGCTGGTGGTCGTGGGTGCGGTGACGGTCGTTCCCGTTGCCTTCGTCATCATCCAAAGCTTCAACATCGGCGAGGTCGGCGAGCCCTATCGTTTCGGGCTCGACGGCTGGGCTTCGGTCTTTTCCAGCCCCAAGACGCTCAGCTCGATCGGCTATTCTCTCCTTCTTTCGATCCGCATCCCGATCGCAATCTGCGTCGCTTTCGTGATCGCGTGGCTCCTGATACGCGTCCAGATCCCCGGCAGAAGATTCATCGAGCACGCCCTCTGGTTCGGATTTTTTCTGCCGATCCTGCCGGTCGCCATGGGCTGGACGCTTCTCCTCGACGCGCATTATGGGCTCCTCAACGAACTGACGAAGCGCGTCCCGTTCATTCACGAGCCGCTGTTCTCGATCTACTCGGTGCCTGGGATCATCTGGGTGCATTTGAGCCTTACGACGATTCCGGTCATGGTGATCCTGCTGGCGCCAGCGCTGCGGCAGCTTGATGCGGCGAGCGAGGAAGCGGCGAACATATGCGGCGCCAACATCGTGAGTACGCTGTGCCGCATCACGATCCCGCTCGTCGCGCCGGCGATCCTGACCGCGCTCATCGCCGGCTTCATTCGGAGTCTCGAGGTCTTCGAGGTCGAACAGATGCTGGGAACGCCGGCCGGCATCTTCGTCTATTCGACGCGCATTTATGACCTGATCGCCGCCGACCCGCCGCTCTACGGGCAAGCCATGGCGCTGAGTGCGCTCTTTCTCGTCGTCCTTCTGCTGTTCGCGCTGCTTTATCAGCATTGGATCGCTCGTCTCGGCGTTCGCGCGACGATCGGCGGAAAGGGGACCCGGTTCCAACCCCGGCCGCGGAGCCGATGGGCCGTTGTCGCATCGGCCTGCGTCATCTTGTACATCGTCATCAGCATAGGTTTGCCGCTGATCGTGCTTTTGCTTGGCTCATTCAATCGGCTGTTCGGCTTCTTCTTCATCGAGCATCCCTGGACGATCGCTCATTGGCGCGAAATTCTGACCAGTTCGGAATTCGCTCAAGCGACGCTCAATTCGCTGACCATCGGGCTCGCCGCCGGGTTGATCGGGACGCTCCTTTATGCCTTGCTGGCCTGGGTGCTGGTGCGCACCAACATCCGCGCGCGCACCACGATCTCGCTCATGGTCTGGCTGCCGTGGGCCATTCCCGGCGTCGTGCTCGGCCTCACCTTGAGCAGCATGATCCTCGACGCGCCGCTGCTCTCGGCGCTCTATGGCACATCGATTCCGCTCGTTGTGGCCATGATCGTCAAGAGCATGCCAATCGGCGTGCAGATGTTGCGAACCTCGATCCTGCAAATCTCCCACGAGGTCGAGGAGGCGGCCGAAATGTCGGGTGCGAGTTTCCCGTCGGTCTTTCGCCGTGTCACGCTGCCGCTGATCGCGCCCATGTGCGTCGCGGTATTTCTGCTTGTCTTTATCGCGACCCTGACCGATATCAGCACTTTCGTGCTTCTCGCCTCGCCCGGCTCGCGCACATTGTCGCTAGTGATGTTCGGTTACGCTATGGCCAGCCGCCCGGAATCCGCCGCCGTCATCGGCGTCATCATCGCCTCACTGTCGCTCGTCATCACGTCGGTCGCATTCCGGTTCGGCATCAGAATGAGAGACATGCGCTGACCTGTCGGGAAGCGACGGTTTAAGCTGTTGACCGTGATGGCGGGTGACCACTCAAAATGTGTGCTTCTGGCGCCTTGTCCTCGATAAGCACCGTGCTGGCTGTGTGGAGGCGGGCTAACTCTTTCACCGTGCGCTTGAGTTCGGGGTATTCCATTTTCTTGCGGAGAACCTCGAGCAAGAAGGTGCGCTTGTTTGAAACGCCCCAAATGGTGCAGACGCTGCAGTCGCTGAGCTCTGTCGCTTGGTTGGCGGTATCCCAGCTTTGCTGGATGATGTCGAAGCGGTCGGGCAGGTCGCGTGGTTCATATCGGCGAAACCAATCGGGCTTGATCATCACACCCCACGGCGGGGTCGGCGCTTGCAGGTATTGGGCCACGAAATTGTATTCGCCGATCGTCCGGCGGAGAGTCGCCAGGGTATCGCGCGACGCGAAAACCAATGACTGGCTGGCGGTGGGTGCAGTCTACGGCGAACCCGTCTCCCGCCCAAATTCCCTGCTAGCAGGGAATTTTGCAGGGAATTTCTCGAGATCCAGGGCTTCTGGCCGTGAACGGACCCCAAAAACTGGCTCTAAATCAATTGGTTACAGACAAATTCCCTACGCAATGGAGCAGGGAATTTTAGCGGCCGAGCAGGGAAATTTTTTCGGCGAGCAGGGAAATTGTCAGCCAGATCAGGGAATTCGAATTCTGGAAACTGCGCCCGCCTTCAGGAGCGATCACACTCTGGGTTGCCTACAGCTCGATCGCCAGATTTCGTCGCCATTCCGCTGCCTTGGTAATCGCGCCGGTTCGGGTCCTCACGCCGAATTTCCTGAAAATCGATTCCAAATGAAACTTCACCGTATGCAGCGAGATGCCGAGCCGACGCGCAACGGCCTTGTTGGTCAGTCCCTCGGCGATCGCATGCAATACCTCGTTCTCCCGCGGTGTCAAAAGCCCCTGTTCCTCGACGTCCTCGATCGCGCGAAAACCGGATTCCGACGTACTCGGCGCCCGGACGATCAGTCCGGCAGCGACAGCGCGAAGCGCCGCATCGATCTGCTGCGGATCAGCATCGACTGCCAGGAGTCCGGCCGGCTCTTGGTCGTCCGCGCCCGTATTGACGACAAGGTACCCGCCACCCGGCGCGCCGGCGCTGTCGGACAGCACGACATCGGCGTCTCTGATCGATGCCGCGAGCTCGTGGCCCGCCTGGCCGATGATGCTGATCAAGGCGGCGCGCCGTGCTGCGTCCTGGGCCGAGACGAAGACGCGGAGCGGGCCCCCGGGGGCCGCCAATGCCGCCGCGCCGCTCATGCAGCCGGCCGTGCCTCGATGATGGCCTGCACGCTGACGAGCCCGCCGCCACGCAGCAGCCGCAGCTGAGCTGCCCGGCCGACGCTGTCGGAGCCGAGGTGAGGAACGACGCGGCGGACGGCCGTCGTCGCTGCGCCGTCCACCGCAAGGACGATGTCGCCGGGCATGATCCCAGCCTTGGCCGCGGGTCCGCCCTCGGCCACGGAGAGCACCATGAGACCCGAGGCCTGTCCGGCCTCGGCGTGCAGCGAGTCCGGCACCGCGACGGGTCGAAAGGCAATACCGAGCCAGCCGCGCGCAACGCGGCCGTGCTGCAAAAGCATCGGGATCACGGCTTCGATCGTATTGGCGGGAATGATCAGGACCCGCCCGCGCGGCCCGAACGTCGTAATCCCGAGCCGGCCACCTTCCGCTTCATAGACGGGCCCACCTTCCTCGGCCGGTGCCAGACGGATGTCGAGCACGATCAGGGAATCGATCCGCCCGCCGGATTGGCTGTACCATTCGGGGCCGACGAAATTGACCGGTCCCATCCGCGCGGTCGCACCGCCAGTGCCGTCGGCGCCGAAGGCGAGGGCCAGCGCGCCCGCCTCGGTGCCGGCAGTGCCGGTGATCGGCGCCGGCTGGGGCTGAGCGAGCCGGAGCAATGCGACATTGGTACCCGCGTCGCGGCCAGCAAGAGCGGCCTCGGTGGTGCCACCGCCGGGCAGCACAACATCGAACTTGTCTCGCTTCGGAAGCGATTGCTCGGAGGCAACAAGAAGATCAGACCGCCAGATCGTGCCGGTCAGATGCCGCGTCTTCGAGAGCTGGATCGCCGCGATGCCCGCGCGCGCCATCGCCGCGCGCGCCTTGAGCGCGCTCGAGAACTGCACCAGGAGGTCTTGCTGATTGGCCATCGAAAGGCTCCCACTGAATAGATGGGGGCTAAATGGTCGATTTCAGCGCGGGTGAACATCGGCCAGGTGGCCGGGTAGTGCCCGGCCGGATGGCCGGGTTGGCAGTGACGGTTGCCCCGCAAATTTCTATGCAAATGGTTCCCGACGCGCTTCCCGAGGAGTTGTCCGACCCTTATTCGGATCTGGTCTCGCGCGCCTTCGAACGCATCGGGCCAGCCGTGGTCGGCGTGCGCGCGGCACGAAAGGATGGACGGCCCCTCGGGCAGGGCTCCGGCGTCGTCTATCCGGCGCTCTGGAGCCGCGGTTTCGCCCGCGAGAAGCGTAACGGCGACCAGCACGACGCCTATTCGGTCGCTGCCTGGCTACCTCAGGCCGATCTGACGGAAGTCTCACCGCCTTCCTCAAGCCGGCGCAGACTCCACCGGAACGCGCGGTGGCGCAGGTCGAGGGGTGGATTCTCGGCGTAATGTGAGGCAGTGCCGGATTTCAGCAAAATTGTTCGAGGGCCGTGCGGAGGGATTTCTGTATAGGGGTCGCCGAGCGCCGTGGTTTTCATTTTGGGAACCGTCTGCCGATCCGCTAAAGGTGTAATGAAAGGCACACAGAGGAGGCCGCCATGGCCAAGGGGCAGCAGAGGTCAAACCGCGAACCGAAGAAGCCGAAAAAGAATGCCGGCGTGAAGTCCAAGGCGGGCGCTTCAAGCATGTTTGCTGAGCCGCCGAAGACCGGCTCCAATCCATCGTCGCGAAAGCCATAATTCAGAAGTAAGCGAAGCGACCCAGTGACCTGCGAGCAAGTTCGGGTCGCTTCCTGAGCGCATGCCTTCACCGCCCCTTCTCGCTCTCCAGGACGTGCACGTCACCTTTGGCGGCCGGCCGACCTTTTCGGGCGTGTCGGTGGCGATTGCGCGCGGCGACCGTGTGTGCCTCGTCGGCCGCAACGGCGGCGGCAAGTCGACGCTGCTCCGCATCCTCGCCGGACTGGCCGAATTCGACGGCGGCGAGCGGTTCCAGCAGCCGGGCACGCGCGTCGCCTATATGCCGCAGGAACCGGTTTTCGATTCGAGCCTCACGGCGGCCGAGTTTGTTGCACTGAGCCTGCCGCCCGATCCCGCATACGCCGATCGCCGCCATCTCGTGGAAGCGACCCTGGACGAGGTTGGCGTCCGGCGCGATCAGCTGCTTTCCAACCTTTCCGGTGGCGAAGGCCGGCGGGTCAGCCTTGCCGCCGCCCTGGTCGCCGAGCCCGATGTGCTGCTGCTGGACGAGCCGACCAACCACTTGGACATCCCTGCGATCGAATGGCTCGAGGAGCGCCTCGCCGCGTTTTACGGCGGCCTGCTGCTGGTCAGTCACGATCGCACGTTCCTGAAGCGGTTGTCGCGGCGGACATTGTGGCTCGACCGCGGGAGACTGCGCGAGCTCGACCAGGGCTACGAGGCCTTCGAGGCCTGGTCGGAAGGCGTGCTCGCGGTTGAGGCGGCCGAGCAGGCTCGCCTCGACAAGCGCATTGCCAGCGAGACGGTGTGGTTACGCGAAGGCATCTCGGCACGGCGCCGCCGCAACCAGGGGCGGGTCCGTCGTCTTGCCGATATGAGACGGCAGCGTGCCGAACGGGTCGGCCTGCGCCAGGCAAACCTCACCACGGCGACAGCGGAGACCGGCGGCCGCCTCGTCATCGAGCTTGAGAATGTGGCGAAGGCGTTTGCAGGGCCTTCGGGCTTAAAGGTGATCGCCCGCAAATTCACGACACGCGTGCTGCGCGGAGATCGGGTCGGCGTGATCGGCCCCAACGGCGCCGGCAAGTCGACGCTGCTGGGCATCATGGCTGGGACGATCGCACCGGACAGCGGCAGGGTAAGGCACGGCACGAACCTCATGCCGGCGATCTTCGATCAGCGCCGCTCCACGCTCGACGCGGAGGCGACGTTGTGGGACACGCTGACCGGCGGCTCGGGCGATACGGTGGTCGTGCAGGGCCACGCTCGGCATGTCACCTCATACCTGAAGGACTTTCTCTTCGAGGACCGGCAATTCCGGGCCAAGGTGTCGACGCTCTCCGGCGGCGAGCGCAACCGGCTCCTTCTGGCCAAGACTTTGGCGCAAAGCTCCAATCTTCTGATTCTGGATGAGCCGACCAACGACCTCGACATCGACACGCTCGATCTCCTCGAGGAGGTGCTCGCGGATTACGACGGCACGCTGCTTCTCGTGAGCCATGACCGAGATTTCCTCGACCGCCTGGTGACCAGTGTGATCGCCGTCGCGGGGTCCGGCGTGATCGAGGAATATGTCGGCGGCTACAGCGACTATGTGCGCCAGCGTCCTCCTCCGCCCACGCCGCGGCCTGCGCCGAAGCAACCGATCAAGGCCGCCGCTCCGATCGACGAGAGGCGAGCCAACAAGCTGAGTTGGAAGGAGCAGCGGGAACTCGATGCATTGCCGGTGCAGATCGCGGCGTTCGAGAGCGAGAAGACGCGGCTGGAGGAGGCGTTGGCCGATCGCGCCTTCTATGCACGTGACCGGGCCGGTTTCGAGGCATCGACAAGCCGGCACGCGGCGCTGGTCGAGGCGCTGGCGTGCGCGGAGGAGCGTTGGATGGAGCTCGCAGGTCGCGCCGAAGAATTCATGCGCGTATCGCGCTGAGCACGGCGTCGTACCTTTCTGATCCTGAAGGGACAGCGGACTTTGAGTGAGTGTTGCCGGCAGCGCGGTTCATGACCCGATTCCGACCTCGACACTCCCAAAGTCGATAGGCTCTACTGCAATCCCTCCCATGATAGAGTTTGGTGCACGACCGAGGGAGGACGGGGAAACATCAACTCAGCGCGGGGGATGGACGCTCTAACCCGATCAAGCGGCACACGGTCCTTGAGCATTGCGGTGGCGCTCGCGCCGACACCGCTGGCCGCGCAGGTGCAGCAGCGTGACGGGATGCGCCGTCTCTGCATGCTCATGGGGAGAAGTCGCCAACGACCCGATCGGCCGGGGGCGGCTTGGCGGCCCTTGCCCTCGGCGTCACCCAGGCGAAGCTCGACCTGCGTGTCATCGCACAGCAGGTCGCGACCGAGGTGCCCGATTATCTTTACTCGTACTTCTGGGTCCGCGCCGCCGAAGTTCACGCGGTCGACGATCTCAGAGGTAAGGTCATCGCCGTTCCCGGCCTCGGTGGAAACCCGGACGTGGCTGCGAAGATGATCATGCGCGCGCACAAGATGACCCCTCCGAACGACTACCAGCTCGTCGAGTTGCCGTTCACGGCGATGATCCCTGCGCCGCAATCGAAGCGGATCGACGCCGGAATCCTCGTTCCGCCCTTCAACGTGATGGTCGAGAACGACAAGACGCTCAAGCCGCTGTTCAGCGTTCACGACGCGATGGGCCCGGTCGAGACGGTCTTTTGGATGGCGAAGGCCGACTATGTTGCGGAGCATCGCGCCATTCTCGTCGATTTCCTCGAGGACAACATCCGCATGCGACGTTGGATGTTCGACCCCAAGACGCGTGACGTCGCGATCAAGATGCTTTCGGACTTCACCAAGATTCCGGTGAGCGACTATTCCAGCTGGATCTTCACACACAAGGACTACTATTACCCGCCCGACGCACTCACGGACGTCAAGGTCCTGCAGAACAATGTGGACGTCATGTACGAGGCGGGTGTGGTTCCCAGCAAGATGGACGTCGCCCCCTATGTCGACATGTCGCTCGCCAAGGAGGCGGCGGCCAGGGTGAATCCCTAGACCGGAAGGACCGCCGCGCATGAAGCTCGGCATCAACCTCGCAACCGCTGCCGACAGCTGGAAGATCGTCAAGCGTGCGGAGGAATTGGGCTATTCGAGGGCGCTCTTCTACGACACGCATATGCTCAACGCGGACGTGTTCGTCGGCATCACGGCGGCCGCAATGGTCACCGGGCGGATTCGGCTGGGCACTGGCGTGCTTATTCCGTCGAACCGCATCGCTCCGGTCGCGGCCAGCGCCCTTGCCTCCGTCAACGCCCTGGCACCGGGCCGTATCGATTTCGGCGTCTCGACCGGCAACACCGCACGAAGCACAATGGGTCTCGGCCCGGTCAAGCTCGCCGACATGCAGGAGTACGTTCGCATCGTGTGCGCCCTGTTGCGTGGTGAGATGGTGGAGTGGCAATTCGAGGGGCAGCGACGGAAGATCAAATTCCTCAATCCCGAGATCAGTGTCTTCAACATTGCCGATCCGATTCCGATCCATGTCTCCGCCAGCGGCCCGCGAGCGCGTCGCGCGACGGCCGCTCTCGGCGCCGACTGGATCATGCCGAGCGGAAACGTGGCAAATGCGGTCGCGGCGCTCGAGGACATGCGTCAGGCCTGGCGGGAGGCCGGCCACGATCCGGCCGAGCGCTTTGCTGCCGTCGTCGCAGGCGGATGCCTGCTCGCCGACGGCGAGGCCTACGACAGCCAGCGCGCCAAGGCCATCGCGGGTCCGCATGCGATGTCTACGCTGCATGGTCTCGTCGAAGCCGAGGACCTCGGTTTTAAGCGGCCGCCCTTGCCGCCGAACCTTGCGCCGCTGCTCGACGGCTATCGGCAGACCTACTTGTCGTATCAGCCGCCGGACGCACGTTATGTCAGTAATCACCGCGGCCACCTCATGTTTCTGCGCCCGGAGGAGTATCCCTTCTGCACTGCCGACTTGATCCGCGCGCGGACCTTCACCGGCACCCGGGAGGAACTGCTGGAACGATTGCGCGCGCTGCGCGACGCGGGCTTCGACGAGTTCTCAATCACGATCCGGCATGGCCATCCGGAGATGCTCGAAGAGTGGGCTGATCTGTTCGCGGCGCTTTAGCGTTACCGCGGGCAGCCAATTCCCGCATTGACTAATACCGTTAGGACCTCGCCGTGGACCTGCAACTCAGCACCGAGCAAGAAATCCTGCGCAGCACCGCCGAGAGATTTCTCGCCGGGCATTACAACTATCTCGTGGTCAAGAAGGTCGCGGAAGGCGATCTCGGATGGCGCGCCGAGTCTCGGCCTTCTCATGGAAGCGTTCGGTCGGTACCTGGTCGCGGAACCCTACCTCGCGACGGTCGTTCTGGCCGGCGGCATCGTCGCTCTTCTCGGCCTAGCCGTACCTCACAAGGCCGGCGCTTGGGGGACCGCCGGCCATAAGATGATTCTGTTGAAAAAATCCGGCTTGCGGCGGTGACGGCGCGCTGATTCACTTTGTCGGTGAAGCGGGAGAGCGGCCGATGATGGGCGAGCGGACGGTGATGCAGGAAGCGCTGTTCTACGGTTTCAGTCTCGAACAGCATGTCGGGGCCGATCACATGCTGCGATCGATCGACCGATTCGTCGATCTGTCGGAGGTGCGGAAGCATCTCGAGCCTTTCTATAGCTCGACGGGCCGTCCGTCGGTCGACCCCGAGCTGATGATCCGGATGTTGATCGTCGGCTACTGCTTGGGCATCCGGTCCGAACGTCGGCTCTGCGACGGGGTTCATCTCAATCTGGCCTATCGCTGGTTTTGCCGGCTCGGTCTCGACGGGCAGGTGCCGGACCACTCGACCTTCTCGAAGGATCGTCATGGCCGCTTCCGCGACAGCGATCTGCTGCGTCACGTCTTCGAGGAGAGCGTCCGCCGCTGCATGGTGGAAGGGCTGGTCGGCGGCGAAGGCTTTGCGGTCGATGCCAGCTTGATCAAGGCGGACGCCAACCGCCAGCGGTGCGTGCCGGGTTCAGACGGGCTCGACCCATCCATCACGAACCGGGCCGTCAATGAATATCTCGCGGTCCTCGATGACGCCGCCTTCGGCGCGGCGACCGAGGTGATGCCGAAGTTCATCTCGCCGGCCGATCCCGCCGCCCGTTGGACCGGCGCCCTGCGCGGCTCCGCGTTCTTTGCTTATTCCGACAACTATCTCATCGACCTGAAGCATGTGGTCATCGTGGATGCCGAGGCGACAACGGCCATTCGGCAGGCCGAAGTCACGGCCGCGCAGACGATGATCAAGCGCACGGCAGATTGCTTCGGCATCGAACCCGAACGGCTGGCTGGCGACACCGGCTACGGCTCGGCCGAGATGCTTGGTTGGCTCGTCGAGGAACGCGGCATCGAACCCCACATCCCCGTCTTCGACAAATCTGAGCGCACCGACGGCACCTTCTCACGCGACGACTTCCGTTACGATCATGATGGCGACGTGTACTTCTGCCCCTCCGGCAAGGTGCTGACGACGAAGGGCACGCTGGTGAACGACGGGGCGACGCTGCTCTATCGGGCCAGCACCTACGACTGCGGGCCGTGCGAGTTGAAGCCGCGATGCTGCCCGAACACGCCCGCTCGCAAAATCCCGCGCAGCATATATGAGGGCGCACGTGACTTGGCGCGTGAGATCGCGAAGACCGACGCCTACGCCACGTCGCGGCGCGAGCGAAAGAAGGTCGAGATGCTGTTCGCGCACCTCAAACGTATTCTGAAGCTCGACCGGCTGCGATTACGAGGTCCATGCGGTGCGAAGGACGATAGCGGACCGACTGCTTCTCGGCAGTGAAGGAGCGAAAGCGGACAACTGGCGAGCTCCTTAATCATCCTTTGCGCTCCGCGGGTCCGCGAGCCAGTCGGCGTGATTGAATGTGGCTAGCGTGGGGTGACAATGTCCGAAAACGGCGAGATTGACGACGCTGGTTTGGAGGATACTCATCCGATGGAACCAGATCACGAAGCCTGCTACCGGGCACTCTCGACACGCGACGCGCGGTTCGACGGACGCTTCTTCATCGCCGTCCGCACGACAAGGATCTATTGCCGGCCGATCTGTCCGGCGCGCACGCCGAAACGCGAAAACGTTACGTTCTTCACCACAGCGAGCGCCGCTCAGGAGGCCGGTTATCGGCCGTGCTTACGCTGCCGCCCTGAAAGCTCGCCAGACCTCGGCGCCTGGCGCGGCACGTCGAACACCGTTTCACGAGCTCTGACGCTGATCGGAGAGGGCGCACTCGACGGCGAGGCGGTCGATGCACTGGCCGAGAGGCTGGGCGTTGGCGAGCGTCAGCTTCGGCGCCTCTTCCGGCAGCATCTTGGGGCCTCGCCGATCGCTGTTGCTCAGACGCGCCGCGTTCTCTTCGCGAAGCAGTTGATTGTCGAGACGACCATGCCCATGGCGGAGGTCGCCTTGGCTGCGGGATTTAACAGCATCCGCCGGTTCAACGCGACGTTTCAGACTCTCTATCAGCGCCCACCTCGGGAACTCCGCCGCTCGCAGCTTGCCGATGCCGATCAACCGGGGGCTGAGGGGATCACTCTCAAGCTGCCGTACGCGCCGCCTTACGACTGGGACGCCATGATCGATTTTCTTGGCGCCAGAGCGATCAGAGGCATCGAAGCCGTCGACGGCCGCCGATGCTATCGCCGCTCGATTGCGCTGGACCGTGCGCAAGGCGTGATCCGCGTCGAACCCGACGATCGGGAGCTGGCGCTACGCGTGTCGATCCGCTTTCCTCAAGTCAGCGCTCTAGCGGGCATCGTTCGCCGTGTCCGGCGCATTTTCGATCTCAGCGCGGACCCGCTAGCTATCAGGGATGATCTTGGCCGAGACCCGCTGCTCGCGCCGCTCGTCGCGGAGCGTCCTGGTCTGCGCGTTCCAGGCGCTTGGGACGGCTTTGAAGTCGCCATCCGGGCAATACTCGGCCAGCAGGTCACTGTTGTCGCTGCGGTGAATCTTGCAGCGAAGCTCGTCGCCGAGTACGGCGAGCCGTTGCGGTCGGTTTCCGGAGATGGACTTACACACATATTCCCAACGCCGGCTAGAATAGCGCAAGCTCATTTGCTTGGGATGCCGGCTGCTCGTGCACGAGCGCTATCAGCAGTCGCCGCCGCTGCTCTGGCCGATCCGAATTTGTTTAGTCCCAGCCAGACATTAGAGGACGCAATTGCCAAACTCCGCTCGATCCGCGGTATCGGTGAATGGACGGCACAGTACATCGCCATGCGTGTCTTGCGTGAGCCTGACGCCTTTCCAGCAGCGGATATCGGGCTTCTACGGGCGCTAACGCGAGCCGAGGAAGGCCGACCCAGCACCGCTGAGGTGGTCGCGAGGGCCGAGGCTTGGCGGCCGTGGCGAGCGTATGCGGCCCAGCATCTTTGGACCATGGACGCTCGGACAAACAGAGCAAACACCCGCACCAACCTTAAGGACAATGTCGATGCCCACTCCCGTAGCGCCTCAGATCCTGTACGTAGATCGCCTGGAGAGCACGATCGGAACATTACTTCTCATCCATGATCGCGAAGGGCATGTGCGCGCTCTGGACTTTCACGACTTCGAGTCGCGCATGCGGCATCTTTTCCGGCTTCATTACGGCGCGGAAGGAGATGACTTCGCTATAGAAGATCGCGCAGCACCGCCCGCAATCCGCCATGCGATCAACAATTATTTCTCAGGCGATCTCTTCGCGATCAACGCCATTCCCGTGACGACCGGAGGCACGTCCTTTCAGCGCGAGGTTTGGGCGGCACTCAGGACGATCCGAGCCGGAACGACGCTGAGTTATGGGGCGCTGGCGCGTCAGCTGGGGCGCCCGAAATCTGTCCGTGCTGTTGGCTTGGCCAACGGCGCAAACCCGGTTGCCATTGTGGTTCCGTGCCACCGCGTCATCGGTACTGATGGGAGTCTCACCGGATATGGCGGCGGGATCAGCCGGAAGCGCTGGCTGCTTATTCATGAGGGTGTCGCTTTGAAGAAGTCTGCGACAAGACAAATCCCAGAAGCGGCATGAAAGCCCTGAACGCGGGTGCTGGGTCTGCGGACGAGCTTTCCTAGAGGCCGAGAAGCATACGTTAGTGGAGGTTTTCCGATCTCAATGCCGCCCATAACCATCAGTCTGATCGCCATCTCAGGGGCAGGAGTACCCCCATCGTAATCTTCAGCGCCTCGCGATGGCTCAGCTCGACGAACGCGCCGCTCATCTCATTCCAAAGTCGCGGGGTCTAGGTTTTAGCAAGAGCAGGGTGGCGAGCGTCTCGGGTTTGCATCGTGGAGTGGCAAGAGATCGAGATCGCGCCGTCCTAAAGCTGCGGCACGACCTTCGTGGCCAATATCTCCATCTGGCTCTCATGCTCGTAGCAGGGGTTGAGCAGGATGTGATTGACACCCGCGTCGATGAAGCGCCCGAGCCACTCGACGGCCTCCGAAGGCGTCGCTGCAAGCCCAACGTGGCTCTGATCACGCCCCGCGTATTGATAGCTGAGTGCAGCATTCAGCTTCTGTCTGGCCTTCGCCCCGTCGTCGTCCACTGCAATGTAGATGCGTTTGGAAAGCCAAAAGCTCTTAGGATCGACACCTGCTTCCGCGAGGTAGCCTTGCATCTTCGCGAGATCGACGAGCGAATCCTCGCTGCCGGTGGATCCGGCTGCCATCCAACCGTCGGCCAGCCTGATGGCGCGGCGCATCGCGGGCTCCGAGTGGCCGCCGAGGAACACGGGTATGCGCGGCTTCTGCAAGGGACGCGGCTGCATCCCCTGGTTGCTGAGCTTCCAGAACTGCCCATCGAGCGTGACGCGCTCCTGTGTCCAGAGCGCGGTCATCACCCTCATCGCCTCCTCGAAGCGCGTGACACGTTTCTCCTGTCCGATACCGAATGCGGGGTAGAGGCTTGTTCCCGCGCCCAACCCGAAGCCGACCGTGAGACGGCCCTCGCTAAGGTGGTCGACGGTGGCGAGCTGCTTCGCGAGCTGGATCGGGTTTCGATGGTTGAGGATGATCACCGAGATGCCGAACCGAATCTTCTCGGTCAGCGCCGCGAGGTGCGCGATATAGGTCACCGGCTCGAGCACGAAGTTCGGATTGAGGATACCCTCCGTCAACCATCCGTCGTCGAAGCCCAGCGCCTCGGCCTGGCGGACGAACCTGCGGATGTACGCGTGGTCGACGCGCGCGTCTGGAAACGAGTAAGGCAGTGAAATGCCCAGGCTGACACCACTCTTCGTCTTCATCGTTCTCCTCCGGATGAATCCTTAGCCCACCGGCCGGCTTCGGTCTGGCGTGCGGGCTTAGGGTCGCGCGCGGAATGCCAACGTGATCCGGCTGGCCGCTCGTATTTCGGATACTGGCGACTATTCGCTAAGAGTCGAGGGCGCGAAGAGTTCTTCCATCTTCATCAAGCGCGGGGTGAGGCCCTGCTCATGGGAATATTGCGCGCAAGTCTCGAGGGTCTTGCGGTTGGCCCTAAGACCATGTCGCACGATCGGGGCCGTGATGACGCTTGCATACGCACGCGGCACCAGACCGGTCTCGATGTAATACTGCATGTGTTCGACGCGCTCTTTGTTCGCGGTCTCATTGGCCGCGACCATCGCGTGATAGATCGACATGGGTGCCCAGGGATACTTCTCGACCAATGAGCGGCGAATGATCATCGCATGATTGATCGGATAGATGCCCGTCTTTTCGTAATAGCGCCCACATTCGGCCAGGGTGTCGGGGAACACCGGTTTTATATCAGGGTGCCTTCGCAAATCGACGGAGGTGCGATCGATAATGTTTACCGCATTGCCGAAATAGAGGCTGGTCGCATCGAGTTCGCCCGCCAGCAGCATCGAGCCGATGCTCTTGTCGGGCGGGATTTGTTTCAGCGTCGTGCCTTGCGGAGGTTTGAATCCCACGGCACCCGCATGGCTATGTTCGGGCGTGCGCTCCATCCACCATTCAACGTCCTTCTGCTTGCAGTCGAATTCGTGCGTCATCGCGCCGCGGGCCCAAAGCGCGCCGGTCTGCTGGAATTCGGGCACGCCGACGCGCTTGCCCTTGTAATCGGCGGGGCTGTTTATTCCTGAATCCTTCCGTGCGAACGCCATCGTATGGAAGAAATGACGCGTGGTAAAAATCGGCAGGCCGATCCAATTTTTGTCGCCGTTCGCCATGATCATCAGGAACGACGAAATCGACATTTCCGATACGTCGAATTCTTGGAACCGAAGCTGGCGCCAGAACAACTCGCTGACGGCGACCTTATGGACGATGAAATCGATACCCGACGGCTTCACGGACCCCTCGAAAATCGCGCGGTTGCGGGGATTGGGCCCCATCGCGAAACTCATTTGCACGTCGGTCATATTCCTCCCTCCATTCTCCAGCAGCGGCACGAAACTGACCGCTCCGGCGCTTCATCCCCAGGCATGACGGCGGGGGCACCTTCCTGAGACATTGTAGGTGGCAGGGGTTACGTTTTATACGTGTTTGGTAGTCGTCAACCGCTTCAGTTGTGACGCTCCCCTCCGCCGCAGAGCCCGCTTATGGCACATGCCGGTCGGATACATCGGCCCACCAACGTCCGCTTCTGAGAG
Organism: uncultured Alphaproteobacteria bacterium; assembly: GCA_963729295.1. Taxonomy (GTDB): domain Bacteria; phylum Pseudomonadota; class Alphaproteobacteria; order ATCC43930; family CGMCC-115725; genus DATJLY01. Next base: position 359,301 of record CAVSNJ010000004.1, read on the forward strand.
GCCAACAGCATTGCCTGTACGACCGGGATGGGCGCCGAGCAGTCTGGCGGGATTTGGCCGAAAGCGGCTGGACAGCTTTCGGCGGTCAAAGAGCGGAAGCGGACGTTCACCTCCAGTCAGGAGTCGTCTCAGTTTGACTCCACACGGACATGCGCTGTTCCAAAAGTGGTATAGTTCAGCGTATCGGCTTCGACGCAGCTCAGCATGCCACACTTCAATCTGAGGGCGCTGTCTGGGGCGCCGCGGGATCGCGCGGGATAGGGCAGCCGAAGCTCGTCCTCTATGGGCAGCGGCCACCGAAAATGCCACCGCATCGCGTGGATGGGGCATGGGGGCCCCGCACGTCGTGGCGAATAGCAATGGAGCACGTCGATGAAGCGCAGCACGGATCGAATTCTTACGACCCATGTCGGACGTCTTCAGCGCCCGGAGGAATTGACCCAGGCGATGGAGGCGCATCCGCTCGGCCAGCCGACCGATTCGGCTTTCGCGGCGCGGCTCAAGGAGGCGGTCGCCGCGGTGGTGCGTCAGCAAGCGGAAGCCGGCATCGACATCGTGTGCGACGGCGAGTTCGGCAAGCTGAGCTGGAACACCTACATCAACGGGCGCCTCGGCGGACACGAGATCGTGCCGCAAAAACCTGGCGAGGCGGCCCGGCGCTCGCGCGACCGCACCGAATTCGCGCAGTTCTACGAGGAATTGGAGCGCGGCGGCTCCTACTACTACCGCTCGCCCGGGCGGGACGCGCCAAAGGGCATGCGCCGGGCCTGCACCGGGCCCGTAACCTATATCGGGCAGGAGGCACTCAGGCGCGATCTCGAGAATTTGCGCGCCGCGCTTTCCTTCGCCGGGGTCGAGGAAGCGTTCCTGCCGGCGACCTCGCCGATCCGGCCGCGTGCCAACGAGCATTACGCCAGCGAGGACGCCTATTACGAGGCGGTGGCGGAGGCGATGCGCACCGAATATCGCGCCATCGTCGATGCCGGGTTCGTGCTGCAAATCGACGACCCGCACCTGCCCGATTTGTGGGATTCCGAACTCGGAGCGATGACGCTCGCGGAATACTGCATGCATGCCTCCCGAGAGGTCGAGATCGTGAACCACGCGCTGCGCGGCATCGCGGAAGACCGCATCCGCTATCACATCTGCTGGGGAAGCTGGCACGGCGCGCACGCGCACGACATAGCGCTGAAGCATGTGGTGCATTTGCTGCTTCAGGTCCGCGCCGGCGCCTATGTGATCGAAGCCGCCAATGCGCGCCACGAGCACGAATGGCAGGTGTGGAAGGACGTGAAGCTGCCGGACGGAAAAATACTCATTCCCGGCGTCGTCGCGCACGCCACGAACGGGATCGAGCATCCCGAGCTCGTGGCATGGCGCATCAAGAACTTCGCGAGCGTCATCGGGCGCGAGAATGTCATCGCCGGCACGGATTGCGGGCTCGGCTACCGGGTTCACCCGCAAATCGCCTGGGCGAAGCTGAAGACGCTCGCCGAAGGCGCGCGGCTTGCATCCGACGAACTCTGGTAGACGGACGAGGTGGCGCGCAGTTCCGCGACACGAGCCGGCATGCCAAGCACTTCCCAACCGCGCTCGGCACGAGCAGAATGACCATCGATGAGCAAATGACGGCGCGTTGAGCGAAATCGGTTTCGGCGATTTTTCAAGCGGCAGGAGATGTGCGAATGCGTATGGTGACCCCAGTCGGAAAGCGCCTGGTTCAATTCGTCGGCAGCGTGCAGCTCGGCTCGGCGGAGGAAGTCTTCACGAGCATCGCCGCGACGGTCGGCGATTGCGTGCGCCGTATTCCTGACGGCGAGACGGGCGCTCGCTCCGGCTGGATAAGTTGGCAGCTCGACAAGCTACAACGGGTGGAGGGGCTCGAGGAGAAAAGCCGCCGCTTCGTCGTCGCGGTCGAGAACCGTCCGGAGCTTGGGCTGAAGCAAGGGGTCGCAATCGGCGACATCAAGCTTGGCCCGCTCGGCTTCGCCGAGGAGGCGATCAAGTCCTATGCCGTGTTCGCGGGGCTGCGCGCGCGCGGGCGGATCGCCCACGGCGTCCGCTTCCAGGTCAGCATCCCGACGCCTCTTGCGGTGGTCTATGCCTTCTTCGTGGCCGAAGCCGTGCGGCCCATGTGGCCCGTCTATGAACGGGCCATCTGCCGCGAGCTCGACGACATGTTTCGTGCCATTCCGCAGCGCGATCTCGCCATTCAATGGGACATCGCGATCGAGATCGACCGCATCCTCGAATTTCCCGAGATCCGCAAGAATTATCCGATCGAGGAACTCGTCGCGGCGATCGCGCGCGTGTCCGATCACGTCCCTCGGGAAGTCGAACTCGGCCTTCACCTCTGCTACGGCGATCCGGGCCACAAGCATATCATCGAGCCCAAGGATACGGGCCTCATGGTCGACCTGGCCAACCGGCTCGTGCGCGCGATCCGGCGTCCCATCACCTGGTTCCACATGCCCGTGCCGCGCGACCGCGACGATGCGGCCTATTTCGCGCCGCTCGAGGGGCTAAGGCTTGCGCCGGAAACCGAGCTTTATCTCGGCCTCATTCACCTGACCAACGGCATCGAGGGCGCAAGGCGGCGCCTCGCCGCCGCCAAAACCGCCGTCCCCGAATTCGGCATCGCGACCGAATGCGGCTTCGGACGGCGCCCGCCCGAAACGATACCGGCCCTCATTGCGCTCCATGGGGAAATTGCCGCTCTGAGCTGAGGAACGGCTCTCGATCGGCTTCAAAGGGAGGAATCTTGCCGTGAAATCAATGTTGCCCGTTGCTTGCTGCGCGCTCTTGCTTGGTTCGGCGGGCGTGACCACCGTCTCGGCACAAACCGTCAAAGTCACGCCCGAATTGCAGCAGGTCGTTGACGGGGCCAACAAGGAAGGCCGCCTCGTGCTCTCCGTCACCGAGAATGCCTTCAAGGGCGCGGAAGGCACGCAACACGCGGTCGACCGCATCAACGCTCTGTTCGGCACCAAGCTGCAGCTGAGCTGGTCGCCGGGTCCGGCTTACGCCGCGGTCGCGGCGCGATTGCTCGGCGAGATGCAGGCGAAGCAACCCGCGCACACCGATGTGTACCTCGGCACCGCCGTGCAGGTTGCGCCGTTCGCAAAGCAGGGGCTGTTCCGGTCGATCGACTGGGTGAAGCTCATGCCCGACATCGTTCCGCCTGGCATCGTGGAAGGCGACGGCACCGCGATCAGGATCTACACGACTGTGCCGGCGGTGATCTACAACAAGAGCGAAGAACAGGATGTGCTCAAGGTTAATTCGCTCGAAGATTTCCTGAAGCCGGAATGGAAGGGCAAGTTCTATTCCAATCCGATTCTGGCTGGCTTCGATGTGGTCGCGTCCGACCAGGTATGGGGCGAGCAGAAGACGCGCGACTACATTGCGAAATTCGCGGGCCAACTTGCCGGCGTGATCGATTGCGGTTCGCCCGATCGCGTGGCTTCTGATGAGATTCCGGTCGTCGTCATCGACTGCTCGGGCTCCGATCCGTTGACCGCCAAGTACCGCGCCGTGATGGGGTTCCGCATTCTCAAGGAGTTTGCGCAGCTGCGTTACAACTATATCGCGATCCCGCAGAACGCCGCGCATCCCAATGCGGCGATCCTGTTCGCGCTCTATTGGCTCACCGCCGAAGGACAGGACTATCTGTGGCAGGCCAATGCGACCGACCTGACCGATCTGCCGGGCTCGCACCGGGCGCCCGACATCGAAAAGCTTACTAAGGAAGAAGGATACAATTTCGTCAGAGTCAGCGTCGCCTGGGAGAACAGCCAGCCAAACCTCTCGAACGTGCAAAGAGGCCTGATTAAATTGCTTCAAGACAGCATGCATTAGGCACTCGCGGTCGCTTCGGCGATCTTGCCGTGTACGGACTGACATAGAGCTGATCGAGAAGATGGCGCTTCGCCTGCCCGAACCGTGTCGACAGATCGACCCTGTGCAATTCTCCGTTGCCGGTATCGCTGTCGTGGTGAGCGGCATCGTCCTCGTCATGCTCGGCGTGATCGTCTGGCTGAGCTTCACCTCGGGCTCGCCCGGCAGCGCCTCGCTCACCTATACGACCGGACATTACGCCGACGTTTTTCTCGCGCCGCTCACCTACCGCGTGCTGTTCAATACGGTGATCTTCTCCGCCGTCACTCTGGTGGTGGCGGTGGCGCTCGGTCTGCCGATCGCATGGCTCGTCGAGCGGACGGATTTTCCGGGCAAGCCCGTCGTCTTCACCCTCATGACTGTCGGATTGCTCCTGCCCGGATTCGCCGTGGCACTCGGCTGGCTCCTCCTGCTGCATCCGAGGATCGGCGTCCTGAACCGGATGGCCATGGCGTTCCTGGGCTTGTCGCAAGCGCCGGTCAACATCGAAACGATGCTCGGCATGGGCATCGTCAATGGACTCACCCTGGCGCCGCTTGCCTTCATCATGACTGGCGTCGTGCTGCGCTCGATGGATTCCGCGCTCGAGGAAGCCGCGAGCATGTCCGGGGCGTCGTTCCCGCAGGTATTGGCGCGGATCACGCTTCCGCTCGCCTGGCCCGGCATCTTGGCCGCCGGCATCTACATCTTCGCAGTCGGCTTCGCCTCGTTCGACGTGCCGGCAATTCTGGGCTTGCCCAGCCGTATCTACACTTTCAGCACGTTCATTTTCGAAGACGTCACCGCGAACACGGGATTGCCCGATTACGGCGGCGTCGCGACGCTGAGCGTTCTCATGGCTGTCCTCGCCGGCTTCCTGAGCTGGTGGTACCTGTCCGTCAATCGCCACGTGCCGCGCTACGCGGTGATCACCGGAAAGGGGTACAGGCCGCGGCAAACGAAGCTGGGGCGGTACAAGCTTCCCGCCGCGCTGTTCATCACGGCGTTCTTTCTTCTGTCCGTGCTCCTGCCCGTGCTCATGCTGGTGTGGGCGGCCGGCCTTCCGTTCCTCCAGCCTTTATCGGCGGCGGCCGCGGCGCAGCTCTCCTGGGCGAATTTTCGCACACTCTCGCCCGAGTTGCTCGTGGTCGGATTGAAGACGACCGGCCTTCTCATGGTGATCGTCCCGACGATCACGATCGCGGTCAGCCTCGCCGTGAGCTGGACGGTGCTGCGCACCCGGATCCGCGGCCGCGGCCTCTTCGACTTCTGCGCCTTTCTGCCGCTCGCCATTCCTTCGATCGTATTCGCCATCGCGGCGTGGCTGTTGGCCCTTTTTGTGCTGCGGAATTTTCTGCCGATCTACGGCACGATCTGGCTTCTCGTCCTTGCCTATGTCATCGCGAGACTGAGCTACGGTACGCGCATGATGAACGGGGCGCTCATTCAGGTGCATCAGGAGCTTGAGGAATCGGCGCGGCTTAGCGGCGCGAACACGGCCGCGATCATGCGGTCAGTGCTTCTGCCCTTGCTTACCCCGGCCATTCTCTACACGTGGATTTGGGTCGCGCTGTTGACCTACCGCGAGCTCACGCTCGCCGTTCTCCTTGCCACAAATGACAACGAGCCGCTGACGATGGTGGTTTGGGGACTGCTGTGGAGCTCGGCCTACGGCAAGGCCTCGGCCGTCTCGCTGATCATGATCGGGCTGATGGCGCCGGTGCTGATTCTCTATTGGACCATCGTCCGAAAGACCGGGGCCCTAACTGCCGAATGAATCCGCTCCCATTGGTCGTCGATGCGCGCACCGGCCGCGCGAGTGGGTCGCAAGAATGGTCGTCAGCAGCCTGGTGACGGGCTGTTCCGCCACAAATGGCCTCCCCCGAAGGCCGTCAGGTTAACAATTCCGTGGCGGTGCGTCATATCGCGGGAGATCGGCCCACAAGCGATCGGCGGCGCGCCTATTACTCGGCCGGGATGTCTGAAAGTGGCACGACTCCACCGTTCAAACCGGCGCGAATGAACGGCGGGTCTTCACCCAACCCGGCCGACTAGGTCCCGGGATGCCTTGTCCGCTTTCGGGAAGTCGAGCCTGGTACGCCGTTGACCGACATGGGCGCAGCTTCGCTGACCCAACCGCGGCATAGAGCTCCTCGACGCTAAGATCGAGGAGCTCGTCACGTCGCTACACCTCCGTGCCCTCGGCGAGGGCGAGCGCGTCCTCTACGTCAACGCCCAAGATAGCGAACGGTGCTCTCAATCTTCGTGTGGCCGAGCAGGATCTCCACAGCGCGCAGGTTCCCTGTCTGCTTATAGATGATGGACGCCTTGGTTCGGCGCAGCGAATGGGTCGCCGCACAACCATTCTATCGCGTTGATGGGCGCGAAACAGTAACGATTGGCCGATAGCGGCCGGACCGCTTACGGGCGGCCAGGGGGGCAGAAGCGAATATTCACTTTGGACCGCCTGTCGTCCCGGACGGCGCATTGATCATCCGCTTTGTGACGTCATTCAGTGCTTTTCGCTCCTTCGCTCCCATGCGTCCAGACGCGAACCCTGCCGGCGCGGCCGCGCAGCGTCAGCTCGCCGCCGTCGCGCAATTGGTCCAACACCGCGCCCGCCCGGTCGGACGCTCCATTCCGCAACGCGCCGACCAGCGCCTCGCCCACCACCAACGGCGTTTCGAGCGTGCGCGTGAGCTGCTGCAAGCGGCTCGCGGTGTTGACCGTATCGCCGATGACAGTGAACGCCATGCCGTGTTCGCTGCCGACATCGCCGAGCACTGCCGGCCCGTAATTGAGGCCGATGCCGATCGCGAGCAGCGGTTCGCCGTTCTTTGCCCGCTCCTCGTTCCAGGTAGCGAGCGCCTTCAGCATCGAATCCGCGCAGGTGAGCGCTTTTGCGGCGTCGTCGGCCCCCGGTCTCGGCACCCCGAAGACGGCGAGGATGCCGTCGCCCATATATTTGTCGATCGTCCCCCCGCATGCGAAGATCTGCGCCGTCATGCGCTCGTGAAAGATGCGCAGCAGCGACATCACCGCCTCGGGCGCCATCGCCTCGGCCATGCGGGTGAAGCCGACAATATCGGCGAAGAGCACCGCGACTGTCTCGCGCCGCACTGCGCCCAAGGGCTCGTCCCGTTCGGCCAGCATCTCGACGATATTGGGTGAGAAATAACGCGAGAGATTTTGGCGCGCGCGTTCGGCGGCGGCGCGCCGCCGTTCGAGGTCGCGCAGGTGCGCGACGTCGGCCAGCGTCTTGCGGATCGTGGTCTCGAGATCGGCGAGATCGACCGGCTTGGTGATGAAATCGAAAGCGCCGCAATTCATGGCGGTACGCAGATTGGCCATGTCGCCATAGGCCGACACGATGATAGAGCGCATGGCGCTTTGGCGCTCACGCAGCTTCGCCAGCATCGTCAGGCCATCCATCACTGGCATGTTGATGTCAAGCAGGATCAGGTCGAATCCTGGGTCGGCGTCCAGCTTCGCCAGCGCTTCCTCGCCGTTGCCCGCGAATGCGAAGGAGAATTCACCCTCCCGAATCTGCTTGCGGAAGCGCTGCGTGATAAGCAGCTCGAAGTCCGGCTCGTCGTCGACGGCAAGGATGCGAGCGGCAGGCATGGGCGTCGGTTACGCTTGTGCCGCGGGCAGCCGGGTGAGCTGTGCCTTCAGATGGTCGAAGTCGACGGGCTTGGTGATGAACTCGATGGCGCCGAACTCGCTGGCCCGCCGACGCCGCTCGTCGTCGCCATAGGCCGTGACCATCATAACCGGGAGCTCCGGCCAGCGCTGCTTCACCTCGCGCAGCAGCGTCAGCCCGTCCATGCCCGGCATATTGATGTCAGATAGAATGACCAGCAGCTCCGGCTGGATCGGGTCTTGGAGGCGTTCCAATGCCTCTTCGCCGGAATCGGCGAAGTGCAGCACATAGGTGCCTTGCCGCGCCTCGTGGCGGAAGCGTTGGCGAAACATTTCCGCAACATCGGGCTCGTCATCGACGACAAGAATACTGACACTCATAAAGCTCCCCGTTTTTTGATTTACCGCTTTCGTGGAAGTCGGATGGTGAATTCGGTGAAGTCGTCGACCCGGCTTTCGACCGCGATTGTGCCGCCGTGCTGTTGCGTCACAATGTCGTAGCTGATCGAGAGGCCGAGGCCGGTGCCTTCGCCGGTCGGCTTGGTGGTGAAGAAGGGCTGGAACAGCTTGTCCTTGAGTTCGGGCGGAATGCCGGTGCCGTTGTCGCGAACGCGCACCTCGACCGCGTCGCCGAGCTCGCGGGTTGCGACCCTCAGCACCGGGCGGAAACCGGCGTCGCCGCCTTCCCTACGCCGCTTGTTAGCGGCATAGAATCCGTTGCCGCAGAGATTGAGGAACACACGTGTCAGATCCTGTGGCACCAGCTCGATCGGCTTCACCGCTTGGTCGTAGTCGCGCTCCAGCGTGATGTTGAAATTCTGGTCCTGGGCGCGCGCGCCGTGAAAGGCAAGGTTGAGCGATTCCTCGACCAGCGCGTTGACGTCGGCCTCGCGCCGGTCGCCGCTGCCGCCGCGCGAATGCGCGAGCATGCTCTTGACGATGCCGTCGGCGCGACGCCCGTGCTCCTGAATCTTTTCGAGATTGCCCGAGAGCATCTCCATCGCTTCGTCGATCTCGCCGCGCTTGGCGGCGTCGAGGGTCGCGAACGCGGGCGCCGCCGTCTCCTTCAACTCGCCCAGGAGGTCGTTTGACAGGCTGGCGAAGTTGTTGACGAAGTTGAGCGGATTCTTGATCTCGTGCGCGATGCCGGCGGTGAGAGCGCCGAGCGAAGCCATCTTCTCCGCCTGGATCAGGTTGCCTTGCGCCAGCTTCAGGTCGGCGAGCGCGCGTTCCGCCGCTTCGCGCGCGGCCAGAATGCTCCGCTCCGCGAGCTTGCGCTCGGTGATGTCGGAATAGATGAAGACGAACCCGGCACCGCCGGGGATCGGGTTGCGCCGAACCTCCAGCACCCGACTGTCCGGCCGCGTCCGCTCGTAGCGGATCGGGCGCACATCGCCGTCGCGGTCCGGACCGCCGACGTCCGGAGGCGCCGTGTCGCCGAATTCGCCGCGCTCGGTAAAATAGTGCACCAAGCTGGTGTAGGTCTGCGGTGTCTTAAGCCATTCCTCCGGTATGTCCACCATGTTCAGGAAATTACAATTCCAGGCGACAAGCCGCTGCTCGCCGTCGAACATGATGACGGCGTCGCCCATGTTGTCGAAGGTGACCCTGAGCTCGGCCTGACGCTGGCGGATTTCGTCCAGGAGCCGCGCATTGTCCATCGCGATCACGGCCTGCGCCGCGAAACTTTCGAGGAGCGCGATCTGGCTGTCGCTGAAGCGCTGGGCCTCGAACCGGGCCGCGACGATCACGCCGAGCACGGTTCCGCCTTGCCGCAGTGGCACCGACAGCAAGGTCCGCACGCCGTTCGCATATGCCAGACGCATCATCGGGTGGTCGAGCCGAGCCATGTCGATGAGGTGTACGAAGCGCTCGCCGTCGAGGAGCGGCTGGCTGAGCGGGATGTCCGCTCCCAAAATCCCATCGCGCAACCGCTCCGCAATCGGTTCGGGGACGCCGCGCATAGCGGCTGGGCGGAAGTAATCGCCGTCGCGCAGGAACAATGTCCCATGGCCGCTGCCGCACAGGGCGTGCGCCTTCTCCAACACCGCGTCGAAGACGGGCTGGAGATCGCCCGGGTTGGCGTTGATGACGCCCAGAACCTCGGCCATCGCCCGCTGCTGCTCCAGGCTTTCGCGCAACTCGCTCAGGAGCCGCGCATTGTCCATCGCGATCACGGCTTGCGCTGCGAAACTTTCGAGGAGCGCGATCTCCTTCTCCGTGAAAGGCCGGACCTCGCCGCGGTTGCACGAGATCATGCCGAGCAGCTTGTCGTCCTTCCGGAGCGGCAGCAGCAGGTTGGTGCGCACGCCGCCGCGCGTGGCGACCTGGCGCGCAATCGGATCGTCGAACTCGAAAAGATCGTGAATGTGAACGAAGCGGGCGCCCTCGAGCAGCGGACGGGGTTGCGCACCGCCTGCGGCGGCAGCGCCGCGGCGCAGAAGCAGCGCCAGCTCGTCAGGATAGCCGTGCACCGCCATCGCGCGGAAGACGGCCCCGTCGTAGAGGAAGAGCGCGCCGCGCGAAGCGCCGCAGAGCGTGTGAGCCTTTTCGAGGATCGCGTCGAACACCGGAGCGAGATCGCCGGGCGAGGAATTGATGACTTGCAGCACGTCCGCGGTCGCGGTCTGACGGTCGAGCGCTTCGCGCAGCTCCGTCAGCAGCCGCGCATTCTCGATCGCGATCACCGCCTGGTCGGCGAAGGTGCGCACGAGTTCGATCTGCCGATCGGTAAACGGCTCGACGCGGCGGCGAGCGAGCGAAAACGTCCCGACCACCGTTCCCTCGCGCAGCATCGGCACGCCCAGGACGCTGCCAATGCGATCGACCGTTACAGCGGTACGCATGACAAAGTGCGGGTCCGCGGCGAGGTCCTCAACATGGACGACCTTGCCCTCCAGCGCCGCCCGGCCGGCGATGGTTTCCTGACCTGGCACAACAACCTGGCGCCGAAGAGTCTCGCCGAACTCATCGCTGACGCCACGGATCGCCGCGTAGCGGTACACCTCTCCGTCGCGAAGCGCGAGCGCTATGCCGCCATCGGCGCCACACAATTGCCCGGCGGTCTCGACCAGCTTGTCGAGCACGGGTTGAAGATCGAAGGTCGAGCGGCTGATGACCTTCAGCACGTCGCTGGTGGCGGTCTGGTATTCAAGTGATTGCTGCAGATCGTTGGTCCGCTTGCGCAGGTCCGTCACCAGTCGCGCATTCTCGATCGCGATCACCGCCTGGTCGGCGAACGTGCGAATGAGGCCGATCTGCCGTTCGGTGAAGGGTTCCACGCGATTGCGCGTCAGGCTGAACGTGCCGAAGACCTCCTCATCCCGCATCATTGGCACACCGAGCGCGCCATGGACCTCATTCAGCTCCTTCACATCCTGCTGAACGTATTCCGGGTCGGTAGCGACATCCCCGATCTGCACGACCGTTCCTGCGATGGCGGTACGTCCCGCAATGGAGCCTCGATTCAGGCGATAGGGCCGTTCTCGAACCACGGCCGAAAGTTGCTTGCTGAGACCATAGGTCGACAGGTAGCGGAACCCGTCTCCCTCGCGTACCGTCAGACCGCCGCCATCGGCATTGCAAAGCCGCGCCGCGGTTTCCATCAGCGTATCGAGCACCGGCTGGAGGTCGAAGGTCGAGCCGCTGATGACCTTCAGCACGTCGCTGGTCGCGGTCTGGTATTCGAGTGATTGCTGCAAATCGCCCGTGCGCTGGCTCAACGCGGTCAGGAGGCGCGCGTTCTCCATCGCGATCGCCGACTGGTCGGCGAAGCTTCGCGCCAGCGCGACTTGCCGGTCGGTGAAGGGCCGCGCTTCCTGGCGGTAGACGGTGAAGGCACCGATAAACGCGCCATCCTTCATGATCGGCACGAGGAGCATGGAGCGGATGCCGCCATCCTCGACCGCCGAGACCGTCACCGGGATGCGACGGCCATAGGCTTCCGATTGCGACAGGTCGGCAATATGAAATATGGACCCGGTCTCCCAGCGTGGCCCCAACATGGTCCGTGGCCGAATCCGATTGTGCGTCAGAAAATGCGTGAACCGTTCCGGCGCGTTGTGCAACGCGAGGTACCTGATGAATTCGCCCTCGAGAACCAGCAGTCCGCCGAACGGGGCATCGCACAGCCGCATCGCCCGCTCCAGGATGGCGTCGAACGCGGGCGCGGGATCGCCGGACGAGCGGTTTATGATGTCCAGAATTTCCGCGGTCGCGGTCTGCTGCGCCAACGCCTCGTCGCGCTCGGCACGGAGTTGTGCCAGCGTCTCAGCGGGCGCCCGCGGGTTTCGGCGCGGTTTGGCGGGCGCTTTCTTTCGTGGCGCAACGAGAGGCCGTTTCGGCTTCGCGGCTTGTCCCCGCGTCGGGGGCGCCGAGCGGAGCTTTGCCGCCGCTTTCCCCGGTTTGGCGCCCGCGCCCGGTCCGTTTCTTCGTCGCCGCATCGCGATCCCCATTCGCAAAGGTACACCTCGCGCATTCGATGCCGCAAATGGGATTTGACGAAAGTGCGACGCCGTGGTTAGCGCGAGGCGAAGGCTCCCGGACGGGCAACTATGATCGATGTTAGCCGTCACTTGGTGTCCGCTCTGGAGCGGCGGGGGCATGTGCCGCAACGACCGGAATGGGCGCGAAGCCGACCTGAAGCCATATCTACTCTGACTTGTTCAAT
>CAVSNJ010000005.1:0-20883 GCA_963729295.1 uncultured Alphaproteobacteria bacterium
CCAAACCGCGGACTGGCTGGCTGGGGCGGGAGGATTCGAACCTCCGTATGGCGGAATCAAAATCCGCTGCCTTACCACTTGGCTACGCCCCATCGGCGGATCGGCGCGACATTAACCCGTCATGCGGCGTCCTCGCAACTTGACGGGGCCAGGCCTCCCCGGCAAGGTGCGACGGCAATCAATCCCGCCCCGATTCGTTGATGAGCCCCTCCGAGCCTGCCGGTCCTTCCGCACCGCCCCTGCCGCAGCCGCGCGACCACGCTCTGCGCCGCATGGCGGACGCGATTCGTGCGCTCGCCATGGACGCGGTGGAAAAGGCGCAGAGCGGCCATCCCGGCATGCCGATGGGCATGGCGGATGTCGCGACCGTGCTGTGGAGCAAATTCCTTAAATTCGATCCGGCGCATCCCGAATGGCCCGATCGCGACCGCTTCGTTCTGTCGGCCGGGCACGGCTCGATGCTGCTCTACGCGCTCCTGCACCTCACCGGCTTCCACGACATGACGCGGGCCGAGCTCGAGCATTTCCGCCAGCTCGGCAGCCGCACGCCCGGCCATCCCGAGCGCGGCCACGCGCCGGGCATCGAGACGACGACCGGGCCGTTGGCGCAAGGCCTCGCCAATGCGGTCGGCATGGCGCTCGCCGAGCGGCTCCTCGCAGCGCGCTTCGGCGCGGGCCTCGTCGATCACCGCACCTACGTGATCGCCGGCGACGGCTGTCTCATGGAAGGGCTCTCGCACGAGGCGATTTCGCTTGCAGGCCATCTGCGCCTGAACCGCCTCGTCGTGCTGTGGGACGACAACCGCGTGTCGATCGACGGCGCCACCGATCTCGCCGTCTCCGACGATCAGCGCGCGCGTTTTGCCGCATGCGGCTGGCGCACGGATGCGATCGACGGACACGACACGGATGCGATCGAGGCGGCGCTCGGCCGCGCGCTCGAAAGCGACCGTCCCTCGCTCATCGCCTGCCGCACCACGATCGCGTTCGGCGCGCCGACCAAGGCCGGCAGCGCTGCCGCGCACGGCGCGCCATTGGGCGCGGCCGAGATCGCCGGTGCCCGCGCGCGGCTCGGCTGGACGAGCCCGCCGTTCGAGCTGCCGGAGGACGTGATCGTCGCATGGCATCAGGTCGGCCGGCGCGGCGGCGCAGTGCGGCGCGCGTGGCAGCATCGCTTCGATGCGACCGACCGCGCGACGCACGGCGAATTCGCGCGCTGCATCGACGGCCACCTGCCGGACGGATGGCGCCGCGCCATCGACGCGATCAAGCGGAAATTCGCCGCCGAAGCGCCAAAGCTCGCGACGCGGCAAGCCTCGGGCATGGTGCTCGACGCGCTGGCGCCGGTGTTGCCGGAACTGGTCGGCGGCTCGGCCGACCTCACCGGCTCCAACAACACCAAGGCCAAGAGCCAGAAGCTCATCGCGCCCGGAAATCTCGCCGGCAACTATCTCCATTACGGCGTGCGCGAGCACGCGATGGCGGCGGCGATGAACGGCATGGCCGCGCATGGCGGCATCATTCCCTATGGCGGCACCTTTCTCGTCTTCACCGATTACTGCCGGCCCGCGATCCGGCTCTCGGCGCTGATGCGGCTGCGCGTCATCTACGTGATGACGCACGATTCGATCGGGCTCGGCGAGGACGGGCCGACGCATCAGCCGATCGAGCAACTGGCGAGCCTGCGCGCCATTCCCGGCTTGCGCGTGTTCCGGCCGGCCGATGCGGTCGAAACGGCCGAATGCTGGGAGCTGGCGCTGGCGCAGCGGTCGGTTCCCTCGGTGCTGGCGCTGACCCGCCAGGCGCTGCCGGCGCTGCGCAAGGATGGCAGCGAGAATCGCTCGGCGCGCGGCGCCTATGTCATCGCGGGCGAGGGCAAGCGCGACATCACGCTGCTCGCGACCGGCTCCGAAGTCGCGATGTCGATCGAGGCGCGGAATCGTCTCGCCGCGCGCGGCGTCAACGCCGCGGTCGTGTCGATGCCGTGCTGGGAATTGTTCGATGCCTCGGACGTGGCCTATCGCGCCGAGGTGCTGGGCGACGCGCCGCGGCTCGCGGTCGAGGCGGCGTCGCCGTTCGGGTGGGAGCGCTATGTCGCCGACCGCCACCACGTGGTCGGCATGATGCGCTTTGGCGCATCGGCCCCGGCGGACGCGCTCTTCCATCATTTCGGCTTCACGCCGGCGGGCGTGGCCGACATCGCCGACGCGATGATCCGCGGTGAGCACATCGTCGGCGAGGGGAGCTCGCGGCGGGAGCTGCCGCAACGGCCGCCGGAGCGGCTCCGTTAGCATTGGACCAATGGGGTGCCGGAGGAAGGAATGACGGTTCGCGTTGCGATCAATGGGTTCGGCCGCATCGGCCGGCTTGTGCTGCGCGCGCTGCATGAACAGGCGCGCGACGATCTTCAGGTCGTGGCGATCAACGATCTTGGCTCGGTCGAGGCGAACGCCTACCTCTTGAAATACGACAGCGTGCACGGGCGCTTTTCCGGCACGGTCGCGACCGGCGCCGATTGGATGGATATCGGCCGCGGCAGGATCGCGGTGCTGGCCGAGCGCGATCCGGCGAAGCTGCCGTGGAAGAAGCTCAATGTCGATGTCGCCCTCGAATGCACCGGGCTCTTCACGAAGCGCGAGGCCGCGGCGAAGCATCTCGAGGCGGGCGCTAAGCGCTGCATCGTCTCGGCGCCGGCCGACGGCGTCGATTACACCCTCGTGATGGGCGTCAACAGCGATGGCGTGAAGCCGCAGCACATGGTGCTCTCGAACGGGTCGTGCACCACCAACTGCCTCGCGCCGGTGGCCTATGTTCTGAACGAAGGCGTCGGCATCGCGCAAGGCTACATGACAACGATCCATTCCTATACCGGCGATCAGAATACGGTCGACACGCTGCACAAGGACATGCGCCGCGCGCGCGCCGCCGCGCTCAACATGATTCCGACCTCGACGGGTGCTGCGAAAGCGTTGGGCCTCGTCATTCCGGCCTTGCAAGGGAAGCTCGACGGCACCGCGATCCGCGTGCCGACCGCCAACGTCTCGCTCATCGACTTGGCGTTCAGCGCCGAACGCGACACCTCGCGCGAGGAGGTGAACGGGCTCATGGAAAAGGCGGCGGCGTCGAACCGCTTCAAGGGCATCCTGGGCGTCGTCAAGGACGAGGTCGTGTCGAGCGACTTCAACCACGATGCGCACAGCTCGACCTTCGACCTGACGCAGACGTCCGTGCTGGGCAAGCGCTTCTGCCGCGTGCTGTCGTGGTACGACAACGAATGGGGCTTCTCGAACCGCATGGTCGAAGCGGCGGCGCTTGTCGGCAAGATGGCGTGAGCGCGCGCATCATCGTCCATTGCCTTGAGCATGCCTTGGCCGCGCTCGAGGCGGCCGAGCAGCGCAAGGTTCGCGTGACGTTGATGAGCGCGCCCGGCGCCGGCGGCTTTGCCGGCCCGCGCTGGTTCCTCGCGGTCATTGCCGAGGCGGCGCGGGCCTATCCCGGCGCCTCCTGCGACGCGGTCGTCGATTGCGCCGGCGAGGCGGGGACGGTGCTGGCGGCGCTGCGCGCCGGCGCCAAGCGCGTGCGTTTTGCAGGGTCCGACGCGGCGCGTCAGAAACTTGCCGCGCTGGCGGCGGCGCTCGGCGGCGAAATCGAGGGTGATGCGGAAGGCGCCGCGCTCGACCTTTTGGGCGCGCGCGATCCCGTGGCCGCGGCCGGTGTTTATCTTGGTCGTTAAGGTATCGTCTGCTATATCGGCTTTACGATCCCGCCTACGCCAAGGAGTCCTGCGATGGTGACGGAACGGGTCAAGAAAATCCTCGATTGCTACGAGAGCGACAATCCCGGCACCAAGGCCAATCTCGCCCGCGTCCTGATGCACGGCAAGCTCGGCGGCACGGGCAAGCTCTTGATCCTTCCGGTCGATCAGGGGTTCGAGCATGGGCCCGCGCGCAGCTTCGCGCCCAACCCGCCGGCTTATGATCCGCATTATCATTTCCAGCTCGCGATCGATGCCGGGCTGTCGGCCTATGCCGCGCCCTTGGGTTTCATCGAGGGCGGCGCCGCGACCTATGCGGGCGCGATCCCGACGATCCTCAAGCTCAATTCCGCGAACAGCCTCGCGCGCAGCAAGGAGGCGCCGAGCCAGGCGGTGACGGCGGGCGTGCGCGACGCGCTGCGGCTCGGTTGCGCCGCGATCGGCTTCACCATCTATCCGGGCTCCGACGCGGCCTACGAGATGTTCGAGGAGATCGCCGAGCTCGGGCGCGAGGCCAAATCCTATGGGCTCGCGGTCGTCATCTGGTCCTATCCGCGCGGCGGCAACCTGTCGAAGGAGGGCGAGACCGCGATCGACATCTGTGCCTATGCCGCGCACATGGCGGCGCTCCTCGGCGCGCACATCATCAAGGTGAAGCCGCCGACCGAGTTCCTCGAGCTCGAGGCAGCGAAGAAGGTCTATCTCGAGCGCAAGATCGACATCTCGAAGCCGGCGGCGCGCATCCGCCACGTCGTGCAGTCGTGCTTCAACGGCAAGCGCATCGTCGTCTTCTCGGGCGGCGAGGCGAAGGACATCGACGGCATCTATAACGAGGTGCGCGCCATCCGCGACGGCGGCGCCAACGGCTCGATCATCGGCCGCAACACGTTCCAGCGCCCGCGTGAGGAGGCGCTCAAGATGCTCGACACGATCGTCAAGATCTATCGCGGCGAGGCGTGAGCGGGCGTGGCCGCGCGGCTCTATCTCATCACGCCGCCGGCGCTCGAGCCGGTCGCGTTCGCCGAGCGCTTGAGGGAGGCGCTGGGCGCCGGCGACGTCGCTTCGCTCCAGCTTCGCCTGAAGGAGGTCGACGACGACGCGATCCGCCGCGCCGCCGACATGCTGCGCCCGATCGCGCAACAGCACGACGTCGCCTTCATCATGAACGACCGCCCCGACCTCGCGCACGCGACCGGCGCGGACGGCGTCCATGTCGGGCAGGAGGATGCGCCCTACGACGAGGCGCGGCGCTGCTGGGCCCTGACAAGATAGTA
Organism: uncultured Alphaproteobacteria bacterium; assembly: GCA_963729295.1. Taxonomy (GTDB): domain Bacteria; phylum Pseudomonadota; class Alphaproteobacteria; order ATCC43930; family CGMCC-115725; genus DATJLY01. Next base: position 5,029 of record CAVSNJ010000005.1, read on the forward strand.
GGTGTTAATTTTAAAAATGAAACGACCGCCCCGACCTCGCGCACGCGACCGGCGCGGACGGCGTCCATGTCGGGCAGGAGGATGCACCCTACGACGAGGCACGCCGCATCCTCGGCCCCGACAAGATCGTCGGCGTCACCTGCTACGCGAGCCGGCACCTCGCCATCGAGGCGGCCGACAAGGGCGCCGACTACGTCGCCTTCGGCGGCTTCTTCGCGAGCCCGACGAAGCAAGGGCGGGGCCTCAGGAACGATCCCGAGATCATCAGCTGGTGGAGCGAGCTGACGACCGTGCCGTCGGTCGCGATCGGCGGCATCACGCCGCAGAATTGCGCGCCGCTGGTCGCGGCGGGGATCGATTTCCTGGCCGTCATCTCGGCGGTGTGGAGCCACCCGGCGGGCCCGGCCGCCGCGGTCAAGGATTTTGCCGCGGCGATCGCGGCCGCTTCCTGAGCCCGGGCGAAGCCGGGCTTGGAGGGGCTAAATATCTGTCTCTGCTAGATAAAATACGCCCGGTCGAGGACGATTTTAGGTCTCTGCCCGGGCCGGAATAGCGTTCATTCGGCGATCGGGTAGTGTCGCTGACGCACGACCGGCCGGCGACCGTTTAACGTGTATTGCGTACATCAGCCCACCGGTGCCCATAGCACCTCGTCGATGCTGGCGGCGCCGGCCGCCAGCATGACGAGGCGGTCGAAGCCCAAAGCGATGCCGGCGCTCTCCGGCATGTGCGCGAGCGCTGCAAGAAAATCCTCGTCGATCGGATAGGCCTCGCCATAGCGCGCGCGCCGCTTGTCCCGGTCGGACTCGAAGCGGCGGCGCTGCTCCGCGGCGTCGGTCAGCTCGCCGAACGCGTTCGCAAGCTCGAGCCCGCACACATAAAGCTCGAAGCGCTCGGCGAGGCGCCGATCCTCCGGCTTCGCGCGCGCCAGCGCCGCCATCGCGATCGGGTAATCGCAGAGGAGGGTGGGCGCGCCGATGCCGAGCGCGGGCTCGATCTTCTCGAGAAAGATGCGGAAGAAAAGATCCTCCCAACTGTCGCCGTCATGCGGTGCCACCGCGATTGCGCGCGCCGCCTCGGCGAGACGATCGAGGCTCGGGTTCGCCGGATCGCGGCAGGTCGCCAAAAGATCGATGCCGCAGAATTTCGCGAACGCATCGGCGACCGAAAGATGCTGCCACGCGGCCTTCGGATCGCAGCACTGGCCGCGCCAGGAAAATTCCTCCCGGCCGAGTGCCGCGAGCACGAACCGCAAAAGCGCCTCGCAATCGGCCATGAGGTCGCGATAGTTTGCGCCCGCGCGATACCATTCGAGCATGGTGAATTCGGGATGGTGGAGCGCGCCGCGCTCGCCGTTGCGGAAGCAATGCGCGAGCTGAAAGATGCGCTCCATCCCCGCCGCGAGAAGCTTCTTCATCGCGAATTCGGGCGAGGAGTGGAGGTAGAGCGCGCGCGGCTCGGCGCCTCCGTCGATGAGGCGCGTGGCGAAAGCGTGGAGATGCGGCTCGAGGCCGGGGCTCGCCTGGAGGGCGGGCGTCTCCACTTCGGTGAAGCCCTTGTCGGCGAAGAAATAGCGGATCGCGGCCAAAGCCTCGGCGCGCAGCGCGAGGTTCGCCTTCTTGCGCGCGAAGCGTTCGCGCCGCCACCAGCCGCCCTCGTTCCCCGCGCTCATGGCGCATTCCTAAAGGGAAAGGGTTGGCGGATCGAGTCCGATCGGCTAGGAACCGGCATCGTTCGGGACCCTGCGCGACATGAAGATCAACGCCATCGACATCAAGCCCGGCCACGTGCTCGAGCACCAAGGCAAGCTCTGGCTCGTGATGAAGCGCGAGCTCATTCAGCCCGGCAAGGGCGGCGCCTTCGCGCAGATCGAGATGCGCGACCTGCGCGCGGGCAACAAGACCAACGAGCGCTTCCGCACCCAGGAAACGGTGGAGCGGGTGCGGCTCGACGAGAAGGAGATGCAGTTCCTCTATTTCGAGGGCGAGCAGGCGACCTTCATGGACAACGAGACGTTCGAGCAGGTCACGGTCGTCAAGGAGATGATCGGCGAGCCCGCCGATTTCCTCGTCGAAGGCATGATGTGCCAGCTTCAGCTTTACGAGGGCGAGCCGATGTCGGTGACGATCCCGCAGACCGTGACGATGGCGGTGGTCGAGGCCGATCCGGTGGTGAAGGGCCAGACCGCGTCGTCCTCCTACAAGCCGGGCAAGCTCGAGAACGGCCGCCGCGTCATGATCCCGCCGCACGTCGAGGCCGGCACGCGCATCGTCGTCAACACCGCCGACGGCAGCTATGTCGAGCGCGCCAAGGACTAGAGGATGGCGGTCCGCTCCGCGCTCATCCATGTCATGGCGGCGGCCGCGCTGAAGGCGGCGAAGGGACTCATCCGCGATTTCGGCGAGGTCGATCAGCTCCAGGTTTCGATCAAGGGGCCGGGCGAGTTCGTCTCGAACGCCGACCTGAAGGCCGAGCGCATCCTCAAGGCCGAGCTGCAACGCGCGCGGCCGGGTTATGGCTTCCTGATGGAGGAGGGTGGCGAGATCGCCGGCGATGGACGCCATCGCTGGATCGTCGATCCGCTCGACGGCACCACCAATTTCCTGCACGGGCTGCCGTTCTTCGCGATCTCGATCGCGCTCGAGCGCGACGGCGAGCTCGTCGCCGGCGTGATCTACGAGCCGATCCGCGACGAGATGTTCTGGACCGAGAAGGGCGTGGGCGCCTACGTCAACGAGCGGCGGCTGCGCGTCTCGGGGCGGCGGCGACTCGCGGAGGCCGTGATCGGCACCGGCATGCCCTATGTCGAGCAGAGCGATCACGGCGCCTATCTCGCCACGCTTGCGCCGATCATGGCGGCGACGAGCGGCGTGCGGCGCGCTGGCGCGGCCGCGCTCGATCTCGCCTATGTCGCGGCCGGGCGGCTCGACGGGTTCTGGGAATTCGGGCTCAGCCCCTGGGACATCGCCGCCGGGCTCCTGATGGTGCGCGAGGCGGGCGGATATGCGACCGATTTCGCCGGCGCGCACGGCCTGCCACCTTCGGGCGATGTGCTCGCCGCCAACGATCATCTGCACCAGCCGCTGCTGAAGCTCGTGACCGAGGCGCTGCGCAGCGCGCGCGTCCCCGTGTCTTAATTCGACCACGATTGCGCGCCAGTCTCCGGCGCGGTAGGAGCGGGGTCGCTTGCGCATCGTTCCGACACTTGCCGCCGCACTCTGCCTCGCCGCGCCCGCGGCGGCGCAAGCGCCCGGCGTTGCGGTCGATTTCGGCGCGCTCGAATCCTCGGGGCCGCCGCCCCCGGCGCCCGGCGATGCCGCGCCGGTCGTGCTGAAGCCGCCGCTCGCGCCGGTCGTGCTGACGCCGCCGCCGGCGCCACCGGCGCCCAAACGCGAGGTCATGGTGGTACCCCCGGCGCCAGCGGCAGCAAAAATAGGGATGCCCGAGCCTGCGCCAGTGCCGCCGCCGCCGCAGGTCACGCCATTTGCGACGGCGATCCGCGCGCCCGCGCCCATGCCGCCTGTCCCGCCCGCGCCGCCTCGGGTGGCACCGAAGCCGATGCCCGCCGCCGCGCCCGCGGTCGTGGCCGCGCCGGCGGCGATGGTGCGCTTCGCCAAAGCCGATGCCGCACTCTCGCCCGACGGGCGCGCGATGCTCGACCGCATCGCCGCCTCGCTCGCCGCCAACGACCGGCTGCGGCTCGAGCTGGTGGCGCATGCGAGCGGCGATCCCGACGATCCGGTGCAGGCGCGGCGCATCGCGCTGCAACGCGCGATCGCGGCGCGCACGTACCTGATGGAGCATGGCGTCCAGAGCGTTCGCATGGACGTGCGCGCCTTGGGCGACAAGGATGTGGGCGACGGTCCCGTGGACCGCGTCGATCTCGTGCTGGTCGAGCGCTAGGGGGCGATGGAGAAGCGATGACCCGTCCCACCGCATATCTCGCGCGCATGGCGGCCTTCGTCATTGTCGTGGGCGCGCTCGCCGCGCTCTTCGCCCAGGCGCTGGCGCCCTATTTCATGGGCAATCCCTGGGTCAACGGCATCATCGTCGCGATCCTCGTCATTGGCATCCTCTACATCTTCCATCAGGTTTGGCTCCTCAATCACGAGGTCGCGTGGTTCGAGAAATTCCGCCGCAGCCACGGCAACATGACGACCGAGGACATGCCGCGCCTGTTGTCGCCGATGGCGACGATGCTGGGCGCGGGCCGCCAAGGGCGCGTGAGCCTGAGCCCGGTCTCTCTGCGCACGCTTCTGGACGGCATCGGCACGCGGCTCGATGAGACGCGCGAGACCTCGCGCTACATGATCGGGCTGTTGGTGTTTCTGGGTCTGCTCGGCACGTTCTGGGGCTTGCTCGAAACGGTGCAGTCGGTGAAAGGGGTGCTCGGCGGGCTCAATCTCGGCGGCTCGGACGTCGCGGCCGCGTTCGCGGATCTGAAGGAGCGGCTCGCTTCGCCGCTCGCCGGCATGGGCACGGCGTTCAGCGCCTCGCTGTTTGGCCTCGCCGGCTCGCTTGTACTGGGATTCCTCGATCTTCAGGCCGGGCTCGCGCAGAACCGCTTCTACAACGAACTCGAAGAGCAGCTCTCGGGCTATACGCGCTTGACGGGCGGCGGCCCGTCGGTCGAATTGGGCGAGGCCTCGGTACCGGCCTATATCCAGGCGCTCCTCGAGCAGACCGCCGATAGCATCGACACGCTCCAGCGCACGCTGTCGAGGAGCGAAGAGGGCCGCAGCGCCGCCAACGCGCCGCTTCTCGCCTTGGCCGAACGGCTCGGCACCTTGACCGACCAGATGCGCGCCGAGCAGAGCCTGCTGCTGCGCCTTGCCGAACAGCAGCTCGAATTGCGCCCGGTGCTGCAAAAGCTCGCGGATACCGTCGCGTCCAATTCGCTGAGCGAGGAGATGCGCGCGCATCTGCGCGCGATCGAGACGCATCTGGCGCGCATTGGCGATGATCTTTCGCAAGGCCGCGGCGAGGTGCTGAAGGAGATGCGCAGCGAGATCCGCCTCCTCGCCCGCACGATCGCCGCGCTCGCCGAAGAGCCGCAGCGGTCCTAGGCGATGGCCTTTTCCTCGCGCCGCTCCGATCGGCACGCCATCAATATTTGGCCGGGCTTCGTCGATGCGCTGTCGCAGCTCGTCATGGTCATCATCTTCGTCCTGCTGTTCTTCACAGCGGGGCAGTTCTTCCTGACCGATGCGCTGTCCGGGCGCGACGCGGCGCTCAGGAAACTCACCGACCAGATCAACCAGCTCACCAACATTCTGGCGCTCGAGAAGCAGCAGAACGCCGATCTCCAGGTCAAGGTGACGCAGCTCGCGGCCTCGCTCGGCGCGACGAACGCGGCGCGCGACGCGCTGCAAAACCAGGTGCAGCAGCTCACCGCGAGACTGCAGCAGAACGACAACGATCTCGCGGCATCGCGCGCGCGCGAACAGGATCTTGCCTCGCAGCTCGCGGTCGAGCAGCAGCGCAGCGCGACGGCGGAGACCGAGTCCGAGGCGCGCGGCAAGGAGCTTTCGGCGGCGCAAACGACGGTCGCCGATCTCGCGGCACAGATCGAGAATCTGAAGGCGGAGCTCGCGCGCATCGGCGACGCGCTCGACGCCTCCGAGGCCAAGAACAAGGAGCAGCAGGTCCAGCTCGCCGATCTCGGCCAGCGCCTCAACCAGGCGCTCGCGAGCCGGGTCGAGGAGTTGGCGCGCTATCGCTCGGAATTCTTCGGGCGGCTGCGCCAGATTCTGGGCGACCGGCCTGACATCCGCGTCGTCGGCGACCGCTTCGTGTTCCAGTCGGAAGTGCTGTTCGCGCCGGGGAACGCCGCCTTGAGCCCTGAGGCGCAGCAGCGCCTGGCGCCGGTGGCGGCGGCGTTGAAAGAGCTCGCGCCGAAAATCCCGAACGACCTGCCGTGGGTGCTCCAGGTCGCGGGCCATACCGACCGGCAGCCGATCGCGACGGCGCAATTCCCCTCGAACTGGGAGCTCTCGACCGCGCGCGCGCTTTCGGTCGTGCGCTTTTTCGTGTCGCAAGGCATTCCGCCCGACCGGCTCTCGGCCGCCGGGTTCGGCGAGTACGAGCCGATCGACCCGGCCGACACGCCCGAGGCGTACAGCAAGAACCGGCGCATCGAGCTGAAGCTGACCGAGCGGTAAGGGGCGGCGGACAGGGCAGACAAATGCAGGAAAGCCGCGAGCGGAACCGCGGCTTTCGTCGTCTCGCTCGCGCGGGGTGCTAGACCATGATCGGATCGGGCGGAATCGCTCTGCGATTCGCCCGATCCGATCATGGTCTAGCTTCGTTGAGTGAGAGCAAGGTTCCCGCTTCGAATGGAAAACGCCGTTTCCATTCGAAGCGATCTTGCTCTAGCGGCGGCCCTTCTTGCGGCCGCCCTTCCGTTTCGCCTTGCGCTTGGCGATCTTGCGCTTGGCGGTCTTGCGGGCGCCGCCCTTGCGGCCAGCAGCCTTGCGGCCCGCCTTCTTCTTCGCGGCCTTCTTGCGCGCGGCCCGGACCGGCGCCTTCTTCGCCGCCTTTTTTGCCTTGGCCTTGCGCCGCTTCGGCGCCGCCTTCTTGGCCGGCGCAGCCGCGGGTGCGGGCGCAGGCGCCGGCGTCGGCGGAATCAGTGGCGCGGGCCCGCCCATCGGCGGAAAATGATCGGACTCGTTCGACATTGGCCTCACCCCCTCGTGCCTTTGCGACTTGCCGCCGATCCTATGTTACGATTTCCGGAAAGTCGAACGGAAATACCGAAGCTGGACGCGGTTGCGTGCACGTCGCGACGCCGCTATAAGCGCGCCGCAAAGGAGCGGGCGATGAAGGAAGGCATTCATCCCGATTATCACGACATCACCGTCATCATGACGGACGGGACGAGCTACACGACGCGCTCGACCTACGGCAAGGCGGGCGACACGCTCCGGCTCGAGATCGATTCGAAATCGCATCCGGCCTGGACCGGCGGACAGCAGCGCCTCGTCGACAGCGGCGGTCAGCTCGCGCGCTTCAACAAGCGCTTCCAGGGCTTCAAGATAAAGTAAGCGCGCGCCGCGCAAGCGCGTCGAGCCGCGCCACCCGACCATAGAGAAGCCGCGAGCGGCCCAAAAGTTCGCTGAGCCGCGGCGGCAATGCTGTGTCTTCGTGCTCCGCCCCGGCGCTGCAAATGTCGAACGCGTCGAGCGGCTCGGCCAAGGCTTCCTCGACCGACATCTCGCCGCTCTCGACTGCGCGCTGCGCCAGAAGCCAGGCCATGATGCGGGTAAGGCGCGCGGTGAGGCGCAAGGTCTCGGCGCACATCTGCAAGCGTGCGACCGGCGCGAGATCGAGGTCCTCGGCGGAATCGTGCCGCTCGAGATAGTCGCGCGCCTCGACGATGAGGCTCAAGGCCTCGCAATAGGTCTTGCCGAAGAACAAAGTGCCGCCGGCGATCGTACTCATCGCGCTCATCCCCAATGCCTTTTCTCTACCAGAGGGCGCGCGGCGATGCGAGTCCGGACGCGATTCGAAAGCGCGAAACCCCTTGAACGGGGCCGTCGCGCGCCCATTTGAAAAAGGTCCGGGGACGCCCAGCGCGGGTCTAGCGGACATTAACCTTGAGCCTGGCCATTCCGGCGGGCTCGCGACCCATATTGCTCAAAGGAGGATGTGGTCATGGACGGTTTCGATTTCTCTCCCCTGTTCCGCTCGACGATCGGTTTCGACCGCTTGATGCGTCTTGCCGAAGGGGCGACGCGCGGCGATGGCGGCGTCTCCTATCCGCCCTACGACATCGAAGTCACCGGCGAGAATGCCTATCGCCTGACCATGGCGGTGGCGGGCTTCGCGCAGGAAGATCTCGACATCACGGTCAAGGAGAACGAGCTGCTCGTTTCAGGCCGGTCGAAGAAGGACGAGCGCGGCCAGTTCCTGCATCATGGCTTGGCGCGGCGCGCCTTCGAGCGGCGCTTCGAACTCGCCGACCATATCAAGGTGACCGGCGCGGCGCTCGAACACGGGCTCCTGCATGTCGAGCTCGTGCGCGAGGTGCCGGAAGCGATGAAGCCGCGCAAGATCGCGATCGCAGCGGGCACGCCCGGCGCGCAGGCGATCGAGCAGAAGGCGGCGTAACTCCGCCACAAGGTTTGGCGATGGGACGGCGGCGCGCATCAGAGCGCCGCCGTTTTTCGCGCGCGCCTGGCGCGGGGCGAAAAAACGGAGCCGTCCCCGAGGGACGGCTCCCACCCACCAATGTGCGAAGGTTCGAAGGTGCTCGCTCTGACTCTTGCTGCCGCCGGAACGGAGCCCCGAACGGCACGGGCGACTATGGCTGGGCGTGGTTAAGGGAACCTCAACCGCGCCGCCCCCGGGCGACGATCCGTTCGCGCGAAGGGCGCGGGATTAAGGGGAAAGGAACGCGGGCCGATGGCGCGGAGAAGCTAACGCTTGAACACCGATTCCGCGCCGCCGCGGTGCTTCTGCTTCAGCGCGATCTCGGCCTTGGCGCGCGCGATCTCGGCATCGAGCTCGGCGATATAGGCCTGAAGCTCGGTGATCCCCAGGGGCGCCAGATCCCGCTTCGGCTTGGGCTGACGGAGGGGAAGGAGATCCTCTTCGTCCATCTCATCTCTCCTCGCGGCGGAGATTGCCAGCATGGCGCGATCCGGCTAGAGGTGCAACGCGCCCGACAAGCCGAGAATCGCCGCGATGAGCCTCCCCGCCAGCATGAGCGCGATCGAGATCGCCGCACCCGGCGGCCCGGACGTTTTGCGCCTCGCGCGAAGGCCTCTCCCGCTTCCTGGCGCGGGCGAGATTTTGATCGTGGTCGAGGCGGCGGGCGTCAACCGCCCCGACGTGTTGCAGCGCAAAGGCGAATATCCGCCGCCGCCGGGAGCGAGCGACCTGCCGGGGCTCGAGGTCGCGGGCCGCATCGCCGCGGTCGGGCTCGGCATCAACCGCTTCAAGCCGGGCGACGCCGTTTGCGCGCTCGTCGCGGGCGGCGGCTATGCCGAGTATTGCGCCGTGCCCGAGGCGCAATGCCTGCCGGTGCCGCAGGGATTTTCCATGGTCGAGGCGGCGGCGCTGCCGGAAACCTTCTTCACCGTGTGGCACAATCTCTTCGAGCGCGGCCGGCTCGGCGCGGGCGAGGGCGTTCTGATCCACGGCGGCACGAGCGGCATCGGCACGGCGGCGATCCAGCTCGCGAAAGCGTTCGGCGCGGCGCCGATCTTCGCGACCGCGGGCAGCCGCGACAAATGCCATGCGTGCGAGCGGCTCGGCGCCACGCACGGCATCGACTACAGGACGCAGGATTTCGTCAAGGTGGTGAAGGACGCAACGGGCGGGCGCGGCGTCGATGTCGTGCTCGACATGGTCGGCGGCGATTACATCCAGCGCGATTTCTCGGCGCTCGCGCCGGACGGGCGCCTCGTCTTCATCGCCTTCCTCGGCGGCGCCACCGCGAGCGTCAATTTCGTGCCGATCATGCTGAAGCGTCTTACCGTCACCGGTTCGACCTTGCGCGCGCGCCGGGTCGAGGAGAAGGGCGCCATTGCGGCCGCGCTCTTGCGCAATGTCTGGCCGCTCTTCGACGCGGGCAAGGTGAAGCCCGAGATCTACAAGACCTTTCCGCTCGGCGAGGCGGGCGCAGCGCATCGCCTCATGGAAAGCTCGGCCCATATCGGCAAGATCGTGCTCACGGTTTGACCGGGCCGGGGCCCGCGCCTATATAGAGGCGATCCAGGACATGGCCGGCGGCCTCGTCCGGCGCCCTTAAGAAGGCGCGCGGGCCAGAAAGCCGCGCCGGGATTGCAGGAGACCGCGATGGCCCAGCCCTTGATGCCGAAAGCGACCGCAGTGTGGCTCGTCGAGAACACGTCGCTCTCGTTCGACCAGATCGGCGAATTCTGCGGCCTCCATCCGCTCGAGGTGCAGGCGATCGCTGACGGTGAGGTGGCATTGCAGATGCTGGGGCTCGACCCCGTGGCGAACGGGCAGCTCACGCTCGAGGAGATCGAGCGCTGCCAAGCCGATCCGACGGGGCGCCTCGCGCTCGCGAAGGAAGCGGTGCCGGTGTCGATCGTGAAGCATCGCGGCCCGCGCTATACGCCGATCGCCAAGCGCCAGGACAAGCCCAACGCGATCGCGTGGATCGTGAAAAACCACCCGGAGCTGAGCGACGGGCAGGTCTCGAAGCTCGTCGGCACGACGAAGCCGACGATCCGCGCGGTGCGCGACAGGACGCACTGGAACACGCAGAACATCAAGCCGCAGCATCCGGTGTCGTTGGGCCTCTGCACGCTCGAGGAGCTCGAGGCGGCGGTGACGCGCGCCAATCGCGGCAAGAAGGTCGAGGTTGCGCCGCCGACGGTCGAGGAAGAAGAGGGCGCGCAGGCCGAATGATGAGCGACGCGGCCGGAACCGTCGCCTCCGACCGCGCGGCGCGGCGCTGGCGCGGGGCCGAGAACGGGCCCGTCCCGATCGGCAGCGAGGCGCACAAGCGGCTCTTCTGCCGCATGCTGCTCGACACGCACGATCCCTATAAGCCGGCTGTCATCGACTGGCCGAAGCTCGGCGAGGACGAGCGCAAGCGCCTCGTCGGCTTGCCGATCTGGGACATCGCGGTGCAGACCGAAGGGAAGGCCAAGATCCGCGTGTCGACTTATGCCGAGCGCATCTTGGATCCGCTGCTGATCGACGCGGTCAGGCTCAACGGCTTCGAGGAAGGCCGGCACAAGGACGTGCTCTCCAACATGGTCCAAGCCTACGGCATCGCACTCGCGCCGGAGCCGCCTTATGCGAAGCCGCGCGATCCCGAATGGGCCTTCATGGTGACGGGCTATAGCGAATGCATCGACAGCTTCTTCGCCTTCGGGCTGTTCGAGCTGGCGAAGCGCTCGGGATTTTTCCCGCGCGATCTCGTCGCGACGTTCGAGCCGGTGATGCAAGAGGAATGCCGCCACATCCTGTTCTTCGTCAATTGGGCCGCCTGGCACAGGAAGAACCTGCCGTGGTGGAAGAAGCCGATCTTCGACGCGCGGCGCCTGGGCGTCTGGGCGAAGCTCGTGCGCGAGCGGATCGAGACCGCGAAGGACGTCGGCGGCGGCGACAATTTCGCCATGACCGGGCACGAATCGATGGGGATCAACGTCGATGTCGCCGGCTTGATGGATACGTGCCTGGCCGAGAACGAGCGGCGCATGGCGGGCTATGACGAGCGCTTGCTGCGCCCCCGGATCGTGCCGCGCCTCGTGCGCCTCGCGCGGCAATTCATGCGCAGCAAGAAAGCAGTGGCGGCGTGAAGCGCTAATTCTTCGTGGCGATGTGACCCGCGTTCTTCAGCGTATCGGTGATTTCGGCGAGCGCCGCGGGATCTTCGATCGTCGCCGGCATGCGATACTCCTCGCCGTCGGCGATGTGGCGCATGGTGCCGCGCAGGATCTTGCCGGAGCGCGTCTTCGGCAGGCGCTGCACCACCACGGCGGCCTTGAAGCTCGCGACCGGGCCGATGCGCTCGCGCACCAGCGCCACGGTCTCGGCCGAGATCCGCTCGGGCGGCGCGTTGACGCCGGCCTTCAGGACGAGGAAGCCCAAGGGCACCTGGCCCTTCAGCGCGTCGGCGACGCCGATCACGGCGCATTCGGCGACGTCGGGGTGGGACGCCAGCACTTCCTCGATGGCGCCCGTGGAAAGCCGGTGGCCGGCGACGTTGATGATGTCGTCGGTGCGCGTCATGACGAAGACGTATCCGTCGTTGTCGATGAAGCCTGCGTCGGCGGTGTGGTAGTAGCCGGGAAACTCGGTGAGATATGCCTTCACGAAACGCTCGTCGGCGTTCCACAGAGTAGGCGACGAGCCCGGCGGCAGCGGCAGCTTGACGCACAGCGCGCCGATCTCGCCGCGCTTCATCTCGTGCCCGTCGGCATCGAGCACGTGCAGGTCATAGCCCGGCGCGGGCTTCGTGGAGGAGCCGAGCTTCACCGGCAGATGCTCGAGCCCGATGCAGTTCGCCGTGATCGCCCAGCCGGTCTCGGTCTGCCACCAGTGGTCGATGACCGGCCGCTTCAGGTGAAGCTGCGCCCATTCGACGGTCGGCGGATCGGCGCGCTCGCCGGCGAGGAAGAGCGTGCGGAACTGCGAGAGATCGTATTTGGCGATGAATTTTCCGTCGGGATCGTCGCGCTTGATGGCGCGAAAGGCGGTCGGCGCTGTGAACATGGCGTTGATGCGGTGCTCGGCAATCATGCGCCAATAGACGCCGGGGTCGGGCGTGCCGACGGGCTTGCCCTCGAACAACAGGCTGGTGCAGCCGAACAGCAGCGGCGCATAGACGATGTAGGAATGGCCGACGACCCAGCCAACGTCGGAGGCGGCGAAGAACGCATCGCCCGGCTTCATGCCGTAGACGTTCGCCATCGACCAGTTGAGCGCCACGGCGTGCCCGCCATTGTCGCGCACGATGCCCTTGGGCTCCCCGGTCGTGCCGGAGGTGTAGAGGATGTAGAGCGGATCGGTCGCCTCGACCGGCACGCAAGGCGAAGGCGCCGCCGCGGCGACCGCCTCGCGCCAGTCGCGGTCGCGGCCTTTGACGAGGCTGGCCGCGAGCATCGGGCGTTGCAGGATGAAGCAGGTCTCGGGCTTATGGTGCGCGAGCTCGATCGCGAGATCGAGCAGCGGCTTGTATGGCACGAGGCGGCCCGGCTCGACGCCACACGAGGCGGCGAGCACGAGCTTCGGCTGCGCGTCGTCGATGCGCGCGGCAAGCTCGGGCGCGGCGAAGCCGCCGAACACGACGGAATGAATGGCGCCCAGCCGCGCGCAGGCGAGCATCGCCATCACCGCTTCCGGCACCATCGGCATGTAGATGAGGACGCGATCGCCCTTCCGGACTCCGGCCGCCGCAAGCGCGCCGGCCAGCAGCGCCACCGCGTCGCGCAGCTCGCGATAGGTGAAGGACGTTTTCGTGTTGGTGACGGGGCTGTCGTAAATGAGCGCCGCCTGCTCGGCGCGGCCGCGCTCGACATGGCGGTCCAAGGCATTCCAGCAGGTGTTCATGCGCCCGCCGCGGAACCAGCGGTAAAACGGCGGGTTGGCGGCGTCGAGCACCTTGTCCCAACGGCGCTCCCAGTCGATCGCCTCGGCCGCGTCGCCCCAAAATCCGTCGGGATCGGCGAGCGAGCGGCGCCAGGCTTCCTCGTAGCGTCCGGTCATGGCGCCAGTATCGGCGCGGACCGGGTGCCAGGCAATCCTCAGGCGATGCGAAGCTCGCGCCGGAGCGCGGCCGCGAAGACCGGAAGGTTAAACTCGGCCGCGAACTTGCCGCGCTGTGTCTCGGCGACGATGGAAAGGACCCAGCGGATGCCGTAGCGGCCGATCGGGTTGGCGCTGCTCGGCAGAGTGGCGGGCGTCGTGAAGGCGATGGGGATGAAGCTGTCGCCGGTGACCACAATGGTGCGCGTTTCGCTCCACATCTCGGTCGCGATGTCGTGGTCGAGGCTGGCCAGGCGATTGACGCATCTGAGCGTCGCCTCGATCTCACCGAGCGGCGCGTCGCCGGGGCGAAATTCGACACGGCCGGAAACCGCGCCGCCAACGCAGCCCGGGAATGGGTCCATGAGGAACTCGGCGCCGCGGGCGCGGCGGGAGGCGATGCGCACGAGCAGGAGGAGCGCAAGAATCCACAACGCGGCGAAGGCGGTCTCGAACAGCCTAAAGGGTTCTCTCAGCGTCATGCCCGGCCGCAGCTCCGGCGGCAGCCGCCACGCGATAAGCGGCAGCGGCAGGGTAGGGTAAGGAAGACGATCAACAGCCAACGGCCGACAATTGCCCCGCCGCTCGTGCCGGCGGCGGGAATGCGGCCGTCCGCCCATGAGGGATTCGCGGTCCCTGGCACTTCGCGATGGCGCGCGATGGAGCGCGCTTGGCGCCACTTCGCGATGACGAACACCGCGAAGACGAGGACGATGAGGATCAGACTGAGATTGAAATGAAGTGGGTACGTCACGCCGGCTTTCCCCCGCGCCGATACTGTCAAGTCAGGGGCGGCGGGGCAACGACATGTCTCCCGGTTGTCATTGCGCGCAAAGCGCCGCAATCTCCCTCGCGGGCACGGAGGACGGCATGAACGAGCGCGCGCAAAATCCCTATTCGTCCGGGCTCGACCGCAACGCGGCGAATTTCGTCCCGCTGTCGCCCTTGAGCTTCATCGCGCGGAGTGCGGCCGTCTTTCCCACGCGGCTCGCGGTCGTGCACGGCGCGCGGCGCTATAGCTGGGCGGAGTCCTACGCGCGCTGCCGCAGGCTTGCGAGCGCGCTCAAGGGGCGCGGCATCGGCAAGAACGACACCGTCGCAGTCATGGGCGCCAACACGCCGGAACTGTTCGAGGCGCATTTCGGCGTGCCGATGGCAGGCGCGGTGCTGAACGCGCTCAACGTCCGCCTCGACGCCGCGGCGATCGCCTTCATCCTGCAGCACAGCGAGGCAAAGGTTCTGCTCACCGACCGCGAATTCTCGGGCGTGATTGAGCTGGCGCTGGCGCAGCTCAAGAGACGACCGATCGTCGTCGATATCGACGATGCGCTCGCGGTCGGCGGCAAGCTGTTGGGCGCGCTCACCTACGAGGAGCTGCTCGCCGAGGGCGATCCCGAAGCGCCGTGGCAGGGACCGGCCGACGAGTGGGACGCGATCGCGCTCAACTACACGTCCGGCACGACCGGCAACCCGAAGGGCGTCGTCTATCACCATCGCGGCGCCTATCTCAACGCGCTCGGCAACGCGCTGGTGTGGAGCATGCCGCGCCATCCGGTCTATCTCTGGACATTGCCGATGTTCCATTGCAACGGCTGGTGCTTTCCCTGGACGGTGACGGCGCTGGCCGGGACGCATGAGTGCCTGCGCCGGGTCGAGGCGGGGCCGGTGTTCGCGGCGCTCGCCGAGCATGGCGTGACGCACATGTGCGGCGCGCCGGTCGTCATGAACATGCTGCTCCACGCGCCGCCCGAGGCGCGGCGCGAATTGGGCCGCAGGATCGCGCTCATGACGGCGGGGTCGGCGCCGCCCGCCGCCGTGATCGAGGGCATGGAGAAGCTCGGCTTCGACGTGACGCATGTCTATGGCCTGACCGAAGTCTATGGGCCCGCGGTCGTGTGCGACTGGCACGAGGAATGGGACGCGCGGCCCGTGGCCGAGCGCGCGTCGCTGAAGGCGCGCCAGGGCGTGCGCTACCCGGTGCTCGATGGGCTCATGGTGGCCGATCCCGCAACGCTCGCGCCGGTGGCGCAAGACGGCGCCACGATGGGCGAAGTGTTCATGCGCGGCAACATCGTGATGAAGGGCTACCTCAAGAACGACACGGCGACGGGCGACGCGTTCGCCGGCGGCTGGTTCCACACCGGCGATCTCGGCGTCATGCACGCGGACGGCTACATCGAGATCAAGGACCGCTCGAAGGACATCATCATCTCGGGCGGCGAGAACATCTCAACGATCGAGGTCGAGGGCGTGCTGTTCCGCCATCCCGCCGTGCTCGAGGCGGCGGTGGTGGCGCGGCCCGATCCGCATTGGGGCGAAAGCCCGTGCGCCTTCGTCACGCTGAAGGACGGCGCATCCGCAACGGCCGACGAGATCATCGCCTTCTGCCGCGCGCACATGGCGCACTACAAGGCGCCGCGCACGGTCGTGTTCGGCGCCTTGCCCAAGACCTCGACCGGCAAGGTGCAGAAATACGTGCTGCGCGACCAGGCGAAGGCGCTCGCGTGAAGCAGTTGGCGCGCATCTCCGCCTGGTCCTACGATCTTCCAGTTCCAAAACTCACAACAGTTCCGCAGATTGCAGGGCAATCTTCAGCAGCGAAACCGGCTGGACTCGAAGAAATCGGAC
>CAVSNJ010000006.1:0-306378 GCA_963729295.1 uncultured Alphaproteobacteria bacterium
GCCTTCTTCATCGTCTTGGCGGCCCAGGTGCGATCGACTTCCTGACCACCCCGCGCTTGAACCTTTCTGGCACGATCTGGCCGTCGCGTATGCCGACGAGATCGCGGGCTCTGGCGAGCTCGGCTGCACGCATATCTGCAGATCACGATACCAGCTTTGTCTTCGCCGTGCGATCCCGATCACCGCAAAGGCCTGGCCGCATCGGGGTTCTCGACGTGGAACGGCTGCATCTCGTTTATATCGATCTGTTCAATAAATGTGTCTATAACAAGCCCGTGGACATGAGTGTCTGCGTCGATGCCGTGGCAATTATCGCCGGGCTGGATCACGTCCGGTGGATACGACCATGTGGCCGCATGCGTTTAATCAATATCCGGGTTGACGGTTTCTTCCTTGTATCTCATGATGATTGGTCCGGCGGGTTCGCGCCCTTGGCTTCGTTCCCAAGGGCAAGACCGTCGTGCTCGGCTGCGTGACCACGAAAAGGAGCTCGCTGGAAAGCGGAGGATGCGATCAAGTGCCGGATCGACGTAGCCTGCAAAACACGTGCTGGTCTAGCAACTTTGCCTGTCGCCGCAATGCGGATTTCCGTCGATCATGGACGGCAACGCCCTGATGCCTGCATGAACAGATGGCGAAGCTCCAGCTCGTCGTAGAGGCCGCACGAGAAGTTCGGGCTAGCCGGCCTAGCATCGCAAATCGGCCGCCCGGCACGCTCCTGCATCCGGCGGCGAACTACCCATGCGGCACCGGGATGGCGTGCCGACCGCGCATGGCACGCGCCCCAAGGTTGTGGTTCGATGGCGGCGCAATCTCCGGAGGAGGGGAAGTGCCTGGTAGCAGAGTGCTGCCGTACCAAGGCGGAAAGCCGTCGCGGCGACGACACTCCGTATTTCTTCAGAGCGCCAAGGCCGCCTTCCTGCGCCACGGACTTGGCCGGCGCGACCACGCAGGCGGTGGCCACCGCCGCGAGCGTGACCAAAATCACAGTCTACCGCTACTTCCGCAGCAAGGAAGAGGCCCGGCGGGCGTCGTCGAACGCATTAGCCTGGTCGATTACCGGGTTCACGCCGCCATTGCCGGGCAGCCGCCGAGAAGGACTTTATCTCTACGGCATGTTTTATGCCGCCATCATCTTTGATACTGAAAAGATCGAACTTAATCGCATCGTGATCGCCAAAACGCGCGATATCCCCACCTCAGCCAACTCTACTATCGCAACGGACCGCAACTCACCATTGACAGACTGACGGATTTCTCGCCCCTTTCGCGCGCGCGGCGGCTTCGGGTGAAAGATCCGCGCGAGGCGGCCGAGGAATTTCTCGATCACGTGCGCGGTTACGCGCATCTACGACTACTGATGGGTATCGGGACGCGTCCGACGAAAGAGAGCTGCGCAAGAAGATCGAGCGGGCGATCGTTCGCATGGTCAACTAAGTCGGAAGGCTATCACCAATTGTCGTGCAGCGCCTCGTGGCGCGATATCGCGGCAAAGCAAATTCCGCATTTGATTAGACGGATTTAGGGCACAAGACCTCGTACATATGGGTGAGGAGGACACGCGCTTTTAGCGGCGGAGAACG
This sequence comes from uncultured Alphaproteobacteria bacterium, assembly GCA_963729295.1. Classification (GTDB taxonomy): domain Bacteria; phylum Pseudomonadota; class Alphaproteobacteria; order ATCC43930; family CGMCC-115725; genus DATJLY01. Next base: position 1,584 of record CAVSNJ010000006.1, read on the forward strand.
AGCCCTTGACGCGGACGAACAAGATCATGATGGACGATTTTTTTGGCGATAAACCGTTTGATGATGTCAGGATGCTCTGCGACGAAATCCAAGCTGGAGGAGATCGTCGTGAACCAGATCATTGGCAAAGGTTCGGCAGCGTCAGGATCGCTGCTTCGATATTACCTTGATTAACCAGCTGCCAAAGCAGTGTCCCCGAAACTTCGGGATCGACAGCGCCGTTGCGCCTTTCTTCATGTGGTCGAGTATGGCTTCACCTTCGCCGTGGGCATGGTCGTGATCAGTCGAGGCTGCGCTTGTCCCTGTTGGGAATCATACCCGGCCATATTGATGATGCAGCCCGCCCAAGATCGGCAGGCTGGGATGCGGCCAGCCTCCCGACAGCGCGCCGTAATGGTGCATCCTTGCTCAGGGACAGGTGCGTGCGCGTCTCGTTGTAGTAGTTCTCATATGTCTGGCTGGACGATGGCCAGCGCATCTCGAACATTGGGGAACCACCTCTGCAGTCCGACGAATATCAATCGGTCGATGCTGCTGAAGCAAGGCCTCTTTGGCGCAGTTCGCCGCAGAACATCGATCTGCCGACGCAGGACGACGTTCTCTGCCGCAACCGCCGCATTCGAGCGTAGCAGACGGACCACCGTCGACTAGATGAGTCCGACAAGGTCCGTCATTAGACGACCCAAACGCCTCAATCGCGATCGCTTGCCACATGGATCACGTTTGCGGTAGGGACAGGTGCTGCACGATGGGTCGAGGAGCAGCTTCGGGCGGTGACTCCTTAATCGTCAGGCGGTTTCTCGGTTAACCGGCCTTTGGTCGTGGCTCGTCAATGGTGCTGACGTGAGCGGCAACAATGCGCCAACCCTGAGGAAACCTCACCCAAGTCTGCATGGTTCTGCCGATTTTGCCGAGTTGAGGTAATCGGGTCAGCGTCGCTATCGTCGCAAAGTCTCTTCCGTATGTGGTGATCACAATGCGCTCACGCTTCGGCGGGAAGCCGGTAGCGACGACAGACGCTCGAAACGCTTGGATTTCGCTGAATCCATAAAGATTTTCGCCATTGCCGAAACGAACCGTCGTCGGGCTATCGAAAAAATATGCATTGAGCGCGGGAACATCGTTCTTCCCGAGCGCCGTGTCATAACCGGCGAACTCGGCTTGGACCTCTCGCAACACATCCGGATCGTTTATTTTGTAGTCCAAGATGTCGCTCCGACGATACTCTCAGTTTGATATTCACTTGAATCACGCTTTTCAGTCATCGAAATCTGCCCCTACACGTATGCCGGTTTCCCTCTGGCGTGAATAGCGGATCGCAAGGTAGCTAAGCCTCGCATTTTCTGTGCGCCTCGTCGAGGCCCATGAACCAGTGGGTGTTCAGGCACCTGGCGCGGAACTTGCCGTTCAGGTCCTCGATGACTCGAAGGGCGAAGTGATCGAGTCCCAATGGCGTGAATAGAATTGTCGCAGCGCCCTCGGCGGCACAAAATAACTTTATGCGGTGTGCGGAAGAATCTCATTCCGCAACAGGACTCCGCAGGCTGGGCAATAGAGTTGCTAAGCTGGAACTGCCTGTGCCTTGTGCCTACCGAGAACCTCATCCGGTGTGGTGTGGGCAGCCGGATCGGGTTATCTAATGTGTGATGACCAATCTTCTGAAGCTGCTGGTCTGCTTCCTAGCATCGCTTCTTAGGTCGATAGCACGACTCGAAGCCGAGATACTCGTTCTCCGGCATCAGCTGAACGTGCTACGTCGCGCAGCGCCAATGAGGCCGCGGCTTATGAGCCTCGATCGGCTCATCTTCGTTTGGCTCTACCGGCTATTCCCGTCGGTCTCCGACGCCCTCACCATCATTCAGCCGGATACGGTCGTGCGATGGCAGCGTGCTGGCTTCCGGCTCTACTGGCGTTGGAAGTCACGCTCGAGGGGTGGCCGCCCACGGATCGCCGCCGAACTGCGCCATCTAATCCGGAAGATGAGCATTGCGAATGCGCTCTGGGGCGCGCCGCGCATCCACGGGGAACTGCTGAAACTGGGGTTCGAGGTCGCCCAATCGACGGTCGCCAAGTACATGGGCAAGGGCAGGCGACCGCCATCACAGAGCTGGAAGACCTTTCTGCAGAACCACGCAGCCGGCATCGCCGGTATGGATTTTTTTATCGTCCCGACGATCGGCTTTCGGCTCCTCTACGCCTTGGTGATTCTCCAACACGATCGGCGACGCATCGTGTCGTTCGGCGTCACCGCTCACCCGACTGCGGAATGGATTGCCCGACAGATCACGGAGGCTTTTCCTTGGAACGAAGTCCCGCGCTACATGATCCGCGACCGTGATGCAGCCTACGGTCATGTCGTCACGCGACGCCTGCGCGCGATGGGAATTCGTGATCGGCCGACCGCTCCACGGTCACCCTGGCAAAACGGCAATGTCGAACGACTGATCGGATCAATTCGCCGGGAGTGTACCGATCATGTTGTATTGTTCGGCGAAACCCACTTGCGTCGGCACCTGAATGCCTACATGGCCTACTACAACGAGGCTCGGACACATTTGTCCCTCGGCAAAGACGCGCCGAACCATCGACCAATCGAGCGATTTGGACGGATCATCGCAATCCCCGCGCTCGGCGGCCTACATCACCGATACTGCCGGATATAGTTTTTGGTAGGGACAATGAGGATGACCGTCGCACAGTGGCACCGAGCAGGATTCTGTCTCAATTGGCGATGGAAATTCCACTCGCACGGCGGTCGCCCTCCAATCTCGATCGAGCTACAGCGCCTGGTCCGCGAGATGAGCCTTACAAATCTGCTGTGGGGCGCACCTCGCGTTCATGGTGAGCTGCCGAAGCTCGGTCCCGAGGTCGCGCAGCCGCGCCTGGTTTGACGGCGCGGCGGCAGCGGGCTTAGGTTCGTCGCCAACAAGGAACGGGGGAACGCCATGCGGTCGCGCCTTTTCGCCCTTGCCGCCGCGATTGCAACCGTCGTCCTCCCCGGCGCGGCGCCCGCGGCAACCACGCTGATCGTCGGCAAGGCGGTCGCCAACGCGACGCCGATGGAGCCGGTCAATCTCGGCCAGGAGTTCGGCATTTTTCAGAAGCACGGGCTCGACCTCCAAATCTCCGACTTCACCGGCGGCAGCAAGCTAATCCAGGCGATGACGGCGGGCAGCGTCGATATCGGCATCGCCGACGGCACCGGGATGGCCTTCACCGCCAAGGGCGCGCCGATCATGGCTGTGTGCGAGGCCGAGGCGAAGATGTACCCGACCGGCGTCGCCGTGCCGTGGGATTCGCCGGTCCATGACCTGGACGGGCTCAAGGGCAAGCGGATCGGCATTTCGAGTGCCGGTTCGTTCACCGACTTTCTCGCGACGCAGCTTGCCCAGGAGCGCGGCTGGGGGCCGGACGGGATCACCAAGGTCGCGATCGGCAACGGCATCGCCGCCGCCATTGCCGGCTTTCGCACGCACGCGATCGACGCCGACATGTTTCCGACCGCCGACATCTTCGCGATGGAGGAGAAGCACCAGGGCCGGTTGCTCGCCGTTGCCGCGGACTTCCTGCCGCCGACCGCCGCCGGCGCGATCTTCGCGACCAACCAAGCGATCGCGGCGCATCCGGAGGCGGTCCGCGCCTTCGTCGCCGGCTGGCTCGACACGATCCGATACATGCGGGCGCACAAGGAGCGGTCGGTCGCGGCGCTGAGCAAGCTCACCGGCCTGTCGACGGGGGCGATGGGCAAGGACTACGACCTCGTCGTGCCGAGCCTCAGCGAGGATTGCCGATTCGACGCCCAGTCGCTCGCCAATCTTCAGCGCATGTTCGTGGCGCAGAAATTCCTCAGCGCGGCGCCCGACATGTCGAAGCTTTACACCGACGCGTTCATGCCGAATTAGGCCGCGCACCCCCCGGCAAGGGCCTCGATCCCGAGCTGCGCATCAACCTCAAGGACTTGGCGCACCAGATCGCCGGTACAAGGCGCACGGCATAGTGAAAGGCGACATCACCGCGGGCGAGCTGGTCAAAAGCGCTACGCGAAACCTTTGCCCTGAGGCGGCGAACCGCCCCCGCGATCGTTCAGGTGCCCGGAAGCGCCATCGCCGCCGGCGCGAAGAGACGCCGGTAATCGATCATCTCGCGCGTCAGGAACTGCTCGTGCGCGAACCGCATCATGGCGTCGAGCGCCGCGCGGTTGTGCGCGACATCGTAGGCGAAATAGTCGTCGCCCATGAGCGCGCGCTGCTCGTCCATCGCCTGGCTTGCCCAGGAAAGCACGAGGACTTGCGGATCGGAGCCCTGGATGTTGTCGATCGCGATGTCGCGTGCGCGCCGGAACGCCTTGAGAAGCGCTATCGGCGCGTCGGGATGGCGGTCGCAGAAACTCTGGTGCAGCGTGACAACGTGGCTGATCGGGAAAATCCCGGTCTTCCGGAAATAGTCCTGCTCCTCGGATTTATAGTCGCGGAAAAGGCGCCGGGTCCGGCCGTCCCGACGCGTGATCGACGGCGGCACGTCTGCATCGATCACCGCGTCGACTTCGCCGGCGACAAGCAGCTGGTCGAGATCATGCGACGCGGTGCGCGGCTCGCGCAGGAATTCGATCTTCATGCTCGCCGGCAGCTTCGTCGCGTCGGCGCGTGCGGCGACCCAACGAACGCGGGCGAGATCGACGCCGTAGTGATGTTGCAGCGCGCCGCGCGCCCATACGCCGGCGGTATTGGCCCAGGCGCGGATGCCGACGCGCTTACCTTCGAGATCGCGTGGCGCGCCGATGCCAGCGCGCTCGTTCACGTAGATGTAGGAAAGCCGGAACTTCCGGTTCGGAAACGCCGGAATCGAGACGCAGCGCGGCTCTTCGGCGAAGCCCAGCATGCGCATCGCGAAGCTGCAATCCCAGGCGTCGGCATCTTCCTGCCGATCGGCCAGATGCAACTCGAAGCCCTCGATCGGGACGGTGCCGTCTGCGATCGGCCGGTTGGTGTCAACGGTCGGTTCGCGGAAATGCAGGCGGATCTTGGGAGTCACGGGAAGAGTGCGCTCTTCCCGGCCGCGGTTTGCCGGTTCCAGCGCGCCTCCAGAGTTGTGAAGTAGACCCACGTCCGCCCCGCCACGGCCTCGATCGGCGTTTCCTCGTCCGCAATCCGGCATTCCTCGTCGCTGAGCGCGCCCACTTCGCCGAGCGCCTCGGCCTGCAGCGTCTTGATGGCATCGTTTTCGAGAACGAGGGTCGCGTGCAGAAGTTCTTGGACCGTCCGGCCGACGACGGTGATGCCATGCGCGCGCATGAAGGCGGCGCGCTTGTCGCCGATAACCATCATCAATTTCGCTCCGCGCTCGGGCGTGGTGATGAGATGCGCTTCGCCATAGAGCGGTATGCCGCGGGCGAAGATGGTGCTTTGCATGGTCACGGGCCGGTATGGGCGCTTGGCGATGGCGAAGAGGGTGGCGTAGGGCGGATGCAGGTGCGCCACGGCCAGCGCGTCGGGCCGCGCCGCGTGCAGCGCCGTGTGAATGGGCCATTCGCGCGGCGGCCCCATCTTCCCCTCGAGCGGGTTGCCGCTGAGATCGGCCGGAATCATGTGCTCGGCGCGGAGATTTGCCTTGTCGGAGCCCGAACCCGGCGTAATCAGCATCCGCTTCGTTCCGGGCTGGTAGACGCTGACATGGCCGTGCAGGCCCAGCAGCCCCTGCATCGCGAAGATGCGCGCGCACGTTGCCAGCTGTTCTCTGAGTTCGCTTTCCGACGCCATGAACCTTGCCTCCCCATCGCTCCTTCAGGTCTGCAAAGGCGCCAGCCGCGGCGCCACCTCGTGCGCGAAGCGGCGCAGCGAAAGTGCGCGCCGCTCGCTCGTCGCCCAATCCTTGCCGACGACGAGGAGCAGCACGCCGAACCCGCCGAGCTCGCGATGGAAATTCTCGATCTGCTGCGCCACGCGGTCCGGATCGCCGCAGAAGAAGACGCCGCGATCGATGAGATAGTCCATCGTCACATCGCCGCGCGTGCCCCCGGACGGGATGAACTCGTCGAGCCGTCGTCCCGAATGGATCGGCGCGAAATCCGCGTTCCGCAGATCGCGCTTCGCCTCCGCGACCGAATCCGCGACATAGACGTAGCGCGCCACGCGCAGCCGGTCGCGGGCGGGCGGATCGCCCGGATTGGGCGTGCTGAGATAAGCGTCGATCATCGCCTTGAGATGGCGGGGCGACGTTGTCCAGGACAGCAACGGCATAAAGCCTTTTTCCGCCGCCAATTCGAGCGTCGAGTTGGTGCGCGAGCAGGCGATCCCGACCTCCATGTGCGGCTTGGTCAGCGGCTTCGGAATGATCTCCCATTTCTTGCCTTGCCACACTTGCCCGTTCCAATCGAACGGCTCGGCCGCGGTCCAAGCCTTGAGGATGAGGTCCACTGCCTCGCGCATCATCACGCGCTGCGGCGCGGGCAGGACGCCGCGCTGCCCGCCGCCGTCGCCGATGCCGACCCCAAAGCCGGCCATGTAGCGGCCGTCGGTCAAGTGATCGCACACCGCCGCGTCGGTCGCGACCTGGAGCGGGTGGAAATAGGGCAGCGGACGGATGCCTGGGCCCATCTTGATCCGCTTCGTCAGCGCCGCAGCCTTGCAGATGAACGGATCGGCCGACGGCAACTGATCGGGCGCGTGGAAGCTGACGAAGGTGCCATGTTCGCTGATCCAGGCTTCTTCGAGGCCCAGCTCGTCGGCGAGGATGACCTCCTGTAAATCCTCCTCGTAACTGATCTTGGCGAGCGAGTTCCGCCTTTGCCCGTTCGAGAACAACCCCAGCCGCATCGTTTTCCCTCGCTCCGACGATAGAGAATAGGATGGAAAAGCGTTCCTCTGCCACGGGCTTGCTTCGAGCGCCGAAGGTCGTGCCGATCCCACTTCGGCACGAACGCCTCTACGCCACGCCCCTGCGCGCCACTGCGGCGTGAGCGCATCATCGCGCAGCGGCCCTCCTAAACCGGACGCGATATCAGCTCTGGGTCATGAGCACAGGTTTGGCGCTATCCGCGTTAGACCCGATGATGCACCGATAGCGGCCACAACTCATACGTCACGGTGTTTCGCATTCGCGCCATTAACAGACGTTCCTCAATTCATTCGATCACCACTTCGGCGCGTACCAGGAGTGTCGGTGGCTGAGTGAATCAGGAAATCTAGTGCACCGCACTCGGTTGCGCGGGCGAGGGCTGGTTGATGTGGCGCACGTAGGGGATCACGTGTTCCGCGAAGAGGGTCAAACTTTTCACAGTGAGTTCATGCGGCAGCGTGCCGAAGTGAAATGCGCCCATATGGGTATCGAAGCCCCAATCCTTGGCATTATGGGCGAGTTGCTCTCTGACGGTTTCGGGGCTGCCGCAAAGCACGATGCCGTGCTTTACGAGGTTATCGAGCGTCTGCGGCCCGAAGATCGGAATCTTGTCTACCGCTAGCCGGCGCATCGATTCGAGCGACATATAGCCCGGCGGCAGGAACCGGTGCGGCGGATTGCGGAAGAACATGTTGTAGAAGTTCTCGATGTGCGGCTTCATTTCGCGCATGGCGATCGCGTCGGTTTCGGCGACATAGACCGGACAGCCCCAGCCGAGATGCGCCGGCGTCGCCTCCCAGCCGTTCCGCGCCGCGACATCACGATAGAGCGTCATGTAGCGCTTGCACGCGTCGGCGGCGCTGAGATTCTGCAGATACTTGTAACGGTGGTCGGCGCGGGCGGCCCATTCCACGGTCTCGGTGCTGCCATTTGTCGGCGTCCAGATCGGCGGGTGCGGCTCCTGGTATGGCCGCGGCCAGATGTTCACCCACGGTACGTGATAATGCTTGCCCTCGAACGCGAACGGCTCTGTCGCCGTCCAGGCGCGCACGATCAGCTCCTGCGATTTATGGAAGCGCTCATGCGAAAAGGTCGGGTTGACGCCCCAGACCAGATATTCGACGCCGATGCCGCGCACGAAGCCGCAGATCAGCCGCCCGCCCATGATGTTGTCGAGCATTGCCAATTCCTCGGCGACCATCAGCGGATGGTCGCGCAGCGGCGTCGCGTTGCCGAGAATCGCGATCTTGATTTGCTTGGTGCGTCGGGCGAGCGCGGCACATATCAGATTGGGCGCCGGCATCATGCCATAAGCGGTGGAATGGTGCTCGTTGAGGCAAAGCCCGTCGAAACCGAGCTCTTCGCCCAGTTCGAGCTCGTCGAGATACCGGTTATAGAGCTCGTGTCCCTTCTTCGGATCGTAGGCGCTGTTCGGCAGGACCATCCAGCACGAATTGTAGTCGGCGCGAATCTTCGGATCGAGGTGAAGATAGGGCATGAAATGAAAATAGAAGAAGTTCATCGCGCGTGCTCCTGTACGAAGGCGGCGACGGCCGCGGCCAAGGCCTCCGGCTTCTCGAGATGTGCCGCATGCCCACATTCCGTAAGCGTCGTCGATCGCGACCCGGGAAGCAGGCGCTCGAACTCGCGCGCGTACGCGATTGGAAACAAGCGATCGGTGTCGCCCCAGATGACGTGAACAGGCAGCTCGATCCGGTGCAGCCATTTCGCGAGATGCGGATCCGTGAGCGGCGGGTGCCAACCGACGCGGGCGATCGTGAACCGGTTCTTGAGGAGCGTGTCCTCCTCCTCGCGCGTCGGCTTATGCGCCAGGATCGCGTCGGCCTTGGCCGGGTCCGCGAACAGGCTGCGGAGGACGACGTTGGGCGCACGCATGAACAGGTCGCCCTTGGGGACGCCGATCACGTGAATGCCGGCCGACCCGATCACAGTCACGCTCCGGAGCCGCTCGACGCTCCGGATCGCGATCTCAAGCGCGATCCAGCCGCCAAGATCGAGCCCGACAAGATGCACGTCGTCGAGGTCGAGCGCCTTGAGGAGGTCGAGATAGAAGTACGCGAAATCGTGGATCGTATCGAGCCAGGGCGGCGTGTCGGACTCGCCCATCCCCGGATGATCGGGAACGAGCACGCGAAAATCACGGGCAAGGCGATCGGTCACCACGCCTGCCGCTGCGGCACCATCGAAGCCGTGCAGGTAGAGCAGCGTCGGTCCTGCGCCGGCGCGACGTATCCTCAGCGTGACGCCGCGAACCTCGATCCGTTCGTTCTCGGCCGTCATGTTCGGCTGCGGGCGCTTGCCGTGCCGGAGGGATCACCCGCGGCCGAAGGCGATGCCGACGCCGCGTAGGGACCCAGCGTCGCGAAGAGCACCAGGGCAATCGACGTCGTCGCCATGATGCCCCAAAGCCCGGCTGTGTAGTTGCCGTGCGTCGTGCGGATCACACCCAGCACCGCGGCGCCGATACCACCACCGAATTGGAACGATGACAGCAGGACGCCGTAGAGCTTGCCGAACGCCTGACGACCGAAATATCGCGGGATGAGGTAGCCCAGCACGTCGAACTCGGAGCCAACGCCGAAGCCGATCAGCGCCGACCAAAGGAACGCGAGATCGCCGGTGTTGCCGTTGGCATACATGATGAGCCCGACGATCGGGCCGAGCAACGTCACCATCATCACATAAGGCGCAAAGATCCAGTCGAGCAGAACGCCGGCGATCAGCCGGCCGACGATGAGACTGACGCCGAAGGCCGACGCAACGAGCGCCGCCTTCTGCGACGGCAGTCCGGCATCGATCAGCATCGGCACCTGGTGCGTGACGATCGCCGTGCTCATCGTGCCGAGCAGGAAGAACGCCGCAGCGATGATCCAAAAGGTCCTCAGGCGCACCGATTGACGGAAAGTGTAACCCGCGTCCAGGGCCGATGGACGCGCCGACGACCCCCGTGGAACGCGGTCGCCATCGGGCATGAGGCCCATGTCCGCGGGCTTGTCGCGCAGGAAGAGCAGGTTGAAGAACAGCGTGACGACGAGCGTGATCGCGGCCAATCCGACATAGGCGAGCCGCCACCCAAAATGGCTCACGAGGAACTGGCTGAGCGCCGGCACGATTGCCGCGCCTGCCCCCTGCCCCGCTGACACGATGCCGACCGCCAGTCCCAGCTTCCGGTTGAACCACGCGGCCATCACCTTGTTGTACGAACCGTTCCACAGCGCGAGCCCGCAGATCGTGACGACGATCCAGGCGGCGTAAAAAACGAGGATGTTGGACGGCAGGAAATAGAGGAGCGCCAATGGCACGGTGAAAATCGGGATCGACGGGATTACCACGCGCCGGACGCCGTAGCGGTCGATTAGGAGCCCCTGGATCGGCTGGGTCAGGACCGACACCCACACGATGATCGCGGCGGCAACCGAGATCTGTGCCCTCGTCCAGCCGAATTCCTGCTGCAGCGGCTGGATGAAGACGCCGAGGCTGAACACCAGCACCGCCGCCGTTCCGAACACCATACCGATGAAACTGGCGAGCATCACCCACCAGCCGAAAAAAAGGCCGCCCGATCCCTTGCCGTCGTCGCGCGTCCCTTCGCCCGGCATCGTCATCCTCCCCCTGCGGGTCTTCTTTTGGGATCAGGCTATGGTCATTTCCATAGACGGTCAACGAAGTGGATCGGCGGGGATGGCTCGCGCCGCGCGAAACATGTGATAGATTCACGGTCGGATGTTGTGCGAGGGGGCGGACATGGCGAACCTCAAGCTCACCTTTTCCTGCTGGAATTATGACCGCATGCATGCGCTGATGGACGGCCGCGTCCGTCCCGAGGGCATTGATCTCGTCTACGAGCCAAACTTTCCCGCGGTCACGTTCCAGCGAGCGCTGCGGGAGGGGCAGTTCGACGCCTGCGAGCTTGGCATCACTTTCTATCTCGCAACGTTGCACATGCCGGATCCGCCTTTCGTCGCGATTCCCGTCTATCCTGTTCGGCTCTTCGTGCATGGCGCAATTTACGTCAATGCGCGGAGCGGCATTGCGTCGCCGAAGGACCTGATCGGCAAACGGGTCGGCGAACTGTTCGTCTATGGGCACGATGCCGGCACCTTCGCCAAGGGCGTGCTCGCCGAGGAATATAGCGTGCCGACGGACAGCTACAGCTACTCGATCGGCGGCGTTGACCAGCCGATGGGTGAATGGCGGTGGTTCCCGCTCAAGCCGCCTCCGAACGTCAAGTGGCAGCATATCGGAACAGCGAGAACGCTCGACCAGATGCTCGAGGCGGGCGAGATCGATGCGCTCGTATCAGCGCTCGTGCCGCCCTCGTATCTCAAGCACGGTCCGGTGGTGCGCCGCCTCTTCGAGGATTCGGAATTGGTCGAGCGCGCCTATTTCCGCAAAACCGGGATCTTCCCGATCATGCATATCGTCGCAATCCGCAAGGAGGTCTATCGCAAGAACCCTTGGGTGGCGCAGTCGCTCTACAAGGCGCTCAAAGAATCAAAAGACAAGGCCGCCGAGCTCTTGCGCCTGCAGGAAGCGAACATGCACCGGCTGTTCATGGTGCCGTGGCTCACCGAGCACCGCGAGGAGAACCGCAGACTGATGGGCGATGATCCCTGGCCCTACGGGCTTGCAAAGAATCACAAAGCGCTCGATGCCTTTCTCCGCTACCACCACGAGCAAGGCGTGTCGAAGCGCCGCTTCACACCGGAGGAGCTGTTCGTTCCTGAAACGCTAAACGATTAGCCACCTGAGTTGCGGCGAAGGCGCTTGCAGAACTGCCGGTTAGACACGCGTCTGCGTCGGGTCAATCAACGACTACCCGGCCAAGTCGGACAGATGTACGACGATCGAAGCAGCCTAATCGCCCACGCGGTTTCGGTGAATTCGTGATCCGACGGCTTATGCTGGTCGATGCGGTCTGATCTATCGCTGGAATGAAAGCGCAATCACCTGCGTCCGCGACCCTTGTCGCTAGAGAAGATCGCGATGCGTCGGATTCTGGCCATGGCGTTTCCTCGCGAATAGTGTTGAAACTCTATGGCAGGCGGGCGTTATCTCAATTGACGGCCCTCCATTGGGGGTGACAATGACGACGCGGATCGACGTATCCGAAGTGGTCGAGCGCCAGGCGCTCGGCCGTTTTCAATTCTGGATCTTCGGCCTCACCGCTGCCTTTCTTTTCTTCGACGGTTACGATTTGCAGATCATCGGCTTCATCGCGCCGGCTCTCATCCGCGATTGGCATATGAGTTGCGTGGCGCTCGGACCCATTTTCGCCGCGGCGACGACAGGCTTCGCGCTCGGCGCCATGATTTTTGGGATGATCGCTGACCGCTGGGGGCGTCGTCGCTCGACGCTCCTGTGCCTCCTGTCCTTTGGCGTCTTCAACTTGCTCACCATCACCGCGCATTCGGTCGCCAGCATGATGGTGTGGCGCTTCCTCGCGGGGCTCGCGATGGGCGGCGGCATGCCGAACGGGTATGCCCTCCTCTCGGAATATTTTCCGCGCCGCATGCGCGCGACCGTCATCATGCTCGCAGCCTTGGGCTTCTCGGTGGGCTCGAACGCCGGCGGCTGGAGCGCGGCCTTTCTCATTCCGCGTTATGACTGGCCGTCCGTGTTCTGGTTCGGCGGGCTTTTGCCGCTACTCCTCTTTCTCCTGCTCTGGCCGGCGCTGCCGGAATTGATGCGGTTCCTTGTCCTCAAGGGCCGGCCTCAGGCCGAGGTCGCGGCGCTGATGCGGAGCGTGGCGCCATCCCTGCCATTGCCGGCGGACGCGGATTTCGTGATCGCCGAAGATTCCGAGAGGAAGGCTGCGATCCGCGAGATCTTCGCCGACGGGCGCAGGATCGTCACGCTGCTGCTCTGGACCGCCACCTTCATGAACCTCATGGTGCTGCAGTTCATTGCTAGTTGGTCGCCTGTGCTCTTCACACGCGCCGGGCTGCCGATGCAGCGCGCGCTCGCATTGAGCGCCATGTTCGGGATCGGCGGCAATATCGGGGTGGCCGGGCTTGGATTCCTGATCGACAGGTGGGGCGCGGACCGCGTGCTGGGCGTCGGGTTCATCGCGGTCGGCGTATCGCTGTCGCTGATCGGCCCCTCCTGGGGCTCGTTCTGGGCGATGTTCGCGCTCCTCGTCGTGATCGGCATTTTCGTGCCGGGCGGCAATGCCGGCACGAGCGCATTCGCGGGGAGGCTCTATCCGACGCATGTACGTTCGACCGGCATCGGCTGGAACCTGGGCGTAGGCCGCTCGGGCCAGCTTCTGAGCCCGGTCCTCGGCACGGCGATGGTAGCGGCGGGCTGGAGCCTCGCGTCGTTCTATCTCGCGGTCGCGGTGCCCGCCTTCATCGCAGCCGCGGCGATCAGCCTCACCCGCCGGGCGCAGGCGGGAAAGCTTACCGCCGCCCGGGCCGGCGCGAGGTCCTAGGTGGGCTGCCACGCCGTTCTGCGCGCGAGATAAAGCTTGGGCAGCGCCATTTGGACACGACTTACTATTTGCGAACCACGGAGCGGATCACCGCGCGGCGCTCCTCAAGGCGCACTTGCCGGCGCGACCTGAAAGCTGCCGCGAAGAAAAAGGAGCCGCGTGGCCCGGAGCCCTGGGGTCCGGAATTGGTACTTCTGCGACGATCAGCGAACGGTATGACATGCCCGCTTTTGAGAAGCGAGCAGCCATGAAACGCAGCGATACGGAAGTCCGATAGGTACCAAATGCGGTCGTTCCAGGGCGCGTCGCTGCAATGCTGCTCCTGGCGCGAACGCGAACCAGAGCGACGTTTATAGAAAAACCGCTCTCGGCGATCGTCTTCTCGCCCAAGCGTTTAGGCGCTCCCAGTCGTCGTGTGAAAGCCACATCCAGAATGCATGGTTTTTGTCGAGAAGCGCCTGGCTAATTGAGTTGCACTGGTCGTCATGCCGGCTGCCAGGAAAGACGAAGAGCTCGGCTTCGAGGTCAGGCAGCCAATGCGCGCGTTCGGGCAGGAAGACTTGGCCTGCCTCAAACCTGGCGGAGGCGACTGCCATGCGGCTCGCCTTATCCCCTTCCGGTTTTACTGCGATGATTCCCGAGACGTAGCCCCGCAGCTCCTGAACGAGCGAGGTTCCAGCACCAGCGTCCTCGACCAGAACACGATGCGCGCCCCACTTTTTGGCGAGGCTCTGCACATTTGCCTTAAGGGCGGGGAAATCGACGCGCTGCCGCCAGACGTTGGTGAGATACCACAACTTCTTACGACTCACAAACCAGGTCGTGCAGACTGACCAGTCGTTGTCAGGGCCGCCCTTGCTGGCGGTGTCCCAACTTTGAAGCGTGAACAGGCGCTCCGATGCGGGCGGCAGTTCCGAATAGCGCACGACCCAATGGCGTTTTATCATCGCGCCGCCCGGTGGCGCCGGTGATTGTTGATATTGTGCGGAGAACGCGTCGCTGCCGATTTGGAGCTTCAAACTCTCCAGAACGTCAAGCGGCTCGCGCTCGGGGGACAGCGCCTCGCCCGCTTTGCGGTGGTGGGATCGTTCGGCCCATACGGGAATGTCCTCGTCGCAATACGCGATGGCAGGTAGATTACACACGTCCCACTCATCGGATTGGCCCAGCACAAACCCAGTCAGATCCTCAACGTGGACGCGCTGCTGGACGATAACGATCGCGCCTGTGCGCTTGTCGTCGAGGCGCGACAACAGCGTCGTGTTGAACCATTGATTGCCTGCAGACCGCTTCGGTTCTGACAATGCATCTTCAGGCTTGAGCGGATCGTCGATCACGATGATGTCCCCGCCGCGACCGGTCAGCGTGCCGCCGACCGATGTTGCCAGGCGGAACCCGCGCGCCGTGAGTTCGATCTCTGTCTCACTGTTCTTGAACAGCCCGATCCGCACGTTTGGGAAGGCCGATCGATACCAAGGCGATTCGAGGACCGCGCGGAAGTCGTTGGCGTGCTTCTTGGAGAGGTCGGCGGAGTAACTGACGCAAATGATGCGGCGCGACGGATCATGACCGAGGGCGAACGCCGGAAAGGCGACCGAGGCCGCAATGGATTTCAGAGACCGCGGCGGCATGTTGATGATCAGCCGCCGCACCTCGCCCCGGCGCACGCGCTCGAGCCGCCACGCAATCGCGTCCGAGTGCCACGTCCGAACATAGGCCTGGCCCGGACAAAGAGTCGTAAAGACCTTCTGCAGGAAGGCTCTAAAATCGTTTCGAAGCAGAGCTTCAAGGAGCCGGGCTTCAGACGCCATTGTCATCGCCCTCATCGTCGGACGTCGCCGGCAGATCAGCGACGGGAGCCGAGCGCTCGCGCAGGTATTCCGTCAGGAGCGCCTTATCCTCATCCAGCATCTCCCGGAGCTGGAGTGTCGTCTCGGGCGCGTCGCTGTAACGATCCACTAGGGAGAGAAAAAGCTTGATGGCGTTTTGATCGCCCCGCATGGCGTCGTTCGCGAGACGGCGAAGCATCACTTCCAGGACGGAAATCCGGCGCGTCTTCCCGCCCTCGGTCACGGTCACCTTTTGCCGAATGATGTCTTGCAGAACCGCGCCAACCGGCCGGCAGCCTTTTGGGCGCCCCTTCGGGTTGCCGCTCCTCCCGGGTGCAAATTGCGTTTCCTTCGGTGGACGACCGTAGCCGACTTTGTAATCGCCCGGCTTCGAGCGCGTTGGGTCAGCCATCGCCACCCTCCGAGCCACCGCGAGGCCGCGCTGGCGCTCGGTCACCGCTCGATACGATTGCGGATCCTCCGCCGGCGACGCTGTCAGTCGGCACTTTTCCGGAAGCTTCTAGGTCGGAGCGAGCAGCTCGGATTTCCTCAAAGCTTCGGCCATCGTCGACAAGGACGGCGTCAAGCTTGGTGAAGCGCTGCCACCGCCGGATGGCAACATCGACATAGCCCGGCTCGTATTCGATACCGAAAGCTACGCGACCGACTTTTTCGGCGGCCATGATCGTCGTGCCCGACCCCGCAAACTGGTCGAGCACGATCTCGCCGCGCGCCGTGCAGTCGAGAAGCGCGTCGGCGACGAGCGCAACAGGCTTTACGGTGGGATGGGCGGCGAGCGCCTCCATCCGACCCTTGCCGAACGTGTTGACGCCGGCATAGGTCCAGACGTTGGAGCGATTGCGGCCGAACCGACCCAATTCGACATTATTCCGGTGGGGCTGGCCGCCAACCCGGAAGACACCGATGAGTTCATGCTGCGAACGGTAAAACGATCCTTGGCCAGCGTTCGACTTGTTCCAGACCACGAGGTTCAGCATTGCGCCATACAGCTCGCGTCCAACCTCGATCAGATCGCTGATATGACGCCAGTCCATGCAAACGAAATTGACGGCCCCTTCCGAAGAGACGCGAACGCCATTGCCAAGGGTGTCGGCGAGAAAAGTTCGAAACTGCGATGGGGACATTTCGCCGGACGCGAAGGCGAATTCGGCATGCTTGACGCGCCCCCGGCCTCCGATCGCACCAACGCGAAGATTGTAAGGCGGGTCGCAAAAGACAGTGGCGGCGGACGCGCCTTTCATGAGCCTGTTGAAGTCGCCCGGCTCGCGCGCGTCGCCGCACAGGAGGCGGTGCTTTCCTAGCTGCCACAGGTCGCCTGGTCGCGTGACCGGATTTTCCGGGAGACCCGGCACCTTGTCTTCCGGCTCCGGCTTCGACGAGCCCAGATCGGCCAACAGCGAATTGATCTCGGGCGCCTCGAAACCCGTCAAGGAGACGTCCAATCCCTCGGCCGGCAAAAGATCGATCAGCTCGCCGAACTCGATCGCGAGCATCTCCCGATCCCACCCCGCTTGTTCCGCGATCTTGTTGTCGGCGATCAGATAGGCGCGCTTCTGCGCCGCGCTGAGATGATCGAATTTGACGACCGGCACGCGATCCAGCCCTGCCAGACGCGCCGCCTCGAGCCGCCCGTGGCCGGCCAGGATGAGATTGTCGTCATCGACAAGCACAGGGTTCAGGAAGCCGAATTTCTGGATGCTGGTGGCGATCCGACGAATCTGCCCACGCGAATGAGTTCGCGCGTTCCTGGGATTGGGCCGGAGCTGGGTAATCGGGACCCATTCCACAAGAATCTGGCCCTTCGGTTGAAGAGGACCGCTCAAGTCCCCCCAAGCGTTCGTCGGCGTCGCCACGCGAATGCCTCCGTGATCCTTGGAGGCAGGTTAAATGCTCCCGCCGCGACGGCAGGACCTTTGAACTGGCGTGGTTTGTCTAACTGCTAGAGACAGCCGGACCTTCTTCGAGGTGCCTCTTCAGTTCTGCCGCGGTCATCTCGGGGTATTGGGGCGCGCCCGACTCACGTTCGATCCGCACGCGCTGGCACAGCGCATGTACTTTGGCGGCGGAGATGATCGCGGCCTCGGCGACCCTTTTCTCTGCGATCTCGGATGCGGTGGCGCCGTGCCGGTCTTTCAGTCTCAACCGGCCGAGCGAAGCCCGCGCCCTGTGCAACTCCCCGCGATACGCGGCCTCCACCAGATGTGGCCACCATCGCGTCTCCTGGTACATGGCGCGCCTGAAGTGTGGCGGCGTCGCCGGGGCGAAGAGCTTCTGGCCGAACCTCACCCAGGCAACGATCTCCTCGGCGAGGGTTTTCGGCTTCGGCACGACCGCGGGGCCGCCATGTGGCCCCCTGCCCTCGAACAGCGTCGCCATGTGCAACCGGTCCGCGCGCTCGCCGCCAATGTCGAGCCGCAGCAATCTGCCGATATCCGCCTTGCGCCAACGAGGCTTCAGGGCAAGAGCGCGCCGCTTCAACTCTTCTCGATGCTGGCGCTCAAGTACATCGCACCAATTTTCAAGCGCGATCGCCAAAGCTCGCATGATCGAACCGGCGGTTTCATTCACGCCCGCTCCATTGCGTCCTGTCCGGCTCGGCCCTTCTATCTGGCGTATCATCGCTTCCTTCCACCTACCCGGCTCCCCTGCTGCCGGTCAGTCAGTTTCCCAGATCCCGACAAATCTGTCGCTGTTCCTCGTCGAGGGCTTCGCGCCCTAAGCCCTTGAACAAACGGGCGTTCTGGAGCGAAAGGTCCATCTCAAGAAAGAAGTGTCCCTGCCAATTGCCCTGTTCGCGGGGAATTCTCGCCGGGAGACGGGTTCGCAGCAGACTGCGCCCACAGCCAGCCAGTCACCACCTCAGGCCTTTCTCCGGTTTTGGTCGCAGAAAGCCCCGTTATTGGCGCACTCTTCCGTCTGTAAGCGAACAGAGACGGCCCTAAGACCGAGATTTCCGCCGCGAAAGGCCCTATTTTCTCCGGCGGCCATTTCGACGGTTCGCTTTGGCGTGCGATGGTCACACGGAGGTCGGACCTCGGGATCGCGCCTTTCGGGTCCAAGTACCACTGATCTCTCGCAGATGCCTCCTTGACGCCGATGATCGGTCGTGCGATTGGCGAGCGATGAGCCTTGACCCGCTTGCCGATCAAAATTCTGCCACGCTATGGCTCGATCTGCACGGCGATGATGCGGTTCTTGAGGCGCGCAGGATGGCTGCCTCCATGCGAGCCAAGGGCGACCTCGATAGTGCCAATTCCTGGCTGCGCATCATTGTCGCGCTCGAAGAGATGCGGCTTAGACGACCGAAGCCGCTGTCCTGATACGGTGGACGAGCGCTTAGACTCGACAATCGGTTCCGACCTAAGGAATGCCGAGGAGATGCTTCTGGCCTGACCAGTCGATCGGTAGGTCGACGTGCCGGATGAGCTTGTGGGCTGTAAGGTCCGGCGGTTGTTGCCCTGTGCTGATGGCCTCGACGATCTCCGGTGCGAGGAACGCCAGGGGCAGGAGGCTGCTGATGTAGCGATCGCTCACGCCTTCGCGCGATGCGAGCATCGAAAGATTTTCGGCATCGCCTTTCAGCAGCGCCTCGAAGCAGCGATGCGCCCGGGCCACCTCCTTAAGGAGAACCGGGTCCGGCGCGGTAGATTGTCTGTTGCGGCTTTCGATGACCAGCTTCAACTCGACGCCGCGTCGCCGGATCTGGAACGGCACTTCGCGCTCGATCATCAGGGGCTCTTGATCTGCCTTTGCAGCATTATCGGCCACCAGGGGCGACAGTGAGATGGTTATTTGCAGCCGATCGCGCCGCAGCTCCACGCGATTGACAAGCTTGGCGAGCATTGCGTTCCGTCCGGCGGCGGAGAGAAGCCGGCGACGAAGATCTGCGGTGGCTTCGAATATGGACGGGAGGCCTTCGGCCGGAATACATGCCTCTTCAATCCGACCCGCGATCCCGGCTCGGTCGTCGAGGAGTTCCGCAATCGCAGCTGCAATTACCTCCTCGATCTGCCGTGCTGGAATACGCCAAGCCCGCGGCGCGTCCGTCGCGGTGCCGACCACGAGCGAGCGCGACACGTAATAGCAATAGCGCCGCCCTTTCTTCACCGCATAAGTTGGGGTGAGCCGCTCGCCCGCCTCGTCGAAGATCTTGCCCGTGAGTGGCGCAAACGAGCTCTCGCCAGAGTCCCCCCTCGCGCGAGCAGCGTTGTGCCCAAGCTGCCGTTGCACCGCTTCCCATGAAGCGCGGTCCACGATCGCCTCGTGTTGACCCGGGAAGCGCGCGCCCTTGTGAGCGATCTCGCCGATGTAGAGTGGGTTGCCGAGCAGCGCATAGAGTGCACCGCGCGTGAACGGCACACCTCCCGACGAGACACCCTTGCTCGAGATCCTGACTTTCGAGCGAATGCCTTGGCGATCGAGTTCCTCCTTCAGCAGCCGGACCCACCCCAGCTCCTGGTACCTGCGATAGATCAGCCGGACCGTCTCGGCTTCTGACGGATTGATCTCAAGCTTGCGGTCCTTAACCTCGTAGCCGAGCGGCACCGTGCCGCCCATCCACATGCCCTTGCGCTTGGAGGCGGCGATCTTGTCTCGGATGCGCTCGCCGGTGACCTCCCGTTCGAACTGGGCGAAGGAAAGCAGGATGTTGAGAGTAAGCCGCCCCATGGAAGTGGTAGTGTTGAACTGTTGGGTCACGGCCACGAAGGAGACGCCGCTGCGATCGAACAGCTCGACGATCTTGGCAAAATCCATGAGCGAGCGGGTAAGTCGGTCGACCTTGTAGACCACGACAGTGTCGACGAGGCCCCGGCCGATATCCTCGAGCAGCCGCTGCAGCGCCGGGCGCTCCATCGTGCCCCCCGAGAGCCCGCCATCGTCGTAAGCGGTGGAGATCAAGCGCCAGCCCTCGCTCTGCTGGCTCTTTATGAAGGCCTCACTGGCCTCGCGTTGAGCATGGAGCGAATTGAAGTCCTGCTCCAGCCCCTCCTCCGACGATTTGCGGGTATAGACCGCGCATCGCCGGATCTTGGGCTTAGGGTTTGGCATGAACCTTGTCCCTGGCGGTCGGATTGAGGCCGAAGAAGCGGGGGCCCGACCAGCGGCTGCCGGTGATGAGGCGCGCCACCTCCGAGAGCGAGCGGAAATGCTGGCGGCGGAAGAGGACGCCATCTTCGAGTACGAGAACCTGATGGGTCACGCCCTGCCACTCGCGAACGAGGCGCGTGCCGGGGCTAAGTTTGGGCGCGGCCGAGTTGGTAAAGGGACGACCTGCCGATGCGTCCTCGGTGAGCCGAGCGAGGACGCGGCGTGTCTGCGGCTTGAGGCCACCCAGAACCTTCTCCTGCATCTTGTAGGCGACCGCGCGAACCATAAGCGACCGAGACGTGCGCGGCGGCGGTGCCGCGCCATAAAGCGCAAGCCACCGTTCCGCAAGGCTCTGCCGGACGAGACGTGCAAGCCCCCTCAGCTCCTCGTTGAGGGCGCGCGTACCGGGCGAGGAGAGGCTCGCCGGTTCCCTGGCGAGCCCCTGCGCAGCACCGCTGCGCGTCAGCCGCCTGCCGCGATGCGGTAGACCCGGCCGCGCTCCTCCTTGGAAGACTCGACGGGAAGACCCAGCTTCTTTTTGATCGCCCCGGAGATGGCGCCGCGCACGGTGTGCGGCTGCCAAGCAGTCGCCTTCTCCATCTCCTTGAGTGTCGCGCCCTGCGGGCGCTGCATCAGCGCGATTACCCGCGCCTGCTTGCTGTCTGATCGAACCGCGGGTTTCGCCGATTTGGCGGACTTTGCACGCCGGCTTGGCGCATTCGCCTTTCGCTTTGCCATGGGAGTGACCTTTCGTCATCGCGCCGGCGGCTTTTGCCGGCGTCCCATCCACGCTCTGGTGGCGCCCGACATCAACCGAATGCGGGATCATTCCATGGCGTTGTTCGGCGGCTTTCGATCACATGATTGCTCTTCTCCGGAGCTCCCAAGGTGGTTCAGGGGGCCGATACCTGCTTTTCCGAAATCGGCGTCCCCTCAGCCTTCCGCGACGCCAGTAGGTTCAAATCGGGGGCACGCAACCAGCGTTATTTGCAGTCCTTCCGCTCGAGAATCCCGGCTGTTTCCCGCCCTCTCACGGCGACAACACCGGTTCGAATCCGGTAGGGGACGCCAAGCTTTCCTACTGTCCGATGACGGAAGCGGCCTCGCTTGCGATGCGGTCGATCGTGCGCAGCTCGTCCGCGTCCGGCCGCCAGTTGATCTTGCGGTGCGTCGAGAGCATGCCGCGAAGGCGCCCGCGAACGAGAAGCGGCGTCGAATAGGTCGAGCGCAGGCCGGCGCGCAGCATCACTCCTCCGGAGCGCGTACCGGCGAAGATCGGGCTCGTGGCTACGTCCTCGACCATGATGCGCCGTGCTTCCTTGGCGGCGCGGCCGCACGACGTGTCCTGCTCGGTGATGACGGCGAAGAAGTCGAGGAATTCGCGCTCCAAACCGTGCTGCGCCACGATCCGGAGATTGCCGCCGCGGTCGAGGAGCTGGATGTTGCCGGTATGCGCGCCCGAGGCCGAAACCGCGGCGCGGACGAGGCGCTCGAGGAGGTTTGTATCGGGCTGCCGGTTCCGCTCGGCGAGCCAAACGGCCAGGAGGTTGCTGCGCGCCACATCCCATTCGCCGTGCAGGATCGTGGCCGCGGCCTGCACGAGGGCCGCCTCGACGCGCGCGCTGCGCTCGCCGCCGCCAGCGCTGACCGGCCCCCGGCCCCACGCCACGACGCGCGCGCCCTGCCAAACCTCGAAGGAGTTGCACAAATCGGACGCTGCTTCCGCCAGCAGCTCCGCGACCTGATGCGCTTCCGCGTCGTTCGGCGCCGCGAACTCGTGACGGCAGACGATTCGGTTGGCCGAGCGCAGATAAAGCCGATACGACGTGCTGCTCACACCCTCATCCCCAAGTGAGCTCTTTGCCCCGCCGCGCCCAGACCGTGGCGGTTGCGCCAGATCCGCCCTCCACGCGGATGCTAACGGCGCGTGGCCGAATTCGTTGCCAGCCGACCACGACCGCGTCATTGCCCCCGCCCGATCCATTCGGGTCTTCCGAGGCTGCTAGACTTCGCCCGTCTCAGGGCAGGAGCGCGCCATGCTGCAAAGCTTCGAGGGCGGATGTCATTGCGGGCGAGTGCGCTTCCGCGTCACGGCCGATCTTGCCGCCGTGACGGAATGCAACTGCTCGATCTGCACCAAGAAAGGGTTCTTGCACCTGATCGTGCCGCCCGAGCAATTCGAACTGCTGAGCGGCACCGAGGCGCTTACGACCTACCGCTTCAACACCGGCACGGCGCAGCACACATTCTGCCGCCATTGCGGCATCCACGCCTTCTATGTGCCGCGCTCGGATCCGGACAAGATCGACGTGAACGCGCGCTGCCTCGACGGCGTCGATCCCGCAACGCTGCGGCCGCACCATTTCGACGGGCGCAACTGGGAGCACGCGATCGAGGCGAACCCGCCGTGGCGCTGAGATCGCGACAAAGCGGCTCAAATGCCGGCAAATGGTAAGGCTCGGTCAAGGGGAGACGGCTAGTAATGGCGGCGCCGTATCCATCTGTCCGGGGCTTTCCCCCATGTCCGTCGAAAATCTTTCAGCAGGATCCGCGCCGCAGGCGCGCCCGAAGCCCGAGCGCCGCGAGCATCGCCGCACGCCGACGCTGTGGGACGCGCGGCTCGATTGCGACGCCGGCGTGTTTTCCTGCGTCGTCCTCAACATCTCGCCGGGCGGCGCCATGGTGCGGATTGACGCGCCGCTCATCAAGGGCGCACGCGCGACGCTGATGATCGAGCGTTTCGGCACGCTCGCCGCGACGATCATGTGGCAGCTTCCCGCCGAGGGAAAGCTCGGCCTGCGCTTCAATGCCGAGCCGGAACGGGTGGTGCGCTTTCTCGGCGGCGCGGTCTCGCTTTAGCCCGCCGGGCGCCCGGCCCTCATGCTAGGATCGGGCGAATGGTGGTCAGCGGCTTCTACAAGATCGGCTATGGCGGCTCGACCGGATCGGGCATCGGCATGCTGGCCCTCGCCGGCGGCAAGGTCACCGGCATCGACGAAGGCAACATCAAGTACGACGGCGAATATTTCGAGGACGACATCACCGGCAGCGTGCAGTTCCACCTGCGCGCCACGGTGCCGGCCGACGCGACGCTGGTGATGGGCGTGCCGCCGCGCGGCGAGGAGTGGACGTTCGCGGTCGACGCGCATCTCCCGCCCAATTTCGCCAGCGGCATCGAGACCAAGATCCGCACGCCCTTCGGCCTCGTCACGGTAACCTTCACGCTGCTGCGTCCACTTTAGAAGCGGCCGCTTGCGCGGCGACCGGGTCTCGCGGTACATCGGCGCGGGGTCATGACAGGGAGCGCCGCCGTGGAATTCGGGCATTTCTGCCTGCCGACATATTTCGCCGACGTCGACGGCTCGGTCGGCGACTTCACGCGCCGCTTCGTCGAGTTTCTTGTCGCAAGCGAAGAGATGGGGTTCGATTCGCTGTGGGCGAACGAGCACCATTTCGACGCCTATGGCGGCATCATCCCGTCGCCGCCGATCCTTCTGTCGGCGCTGGCGCAGCGCACGAAGCGCGTGCGCCTCGGCACCTCGGTCATCGTGCTGCCGCTGCACAATCCGATCGAGATCGCCGAGCAGCTGGCGATGATCGATCTGATGTCGAACGGCCGCGTCGAGTTCGGCGTCGGACGCGGCTTCGTCCACTTCGATTACGACCGGCTCGGCGTCCCGCTCGAGGGCGCGCAGGACCGCCTCAAAGAGCAGCTCGCCTTCATCCTCAAGGCCTGGCAGGGCGGCAAGTTCAGCCACGAGGGAAAATACTACCGCTACAAGGACCTCGAGCTGTGGCCGCAGCCGCAGCAGCGGCCGCATCCGCCGGTGTGGGTCGCCTGCACCGGCACGCCCGCGAGCTTCGAGTGGGCGGGCGAGCAGGGCCACAGCATCCTCACCGTCGTCTATCGCGGCCTCGAGCCGCTGATCAAGCTGAACCAGCTCTATCGCGACGCGTGGGAGGCGGCCGGGCACAGGAAGGGCGGCTGGCGCATCTCGGCGCACTACCAGATCGTGCTGTCCGAGGACCGGCGCGAAGCGAAGGAGATCTGCGCCCGCGCGCTGCAACGCTACAGCGCCGCCATCACGCACACGCTCGAGCGCGTCGAGACCGACCGGCAGTACGAGAATTCCCGCTCGAAGATCAATACGGAGCTCCTCGACATCGACCGCCTCGTGGAGGAATGCCGCGTCATCGCCGGGACGCCCGAGGACGCGGTGCGCATCCTCACCCGCGCGCACGATCTGATGCGCTTCACCTCGTGCGACTGCACCTTCTATTTCGGCGGCATCACGTTCGCCGAGGCGCAGCGCTCGCAGCGGCTTTTTGCGGCGGACGTGATGCCGCGGCTGCGCGCCAAGGTGTAAGCCGCACCATTGCGCGAAATGGGCGGACGCGGGAAAATACCGTAACGGTGCGGCCTTTCGAGGAAAGGGACGGGCGATGGACGAATTTCATGCGCGGATGGAGAAAGCCAGCGTCGCGGCGCTATGGGAACAGGATGCGCGGCACAACAATCCGCCCGATCCGGCTCATGTCTGGCATTGGCAGGCGATGGACCCGCTGCTCGACGAGGCGGTGCGCCAGACCGACATGCAGAACGCCGAGCGCCGCGTGCTCATCCTGCAGAACCCGTCGCTCCTCGAGGACGGCCGCAACGGCGCCGCGACGAACCTTTCCGTCAATCTCCAGGTGCTGATGCCGGGCGAGAAGGCGCGGCCGCACCGCCACACCATGCACGCGCTGCGCTTTTCGCTCGAGGGCGACGGCGCGGTGACGATCGTCGACGGCAAGGAATGCGCGATGATGCCGGGCGACATGATCATCACGCCGGGCTGGACCTGGCATCAGCACAGGCACGACGGCAAGGAGCGCGCCGTGTGGGTCGATGCGCTCGACGTGCCGATGCACAGCTACCTCGAGACCGGCGTGTTCGAGCCGGGCCCCGCGAAGGACGTGATCGCGCTGCCACCCGACAGCGCGTTCGCGCCAGGCTTCACGCCCGACACGCCCGAGGCGGCGCAGCGCTATTCGCCGCTCTTCCGCTATCCATGGGACGTGGCGGTGAGGACGCTCGACGCGCTGCCGCCGGCGGCCGACGGCTCGCGGCGGCTGCGCTACACCAATCCCGCGACCGGCGGCGCGGTGATGTCGACGATCGACTGCTATCTGCTCGGCCTCGAGCAGGGCAAGCCGACACGCCCCTATCGCACCAACAGCAACTGCGTCTGCGTCTGCATGGAAGGCGAAGGGAGCTCGCAAGTCGGCGAGGAGAAGATCAGTTGGGGCCGGAAAGACGTCTTCGCGCTACCGCATAACCAGTGGGTCAGCCACATTGCGGCAAGCCCGAAGGCGCGCATCTTCCAGATCACCGATCGCGAGATCCTGCGCCGGCTCGATTACCTGCGCGAGGAATATCGCGGCTGAGGCGCCGCGATGGCCGCCGAGGGATTCGACGAGATCGGCGCCTACGAGGCGTGGCTCCGGCACTACGTGAAGCTCGCCGAGACGGGTCGCAAGCTCGCCTCGCAGCTCACCGACAGCGCGCGGCGCCGCGGCAGCAAGATCAACGAGCACCGGTTCTCGAGCCACGCACAGCGCCTTTACAACGAGGAGGTCTATTGGACCTTGCAGATTCAGGGCGTCGTTTCGCTCGCGGCGGCGCAGCGCACGGCGCCGCCGGACGTGCCGCAACAACAACCGGCAAAGAAGGCCGCGAAACCTGCCGCCGCAGCGCGCGTGAAGCGGCGGTGAAGCGCCTCTTCCTCGCCCTGGCGCTCGCCGCCGCCGCGGCGATGGGCGCCCGCGCCGAGACGCTCAACGTGGCGAAGGGCGGCCCGCAATCCTTCACCTTCGCGCCGGCCGATATCGGATTGGCCGAAGGGTTCTTTCAGAAGCGCGGGCTCGAGCTGAAGCTGTCGAACTTCGACGGCGCGACCAAGGTGCATCAGGCGATCGCCGCGGGCGACATCGACATCGCACTCGCCTCGGGCCCGGACATGGCGTTCATCGCCAAGGGCTCGCCGGCGAAGTCGGTCGCGGCGATGGCGGGCCGGCCGGATATGATGGTGCTCGCGGTCGAGAAGGACTCGCCGATCGAGAACCCGGCGCAACTCAAGGGCAAGATCGTCACGGTGACGAGCGCGGGCTCGCTCACCTACTGGCTTGCGCAGGAGCTGTCGCGCCAGGAAGGCTGGGGACCCGACGGGATCGACATCCACGCGGTCGGCGGACAGACGACGCAGATCGCGGCGCTCCGGACGCACCAGAGCGACGGCATGGTGATGGATCTGACCGCCGCGATGCGCCTCGAGGAGGAAGGCCAGGGCCGAATCCTTTTGAAATTCGGATCGATCGTGCCCTCGTTCCACATGCACGTGATCCACGCATCGAACGCGATCCTGGCGAAGGATCCCGATGCGGTGCGGCGCTTCCTCGCCGCATGGTTCGAGACGATCGCCTTCATGCGGAGCAACAAGGGGGCGACCGTGGCGCTTGCGGCGAAGGTGATGGGCGTCTCCGACGAGCTCGCCTCGCGCACCTATGACGCTGTGATGCCGGACCTTTCGAGCGACGGATGCTTCGATCCGAAGGCGCTCGAGGTGCTGCGCCGGTCCTATGTCGATATGGGCGTGCTCGACAAGGAGCCGGACATGAGCACGCTCTACACCGAGCAATATCTCCCCGCGCCGTGCCAGCGCTGAGACCCTAGCGCGCGGCTTGGTCCTCGGGCGGACCGGTCGCGTTGCCGTCGGGGCCGAGCGTGTAGAGATCATAGGCCTGGCCCTGGTGCCGGCTCGGGACGTGATAGACGTAAGGGCGCCCCCACGGATCGGTGATGATGCTCGACTGGCTCACATAGGGGCCGGCCCAACGGTCGAGATTGGGCGGCGCCGCGACCAGGGCCTTCAATCCCTCTTGGTCGCTCGGATAGCGCCCGACATCGAGCAGGAAAAGGTCGAGGCCAGATGCGATCGTCTGCATCTGGATCTTCGCCGCATCCTCCTTGGCGCGCGAGAAATACTTGAAGAGCTGCGGCACGGCGATGCCGACGAGCATTCCGAGGATCGCCAGGACCACCAGGAGCTCGACGAGGGTGAAGCCGGCGTCCCGCCGCGTCACGGCCGGCCGCCGCAAGGAAATGTCGGTCATGCGAAAAAGGCGATCGTCCGCATCTCGATGCTCTCGCGCGGCGGCGCGTTCGCCGGCGTCGTTGGATCGTCAAAGGCAGTATGCGCCACGAAGCGCGCGGTGTCGCGTCGCGAATCGTAACATTTGAAGACGAGCGCCTCGTCTTCGCCCATTGCCGGCGCATAAAGCCAGCGATGTTTTTTTTGCCACCGCATGACATAGATTTCGCCGGTGCGGTCCTCGTAGCGCTGCTCGGAGCGGACGAAATCCTCCGGTGCCGCGCTCGCCGCATCGCAGAGCGCGAGCGGCCGGTCCAAGAGCGGCCCGCGAATGGGGCGCCAGACATTGAGGAAGGCGAAGCGGTGCTCGAGCAACGCCGCGGCTTCGTCGCCCATCAGATCGCGCAGGCGCTGCGGCCCCGAGGCCTCGGTATAGTCGTTGTGGACGCGCATCACCGGCAGGCGCCGCTCGCCGGGCGCGCGCTCCTGCGTTTCCCAGCTCGCCCGCCGCACCGTGTGATCGAAGACGACAACGCGCCGCGCGCCGCTCAATTCCCGGACGAGCGCCTCGGTCTCGGGGTAATAGACGCGCTTCAGCTCGTCGGCGTCGTAGAAATCGGCGACGCCGCTGGCGCGGCGCACGAGCGCAATCCCCTCGCGCTCGAGCGACAGTCCGGCCGCGATCGGCCGCAGCGATTGCACCTCGACGGTATGCTCGTCGTAAACGGCGTTGGTGCGCGGCATCCCCGCTGGCGGCCCATAGGAATAGTTGAAGGGCGTCTCCGTCATCGGCGCGAGATAAGCGAGCTTCGCCGCGACGGCGGGGAGCGGCTTCACGAAATTGTCACGCGCGCGCATCGAAATCTCCCTTCGCAAGCGAAAAGATATGCGCTCCCCGCGGCGATTGCGAGGGGGGTCTCACGTCCGGCCGAGCGCGGCGGCGCCGAGATCGACGATGCGGCTCCAGCGGCCTGCGGCGTTGAAATGCGCGTAGATGGCGCCGAGCCAGCCGCGCTTCCGCCAATCGAGGAAGGTTGCATCGTCGAGCGCGTCGAATTTCTGCGGATCGATCACGCGGAAGCCGCCGAGGCGGGCCGAGCCGCCGGCCTTGAACTCGATGAGCGCGCTGTTCTCGACCAGAAGATCGCGCGCCTCGAGCGCCGCCAGCATCTCGCCCGTCGCCTTCAGCGAAGCGAACAACGATTTGCACAGCTCGATCGCCTGGGTGAGCGGCGGCGTCGGCTGCGCGCTGTTGTTGAACAAGGGCTCGCCTGCCGCGCCGAGCAATGCGGCCTGCGGATCGATGCCGAGCACGAATTGATGGCCCGGCGTCTCGATGAAGGCGAAGGGATAGTTGCGCGCATAGGCCGGGACATAGGTTCCGGCGCGCCAAGCCCCGTCGGGCTCGAGGAACAGGTTCTCGCGGTCGCGATAGCCCACGATCGCGAGCAGCGCCGCGTTGCCCTTGGCGCCGAACACGAGCGGATAATCGGCCGACGCGGCCGCCGCCTCGTGCAGCGCGATCGGCACGGCGTTGGTCTCGCGCGCGAAGCCATAGTCGCGGCCGCGCTGCATCTTGAGCTTGCCGTGCTTGCTCGGATCGAGCGGCACGATGCCGCGGAAGAACATCGGCAGTTGCGGATCGCTCGTGGCCATGAAGCGGTCCTCCTGGGAAGAGAGCCGGTTCTAGGCCCGGCCCTGCCCGCTGTCATGTGTTTCCTAAGGCCTCACCGCCACGTGCGAGCGCGTTGCAAAGGCCGGCCGAAGGCACGAAACTTGCGGCAGCGAACAAGGAGGAAACCATGCCCGACAAGATCGCGCTCGTCACGGGGGCCGGAACCGGGATCGGCCGCGCGGCGGCGCTGGCGCTCGTCAAGGACGGCTATGCCGTGGTGCTCGCCGGCCGCCGCAAGGAGCCGCTCGAGGCGACGGCGCAGCAGATCGAGGCGCTGCGCGGGCGCTCGCTCGTCGTGCCGACCGACATCGCGAGCCAGGACTCGGTGCGCGCGCTCTTCGCCAAGACGAAGGAGCGGTTCGGCCGGCTCGACGTGCTCTTCAACAATGCCGGGTTCGGTGCGCCGGCGGGGCCGCTCGAGGACCTCGCCTTCGACAAATGGAAGGCGGTCGTCGACACCAACCTCACCGGCACGTTCCTGTGCACGCAGGAAGCCATCAAGATCATGAAGGACCAGTCGCCGCGCGGCGGCCGCATCATCAACAACGGCTCGATCTCGGCGCATGCGCCGCGGCCGGGCTCGGTCGCCTATACCGCGACCAAGCACGCGATCACCGGCCTCACCAAGACCACCTCGCTCGACTGCCGCAAGTACGACATCGCCTGCGGCCAGATCGACATCGGCAACGCCGCGACCGAAATGACGCAGCGCATGGCGAACGGCATCGTCCAGGCGAACGGCCAGATCATGGTCGAGCCGCGCATGGATGTGGACGATGTCGGCCGCGCCATCGTGTTCATGGCGAACCTCACGCTCGATTCGAACGTGCAGTTCATGACCATCATGGCGACCAAGATGCCGTTCGTCGGGCGCGGGCTAGCGGCGCTCAGCGCTCAGCTATCAGCGGTCGGCCATCAGCTCGAGTCCATTCTGGCGCTCCGGAATTGGGTTCGTTCCGCAAATTGGGTTCGTTCGGCGGAATTGGGTTCGTTCGGCAGAATTGGGTTCGCTCCGCTCAGGATGAGGGGCCTGGGGGAAGCTGAAAGAAAATTTCTCATCCTGAGCGTAGGCCCGGAGCCCAGGCGAAGGGCCGAAGTCGAAGGACGCATCGGAAATTGGGTGCGTTTGGTGATTTTCGGCGTTCGGCGAAATTGGGTTCGTTCCTCGAATTTGCGTTCGCTATGACCTCGCCTCTTCCCAGGGGGCCGAGGGAAGGAAAGAAATTGGCTTCGTTTCGTAGTTTCGTCATAAACATTTGAGATATCGAAATAATACGCTCGCCGTAACCTCGACCGCGGCGTCGGTCTGCGCGGCGTGCGAAGGCCGGATATGGCGTGCCGCCAAGGGAAAGTCAAAGTTATTTGCGTACGAACGATAAGTCGTCCAATGCCGGCGGCCGAACCGATTGGCGGCTCGGCGGCTCGCTTGGTATCATCTTCCGGTGTCGGCGGATCGCGGGGGGCGAAGTCGCGTGGCATCGATTTATGGTTTGAAGCCGCGCTTCCAGACGGTGCTGCGCCCGGGGGTTCGACAGCTCGCAGCGGCCGGAATCACCGCCAACGAGGTGACGGTTGCGGCGATGGCGCTCTCCTGCGGTGTCGGCATCGTGCTGGTGCTTGCCCGCGGCCATCCCGCCGCGCTCTGGCTCATGCCGTTCACGCTCCTACTCCGCATGGCGCTTAACGCCATTGACGGAATGCTGGCACGCGAGTACGGCCAGGCAAGCGCGCTCGGCGCCGTCCTCAACGAGCTCGGCGACGTCGTGTCGGACGCCGCCCTCTATTTCCCGCTCGCGCTCTTTCTCGACGCGCCTAACTGGCTCATCCCGCTCATCATCATCGCCGGGATCATCGGCGAGATGACCGGCGTCGTGGCGACGCAAATCGGCGCGGCGCGGCGTTATGACGGACCGTTCGGCAAATCCGACCGGGCCGCCTTCTTCGGACTGATCGCCGTGCTGATCGCGGCTGGTGTCGGGCAGAGCGGCTGGATCGTTCCGGCGCTGACGCTCGCGCTGGCACTCGCGGTGGCAACCATCGTCCAGCGCGCGCGCCGCGCGCTGCGGGAGGCGCCGCGCCATGTTTAATCGCCTGACGCCGGTGATCCTCGTCACGCTTGCGGCGCTGTTCGGCGCAATGCTCCTCGCGACACTCGCGTTGCTGCTGACGCGACGGCGCCTGACGGCGGAAAGACGGGCCGAACTCGGCGCCAGGATCGGGACCTGGTGGATTATGATCGCCGTCTTCTCGGTGGCGCTCATTTTCGGCCGGACCATATCGATCGCATATTTCGGCGTCGCGAGCTTCATCGCCCTCAAGGAATATCTCACGCTGGTGCCCACGCGCCGCGTTGACCGCCGCGTGCTGTTGTTTTGCTACCTCGCGATTCCCGCCCAGTTCTATTTCGTCAGCATCGGCTGGTACGGGATGTTCATCGTTTTCGTGCCGGTCTACATGTTCCTGCTGGTTCCGGCGCTGATGGTACTGGGTGGCGAAACCGAAGGATTCTTGAAGGCAGTGGCGACCGTGCACTGGGGATTGATGACGTGCGTCTTCGCCGTGAGCCACGCCGCCTATCTGCTGGCGCTCCCTGCGCCCGCCGGAAACCTCGCGGCGGGAAGCGCGGGACTTCTTCTCACGCTCCTCATCCTCACCGAGGGCAATGACGTGAGCCAATATGTCTGGGGCCGCCTCTTCGGCCGTATCCGCGTGGTGCCGACCGTCAGCCCGAACAAGACGCTCGCCGGACTCCTCGGCGGTGTGACCTCGACCGTGCTTCTCGCCCTGGTCGTCGGCCCGATTCTGACGCCTTACGGATTGGCGGGCTCCGCCGGGATCGGGCTGATGATTGGACTTGCCGGCTTCATCGGCGACATCGCCATCTCGGCGGTAAAGCGCGACATCGGCGTCAAGGACATGGGTTCGCTTCTGCCGGGCCACGGCGGCGTGCTCGACCGCATCGACAGCCTGACCTACACGGCGCCGCTGTTCTTTCACGTGACCTATTACTTTTTCTATTGAGGCGCCGCATGCGGCGGATGGCGCAGATCCTGTTCTTCGCCCTGTTCGTGCGTCCGTTCGTCTTCCTGTGGGTCGGGCTTGCCGTGCACGGTCGGGAGGGGCTTCCGCGCGAGGGGCCGGCGGTGATCGTGGCGAACCACAACAGCCATCTCGACACGCTTGTGCTGATGGCGCTTTATCCGCTCGCCACTCTCATCCGCGTCCGCCCGGTCGCCGCCGCGGACTATTTCACGAAGCCGGGCCCTTTCGGATGGTTCGCCGCCAACATCATCGGCATCCTGCCGATGGAGCGCGCAGGCCGCTTTCGCGGCGCCGCAGAGTCGATCGAGGCGTGCGGCGCGGCGCTCCGCCGGGGCGAGATCCTGATCCTGTTTCCCGAAGGATCGCGCGGCGAGCCCGAACGGCTCTCGACCTTCAAGCGGGGCATTGCGCATCTGGTGGAGCGCGTGCCGGACGTGCCGGTCGTGCCGGTTTTCATGCGCGGGATCGGCAAGGTGCTGCCGCGCGGCGACTGGCTGCCCGTGCCGTTCTTCTGCGACGTGTTCGTAGGCGCACCGCTGCCGCGCCTCGTCGATCGCGCGCAGTTCATGGAGGAGCTCGAGCGCAGCATGCTCGCGCTTGCCGCCCAAGGTCATGTCACGCCCTGGGAATAGGGCTCAGATCACCGCGAGGGACGCGTTCGGCACGTCGGTCACGAGCATCGCGCCCGGAAAATGCGAGATGAAGAGGGGCGGCTTCACCGCCTCGGCGACGGCCTGGGGCGTCACGCCGCAGGCCCAGAACACCGGCAGCTCGTCCCCCTTCACCTCGACCGGATCGCCGTAGTCGGGCTTCTGCAGATCGCCGATCCCGAGCGCTTCGGGCAGGCCGATATGGACGGGCGCGCCGTGGACGCCGGGATAGCGCGAGGTGATCTGCACCGCGCGGATCGCGTCGGCCGGACGGAACGGCCGCATCGACACGACGAGCGGCCCGCGAAAGCGCCCGGCCGGCATGGTGTCGATGCGCGTCCGGTACATCGGCACGGTCGTGCCGCGCTCGATATGGCGGATCGAAAGCCCGGCCTCGATGAGCGGCAGTTCGAACGAGAACGAGCAGCCGAGCACGAACGTCACGAGGTCGTTGCGCCAATGCGAAAGAATGTCCGTGGGCGCTTCGACCGCGATGCCGTCGCGGAAGACGCGATAGCGCGGGACATCAGTACGGATGTCGATGTCGTGGCCGAGCGCAGGCAGATCGGCGCGGCCCGGCTCGCCCACGGCCAGAAGCGGGCACGGCTTCGGGTTGCGCAGGCAGAAGCGCAGGAAATCGTCGGCCCAATCGGCCGGCAGGATCGCGATGTTGCCCTGCGCCATGCCGGGGCCGACGCCGGCGGTCTCGCCGGTGTAGTCGCCGGTGCGGATTTTCTGCCGCGCCTCGCGTGCCGGCAATCCTGTGAGCGCGCCCATCACTTCACCGCCTTCGCATAAGGATAGATCAAATCATCCGTCTTGAAGGCGGGCGGATCGACCACCGCGACCTTGGTCGGATCGCTGAACTGGTCGAGCGTGCGGCCAGTGATGTTGCGATACTGCACGGTGAGGAAGCGCGACTGGTCCCACTCGCCGTCGGGGCCATAGCGGAAATCGCCCAGCACCGTGTGCAGTTCGTTGTGGTGCAGCCAATCCGCGATCTTGTCCTGGTCGAGCGAGTTGGCGCCGGCGACGCCCTCGCCCAGCACCTGGAGATAGGCGTAGGCCGAGGTCGCGGTGTTGTAGCCCAAGGGATCGACGCCTTCGGCTTTCGCCTGCGCCTGGTATTTCGTCAGCATCGCCTCGACGCCGGGGAAGAGCAGTGGTTTCAAAGGCAGCCAGTTCTCATAGCCGACAACGCCGTTCAAGAGCGGGCCGATCTCCATCTTGATGGTGGTGTTGTTGAGGCCGACCATGGCGCCCCCCACCATCTTCGGCTTGAAGCCGACTTCGGACAGCGACTTCAGCATGCCGACGGAATCGGGCGGGTAGGACGCGATATAGAAAATATCGGGATTGGCCGCCTGCACCGCGCGCACGATCGGCGAGAAATCCGTCGTCGGCGGCGGATAGGATTTGTCGTAGACGATCGTCATGCCGTGCGCCTTGGCGTTGGCGCGGGCGCCGTCGGCGGCGTTGCGCGAGAATTCCTGGTCGCTCGAGGCGAGCGCCACGGTCTTGGGCGCGGGCGTTTGCGCCGCCGCCACGTCGAAGAAGCCCTTCGAGAAGACGACGTTCGGGTCGGGGCCGGTCTGCACCATCGAGAAATACTTCGGATAGTGGAATTTCTCGTTGACGCCGAGCGCGGTCAGACTCACCACCACCATGTTGTGCGCCATCGCGATCGGCATGAGCGGCGCGTTCATGATGGTCGAATAAGGCCCGGCGATGAGCTCGACCTTGTCGACGTCGAGGAGCTTCGTGTAGATACCGGGGACGTTCGCGGGCTGGGTCTGGTCGTCGTAATAGACGAGCTTGACCGGGCGGCCGAGAAGCCCGCCCTTGTCGTTGACGTCCGCCTCCCAGATCTTCATGGCGAGGAGCGCGACCCTGCCGTTGGCGGCGCCGCCGCCGGTCAGCGCCATGCTGAAGCCGATCTTGATCGGCTCTGCGGCCGAAGCCGGCAACGCGAGCGCCGCGGCCAGGCAAGCGGCGGCGAGAAGGCGGATGCCGTTTTTCATCATGTTTCCTTCCATCCTGTCCCCACCCTAACCCTCGCTCTCAAGGGAGAGGAAAAATGTTATCGCCGCCGCGCCAGCACGCGGTCGACCATGGCGCCGGCGAGGCCGAGGTAATTCGCGGGATCGACCAGCTTCGCCAACTGGGCGCGGTCCATCGCCGCCGAGATTTCCTTGTCCTCGGCCAGGAGGTCGAGGAACGGGCGGCCGGTGCCGATCACCTTGCGGCAGATGTCGTAGACGAGATCGTGCGCGCGCTGGCGGCCGAGATGCGGGCCCAATCCCATCATCACCGCCTCCGACACGATGAGGCCGCGCGTCAGATCGAGATTCCTGCGCATGCGCTTCTCGTCGACCTCGAGCCCGGCGACGAGAAACCGCGCATGTGACAACGCGCCGGCCGAGAGCAGGAAAATCTCCGGCACCGCCACCCATTCGATCTCCCACGGGCCGGTCGCGCGCTCGTGGTCCTCGACCATGGCATCCAAGAGCGCCGCCACATGCTGGCGCACCAGCGCCACGCACGCGGTGATGTAGTTCGACGAGATCGGGTTGCGCTTCTGCGGCATGGTGCTCGACGAGCCGCGGCCCTCGGCGAAAGGCTCGTACACTTCCTCGACCTCGGTCTGCATCAGCAGCTTCACGTCGGTCGCGATCTTGCCGAGCGTGCCGGTGACGAGGCCGAGGAAACATCCGGCCTCGGCGATGCGGTCGCGCATCGTGTGCCAGGCGATCTCGGGCTCGCCGAGGCCGAGCTCGGCCATCAGGCCCGCCTGCACCTCGAGCCCGCGGAGCCCGAGCGAGCTCAAGGTTCCGGCGGCGCCGCCGAACTCGCCGACCAGCACGCGCGGGCGCAGCTCGGCAAGCCGCGCGCGGTGGCGGTCGAAGCCCGCCAGGATCGCCGCCATCTTGTAGCCGAACGTGATCGGCACGGCCTGTTGCAGGTTGCTGCGCCCGGCCATCGGCGTGTCGCGGTATTTCCGCGCGAGACCCGCGAGCGAATCCGAGATCGCGACCAGATCCTGCTCGACGAGATCGAGCGCCGCGCGGATCTGCAGGATCGTCGCGGTATCGGTGATGTCCTGAGTCGTCGCGCCCCAATGGCACCATTCGCCGAGCCCGCCCTTGCACGCGGCCACGAGCTGCTGCACCACCGGCAGCACGGGATAGCCGATGCGCTCGGTCTGGCGCTTCAAGAGCGCCATGTCGATTTCCGAGGATCGGCAATGGCGGCAGATTTCGTCCGCCGCCTCGTTCGGGATGATGCCGAGCCGCGCCTCGACGCGCGCGAGCGCCGCCTCGATGTCGAGATAGAACTGCACGCGCGCCTCGTCCGAGAACACGGCGCGCATCGCCGCGCTGCCGAAGAGATCGCGGAACACCAACGAATCGAGCGCGGACGCGGGCATTTCGCTACTCCCAGGGAAATCGTTCAGACGGAGGCGCGCGCCGGCTCGGCGCGGCGGCGCTTGGCTTCGGCCTCGATCAGTTGCGCGAGCTCGGGATGGCGCGCCTCGAGATGGAGGAAATCGGCGAGGTCGAGATGCAGCAGCTCGCAATTCGTCACCGCCACCGCGGTCGCGCTGCGCGCCTCGCCGGAGATGAGCGCCATCTCGCCGAAGAACTGACCCGGACCCAGGATCAGCGATTGCGGCTTCAGCTCGACCGAGACCTCGCCGGTGACGATGAAATACATGCAGTCGCCGGGCTCGCCGCGGCGCATGATCGACTCGCCCGCGAACACGTCGCGCGGCCGCAGCATCTGCGCCGCCTCGGCGATGGTGCCGGCGCTTTGCCCCTGGAAATAGGGAACGCGCGCGACGAGCTCCCACGTGCGCAAGAATTCGCTGCGCCTCAACTCGTAGCCAAAGCCGGTGACGAGGATCGCGGTCCAGAGCGCGCAGATGCCGATGCCGCACAGCATCACGGCGCCGGCGAGAATCCGCCCGAGCAAGGTGACCGGCACCTCGTCGCCATAGCCCACGGTGGTGAGCGTGCTGACGGCCCACCAGAGGGCGCGCGGCACGCTGCCGAAGGTCTGCGGCTGGACCGGGCCCTCGATGACATATTCGAGCGTCGCCGCGACCACCAGGACCATGACGAAGCCCAGAAGCAGGCCGAACAACGTGCGGCGCGCGTTCTTGAGCACGCGGCCGACGAGCTCGAGCCCCGGCGCATAGGGCACGAGCTTCAAAAGCCACAGCGCGCCCCACAATTGCGCCTTCTCCGGCGCGACGCCGAGCGCCACGGTCACGAGCGGATAGACGCCGGCCAGATCGACGATGCCGGCGAAATTCACCGCCCAGTGCCAGCGCGCGCGCCACGGATCGTCGTTGTGCGCCCAGTGCGCCCACGGCGCGATGGCGAGCCGCAGCACGTATTCGATGGCGAAGACGACGGCGAGCGTCCACACGATGATGCCGAGGACGAGCGACACGGGCGGCGCAAGGTCCGGCTCGGTGCCGAGCACGATCGCGGCGACGCCCACGGCCACCGCGGTCTCGTGCGCATATCGCACCGGCCGCGCCCACGGGCCCTGCGGCGTCGTGTCGAGCGCCTCGGCCAGCTTTTCGAGATCGAGCCCCATCGCGCCTCTTCACCCGAACGCGCCGGCAAGAGTAAGTTCAATGGGCCTCGAACGGCAATCGGCAAGTGAGCCGGGGGACGGGGAAAAGGGAGGTCGACCCATGCGGAAACTCGCGCTCGCGGCGGCGATTCTGACGGTCTTTGCCGGCACCGGGCATGC
This sequence comes from uncultured Alphaproteobacteria bacterium, assembly GCA_963729295.1. Classification (GTDB taxonomy): domain Bacteria; phylum Pseudomonadota; class Alphaproteobacteria; order ATCC43930; family CGMCC-115725; genus DATJLY01. Next base: position 39,071 of record CAVSNJ010000006.1, read on the forward strand.
CGCGGACCGGATCAAGCTCGGCCTCATGGTCAGCAAGACCGGCGCCGGCGGGATCGTCGGCGAGGAGCAGGAGCGCGGCTTGGACCTGGCGCTGGAGCGGCTCGGCCAGAAACTCGGCGGCGTGCCGGTCACGGTCGATGTCGAGGACGACAAGGGCGATCCGGCGGTCGCGGTGCAGCTCGCCTCGAAATTCATCGACGAGGACAAGATCGACATCCTGACCGGCCTCACCGGCTCCAACACGGCGATCCCGGTCGAGCCGACCTTGCTCGAAGCGGGCGTGTGGGTCGTGGGCTCGCTCGCGGGGCCGCAAGAGTTCGCCGGCAAGGATTGCAACGAGAACGCGTTCTGGACGACGCTCGAGAACGAGGATTGGGACGACGCGCTCGCGCTCTATCTCGACAAGGAGGGCGTGAAGTCGGTCTATTTCATGGGCGCCGACTATCAGGCGGGGTGGGAAAAGATCGGCGGCGCCATGCGCTACTACAAGGGCAAGAGCTTCGGCCCGGTCTATACGCCGTGGCAGCAGCAGATCGACCTCGCCGCCGAATTCTCGCAGCTCCGCGCCGCCGATCCCGAGGCGGTCTTGGTGTTCTATCCCGGCGGCTCGGGCATCGCCTTCGTCAAGCAGTTCGCGGAAGCCGGGCTCCACGGCAAGGTGAAGCTCTATTCCGAGGCGTCATTGTCGATGGATTTGAATTTCAAAGCGCAAGGCGACGCCGCCATCGGCATCATCGAGAGCACCAACTGGTCCTACGAGCTCGACAACCCGGCCAACACGGACTTCGTCACCGCCTTCGAGAAGAAATACGGCAAGCGCCCAACCATCTTCTCGGCCATGCAATACGACGCGGTGAATTTGATCGACAGCGCGGTCGCGGCCGTCCACGGCAAGATCGAGGACAAGGACGCGTTCCGCGCGGCGCTGCGCAAGGCCGATTTCCCATCGGTGCGCGGGCCCTTCAAGTTCGACAACAACCAATACCCGATCCAGAACATCTATCTGACCGAAGTGGTGAAGGATGCGGACGGGACGATGCGGCTCGCGCTGCGTGGCACGGCGGTCGAGAACTGGCGCGATCCCTATCACGACAAATGCCCGATGAAATGGTGAGCCTCACGCTACCCTCCAGCCCATGCCCTTCCGCCCGCCCGGCCAGCTCATCGTCCCGCTCATCGTGGCGTGCGCGCTCTTCATGCAGAATCTCAATTCGACGGTGATCGCGACCGCGCTGCCGTCGATCGCACACTCGCTGCACGAAGAGCCGCTGCGCTTGAACCTCGCCATCACCTCCTATCTCTTGAGCCTTGCCGTTTTCATTCCGCTCTCGGGCTGGATGGCCGACCGGTTCGGCGCGCGCCCGGTTTTTTGCTGGGCGATCGCGGTCTTCACACTGGGCTCGGCCGGATGCGGCATGTCCGACAATCTGCCGACGCTCATCGCGGCGCGCGTTGTGCAGGGCATGGGCGGCGCGATGATGGTGCCGGTCGGGCGCCTCGTGCTGCTGCGCACCGTGCCGAAGACGGAGCTCGTGCGCGTGCTCGCGTTCCTGTCATTGCCGGCGCTTCTCGGGCCGGTGCTCGGGCCGCCCGTCGGAGGCTTCATCGTCACCTACAGTTCGTGGCGCTGGATTTTCTACATCAACCTGCCGGTCGGGATTCTCGGCATCGTACTCGGCCGGCTCTTCATCGCCGACATCCGCGAGCAGGGTGTCAATCGACTCGACGTGCGCGGCTTCGTGCTCGCGGGCGTCGGGCTTGCGGGCCTGTGCTTCGGGCTCGAGGCGGTCGGGCGCGGCGCGCTGCCGGTCATGGTGGTGGGCGCGCTCATCACCGGCGGCGCGCTCTGCTTCGCGCTCTATATCCTCCACGCGCGCCATGCGTCCTATCCGATCATCGATCTCGGCCTGATGCGCATTCCCACATTCCGCACCTCGATCCTGGGCGGCTTCTTGTTCCGAATCGGCATCGGCGCGCTGCCCTTCATGTTGCCGCTGCTGCTTCAGGTCGGGTTCGGGTTGAACGCGCTCGGCTCGGGCCTCATCACCTTCGCGAGCGCCGCGGGCTCGATGACCATGCGGCTTTCGGCGACCCCGTTGCTCCGCCATTTCGGCTTCCGCCGCGTCCTCATCGCCAACACGGTCATCAGCGCCCTCTTCATGGCGGCCTACGCGTTCTTCGGGCCGACGACGCCGCACTGGGTCATCTTCGTAGCGTTGCTCGCCGGCGGATTTTTCCGCGCGCTGCAATTCACGAGCGTCAACACGTTGGCATATGCCGACGTGACGCCCGCGGTGATGAGCCGCGCCACCAGCTTCGCCAGCATGGCGCAGCAACTCTCGGTGAGTTTTGGCGTCGGCATCGCCGCACTTCTTCTCCACGTGACGATGGTGCTGCGCGGCGAAGCGACATTGAGCGCCGACGATTTCCCCACCACCTTCCTCGCCGTGGCTGTGCTGTCGTTCGCGTCCCTCCTCATGTTCCGTACGCTCGAGCCCGAAGCGGGCGCGGAGGTGAGCGGGCACCGTCTTGCCCCGCATACGTAGTCCGTTACACTCCGCCGCGGCCCCCGGGAGCGCGCGATGAAATTCCATTTCTTCCACCTGATGCCCTATCCGAACCTGCCGGCGGATTTCCGCGACAAATATCGCTCCGTCTGGGTCGATGTGCCGTCGGCGCTGTTCGATCCGGCGGTCGGGCACCAGAGCTACCAGGATTATCTCGACGAGCTCGAATATGCCGACGAGGTGGGATTCGACGGCATCTGCGTCAACGAGCATCACCAGAACGCCTATGGCCTCATGCCGTCGCCCAACCTCATGGCGGCCGCGCTCGCGCGGCGCACCAAGCGCGCGAAGCTCGTCGTCATGGGCAACTCGGTCGCGCTCTACAACCCGCCGACGCGCGTCGCCGAAGAGATGGCGATGCTCGACGTGATGTCGGGCGGGCGGCTCGTCGCGGGCTTTCCGGTCGGCACGCCGCAGGACACGGTCTTCGCCTATGGCCAGTCGCCCGCGACATTGCGCGAGAAATATCGCGAGGGCGTCGGTCTCGTGCTGAGGGCGTGGCGCGAGAAGGACGTCTTCGCCTTCAACGGCAAATACACGCAGCTTCGCTATGTGAATGTGTGGCCGCGGCCGATGCAGCAGCCGCATCCGCCGGTGTGGGTTCCGGGCGGGGCGAGCGTCGAGACCTGGGACTGGTGCGTCGAGAACGATTTTCTCTATGCGAATCTTTCCTATTTCGGGTACCAGGAAGCGCAAAAAGTGCTCGACGGATTCTGGGCGACGGTCGCGCGTCATAATGTCGAGCCCAATCCCTACCGCGCCGGATTCCTGCAATTCGTCGGCGTCGCCGACACCGACGCCGAGGCCGAGCGCCTTTATGGCGAGCACGCGAAGTATTTCTATCGCAACTGCCTCCACGTCGCGCCGGGCTATGTGAATCCGCCGGGCTATACCTCGCTCGCGACGATCCGCGCCGGCATCCAGAGCCAGGTCGCGCGCATCACGCGCCGCGCCGGCTCGCGCGCCGAGCTCGCCAATCTCGGCTGGAAGGATTTCATCGACCGCGGCTATGTGGTTGCGGGAAGCCCCGACACCGTGGTGGAGAAGCTTTCCGAGCTCGCCACGAAGCTCAAGATCGGCCACCTCATGGTGCTGCTCCACTTCGGCGACATGCCGCGCGAGACGACGCTCTACAACACGCAGCGCTTTGCCAAGGAGATCATCCCGCGTCTGCGCGACCGCTTCTCCGAGTGGGAGGATAAATGGTGGCCGCGCGAGCCGGCGGCGCAGCGCCAACCCGCGCATGCGTGAGGAAACGATGCTGACAGGCGAGACAATTCGCTTGCCGGGCGGGCGCAGCTGGCGCGTATTCGGCGGCGGCGAAGGGCGCGCCATTCTGTGGCTGCACGGGCCGCACGGCGTCGATCCGGCCGATCCGTTCCTCGCGGCGCTCGGCGAGCGGCACCGCATCATCGCGCCCTTGGCGCCCGGCTTCACCGATCTCGACGAGCTTGCCGAGATCGACACCATCCACGAGCTCGCGCTCGATTACGACGATCTGCTGCGCCACATGAATCTCGGGAGCCTGCCGCTCGTCGGCCATTCCTTCGGCGCGATGATGGCGGCGGAATTGGCGGCGCATTTCCCGGACCGGGCGCAGCGCCTCGTCCTTGTGGCGCCGGTGGGCTTGTGGAACGACGCCTATCCCGTCGCCGATCTCTTCGCCGTGCCAGGGATCGAGATGGATGCGCTGTTGTGGCGCGATGCTTCCGCGCGCGAGGCTTATAACGCACGGCTCAAAGAAGCCGCCTCCGCGCTTGACGAGGCCGAGCAGATCATCGCCGTGACGCGCAGCCTCACCTCGATCACCAAATTCGTCTGGCCGATCCCCGACAAGGGCTTGAGGAAGCGATTGCGGCGCATCATCGCGCCGACGCTTGCTCTCTTCGGCGTGGACGACGCGTTCGTGCCGGCGCGCTATGCCGAGGATTTTCGCGCCGGAATAAAGGGCGCCGAGGTTTCGATCGTGCCCGGCGCGGGCCACATGCTGCCCTACGAGAAGACCGCGCAGCTCGCAGACACCATCCAGCGCTTTCTGGCGAGGACCTGATGGCTCAAAAAATCCGCCGCGTCGTCACCGGCCACAACAAGGCCGGCAAATCCATCTTCATCATGGACGGACCCGCGCCCAACGTGATGAGCCGCGGCACGGCATCGACCGAGGTGACGGAGCTGTGGGAGACGGGCGGCGCGCCCGCCAGCAATGCGGGCGGCGACGACCCGACCGACCATCCCTATCGCCTGCCGCCGCCGAGGAACGGCACCGTCTTCCGCATCATCGACTATCCGCCCGACAAGGTCCGCGTCGCGGCGCTGCGCCAGCCCGGCACCACGCACGATGCGGCGCGCGAAGGCTTCCACCGCGACCTCGCCAACACGCGCCATCCCGGCTTCCACAAGACCGACACGATCGATTATGCGATCGTGCTCAAAGGCGAGATCTGGGCGCTCATGGACGAGGGCGAGGTCTTGCTGAAGCAAGGCGACGTGCTGATCCAGCGCGGCACGAGCCACGCCTGGAGCGTGCGCACCGACGAGCCCGCGACCGTCGCCTTCGTGCTGATCGACGCCGAGCCGGTGTAGAGTTCGATCCCAAACCATCCATTTCGACTCGTCGTTCCCGCGCAAGCGGGAACCCAGGGCAAGCGACGTGAGGCTGCCCTGGGCCCCCGCCTTCGCGGGGGCGACGGAGAGGAGTTCGACTTTTCTGTACGACGCTCTACAGCAAATCCTCGTACAAATCGCGCCACCGCGGATTGTCGCGTTCGATGAGCGCAACCTTCCACGCGCGACGCCATTTCTTGATGCGCTTCTCGCGGAGAATTGCGTTGGCCATCCTGTCGTGGAACTCGGCGAATACGGGCATATGGACGCCGTATTCGCGCGTGAACCCTGTGACGGCGCGCGAGCGATGTTGCCACACACACTGCGCGAGGTTGGAGGTCACGCCGACATAGAGGGTACCGTTGCGTCGGCTCGCGAGGATGTAGACGCACGGACGCTTGCCGCCCATTGAACCGTCGCTTGCCCTGGGTCCCCGCTTTCGCGGGGACGACGAAAGTGCGTTACCCCTTCACCTCGACATGCGCGCGGACGGCGCCGTCCTCGCGCACCCAGCCGAAGCGGCGCACGCTCTCGACCATCTTGTCGAAAGACGCCACCCACTCGGGCGGCTGGGCGCGGCCCTGCCACGTGCGCAGCGCGTCGCCCTTCACCCACGCCGTCTTGCCGTCGGGGTCGAGTGCCGCCACGCCCTGAAGCGCGCGCGAGATGAAATCGTGCGCGGCGCCGGCGCGCTCGACCGCGATCTTGAAATTCTTGAAGTCGTCGCGCTCGCGCAGCTCGACCGCACCCGCTTCGTTCACGTGGATAATCATGGCTTCTCTCCTCAGGCCCCGTCTCATAACATCGCCCGGCCCAGTTGGGGAGAGAGCACGTGAACGGAGCCGAAAGCCTCGCGCGCACGCTGGTCGCAAGCGGCGTCGATACCTGCTTCGCCAATCCCGGCACCTCGGAGATGCATTTCGTCGCGGCCCTCGACCGCGTGCCCGAGATCCGCTGCGTCCTCGCGCTCTTCGAAGGCGTCGTCACGGGCGCGGCCGACGGTTATGGCCGCATGACGGGAAAGCCGGCGGCAACGCTGCTGCACCTGGCGCCCGGCCTCGGCAACGGGCTCGCGAACCTCCACAATGCGAGCCGCGCGCGCTCGCCGATCGTCAACGTGGTCGGCGACCACGCCACCTACCACAAGCAATACGACGCGCCGCTCAATGCCGACATCGAAGGCGTGGCACGGCCCTATTCGAAATGGCTGCGCACCTCGCCCAATGCCATGGCGGTGGCATCCGACGGCGCCGCGGCGGTCGCGGCCGCGAGAACAGCGCCCGGTCAGATCGCGACCCTCATCCTGCCCGCCGATACGGCCTGGAACGAAGGGACCGGCCCGGCCGCGCCCGTGCCCGTTCTCCCGCCCTCGCCGCCGTCGCACGAGGCGATCGAGCGCGTGGCGAAAATCTTGCGCGAGCGGAAGCCGGCGGCGCTCGTGCTGGCCGGCGCTTCCTTGCGCCGGCACGGGCTCGAGCTCGCCGGACGGATCGCGGCGGCAACAGGCGTTCAGCTTCTGGCGCCTTATTCGATCGGGCGGATCGAGCGCGGCGCCGGTCTCGTGCCGGTCGAGCGCATCCCCTATCCGGTCGATCAGGCGATCGAGCGATTGAAGCATCTGGAGCATGTGATCCTGGTGGGAGCGACGCCGCCGGTCGCGTTCTTCGCCTATCCCAACAAGCCGAGCGTCGTGACGCCGCCCGGATGCACGATCACGGTGTTGGCGCGGCCCGAGGAAGACCTCGTGGGCGCGCTCGAGGCGCTGGTCGATGCACTCGACGCGCGCCGCGCGGAGCCGAAATTGCAACAGCGCGAGAAAACCGCGGCGCCGTCGGGCGCGGTCGGCTTCGCCGGGATCGGCGGCGTCGTAGCATCGCTGTTGCCGGAGAACGCGATCGTGGTCGATGAATCTATCACGTCGGGCCGCGCGCTTCTCGCCATGACGCGGGCGACGCCGCCGCATGACTGGCTCGCCAATCCCGGCGGCTCGATCGGCATGGCGCTGCCGCTCGCGGTCGGCGCCGCGACCGCTTGCCCCGAGCGCAAGGTGCTGGCGCTCGAAGGCGACGGCAGCGGCATGTACACGCTCCAGGCGCTGTGGACCATGGCGCGCGAGGGCCTGAAGGTGACGAGCGTCGTCTTCGCCAACCGCACCTACGCCATTTTGAAGAACGAGCTGGCGCAAGTAGGCGCCGGCAATCCCGGCCGGCGCGCGCTCGACATGCTCGAGATCGGCCGGCCCGATCTCGACTGGGTCGGGCTCGCGCGCGGCATGGGCGTGCCGGCGGCGCGCGCCGAGACGCTCGAGGACCTCGCGCGCTTGGTCGCGGGCGGATTGGCGTCGGGGGGACCGAGCCTCGTCGAACTCCCACTCTGAAATTGCCGGGCGCGCGCACGCCCGGCTCGCGCTACCGGCGATTTAATTTTTCGCAAGGATCGAACGCGCCCTGCCCTGGCGGCAAGAAATGCGAAAGCCGCGCGATCATCGCCTCCCTAAGCTGCACATTCGAGGGGTGCCGCGATGTTCGACGGGAGCGAGTCCGCTCTTAACGGCAAAGTCACCGATGCCGGCTATTTTCGCGCCCGTGCGCGCAAATTCCGCCGCCAGGCCGGCGAGGCAGGCGATGACGTCATCCACCGGGACCCGCTCCACCGCGCCGAAATCCACGAGCGTATGGCCGAAAATGCGGAAATCGAGGCGCGCCGTCACGCTGCGATATGAGCGGGCGCGCGCCGTCGCCGACGAGCTCATCGCGCGCCTGGGCGAGCAGGCGCCCTGCCACGCCATGTACGAGGCGCTGAAGGCGCGCTTGAAGGGCGACCGTCCGCGCATGGACGAATGGCTGTGGATCGCCGGCGCCGCGCGCGAGATCCTGCGCTCCGAGCCGAAGGGCTAGGGCGCGACGTCCCTCACCCCTTCAGCGGGCAGTCCTGGTGATAGAGGTCGACCCAGTTCTCGGCCGCGGTGCCGATGAGCTTCTGGTAGAGCTTGCCCTGCGCGTCCTTCTCGACGACGGTCGTGTAGATGTTGTTGATCGGATAATTGTTGTTGTCGAATTTGAAGGGACCGCGCACCGACTTGAAATTGTCCGCCGAGTGCAGCGCCGCCCACAGCGCCTTCTTGTCCTCGATCTTGCCGTGGATGTCGCCGACCGCGGCGTTGATGAGGTTGACGGCGTCGAATTGCAGGGCCGAGAACACCGTGGGCCGGCGCCCGTATTTCTTCACGAACGCGGCGACGAACGCCTTGTTCTGGGGGTTGTCGAGCTCGTAGGACCAGTTGCCGATCTGCACGATGTTGAGCGCGGCGTCGCCAAGCGCGGGGAACGTCATGTCGTTGGCGGTCGCGTCCTCGGTGTAGATCGGAATCTTGCCTTGGAGCCCCGCCTGCTGCCATTGCTTCAGGAATGCGATGCCGAGGCCGCCGGGATAGAAAATGAACATCGCCTCGGGATTGGCGCTCCGCACCTGCGCGATCTCGGCGGCGAAGTCGAGCTGCGTCAGGGGCGTATAGACCTTGCCGACGACCTTGCCCTTGTAGGTGCGGATCGCGCCGTCGATCTTCTCCCAGCCGGCCTGGTAGTCCGCGCCCATGAAATAGGCGGACTTGACGCCCTTTTCGTTCATCAAGCGGCCGACCGCGTCGTCCCAATCCTCGTTCTCGAACGAGGTGTAGAAGGCGCCGGCGCGGCAATCCTTGCCGGCGAATTGCTGCAGCCCCGAGAGCGCGCCCACCAACGTCACGCCGCCGTCGAGATAGATGTCGCGCACGGCCTGATTCGTGTTCGACGACATGATGCCGGTGACGATGTCGACCTTGTCCTCGTCGACGAGCTTCGAGGCCTGCTGCACCGCGATCGCCGGGACGGTCTGGTCGTCGACCGCGTAGAGCGTGATCGGCACGCCGCCGAGCTTGTTGTCCAGGAGCTCGAGGGCGAGATCGAGGCCGCGCTTCATCTCCTCGCCGACGATGCCGAGGCTGCCGCTCATGCCGGCCTCGAAGCCGAGCTTGATGTGGTCGGCGGCATTGGCCCGCGCCCCGAGGAGCGCGAATATGGAAGCCGCGGCCAGCAAAATTCGTTTCATTGCCTCCCCCGTTCTCTGTTTCATTCGCGATTTGTGGAACAGTTTTAGAGAGATTGGCGCGAGGCGTCCAGACGGCCGATTGTGTCGCGCCCAGGCCGGTGGTATGGGAGAGCCCTGATCCCCGGGGAGAATGCGATGTTCGCAAAGCTCAACCACCTCGCCATCATCAGCGAAAACTACACGTTGAACGGCCGCTTCTACGAGGCGATGTTCGGCATGCGCGGCGCGTCGCGCGCACGGATCGAGAACGCGATCGCCGTGACCGACGGCTATGTCGGGCTCAACATCAACCCGCGCCGCGCCGGCCGGGGCGCCAGGCTCGAGCATTTCGGCGTCGAGGTCGAAGACGTGGAGACCGTCTTCCAGCGCATGCGGAAGAAATATCCGAAGATCGAATGGCTAAAGCGGCCGTCGAACCGTCCGTTCGCCGGCATCACCACGCACGACCCCGACGGCAATGTGTTCGACCTGTCGCAGAAAAACATGGCGAACCGCGCCGACGTCTATGTCGAAGGCGGCGAGCGCAATCCGCGCCACATCGACCATTTCGGCGTGCGCACGATGAATCCCGACGCCATGGCCGAGTTCTATCGCGACGTGCTCGAGCTCGAGCCGCGCAACCGGGCGGCGGACGACCGCAACCACTACCTGACCGACGGCACGGTCACGATGGTGCTGATGCCGTGGCACATCACCGATTTCGACGGCACCGGCATCTCGCCGGCATCGGTCGACCACATGGGCTTCACGGTCGAGAGCGTCGAGAAATTCCAGGCCGATGTCGAGCGCATCGGCGGCAACAATCCCGACTTGGCACCCATGCGGATCGACGGCGGTCCCGAAGGGAAGGCGCGGCTCGCGCTCCAGAAGCGGAGCTGCCCGATGTGCCAGCATCATCTCGCCGACATCGACGGCGTGCTGCTGTCAGTGGCGGAGAGGTAGCTTACGCCGGAAGCGGCTTTTCGCCGCCGGGGACGGCGACGTCGAAGACGTTGAGCGTCAGCGCGATCATGACGTAGAAGCCGGTGCCGGCGATGAGCTCGACGAGCTGCTCGAGGCCGAGGACGGCAAGCGCGCGGTCATAGCTCGCCTGGCTCAAGGTGCGGGTCGCGCACATCTCGCTGACGACGTCATAGACCATTTTCTCGTCATCGCGCGTGAGCACGGGCGTGCGGCGCTCGCGGATCGCGGCCACCGTCTCGGCGGAGATCCCGGCCTCGACCGCGCGCGGCGCATGCGCGAACCATTCGAACTGCGCCGACATGGCGCGCGCCACGACGAGGATCATCAGCTCGAAGAGGCGCCGCTCGATCTTGCCGTCGCGGAAGGCGCCGTAGGTCGTGATGGCGCCTTCGGCGACTTTGGGCGCGTTGAGCAGGACGGCGAACGGCCCGCGCACGGCCATACTGCGCAGCCGCTTCTGAATGATGTCGTGGACGCGCTTCTGCTCGTCGCTGAGCTTCGCGCTATCGAGATCGGGCGCGCGGGGCATCCCGCTTCCCCCCACTTCCGCGCAGGTCCCGCGCCTAGCGCATCAGGCGCTCGACTTCCTCGCGCTGGGCGAGGATTTCGAGTTCCATCGCCGCCGTCTCGTACTGCCGTGACTGGCGCATCAGGGTCTGGCGGACCTGCTCTGTCGTCGCCTGTTCGGCAAGGCGCGCGAGACGAGTGGCTTCGTTGTGATACCAGGCGCTTCCCATTTTATTACTCTTCTAAGTTATTGCCCTATCAGCACATTAAGCCAGCCGAGGGGGATCGCTCAACGGCCCTCTCTGAGGCACGGGCCTGCCATGCTTGGCAATCATAGCAGCGCGCCGCGCCGCAAGGCATGGGACCTTTTCGAGCTATTCGGGCGCACTCCCGAGCGCCAAATGGCGCGCGCCCGAGGAATCGGGCATCCTTCCGGTTGCGACACGAATGGGAGGAAACAGCCATGCCGGGCACCAGGCCGGCCTCGGCCGCGCTCGTGGACGAGCTCGTCACGGGGAATCACATTTTGTTCCATGAAAAGGTGGTGGACGCGTTCGGCCATATCAGCGTGCGCCACGACAAGGACCCGACCAAGTTCCTGCTGTCGCGCCACCGCGCCCCGGGGCTGGTCGCGGCATCCGACCTCCTCGTTCACGATTTCGACGGCAACCCCGAGGGCGCGGACGGCGCCCGGCTTTACGGCGAGCGCTTCATCCACGGCGAGATCTATCGCACCCGGCCCGATGTCGTCGCGGTCGTGCATTGCCATGCGCCGCAGCTCATCCCGTTCGGCGCGACCCGGTCGAGCCTGAAGCCGCTCTATCACATGAGCGGATTCTTGGGCCGCGGCGTGCCGATCTTCGAGATCCGCGAGACCGGCGGCATGACCGACATGCTGATCCGCACGTCCGCGCTCGGCGTCGCACTCGCGAAATCGCTCGGCGCGCATCCGATGGTGCTGATGCGCGGGCATGGCGCGACCATGGTCGGCACCTCGATCCAGCAGGTGGTCTATCGCTCGATCTATGCCGCGCTCAACGCCGCCTTGCAGATGGAGGCGCTGCGCTTGGGCGAGCCGATCTATCTCGCGCGCGAGGAAGCCGAGCAGGCCGAGGCGACCAACGACAAGGCGCTCGACCGCGCCTGGGCACTGTGGCAGCAGGAGGCCGGGGGATGAGCGAACGGCCGCGCGCGCTGCGGCTCGCGATCCTCGACGACATCCACGACGCTTATGCGGCGACGAACGGCGTCAAGCGGCTCACGGCGCGCGCCGAGGCGCTGCATATTTTCAAGAGCCCGTTCGGCGCGCCGAAGGCGCTGCGCGGCTTCAACGCGGTCATCGCCAACCGCGAGCGCACGCGGTTCGACCGGGCGCTCCTCGAAGCGCTGCCCGATCTGCGCGTCATCGCCCAGACCGGCAACCACGTCTATCACATCGATCTTCCGGCCGCCGAGGCACGCGGCATCATCGTGGCGAAGGCGACGGGACGGTTTTCGCGCGGCGCGGCGGAGCTCGCGATCGGATTCATGATCGCGCTGATGCGGCAGATCCCGGCCTCCGACCGCGCGCTGAAGGACGGCACCTGGCGCACGCCGGCGACGCCGGTGCTCAACGGCAAGACGCTCGGCATCGTCGGAATGGGCCATGTCGGCGGTCACGTGGCGAAGATCGCGACCGCCATCGGCATGCGGATTCTCGCGTGGAGCCCGCGCCTCGATCCGCAGAAGGCGGAAAGTGCGGGCGCCGTGCCCGTCGCGCTCGACGAGCTCCTGGCCGCGTCCGACGTCATCTCGATCCACGCGACCTTGACGCCGGAATCGCGCGGCCTTATCGACGCGCGCCGCCTCGGCCTGATGAAGCGGTCGGCCATTCTCGTCAACACCGCGCGCGGCGCGATCGTCGACGAGGCGGCGCTGGTCGCGGCGCTCGCCCAAGGCCGCATCGCGGGCGCGGGCCTCGACGTTTTTGCCGAGGAGCCGCTGCCGCCCAGCCATCCGCTGACGAAACTGCCGAACGTCATCCTCACGCCGCATCTCGGCTGGCCGACCGACCAGGCCTATGCCGATTTCGCCGAGGCCGCGGCCGACGCGCTCATCGCGTGGCTCGACGGGCGCGACATCGCCCGGTTCGATAGCGGCCATTGATGCGGATTCCGCTTAGCTGCCGCATTTCCCCGGTTTAGACTGGGCGCACGAAAAAGATCGTGCCGAACCGGCACGGCGCGCGATGGGAGGAGATGCGATGCTGACGAGTGGCATATTCCGCAGCCGAGTGGTGGATGGTGGCGGCGGCGCTCTCGGGCTCACCGCGAACAGCGGCGTGATCCAGAGCTTCTCGTTCGCCGTCTTCATCGTCCCGATCACCAAGGACCTCGGCATCTCGCGCGGCGAGCTGCTGTCGGCGCCGGTCTATCGGCTCGTTCCTTCTTTCTCGCGATCACGCCGTTCTTCGGCAAGGCGATCGACCGCTATGGGCTGCGCGTCGTGCACATGGTGATGATCGTCGGCTATCGCCATCGGAACCGCCTGTCTCGCCTTTCCTGCGCACGCCCTATTACATGCTCGTGCTGCTGTTCGGCTTCCAGCATCTCTTCGGCGCCGGGCAATCGCCGATCGCTTATACCAAGGCGATCGCCGCGTGGTTCGACAAGGACCGCGGGCTGGCGCTCGGCATCGCGATCGCGGGCGTCGGCCTCGGCGTCGCCATCATCCCGCCCTACGACAGCTATCTCATCGTGCATTACGGCTGGCGCGCCGCCTTCGTCGGCATGGGCGTCGCCATCTTCGTGCTGGCGCTCATCCCGGTTCTATCTCTTCGAGCGCGAGCCGCCGATCCTGCCGGAGCGCGAGCGGCCGCAAGAACGACACCTCCGATCCCGGGCTATCACCTGGACCGAGGCGGTGCTGAAGGATTGGCGCTTTACCGCGATGACGGTCGCGTTCTTCCTCGCGCCCATCGCGATCAACGGCACGCTGACGCAGGTGGTGGCGCTGCTGACCGATCGCGGCGTGTCGCTCGCGGTCGCCGTTGGCGCGCTTTCGGCCTCGGGCATCGCGCTGACCGGCGGGCGGATCGTCTCGGGCTTCTGCCTCGACAAGCATCCACGGGCCCTATGTCGCTTCCTTCTTCTTCATCGCGTCCGGCATCGGCATCGCGATGTTGGCGAGCCGGCTATCAGCCGTTCGTCGGCGCGATCCTGTGCGGCGCTCGGCATCGGCGCCGAGGTCGACATCATGGCCTTCCTCGTCAGCCGCTATTTCGGGCTGCGCTCGTTCGGCGCGGTCTATGCCACGATGTTCGCGTTCTTCAGCCTGGGCGTCGGGCTCGGGCCGTTCCTCTGGGCCTCATCGCACGACAAGTCGGCAGCTACGTGCCGATGATGATGGTGAAGACGGGCCTCATCGTCGTGATGTGCGGGTTGCTGCTGCGCTCGGGCCCTATCGCTTCGCGGCGCGCGCGGCGCCGGGCGCGCCGACGCCGGTGGGATCGGCGGCCGAATGACTAGAGCCTGATCTCGCCGAGCGAGAGACTTTCGCCGAGCGTCGCCGCGACGGTTTTCGGCGCACGGCCGGGCGCGTCGATCTCGACGAGATAAATGCCCGAGCCTTGTTCGAGGCGATCGAACTTGAAATCGCCGTAAGCGTCGGTCGTGGCTTCGGCGACGAGGGTGGCGTCCTTCCTGAGCCTGACGCGCGCGCCGGCGACGCAATCGACGACGCCCGCGGCTTCGGCCGAGACCGAGCCCGCGATGAAGCAGCGCGTATAGCGCCAGAGATTGCGGTACCAGACGCGCGGGCGGGTGCCGAGCTCGGGCCGCATCGTCTCGAGCGCCTGCTCCTCGGCCAACAGCGCCATCGCCTCGTCCGCGATCTTCAGCGATTTCATCGCGCCGGTGGGACAGGACTGGCTGCCGCGCGTCTCCTTCCAGCCGTGATCGAGGAGATGCGCGTCGAACGGCCAGGCTTGCGGCACGTCTTCGACCTCGTTCCACCAGATATGGCCGTAGGGGCAAGCCTTGACGAGCTGGCGCTGTCCCTTCGCCTTCACCGGATCGATCAGCACGATGCCATCCTCGCGTTTTTGAATGGCGCCGTCCTTCGCCGCCTTGATGCAGGGCGCATCATCGCAGTGGTTGCACATGGTCGGCACATAGGCGACGTCGATCGACGGCGCCTGGCCGCGCTCCTTTTGCAGGATGTCGATCCAGCGGTGGCCGTGCTTCGGCATCGGCGCGCTGTAGCCGGGCCAGGCATTGCCGACATACTCGTCCATCGCGGCGAGCGTGCAGTTGTTGCAGTTGGTGCACTCCGCCACGTCGATGATCATGTTCCATTTATCCATGGCGAGGGACCCTTTAACGCGGAGGACGCGGAGGATTCGCAGAGGACGCAGAGGGATTAGAGGCCATTGACGATTCTCGCGATGCCGTCGCGCATATGCGCGACATTGAAATTCAACAGATACCCCAGCCTGAAGCCGCCGAGGCGGAGGTAGCTGAGGAGCTGAGCGCGATGGACAGGCAGAATCGTCTCAAGCGCCTTCAGCTCGATCACGACTCGCTCATTCGCCAGGAGATCAATCCGGTACCCATTCTCGATCAGCAGCTCTTCATAATGGATCGCGACTGAGACTTGTCTACGGATCGACAAACCTTGCTTCCCCAGTTCGTGCGCGAGACAAACCTCGTAGGCACTCTCGAGGAGACCGGGACCGACGGATGAATGAACTTTCATGGCGGCAGAAATGACTCTGTCGCCGATCTCATTCTCCGTCATCCTCCGCGTCCTCTGCGCATCCTCCGCGCCCTCGGCGTTAAGAATTTATTCTACTGCGCCGGCACGAGCTCGGCCGCGCGGGCGGGCTCGGGCCGCTTCTCGCCGGCGAACGTCGCCGAGACGTGCTCGGTGCGGCCGTCCCATTTCTCGACCTGGACGAGCGATTGCGAGCCCGCGAGCGAATGGGTGGTGCGGGTCTGCGTGCGCTCGGGCGTCAGCTGATTGAGGCAGCCGCCGCGATCGACCGAGCGTCCGGGCTCGCCCATCGGATCGTAGATCGCGGAGGACTCGTAGCCGTGGCACACGCCGCGCGGCAGGCGCTGCGTCGGCAGCGCGGCGCAGATGACGGCGCCGCGCTCGTTCCACACTTTGACGAGATCGTGCTTTCGGATGCCGCGCGCGTTCGCGTCCTCGGCGTTGAGGCGCACGATCCAATAATAATATCCGTCCACGAGCACCCGGTGATCGGGGATGTTGAGCAGGAAGCTGTCTTTGCCGTCGCCCTGGGTGTGGAAACTGTATTTCGAGTGCGGCGTCAGAAGCTGAAGCGGGAATTTCTCGTAGAGGGCGCCGCTGTGCGGGCCTTCCCAGGACGGCTCGTACTTGACGATCGGCGGCCGCTCCGGGTCCTTGAAGCGCTTCAGACTGTTGCACTCGAATTCGAGCTTGCCCGACTGCGTCTGGAGCCCCTTCAGATATTCCTGCGCGTAGTCCGACGGGAGCGGCTGCGGCTCGGGCACGTCCTTCTTGCGGTTCTCGGCGAACCAGCGAAACGACACCGGCGCGCGCAGCTTTTCCTTCTCCGAGGGCACGACGTAATAGCCCTTGCGCAAAAATTCCTTCCACGAAATGTGCGATGGCAGATCCGAGCCGTCGAACATGCGTTTCACCCAGTCGATCTCGTTGACGCCTTCGGAGAAATAGTTGGCGAGGCCGAGGCGTTTCGAAATCTCGTTGAAGATCCAGTAGTCCGAGCGCGATTCGCCCAAGGGCTTGATGCACGGCGCCTGGAACACGATGACGCGGTGGTTCAACTGCTGCTGGCCGTGATGGCCGTAGCCGCCCAATCCCGCCCATTCGCTGATGTCCGGCCGCTCGAAATTGGTGCAGGCGGGCAGGATCACGTCGGCGAATTTCGCCTCGCCCTCGAACCAGATCGACTGGTTCACCACGAACTCGAGATTGTCCGACTGGTACATCCGCACGTGGCGGTTGGTGTTGTTCATGGTGGCGAAGATCGAGCCGCCATATTTGTAGAGCATGCGCACGGGCGCGTGGCCGGGCGCGGGATATTGGAAGCGCGCGAACTGATGCTCGATCGATTTGCCGACCCAGGGCCAGCCCTCGGCCTTGCCGTCGGCGATCGCCTCGGGCAGGAAAATGCGCGGGATGCGCTGAGAGGGCGTGTTCATGGTCGGGAGCTGCGGCATGCGCTGATAGAGCTCGACCGGCATCGAGGTGCCGTCGAGATCGCCCGACATGCCGCCATCGGCATAGCCCGGGAAATAGAAATTGAAATCGATCGGGCAGCCCCATTGCAGGTTGCCCATGTTGATGCCGGGCTTACCGAGCCCCTGCATGGCGATGAGGCACACCATGACGCGCGCCCACTGGATGCCGGTCTGGTTGCGGCACGCGCCGCCATGGCCGTTGCCCCACCCGCCGGGCGCGAGATAGACGCGCTTTCGGCCCCACTCGCGCGCCAAGGCGCGCACGTCCTTCGCCGGGACGCCGGTTTCGGCCTCCTGCCACTCGGGCGTCTTCGCGATGCCGTCCTCCTCGCCGAGGAGATAGGCTTTCCACACGTCGAACCCGACCGTGTGCGTTTTGACGTACTCCTTGTCGTAGAGCCCTTCCTTCACCCAGACATAGGCGATCGCCATCGCCATCGCGGGCGACGTGGTGGGGCGCGGGGCTGAGCCACTTGCCCGGCAGGAACTGCGCCGATGCGTTGTAGTAGGGATCGACGTGGACGATCTTGATGCCGAGCTTCGGGTTCTTGAGCCATTGGCGCCGCACCGTTCCTTCCTGCGCGCCATAGGAACCGCTCGTCGTCTCGGGATCGGCCGACCAGAATACGATCATGTCGCAATTCTGGAGGCAATCCTCGACCGTGCCGTAGGTCTCGCTCTGGCCGACGCGGAGCGAGTAGCCCCAGTGATGGACGGCGCCCCAGTACCAGCCCTCCCAGCTATCGGGGTTGTGGTGGACGGCGGTGTGGCCGACCGCGTTCTTGAAGCGGTGCAACGCCGAAAGGTAGTAGCCGATATTGCCCCAGGTGTGATGCGAGCCGTGCGAGACCGCCATCACGCCGGGCCCATAGGTGCTTTTGAGGCGCTTGATCTCGGATGAGACGATCGTCAACGCCTCGTCCCAGGAGATGCGCTCGTATTTGGACTTGCCGCGGTTCTGCGGATTGCGGGCGCCGTTCGGATCGAAATCGACGCGCTTCATCGGATGGAGCAGGCGGTCGGGCGAATAAACCACCGATTTGTAGTTCTGGCCGTGCGGCGCGAGCGTCGTCTTGCGCGGCGGCGTGAATTTTTCCCCGCGCGCCTCGATCGTCCAGGGCTGCGCGTCGCTCGCGTCGAAATCAATGGGCGTGATGCGCAGGATCTTGCCGTCCTTCACATGGACGAAGACCGGCCCGCCATTCGTCATGTTGCAATAGCGGATCGTACCGTCGGGGAACGGCGTTCCGATCTTCCAGCGCGCCGACTGGATCATCATGATCGTCTGCGCGAACCAGTTGGTGAGGTCCTCGGGCCCGTCGACGCCGAGCTTGAAGTCCTTCTGGGCGTTGATCTGGTCGAGCCAGTTGATGGGCGGCATCAGAAGCTTCGCCGCGATCGAAGCGTTCTTGAAGAAGAGCGTGATGTCGGGTTTCTGGTGCCGGCCCGATCCCGAGCGCACGCGCCCGTCGGCGAACTGGAACCAGCGCCCGACCTCCTCGTCCTTCGCCCAGATTTGCGCTACGAGGTTGCGCTCCTTGAGGCGTTCGCCGAACGCGGGATAAAGCCGGCGCCAGGTCCTCAAGGCCACCGAAAGCCCGGCCAGCACGGCGGCAAACTTCGCGGTCGCGAGCGTCATGGCGCGATCCTCCTATTTCGCCAGGAGCGCCAGCGCCTTGGCGCGGATGCTCCCGTCCACCATCTTCGTCACATCGTAGGGCCCCGGCAGGACCTTGTCGCGCAGCGCCTGCTCTTCCATCCATTGCAGCTTGTCGAGCGGGATGTGCATCTCGGGATCGATCGCGTGCGTCTTCACCGCGTCGTCATAGATGAAGGCGGGGCGCGGATCGTCCGGCTTGTCGTGGATCGTCGCGTGCGTCAGCGCGATCGTCTCGTCGCGATGTCCGAGCGCGTAGTTCAAGGCCGCCATCTCGGCCGCCAGAAAATGCGCCGCGTCATCGGACCGCGCGGCCAAGGTCTTGCCGGTCGCGAAAATGCAGATGCGCATGAATTGCGGAACGAAGTCCTTCGCTTGCGCGAGCACGGTCAGCCCCTGCTGCTCGGCGATCGGCATGTATTCGTTCGAGACGACGGTCGCATCGGCGACGCCCGCGACCACGGCCTTGAAGCGGTCGAGATCGCCGCCGAGATTGGCGAAGCGCACGTCGGCATTGGCGATGCCGTATTTCGCCAGGAGCGCGCGCGCAACCACGTCGGGATTGGCGCCCGGCTGCGAGATGGCGATGAGCTTGCCCTTCAGATCCTGCGGCGATTTGAGCGCGGGCTTCGCGAACACGACGTACGGCACGCCCGGCCATTCGCAGCCGATCAC
The DNA here is from genome assembly GCA_963729295.1 of uncultured Alphaproteobacteria bacterium. GTDB lineage: Bacteria > Pseudomonadota > Alphaproteobacteria > ATCC43930 > CGMCC-115725 > DATJLY01. The sequence continues at coordinate 58,357 of CAVSNJ010000006.1, forward strand.
CTTGACGTCGGCGCCGCGCGCCGCCGCCACCATCGCCGCACCCGGCCCGCCGTCGAAACTGTCGATATCGCCGGCGATCAAGGCCTGAAGCTCGACCACGTCGGAGTTGAACTGATCGAGCTCGAGCTTCAGCCCCTGCTTCTCGGCAAAGCCCTTGGCGATGATGGTGAAGAAGATGCCGGCGTCGCTCTTCGCCAGGATGATGCCGTGGCGCCACGGCTTCTCTTGCGCCGAGGCGGGCGCGGGCGCCCAAAACGCCACGAGCGCGGCGATGGCGAGCAGCGCGATCCGCATGGGCATCATTCCTCCCGATCTTTTCGCACACTCTGCCGCATCGGCGCGCGGCCTTCAACCGCGCGCGCCGACGTGGTAAAGCGGTGACGCCAAAGGAGCACGCCATGCCCTATCCCGATCCGCGCATCTGCAATCCCATTCCGCTCGCCGAGCTCGAGCGGCGCTGGCGCCTCGCGCGCGCGGCAATGCGCGAGGCGGGGTTCGACGCGCTCGTCGTGCAGGGCGCCAACAACCTCGCCGGCACCGGTGGATATTTCCGCTGGTTCACCGGCGTCTCGGCGCAAGGCTCATATCCGCAGACCGTGATCTTCCCGCAAGACGGGCTGATGACGCTCGTGTGCCACGGGCCGCTCCATGGCGAGAGCGACCTGAAAGGCGAGGACGCGACCTTGCCAGGCATCGGCCGGCGCCGCACCACGCCGGCCTTTCCCGCGATCGGCTACTGCGTGCCGTACGACGCCGAGCTCGTGGCGGCGGAATTGAAGCGCGGCGGCTATCGCACGGTCGGCGTCGTTGGACCCAACCAGATGGCGTTCGGCTCAGGACACGCGATCGAGAAAGGTCTGGGCGCGGCGCTCGGCGATGCGACGGCGATCATCGATGCGTTGAAGGCAAAAAAGAGCGAAGCCGAATTGGGCTTCATCCGCGCGACGGCGGCGCTGCAGGACGAGGTGCTGCGCCGCGCGATGGCGCATATCGAGCCGGGCATGAGCGATTTCGAGGTGATGGCCTGGTCGCAATATCAGGGCCAACTCCTGGGCAGCGAGACGGGATATTTCCTCGGCTCGTCTTCGCCCGAGGGCCGGCCGGCCTTCATCCGCCCGAGGAACCAGCAGGGCCGCAAGCTCGCGGGCGGCGACGTGATGTTCTGGCAGGCCGAGAATACCGGGCCGGGCGGCTTCTTCGTCCATATCGGCCGGCTCGTCACCCTGGGCAAGGCGCCGCAGGAGCTGGTCGATGCCTGGAGCCAGGCGGTCGAGGCGCAGGATTTCACGGTGAAGCTGCTCAAGCCCGGTGCCTCGTGCCGCGAGATTTTCGCCGAGTACCAGTCGTGGATGCGCGGCAAGAAGCTGCCGGAGGAGACGCGGCTCCATTGCCACGGCCAGGGCTACGACGTGGTCGAGCGGCCCCTGATCCGCGACGACGAGACCATGACGCTCGCGCCCGGCATGAATATCGGCATCCATCCGAGCTGGGCGACCGAGCGCTATTTCATCACCGTGTGCGACAATTTCCTGGTCGGCGAGACCGGCGCCGAGCGCCTGCACAAGACGCCGCGCACGATCGTCGAGCTGTGATGGGGATGCGAGAAATGAAACGAATGCTCCTTTTGCTCGCCGCAGCATTCCTCGCGCTCGCCGCGCCGGCGCGCGCGGAAGGGGTCAAGGTCGGGATCAGCAAGCTCCTGGGCTATCCGGGCGTGCCGATCGCGCTGGCGCGCGGCTATTTCAAGGCCGAGGGCATCGACGTCGAGATGCTCTATTTCAATTCGGCGCAGCCGATCGCCGTCGGCGTCGCCTCGGGTGCGACCGATTTCGGCGTCTCCGGCCTCTCGGCGAGCTTCTACACGCTTGCAAGCCACGGCGAGCTGCGCCTCATCGCCGCCTCGGGCGGCGAGCATGCGGGCTTCCACAATCTGGCCTATCTCGCCTCGCCCAAGGCATACGCGGCGGGGCTCACCTCGCCCAAGGATTTCGCCGGTCATTCGGTCGCGATCACGCAGCTTGGCACGAGCCTGCATTATTCGATCGGGCGCGCCGCGGAGAAATTCGGCTATCCGTTGAGCGCGGTGACGGTCCGGCCGCTGCAATCGAACACCAACGTCATCGCCGCGCTCGCCGGCAACACGGTCGATGCCGCGGTGATGCCGGACACGCCCGCGCTCGCGGCGCTCGCCAAGGGCAGCGCCAAGCTCGCCGGATGGGTGAGCGACGTGGCGCCCGATTTCAGCACCGGCAGCGCCCTCTTCACCAGGACCGACATCGCGAACCAGAAGGGCGATCTCGTGAAGCGCTTCCTCGTCGCCTACCGGCACGGCGTGCGCGACTTCAACAGCGCCTTCGTGTCGGCCGACGGCAAGCAGGTGAACGGCCCCGACGCGCCCGCCGTGCTCAAGATCATGGCGGACTTCACCGGCGTTGCGCCTGAGGAGCTGATGAAGGCGATCCCCTATGTCGATGGCGAGGGCCGCATTTCGACCGCCGACATCGAGCGCCAGATCGACTGGTACAAGGCGCAGAACCTGTTGCGCGGCGAGGTCAAGGCCGAGGACCTGATCGATCCCCGCTACGCGCTGCCGCTCGTCGCCAGCCGCTGAGCCCTGGCTAGAAGCCCCAGCGCAGCCCGCCCAGAACCTCGTGCGCGGTATAGTCGCCGCGCACCGGGAAGCCGGTGCCCGAGCCCGATTCCGCGCGGCCACCGTAGAAAAAGCGATAGCTCACGTCGAGCGCGAGGTTGGGCGAGAGATACCACGACATCCCCGCCATGGCCTGCCAGGCGAACTGGTTCTTGCTGCTGCCGGTCAGGCTCGCGGGCGTGGTGCCGGAGACCGTCACGATCGAGCCGTTGACCTTGTTCTGGTCGATGCCGGCGCCCGCGCCGATATAAGGAACAAACGGGCGCAGGAACGGCACGTTGAAGTCGATATAGCCGTTGAGCATTGCCGCCCAGTTCGTGAAGCCCGCATTGCCCGCCGGCTTGAACGAACCATCGCTGCGGTAATCGAATGTCGCGTCCATGCGAAAGAACGGCGCGAAGCGCCAGCCGAGGCCACCGCCGAACACCGGACTGTTGCCGAACTTGGAGCTGGCGCCCCAGGAATAGCCGCCGTCCAACTTGAGGTAGGGTCCGGGCGCGACACCGGCATTGGAGAGCCCGAAACTGTTGTTGGGATCGTAGACCGGCGGCGGCGGCTGTTGCGCCGCGGCGGCACCGATGCCGGCGGCGAGACCGATCGCCGCGAGAGCGAGACAGCGGACCATGCGTTTTCCCTTTCCCGGCGCTTGTTTGCGCCCGGGCCTGAACGGCCCGCACAGGACACGGGTTCCATCGCGCGCCAACGCATCTCGCCCCACGGGGGAGAGGGAGTCGGGCGGGCTTTACAGGGCCGCAGGTCCCCAGTACCAAGAGCCGCGGGAGGCCCGCCATGCTTTCACCCAGCCCGGACGCACTTGCCGGGGCCGGTACGCTCGAGGCGCTTTATCCGCAGCTTGCCACGATCGGGCTCGGCGCCGGGTGGGCGAAGGCGACGCCGTCGCTGTGGCCGCTCCCGCACCAGACTTTCCCGCCCTATCACTGGCGCTATGTCCAGGCGAAGGCGGCGCTCGACGCGGCCGGGCGGCTCATCAACACCGAGCTCGCCGAGCGGCGCAATCTCATCCTCGTCAATCCGCTCGAGGGCAATTCCTATGCGACGTCGCGCACGCTCGTCGCGGCCTATCAGATGATCATGCCGCACGAGAAGGCGCGCTCGCACCGGCACACGCCGAACGCGCTGCGCCTGGTGCTCGACGCCGAACCCGGCGCCTATACCACCGTCAACGGCAAGAAGCTGCCGATGGGCATGAACGACGTGGTACTGACGCCGAACTGGTGCTGGCACGGGCACGGCAACGACAGCGCGGGCCGCGCCTATTGGCTCGATTTCCTCGACGTGCCGCTCGTCCATCTGCTCGACCCGATGTTCTTCGAGCCGCATCCCGACGAATTCGAGGACAACGCGCCCGAGGCGCCGGACTCCCCGCTCCTCTTCCCGTGGCGCGAGACCGAGCGGCGGCTCGAGGACGCCTCGCCCGATCCGACGGGCCGGCACGGCACGTCGGTGGCATTGGGCAATCCCGCGCTCGACACGATGGCGCTCGCCATGATGCGGCTTCGGCCGGGCGCGACGACGCGCGCCTACCGCAGCACCGCCAACACACTCTATGCCGTGGTCGAGGGCGAGGGATCGACGACGGTCGAGGGCCATCATTTCCAGTGGGCGCGCGGCGACGTCGTGGTGGCGCCGTCGTGGCACACGCACTTCCACGGCACGAAGAAGGGCGCCGTGCTGTTCCGCGTCACCGACGAGCCGGTGCTCGACCGGTTGGGATTCTTGCGCAGCGAAGACCAATGAGGCGCGCGCATTAGGGAGGAACGATGGCCAATCTGCCTTTGACGTTCGCGTGCGGGCTCTATGACCGCATGCTGCCGCTCTATACCGGCGAGGTGCGAGCGGACGGGATCGATCTCAATTTCATCGCGATCGACAACCCGCGCGACATTTTCGACCGCATGGCGGGCGGCCAGGAGTTCGATCTCTCGGAGATGTCGAGCTCGGAAACGATCCAGCGCATCGGCGCGAAGCAGAGCCCGTTCGTGGCGCTGCCCGTGTTCCCGTCGCGCGTCTTCCGCCACGGCCACGTCTCGATCAACCGCAAGTCCGGCATCAGGAAGCCGAAGGACCTCGAAGGCCGCAAGGTCGGCGTGCCGCTCTACACGCAGACGGCGGCGATCTTCATCCGCGGTTTCCTTCAGCACGAATACGGCGTCGATTGCTCGAAAATCCATTGGGTGCAGGGCGCGTTGAACCACACGGGCTCGCACGGCAACCCGACCGTGCTGCCGCTCTTGAAGCCCGCCGACATCGAGACCGCGCCCGCCGACAAGTCGCTCTCCGATCTTCTGGAGGAGGGCAAGATCGACGCCATCACGGCAACTTCCATGCCCAAGGCCTATCGACGCAATCCCGACGTCGAGCGCCTCTTCCCGAATTTCCGCGAGGTCGAGCTCGACTACTATCGCCGCACCGGCATCTTCCCGATCATGCACCTCGTCGCGCTGAAGCGCTCGGTCTACGAGAAGAACCCGTTCGTGGCGACGAGCCTCTTCAACGCCTTCAACCAGTCGAAGAACCGTCAGCTCGAGAAGATGAAGTTCGAGGGCGCGACGCGCTACATGCTGCCGTGGCTCGGCACCGAGCTCGAGGAGATCGAGGAGGTGTTCAAGGGCGATCCATGGCCCTACGGCATCGAGGCGAACCGGCCGACGCTCGACGCCCTCGTGACATATCTCTACGAGCAGAACCTGACCGCGCGAAAGCTTCCGCTCGAGGAAGTGTTCGTGCCGGTCTATGGCCAGCCGCAGTGAGCGAGGGAGACGCGCCATGACGCGCTGGCGGACGCATATGGACCGGGCGATCGTCGCCATCGTCCTGCTCGCGCTGTGGCAGGTGGCGGGCATGACGCTTGGCGTCTATTGGGTGAGCACGCCGTGGCTCACGATATCGCGCTTCTTCGTGACGCTGTTCAACGGCGAGCTGATCCGCCAGTCGGGCTACACGATCGAGGAAGCGGCGGTCGGCGCCGTGATCGGCGGCGTGCCGGCCGTGGTGCTGCCCTTCATCCTGCGCCGCAGCCCGATCATGGTGGCGATCCTCGATCCCTTCATGGTGGGCGGCTATGGCGCGCCGAAGCTCGCATTGGCGCCGCTCTTCATCCTGTGGTTCGGCATCGGCACGGAATCGAAGATCGCGCTCGTCGCGAGCGTCCTTTTCTTCATCGTCTATTTCAGCACGCTCTCGGGCGTGCGCTCGCTCGACGCGAAGCTCGTGCAGATGGCGCAGGTGATGGGCGCCTCGGAACAGCAGGTCGCGCGCAAGATCGTGTTCCCGCTCGCGGTGCCGTACATTTTCGCGGGCTTCCGCATCGGCCTTCCTTATGCGATCGGCGCCGCCGTCATCACCGAGCTGATCTCGTCGAACCGGGGCTTGGGCTATCTCGTCCAGGTCGGCGCGATGAATTTTGACACGACGCAATGCTTTGTCGCGATCCTGGCCGCGACGATCCTGGTGCATGCCGTCGGCTGGGGCGTCGATGCGACCGAGGCGGTGCTCCTCAGATGGCGGCCGCCCGAGACGGCGGCGTTTGGCGGCAATTGAGCCATGGCTCAGCCGCTTCTCGAAATCCGCAATCTCGCCAAACGCTTTCCGGCGCGGCAGGGGCGCGAGCCGCCGCCCTGGGTGATTCAGGATTTGAGCTTTTCCGTGCACGCCAGCGAGTTCTTGACGATCATCGGTCCCTCGGGCGCGGGCAAATCGACGCTTCTCAACATGATCGCGCAGATCGATGTCGCATCCTCGGGCGAGATCCTGTTCGAGGGCGCGACGATCGGCTGCGCCGATCCTAAGGCGATGCGGCCGGGCTTGAACCGCCGCATCGGTTATGTGACGCAGGACGACAACCTGCTGCCGTGGCGCACGACGATCGACAACGTGCTCTTTCCGCTCGAGGTCCAGGGGCGACTCGACGACACGTCGCGCGCACACGCCGAGACGCTGATCGGCGCGGTCGGATTGAAGGGCTACGAGAAATACTATCCGCACGAATTGTCGGGCGGCATGAGGAAGCGTACCGCGCTCATCCGCACGCTCGTCTACGACCCGCCCATCATCCTGATGGACGAGCCGTTCGGGGCGGTCGACGCGCAGACGCGCATGCAGCTCCAGGAAGACCTGCTGCGGCTGTGGAGCCTCGGGCGCAAGACCATCGTCTTCGTCACGCACGACATCACCGAGGCGATCCTCCTCGGCGACCGCACGCTCGTCCTGTCGCGCCAGCCGGCGCGCATCCAGGCCGAGCACGCGATCCCCATTCCGCGGCCGCGCAGCGTCAAGAGCTTCCTGACGCTGCCTGGCTTCACCGAGCTCTACGAGCGCATCCGGGCGGAGGTGCTATGACCACTGTCGAACGGGCATCGAGCTTCGTCGAGCGCGAGCCGCTCGTCTCGAAGAAGACCATCGTCACGGTCGGGCGCATCCTGCTCGCGGTCGCCCTGCTGATCGGCTGGCAGGAGGGCGCCGAGACGTTCGGCTCGATCTTCTTCGCCTATCCGGTCGACGTGGCGAAGCGGCTTTGGGAGATTGCCGCGAGCGGCGAAATGTTCGTCGATATCGGCGCGACCATGCGGGTCTCGTGCATCGGCTTCTTCGTCGGCGGGATCGCCGGCGTGCTGTTGCCGTTCGCGCTGCGCCGCTCCAAGCGCTGGACCGAGGCGATCGAGCCCTACATCCTCGGCTCGCAGGGGATTCCGAAATACGCGCTCGCGCCGTGGCTCATACTGTGGTTCGGCATCGGCGACACGCCGAAACTCGTCATCGTCACGCTGATGGTGTTCTACATCCCGTTCGTCAACGTCTTCGCCGGCATCCGCGGCGTCGACCAGCGCCTCGTGCGCATGGCGCGCATCATCGGCGCGAGCGAGACCAGGATCTCGCGCGAGGTGATCTGGAATTCGCTGCTGCCGTTCGTCTTCACCTCGCTCAAGATCGCGTTCCCGCGCGCCGTCTCGGCCTGCATCGTCGGCGAGTTCCTCGTCTCGACCGAGGGCGTCGGCCACTATATCGAGCATGCGCGCGAATTGTCGGACACGGTCGGCGTCTTCGCCGGCATCGTCGTGGCGACGACGCTCGTGCTGGTCATCAACGCGCTCGTCAATTTCCTGGAGCGCCGCGCGCTCTCCTGGCGCCCGACCGATCGCGCGATGGAGCTCTAGGCGCCTACTTGGCGTAGACATCGGTGAAGAGCCCGTCGTAGCTCGCGAGGCGTTCCTCCGGCTTCATCAATCCCGCCTCGATGTTGAGCCTCTCGGCATTCGGCAGCTCGGCCGCGAGCGGGATGGGCGGCGAGGGCGTGACATCGCGCATCGCCGCGAACGACGCCGCCATGAGCTCCGGATCGAGCGTCGGGAAGCGCTTTTCCAAGAGCGCCAGCGCATCGGCCGGATGATCCTTGACGTAGGAAGCGGCGTCCGCGAGCGCGCCGCCCATCCCCTGGCACAACCACTTGCGGCTGTCGCACGTGTCGGGCCGCACGACGAGGAGTGTGTTGGCGAACGGCACCATGTCGGACGGGTCGCCCTTCAGGCCGCTCGCGACGATCACCGCCTCGCCTTTCAGCACCGGCTCCTCCGGCCAAGGGAGCGACATGGTGATGCCGTCGATCTGGTGCGCCTCGAAGGCGGCGACCATGTTGGCCGGCTGCATCGGCGCGACGCGGATCGCTTCGGGATCGAAGCCGCCGATATGCGCCAGAAGCCGCAGGTAGGCGTGAATGATCGAGTTGATCGAATCGACCGAGATGGTGCGCCCTTTCAGAACCTGGACGCGCTTTTCGAGCGGCGCCTTGGGATCGAATCCCGCCGCTTCGGCAAGATCCTTCCGGATCGAGGTCTCGACGAAGAGCCGGTCCTGCATCGCGACGATCGCGAGCAGCTTCTGGCCGTGCGCGGCGGCGCGCGTCACGGTCGGCGGCGAGGCGATGCCGGCATCGGCGCTGCCGGAAATGACGGCGTTGGCCGAGCCCACGCCGGCAATGAGCGTGCTCTTCACGTCGAGCCCGTGCTTTTGCCAGAGCCCGAGATCGTCGGCGAGATAGACGAGCGCGAAGCTGAGGCTGAAGGCGGGCACGGCGAGGCTTACGTCGCGGAGTTTTTCCTGCGCCGAAGCCGGGCCGGCGAGGCCAGCGGCGAGTGCCGCCACGGTTGCGGCTTTTGCCAAGTAACTTATTGATTTAACAAACATTTTTCATCCTCCCAAGAGCCCGATCATGCGCCGGCGTGCGCTCCCCGGCAAGCGCTGGCTGGAGGCGCGCCGACGCCGGCGCTTGATCGGAGCCTCGCTTTCCTGAAATTATCCGCGGCAAAAGGGGGGACGCCAAGCACATGAGCGAACTCGACGACCTGCTGCGCGACCTCGTGGTCGCCAATCGCATCCTCGGGCACGAAGGCATTTGCGACGCCTACGGCCATATCAGCGTGCGCAGCCTGCGCGACCCGAAGCGCTATTTCATCTCGGTATCGCGCAGCCCCGAGCTGGTCACGCTCGACGACATCGTCGAATGCACGCTCGACGGCCGGCCGGTGCGCGAGGAAAAGCGCGCGCTCTATATCGAGCGCCACATCCACGGCGCGATCTACGAGGCGCGGCCGGAGGTGATGGGCGTGGTGCACAGCCACGCGCTCGACGTACTGCCGTTCAGCATCAGCCCGACGCCGCTGCGCCCGGTGATCCATTCGGCCGGTCCCTTGGGCCACCGCATCCCGGTCTGGGACATCGCCAACCGGTTCGGCGACACGAACCTCCTGGTCTCCACCATGGCGCAGGGGCGCGACCTCGCCGAGCGGCTCGCCAACGATCGCGCGGTGCTGATGCGCGGCCACGGCTTCGCCGCCGCCGGGCGCTCGGTGCGTGAGGTGGTGCGGCTTGCCGTCAACATGCCGCGGAACGCCCGCGTGCTGCTCGACGCGATCCGGCTCGGCGGTCCGGTCAAGGGCTTGCAGCCGGGCGAGATCGACAACCGGCTCGAGATGCGCCCCGACGGCGCCGAGTTCTATCGCGCCTGGGAATACTGGGCGACGCGCGCGGGCTGCGCCGACATGCTGGGTGACCCGCCGCGCACGACGCCGGCGCCCGCCGCCACCGCGGCAGCGCCACGCCCCGCCGCAAAGCCGCCCGCGCCCGCCAAGAAAGCCGCGAAGAAGGGGAAGCGGTAAGGTTCAGCTCGCGGCGGCGCGCCGGGAATTCGAGAGAACGTTTTCGATCGCGCCCTTCGCCGCATAGTTCTCGGGATCGCGAAAGCTCGCCCAGTAGTCGTAGCTTTCGCGCACCGGCTCGAACAGGCGCGGGCGGCGCGCGTCGAGCTCGGGAAATTCCTCCATGCCGAAACTGTATTCGAGCGTGAGGCCGTCGGGATCGAGGAAATAGAGGAACATGCTGCCCGAGGGCGGATGGCGTCCCGGCCCATAGACGACGCGCACGCCGTTTTTGGAAAAGCGCGAGATGGCGCGGCCGATATCGTCGATCTCGCTGACCATGAAATTGACGTGATGGAGCTGCGCCACGCCGGCGTTGATGAGCGCCACGCCATGGTGATAGGGGCTCGGATGGCAGCGCATGAAGCAGGCCTGCCCGTCGATCAGGTCGGAGACGCGAAATCCGAGGACGCGCGTATAGAAATCACACGCGGCGGCGAAATCCGGCACCTTCAGCACGACATGGCCGATGCGCTGGATCCTGGCGAGGCGCGGAAGATAGGGCGCGCTCAGCTCACGCATCGCGCCGTAGAACTCGAAGGTGGCGCCCGTGAACGGCTCGACCACGCGGATGGCGCGGTCGATATGGAGCGCGGCGCAGGTCTCGCGCGGCACTGGCGTGATTTCGAGCCCGTGCGCTTCCAGTTCGCGCTGGGCCGCGTCGAGCGAGCTGTCCTCGAGCTCGAAGCCCACGCGCTTCAGCCCCGGCGCTCCCTCGTAAAGCGCCACCGCGTGATGCTCGAAGCCGCAGCGGAAGAACAAGGCGCCCGCCCCTTCGCCGCTCGGCTCGAGCCCAAGCTGGTTCTCGTAGAACGCGCGCGAGCGGGCGAGATCGGCGACATTGAGCGCGACATAGCCGAGTTTGCGGTAGCGCGGCATCTCTCTTCCTCGCGAAAGCCCGCCGCATCATACCGCGCTAGTGTGGCGGATTTGAAGTTCCCCCGCCTCTGACCGCACGCGGGGAGAGGAGCGAACTTCGGAATCGGGACACTAGCGGAATTTGCGCATGACCGCCGCCGGGATCGACTGGCGGCACTCGATGAGGCCCGCCCATGGGTCGCGCCGCAATTTCCTGAGGCGCGCGGGCACGGTCCTGACGGTGAAGGCGTCGGAGCGCACGCCCCCCTCGAGCTCGCGCCACGAGATCGGCGTAGCCACTGGCGCCGCCGCTCGTGCGCGCGCCGAGAAGGGCGCGATCGCGGTGGCACCCCGCTGGTTCCGCAGATAATCGATGAAGATTTTTCCGTGCCGCGCGCGCTTCGCGAGATTGCCCGTGTAGGAGTCCGGATGGCGGCGCACTATCTCGTCGGCCACGGCATGGGCGAAGGATTTGACGGCGTCCCATTCGTAGTGCGGCCGCACCGGCAGCACGACGTGAAGCCCCTTGCCGCCGGTCGTCTTGACCCAGGTTTCGAGCCCCATCTCGGCGAGGAGACCGCGCACCAGAAGCGCGCCCTCGACAACCCGGTCCCATCGAAGGCCCTCATCGGGATCGAGATCGAAGATGATGCGGTCCGGCTTTTCGAGCGCGCGCCGGGTCGAGCCCCAGAGATGGATTTCGAGCGCGCCCATCTGCACGAGCGCCACGAGGCCCGCGACATCCTCGGCAAGAAGATACGTGGCGCGGCCTTCCTTCTCGTCGATCTCGATGCGGTGGAGCGAATCGGGCGCGCCGTCGCCCGGATGCTTCTGGTAGAAACTCTTGCCGGCGACGCCTGCGGGAGCGCGCACGAGCGTCAGGGGCCTGCCCTTCACATGCGGCAACATGGCGCCCGCCACCGCGACGTAATACTGCGCGAGGTCGAGCTTGGTGATGCCAGGCTCGGGATAGAGGATTTTCGCGGGATGGGTGAGGCGCACGCCGGCAAGTTCGATGGCGGCGTTGCCCGGCGATGATGCGGCACGCGGCGATGATGCGGCGCGCGGCGATGACCGGGCGCGCAGGCGATCGGGGATCACGTCATCCGGCTCCTTGTCCTCGCGCAGACCGAGATAGGACGGATGGCGGAGCCGCCCGTCCTCGGTCCATTCGCTGTATTGCACTTCGGAGACGAGATTTGGCGCGACCCAGTGCGCGCCTTTCGGCGCTGCGCGCGCGATCTCCGGCGAAGGCGCGGAGTTGCGCGCCAGTGGATCGAGCTTGTGGCGCAGCTCAGCGAGCGTGCGCTCGCTGAAGCCGGTGCCGACCGCGCCGGCAAAGCGCAGCACCTTGGCGGGATCGAAATATCCCAAGAGCAGCGCGCCGAGGCCGCGGCGCTTGCCCGCGGGATCGGTCCAGCCGAGGATGATGAACTCCTCGCGCTTCACGCATTTGATCTTGAGCCAGTCGCCGGTGCGCGCGGCGCGATAGGGCGATTGGCGGCGCTTCGAGACGATCCCTTCGAGGTCGAGGCGGCACGCCTTCGCGTAAAAGCGCGTGCCGTCTTCCGCGACATGCTCGCTGAAGCGTACCGGTCCCTCGGCCGCAGGCGCGACGAGCGCTTCGAGCGCGGTCTTGCGCCCCTCGAGCGGCGTCTCCTCCAGCGAATAGCCGTCGAGATGCAAAAGGTCGAACACGTAATAGACGAGATGATCGGTGCGGTTTGCCGAAAGATCGTCCTTCAAGCCCGAGAAGGACGAGACGCCGCTCGGCTGCAAATGCACGACCTCGCCGTCGACCACCGCATCGTCGAGCGGAAGCACGCCAAGCGCCGCCTCGATCCGCGGAAACCGCCCGGTCCAGTCCTTGCCGTTGCGGCTCAGCATGCGCACCTTGCCCGATGCGATGCGCGCCAGCATGCGGTAGCCGTCGAACTTGATCTCGTGCAGCCAGAGGGCGCCATCGGGCGCTTCCTCGGCGAGCGTCGCAAGCTCGGGCCGCGGCGAGGCGGGGAGGCGCGCGCGCACGGCACCTTCGATCTTCGCCGGATCGAGGCGCGCGGCGGGCCCCCGCATCTTCCCCTTCGCGGCAACGCTTTGCAAAAGCCGCTCGCCGCGCGTCCGCAATGCCGAGGAGCGCGGCTTCGAGCGCCAGACTTTGCCACCCGAATTGGCGATGCCGTCCATCGTTCGGCGGCTCGCAACGCTGCGCTCGAAGCGCGCGACCAGGTCCTCGCCATGGCCCGGCCGCGCCATCGCGTCGCGCTCCTTGATGAGGAGCCAGTTCTTGCCGCCAGCGCCGCGCGGCCCCTTCATCTGCACGAGCGCCCAGTTTCCCTTCATGCGTGCGCCCAAGAGCGCGAATTTGAGGCTGCCCTTGGCGAGGCCCTCGGCCGGATCGCCGACCGGCTGCCACGTGCCACGATCCCACAGCATCACCGTGCCGCCGCCATATTCGCCGTCGGGGATCGTGCCCTCGAAGCCGCCATATTCGACCGGGTGATCCTCGACCTGGACCGCGAGGCGCTTGTCGGCTGGATCGAGCGACGGTCCTTTCGGCACGGCCCAGCTCTTGAGGACGCCGTCATATTCGAGGCGAAAATCATAATGAAGCCGGCTCGCCGCGTGCTTCTGGACGACGAAGCTCAATGATCGCGTTCGGGCGCGCGGCGCCTTGCCCTTGGGCTCGGACGTCTTCTCGAAGCGGCGCTTGCGGCGATAGTCCTCGAGGGGCATGGGCTCGACTCTAGTCTTTCGCTCCACCCCTACCAACACCCGGAAACGTCGGTTAGCCTCCGCGACAGTCGGGAGAGATCCTATGAGCGACATCGAGGACCGGCGCATCGCCCTCATCGGCTTCGGCGAGTTCGGCAGGACATTCGCGGCAGGATTCCTGGGCGCCGGGTGGAGCGTCGCCTGCTACGACATCCTGTTCGACAATTCGGCCGAAGGCGCTGCGTTTCGCTCGCGCGCGCGCGAGATGGGGGCTGATGCCTGCGCCTCGGCGGCGGCGGCGGCGGACGGCGCGCGCGTCGTCATTTCCGCCGTGACGGCGACGGCGGCGATCGACGTGGCGCGCGCGGCGGCGACATATCTGCGCCCCGGGCAATTCTTTCTCGACATCAACTCGGTCTCGCCCGAGACGAAGCGCGCCGACGCCGAGGCGGTTGCGCCGTCGGGCGGAACTTACGTCGAGGCGGCGGTCATGGCGCCGGTGGCGCCCTATGGGCTCAAGGTGCCGATGCTGCTGGGCGGCACGGGCGGCCCGGCGCTCGCCAGGCTGCTGGCGCCGGCGGGCCTGCGCATGGAGCCGGTCGCGGACGCGATCGGCGAGGCGTCGGCGATCAAGATGTGCCGCAGCGTGATGATCAAGGGGATCGAGGCGCTCGCGTTCGAATGTTTCCTCACCGCGCGGCGCTATGGCGTCGAGGACCGCATCACCGCCTCGCTCGGCGAGACTTTCAAGCCGCTCGATTGGGAGAAGCTCGCCGGATATCTGATCGAGCGCGTCGTGAAGCATGGCCGCCGCCGCGCCGCCGAGATGCGCGAGGCGGCCGAGACGGTGGCGCGCGCCGGGCTCGACCCGATGCTGACGAGCGCCACGGCATCGCGCCACGATTGGGTCGCCGACCAGGCGGACGCGCTACCGGCGCTGCGCGCCAACGCGGAAGAAGAGTGGCGCAAGACGATCGACGCGCTCATCGCGCGCATCGATGCCAAGGACAAGGCGGCGGAGTGAACCTCACCGCGCCGCGAAAATCTCCTTGAGGCGCGCGACGAGCTGGGCGTGGCGCGCGGCGTCGGCGACCGAGACGGCGTGGCCGACGCCGAGATAGCGCTCGGCCACCTCGGGCGAGGCCAAGAGCTCTTGCCCCGTGCCGGAGAGCGCGACGCGGCCCATCTCGATGACATAGGCGCGGTCGGCGATCGCGAGCGAGAGCTTGGCGTTCTGCTCCGACAAGAGGATGGCAATGCCCTGGTCGCGCAGGCTCGCGATGAGGCGGAAAATCTCCGCGACCAGCACGGGCGCAAGCCCGAGCGAGGGCTCGTCGAGCACGAGCAGGCGCGGGTGCGCCATGAGGCCGCGCGCGATCACCAGCATCTGCTGCTGTCCGCCGGAGAGGTTGGAGACGGGCTCGCCCAAGCGCTCGAGCAGCACGGGAAAGAGCGCGCACACCTCGCGCATGCGCGCCTCGAGCTCGCTCTCGCCGAGCGCGCGACGATGGACATAGGCGCCGAGGCGGAGATTCTCCGCAACGGAAAGGCCGCCGAAAACCTGGCGCCCCTCCGGCACCTGGGCGATGCCAAGCAGCACGCGCGCCTTGGGGCTCAAGCGGTCGATGCGTTCGCCCTCGAACAGGATCTCGCCCGCGCGCGCCGGCAGCAAGCCCGAGATGGTCTTGACCAGCGTCGACTTGCCGGCGCCGTTGGCGCCGACGAGCGCCACGATCTCGCCCGCATCGACGGCGATATCTATGCCGTGGATCACGTCCATGCCGCCATAGCCGGTATGCAGGCGCTTCACCTCGAGCATCAGGTGGCGGCTCCGACATAGGCGGCGATGACGCGCTCGTTCTTCTGGATCTCGCGCGGCGTGCCGCGCGCCACGATCGAGCCGGCGTCGAGCACGATGACCTCGTCGGCAACGCCCATGACGAGCGACATGTTGTGCTCGACCACCATGACCGTGACGCCGCCGTCGCGCACCGCGCGCAGGAGCTCGGCGAGGTCCGCGGTCTCGGCGTCGTTCAATCCTGCGGCCGGCTCGTCGAGCAAGAGAAGGCGCGGTTCGGCCATCAAGGCGCGCACCACTTCGAGAAGTTTCTGCGCGCCCATCGGCAAATCGGTCGCGGCAGCATCGCGGAACTGCGTCAGGTTCGTGAGCTCGAGGAGGGCGTCGGCCTTCTTCATCAGATGGCGCTCCTCCCGCCGCGACGACGGGAGCCACAGCATCTGCCGCCACGCCGCGACGCGCACATGGAGATGCGCGCCCGCCAGCACGTTCTCGCGCGCCGACATGCCGGGAAAGATGCGCGCCGACTGGAACGTGCGGATCAAGCCCATCGCCGCGATCTCGGCCGGCGCGCGGCCGAGGATCGGTGTGCCGTAAAAGCGCACCTCGCCTTCATCGGCGCTGTAGAGATTGGTGACGAGATTGAAGACGGTGGTCTTGCCCGCGCCGTTCGGGCCGATGACGGCGGTGAGGCTGCCGTCGGGCACGGCGAAGCTCACCTTGTCGCACGCCTTGACGCCGCCGAAGCTGCGCGACAGGCCCACGACTTCGAGCGCCGTCTCGGTCATTGCGCGCGCCCCGGCGCCAACACCTCGCCACTTCCGGAAATGCGCCGCGCCAGGCGCGCGAGCAAGGCCGCGCCGGTGCCGAACATCCCGTCCGGCAGCCACAGGAAGCACGCGACGAGCAGCCCGCCCTCGGCGAGCGTCTTGTAGTAGGCGAGCGGCTGGAACACGGTCGGCAGGAGCGTGATGAGCGCAGCCCCCAATCCGGGGCCGAAGAGCGTGCCCTCGCCGCCCGCGATCAGCATGGCGATCATCTCGAACGAGCGCGGCGTCCCCACCATCTCGGGCGAGAGGAAGTGGAAGTAGAAGGCATAAAGGCTGCCCGAAAGCGAGCCCAGCGCCGCGCTGATGACCACGGCCGCGAGCTTGTAGCGCGCGACATCGACACCCAAGGCGGCCGCCGCCGTCTGATCGGTGCGTACGGATTTCAAGGCCCGCCCGAAGCCCGACTTCATGCCGCCGTACAGCACGAGCACGAGAACGGTCACGATCCCGGCGACGAGGTAATACATCTCGAACGGCGTCGTGAAGGTGATGGGCCCGACCGAGAAGGACGGGATGCCGGCGAGGCCCGACGGGCCGCCGGTGACGTCGGCGAGCCCGACGGTGAGCGAATCGACCATGAGGCCGAAGGCGAGCGTCGCGAGCGCCAGAAAATGTCCGCGCAGGCGTACCGTGACGAGCGACAAAAGCACCGCCGCGACGATCGACAGCGCCACGCCCGCGAGCGTGCCGATGATCGGCTCGACGCCGTAGGTGGTGGCGAGGATCGCGGCGGTGTAGCCGCCAATCGCCATGAAGCCGGCCTGGCCGAGGCTGACCTGCCCGGCATAACCCATGAGCACGTCGAGGCCGAGCACCGAGATATAGAGGATGCCGGTGATGACCAGCGAATTGAGGATGCCGCGCGCGGGGAAAAGAAACGGCAACGCCATGAGGAACGCGAAGGCGAGGACGGCGAAGATCACGCCGCCTTTGCCTTCGATGCGCACGATGGCGCGGTGGATGCGCTGCTCGTCGCGCACGTCCTGGCGGCGCTGCGCGGTGCTGAAGAGCCCGTTCGGGCGCCACAGCAACACGGCGAGGAGAAGCGCGAGCGCAAGTCCGTTGGCGAAGAGCGACGAGATGTAGCCCGCGGCCAACTGCTCGGCGACGCCCAAAAGGAACCCGCCCATGATGACGCCGGCGAACGAGCCCATGCCGCCGACCGCGACGGCGATGAAGCCGAAATTGGTGAAGAAGCTGCCGGTGTCGAACTCGAGCGAGGTGATGGGCGCGACGACGATGCCGCCGAGTCCGCCCAGGAGGGCCGCCATGACGAAGCTCGCAAGCGTCATGCGCGGCACGTCGATTCCCATGAGGCGGCCGGCGAGCCGGTTCTCGGCGCAAGCGCGCAGCGCCATGCCGGCGGTGGTCCGCGCGAGCAGGTACCACAGCAACACGATGACGAGGATCGTGGCGCCGGCGATCCAGAACCCTTGCGTCGGCACGCGGATGCCGAGGATTTCGACCGGCGCCTCGCCCGAGAACGGCGGCAGCGCGTAAGGCTGGCTGCCCCATACCACGAGCAGCAAACCCTCGGTCACGGTGAGGATGCCGCCCGTCATCACGAAGAGGCTGCTTTGCGGCAGGCGCGCGACCGCCGGCACGAAGGTCGCGGCGCCGAGGACTAGGCCGTAGCAGCCGGTGCCGAGCACCGCGCCCACGAACGCGATCGGCGCCGGCAGGCCGAAATCGACCTCGAGCGAATACATCATCAGCGCGCCGACGATGCAGAACGCGCCCTGCGACAGATTGATGACGCCGGTGACGCGATAGACCAGCGAGAATCCCAGCGCGACCACGGCGAAGACGCTGCCTTGCAACAGGCCGCCGATCACGATCTGGATGAATTGGTTCACGATCGCCGCCGCGTCGGCATCGCATTCGTCATGGCAGCGGGATACCGGTCGGCTTGCTCACCACCTTCCAGATTTTCTCGCCCGTGTCCCAGCGCGTCACCACCGTGTCGTCGATGTCGAGCCCGCGCTGCGGCGACTTGGTGAAGTCGTAGAAGCCGTTGACGCCGGCATGGCCGCGCACGGTCTCGAGATAGTCGCGCAGCTTCGTCGCGTCGGCGTCGGGCCCGAGCGTGCGCAGCGCATCGACCAGAACCATCACCGGCTCCCAGCCGAGCTCGGCGGCGACATCGGGCTTCTGGCCGGCATCGTCATAGGCCTTGTAGAAGGCCGCGTGCTGCGCCGCGATCTCGGGCGGCAGCGCCTTCTCGTCGCGCACCACCCATTGCCCGGCGGGAATGTAGAGCTGGCGCGGCAGGAAATCGGCGTATTGCGTCATCTGCGCATAGGTCATGTTGCCGTCGGTGGTGCCGACCGGCACGTCCAGGCCCTGGTCGCGCACGCCGCGAAAGATGGTGGCGATCGGGTTGCCGGTGCTCCAGGCGATGAAACATTGCGGCTTCGCCGCCTTGATGTTCTCGATCTGCGCCGCGACGGAGACATCCGTAATATTGAAATGCTCGGTGACGACGACCTGCATGTCCTTGTTCTCGGGCGCGGCCAGCACCGATTTGAGGCCGTTCTCGGCGTCCTGGCCGGTCGCGTCGCTCGACACCATGAGGGCGATCCGCGTCCAGCCCTTGAGACGGAAATAGCGCACGAGCGCCGCCGCGAGATCGAGCGTCGAGACGCCGCTCGAGAACACGTACTCGCCTTTTTCCGGATGGATGCCGGGCGAGAGGCACCAATCGACCGGGCCGTTCTTCGCCAAGGGTGCCACCGCCCGGCAGGTCGCGGTAATGGTGCCGCCGACCATCACCGCCGGCTTCCCGGCCATCACGTCGTTCGCGAGCTGCACCGCGATCTGCGGATTGGTCTGATCGTCGTGGAAGGTGAAGGCGAGGTCGCGGCCCTTTATGCCGCCGGTCGCGTTCACGACCTTCTGCGCAAGCTCGAACGCCACCTGCTCGCCCTTCGCCGCGAACGAGCCCTGGCCGGTCAGGGCCATGATGGCGGGAATGGTATAGGGATCGGCGGCATGTGCTGGAATGGCCGCCAGCGCCAGCGCCGCGGCCACTCCGGCAAGGCCGGGTCCGGTTCTTCTCATGGCATCCTCCCGAGCTTTTCCCGCGAACCTATCGGCTTCCCCCATGCGCGGGCAAGTCGCTTCACGGTCGCTTGCGCATGAAGCGATTTCCCGGTTGAATGGCGGCCGCTGAAAAAGGGGGCGGTGGGCGCGATGGCGGCGGTCGCGAGCGGATCGAACATCCCGACGGCGAACGAGATCGTCGCGCGCGCCCGGGCGATGATGCCGGTGGTGCGCAAGCGCGCCGCCGAGGCCGAGGAACTGCGGCACATCCCCGAGGCGACGCACCGCGAATTCACCGAGGCGGGCTTTTATCGCGTGCTTCAGCCGGCGCGCTATGGCGGCTTCGAGCTCGATTACGGCACGCAGACGGAAATGTCGGTGGAGCTCGCGCAAGGCTGCGCGTCGTCCGGCTGGATCGCGAGCATCACCGCCTGCCACGCCTGGATCGCCGGCATGTTTCCGCCCGAGGCGCAGGAGCATATCTGGGGCGACGACAGCGGCACGCTGATCGCGAGCGCGTTCATGCCGCCCTCCGATTATCGCATCGAGCGCGCGACCGGCGGCTGGCGGCTCTCCGGACGCTGGCATTTCTCGAGCGGCGTCGGGCTCTGCCAGTGGACGATCCTGTCGGCACCCATTCCCAAGGCGGACGGGAAAGGCCCGCCCGACCGCATGATCTGCGTCGTGCCGCTGAAAGAGGCCGAGATCGACGACGTTTGGTTCGTCACCGGCCTGTGCGCCACCGGCAGCAACGACATCATCCTGCGCGACGTCTACGTGCCGGACGCGCACACGGTCGAATTCAAATATCTGAGCGACGACCGGCCGACGCCGGGCAGCGCCGTCAATCCGCACCACATCTACCGGCTGCCGCTCTTCGGCGTGTTCTCCTACAACCTCGTCGGCACCGCGATTGGCGGCGCCTTGGGCGCGATCGAGCTCATGGTCGAGCATCTGAAGCCGCGTCACACATCGGGCGCGCATCTGCGCATGGCGAATATGCAGAGCATCCATCTGCGCATCGCGCGCGCGGCGGCGGGCGCCGAAGCGGCGCGCACGATCATCCAGCGCAACTGCGAGGAGTTCAACCGCCTGGGCCGCACCGGACAGGAGATCGGCCCGGAAAATCGCGTGCGCTATCGGCGCGACGCCGGCTTCGCCTCGCTCCTGAGCCTCGAGGCGGTCCAGGGCGTGTTCCCGCTCCTGGGCGGCGGCGGCCTCGCCAAGGACAACCCGATCCAGCGGCAATGGCGCGACGTGCACGCCGCGGGCCAGCACGTCGCCTGCAGCTGGGACGTCGCCGGCTCGCAATATGGCGCGGCGCGCCTCGGCGTGCTGCCGCCCGACCAGATGTAGGGGAAGATGGCCAGGACAGCGCGTGTCGCGATCATCGGCGGCGGCATCGGCGGGCTCTCCGCCGCGCTCGCGCTCGAGCAGCGCGGCATCGAAGTTGTGGTGTACGAGCAGTCGCCACAATTGGGCGATATCGGCGCCGGCCTCAATCTCAGCCCCAACGCGCTCAAAGTGTTCCGCGCGCTCGGCATCGAGGAAAGCGTCACCGGGATCGGCTATCAGGGCGATTTCCAGCTCATCCGCAACTGGAACAACGGCCGGCTCATCTCGCGCGTCGACCGCAAGGGATTCGCCGCCCGCTTCGGCGCGCCGCACCTGACCGTGCACCGCGCCGATCTGACCGAAATCCTGGCGCGCGCGCTGAAGCGCGCCGAGATCAAGCTCGGCGCGCGCTGCATCGCGGTCGAGAGCGGCGGCGCCACGGCAGGCGCGCGCTTTGCCGACGGCAGCACGGCCGAGGCCGACGCGATCATCGGCGCCGACGGACTCCATTCGGTCGTGCGCTCGTGCCTCTTCGGGCCCGAGGCGCCGCATTTCACCGGCTGCATCTGCTATCGCGGCCTCGTGCGTGTCGACGAGGCGCCGCGCGACATCGCCACGCGCGACAGCACGATGTGGATGGGACCGCATGGCCACGTCGTCCATTACCGCGTGCGGCGCGGCGAGCTTTTGAACATCGTCGCGCATTTCGACACCGATGCCTGGACCGAGGAATCCTGGACGCGCGAGTGCGATCGCTCGGAGATCACGAACACCTATCAAGGCTGGCACGACGATCTCGTGCGGCTCTACGCGCTCGGCGAGCGCTGGTACAAATGGGCGCTCTACGACCGCGATCCGCTCGACCGCTGGAGCCGCGGGCGCGCGACGCTCTTGGGCGATTCCGCGCACGCGATGCTGCCGTATCTGGGGCAAGGCGCGTGCATGGCGATCGAGGACGGCTATGTGCTGGGCGCGCTCATCGCCAACGAGCCCGACATCACGGCCGCGCTCAAGACCTACGAGAGCCTGCGCATGCCGCGCACGCGGCGCACGGTCTTGGGATCGCGCATGCGCGCGCGCGAGAACCACCTCGCCTCGCCCTTGGCGCGGCTCGTGCGCGACGCAAAATTCGCGTTGCGCGACAAGTTCGGCGCCGACCGCACCGCGTTCCAGGCGGCCTGGCTCTACGAATACGACGTGGCGCACGACCCGGCGCTCAAGGCCCGGGAACCGGCCGGCGCGGCATAGACGCCCGCGTCCTTCGACGCCGCGCTTAGCTCACGATGAGGACGTGGTTACGTTTCCCCGTCCTCGACAACGCCACGGGCCGGGCCTATATGCAATTAGACGCGCCGCAACAGGAGGTTGAGGCATGACGCAAGACTCCTTCTTTCTCGACCGCTCGGGCGCCCAGCCGACGTCATCCGCGCTCTGGCCGGCCATCGTCATCCCCAAGGAGGCGATCGACGAGGAGGTCGAGCGGCTCGCGCGCAGCGCTCGTCCGGCGAACGGACGGCGCCGCGCGCTGATCGTCCATCCGGCGAACAAGCTTACGACCGGCCTCGCGCCCGCGATCGAGGTGGCGCTCGACGTGCTGCTCCCGGGCGAGCGCACCGTGCCCTATCGGCAGAACTCGACCCAGGTCAATTTCGTGATCCGCGGCAAGGGCCATTCGGTGATCGGCGGCAAGCGCTTTGCCGTCGATCTCTTCGACGTCTGGAACACGCCGTCGATGCACACCTATTGGCACGGCAACGACGGCAACGAGGCGCTCGTGCGCCTCACCTATTCCAACGCCTCGCTCCTCGAGTCGATGAATGTGCACTACGTCGAGGAGAATCCGCCGGCGGCCGAGGCGGTAAAGCACGAGGAGATGGCGGAGGAGGACAAGAAGCGGCGCGTCTCGCCATTTGGCACCTTCAAGCTCAACGAGGACGGGGCATATCTCATGCCCTACGAGGCGCTCATCAATCCGCCGGCGGTCGAATCGAAGGCGCTGCATTGGCCGTGGCAGGAGGTGCGCAAGGAGCTGATGAAGCTCGAGGCGCTCGGCAAGGATTATGTCGGGCGGCGGCTCTATCTTCTCTACAACCCGATGACCGGACGCACCAACGGCTGCACGCCGTGCTTCTTTGCCACCATGACGATCCGCCCGCCCGGCATTGTCGACCGGCCGCACCGGCACAGCTCGGCCGCGATCAACTATTATTTCCACGGCACCGGCCGCTCGACCGTCGAGGGCAAGGTGCTGCGCTGGAAAGCGGGCGATCTCATGTTGTCGGCGCCGGGCTGGGCCGTGCATAACCACGCCTCCGACGACGGCGACTTCGTGCACGAGCTGACGGTGCAGGACCAGCCGCTGCACATCGCGATGGAATCGCTGTTGTGGCAGGAAAGCCTGAAGCTGCCGATGGCGGTGCTGGGCCAGCAGGAAGGCTTCGGCACCAACAAGATGGCGGGGTGAGACATGATCCCGTTGCAGGAAAACTTCCTCAAAGGCTCCTACCCGCCGATCGTCACGCCGTTCCGCGACGGCGCGGTCGATTACGAGACCTATGCGCGGCTCGTCGAGCGCCAGGTGACGGAAGGCTCGCACGGCATCGTCGTCAACGGCACGACGAGCGAGCCTTCGACGCTGACAATCGAGGAGCGCATCCGCTTGCTCGAGGTCGCGACGCGCGCCGTGCGCGGCCGCATTCCGGTCGTCGCCGCCACCGGCTCGCAGAGCCATGCCGACAGCATCGTGCTGACGGAAGGCGCGAAGGCGGCGGGCGCCGACGCGGTGCTGATCGTGACCCCCTATTTCATCCGCCCGCCGCAGCGCGGCCTCATCGAGTATTACCTCGATCTCGGCAAGCGCACCGATCTGCCGGTGATGATCTATCACATCCCGGGCCGCGCGGCGGTCAATGTCACGGTCGACACAGTGGTGGCGATCGCCGAGAAGCTGCCGCGGCTTGTCGGCATGAAGCATGCCGTGAACGATCTAACCCTGGTGAGCGACGTGCTCGCGCGATTGGGCTTCGAGTTCCGCATCCATGTCGGGCTCGAGGATCTATCGTTCCCGATGCTGGCGGTGGGCGCCTGCGGCCTGATGAACGCGGTCGGCAATCTTCTGCCGCGCAAGGTGGCGCAGCTTTACGAGGTGACGGCCGCCGGCCGCATGGCCGAGGCGCGCGCGCTCCACTACGAGCTCTGGGAGCTGAACCAGGCGGTGTTCTTCGACACCAATCCCATTCCGATGAAATACATGATGAAGCGGCTCGGCATCCTCCCGACCGAGGAGCACCGCCTGCCGATGGTGCCTTCGACGCCCGAGCTGCAAAAGCGCCTCGACGGCGTCCTGACGCGGGCAGGATTGCTGCCCGAAGGACGCGCCGCCGCGGAGTAGCGGCGCGAATCGAAGCCGAACATCGGCCCTCGTCTTCCGCGCCCAAGGGCCTTGCTTTTCATACGCATTTGTGATATATATGCGGAATTATCACCCTGAACAATAGGCGTCTATAGGTAGTATGCGCCAGATTAGAACGTGATTCCAGTAACTTAGTGGCGCTGCGCTATGGCAAGACAAATGTACGCGTCTTGCGGAAGGTACTCTAAGATAGCACGATGCGTGCGCGAGAACTCAATGCGGCTCGTGTGTCGTGTTCGGCGCTTGGCGCTGCGCGCGATGATTCTGCGTGCTCTTGGCGCGCATGGTTTCCTGACCTTCAAATCCCTGACGGGCTGACCTTCGATGATCTGAAAGTCGCCGCTGTGCTCATTCGCGCGTGGCAGGACGACGAGGAGTCAACAGCGATTCCCTTGGCCGCAAGATTGGTTGAGCACTTTCGGGCGGCGGTCGCAAAGAACTCAGAAAAGTGCTGATTGGCAGCAAGCGTTGATTGAGGACATTGGCGGTATTGATCAGATTCATGATCCTCGGAAGCGCGATTGGAAGATTGCCAACCTCAAGATAATCGCCATCCGAGCGGACATTGATGCATTCAAGTGTCAGAGGGTTGTCAGACAGAAAACCACCCCAACCCGAATGCACGAGCACGTTGCGGTCTTTCGCTGCCAACAAAATGTCCGTCATCAACTTGAGCGCAGTATCTTTGTGCGGTTCAAGCGCAGGCAAATTTCGGAATGCTTTTTTCCAAATGTCAGATCGCTTGCTCCATGCGAGCGGAATTTGATGACTAGGTGCCGTAGCCCACGTCAAAATGGTGATCGTGACGAGGTCAAGAAGAAAGTGAGTTTCAAAGCGACCCCATGCCACGAGATACATACCGAACACGCGATAGAATTCGCCTGCGTTGCGCGGGTCATCGAAGTAGGGCGTTGGGTCGCCCCTAAAGCGGATAAGATGGTGTTGGTCGCGCGGGAGAGTTTCAGGCATGGCTAGTGCTTCGCCTGAGATTTGGGAGACTGAGCCTTGCCCGCTGCCGACTGTAATTGTTGTGACAGAGCCCGAGATACTTGTGGAGGTATCTCAAATGCGATGTGCATCGCATTTGGCAAACGCAAACTTAGCGCGACGGTGCCTTTGGCAGGCGCGTGAGACGCTGCGATTTTTCTACTGGAAGCGTCAGAAGTTTTTCGACGTGGCTCTGTTTGGCGACAGGAGGCACCGGGCGCGCCTCAATCAATTGTTCATCAAATGACAAAATCAGCAACCGCTCAATCAGATCGTTGAGTTGATTGGGATGCAGAAGAAAATACGAGTCGCCACCCGCGGTGCCAAACGCCAGGACGATTGCTTCCTTATCAAGCACTTTCCCGGTAAGTCGCGTAACAAGCTTCGCATCAGCGGTTGTCATCAATTCGCTCCTAGTTCGGTCTTGCAACCTCTAGGATAGCGACGCGCGGGGCCGGGGTGCGAATCGGGCCCCGTTCTTCATTTGGACATGAGTAGATTCCGAATCTTGGGGGTGCCGGCCTGCCCATGATACCTAACGCGCCATGTCTTCAGTGGCCGCATCGTTGCGACTTGAGGCCGAGCAATGCCTGCGCGAAGCCAGGGAAGCTGTCGAGGGGCCAGATAAGACGGCCCTGTTGCTCAGGGCGGCGCGGCTTCACGCCAACGCGCTGAAGCTGGAAACGATTCGAGGCGCGGCCCCCCCCCCGTCGTGTAAATGTGCTATGCTTGCCGCATGACACGATGCCCCAGCGACGAAAGCGCCTCGACGGCGTCCTGACGCGGGCAGGATTGCTGCCCGAAGGACGCGCCGCCGCCGAGTAGCGGCGCGGCTCGAAGCCGAACATCGGCCCTCGTCTTCCGCGCCCAAGGGCCTTGCTTTTCATACGCATTTGTGATATATATGCGTACGAGCGAATTGCGCCTGGCGCGATCTGGCTCGTGGCGTCCCAACCTCGCGGAATCCGCGAGTTTTCGCGTTCTCCGGGCACCAGGAGTAACTGGAAGAGGCGGAAATGCTTCTGCGCGACGGTGGCGGACGCGGCGTAATGTACGTATTATGCAGGAGACTCAACCGGTTGCGCCGATAAAACGGTGTTTGCGCCGGCGCCGAGATAGGCATGGATAGGCATTTGCCACCGAAGCGGCGCCGTGACGGGGGCGCGGCGATCGAACTCGGCCCCGGGGAACGCGGCAAATCGCCGGTCAGCTCGCCACGGTGACGCCGCCGTCGACGACGAGCGTCTGGCCGGTGATGTAGCGCCCGGCGGGCGAGACGAGCAGCAGCGCCGCACCCGCGATATCCTCGGGCTCGCCGAGCCGGCCCAAGGGCGTCGCCTCGAGCCGGCGCGTCACCAGCGCCTCGTCCTCCCACAGCGCGCGCGCGAACTCGGTGCGGATGAGGCCGGGCGCGATGCAGTTGACGCGGATATTGTGCGCGCCCCATTCGAGCGCGAGGTTGCGCGTCAATTGCATCTCGGCCGCTTTCGAGACGGCATAGCCGCCCAACCCGCGCGTGCCGCGCAAGCCCGCGATGCTGGAGAGGATGAGGATGGCGCCGTCGCGCCGCGCCGCCATCTCCGGCAGGACGAGGCCCGAGAGGTAGAGCACGTTCTTCACATTGGCAGCGAAGATGCGGTCGAACGCCGCCTCGGGCATCTCGACCATCGGCCCGTAATGCGGATTGACGCCGGCGCAGCAGACGAGAATGTCGGCCGCACCGAGATTTTGCCGCGTCGCATCGACGAGGTTTCGGAGCTGTGCCTGGTCACCGGCATGGGCCGCGACCGCGAGCGCGCTCATGCCCGCCGCGCGGATCGCGGATGCTGCCGCCTCGCACTGATCCTGCTTGCGGCTCGAGATCACGACCTTGGCGCCGGCGCCGGCCAGCGCCTCGGCAATGGCGCGGCCGATGCCGCGCGACGATCCGGTGACGATCGCGGTCTTGCCGGTAAGATCGAACAGCGTCATCGTGCGCTCGCGGAGGGAAGGGGCGATGATGAAGCTTTACACCTATTACCGCTCGCAGGCGAGCTACCGCGTGCGCATCGCGCTCAGCCTCAAGGGGTTGGAGCGCGAGGACTCGTTCCTGCACCTCGAAAAAGGCGACCAGTTCAAGGCGGAATATCAGGCGATCAACCCGCAGATGGTGGTGCCGACGCTCGTCGACGGCCGCACCAAATTGTTCCAATCGTTCGCCATCCTCGAATATCTCGAAGAGAAATATCCAACGCCGCCGCTCCTGCCGAAGGACGCCGAAGCGCGCGCGTGGGTGCGCGGGTTCGCCCTCATCAATGTCGCCGATTCGCATCCGCTGATCGTGCCGCGCATCCGCCACTACCTGACCGAGGATCTGGGCGTGCCGCCGGAGAAGATGCTGGCTTGGATTCAGCATTGGCTCGGCGCCGGGCTCGCCGCGATGGAGACGCTTCTGACCGAGCACAAAAGCGGCAAGTTCTGTCACGGCGACGCGGTGACGTTGGCCGACATCTGCCTCGTCACGCAAGTGACACCGGCGCAAACCTTCAAGACCGACATGGCACCCTATCCGCGCGTCATGGCGATCTACGACAATTTGATGCGGATCCCCGCCTTTGCCGCCGCATCGCCGGGAAAGCAGCCCGACGCCGAGTGAGCCTCACGCCTGCCGCGCGCGGCCCGGTACCAGAAGCCAGAGCCAGGCCGCAAGCTCGATCGCGATCATGAAGCCGAACGCGACCTGGTAGGCCGCGACCGGGTAGCGTCCGGGCGCCACTTGCGGGAAAAGGCTGATGACCGCGCCCACCGAGTATTGCAGCGCGAACGCGCCGCAGAAGAAGAACAGGTTCATCGCGGTGTTGACGCGCCCGCTCATGCCCGACGGGAAATGCGCGTTGAGCACCGGATAGCAGAGCGCGGTGATGCCGTTGAAGACGCCCATCGACACCAGCACGACCCAGCGCCCGGCCCCGCTCGGCAAGAGCAGCGGCGTTTGCAGCACGATCGAGATGATGAAGGAGCTCGCGATCATGACGACGAGGCTGATGTTGCGCCGCGCGAGCCATGAGCCGAGCGCGCCCGAGGCGACATAGCCGGCGATGACGAGGAGCGCGTAGCAGAGGAGACTGAGGCCGATGCCGTCGGGCCCGAGGCCGGCCACGTCCTTGAGCCACGGACCCGCCCACAAGCCGGCAAAGGCGAGATTGCTGCCGGCGGCGCAAGCCGCAACGGGCGCCAGGCGCCAGAACAAGCGGTCGCGATAGATGCGTGCGAGACCACCGATCTGCGCGGCAAATCCCGGCGGCGGCGCGTCGCTCGTGCGCTCCGGCATGATCCAGAAGATGCCGATGGCGATCGCGACGGTAAGGACCGCGGTCGCGAGCATGAGCCCGTGCCAGTCGGTGAAGTGGAGCGCCATCGCCGTCGGCATCGACGCCAAAAGTCCGCCGACGCCGCCCGTCGCCAGGATCCAGCCGTTCAAGGCCGGCCAGCGCTCGCGCGGGAACCACAGCACGATCGCCTGGAAGCAGGTCATGAGCGCGCTCGCCGCGCCGACGCCCATGATGGCGCGGGCGACGACGAGCACGCCGATGTCGCGGCTCAGCGCGAACAGGACGACGCCCACCGCGGCGAGGAGGCACATCGCGCCCTGCACCCGGCGCGGGCCGTAGCGGTCCATGAAGAGACCCAAGGGCGCCTGGAACACGGCCGAGGTGAAGAAATAGACCGAGGTGACGAGGCCCAACGACGCCGCCGTCAGATGCAGATCGGCGATGAGATAGGGCGAGAGGACGGCGTTGACGCCGCGATAGTAGTTGCTGAGGAGGAACGCCGCGCCCAAGGGAGCGAGCACGCGAAAGGCGAGCCCGCGCCCAAGCGCGGCACCCCGCTCGGCGGCGATGGTCACGCGGCGCTGCGCTTGCCTTGGGCGGAGAGAAGACCGGATGCTACGAGCGCCGCGCGGATGCGGTCGATTTCGTAGCTCGGCAGTTTCACGAGCGGCGGGCGCACCACGGCGCGCGGCTGCTTGCCCAGAAGCACGAGCGCTTCCTTCATCCGGTTGTGCATGTCGACGAACGGGTCGGCATAGAACGCCTCCGACACCGGGAAGATGCGGTCGTTGAGACGGCGCGCTTCGGCGAGATCGTTCGCCTCGACGGCGCGGAAGAGCCGCGCCTGGAGATCGGCGATGACGCTGCCCGAACCGGACAAGAGCCCCTTGCAGCCGAGCACGAGCGAGCTCAGCAGGAAGGCGCTGTTGGTGCTGAGCACGGTGATCGGCCGCGGCAGGCCCTGCAAGGTGCGCACGTGGCGCTCGTGCAGCGGCACGTGCGGCGTCCAGTCCTTGATGGCGCGGAGCGTCGGCACGGCTTCCGCGAGCTTCAGCAATGTCTCGAGCGGATAGCCTTGCGTCGCGCGCGGATACTGGAAGGCGATGAGCGGCAGGTCCGACGCATCGGCGATGCGACGGAAGTGCCCGAGCACCATCTCCGGCCGCTGGCCGAGCACGAAGGGCCCGGGCGGAAACACCAAAAGCGCCGAGGCGCCGTGGTCGTGCGCCATGCGCGCAAGCCGCGCCGCCTCGAGGCTGCCCTCGGCATAGATGCCGTTAATGATGGGCAGGCGCTGGCCGATCTCGTCGTCCGTGATCTCGAGTACGCGGCGCTGCTCGTCGAAGCTGCACGAGGCCACTTCCGAGGCATGCGCGTTGACCGTGACCGCGCTGAGGCCCGGCACCGAGGCGACGTCGGCGAGGTGGCGCCGGTACGATGCCTCGTCGATCGCGAGATCGTCGAAGAACGGCAGCAGCACCGCGGGAATGACGCCGTGCGGAACGTAGCTCGGGTGCCTGGGCATGGCGGGTCGGGTCCTTTCGCTCGGGCGCAATTATGGCCCGGCGCCGCGCCTGCGACAACGTTGCTGGCTTGCGCGTTGACGCCCTGCAGGCATAATCGCGCGCCCGCCATGCAACCGTTTGGAACGGAGCCCGCCCGAAAATGAGGTATCTCGTCCCGGCCTGTGCCGCGCTTGCGCTTTGCTCATTCGCTGCCGCTCCGGCGCGGGCGGTCGACAGCGGCGACACGCTCTTCCACCGTTATTGCTCGGTCTGTCACTCGAACGAGCCGGGCCAGAACAAGCTCGGCCCCTCGCTTGCGGGCGTCGTCGGCCGCCCGTCCGGCGCGGAGCCGGGCTTCACCTATTCCGAAGGTATGGCGAGCGCGCACCTCACCTGGGACGACGCGACGCTCGACAGGTATCTCAGCAACCCGAAAACGACCGTGCCCGGCAACAAGATGCTGTTCATCGGCGTCAAGAACCCGGACGAGCGCCAGGCCATCATCACCTATCTCAAAAGCTTGAAGTCGTAATGTGCGAAAACATGCGGCACCGCAATTGACATCGCGCCGCTTGGGCCTCACTTTGCAGGGTTGCGGGGGACGAAGGCACGCGCGTGTGGGGCCCGACGTCCGATAGTGTTCTCCGAGTTTCCCGGGTTTGCTCGTGAGGCCGTCAGGACGCCCCAGCTCCGCCCCCGCAACTTCTCTCGCACGCCCCGCCGCCGTCCCGAGGAACGAACCCGCGCCACGCGTCGTTCCCCCTGCACCGCCGCAAGCCATGCTTGCCGCGGCCCAGGGACATGTCTTCGCGAAAGGGGCCGGACGATGAACTGGCTGCTCATAGGCATACTAGACGGGCTCAACAAGCTGTTGGCGATCGTGATCGTCGCCTCGAGCACGGTCGCGGGATATTGGGGTCATTTCGGAACCTATGTGGTCGCGCTCGACGATCCGGTGGAGCGCGCGATCGCGACCGCGATCGGCTTCGTCGTCGGCGTCATCCTCGCGGCGCTCGTCTCGGGCTTCCTCGCGACCGTCATCAACATCAGCCGCGAGATGACGGCGATCCGGCACCTGCTGAACGAGCGTCCGTTCGTGACGCGCTGAGCGGTGCCTAGACCATGATTCACGCTTCGGATGGAAAACGCCGTTTCCATTCGAAGCGATCTTGCTCTAGCCGCGCGCGGCGAGATCGAGCTCGCGCGCGCGGTTCATCCCGATCATCGCATCGTGGAGGCGAGGCCGCTCGATGAGCTGCGCGCGATAAACCGCGGCCGTCGCTGCGACGAGCGCGCCATCGCGGCGAAGCCGCGCGTCGCCCAATTCGACGAGGCGCAGATTGGGCCAGGCGCGCGGCCTGATCCGAACGATCTCCGCGACGATCTCGGCGGCGGACATTTCGGGCCGCGCCTGCGCCAGGATGAGCATCACCGCCGCGGTCGAACGCGACAGGCCCTTCTGGCAATGGACGAGAAGATGCGGCCGAGACGCAGCACCGAGGTTGCGGCCGAATTCGAGGAGTGCCGTCACGTCCTGGGATTCGGGCGCGCGAAAGCCTGGCGTCGCCTCGATGATGTCGTGAAAGCGCAGGTCGAGATGGCGAAGCGCCTTGAAGCCGCCAAGCGATTCCGGCGTCGGCCAGCCGGGATCGAGCAGCGTCAGCAGATGCGTGACGCCCGACGCCCAGAACCCGTCGAGCTCGTCGATGCCGCAGATGGTGGCGGCGAAATCCGGGGATGATGCGTCCAACACTCCCTCCGCTCCTGAGTTTTGGGGTTCGGGGAGAGGTGCGTCAATGCCGCCAAAAACGCGGCGTGAGCTTGACCGTGGCGCTGCGGCCGGCGCCGGGCGCGAGCACGCGCAAGCCGGTGTCAGCGACGCCGGCGCGGGCGAGGTTGAAGGCATCGGCGCAATGGCTCATCGGCGCGAGCGCAAGATGCGCCGAGCGACGGACGGCGAGGAACGAGAGCAGCGGCCAGTCCGCGGCAAGGCGCAGTTCCATGCCACGCGCGGGCCAGGCGAGCGCTGCCGCTCCGTTCCAGCCGGTGAAGACGGGATCGGCCGCTTCGTCGGCCGGCGCCGGCGCCGGCCGCATCCCTTGCACCGCCGCATCGAGCGACGCTTCGGATGCGAACGGGAACGCCGCGAGGAAGCCGAGCCCCGCCGGCATCAGCCGGTCCGCTTCATTGACGAGATCGAGGGTGAGCGAGAGCGTGCCAGCCGCAAGCGCGATGGTCTGGCGCGCGCGATAGGGCCAAGGCCACGCCCCGCCGTCGTGGCGATATTCGAGCGCAACGGAAGCGGCGGAGCGGCTGACGACGCGCCATTCCCGGCGCCAGCCATGGCCGTTCCGCGCATCGCGGCCCTCGGCAACCTCCTCGCCGCCGAAGCGGAAGCGGCCGTCGCGGATGCGGCCGGCCCACGGCACCAGCGGAATGGACGCCATCGCCGCCGCATCGGCGCGCGCGACATCGGCCGCGCGCGCCGGGCGGAGCCAATCGATGCGCCGCGCGCCCTCCTCCCACCAGAAGCCGGCGACGGCGCCGCCCGCTTGCGGCACGACATCGGCGCGCGCGCCCCCATCGCACAAAGCCACGACATCCCGTTCCAGAACCGACATGCGATGCTCGCCGCGAAAATGCTGCGGCCCGAAGGTCGCGCCGCCGTGGTTAAATCTTTCCTATCGCGCCGGGCGGGCAGCGGAATCAAAAGCGGCGCCGCGCGTCGCCTTGACAGGCGGATGGTGCGCGCTATCTTCGGCGCGGAATTCGGGCGGCAGCGGGAGTTGCGCCATGGCAAAGTCGAACACAGTGCTCATCAAGCTCGTGAGCAGCGCCGATACGGGATATTTCTACGTTTCGAAGAAGAATCCGCGCGGGAAGACCGAGAAGCTCGAGCTCAAGAAATACGATCCGGTCGCGAAGAAGCACGTCCTGTTCAAGGAACAGAAGATCAAATAGACGGCTTCTGGCAAGAGCGCGAAAAGCCGCCCGTTGGGCGGCTTTCTCATTTACGCGACGGCGCCTTTGAGGCCGGCGAGATCGCGGTCGCTGACGACGCGGTTGCGGCCCGCGGCCTTCGCCGCGTAGAGCGCCTCGTCGGCGCGGCGCAGCAGCGAGTTGGGCGTTTCTCGCGCGTCCGCCGTGACGGCAAGCCCGATGCTGATCGTGACCGGCAGATCGACCGAAGCTTCATCGACGTGGAACGGCGTTTCCGCGACCACCATGCGCAACCGTTCGGCGACGCCTTCGGCGACGCGCCGGTCGGTCTCGGGCAGCACGACGACGAATTCCTCGCCGCCATAGCGTGCGAACAGGTCGAAGGTACGGACATAGCGCGCGATGCGCACGGTCAGCTCGCGCAGCACGGCATCGCCCGCGGCATGGCCGTGCGTATCGTTGACGCGCTTGAACCAGTCGATGTCGATGAGGAGGAGCGACGGGCCGGTCGCGCCATCCGAAAGCCGCGCCAGAAGCCCGTCGAGATGGACGCTGAGATAGCGCCGGTTGTAGAGCCCGGTGAGGCCGTCGGTGAGCGCGAGCGATAGGCTCTTGCGATAGTTTTCCTGCAAGCGGTCCTGGAGGCGCTTGCGCCGCACTTGCGTGCGCACGCGCGCGACGAGCTCGTTGCGATCCAAGGGCCGCAGCAGATAGTCAGTCGCGCCGATATCGAGGCCTTTTGCGACGCGCGGCAGCTCTTCCGGATCGCCGATCAGCAGGATGGGCACGAGCCGGCTCATCTCCTGCGCGCGCAACTTGCCGACGATGCGCAGCGCGTCGACCTTGCCTGTGGTGTTGAGAATGACGAGATCGACCGACTTCTCGCATTGCGGCGCCAAATCCTCGGGCGCGGACGGGCGAATCATCTCGTTGGCCAGGGGCGACAGCATCTCGGCGATACGGGTCGCGGCGAACGCGCTTTCCTCCCACAGCAGGATGCGGGCGGGCGAGGCTTCCTCGTCGACGCGGGCTTCTTCCATGACCGCGCTGAAGCGGCCATAGACGTCCTCGCGGTGGCGCCACTCGTCCATCATGCGGTGCAGCCGCACGAGCGAGCGGACGCGGGCGAAGAGCGCGGTGTCATTGACGGGCTTCGTCAGGAAATCGTCGGCGCCGGCCTCGAGCCCGCGCACGCGATCGGCCGCTTCCGACAGCGCCGTCACCATCACGACCGGAATGTCGCGCGTGGCCTCGCCGGCCTTGAGCCGGCGGCACACCTCGAAGCCGTCGAGCTTCGGCATCATCACGTCGAGCAGGATGAGGTCGGGCCGCTCCTCGGCCGCGATCTTCAGCGCGGCGAAGCCGTCGTTCGCGGTGAGCACGTTGAAGTATTCGGCCGAGAGCTTCGCCTCGAGCAGACGCACATTCACTTCGACATCGTCGACGACGAGAATACGGGCCGACATGGCGCGCTCAGCTCAGAAAGCGCTCGACGGTCTGCAGGAAATGGACGACGGAAATCGGCTTGGCGATGTAGGCCTCGCAGCCGCCCTCGCGGATCTTTTCCTCGTCGCCCTTCATGGCAAAGGCCGTCACGGCGATGATCGGGATGGCGCGCAGGTCGTCATCCTCCTTGATCCACTTTGTGACCTCGAGGCCCGAGACCTCGGGGAGCTGGATGTCCATGAGGATCAGGTCGGGGTGATGCTGCCGCGCGAGACGCAGCGCCTCCATCCCGTCCTTGGTCGTCAGGATGTCGTAGCCGTGCGCCTCGAGCAGGTCATGGAAAAGTTTCATGTTGAGGTCGTTATCCTCGACGATGAGGACACGCTTTGGCGCCGGAAGGTGCTGGGCTTCGGAAAACATGAATTTGTCCACCCTGCTGCATGCGCATTAGGCGGCAAAAAAGTTAAGATCGCGCATGCGAACCCCCAACGTATTAAGTGATTTGGATTAACGAATTGTAACCAAGACGCGAGCATTTGGGGTTAGACGGGCGAAATGCGGATCGGCATCGACCTCGGCGGCAGCAAAATCGAAGGGGTGGCGCTCGACCAGGCGGGCCGGATCGCGGTCCGGCGCCGTGTGGCGACGCCCCGGGACGATTATGACGCCACGGTCGCGGCGGTGCGCGACTTGGCGCGCGGCATCGAGGCCGAGGTGGCGGAAGCCTGCTCGGTCGGTGTCGGCATGCCGGGCGCAATCTCTCCCACGACCGGGCTCGTCAAGAACTCGAACTCGACCTGCCTCAATGGCCGGGCGTTCGACCGCGACGTCGCCGGGGCGCTCGGACGCAAGGTGAGATTTGCCAATGATGCCAATTGCTTCGCCCTTTCCGAGGCGGTCGATGGCGCAGGCCGCGGGGCGCGCTCCGTGTTCGGCGTCATCCTCGGCACCGGGGTCGGCGGCGGCTTCGTCATCGACCGGCGGTTGGTGGTGGGCGCCAACGCCATCGCCGGCGAATGGGGGCATACGCCGCTGCCCTGGCCCGCCGACGACGAGCGCCCGGGACCGGCCTGTTATTGCGGCCGGCGCGGCTGCATCGAGACTTTCCTGTCGGGGCCGGCGCTGGCCCGCGAGGCCGGTGCGCGGGACGCCGCTGCCGTAGCCGCCGCGGCGGCCGCAGGGTCGGGCGCAGCCGAGGCGGCGCTCGCGCGCTACGAGGAGCGGCTCGCGCGCGGGCTGGCCCTGGTGATCGACCTGCTCGACCCCGACGCGATCGTGCTCGGCGGGGGCTTGGGCCAGATCGCGCCGCTCTACGAGCGCGTGCCGCGCCTTTGGGGGCGCTGGGTTTTTTCCGACGAC
Organism: uncultured Alphaproteobacteria bacterium; assembly: GCA_963729295.1. Taxonomy (GTDB): domain Bacteria; phylum Pseudomonadota; class Alphaproteobacteria; order ATCC43930; family CGMCC-115725; genus DATJLY01. The sequence goes on from CAVSNJ010000006.1 coordinate 93,756, forward strand.
GTGGCCACCCGGCTTTTGCCGCCGGTCTGGGGCGATTCGAGCGGCGTGCGCGGCGCCGCCTGGCTCTGGCCGGACGATCCCGCGCTCAGCACGAAGGCTTCGACAAGGGCTCGATCTCGTCGAGGCGCGCCTTGATGACGTAGTCGCCGTAGTCGAGCTCCATGTCCTGCGACACGCCGTTCGACAGAAGCCGCATGCCGAGCTCGTAATCGGGCGTCTCCTCCGTCGAATTGGGCGGGAAGAACGCGAGCCGCACGCGCCAGCCCGGGTGATTGAGCAGCGGGCTTTTGGCCGCCGCGTCGCTCGGCTTTTCTTCGTCCTCGCTATTGACCGGTGCGCCAGGATCGAGTTTCGGGCCGATCACCGCGGTGATTTGCGATGCATTCTCGACGGCCGATCCGTCGAACACCTTGCGCGACACGAACTGCTCGCCGGCGAGCGCGCGATCGATCAGCACGAGCGTGTGCGCGGTCGGAAAGATCACGCCGGGTGCCAACGGCATGTTGGCGCTTTGCGGCTTGGTGAATTCGGCGCCGCCGCCCTTGCCGGGCCCATCGAGATGCGCCTCGCCGTGCAACTCCTCGTCGGGCTCGCCGTTGCGCAAGCGCCGCTCGTTGAAGCGGTAGCGCAGCCCGTCCTTCGATTCCCACGTGACGAGCGTCGAGCTCAGCTCGCTGCTGCCGGATTCGGCATAGGAAATGCGCAGGCGAAAGCGTTGCTCGACCGTCCAGCCATCGCACGTCTCGCCCCATTCGTAATACATGGCGCCGGTCGCGCCCAACACGCCGCTCGCCATTTTCGACGAGCCGAGCGTCAGGCTGTAGAGCGCGCGATGCGGATCGATGTCCGCGGCGCGCGCGCCCGGCGCCAGAACCAGAAGCACGGAGGCCGCGCAAGAGGCGGCCAGAAGACGGACAAATTGCGTCATACAACCGATTCCCGAACCAGAGGCGAGTATGTCATGCCGGCCGCGGTCATTGTAGCAGCACTTGCCCCGGCACGCTCTGCCGCGGCGGCAGAATTTTCCCAACGAAAGGGGCGGATTTGGCCCTTTTTGAGGAAATTCCGATGGCATGGGACTTGCTTTGGCATGCCCGGAACAAACAGTCACGGTGCTGCCATGTCGCTGACGATGCAGAGGGCGCTCTCGCCGGAAGAGGTCTCCCGGCTCGAGGGCAAGGTCCGGCTTTTCCGCCAGACCCCGCCGATGCCCGACCAGCCGAACTTGCGCGACTGGGCGCTTTCGGTCGCGGCCGCGGCCGAGCGCCGCGTCGCCGAGCTCGAGGCGCGCATCGCCTTCCTCGAGGATCTGGCGGTGACAGATGAGCTGACCGGGGCGATGAACCGGCGCGGCTTCCTCATGGAATTCTCGCGCGCGCTCGACGCGGCGCGGCGCGGCGGCCAGAAGGGCGTGCTCATCATCTGCGATCTCGACGGCTTCAAGACGGTGAACGACCGTCTTGGCCACGCCACCGGCGACGAGGTGCTGCGCAAGGTCGCGGCGCTCATGCTGCGCGGGGTGCGCCGCATGGACGTAGCGGCGCGGCTCGGCGGCGATGAGTTCGCGCTCCTGCTCATCGGCGCCGACGTGCGCTCGGCGCAGCGCCGGCTCGAAAGCTTCGCGACCGGCATTTCCGCGATCGCGCCCAAGGTCAACGGCCTCACCTTGCCGCTGTCGGCGAGCTTCGGCCTTGCCGAGTACGACGGCAGCGAGAACGAGGAGACCGTGCTCAATCGCGCCGACATGAGCATGTATCGCGAGAAGAGCCAGCACGCGGCCGTGGCGCCGCGCCAGGCGAGCTGACGCCGCCCACCCCGTGTCATGCCCGGCCGCGCGCGGGGCATCACGAGTTTGTCATCCGGCTTTCGCGCCCCCCGCGAGACCGCTATCGTGCGCCCATCATCCTGAGCTTCAGGACAATGGCGGCTCCGCGCTCATCGGGGCCAGACCAAACAACGAGGGAGCACCATGAGGGGACTCGCAACCACCTGCCTTGGCGCCGTCGCGTGCGCCGCACTCCTCTATGCCTGCACCACCACGCCGGCCGACCCGCCAACGCCCGACTACAACGCGCTCCTCGCGGCGCCCGACCGGACCGATGCCGACCGCAAGAACGACGAGCGGCGCCACGCGGCCGAGCTTTTGGCCTTCACCGGCGTGCGGCCGGGCATGAAGGTGCTCGATATGGCGGCCGATGCCGGCTACAGCACCGAGTTGATGGCGCGCGCGGTCGCTCCCGGCGGCACGGTCTATGGCCAGAACCCGCCCGACGCCATGGGGCGCGCGATCACCGCGTTCCAGGAGCGCATGAAGAGCCCGGCCATGAAGGACGTGGTCGACGACCGGCGCAAGTTCGACGACCCGGTGCCACCCGACGTCAAGAATCTCGACCTCGTCACCTTCTTCTTCGGTTATCACGACACGACCTACATGCCGGTCGATCGCGCCAAAATGGACAAGGCGATGTTCGACGCGCTGAAGCCGGGCGGATATCTCGTCATCGCCGATTATGCGGCGCTCCCCGGCGCGCCGGTCACGACCGGCAAGCAGTTCCACCGGCTCGACGAGAACATCGAGAAGAGCGAGGTCGAGGCGGCCGGGTTCAAGCTCGTGGGCGAAGCGAATTTCCTGCGCAATCCCGCCGACACGCACGACTTCATCATCTTCAATTCGAAGATCCCGATCGACGCCTTCGTCATCAAGTTCCAGAAGCCGGGCTGAAACCTCAGCCCTTCTTCGCCTCGGGCGGCAAGGCGAGGCGGATGTGCAGCTCGCGCAAGCGCTCGGGCGGAACCTCCGACGGCGCCTGCATCATCAGGTCCTGCGCCTGCTGGTTCATCGGGAAGGTCACGACCTCTCGGATATTGGGCGTGTCTGCGAGCAGCATGACGATGCGGTCGATGCCTGGCGCCGAGCCGCCATGCGGCGGCGCGCCGTACTTGAAGGCGTTGAGCATGCCGCCGAAGCGCGCCTCGACATCGGCCGCCGTGTAGCCCGCGATCGCGAACGCCTTGTACATGATGTCGGGGCGATGGTTGCGGATGGCGCCCGAGGACAGCTCGACGCCGTTGCACACGATGTCGTACTGGAACGCGAGGATGGAAAGCGGGTCCTTGGTCTCGAGCGCCTCGAGCCCACCCTGCGGCATCGAGAACGGGTTGTGCGAGAACTCGATCTGCCCGGTCTCCTCGTTCAGCTCGTACATCGGGAAATCGGTGATCCAGCAGAACTCGAAGACGCCGCTCTTCATCAGGTTCAGTTCCTGCCCGAGACGCGTCCGCGCCTGGCCGGCGAACGCGGCGAACGCCTTCGGCACACCACACACGAAGAACACGGCATCGCCATCGTTGAGCGCAAGCTGCGCGCGGATCGAAGCGGTGCGCTCGGCCCCAAGATTGTTGGCGATGGGGCCGGCGCCGGCGCCATCGCGGAAGAAGATGTAGCCGAGGCCCGGCTGGCCCTCGCCCTGCGCCCAGGAATTCATGCGGTCGCAAAACGCCCGGTTGCCGCCCGCCGGCGCCGGAATGGCCCAAACGCGCACGTTTGCGTCCGCTGCGATCTGTCCCGCAAAAATGCGGAAGCCCGAGCCGCGGAACGCATCCGTCACGTCCGCCATCTTTATGGGATTGCGCAGGTCGGGCTTGTCGGTGCCGTAGGTCCGGATCGCATCCCAATAGGCGATGCGCGGAAAAGGCGGCTTCGTCACGACGCGGCCGGTGGCGAATTCCTCGAACACGCCGGCCAAGACCGGCTCGATCGCCGCGAACACGTCGTCCTGCGTTACGAACGACATCTCGAAATCGAGCTGGTAGAACTCGCCGGGCGAACGGTCGGCGCGGCTCGCCTCGTCGCGAAAGCACGGCGCGATCTGGAAGTAGCGGTCGAACCCCGCCACCATCAGAAGCTGCTTGAACTGCTGCGGCGCCTGGGGGAGCGCGTAGAATTTTCCCGGGTGGATGCGGCTCGGGACGAGATAGTCGCGCGCGCCCTCGGGCGAGGACGCGGTGAGGATCGGCGTCGAGAACTCGGTGAAGCCCGCTTCGATCATGCGCCGGCGAATGGAAGCGATGACGGCGGCGCGCAGCATGATGTTAGCGTGCACGGTCTCGCGGCGGAGATCGAGGAAGCGGTATTTGAGGCGCATCTCCTCGGGGTAATCGGCTTCCGTGTTGATCGGGAAGGGCAGCGGCTCGGCCTCGGAGACGAGCGCGAGCTCGGCGATCTGCACTTCGACCTGGCCGGTCGCGAGCTTGGGGTTCACCGTGTCGGGCGAGCGCTCGACCACCTTGCCGGTGAAGGTCACGACCAATTCGAGGCGCAAATCGTCGGCCGCCTTGAAGAGCGGGCTCTCGACGTCGATGACGCATTGCGTCACGCCATAATGGTCGCGCAGATCGATGAACAGGAGCTGGCCGTGGTCGCGCTTCCGGTGCACCCAGCCGGAAAGCCGCGCCGTCTGCCCCGCGTCGGCAAGGCGCAGCGCGCCGCATGTATGTGTCCGGTAGGAATGCATGCCCCATCCATAGCGGATTCGCCGCCGCCGCGAAACTTCTCCCTCGTCCCTCCGGGGAGAGGTTCGTTTTCGCTTGCGATGACAGACGTTATTTTTCCGCCTGCTGCTTCAGCGCCCTCGCTCGCGGCCGCTATTTCGACCAGCCGCGGTCGCTCATGCACGCGTTGAACAGCTGGGAGCGGGCGTCGGCGTTGACGTCCTCGACGTCGGGCGCGGTCGGCGCGGTGCTCATGCCGGTCGGCACGCACCCTTTGCCCGGCACGCAGGAATAGCTCGGCGCCGTGTTCTGCGCGGCCGCCCCTGGCGCGCGGCCGAGGGTCGGCGGCGCCTTCGCCATTGCCTCGGAATTGCAGGCGGACTGGGCCGCCGACAGATCGTCGGCCGTGGCGCCCGGCTTCGACCACTGGGCGCACGTGGCGAGCGCCAGCACGAGACACAGGATCTGCGGCCGCATCGGACGTCCTCCCGGTTGGGCGCGGCTTCTGCGCGCTGTCGTTTCAGTGTATAGCACGGGGGATGACCGTCATCGCCGATTCGCAAGGGCTCGCCGAATTCTGCCGCCAGCAGGAGGGGGCGGCGTTCATCGCGATCGACACCGAGTTCATGCGCGACCGCACGTATTGGCCGATCCTGTGCCTCGTCCAGGTGGCGGGGCCCGAGGGCGCGGCCGCGCTCGATCCGTTGGCCCCCGGCATCGACCTCGCGCCGCTCTTCGCGCTGATGCGCCGGCCGAGCCTCCTCAAGGTCTTCCACGCGGCGCGCCAGGACATCGAGATTTTCTACAACCTCACGGGCGCGGTGCCCGCGCCGCTCTTCGACACGCAAGTGGCGGCGATGGTATGCGGGTTCGGCGACGCGGTGAGCTACGAGACCTTGGCGAGCCGGCTCGCCGGCGCCCACATCGACAAATCGTCGCGCTTCACCGATTGGGCGCGCCGGCCCTTGACCGAGCGCCAGGTGAAATACGCGCTCGACGACGTGACGCATCTGCGCCGCGCCTACGAAAAACTTGCCGCGCAGCTCGCCGCTACGGGGCGCGCGCACTGGCTCGAAGAGGAGATGGCGGCGCTCACCAATCCGGCCACATACCGGCTCGACCCGGCGGCAGCGTGGCAGCGGCTCAAAGTGCGCAGCAACAACCGCCACATGCTCGCGCTGGTGCGCGCGCTTGCCGAATGGCGCGAGGCCACGGCGCAGCAGCGCGACCTGCCGCGCAACCGCGTCGTGCGTGACGAGCAGCTTCTGGAGATCGCCGCGCACGCGCCCAAGACTGCCGACGATCTCGCGCACATGCGCGGCCTCGGCAAGGGCTTCGCCGAAAGCCGCTTCGGCGGCGAGATTCTGGCCGTCGTCGCGAAGACGCTCGAGCTGCCGGAAGGGGAATATCCTGAGCCGCCGGAACGCCGCGTGCTGCCGCCGGGGCTGGGGCCGCTCACCGATCTGCTGCGCGTGCTCTTGAAGCTCCGGTGCGAGGAGAACGACGTGGCGGTGAAGCTCGTCGCCGATGCCGACGATCTCGAGCGCATCGCGGCCGCGGACGATGCGGATGTAGCCGCGCTCCACGGCTGGCGCTGGGAGCTCTTCGGCAAGGACGCGCTCGATTTGAAGCACGGGCGCCTCGCCCTCACCGCGGCGGGCAAGCGCATCAAGCTGGTGCGGCCAGGCAGCGAAGCCGAAGCGGCGCAGTAGCGGGCTAGACCCCTTTTACGTCGGTGCGGCGGCCCATGGCGCGGCCGAGCGCGTCGAGGCGGCGCTGCACGGTCTCGCCGAAGCGACCGGCACCGTTCTGCGGGAAGGAGAGCGTGACGGCGCTGTCGCCGAAGGACAATCCGACGCCGGTGAGAAGCGTCGGCGCGCCGCCCGAGATTGTGTAGCCGAGCCGCATGGCGAGACCGATGGCGCGGGCCGCGGACAGTTCCTCCTCGTCCAGCAGTTCGAGGGATGCCGCGAGCTCGACGCTGCCGCGCCCGCCATAGCGCGCGTAGAGCGCAAGCGCGAGGAAGGCACGCTCGCGATGCGTGATCCCGGCGACGGGCATGTAGAGCGCGTGGCGCAGCGCTTGATCGGCGCGGTAGTCGGGATGCTCGGGCCAGGCGATGTCGGACAGGATCGCGGCGGCGCGGCGCAGCCGCTGGCGCGCCGGCGGCTCGCGCGGGAAGAGCGGCGAAGCCCACTGGTAGAGCGCCTCGCCCATGAGGCCGAAGCGCGGGATCTGCTCGGCCTGCTCGAGGCAGGCGGCGATCAAAGGATCGGTGCGCTGCTCGGCCGCGTCCAAGAGGCTGTAAAGATGGCCCTCGCGCAAGCCGCCGGCGGAGAACACGAGCTCGCGCGGCTCGAGCCGCTTCAGAAGCCGCAGCAGCAGCCGTGCCGCGAGCGGCACGACCTCGAGCCGCTTCTTCGAGATGGTGCCGACGCGCTCCAGGGATTTGCGCGACTGGCGCGCGATCACGTCGAGATATTTCTCGGCCTCGCCGCGCGGGATCGTATAGGACTGGATGATGTGGAGCGGATAATTCGTCTGCTCCATGTGAAGCCGCGCGAGCGCGCGCCACGCGCCGCCCACGGCATAGAAATTGCCGCCAGTCTCACGCGTCAAGAACGGCACGCCCTGAAGCTGCCGGTCGATCGTGTCTTTGAGGCGCTTCTCGTCATCGGCATAGGGCTGGAGCCGCAAGGGACCCAAGGGCAAGGTCGCACCCGAGCCGGCACGGCCGCGGCCCAGCGGCACGAGCTCGACGCTACCGCCGCCCAGATCGCCCGCCACGCCCTGCGCGTCCGGAATGCCCGAGAGCACGCCCAAGGCCGAAAAGCGGCCTTCCTCGGCGCCAGCCAGCACGCGCACGCGCACGCCGAAGCGGCGCTCGATCTCGAGCGCGAAATCCTTGCCGTCGCTCGCATCGCGCATCGCCGCGGTGGCGAGCACGTCGAGCCGGGATGCACCGACGGCGCGCGCCAATGCCACGAAGCGCTGCAGATTGACGCGCGCGAGCTCCATGCCTTCTTCGTTGAGGCGGCCAGTTTCGGTGAGGCCGCGGCCGAGCCCGCACAGCACCTTTTCATTGAGGAGCATGCGCGCGGCGCGGCGGATGCCGTCATAGACGACGAGGCGGAGCGAGTTCGAGCCGATGTCGATGACGGCGACGCTGTCGCGGCCCGCCGCCTCGAGCGCAAGCGAAGAGGCGCGGCTGTCGGCGCTCAGGGCTCGGCCCTTTCGCTGACGAGGCGCGGCGGCGGCCGGGTGCGGTGGAGCGCGCTGCCGCGGCCGGAAAGGCTCGGATTGGTCATGAAATAGGTGTGCGCGCTGAACGCCTCGGGATCGGTGCTGGCGCGATGATAGACGCCGTCGGCGTCGAGCCACCAGCTTTGCGCCTCGTCCTTGAGGCTGTGCACCATGATCTCCTCGAGCACCTGGCGGTGCACGGTCTCGTTCTCGATCGGCACCAGCGATTCGACGCGCCAGTCGAAATTGCGCGGCATCCAGTCGGCCGAGGAGATGAACACCAAGGCCTCGGGCGAGGGCAGCTTGTGGCCGTTGCCGAAGCAGACGATGCGGCCGTGCTCCAGGAAGCGGCCGATGATCGAGGTGACGCGGATATTGTCGCTGAGGCCCGGCACGCCGGGCCGGAGGCAGCAGATGCCGCGCACCACAAGCGCGATCCGCACCCCTTCCTGCGAGGCGCGATAGAGCCGGTCGATGATCGCGGGATCGACGAGCGCATTCATCTTGGCCCAGATCGCGGCGGGTCGCCCGGCGCGCGCATGTGCGATTTCGGCATCGATCAGCTCATAGAGGCGCTGGCGCAGACTGATCGGCGCAATGACGATCTTTTCGAGCGTCGCGGGCGTCGCGTAACCGGTCATATAGTTGAAGAGCCGCTGCGCGTCGGCGCAGAGCGCGGGGTCGCACGTGAAGAAGCTCAGGTCGGTATAGACCTTCGCGGTATAGGGATGATAGTTCCCGGTGCCGTAATGGACGTAGGAGCGCAGGCCGCCCGCCTCGCGCCGCACGACGAGCGAGACCTTGGCGTGCGTCTTCAAATGGACAAAGCCATAGACGACCTGGACGCCGGCGCGCTCGAGATCGCGCGCCCAACGGATGTTCGCTTCCTCATCGAAGCGCGCCTTCAGCTCGACGAGCGCGGTCACCGATTTCCCCGCTTCGGCGGCATCGACGAGCGCGCGCACGATCGGGCTGTCGTCGCTGGTGCGGTAGAGCGTCTGCTTCACCGCGACGACCGAGGGATCGCGCGCCGCCTGGCGCAGGAACTGCACCACCACGTCGAACGCCTCGTAAGGATGGTGGACGATGATGTCCTTCTGGCGGATCGCGGCAAAGCAGTCGCCGCCGAAATCGCGGATGCGCTCGGGAAAGCGCGCGTTGTAGGGCGTGAAGACGAGATCGGGCCGGTCGTCGACGATCAGCTGTCGCGTATCGGCGAGGCCCAGAAGCCCCTCAAGCTGGAACACGTCGTCCGCGGAAACGTCGAGCCGCTCGGCCAGGAATTTCTGGAGATCGCCCGGCATGCTCTCATCGACCGAAAGACGGATGACGTGGCCGCGCCGGCGCCGCTTCAGCGCCGACTCGTAGAGCCGGACGAGATCCTCGGCCTCTTCCTCGATCTCGATGTCGCTGTCGCGTAGGATGCGGAACATGCCGCGGCCGATCACCTCGAAGCCGGGGAAGAGATGGTCGAGATAGAGCCCGATCATCTGCTCGAGCGGCAGGAAGCGGTGCGGCTTGCCCGGAAGCCGCACGAAGCGCGCGACCGTACCGGGAATGAGGAGCAGAGCCTCGGAGCGCTCGCCATCGCTTTTCCGTTGCAGCTGAAGCGCGAGGCCAAGGCCCAGATTGACGATGAACGGGAAGGGGTGCGCGGGGTCGATCGCGAGCGGCGTCAGGACCGGGAACACCTCGCTCTTGAAGCGCTCGCCGAGAAACTGGCGCTCCTCCACGGTCAGATCGTCGGGCGTCACGACCGAGACGCCGACCTCGCTGAGGTCGTGCCGGAGCGCGCGCCACGTCACCTGCTGGTCGCGCATCAGGCGGCTCGCGCGCGTATTGATGGCGCCGAGCTGCTGCGCCGGGGTGAGCCCGTCCTGGGACGGCGTGCTGATGCCGGCCAGCACCTGGCCTTTGAGACCGGCGACCCGCACCATGTAGAACTCATCGAGGTTGTTCGCGGAAATCGACAGGAAGCGCAGCCGCTCCAACAGCGGATGGCGCGGATTGTCGGCCTCGGCGAGGACCCGCTCGTTGAAGGCGAGCCACGACAGCTCGCGATTGATGAAGCGCTCGGGCGAGCGCTCTCCCACCGTGGTCGCGTCCGCGGTGCGCACGGCTTCGGCCATTCTGGCCCTCCATTCCCCGCCAGGGACGGTACAGTCTATAACGGCGCCATGAAAATATCATTTCAGGGGCGCGGCCGACGATGACCCGCCTGTTGCTTCTGCGCCACGCCAAGGCGGTACCGCAGGAGGACGAAATGGCCGACCGGGACCGGCCGCTCGCCGACAAGGGCGCGCGTCAGATGCGCCAGCTCGCCGCCTGGGCGGAAGGACGCCGGCTCCGGCCCGAGCTAGTGCTGTGCTCAAGCGCCGCCCGGACGCGACAGACGCTGGCCCTCATCGCGGAGAAGCTCAAGAACCCGGAAACCCTGTACGAGGAGGGGATCTATCTGGCCGATCCCCGAGCCTTGTTGAACCGACTCCGGAAAGTGCCGGGGGCGTGCGTGAGCGTGTTGATCGTGGGCCACAATCCGGGGCTCCATGAATTGGGCGTGCTGCTGCTGCAAGGGGGCGCCGGGGCGCTCGCCCGCCGGCTCAAGGACGGCATGCCGACGGGCGCCCTTGCCGTGTTCGAGCTGGACGGGCCATGGGCCTCGCTCGGGCCGGGCGCCGCGCGGCTCGTCGAGTACGTCACGCCCAAGGAGCTCGGCGCCTAAAAATTCGACCGCAAGGAACGGAGCGCGCCCAGGCGCGGCGTGGCCCATCCTTGCCGCCATGGCTCAGCTCTTCGGTCCTGCCATGGTGCTCGTCTTCTGCCTGTCGCAGGCCTTCCGCGACGTCTATTTCGCGGGCCTCTTCCAGGGGGTCGATTTCTTCGCCGTCATCGTCATCGTGTTCGGCATCTCGACACTCATTTTCGGCACGCTGACGGCGATCCGGGCACGCGATGCCCTCGCCAAGCTGCGCGGGCAATTCCCCACCGTGCTGGCGATGAACGCGACCACCGCGCTCGCCTGGACCTGCTACTTCTTCGCGCTGACGCACCTGGAACCGTCGATCGTCAACACGATCCATAGCGGCATGGCGCCGCTCACCGTCGTCGTGCTGGGCGCACTCGGCGCGCCGCTCGCGCAGCAGGGCAAGGTCGAGCGCGGCGAGGGTCTTTGTTATGCCGGCATCGCAGCGTCGATCGTCGCCTTATGGTGGGTGGTGCTGACCCGCCGGTCCGGCCTCGGCCGCAACGAATTCGGCACGAGCCTCGCGGGCCTCGGCCTCGTCTTGTGCAGCGGCACGTCCATCACCGTGAGCCTGCTTTATTCAAAGCGCCTGCACGACCACGGCATCAGCGCCGAAGCGGTGACGGCCGTGCGCTATCCCTTGACCGTGGCAATGGGGATCTGCGTTTTTCTCTTTGCCGGGCGTCCGGCCGGGATCGCCACGCCGAGCCAGTTCCTCGTCATCGCCGCGGCAGGAACCGTGCTGATCGTGCTGCCGACCTTCGCACTTCAGGTCGGCGTCGCGCGCACCGCGCCGCTGACGGCGCAGATCATTCGCGCGCTCGGCCCGGTCTGCGTCTTCGCGCTCGAGCCGTTCGACCACCGCCTGACATATGCCGTGCCGACGCTCGCCTGCATTCTCGCCTACTCGGCCTTCGCCATCGGCGGCAACGTGCTGCACGGCTGGGCGCCGGCCGCCGCCGCGGCGCCTACAGCGCCGCCAGCACCTCGCGCGCGAGAGGCACGGTGACCGGCCGGTGCGCCGCAAGCGCGGCGCGATCGAGTGCCGCGACGATACGGACGGCCGCGTCGAACGAGCGCTCCAACCGCGGCACGAGATAGGCCACGACCTCGGCGCCCACGGCAAGCTGGCGGTCGGCGAAAAGCTTCACCAGGATCGCCGCCAGCAGCATGTCATCGGGCGGCTGCAGCGCAGCGATGGGCGCGGCGAGAAGGCGCGAGCGCAGATCGGCGAGCGCGATGCCCCACCGCGCGGGTGGCTCGCGCGCCGGCAGCAGCAGGTGCCCGCCGCACTCGGCGAGGAGGTTGTAGAGATGGAGCAGCGCCACCTCCGGCGCCGCCGCCCCATCCTCGACGATGGCGGCAGGAGCGCTGCCGAGCAGCTCCGGCAGGCGCGCCACGGCCAGAGCTTTGGGTGCGAGCACGACCGCGCCCGAGCGCGCGGCGAAAACCTGCGCGAGATGCGTCTTGCCGCTGCCGGCGGGGCCGGCCAGCACCAGGGCGGGCGCGGGCCAGTGCGGCCAGCGGTCGAGCCATGCAACCGCTTCCTCGTTCGCCGGCGCCACCAGGAAATCGTCGCGCCCGAGCGCCGGGCGATGCGCGAGATCGAGCGGGAGCTGCGCCATCATCGGTCAGGATCGTAGAGCGGGCTCGCGAGATAGCGCTCGATGGCGAAGCGCACCAGCACGCCGATCACCGCCGCCACCGGCACGGCGAGCAGTAGGCCAATGAAGCCGAAGAGGCTCCAGAACGCGAAGAAGGCGAAGATCACCGCGACCGGATGCAGATGGACCCTGCCGCCGACGAGGCGTGGCGAGAGGATGTTGCTCTCGGCCGCATAGCCCGCGGCGAAGATCGCGAGCAGCACCAGAAGCCGCGTCGTCCAGCCGAACTGCGCGAGGCCGAGCCCCAGCGCGAGCACGAGCCCGGTCGCGACGCCGGCGAACGGGATGAAGGAGAGGACGCCCACGATGATGCCGATGATGACGGCGAAATCGAGCCCCGTGAACGACAGCGCGATGCTGTAATAGACGGCGTCCACCACGCCGACCAGCACCTGGCCGTGCACGAAGCCGGCAAGCGTGCGGTCGATGAGGCGCGCCTGCTCGCGGATCGTCTCGGCATGGCGGCGCGGTAGCCACTCGTCGATGCGGGCGATGATGCGGTCCCAGTCGCGCAAGAGGAAGAACGACACAACCGGCGTGACAATGACGAATGCCACCACGTTCGCCAGCGCGAGCCCGCTCGTCAGCAGCCGCTCAATGAACGAGGCGGCATAGCCCAACGCCCCGGCGGCGACCCCGCCCGCCATGTCCTGAATCTTCGCCATGTCCTGGGGCGAAAGAATCCGGCGCGCCGTCTCGAGCATCTGATCGACCTCTTGCCGGCCGAACGCGACGGCTTGCGGCACGAGGCCTGCGAGCTGCGCCGCCTCGAGCTCCAACAGCGGCAGCACGAGCAGCAGCAGCAGCACGAGCCCGACGAAAAAGAGCGCCAACACGATCGCGGTCGCGAGCGTGCGCGGCAGGCGCCGGTGCTCGAGCCGGTCGACCAGGGGATCGAGGAAATAGGCGATGGCGCAGCCGGCGACGAACGGCAGAAGGATGCCGGAGAAAAGCCAGAGGGCGCCCGCGAGGAGCGCAAGGGCGCCGAGCCAGAAATAGGCGGCGCGGCGCGCCATCAGGCGCTCTCGCGCGCGGGACCGCGCGCCCAGCGGACGAGATATCCCGCGCCCGACAGCACCGTGGTGAGCGCCACGGCATAAATCAGCACCGTCGTCGCACCCCAGTCGCGGACGCCGAGCCCTAATCGCCCGAGCACGACGGCGATGAGCGCGATCTGCAAGGCGGTGTTGAGCTTGCTGACCACGAGCGGCCGGATCGGCATGGTCTGCGCCACCGTCATCGCGAGCAGGAAGCCGCCGATGATGAGCACGTCGCGGAACACGACGAGGATGACGAGCCAGCTCGGCAACTGCCCGCCGAGGCCCAAGGTCACGTACATGCTGATGAGCAGCACCTTATCGGCCAAGGGATCGAGCATCGAGCCCAAACGCGAGCGCTGGTCGAAATGCTTGGCGATATAGCCGTCGACCGCGTCCGACACGCCCGCCGCGACGAAGATCCAGAACGCCACTCCCATCGCGCCGTCGAGCACGAGCCAGATCGCAAGCGGCACCGAAAGGAGCCGTCCCAGCGTGATGAAATTCGGGATGCTCACGTCGGTTCTTCAGTGCGGCGGCGGCTGCGCGCGTTCGAGCACGAAATCGGGATCCTGCCCGCCGAGCGACAGGTCGCGCTGCGCGAGCGCGGTGCGGAGCTGCGCCGGATCGCCGAAATAATGGATTGCGAACGTCGCCTGCGCGCGATCGATCGCGACGAGCTCGCTCCTCTGGATCGCGGGAATGCCGGAAAGCCGGTTGCGCACGTCGACGAATCCCGAGAGATCGCTCATCGGCACGCGCACCGTGATCGTGCCGGTATGGCTGTAATCGAGGATGTTCGCCTCTTTCCAGGCTTCCTCCACCGCGTCGGCGGTCTCGGCGACGCCAGCGGCCAGAAGATCGCCGTCGCTTTGGTCGGGTGCGGCGGTCAAGGTCTTCGACACGCTCTGTGGCGGCGCGACGTTCCCCGGCGCGAAGCGCGTTACCGTCACGTCGAGCGTGTGTGGCGCGACATCGGCCTTGAGCGTCGCGTCGGCGACCAGAACGTCGGCGCCGCCATAGCGGCTCGATATGGCCTGAAGCTTCGTCGGGTCGCCCTTGAGGGCGGCCTCGCCGTCGATCGCCTGCACGTCCTCGAGATCGCCGTTGGCCATGACGAGCGGCACGAGCCCCGCGGGCGGCGGCTTCGCGCTCCACGCGTCGCGCCAGGGATTGGGGTCCTCCCACAGCGCCGGCGCGCTGCCGCCCTCGAACACCGGCAGGACGACGAGCGGCTTGCTCGGCGTCTCGCAGAACGGGATCTGCGCGTTGCGCAGGAGCTTCCGCACCGCGTCGGCGCTGAAATGGAACGTGTAGTTGGCGAGATAGCGCACGCCCGAGGTGCGCTCGTTCGCGACCTCGAAGCCGCTGATGAGATCGTCGAGCAGCTGATCGGTCGCGGGCGGCAGGCGCGCGTGGTCGGCATCGAGCGTCAGGCGCCGGAGCAGCATCTGATAGGCGCGATGCTCGCCGTCGCGGCGGGCGTCATCGCGCGCGGCATTGGCGTTGACGGCGGTGGCATCGACCGGCACGGCAGCGACGGTATAGACGTCGCGCGGCTGCGCCCGCGCCGGTGCCGTCCACGCCAGGACGGCGATGGCGAGAATGACGAGTGCCCGTTTCACCGCCATCGGCGCAGTTCGCTTCCTCTCTCAGGCGACTCTCTATAGCACATTCCCCGACTGTCGCGGGCGCGGCGAACCTGCGGTAATCTCGGGCGGGACTTTGCTGAGCGAGGGCGGCATGGATCTGGGCTTGAAGGGCAAAGTGGCGCTGGTGACGGGCGCCACCCGCGGCATCGGCCGCGCCATCGTCGACGCGCTCGCGGCCGAGGGCTGCCGCCTGCTTTTGACCGGGCGCGACGAGCCTCTGCTCGCGGCGGCCGCCGCGGCGGCGGTACGACTCGGCGGCGCGGCGAAAACCGTGGCGATTGACCTCCGGCGTGCGGACGCTGCGGGCGCGCTCGCGGCGGCCGTTCGGCGCGAGTACGGGCGGCTCGACATCCTCGTCAACAATGCCGGCACGACGACGCGCGGCGATTTCCTGACGCAGCCCGACTCGGATTGGGAGGAAGGGTTCGCGCTCAAATTCTTCGCGCATGTGCGCCTCGCGCGCGCCGCCTGGCCGCTCCTCGTCGAGAGCAAGGGCACGCTGGTCATCATCGGCGGCACCGCGGGAAAACAGCCGACCGCCGTTTCGATCGTCGGCGCGTCGGTCAACGGCGCCATCAATTCCTTCGCCGTGGCGCTGGCGCAGATCGGCAACGAGGCGGGCGTGCAGGTCAACGTCGTGAGCCCCGGCCATGTCGATACCGGCCGCCTGCAGCGCCGGATCGACGCGCTCAAAGCCGAGACCGGGCTCGACGAGGCGGGCGCGCGCGAGCGCTATCGGAAAACGCTGGGCGTGAGCCGCATCGGGCTGCCGCAGGACGTGGCCGACCTCGTCGCCTTCGTCGCCTCGCCGCACGGGCGCTGGATCCACGGCGCGGTGATCGACCAGCATGGCGGGCAGATCCACCCGATCTGAGGGGTCGCGCGATGATCATCGACATCTACAACCATTTCATCCCGCAGCCGATCTGGCAGCGCCTCGGCGATCTCATTCCCGGCCACGTCGCGGTGAAGGCGTTCCGCGAGCTGCCGACGCTCTACGACATCGACGCGCGGTTGAAGCTGCTCGACGGATTCCAGGACATGCGTCAGGTCCTGTCGCTTGCCAATCCGCCGATCGAGATGATGGGCCCGCCCGAAAAGACGCCCGACGTGGCGCGCATGGCGAACGATGGGCTCGCGGCGCTGGTCGACAAATATCCCGAGCGTTTCCCCGCCTTCATCGCCTCGATGCCGATGAACAACGTGCCGGCGGCGCTCGCCGAGATCGAGCGCGCGGTGGGCACGCTCGGCGCGCGCGGCATCCAGATCTTCACGAGCGTGCTCGGCACGCCGCTTTCGGCGCCGCAATTCCGCCCCGTCTTCCGCGCCATGGCGAAGCACGACCTGCCGGTCTGGATCCACCCGATCCGCGGCCCCAATTTTCCCGACTATGCGAGCGAGGCCGTGTCGGAGGACGAAGTCTGGTTCACCTTCGGCTGGCCCTACGAGACGAGCGCGGCGGTGACGCGGCTCATTTATTCCGGCATCTACGACGAGCTGCCGGACCTCAAGATCATTACGCACCACATGGGCGGCATGATCCCCTATTTCGCCAACAAGATCGGGCTCGGCTTCCGTCAGATCTTTTGGGGCACGACGCACAGGAACCCGCTCGCCGAGGAGCGCGGCCTGAAGCGCGCGCCGCTCGATTATTTCCACATGCTCTATGCCGACACGGCCTTGAACGGCGCCATCGCGCCGACGCGCTGCGGCCACGATTTCTTCTCGACCCCGCATTGCCTGTTCGCGACCGACGCGCCGTTCGACGCCGAGCGCGGCCGCGCTCTGATGAGCGGCACGATCACGGCGGTGAAGGCGCTCGAAACGGCAAGCGAGGAGCAGGCCCGCATCCTCGCCGGCAACGCCAAAGCGCTCCTGAAGCTATGACGGCCCAAGCAATCCGTGTCGCGCTGCGCGACGGGGAGATGGGCGCCTGGCTCGCGCTGCCCGAGCGGCTGCCCGCACCGGGCATCGTCGCCATCATGGAGATTTGGGGCGTCAACGACACGATGCGCCGCCATGCCCAGGAATTCGCCGAGGCCGGGTTCTGCTGCCTCGTGCCGGACCTGTTCTGGCGGCAGGAGCCGGGCGTCGAATTATCCGACGCGAACCCGGCGCATGCGCAGAAGGCTTTCGACCTTTACTACGAATTCGATTACGACCTCGGCGTGCGCGACATGGAAGACACCGTGTCGCATCTCGCGCGCATGACGGAATGCAGCGGCAAGGCGGGCGCGGTCGGATATTGCCTCGGCGGCAAGCTCTGCTATCTGCTCTGTTGCCGCACCGACATCGACTGCGCCGTCGCGTATTACGGGACCTATATCGAGCACAATATCCGCGAGGCCAAAAACCTGCACCGGCCGTTCCTCCTGCACATGGCGATGAAGGATCGCTGGGTGCAGGCCGAGGTGAACGACATGCTGGACCGGCGCCTCACGCCCAACCCGCTCGTCACGATCGAGAAATATCCCGACGCCGACCACGCTTTCGCGCGGCGTGGCGGGCGGACATACCGCAAGGCCGAGGCGGACCGGGCGCTCGCATCGACGCTCAAATTCTTCCGGAAGCACCTCGGCGGCTGAGATCAGGCCGCGGCGTTCACGACGCGATCCAACGGCAGGAAGACGCGCACCACCGTCCCTTTGCCCGGCGTGCTCTCGATATCGAGGCGTCCGCCATGCAGCTCGATCAGCGCCTTTGCCAGCGGCAGGCCGAGGCCCGTGCCGTCGAAGCGGCGGCTCAACGCGCCGTCGATCTGCCGGAACGGTTCGAGCGCGATCGGTATGTCCTCGGCTTTCATCCCGATCCCGGTGTCTTCGACCACGATGACCGCGCCGTCCTTCTCGATTGCCGCCGACACGTTGACGCGCCCGCCGGCCGGCGTGAACTTGACGGCGTTTGACATCAGGTTCAGCAGGATCTGCCGGAAGCGAAGCTGGTCCGAGAGGATGAGCGGCAGGGCGCCGGGTATGGCGATCGACAGGCAGACGCCGGCGGCTTCGGCCATCGCCGCGACGATGCGCCGGCACGCCTCGACGGTGTCTCCGATCGACACGAGCTCGTCGTGCAGCTCCAGGCGGCCGTCCTCGAGTTTCGAGATATCGAGGATGTCGTTGATGATGTTTTGGAGATGGCGGCCGGCGTCATTGATGTCGCCGCCATACTCGCGATAGCGCGCGTCGAGCGGTCCGATCGCCGCATCGCGGATCATTTCGGAAAAGCCGATGATGGCGTTCAAGGGCGTGCGCAGCTCGTGGCTCATCTGAGCGAGGAATTCCGACTTGGCCCTGCTCGCTTCTTCGAGCCGGGCCTCGACCTCGATCCGCGTGGCAACGTCCCCGCGCAACGTCTCGTTCAAACGATGGACGTGCTCGCCCGTCGCGCGCATGAGGCCGACTACCGTGGCGATCGTGAGGCTGCCGACGGTGAAGGCGGCGACCTGGTAGACCGACAGGTACGAGAATTGCGGCGGCAGGAAGAGGAACCATGCCGCGACCAGCGACAGGAGAGCGGCCAAAATTCCAGCGACCGATCCGCACAGGAACGTCGCGACGATGACGGCCGGAAAGAATGTGGCGAACGGCACACCTGTGCCCCAAGGGGCGGCCATAAAGCGCAGCGCCGTCGCGACGAAAACGATCAAGCCGACGACGACATAGGCTGGCCATGTACCAGGTTGGAAGCGCGGTCGGTTTATATAGAGAAGGGCAAGCACGGGCCAATTTTGGCGGGAACAAATGGGCAGAAAGTTAAGATTGAGCGAATGTGACCGACCGCCGCCCAGCCCGCCTGCAGCCCGCCGCGCCCTCAGACGCAATAAATATCGAGCATGGTCGGGATGTAGTCGTTCTGGAGGACAATGCGCTTTTTGGCGATGAGCCAGGTCTCGCGCAGGACGAGCGTGTGTTCGACCTGACCGAAAAAGGCGTGCGACAGCTCGGTGCGCGGAAAAAACACATGGCTCACCCAGTTGGCGCGGAGCCGCATCAGGTCGGCGGCCGGCGGATCGAGCGCGCGCACGTTGGTCACGATGTGCGTCGTCCGCGGCAGCGGCGTCGAGGCGGGCGAGCGGTTCGAGCGGATGCGAAAAATGCGGTCCTCGAGCCCGGCACGGCTCGCGTAATAGAAGTGCGACAGCTCGCGCGACGGATCGGAGGTGAGCGTGTCGTCGCCTTTCCAGGCCGGCATCCAGTATTCGCAATCGGGCGTGAAGAGGGCGAGCCATTCGTCCCAGCGCCGCTCGTCGATGAGCGCGGCCTCGCGCTCGATGAGGTCGGCGCCGGCAGCCAGAAGATCCTTCTCGTCGATGTTGCGGCCGCGTGCCATCAATAGGGCTTCCGGCCCTCGAAGCCCGCCGCCATGAGGCGGCGCCATTCGCGATAGGCCGGGTGGAACGGCGTCTCTGGCCCGGTCTCGAAGGTGCCGACGGCGCTCGCGGCGGGAGTTACGCCCAAGTTTTGCGCCGGCGCGTTGGCGCCGGGCGTCAAATCGGCGATGCCGCGGGCATAGCCCTGGAGCCACGAGAATCCCTCGGCGCCCATGCCGCGCTGACAATCCTCGTAGGTCACCGTGTCGTCGGGCGTGGCGAGGCCCGTGGGATTGAAGAAATCCTCGAACTGACGGAGCCGCCAGGCGCGCAGCTCGGGCTTTTCGCCGATCGGCGCGAGGCAGTAGCTGCGCATTTCCGTGCGATCGACCGCGACCGGGCGGAAGGTGCGCAGCATCAGGGTCATCGCGTCGGCGATCTGCATGTTGGGAAAGACCTGGATGTTGCGCGCGCGCAGCATCCATTCGGCGCGCACCGGACCGACGCGCGAGCGCACCTCGTCGATCGTCGGATAGATCGGGCGCTTTTCCGCCTCGGGCTGGTCGGTCCAGAACACCGAATGGCCATGGGGGAAGCAGAACACGCCGGCCTCGCGCTGCGCGCGCTTCGCCCAGTCGAACTGGCGCGCCTCGAGATTGCCTTCACCGACGCGGCGGCGCGCCTGGATGCCGATGAAGCTCACATGCGTCGAGGTGAGGTGATAGGGATCGATGCCGTTGTCGAGCTGAAGCTTCCAGTTGCCGCGATAGGTATAAGCGACGCGGCCGGGCACGAACTCCATGCCATTGGGCCCCTGCTCCATCGCGAGATCGAGGAAGACCTTCATCTCGCCCAAGAACTCCGCGAGCGGCGGCACGTCCGGCGAAAGCGAGCCGAAGATCAGGCCCTTGTAGCTTTCGATGCGCGGAAGCGGCATCAAATCATGGTTTTCGGCATCGAAACCCGGCGTATAGGCCGCCGCGGCGCGGTCCTTGATGTCGCGGTTTTGCCCGGCGCAATCATAGGTCCAGCCGTGATAGGGGCAGGCGAGATAGCGCGCGTTGCCATACTCGCTCGCCACGATCATTGCGCCCTTGTGGCGGCAGACATTGAGGAAACCGCGCACGCGGTTCTGCGGGTCGCGCGTGACGATGACGGGCGTGCGCGCGATCCAGCAGGTCACGAAATCGTTGGGCTTTGCGACCTGCGCCTCGATCGTCAGAAAATTCCAGGTGCGCTCGAAGATGAATTTGCGCTCGAACTCATGGAGCTCGGGATCGGCGAAGACGTCGCGATGCACGCGGAAGACGCCGTCCTCGGGCCGGTCGTCGACGAGATTCCGCATGTCCCTCGGCGCCACTCGCTTCTCCTGTGCCGTACGCCGGTGCATAGTCGGGGCGCGAAACGGCGCGGTCAAGCGGCGGAGACGGGACATGGTCGAGGTTCTGGTCGAATCGGATGCGGTCTTGCGGGCCGTGGCGGTGGCGCTCGATCCGACCACGCCTGACGAGCATCGCCGCGCCGTCGCCGACTGGTACAGTTTCGACGAGCCGGATTTTCTCGGCTGGCTCGCGCGGCTGCAGCAGCAGCTTCCGGGGCTCTATCCGGCGAAAGTGTCGTTCGCGCGCGACGAGGCCGACATGCGGGCGAAGCTCGGCATCGCCGACGCGCTCGTGGTCGAGGGGTTTCGCGTCGGGGCCGAGGAGTTGCGCCACGCGCCGAAGCTCAAGATCGTGCAGAAATTCGGCGCGCTCGCGCACAATATCGACGCAGCCGCTTGCTTTGCCGCGGGCGTCAAGGTCGATGTGCAGCCCAGGCGCGTCAATATCGCGGTGGCGGAGCAGGCGCTGGCGCTGATGCTGGCGCTCGCCAAACGCGTGCCGGAGCTTGCGGGCCTCGTCACCGAACGGGCTTTGCGCGCCGCGGGGCACGACCCGCGCCCGTTCGACCGGCGCTATACCGGCAATTCCAATTTCGCGCGCATCTCGGGGCTGCGCACGCTTGCGGGCGCGACCTTGGGCATCGTCGGCATGGGCGAGATCGGGCGGGAGATTGCGTCGCGCGCGGCGGCGTTCGGCATGAGCGTGCTCTACTACCAGCGCAACCGCATCGCGCCGCTGGACGAATCGTCGCTGAAGGCGCGCTACATGCCCCTCGGCGCGCTCATGGCGGAATCCGACTACATCACACCGGCGCTGCCGCTCAACGACTCGACGCGCGGCATCATCGGCAAAGATGAGCTCGCGCGCGTCAAGCCGGGCGCGATGCTGGTCAACGTCGCGCGCGGAGAACTCGTCGATCACGATGCGCTGGTGGCGGCGCTCGCAAGCGGCCGGCTCGCCGGCTTCGCGCTCGATGTTGGATATCAGGAGCCGGCGGCGCCCGCCGAGCCGCTTCTCGCCATGAAGAAGAACGTCATCCTGATGCCGCACACGGCGCCGGCCGAGCGCAAGAACAATCTCGACGACCTTGCCGAGATGTGCCTCAAGATCTGGCGCGGCGTCACGGGACCGCGTCTTCGCTAGAACGGCAGGACGATCCCTTCGAGCTCGGCGTCGCAATTTATGAGATCGACGCGCTTCCAGGCGATCGCGAGCCCTTGCCCGCGCGCGACGAGGCGGTGGCGGCAGGTGGCGGCGAAGAGACGCTGCGCGTTGCGGCGGTATTCGACCATCAGCAGCTTCGAGCGCGTCACCAGACCGTCGGACGACGATTCCTCCGCCGTCACGTTGCCGACGATGCGGGAAGCACGCGCGGGCGGGTTCTGCGCATGGATGTTGGGGTTCGAAAGGCGGCGCACGCGCGTTTCGAGAAGGCGCCGGTCGTCGTAGATGAGCGAGACGGTGTCGTGCGGATTGTCCTGGGCGGGCGTGCTGGGAACCCAGTACCAAGCATCCGCGGTGAAGAGCGCGAGCCAGTCGTCGAAGCGCGCTTCGTCGAGGAGCCTCGCCTCGTGCAGCAAAAACCGCTCGGCCGCCGCGAGCTCGATCGTCACGACGAAGCCGTCATGTAGCCGAGCCAGGCGTCGAACATGTTGCGGATGAAGATCTCGCTCGTCGAGTTGAGGCCGCGCCGGCCGCCGTCGTCGTTGGCCTCGTCGGTCGTGTAGCCGCGCCCGATCTGGAGCCATTCGGCGCCCGCGCTCGAAAGCCCCATGCGGATGCGGTTGTAGGTCTCGAGATCGTCGGTCAGGACGAGCGAGCCGGTGCCGTTGACGATGTTGGCGAACGCTACGGTGCGGCGGAAGATGGCGGCCGGCGCGCCCTTCAGGCGGAAATTATAGGTATAGACGACAGTGCGCGTCGGGCTCAGCGGATGGACGATGCGGAGCTGCTGGAACTGGCTCATGAAGGAAAGGTTCGGATAGACGTTGCTGTTCCAGCGCCGTACGTCGAGGATTTCCTTAGTGCGCGCAGCGCCATGCCGTGCTTCGAGCGCCGCGATGTAGTCGCGGAAATCCGCATCCTCGAGCGCGGCCACGAGCTTCGCGTCGTCGTGATAGTCGCCGAGATAGGAATGGCCTCGCCCATAGGTCCAGATGCCGACCTGCGTTTCCCAGAAACTATAGGGCGCGCCGTTCTGGCGCATCTGGCGGATCGCGATCTCGCCGGCGCCGTCCGAGGGCACGTTGTCGGATTGCGCGCGCGCCGCCTCGATCGAGGATTGATGGACGAAGATCGGGTGCGCGGCGTCGCACAGATTCTCGAGATAGAGCTTCCAGTTGCCGTCATAGGCATGCTTGAAGACGCCGCCCGCGACCTCGATCGCGCCGTCGGGCGCGCGGTCGACCATGTCGTCGAACGACTTCGTCATCGGCCCCAGGAAGTCCGCGAGGCTCGGGCCGTCCTTTGCCAAGGTCGCGAACACGAAGCCGCGATAATTGGCCGAGCGCGCCTCGTTCATCGAGACGCGGCGGATCGGCGGGGTCGAAATCGCCGGGATAGCCGTTCAGAAGCGGCGCCGATTTGAGCCGCCCGTCGGTCGCATAGGTCCAGCCGTGATAGCAGCAGCGGAATTCCTGCGCCTGTCCGCTTTCGGCCGCCACCACCATCGCGCCGCGATGGGCGCACTGGTTATGGAGGACGCGGACCGAGCCGTCGCCCTGCCGCACCATCAGCATGGGCTTCAAGCCAATGCGCGTCTGCCAGAAATCGCCGGCGTTCGGCACCTGGCTTTCGTGCCCGACATAGAGCCAGGCGCGGCCGAAAATGCGCTCCATCTCGAGCGCGAAGATCTCGGGATCGGTGTAGAGCGAGCGATGCACCCGGCCGGGCCCGATGCGCTCGCGAAGTTCGGATGCGGTGACCATCGACATGATTCTAGCCCATCGCGCGGTGCGATAGAATGAGGAGAGCCAAGCCGGGTGCCTCCATGCGCGCGCCAAAAGACAAGCCCAAAACCTTCGCCTTCCATTGGGGCAGCGGCATCGTCGAGGAGGAGGTGCAGATCGCGACCGAATATCACCGCCCGACGATCCAGCTCCTGAAATTCACCGAAGGCCAGGCCAAGGGCAGCTACGAAATCCGCTTCTGCTTCTACGACCATCACGGCCGGTTCCAGCGCTCGCCGCTCATCATCGACGAGAACGACCTGGCGGCCCTGCGCCGCGCGCTCGACGGCGCGCCGCGCCTGAAGCGCTTCCTCGGAAAACTCAGCCGGTGACGGGCGCGCCGACGCGGCTCTGCCGGGACTGCGGCCGGCTCGACGAGGCGATGCCGCACGCGAGCGAGACGTGCCCGGCCTGCGGCTCGGCGCGCATCCTTGCGCATGCCGAGCTGGCGCACCTCGCCATCGCGCATGTCGATTGCGATGCGTTCTACGCGAGCGTCGAGAAGCGCGACCGGCCGGAGCTGGCGGAGAAGCCGGTTATCGTCGGCGGGAGCGTGCGCGGCGTGGTCCTGACCTGCTGCTACGTGGCGCGGCGCTCGGGCGTGCGCTCGGCGATGGCGATGGCGCATGCCGTGCGGCTTTGCCCGGACGCGACCGTGATCCGGCCCGATATGGAGAAATATCGCCGCGAGTCGCTTCGGATCCGCGAGCTGATGGAGCAGGTTTCGCCGGTCGTGGAGCCGGTGTCGATCGACGAGGCCTATCTCGATTTGTCGGGCGCAATGGAGCGCGAGCCGCCGGCGCGCGCACTGGCGCGATTGGCGCTGCTGGTCGAGCGGCGGGTCGGGGTCACCGTGTCGATCGGGCTCGCGCCCAACAAGATGCTGGCCAAGGTCGCGAGCGACCTCGGCAAGCCGCGCGGATTCCGCATCATCGGCGCGTCCGACGCGGCGCAAGTGCTGGCGCCGATGAAGGTGCGCGTGCTGCCGGGCGTGGGACCGGTGACGGCGCAGAAACTCGAGGCGCTGGGCTTTACCACCGTGGCCGATTTGCGCAACGCGCCGGCCCAGGAGATCACCCACCGCCTCGGCCGCTGGGGCGAGCGGCTCGTGCGGTTCGCGAGCGGCGAGGATGGGCGCCGCGTCGGCGACGGGCGGCGGCGCGCGGTCACGGTCGGCGCCGAGCGCACGTTCGAGCGCGACTTGAAGGACATGGACGAGATCGAGCCGGTGCTGGCGCATCTCTGCACCCGCGTCGCCGAGCGCCTGGCCCGCGCGGGCCTCGCCGCGACGAGCCTGACCTTGAAACTGCGGCGCGCCGACCGGCACACCACGACGCACGCCTGCCGGCCGCGCGACCCGACCCTCAAGGCGGAGACCATCCTCGCCACGGTGCGGCCCGTCCTGGCCCGTCACCTCGACGGCGCGCGCTATCGCCTGGTCGGCGTCACCGCCCACGACCTGGTCCCGGCGACGCGCGCCGATCCGCCCGATCTTTTTGCGAAAGACAAAGTAATTTCAAATAATTAGGTCAGATTGGGTTCGTTCTGTAGAATCCCACTCGCTCCGCAAATTGGCTTCGTTCGGCGGATTGCCCCACCTCTCCCCAACCCTCTCCGCCCCTCGGGGCGGAGAGGGTGCGAGCGCAGCGAGCGGGAGAGGTGGGGCGCAAATTGGGTTCGTTTCGCAGAATCGGTCTCCGCACGAATTGGCTTCGTTCCGCAGAATCGCACCCGCCCGGTAGCGATCCCCTCGACCGCGGAGATCGCGGTGTTGAGCCCCCCGGCCGCCGCGACCGCGCGCCGATGATGCGACATCGGACCTGCTCCCCGCCAACCTTAACGTGTCTAGCGTACATGGCGCGGCAGGCGGCCCGCGTCAAGCGCCGCCCGCGCCCACGAGCCGCTTCAGCGCCCGCCACAGGGCGCCGAAGAAGAGAGTTAGGCCCGAGACCGGTTTCCGCGCCTCGGCCAGCGCTTCCTTGCGCGCGCCCTCGCTTCCCTCGATCTGGACTTTGAGCGTCGCGGCGAAGCGCTGCACCATCTGCTGCGCGACGTCCTCGATCATGGCGGCGCCGCGGCCATATTGCGCGACCGCGCCGTTCAAGGTGAGGTCGGTTTGGATCGCGACGTGCGTCACGCGCGGTGCGGTCTCGGTGAGCGAGAAATCGACCAGCGCCTGCGCCCCGCCGCGGCCTTTCTGCTCGGTGCCGCTCGCCTTGACGCGGACGCGGCGCGCCGTCTCGTCGACCGATTCGAAGCGCGCCGTGCCGAGGAACGACACCGCGACCGGCCCGAGCCGCACCGCGACCTTGCCCTTGAAGCTCTTGTCGGGGAGCGCCTCGAGGAGCTCCGCACCCGGCAGGCACGGCGCCACGCGCTCGATGTCGAGGAGCACGCGCCAGGTATCGGCGGCCGGAAGCGGCACGTCGAAGGCGTTTTGCAGCTTCATTCCACTCCCCCTAAAGCACCGGCGTACTCATCGCAACCGGCTTGGCAAAGCCCGCGCGCGCGCCGATGATGCCCGCTATGAGCGCGCTCGCCGAGGACTCATCCTTGCGGGCGCCGGCCATCGAGCTTGCCGGCGTCGACAAGTGGTTCAAGACCAAGGATGAACCGGTCCACGCGCTGGCCCCCACCAACCTTGCCGTGGGAACGGGCGAGTTCGTCGTCGTGCTCGGACCCTCGGGCTGCGGCAAGACCACGCTGTTGCGCATCACCGGCGGCCTCATCCCGCCATCGAAGGGCGAGGTGCGCGTCTTGGGGCACGATCTCTGGCGCGGCGGCGTGCGCCACAAAGAAGCCGCCGCCGGCATGGGCATCGTATTCCAGGACGCCAATCTCTTCCCGTGGCTTTCGGTCGAGGGCAACATCACGCTCCCGCTCGAATTACGCGGCGTGCCGAAGGCCGAGCGCCGCGAGCGCGCGCGCCGGCTCATCAACCTCGTCGGCATCGCCGGCTTCGAGAAGCGCTGGCCGCGCGAATTGTCGGGCGGCATGCGCCAGCGCGCGGCGATCGCGCGGGCGCTGTCCTATGATCCCCAAGTGCTGCTGATGGACGAGCCGTTCGGCGCGCTCGACGCGATGACACGCGATCAGATGAATCTCGAGCTGCAACGCATCTGGATGGAGACCCGCAAGACCATCGTCCTCGTCACCCATTCGATCGGCGAGGCGGTGTTCCTGGCCGACCGTGTGGTGCTGCTCTCGCCGCGGCCGGGGCGGATCGACACGATCGCGCCGGTCGCCTTCCCGCGCCCGCGCACGCTCGACGTGCAGGCATCGCCCGAGTTCCAGGCGATCGCCGTGCGCCTGCGCCATCGCCTCGTCGAGATTTCCTGAGGAGCGGGGGATGGCCGCGCTCTCCGCGCCCGCGACGCCGCGCCGATCCGGGACGGCGAGTCTGCCGTGGATCTCGACGCCGCTGCTCGCCGCGGCGTTGATCTTCGCCTGGCATTTCTATGTGACGCAATCGCACATCTCGGCCTTCATCATGCCGGCACCGGGCGCAGTGTGGCGGGCGTGGCTCGACCTCCTGCAATCGCCGCGCGCGTGGATGCATGCCGAGACGACGATCCACGAGACGACGGTGGGCTTCGCGTGGGGCCTTGCGGTGGGCGTCGGATTGGGCGTGCTGATCGGGCGCGTCCGCTGGCTCGAGATGACGTTGAACCCCTTCATCGTCGCGATCCAGGTCGTGCCGAAAGTGGCGTTCGTACCGCTCTTCGTCGTGTGGTTCGGCTTTGGCATCACCAGCAAGGTCATCGTGTCGGCGGTCCTGGCCTTCTTCCCGATCCTCAGCAACACGGTGCTGGGCGTGAAATCGATCGACAGCGGCCATCGCGACGTGATGACGAGCCTCAACGCCTCGCGCTGGGCGGTGCTGTGGCGGCTCGAGCTGCCGAGCGCGCTCCCCTACATCCTCTCCGGCATGGAGGTGGGCATCGTCCTCGCCATCATCGGCGCCATCGTGGGCGAATACTTGGGCGGCAACAGTGGGCTTGGCTTCCTGCTGATCTCCAAGATGAACGCGTTCGAGACCGACGGGCTCTTCGCCGTCATGATCCACATGACGATCTTGGGATTCGTCTTCTATTTCGCCGTGGGCGTGTTGCGCCGCCTGCTCATCCCGTGGCACCAATCGGCGGGCCTTGATCCGAACGGATAAATCCCGCAAAACTATTCGCGAAAAGCAAAAACGTCAGGGAACGCCATGGCCGCCGCACGCACCATCGATCTCGCGCCGATCATCGACCGGCAACGGATCGGCCCCTTTCACATCGGACTCGTCATTGTCGCCTTCATCGTCGTCATGGTCGACGGCTACGACATCGGCGCGGCGTCGGTCGCGGTGCCGGGGATCATACGCGAATGGCACCCGAGCCCGGTCGACATCGGCCAGATGTTCAGCGCGGGGCTCTTCGCCGGATTGTTCGGACCGCTCATCTTCGGCTGGGTCGCGGACCATTACGGGCGGCGCGCGGCGATCGCGGGCGGATTGTTCTTCTTCGGCGCCTTCACCTGGCTGACGGTGCTGTCGAGCAGCATCGGGCAGCTCGCGCTGTTGCGCTTCATCGCCGGGATCGGCATCTCGGGCGTGCTGCCGATCACGGTGGCGCTCGTCATCGAATATGCGCCGCGGCGGATCCGCGCGACGTTGTTCGTCATCATGTTCTCGGGCGTCACCTTTGGCGGCGGTCTGCCGGGGATCGTCGGCGCGCGGCTCATGGCCGATTATGGCTGGCGCGTCATGTTCACCATCGGCGGCATCGTGCCGATCCTGATCGGCATCCTGGTGCTCGCGGCCTTGCCGGAATCGATCAAGTACCTGTCGCTCCAGCCCGGGCGGGGCACCGACGTGACGCGGCTACTGGGGCGGATGGAGAAGGGGCTCAAGCTCGATCCCACCGCGAATTTCACCATCGGCGACGAGGACAACCGCAAAAAATTCTCCTACACCGCGATCTTCAAGGGGCGGCTCGCCTGGATCACGCCGCTGTTCTGGTTCTCGAACGCCATCAACCTGATGATCTTCTATTTCGTCAACCAGTGGATCCCGACGATCCTGTCGGGCAACGGCGTGCCGGTCGCGCACGCGCAGCTTGCCACCACCGCGTTCCAGTTCGCCGGCACATTGGGCGGGCTCATCATCATGCGGCCGCTCGACAAATGGGGCTTCATCCCGGTGCCGATCCTGTTCGCGCTCGCGATCCCGATCGTCGCCTTGACCGGCACGCCGGGCCTGAGCGAGGCGATGACGATCACGCTCGTCGCCGGGATCGGCTTCTGCCTGCTCGGTCTCCAGTTCGGCAACATCGCCTGCGAGACGAACATGTATCCGACCTATATCCGCTCGTGGGGCGTCGGATCGTGCTTCGGCGCCGGCCGCGTCGGCTCGGTGATCGGGCCCTATGTCGGCGGCTATCTCATCGCCATGCACCTGCCGATGCAGCAGCTCTTCTGGGTCGCCACCATTCCGCTCGTGCTGGGCCTCATCAACGCGCTCGTGCTGACGCCGCTCTACCGCACGGAATGGACGGCGGCGCACGGGCCCTCGGCGCAAGCCGTGGCCGCGGCGGGGGAGGATTGAAAAAATCCTCCTCGCGCGCGCGGGGACGCCAGTCAGGAATGACCATATAACCTGTGCCCGAGGTTACAAATCCTTAACCACGAATTGCGTAGCGTCGGGGCGATAAGACTTGTCCTGGTGCCATCGAATTCATTCTCGTGCCGCGCGATTTCGAGCTCCCGCAACTAGCCGATAACGACACCTTGCCGCGCACGGCGTTCCGCGCGCTCGTGCTCGACGGCGTGTTCTCGCAGGCGCTCGGCGTCTTGACGAGCGGCGCGCTCCTGGTCGGCTGCGCCTTGGCCTTGGGCGCCTCGCCCGCCTTTGTCGGGATCCTGTCCGCCATTCCGCTGCTCGCGCAGCTGGCGCATGTGCCCGCGATCATCCTGATCGAGCGGGTGCGGCGGCGGAAAGCGATCTGCATCGGCGTGACGCTCGCGGCGCGGCTCATGCTGCTGCCGCTGCTCGTCGTGCCGCTCGCGGCCAACCGCGAGCTCGCCCTCCTCCTGCTCGCCGGATTCCTGGCGGTGTCCAGTCCCTTGGGTGCGGTCGGAGGCTGCACTTGGATGTCGTGGACCTCGGACCTCGTACCGCGTGCGCGATTGGGCCGCGTCTTCGCGCGCCGGCAGCTTTGCGCCAATCTCGCCGCGACCGTGGCGGCACTCTTGGGCGCGGCGCTCGTCGACGGCTGGGCCGAGAAATTCCCGGAATTCCGCTTGGGCGGCTATTGCGGCGTGTTCGCGCTCGCGATCGCGGCGGCACTGGCGAGCACTTGGTTCCTGACGCGCATGCCGGACGTGGCGATGAAGGCCGCGCCACCCGCCTCGCTCCCGCGGCTCTTCGTGCGGCCCTTCGCCGACCGCAACTACCGCCGCGTGATGATTTTTCTCGGCGCGTGGAATTTCGCAGTCAATCTGGCGATGCCGTTCTTCACCGTCTATCTCGTGCAGGATCTGGGCACGCCGCTGACCGTGCCGATCGTCCTGACGGTGGTCGGGCAGCTCGCCAACACCGCGTCGCTGCCGTGGTGGGGGCGGCTCTGCGACCGTTTTTCCAACAAGGCGGCGATTGCGCTCGCGGGGCCCGTTCTCATCCTCTCGATCCTGCTCTGGGTCGCGGCGGCCGAGCCCGCACCGCACGCCATGACGCTGCCGATGATCTTCGCGGCGCAGCTTCTGGTCGGCGCGGCGGGCGCCGGGCTCGACCTCGCGTGCGGCAATCTCGCCTACAAGAGCGCGCCGCCGGGCGAGACCACGGTCTATCTCGGCACCAACGGGCTCATCAAATCCCTGTGCGGCGGATGCGCGCCGCTCGCCGGCGGCTTCCTCGCGCAGTCGCTCGCCGGCGCGCCGATGCATCTCGCCTTGGGCAGCCTCTTCGTCATCGACATCGAGCCCTTGGCCGTCGTGTTCCTGGCCGCGTGCGGCGCAGGCGCGCTGGCGCTTCTGGCGCTTTTCCCCATCGCCGAGGCGGGCCGCAGCATTTTCCGATATCGGCGGCCCGCGCGGTCCTCGAGCGCGCGGGCAACCGCAGCAATTTCACGATAGCTCGATCTCGATATTGAGATATTCGTCGATCCGCGCGCGCTGGCCGGGATAGAGCACGGTCGTCGCAGTCGGCTCCTCGATGATGGCGGGGCCGGCGAGCATCATGCCAGGCGCCAAATCGGCGCGGCGATGGACGGGCACGCGCTGCGCCTCGCCGGGCGCGAAATGGACGGCGCGATGTTGCGCCGGCGGCGGCGGCGTGGCGCGCCCCAGCGGCAAGGCTTCGAGGCGCGGCTTGCCGAGCGCGCCCAGCGCGGTCACGGCGAAATTCACGATCTCGACCGGCTCGCCCTCGGCCATGTGGCCGTAGCGCCGCGCATGCGCCGCGTGAAAACGCCGTGCAAGCTCGTTGACGGCGTCCTCGCCGGCAAGATCGGGCACGGCGACCGTCACCTCGTAGGATTGCCGCGCATAGCGCATGCCGGCATGGCGCAGGATCGTCACCTGCTCATCCCCGAAGCCTTCGGCGGCAAGCTCGGCCCGCGCCCGGTGTTCGATCGGGCGGAACATTTCGTCGAGCGAGGCGGCGCTCGCCGCGGCAAGCGGCGTCAGGCGCGTCACGCTCTTCGATTGCTGCACGTCCGTCACCAGCATGCCCCAGGCGCTGAACGTGCCGGGATCGCGCGGCACGAGGATGCGGGCGAGCCCCAATTCGCCCGCGACCGCCCCGGCCAGGGCCGGCCCCATGCCGCCGAACGCGACGAGGGTGAATTCGCGCGGGTCATAGCCGCGCTCGATCGTGATTGTGCGCATCGCCGCCATGACGTTGGCGGCAAGGACACGCAGGATGCCGGCGGCGGCGGCGGGCAGCGAAAGCCCGAGCGGCTTCGCGATGCGCGCCTCGATCGTGCGCGCGGATGCGTCGCGCGAGATCGGCATGGCGCCGTCCAGAAGCGCATCGGGATTGAGATATCCCAGCACGACGAGCGCGTCCGTGAGCGTCGGCGCGTCGCCGCCACGGCCATAGCAAGCAGGGCCGGGATCGGCGCCGGCGCTTTCCGGGCCGACCTTCAGCACGCCGCCAAGCTGCAACGACGCGATGCTGCCGCCGCCGGCGCCGATCGTCTCGATATCGACGGTGCGGGTCCTGACGGGATGGCGCGCGACCGCGATCTCGGATTTATGGAGCGGGTCGCCCGGGATCACCGCCATGTCCGAGCTCGTACCGCCGGTGTCGAACGAGATGAGGTTCCTGAGCCCCTTCACATCGCCCAGAAAACGGCTGCCGATGACGCCGGCGACGGGGCCCGAGAGAATCGTCTCGATCGGCGTGCGGGCCAGCATGCGCGCCGACGCGGCGCCGCCGTCCGACTTCATCATGAGCGCGCGCGCGGCGGGAAACCGCGCATGGCAGAGGCGCTCGATATCGCCCATGTAGCGCACCACCGGCGGGCCGATATAGGCGTTGGCGACGGTCGAGGCGGTGCGCTCATACTCGCGCCATTCGGGGTTGACCTCGCTCGAGAGCGAGAGGAAGAGACCGGGCGCGACGGCGCGCGCGATCTTCGCCGCCGCTTCCTCGTGCGCCGGATTGGCGTAGGCGAAAAGAAACGAGAGCGCGAGCGCTTCGACGCCCTGTGCCGCGAGCGTGCGGATCGCGGCCTCGACCGCGGCTGCGTCGAGCGCCACGAGCACGGCGCCTTTCGCGTCGAGCCGTTCCTCCACTTCGGCGATGCGTTCGCGCGGCAGGAACATTTTCGGCGGCGGCGCGAAGATGTTGAACACTTCCGCGCCGCGCCATTGCCGGCCGATCTCGTAAACGTCGCGAAATCCCGCCGTCGTGACGAGGCCGACCTTGACGCCCTTTTCCTCGAGGATGGTGTTGAGCGCCACGGTCGAGCCGTGCAGCACGAGCGCCACCGCCTGCGAGCCAAACTCGGCCGCGAGCTCGCGTGCGATCTTTTCCATGACGGCGCCGGGCCGCGCGGGCTCGGAGTGGTATTTGCGCGTCAGCACGACGCGCCCGCTCTCCTCGTCGAAGCCGGTGAGGTCGGTGAAGGTGCCGCCGACGTCGATGCCGATGCGCAGCTTCATGGCGCTTTCGCGCGCAGGCGCTTCGTTGCGGCCTGATCGACCGAGCCGTCGGCCGCGAAAGCGACGCCGTAGTCGCGCCGCGCCGCCTCGCGCGAGACATAGCCGCGCAGCACGTCGAGCCGCACGCGCTCCGGATCGCGCGTCAGCGGATCGCCCCAGCCGCCGCCGCCTGCGAGTTCCCACGACAGGCAATCGCCGCGCGTGAGGCGCAAACCGCCGACTTTCGAACCGAGATCGCGCTCGCCCGCTTCGCCGGGATTGATGCGCGCGCGCGTCGAGCGCGCCGGCTTCGCGTTGAAAATTCCGGGCGAGGAAAACTTGAAGCGGTCGGAACGGATGTTGATGACGGACTCCTCGGCGAGGATGCGCCAGTCGCGCCGCGTGCCGAGCCCGCCGCGAAAGCGTCCGGCGCCGGCGCTGTCGGTGACGAGGGCGTATTGCTCGACCCGCACCGGAAACTCGGTCTCGACCGCCTCGATCGGCGTGTTCATGACATTGACGACGAGCTCATCCATTGCGGAGACGCCGTCGGCAAAGGGACGCGCGCCGCTGCCGCCATTGTTGATCTCGTAATGCGAATACCAGCGGCCCGAGGCGGGATCGCGCCCGGCCGTGCTGATCGAGCCGCCGGCGGCGCTGCCGGGCGCGGGCACGCGCTCGGGCACGGCCTGCGCGAGGCAGCGCAGCACGAGCGAAGTTGTGATCTGCGAGGGCCGCACATACATGTTGACGGGCGCGGGATAGCGCGGATTGAGGAGCGAGCCTTCGGGCGGATATGTCACGCGGATCGGACGGCCGATCCCGTCATTCACCGGAAGCTCGGGCCCGAACGCCATCTTGACGCAGCATTCGATGAAATTGCGCGAGACGCACGGGCGGAGATTGATCGGACCCCTCGCCTCGCGGTCGCTGTCGAGGATGAAGTGGAGCGTGTCGCCCTTCACCTCAAGCGAGACGGCGATGCGGTGCGGCCGGCCGAGCTCGACCCCGTCGTCGTCCAGGAAATCGGTCTCGGGCCCATAGACGCCGTCGGGGATTTCTCGGATCGCTTTCCTCAGCTCGCGCTCGGCGATGTCCATCCAGTCGTGCCACGCTTGCAACACCTGGTCCGTGCCGTATTTGGCGAAGAGCTCGGCGAATTTCCGCTCGCCATAGCGGTTGGTGTTGAGCTGCGCCGCGACATCGCCCCAAGTCGTCTCGGGGGTGCGCGTGTTGGCCTCGATCATCTGGCGCAAATCATCGTTGAGCACGCCGCGCCGCATGAGTTTCAAGGGCGGGATGAGGAGCCCTTCTTGAAACAGGTCGGTGGCATCGCCGCTGTTGGTGCCGGGCACCTTGCCGCCGAGATCGGGCTTGTGCGCGATGTTGCCGATGAAGCCCACGATGCGGTCCCGGTCGTAGAGCGGCGAGATCACCGTGATGTCGGTCGCGTGATTCTGGCACGCGCGATAGGGATGGTTGACGATGAAGGCGTCGCCCTCGTCGATCTTGCCGGCGAACACGCGCCGCACCTCGTTCACCTGCGCCGCAAGCGGGCCGATATGGAGCGGCTGCGGAATCCCCTGCGCCACCATGCGGCCGCCGGCGTCGAAGATCGCGAAGGTGAAATCCTGGCTTTCCTTGATGATGGTCGAATAGCCGGTGCGCAGCATGTTGACCGTCAGCTCGCGCGCGATCTGCAAGGTCGCCTGGTTGACGACTTCGAGCTCGATCGCATCCATGCCTTACCTCCCCGCCCTTGACTCGGTCCCTGCCCGCTTCGATCATCGCGCCCATAATGAAGGGAGCGCCCATGATCTACGAGCTTCGCAGATATCATGCCATGCCGGGGAAACTCGCGGCACTCGTAAAGCGGTTCGAGACGACGACCGTCCATCTCTTCGAGAAGCACGGCTTCCAGCAGGTCGGCTACTGGACCGTGGCGATCGGCCAATCGAACCAGGATTTCATCTATATCCTGCGCTGGGATTCGCTCGACGAGCGCGCCCGGAAATTCGCCGCCTTCCAGCAGGATCCGGAATGGGTTGCGGCGCGCGCGAAGAGCGAAGGGGATGGGCCGCTCGTCGCCTCGCTCGAGAACGAGATTCTCAACCCGACGGCCTACTCCGCGCTGAAATAGGGCTCAGCCCGGCCGGTACGCCATGCCGGCGCGATAGCAGTAGTATTCCCAGGCGCGGTCGATGCCCTGAAGCGGGCGTCCCTCGACGTCGTCGAAGATGCGTGCGCACTGCTCGACCTCGACCGGCGAAAGGAATTTCGCGCGCTCGTAACGCGCCACCTCGCGCTGCAAATTGGCGGCCGTCTGGAGCGCGATTGCGCAAAAGACGGCGCGGCGCAGCGAGCGCTCGGCCACGACCGAGCCGTGCCCGCGCATGAGTGCGGTCGTGCCGCGCCCGACGGCACGCGCGAGATCGCGCCCCATCTCCATGCTGCGCACGAGCAGGTCCGTATCGCCGAAGCGGTCGCGCGAATCCCAGATCGGAACGGCGGCGCCGATCACGGCGGTATTGTGCAGCATCGGCCGGATCGTCTCGCCGCCGACGCCGAACGGGATGGAGCTGAGGCTGTGGCTGTGCACGACGGCCATCACTTCGGGGCGCTCTTCGAACATGGCGCCGTGGATGAAGCGCTCGAGATATGACGAGCCGTCGCGCAGATCGATCGGCGTGCCGTCGAGCGTGTATTCGACGATGTCGGCCGCCTCGATGCATTGCGGCGAGCGCGCCCGCGACAGGAGATAGCGGTCGGGCCGCTCGGGATGGCGCACCGCGACGTGGCCATAGGCATCGGTGATGCCTTCCGCCGCGAGGATGCGGTTTGCTATGACGATCTCTTCGATGAGCGCAGCAATGCTGGCCATGATCCCTCCCGATTGCACGCGGGACGAAGCCTAAACGAAGGATGGGAGCAGCGTGAGCGAATTTCCGTTCGCCGGCGGGCAGTGGCGGCTCCAGATGGGGCTGCGCGCGGTGGCGCCCGAAGCATGGCTCGAGCTCGACAGACGATTTCGCGGCGGAGCTTGCCGAAAAGCGCGCGCTGCTCGCGGCGCGGCACGACGAGGTTTTTCAAGCGCTGCCCGCGTGCGCGGAGGCCGCGGCGGAATTGTTGGCGCTCCTCGCATCGCACCTGCCGCAACATCACTCGGATTTTTACCGGGCCGACGGCGATCGGCTTGTGAATTTAGCAACGGGCGAAGATCTCCGACGTGCGCGCACCAAAAATTCATCCGCTCGATCTCGCCGGGCGGCTGGTGCAGGAGGATTTCTGCCTGATGCTGAGGGGCGCCGAGGGATACGTGCTGGCAGGCGCATCGCTCTCGGCGCCCAATCGCTGGCGCCTCGGCGAGAAGATCGGGCGGCCGCTCCCTGGAATCCACGACATCGTGCCGGGCTATGGCGCAGTGCTGGAGCGCCCGGTCGAACGGTTCTTCGCCGAGGTGCGGGCGGAGAAGCTCGTCGGCCGCGTCAATTGGGGCATCGCCGACCGGCCCGACCGCTTCCAGCCAATCGCCTTGCCCCGCACGGTCCCGATCACGGCCGTGAATGCCGGCGAGCGGCTTTACCTGCGCATCGAGCGGCAGACCTTGCGCAAGCTGGCGCGGACGGAGGCGGTGGTTTTCACGATCAAGACGACCGTCGCGCCGCTCGCCAAGGCGCTCCTGACGCGCGCGGATGCAGCGGATCTGGCGTCGGCCATTCGGACCATGCCGGCGGAGATGCAACGCTACAAGGCGATCGAGCCCTTCGCGCCGGCGCTTGTGCAATGGCTCGAGGCGCGCGCGCTCACGGCATGAGGCGCCAGGTCATGTCGTTGCGATCGGCGCATTGGCCGCCCGAGGCATAGCCCTCGAGCTCGACGACGACGCGGCCCTCGATGCGGCGCGCCGTGCGCAGCGCCGCGGCGCAGCTCGTGCGGTCGAGTGCGTGCAACGTGACCGTGACCGCGGCCGGAAATTCCGAGGGATCGATCGTCGCGTTCTCGCCAGGAAATTCGCGGCGCAGATCCGCCGTGATGCTCGCGGCATCGGCGTTTTGCGGCGCGTCCTTGAGGCGCGAGGCAGCGGCCGCGAGATCGGCGCGGATGGCGCCGCCATGCGGCACGTTGGCGAAGAGGAACGCGAGCGCGCCGAACGCGGTCAAGGCTGCGGCGATCGAACGCAGCGCGTGCATCGCGCGGCCGCTCCCGCGGGCGCGTTCGCGGCGCGCGAGCGGATATTCCGAAAGGCTCGTCAAGATCTCGTCCATCCCCCTTATCTTCCAATGGATTCAGGCCATTTCGTGGCTTCGCCAAGGAAAGGTCGGGACTCCGGTTAACCAACGGTTTTATCGAATCGAAGTTGCCAACTCCTAAATTGCCACAACGTGAAGGAACGGGTCGTCGCTCCGGTCGTTCGAGGCGCATCCAAAGAGCGTTACAGGCTCGCCGGGATGTTCATCGACGCAAGATCGTTGCCGCCCGGGTCGGCCATCGCGGCGGATATTTGCATTATCGGGGCGGGCGCGGCGGGCATCACGCTCGCGTGCGATCTGGGCGGCGGCGATCTTTCGGTCGCGGTGCTCGAAAGCGGCGGTTTCAGCTACGAGGAGGCAACGCAAGAGCTGTACGACGGCCCGCTCACCGGCCAGG
Source organism: uncultured Alphaproteobacteria bacterium (assembly GCA_963729295.1). Lineage (GTDB taxonomy): Bacteria > Pseudomonadota > Alphaproteobacteria > ATCC43930 > CGMCC-115725 > DATJLY01. The sequence goes on from CAVSNJ010000006.1 coordinate 130,998, forward strand.
CGACGACGCCCCTCAAGGCCGACCGGCTGCGCTATCTCGGCGGCGCGACCAATCACTGGTCGGGCGGATGCCGGCCGTTCGACGCGCACGATTTCGCGGCATGGCCATTCGGGCTCGACACGATGGAGCCCTATTACCGGCGCGCGCAAGCAATCTGTCAGCTCGGCCGCTATTCCTACGACGCGGCCGATTGGGCGACGCCAGCCTCGTACCCGATCAAGTTCGCGCCCGGCGCATCGCTCAAATCCGCGGTCTACCAGAACAGCCCGCCGACCCGGTTCGGCGACGTCTATCGACCCCAGCTCACGAATCTGCGCAACCTCATCGTTTATCTTCACGCCAACGTCATCGATATCGCGACGAGCGAGAATGCCGAAGCGGTCACGGGGCTCGAGGTCGCGACGCTCGACGGCAAGCGCTTTCGCGCGCAGGCGACGCTCTATGTGCTCGCGACCGGCGCGGTCGAGAACGCGCGCATTCTCCTCAATGCCGACAAGACGCAGAAGACGGGGCTCGGCAACGTCCACGACAAGGTCGGCCGCTATTTCATGGACCATCCTTACATCTCTTGCGTCGCGAGCCTCGTCTGGCTCGGGCCAGCCAACGGGCTTCAGTTCTATCTCGCCGGAGCGACGAACGACGGGATGCCGATCACCGGCTACGTCACCTCGACGTCGGCCGCGCTCGCAGCGGCGGAACGGCCGAGCTTCGGCATCGGCTTCCAGGCGGGCGACGTGCCCGACCGCGGCTTCTGGGTGAAATCGGCGGAAGAGGTCTATCGCTCGCTCGCCTCGGGCCATGTGCCCGACCATCTCGGCTTCCATGTCGCGCGTATCGCGCGCGGCATCGAGTCGGAGGCTGAGAACACCTTTCGCAAAGTGTTCAACCCGGCCTCGCCGATTTATTCGACCGACTATATCGCCGAGTGCCCGCCCGATCCGGCAAGTCGCGTCTATCTCATCGACGAGCGGGATGCGTTGGGCCAGCGGCGCGTCGCGCTCGACTGGCGGCTTCCCGCCGAATTCGAGGCCAACATGATCGCGGCGCACGACGCGCTGGCGCGCGAATTGGGGCGCGCCGGGCTCGGGCGGTTGCGCATCCATTCGGCCGAGACCGGCTATGACCCGATGACGGCGATCGAGAACGGTCATCACCACATGGGCACGACGCGCATGACGAACGATCCGCGCCAGGGCGTGGTCGACGCGAATGGCAAGCTGCACGGCTCGGCCAATCTCTACGTCGCCGGCAGCTCGGTGTTTCCGAGCTACAGCTTCGACAATCCAACGCTCACCATCGTGGCGCTGGCGCTCCGTCTGTCCGATCGGCTGAAGACGAGCATGGCCGACGCGCATCGCATCACCGGCTCGAGCGCCGCCGCCCCCGCGGCGGCCGCGGCGCCTGCCACCGCGAGCGAAGGGCGATGACGCCGCGGCGCCGCTTCCTCGTTCTGGCCGCAGGCGCGGCGGCGCTGCCGCGCCTCGCCTTTGCGCAGAATGACAGCGCGGCGAGGCGGCTCATGGCGGCCGTGCACGACCGCGACAGCGCCGCGGTTTTGGGCCGGGCCTATCGCACCCGCTTCCCCGAGGAGCCACGCGGAGAGGCGCTCGCCGCCCAAATCCTCGCGAGCCTGCCGACGGCTCTGCGCGCGGGCGAAGGAGATGCGCTCCGCGCGGCGCTGCGCGCGCGGGTGCGCGCCGATTTCGCGGCAGGATATGTCGTGCGTCTCGACGACTGGATCGTCTCGCGCACCGAGGGGCGGCTCGCCGCGCTCTGCGCCTGAGGCGCAGGGGTGCTATAAGGGGGCGATGGACCAGCCCATCCTCGAAAGACTGCGGCGCGCGCACGCCGAAAGCCCGGACGCGACCGTCACGCTCTTCACGCTCTCGGGACACGCACTCTCGGGCAAGATCGCGACGATCGCGGATACGATCGTGCTCGAAGCGGGGAAGGAGCGGGCCGAAGTCCCGGCCGACCGGATCGAGGCGTTCTCGCTGCGCGAACCCTAAGGGCTCAGCGGTCGTCGATCAGCGCGTCGCAATTGTGCCGGCCGGCGAGGAGGCAATCCTCGATCACGCCTTCCTGGCGCAAGCGTTCCACGAGATAAGAGGCCGCGAGCGCCAGCACCAGCACGAAGGCGAGCGCCAGAAGCCCGCGCGTCTCGCGCGCGTCTTCCTCGTCATCGTCGTGGTCGAGCCGATCGTCGTGATCGAGCGGCCGCATCCCTTACTCCGCCGGGCCGGGCTTCGGCAGCGCCGCGGGCCCGGCCTCCGTCGTGCGCCGGCGGAATCCCAGCCGGCGATTGAGCCGGTCGAGATAGAGATAGATCACCGGCGTCGTGTAGAGCGTCAATGACTGCGAGACCAGCAGGCCGCCGACGATGGCGATGCCGAGCGGGCGGCGCAATTCCGAGCCCGCGCCATGCCCGATCGCGAGCGGCAATCCGGCGAGAAGCGCCGACATCGTAGTCATCATGATCGGCCGGAAGCGCAGGAGGCAGGCCTCGTGGATCGCTTCGACCGGGCTCTTGCCGTGCCGTTCGGCGTCCAAAGCGAAGTCGATCATCATGATCGCGTTCTTCTTGACGATGCCGATCAGCAGGATGATGCCGACGATGGCGATCACGCTGAGGTCGTAGCGGAACAGCAAGAGCCATATGAGCGCGCCAACGCCGGCCGCGGGTAGCGCGGAGAGGATCGTGACCGGATGGATGTAGCTCTCGTAGAGCACGCCCAGCACGATATAGACGACGAGGATGGCGGCGGCGACGAGGAGCGGCGTCGAGCTCAACGATTGCTGGAACGCCTGCGCCGTGCCCTGGAACGTGCCTTCGAGCGTCGAGGGCGCCTTCAACTGCTCGCGCATGGCGGTGATGCGGTCGACCGCCTGGCCGAGCGCCGTGCCGGGCGCGAGGTTGAACGAAAGCGTGACCGCCGGAAACTGTCCCTGGTGGTTGACCGACAGCGATTCAACCTTGGTACTGAAGCTGGCAAAGGAGGCGAGTGGCACGTGCGCGCCGGCCGAGGTGACGACGTATAGGTTCGCGAGTGCGTTGGCGTCGGCCTGGAACTGCGGCTCGACCTCGAGAATCATCCAATACTGGTCCGTCGCGGCGAAGATGTTGCCGATGACGCGCGAGCCGTAGGCGTCGTAGATCGTGTCGTCGATCTGCTGCGGCGTGATGCCGAGGCGCGCCGCCTGGTCGCGGTTGATGTCGATGGCGATGTGCGGCGCGGCGATCTGCTGATCCGACGCCACGTCCTGCAATTCCGGCAGCTTCACCATGGCGTTCAAGAAGATGGGCGCCCAGTGATTGAGCTCGTCGAGATCGGTGTCGGTGAGCGTGTACTGATACTCCGTGCGGCTCAAGCGCCCGCCGACGGTGATGTCCTGTCCCGCCTGCATGAAGAACTTGGCGCCGGAGATCTTCGCGATGATCGGCCGCAGCCGCGCGATCACCTGCTCGGCGCTGACGTCGCGCTCATCGAACGGCTTCAGCTGAATGAGCATGCGGCCCGAGCTTTCGGTCGCGTTGCCGCCCGTGGCGCCGACGAAGCCCACGGCCGCCCCGACCGCCGGATCCGCCTGCACCTTGTCGAGGATCTGGCGCTCGATGACGGACATTCCGGCGAACGACATGTCCTGGCGCGAATCCGACTCGCCGAAGATGAAGCCGGTGTCCTGCTCCGGGAAGAAGCCTTTGGGAATGATGACGTAGAGGAAGACCGTGAGGACGATCAGCACGAGGGTCGGGATGAGCGTCACGAACTGGTGGTTCAGCACCCAGGTGAGGCCGCGGTCGTAGAAATTGCGCATGCCGTCGAAGAAGGCTTCGGCCTTGCGGTTGAAGCGGCCGCGGGGCTCTTCCGTCTCGCGCTTGAGGAAAATCGCGCACATGGTCGGCGTCAGCGTCAGGGAGACGAAGGCCGAGACCAGCACCGCCACCGTCACCGTCATGGCGAATTCGCGGAAGAGCCGCCCGATGATGCCGCTCATGAAGATGAGCGGGATGAACACCGCGACGAGCGAGAAGGTGATCGAAATGATGGTGAAGCCGATCTGGCCCGCGCCCTTGACCGCCGCCTCGAACGGCGAATCGCCCGCCTCGATATAGCGCACGACGTTCTCGATCATCACGATCGCGTCGTCGACCACGAACCCGACGGCGATAGTGAGGCCCATCAGCGACAGGTTGTCGATGCTGTAGCCGGCCGCATACATCACCGCGAAGGTGCCGATTATGGAGAGCGGCACGGCGATGCCGGGAATGATGGTCGCCCACAATTTGCGCAGGAAGATGAAGATGACGCCGACGACGAGCCCGATCGTCAGGAGCAGCGTCGCGCGCACGTCCGAGACCGAGGCGCGGATCGTCTGCGTGCGGTCGGAGACGAGATCGATCTTCACCTGCGGCGGGATCGAGGCGCGGAGCTGGCCGAGGAGCGCTTTGACCTTGGCAACGGTCGAGACCGTGTTGGCGTCGTTGGCGCGATGGACCAGGAGAATTTCCGTGGGCGACGCGACATTGTCGTGGCCATACCAGGCGCCGACACGGTCCTGCTCGACCGAATCGATCGCGCGGCCGATATCCTTGACGCGCACCGGCGCGCCGTTGCGATAGGCCACGATGACATCGTCGAACGCCTTGGCGTTGAAGAGCTGATCGTTGGTGTCGATCGTGACCGACTGGTGCGCGTCCTCGAGCGTGCCCTTGGGATTGTCGGCGCTGGTGGCGGCAAGCGCGGCGCGCACGTCCTCGAGCGCGATGCCGCGCGCGGCGAGCGCGTCGGGATTGACCTGGATGCGCACCGCGTATTTCTGCTCGCCGCCGATATCGACCTGCGAGACGCCTTCGACGGTCGATATGCGTTGCGCCAGGATCGTATAGGCGTAGTCGTCCACCTTGTAGAGGGGCATCGTGTCGGAATGGACGGCATAGATCAGGATGGCGCGGTCGGCGGGATTGACCTTCTTGTAGGTGGGCGGGGTCGGCAGGTTCTTCGGCAGCACGCCGGCGGCGGCGTTGATCGCGGTCTGCACATCCTGCGCCGCCGCGTCGATGTTGCGGTTGAGCGCGAATTGCAGCGTGATCGACGTGTTGCCGAGGCCGCTCGTCGAGGTCATCTGGTCGAGCGACTGGATCGCGGCGAATTGCTGCTCGAGCGGGGTCGCGACCGAAGACGCCATCGTCTCGGGGCTCGCACCCGGAAGCTGCGCCGTGACGGTGATGGTCGGGAAATCGACGTTCGGCAGCGCCGCCACCGGCAGCAGATTGTAGGAAGCGAGCCCGAACACCAGGATGCCGAGCATCAGGAGCGAGGTGGCAATCGGCCGCTCGATGAAGGGACGCGAGATGTTCAACGGATCACCCGCTCTGTCCCGAGGGTGCTGCGATCGAGACGCGGGTCCCGTCCTCGAGCCGGTACTGGCCGTCGACGACGACGGTTTCGCCTTTCGCGACACCCTTGCCGATGACGGCAAGCCCGTTCTCGGTCTCGCTCACCGTGACCTTGCGGTTCTCGACCGTCATGTCGGGCTTCACCACGAACACGTAAGGGCCATCCGGCCCCTGCTCGACGGCGCGCGCCGCGACCGTGACGGCGTCGGGAAGCGTATCGACGACGAGCCGCAGATTCACGAACTCGCCCGGCCACAGCACTTCTTGCTCGTTCGCGAACTCGGCCTTCAGGTGAATCGTGCCGCTCGCGAGATCGATCTGGTTGTCGATGAGCGACACCTTGCCTTGCGCAAGAATCTTGTCGTTGTCGGCGCCCAGCGCCTCGACCGGGATGGGCGCGCGGCGATCGCTCGCGCGGATCGTCTGGAAATCGCTTTGCGGCTCGGTGAAGCTCGCAAAGATGGGGCGAAGCTGGGTGATGGTGACGAGGCTCGTATTGTCGGACGCGTGCACCAGGTTGCCGACATCGACGGCGCGCGCGCCGGTACGGCCGTTGATCGGCGCGCGGATCTGGGCATAGTCGAGATTGAGCTGCGCCGTCTTGATCTGCGCGTCGTCGCCCGCGATCGAGGCCTGGACCTCGCCGACGAGCGCCTTCTGCTGGTCATAGGCCTGGCGCGTTTGGAAATCCTTGGCGAGGAGCGTCTCGTCGCGCTTCAGGTCGGCCTCGACGCTCGCGAGCTGCGCCTCGTCCTTCTGCTTCGCGGCAAGCGCCTGGGCGAGCGCCGCCTGGTAGGGCCGGGGGTCGATCTCGAACAACAGGTCGCCCGCCTTCACCTCCTGCCCCTCGGTGAAATCGACCTTGACGATCTGGCCGTCGACCCGGCTCTTGATCGCGTCGGTGTTAAAGGCCTGGACTGTGCCGATGCCGCGCACATAGACCGGCATGTCGCGCGTTTGCGCCGCCTCGGCGCTCACCGGCACGGCCGGCGGCTGGCCGGCTGGCGCCTTGTCCTGCGCCGCGCCAGGGCCAAAGCTCACGCCCCACGCGACCAGCGCGGCGACGGCAGTGAGCGCGAGCAAGACCGGCAATTTTCGCACGAAAACTCCCCGGGAACGGCAGGCGCCGCCTATCGAACGCTGCGCGCCGCCGTCTCCTTCCCTTTTAGGCCGCCCGCGGCGCGCGCGTCCCCGTACGGGACATTGCGTCGCATCCTCCAACTCGTCCCTAATCCAAAAGGGTGGGGCCCTACAAGAAGCTGTAAGGGTCGATATCGACCTGGACTCGCACCTGATTCGCCACTTTGACGCGTGTGAGCCACTCCCGCAGCACGGCCTGGAGGTGAACCCGTTTTCCGGCTTTGACGAGAAAGCGGCGGCGGTGTCGGGCGCGCAGGATCGTAAGCGGCGCCGGAGCCGGCCCCCACGTCTCGACCCCCGGCATGTGCGGCGCGGCGCGGGCAAAGGCGCGGGCCGCGAAATCGGCGGCCTCGGCGTCGGGCGCCGAGAGGATGAGCGAGGCGAGCCGGCCGAAGGGCGGCAGGCCCGCCGCCGCGCGCGCTTCGGCCTCGGTGGCGAGGAAACGGTCGCGGTCATTCGCCACGAGGGCGCGGATCACCGCGTTGTCCGGCATGTAGGTCTGGAGATAGACGACGCCCGGCCGGTCGGCGCGCCCGGCGCGGCCGGCGACCTGGTGCAGAAGCTGGAACGTGCGTTCGGCCGCGCGCAGATCGCCGCCCGAAAGGCCGAGATCGGCATCGATCGCACCGACGAGCGTCAGGAGCGGGAAGTGATGGCCCTTCGCCACCACCTGCGTGCCGATCAGGATGTCGATCTCGTGCCCCTCGACCGCCGCCATGAGCTCGGCCGCGGCGCGCGGGCTCGTCAGCGTGTCGCTCGCCATGATGGCAAGGCGTGCGCCCGGAAAGCGCGCCGTCACCTCCTCCGCGAGCCGTTCGACCCCCGGCCCGCACGGAGCGAAGCTCGACGCCGCGCCGCACGAAGGACAAAGCGGCGGCTGGCGCTCGCTATGGCCGCAATGATGGCATTGCAGCTGGCCCAGGAAGCGGTGCTCGACGAGCCAGGCCGTGCAGTTGGGACAATTCATGCGATGGCCGCACGACCGGCACAGCGTCAGCGGCGCATAGCCCCGCCGATTGAGGAACAGCATCGCCTGCTCGCGCGCCGCAAGAGTGGCGGCAAGCGCATCCGCCAATTCGGGCGCCAGGAAGCGCTGCCGCAGGTGGCCGGCGCGGCGCATATCGATGACGCGGATTTCCGGGAGCCGCGCCAGCCCGTGGCGCGACGGCAGATTCAAGTGGCGATAGCGGCCCTGCTGCACATTCACCATCGTCTCGAGTGACGGCGTCGCCGAGACGAGCACGGTGGGGATCTTCGCGATCGAGGCGCGCACCACCGCCATGTCGCGCGCATGATAGAAAACGCCGTCCTCCTGCTTGAAGGCGGCATCCTGCTCCTCGTCGGCGACGATGAGGCCAAGATCGGCGAACGGCAGGAAGAGCGCCGAGCGCGCGCCGACCACGACCTTCGCCTGCCCCTCTGCGATTTCGCGCCAAGTGGCTGCGCGCTGCGACGGCGAGAGATCGGAATGCCATTCGGCCGGCGCGCCGCCGAAACGCTCGGCAAAGCGCGCGAGCCATTGCGCCGAGAGCGCAATCTCCGGCAGCAGCACCAGCGCCTGGCGTCCCTGCGCCAGCGCCGCCGCGATCGCCGCGAAATAAACCTCCGTCTTGCCCGAGCCGGTGACGCCGTCGAGCAAGGTGACGCCGAACCCGCCTTTTGCGACGGTGGCGGCGAGTTCGGATGCGGCCTCGCGTTGCGCCGGCGAAAGCTCGGGGCCGGGCCTCTGCCAGTCAGGCGCCTTGGTCGGCAGGCGACGCGGCACCGAGACGGGCTCGATCATTGCCGCGGCCGCGAGCGCGCGCACCACGCCCGCGCCACACGCCGCCTGACGCGCGAGCTCGATGGCCGGCAATGGCGGCCCATCGGCTAGAATTTCGAGCACGCGCCGGCGCGCGGGCGTCACCGAGTCGCCGCCGCCGAGCGCCGAGCGGCCTCGCTCGGTCAGCGCAAAGACGGTGCGGCCCTTCGCCGGCACGAGCGCGTCGGGCACGCTCATCGCCATGCGCAGCACCGCGCCCGCGGGCGAAAGCGTGTAATTCGCGACCCAATCGACGAAGCGGCGCAGCTCCTCCTTCATCGCCGGCGCCGGCAAAAGCTCGGCGACTTCCTTCAGCTTCGCTTCAGACACAGCGCCCGTTTCGCCGTCCCACACGACGCCCGCGACATCGCGCGGACCCAACGGCACGCGCACGAAAGATCCTGGCGAAAGCGCCATCTCCGGCGGCGCCGCGTAATCGTAAGCGCTACCCAACGGCAGCGGCAGCAGCACGCGCACACGCACCGTTTGGGCGGCGCATCTGGCGTGGCGGTCGGGCATGGGTTACACTCTTAGCGGAAAAATGCGCGCGTGACAGTGGAGCCATGAAGTTCTTCATCGATAGCGCCGAATTGTCCGAGATCCGCGATCTTGCCGCGACCGGGCTTGTCGACGGCGTCACGACCAACCCGTCGCTCGTCGCGAAATCGGGGCGCAATTTCCTCGACGTGATCGCGGAAATCTGCGCCGTCGTGCCGGGGCCGGTGAGCGCCGAGGTGACCGCGCTCGATACCCCCACCATGCTCGCCGAAGGACGCAAACTCGCGAAGATTGCGAAGAACGTCACGGTCAAGGTGCCGTTGACGCCGGACGGGCTCAAGGCATGCCGCGCGCTCAGCGACGAAGGCACGATGGTGAACGTGACGCTCTGCTTTTCCGCGGCGCAGGCGATCCTGGCGGCGAAGGCGGGCGCAACGTTCGTCTCGCCCTTCGTCGGCCGCCTCGACGACGTGGGCGCGTCGGGCATGGAACTGATCCGCGACATCGTCGCGATCTATCGTAATTATCCGGCGTTCAGGACCGAGGTGCTGGTCGCCTCGATCCGTCATCCGATCCATGTGGTCGAAGCCGCGAAACTGGGCGCCCATGTGGGCACGCTCCCGCCCGCCGTCTTGCGCCAGATGTTCGTTCATCCCTTGACGGAGAAGGGTCTCAACGCTTTCCTCGCCGACTGGAAGAAGACGGGACAGTCAATTCTGGAAGAAAAGCGCGTTGCGGCGGAATAGTCGCGGAGCATGAAGTTGGATCGCCCCAAGGATAAAGCCTCGCTCGAGCCGCCACGGCCGGCGCTCCCATCGCGCCTGGTCGGATCGGCCGACGTCTTGGCCTATCTCCGCCAGAACCCCGATTTTCTCGTGGAGCATGACGAGCTTCTGGAAGTGCTGACGCCGCCGGCGTTGAACCGCGGCGAGCGCGTCGTCGACATGCAGCATTTCATGCTCGAGCGCCAGCGCGCCGAGATCACGCGCTTGAAAGCGCAGCAGCGCACCTTGATTGCGACGACGCGCGCCAACCTCGCAAGCCAGAGCCGCATCCATTCCGCCGTCCTCACGCTCATGGCCGCGCAAAGCTTCGAGCAGCTCATCCAAGCCGTCACGACCGACCTCGCCGTGCTGCTCGATGCCGACGTGGTGACGATTGGGGTCGAGCAGATCGGGCCGCAGCGCCCGCGCCTCAACCACCAGGGCGTTCAGATCCTCGATGCTGGCGTGGTCGATGCCGTGTTGGGCCCCGAGCGCGAGGTCATGCTGTTCCCCGATATCGTCGGCGATCCGAAACTTTTCGGCAACGGCGCGGGACTGGTACGCTCGGCGGCGATCCTGCGGCTCGCGGTGAGCGCAGCGGCACCGCCCGGCCTTCTCTGCATCGGCACGCGGCGCTCGGGAAAATTTCATCCCGGCCAGGGCACCGAGCTCTTGAGCTTCCTCGCGCGCTCGCTCGCCATCACCATCGCGGCATGGCTCGACCTGCCGACGTGACGGCGTTTCCGCGGACGCCCACAGCGCTGCCGCTCGAACGATTTTCCGCTGCTGCCGACCTGAGCGGCGCGATCGAATCGTGGAACGCGTGGCTTGCCGACGAGCGCCGCGCTTCGCCGCACACGCGCGCGGCCTATGGCCTCGACCTGGCAGCGTTTCTCGAATTTCTGACGGTGCATCTGGGGCGCCTGCCCGATCTCGCGGCGCTCGGCGATTTGGCCGCCGCCGATTTTCGCGCGGCCCTTGCGGCCCGCTTGGCCGATGGTCTGACGCATAGCTCGACGGCGCGCTTCATGTCGGTGGTGCGCGGATTCTTCCGCTTTCTCGACCGGCGCGGATATCTCCACAACGCGGCGCTTGCGGCGGTGCGCGCGCCCAAGCGCGCGGCGCACGTGCCGAAGGCGATGAGCGTGAGCGACGCCGCCGAGACGCTTGCCACGGCACCCACGATGGCGCGCGCGCCGTGGCAGCAGAAGCGCGACCTCGCGCTCCTCATGCTGCTTTATGGCTGCGGCCTGCGACTCGGCGAGGCGCTTGGCCTGACGCGCGGCGAGGCGCCCACCGCGGCCGGCACGATCCGCATCATCGGCAAGGGGGCGAAGACACGGCTCGTGCCGGTGCTGCCGGCGGTGGCGGAGGCGGTCGAAGATTATCTGGCGCACTGTCCGCATCGGCTCGCGCCGTCGGGCCCGCTCTTCATCGGCGCGCGCGGCGGGCCGCTCAACCCGCGCCTCGTGCAGGGACAGATGGGAAAGATTCGCGCGCTCTTGGGCTTGCCCGAAGGCGCGACGCCGCACGCGCTCCGCCACAGTTTTGCAACGCACCTGCTCGCGCGCGGCGCCGATCTCCGCGCGATCCAGGAGCTCTTGGGCCACGCGAGCCTCTCGACGACGCAGCGCTATACCGCGATCGACGGCGCTTCGCTCGCCAAGACGTACGACGCGGCGCATCCCCGCGCGAAGTGATCCTCACTCAGATATGGATGGCGCGGCCGTCGACTGCGAGGGCGGCTTCCTTCAACGCTTCGCTCAAGGTCGGGTGCGCGTGGCAGGTGCGCGCGATGTCCTCGGCCGTGGCGCCGAATTCCATCGCGAGCACCGCTTCGGCGATCATCGTGCCGGCATCGGGGCCGATGATGTGGACGCCGAGGACGCGGCCGGTCGCGGCATCGGCCAGCACCTTCACGAACCCCTCGGTATCGGCGTTGGCGCGCGCACGCGGATTGGCCGTGAACGGGAACTTGCCGGTGCGATAAGTGACGCCGGCCTCCTTCAGATCCTCTTCGGTCTTGCCGACCGAGGCGACTTCCGGCCAAGTGTAGATCACCGCCGGGATCGCGTCGTAATCGAGCTGCGGCTTCTCGCCGGCGATGATCTCGGCCAAGGCCGCGCCTTCGTCCGACGCCTTGTGCGCGAGCATCGGGCCCGCGATCACGTCGCCGATCGCATAGATGCCGGGCACGTTCGTCGCATAGCGCTGATCGACCTTGATGCGGCCGCGGTTGTCGCGCTGCACGCCGACCGTCTCGAGGCCGAGCCCGTCGGCATACGGGCGCCGCCCGATCGAGACGAGAACGGCGTCGGCCGGCATGATCTCACGCGCGCCGCCGGTCGAAGGCTCGAGCGCGAGCGCGACGCCGCCGTTGCTGCGCTTGGCCTCGACCACCTTGGTGGCAAGCCGAAATTCGAGCCCCTGCTTCGCGAGCGTGCGCTGGAGCGCCGTGCCCAATTCCATATCCATGCCGGGCGCAACGCGGTCCAGAAACTCGACCACCGTCACCTGCGCACCGAGCCGCCGCCACACCGAGCCCAATTCGAGCCCGATATAGCCGGCGCCGACGACGACGAGCCGCTTCGGCACGGCGTCGAGCGCGAGCGCGCCGGTCGAGGAAAGGACCGTCTTCTCGTCGATCTCGACGCCCTGAAGCGGGATGCTGTCGGAGCCGGTGGCGATGACGATGCCGCGCTTCGCGGTGAGCGACTGGCCCTCGACCTCGATCCTGTCCGGCGCCAGGAATTTCGCCGTACCCTTCACATGCGCGACCTTGTTCTTGCGGAACAGGAACTCGATGCCGCGTGTGTTCTCGGCGACGACCTTGTCCTTCCGCGCCATCATCTTGGCGAGATCGAGCGCCACGCTGCCGACGTTGACGCCGTGGACGGCGAGCGCGCCCTTCGCCTCGGCGTATTTCTCCGACGATTGCAGCAGCGCCTTCGACGGGATGCAGCCGATATTGAGGCAGGTGCCGCCCAAGGTCGCGCGCTTTTCCACGCACGCGACGCTCATGCCGAGTTGTGCTGCGCGGATCGCGGCGACATAGCCGCTGGGGCCGGCGCCGATGACGATGATGTCGTAGCTGTCGCTCATGATCTCACATGTCGAACAGGAGCCGCTGCGGCTCTTCGATACATTCCTTGACGCGCACCAGGAACGTCACCGCCTCGCGCCCGTCGATGAGGCGGTGATCGTAGGTCAAAGCCAGATACATCATCGGCCGGATCTCGACCTTGTCGCCGATCGCGACGGGGCGGCGCTCGATCTTGTGCATGCCGAGGATCGCGGCCTGCGGCGGATTGAGGATCGGCGTCGACAGGAGCGAGCCGAAGACGCCGCCATTCGTGATGGTGAAGGTGCCGCCCGAGAGCTCGTCGAGCGCGAGCTTGCCGTCGCGCGCGCGGCGGCCCAGATCGGCGACCTTCTTCTCGATGTCGGCGAAGCTCATCCGGTCGGCGCCGCGCACGACCGGCACGACGAGCCCCTGCTCCGCGCCCACCGCGACGCCGATGTCGTAGAAATTCTTGTAGACGACGTCGTCGCCGTCGATCTCGGCATTGGCGGCGGGAATTTCCTTGAGCGCCACGATCGACGCCTTGACGAAGAACGACATGAAGCCCAGCCGCACGCCGTGCTTCTTCTCGAACGTGTCGCGATAACGCTCGCGCAGCGCCATCACCGCGCTCATGTCCGCCTCGTTGAAGGTGGTGAGCATGGCGGCGGTGTTTTGCGCTTCCTTGAGGCGCTCGGCGATGCGCTTGCGGAGCCGCGTCATGCGCACGCGCTGCTCGCCCGCAGCTGGCGCGCGCGGCGCGGACGGGCGTGTCTCGACCGGTGCCGGAGCGGGCACAGGCCGGGGCGCAGCAGCGGCAGCGCGAATGTCCGAAGGCGTGACGCGGCCGCTCTTGCCCGACGGCTCGAGCTTCACCACGTCGACGCCGGTCTCGGCCGCGAGCTTGCGCGCGGCGGGGCCGGAACGCGCGAGGATGTCGGCGCTACCCCCCACCCTGCCCTCCCCCTCCAGGGGGGAGAGTTTTGGCACGGCGGGCTTCGGCGCGGCTTTCGCGGGCGCGGACTTCGCCGGACCATCTCCGATGCGCCCCAAAAGGCCGCCGACCTTGATGGTGGCACCTTCGGGTGCCACGATTTCCGTCAAGGTACCGGTCGCCTGCGCCGCCAGCTCCTGCGTCGCCTTGTCGGTCTCGAGCTCGACGAGCGGATCGTCGAGCGAGACCGCCTCGCCCACCTTCTTGAGCCAGCGCGCGACCGTGACCTCGGTCACCGATTCGCCGACGGTGGGCACTACGATCTCGGTCGCCATGAAGCCCCCTTCGCTTACGGTTGCAGCGCCGCGGCGACGATGCGCGCCTGCTCGGCATTGTGCCGTCGCAGGAGGCCGGTCGCCGTCGCCGCCGCCTCGGGCCGGCCGACATAGCGCGCGCGCTTCATCTTCGCGTCGCTCGCGGCCAATGCCCTCTCGATGCGCCGGTCGATGAACGACCACGCGCCCATGTTCTCGGGCTCCTCCTGGCACCAGACGAGCTCGGCCGCACGGTAGGGCGCCATCATCTGCGCAAATGTTTGCGCCGGGAAGGGATAGATCTGTTCCAGCCGCAGGATGGCGATGTCGTCGATTTTCTGCTCGCGCCGCGCCTTCAGCAGGTCGAAATAGATCTTGCCGCTGCACAGGACGACGCGGCGCACCTTGTCGGCGGGCGCGATCTCGTCGATCTCGTGAATCAAGCGGTGGAACGAGGTGCCCGGTCCCATCTCGCTCAAGGGCGAGGCGATCTCGGGCGCGCGCAGGAGCGATTTCGGCGTCATCAGGACGATGCGGTTTGCGAAAATTCCGTCGCACCTGGCGCCGCAGCACGTGGAAATAGTTCGCCGCGGTCGTGAGATTGCAGACCTGGAGATTGTCCTCGCCGCAGAGCTGCAAGTAGCGCTCGAGCCGCGCCGAAGAATGTTCCGGCCCCTGCCCTTCGTAGCCGTGCGGCAGGAGCAGCACGACGCCCGACATGCGGAGCCACTTCGCCTCGCCCGAGGCGATGAACTGATCGATAATGACCTGCGCGCCGTTGGCGAAGTCGCCGAACTGCGCCTCCCACATCACGAGCGCGTGCGGCTCGGCAAGGCTGTAGCCGTATTCGAAGCCCAGAACCGCCGCCTCGGAAAGCGGGCTGTCGACGATCTCGAACGCGGCCTGGCCGTCGCGCACGTGGTTCAAGGGTACGAACCGGTCCTCGGTCTCCTGATCGACGAGGACGGCGTGGCGCTGCGAGAAGGTGCCGCGGCCGCTGTCCTGGCCGGAAAGCCGCACGAACGTGCCCTCGGCGCAGAGCGTGCCGATGGCGAGCGCCTCGGCCGTTGCCCAATCGATGCCATCGCCGCGCGCGATCGCCTGCTGTTTCTGCTCGAGCTGGCGCGCGATCTTGGGATTGAGGTGGAAACCGTCGGGCACGCGCGTCAATGCTGCGCCGACCTCGCGCAGCACTTCCATCGGCACCGCGGTCTCGCCGCGGCGATCGTCATTGGACGCGACGGTGAGGCCCGACCACGCGCCTTCGAGCCAATCGGCCTTGTTCGGGCGATAGCTTTTCGCCGCCTCGAACTCGCGCTCGAGCCGCGCGAGGAAGTCGGTGCGGATCTTCTCGGCCTCGTCGGCACTGACGAGGCCTTCGGATGCGAGGCGCGCGGCATAGATCTCGCGCGTCGTCGGGTGCGCGGCGATCGCCTGGTACATCAGCGGCTGGGTGAAGGCCGGCTCGTCCGCCTCGTTATGGCCGTGGCGGCGATAGCAGAAGATATCGACCACCACGTCCTTCTTGAAGCGGGCGCGGAATTCGGTGGCGATGCGGGCGACATGCACGACCGCCTCGGCGTCATCGCCGTTGACGTGGAAGATCGGCGCCTGGTTGCCCTTGGCGACATCGGAGGGATAGGGCGAGGAGCGCGCATAGGCCGGGCTCGTGGTGAAGCCGATCTGGTTGTTGACGATGACGTGGATCGTGCCGCCGGTGCGATAGCCCCTGAGCTCGGAGAGATCGAGCGA
The DNA here is from genome assembly GCA_963729295.1 of uncultured Alphaproteobacteria bacterium. Classification (GTDB taxonomy): domain Bacteria; phylum Pseudomonadota; class Alphaproteobacteria; order ATCC43930; family CGMCC-115725; genus DATJLY01. Next base: position 146,660 of record CAVSNJ010000006.1, read on the forward strand.
TTCCGGCACGAGCCCCTGGCCGGCGAAGGCGGCGTCGCCGTGCATGAGCAGGCCCACGACCGCGTCGCGCGCGGTGTCGCCGCCGCGCTGGCGCTGCTTCGCGCGCACTTTTCCGAGCACGACGGGGTTCACCGCTTCGAGATGCGACGGGTTGGCGGTGAGCGACAGATGCATCTTCACCTCGCCGATCTCGCGATCGGTCGAGGTGCCGAGGTGGTACTTCACGTCGCCCGAGCCCTGCACGTGCTCGGGATTGGCGGGATTGCCCTGGAACTCGGAGAAGAGCGCCTGATAGGGCTTGCCCATGACGTTGGTCAGCACGTTGAGCCGGCCGCGATGCGGCATGCCGATCACCAGCTCCTGCATGCCGAGCTGGCCGCCGCGCTTGATGACCTGTTCGAGCGCCGGGATAAGCGCCTCGGCGCCTTCGAGGCCGAAGCGCTTCGTGCCGGTGTAGCGCCGATCGAGGAAGCGCTCGATCTGCTCGGCCGCGGTCAGGCGCTCGAGGATGGCGCGCTTGCCTTCGGGCGTGAACTCGGTCTGGTTGCGCGGCAGCTCGATGCGCGCCTGGATCCAGCGCCGCTCCTCGAGCTCCTGCATGTGCATGTATTCGACGCCGACCGTGCCGCAATAGATCGCCTTCAAGGCATCGAGAATCTGGCGCACGGTCGCGGTGCGGAAACCCAAGAGGTCGTTAATGAAGATCGGCCGGTCGTGATCGGCCTCGGTGAAGCCGTAGGTCGTGGGATCGAGGTCGGGGTGCGACAGGCGCTTCGTCAAGCCGAGGGGATCGAGATCGGCGATCAAATGACCGCGCACGCGGTAGCCGCGGATGAGCGCCACGGCACGGACGGAATCGAGCGCCGCCTGCTGCGCATCGCCGGGCAGTTCGGCGGCGGCGTGGCCGTTCGCCGCGAGCGCGCCGTTGCCGATGAGGTGCGGGCGCGCCGCGCCCCAGCCGGGCCCTTCGAGCTCCCGCTCCACGGAAGCGGGCGGATCGGCGAGATCGGCGAAGAAGCCGCGCCAGCTCGCGTCGACCGATTGCGGGTCGTCGAGGTAGCGCCCGTAGAGCTCGGCGATGAAGGGGGCGTTCGGGCCGCTGAGGAAGGTGGGGTCGGGGGAAGGCGACATAACCGCTTGTCCGAATTGAATTTTCTGCGAAATACGGGGGACCGGGCCCGGGTTTCCGGGGCGCATCCCAGAGCCTAGAGATTGGCATTGGCGGTCGGCTTCCCTAGGCCCCCCAATACTGCCATCTTGGCACTACAGCATGGTTAAGGTGGCATGGCCAAACCCAGGCCGTGAGCCACGCCATGCAATCGTCGATCCTTCGTCCACAGCCGTGCATCGGCGGTCAATCGCGTCGCGGCAAGTAAATGAGCATCGACATACCCTATACCGCATGCGAACAGTGCGTGACGTTCGATGAATGTCAGGACCTCCGCATCGGTCGCGACCTCGGCCTGTGGCAAATCCAACAGCGCCGTGAGCACGGCTTCACGCGCACGTATGTTCCCCAGCGCAAGTTCACCAATGACAAACGGATGCGCGAGAACCGCTCCGATAGTTAGCAGCTTGGCAAACGCCCCGTCACTTCCACGCAGATGATCGACCCAGACGGACGTATCGACCAGGATCAAGCTTTGGTCATCCGCCGTCTCGGCGGCGCCTCGAGGTCAGGCTCGCTGCCGCCAAGGCGTGCCAGTCGCCGCGCGCTTTCACGTTCGATAAGGGCCTTGAGCGCTTCACGGACGAGGCTGGACTTCTCCTTCAGACCAGTGAAAGCTTGAGCCTTGGCAACCAGTTTATCGTCCAGCGCGAGCGTCGTTCGCATCCACAGGCCTCCACAGAGAGGCACGAATGTAGCATCATCTGATGATGGAATCAATGCCTTACGAGTGCGGGCTCACGCCTTGGCGCCCTCGGCCAGCAGCTTCTTGCCAACGTCGCAGAGGCTTTTCACCGCCGTGATCGATTTGTCGAACCCGGCACGCTCCTCGGGATTGAGCTGCAGCTCGACGATGCGCTCCACCCCCTTTGCGCCAATCACCACCGGCACGCCGACATAGAGGTCCTTGACGCCATATTGCCCGGTGAGCCAGGCGGCGCAGGGAAGCACGCGCTTCTTGTCGCGCAGATAGGATTCTGCCATCGCGATCGCCGAGGAGGCGGGCGCATAGAACGCCGAGCCGGTCTTCAGCAGATTGACGATCTCGCCGCCGCCGTCGCGCGTCCGCTGCACGATCTTTTCGATCTTGTCCGCGGTGGTCCAGCCCATCTTGATGAGGTCGGGCACCGGAATGCCGGCCACCGTCGCATAGCGCACGATCGGGACCATCAAATCGCCGTGCCCGCCCAGCACGAACGCGCTCACGTCCTCGACCGAGACTTGAAACTCCTCGGCGAGGAAATAGCGGAAGCGCGCGCTGTCGAGGACGCCGGCCATGCCGACAACGCGATGATGCGGCAGGCCCGTCGCATCGCGCATCACCATCACCATCACATCCAAAGGATTGGTGATGCAGATGACGAAAGCGTCGGGCGCATTGTTCTTGATGGCGGTGCCGACCTGCTGCACGATCTTGGCGTTGATGCCGATGAGGTCGTCGCGGCTCATGCCGGGCTTCCTCGGCACGCCCGCCGTGACGATGACGATGTCGGCGCCCTTGATCGCCGAATAATCGTTCGAGCCGGTGATGCGCGCGTCGAACCCCTCGATCGGTGAGGCCTCGGCCAGGTCGAGCGACTTCCCTTGCGGCACGCCCTCGACGACATCGCACAGCACGACATCGCCCAGTTCCTTCAAACCGGAGAGCAGCGCAAGCGTGCCGCCGATCTGACCGGCGCCGATGAGCGCGATCCTGTTGCGTGCCATGGGAACCTCGTACGTGGAGGGAGGGATCGGGTCGCGTCATAGCCCGCCTCGAACGATGACGCAATCCGCAGATTGCTTCGCTCCGCGCGCGATGACAGACTCCGCGCGGGAGGGTGCGATGCCGCGAACACTAACCGCGCGCGAATTGCGGGCGATGATCGAGGCGGGCGGCGAGCTCGCGCTGATCGACGTGCGCGAGGAGTTGCCCTTTTCGGAAAATCATCTGCTGCACGCGTGCTCGCTGCCGTTATCGCGGCTCGAGCTGCGGCTCGCCGATCTCGTGCCGCGGCGCGCGAGCCCGATCGTGCTGTGCGACGGCGACGACGGCCTGGCCCTGCGCGCGGCGGAAAAAATCACCCATTACCGGTATCAAAACGTGAGCGTGCTTGCGGGCGGATTCGTGGCCTGGGAGAAGGCGGGCTTCACGCTCTTTTCCGGCACCAACGTGCCGAGCAAGGCGTTCGGCGAATTCATCGAGCATGAAAGCGGCACGCCCTCGATCGATGCGAGCGAGCTTCACGCGCTGATGGAAAGCCGCGCGGACATGGTCGTGCTCGACAGCCGGCCGTGGGACGAATATCGCCGCATCGCCATTCCCGGCGGGATCGACGTGCCGGGGGCGGAGCTGGTGCTGCGCGCGCGCGACATGGCGCCCGATCCCGCGACACTCGTCGTCGTCAACTGCGCCGGACGCACGCGCAGCATCATCGGCGCGCAGTCCCTGATCGATGCAGGATTGCCGAACAAGGTCGTGGCGCTCAGGAACGGCACGATGGGCTGGTCGCTCGCCGGTTTCCAGCCGGCGCACGGCGCGGACCGGAAAGCGCCCGCGCCGTCGCAAGCCGCGCGCGACTGGGCGAAAGCGGCGGCGGGCCGCGTTGCCGCGCGCCATGGCGTCGCGCGCACGGACGAAGCGACCTTGGCGCGCTGGCGCGAGGATGCGACACGCACAACCTATCTCTTCGATGTGCGCGATCCGGCGGAGTACGAGGCGGGGCATTTGCCGGGCGCCGTCTCGGCGCCGGGCGGGCAGCTCGTCCAGGCGACGGACCAGTATGCCGGCACGATGGGTGCGCGCATCGTCCTCGCCGATCCGCTCGAGGCGCGCGCGCTGATGACGGGGGCGTGGTTGAAACGCATGGGCTGGCGCGACGTGTTCGTGCTCGCCGCGGAAGGACGCGAGACCGGATGGCCCGCGCCCAAATTGCTCGGCCTCGACGAGGCGCCCCCGCGCGGGATCGACGTGGCGGAGCTCGAACGATTGTTGACGCGGGACGAGGCGAGCGTGATCGACCTCGGATCGAGCCGCTCCTATCGCGAGGGACACATCGCGGGGGCGTGGTTTGCGATCCGCTCGCGCCTCGAGCACGCGGTGCCGCGCGTGCCCGCGCGCAAAAATCTGGTGCTGACGTCGGAGGACGAACTCCTGGCGCAGCTCGCCGTGCGCGAAGCGGAAACTCTGACGCCGGCTTCGGTGCGCTTCCTCGAAGGCGGCACGCAGGCCTGGGCCGCTTCGGGCCGGGCGCTCGCCGAAGGCGCCGAGCGCATGGCGGACGAGCCCATGGATCTGTGGCTCAAGGCCTATGAGCGCCAGAGCGGCGTCAAGGCGGCGATGGAGGAATATCTCGCCTGGGAGCTCGATCTTCTCAACCGCATCGCCCAGGACGGCACCTGCCGGTTCGTGGCTTCGTAATGCGCAAAGCCCTTTGGTTCCTGGGCGGCCTCATCGTCCTCATCGTGGCCGCCTTGGGTGGCGTGCTGGCGTTCGACGCCCCGGTAAAGCCGCAGGCCTTGGCGTCGATCGGCGCTCCTTTCGCAAAGGTCGATTTCAGAGATCTGCCGCCGCTGCGGAGTTTTGCGGCGCGCGACGGCGCCAGTCTCGGCTATCGCGCTTATGAGGGCAGCGGCACGAACGTGGTGATTCTGATCCACGGCTCGTCCGACGACGGCATCGGCATGCATCCGCTGGCCAAGGCGGTGCGCGACGCCGGCACGTCCGCCTACGTGCCCGTCGTGCGCGGCCACGGTAGCGACGGCAGCAAGGGCAACGTCGACTATATCGGCCAGCTCGAGGATGACCTTGCCGATTTCGTGACGCTGCTGCGACCGCTTCATCCCGGCGCGAGCTTCACGCTGCTCGGATTTTCCTCAGGCGGAGGTTTCGTCCTGCGCGTGATCGCCGGGCCGGATGAGAAGCTGTTCGATCGCTTCATCATGATCTCGCCGGCCTTGCCGCAGGGCGCGCCCACGATTCGCCCCGGCATCGGCGGCTGGGTGTCGCTGGCGATGCCGCGCATCATCGCGCTCTCGCTGCTCAATCGCGCTGGCATCGGCTGGTTCGACGGGCTGCCGATCATCGCTTTTGCGACCTCGCCCCAGGCGCCCAACCCGACGAGCTTCTATTCCTACCGGCTTGCGGTCGATTTCGGCGCGCCGCGCGATTATCTGGCGGCGCTCGCGCGCAGCACGAAGCCGGTAGCACTCCTCGTGGGAGGCAACGACGAGCTCTTCTATCCCGACCGCTTCGAACCCTTGCTCCGGCCGGCACGGCCCGATCTGCGCATCACGGTCGTGCCCGGCCTGAGCCACACCGGCATGACGGTGGCGCCCGCGGGCATCGCCGCCATAACGACGACGTTCCTCGCGCTGACGGCGCCGGCGAAGCAATGAAGCTTCACACCTGGCGCGCGATGTAGTCCTCGCTCTGCATCTCGATGAGGCGCGAGACGGTGCGGCTGAATTCGAACGAGCCGTCGCCTTCGGTGTAGAGCTCGGCCGGCGGCGCGTCGGCCGAGCAGACGAGATTGCCGTGCGCCTCGTAGAGCGTGTCGATGAAGATGTTGAGGCGCCTGGCCTCGTTGCGCTCGGCCGCGCTCAAACGCGGGATGCCCTCGACGACGAAGCTGCGGAAATTGCGGCACAGCGCCAGATAATCCGCGGGCCCGAGCGGCGCGCGGAAAAGCGCGTCGAAGCCGAACCAGGCGACGCCTTTCGCGGCGCGCGCCACGGTGAGCGTGCGGCCCTGCACCGCGAGCGTCACCTTGCGCGCCGAGGCATTGTCGGTGAGGTCGGCGAATGCGCGCTCGAGCGCACGATATGACGCATCGTTCGCCGGCGTGAAATAGACCTGGCGGCCGACGAAACGCGCGAGGCGCCAGTCGCGGTTTCCTTCGAGCTCCAGAACGTCGAGCCGCTCCTTCAAGAGCGCGATGAAGGGGAGGAATCGGTCGCGCTGCAGCCCGTCCTTGTAGAGCTCGTCGGGCGCGCGGTTCGAGGTCGCGACGACGACGACACCCGCGGCGAAGAGCGCTTGGAAGAGCCGGCCCAGGATCATCGCGTCGGCGATGTCGACCACCTGGAACTCGTCGAAGCAGAGGAGCGTCGCGTCCTCGGCGACCGCGCGCGCCACGGGGCCGATCGGATCGCCCGGCTCGGCGCGGCGCGCGTGGATGCGGGCGTGGATTTCCTGCATGAAGGCATAGAAATGGACGCGCCGCTTCTTCGGCAGGCCGACGCAGTCGAAGAACATGTCCATCAGCATGCTCTTGCCGCGCCCGACCTTGCCGAAGATGTAGAGGCCCATCGGCGGCGGCGCCGGCTCCTCGACGAGGCCGAGACGCGCGCGCCAGCCGTGCTCGCCCTCGCGCGGGCGATAGTCGGCAAGCGCGCGGGCGAGGCTTTGCAGCTTCATCGCCGCAAGCTCCTGCGCCGGATCGTGCAGGATCTGGCCTTGCGCGCGCCAGGCGCGGTAGCACGCGAGCGGACCTTCGGGAGTGGCGGGAGACGCGAGAGGCAAGATGCGGGACGCCCGAACGAGGCATGGACACTCCCTCTTAGCGGAAATAGATAGAGGCGGCAAAAGCGCCGGGAGAAGGCCATGAACGAGGACACGCTCAATATCGAGGTGCGGAAATTCCTGAAGCTCGTCGGCGTCACCTCGCAGCGCGAGATCGAGCAGGGCGCGCGGAACGCGGCGCAGGGCGGCAAGCTCAAGCCGGGCACGAAGCTCAAGGCGAAGATGCGCCTCACCATTCCCGAGATCGGCCTCGACCACACGATCGACGGCGAGATCGCGCTCGATTGAGGCGTCTTGTCATTGCCGGCGGAGCGACGCAATCTCCCGGCAACGGCAAGGAGGATCGAGATGGCAGATGGCGGCTTCCCGCCCGGCGTGGCGGACAAGATCAAGGCGATCGGCGCGAAATTCGACGAGGAGATCAACACCGAGACGCGCGCGTTCTACCGCCCGCAGCTCGAACGCCAGTCCACGGCCGGGCTCACCATCACGGCCGACATCGCCTACGGTTCCGATCCGCGCCAGAAATTCGATCTCTATCGGCCCGAGGGGCGGCGCCTGCCGATCCTCATCTACATCCCAGGCGGCGGCTTCGTGCGCGGCGACAAGAACGCCGACGGCGTGTTCTACCGCAATGTCGGCGTCTATTTCGCGCGCCACGGCTATCTCGCCATCGTCGCGAACTATCGCCTGGCGCCCGCCCATCCGTGGCCGGCGGGCTCGCAGGACGTGGCCGGCGTCGTGGCGTGGGCGAAGAAGGAAGCCGAAGCTCATGGCGGCGACGCAACCCGCGTCTTCCTGTTCGGCCAGTCGGCCGGCGCGACGCATGTCGCGAGCTACCTGTTCGATCCGCAATTCCATGCCGCCTCGGGCGTCGGCGTCACGGCCGGCGTGCTGATGAGCGGCGGGGGATATCGCGTCTCCGCCAATCCCGCGCCCAACCAGGTGGCGTACTATGGCAGCGACCCATCGCACTACGAGGCGCGCTCGCCCATCACGCATGTCGGCAAGAGCAAGGTGCCGTTGTTCCTCAGCACCGCCGAATACGATCCGGGCGGGCTCGCCGCGGCGAGCTACGATCTCGCGCGCGCCGTTTGCCTGCGCGACGGCAAGGCGCCGCAATTCGCCTATTTCCGCGGCCACAACCACGTCTCGACGGTCGACAGCCTCGGCAGCGAGCAGGACGACGTGGGCGCGCGCGTCAGGGAGTTCTTGGGCGGGTTTTAGCGCAGCGAGAGGCAGGCTCTTTCCCGTCATGGCCGGGCTTGTCCCGGCCATCCACGGGTTCCTTCTTCACTCGGCGAAACGTGGATGCCCGGCACACGGCCGGGCATGACGGTGGATAATAATTTCGCCGCAATTCAGCGCCGCAGCACCATCATCTTCTTGATCTCGGCGATCGCCTTCGCCGGATTGAGGTTCTTCGGGCAGGTGCGGGTGCAGTTCATGATGGTGTGGCAGCGATAGAGCCGGAACGGGTCCTCGAGCTGGTCGAGGCGCTCGCCGGTCTTCTCGTCGCGGCTGTCGGCGAGCCAGCGATAGGCCTGCAACAGGATCGCGGGACCGAGATAGCGCTCACCCTGCCACCAGTAGGAGGGACAGCTCGTCGTGCAGCAGAAGCACAGGATGCATTCCCAGAGCCCATCGAGCTTCTGGCGCTCGGCCTCCGATTGCAGGCGCTCGCGGTCGGGCGGCGGCGGCGTGTCGCTTTGCAGCCACGGCTCGATCGAGCGGTATTGCGCGATGATGTGGTTGAGGTCGGGCACCAGGTCCTTCACCACCGGCAGGTGCGGCAGGGGATAAATCCTCACGTCGCCCTTCACATCGTCGATCGCCTTCAGGCACGCGAGCGTGTTGACGCCATCGATGTTCATGGCACACGAGCCGCAGATGCCCTCGCGGCAGGAGCGGCGGAAGGTCAAGGTCGTGTCGACCTCGTTCTTGATCTTGATGAGCGCGTCCAAGACCATCGGGCCGCACTCGCCGAGATCGATCTCGTAAGTGTCGAGGCGCGGGGTTTTGCCGTCGTCGGGATTCCAGCGATAGACCTTGAACGAGCGGATGCGCTTTGCGGCGGGCGGCGCGGGATATGTGGTGCCGGTGCCGACCTGCGAATTGCGCGGCAGGGTGAAGTGCGCCATCTCAGTAGACCCGAGCCTTGGGCGGGAACGGCTGCACCTCGTTCGACATGGTGTAGTCGTGCACCGGGCGATAGTCGATCCGCACCTTGGCGCCCGAAAGCCAGGCGACCGTGTGCTTCATCCAGTGCTCATCGTCGCGGTCGGGGAAATCCTCGCGCGCATGCGCCCCGCGGCTTTCCTTGCGGTTCAATGCCGAATGGAGCGCCACGACCGACTGCGCCAGGAGATTGTCGAGCTCCAAGGCCTCGGCGAGATCGGTGTTCCAGATCATCGAGCGGTCGGTGATGCCGAGCTCCGCCATCGAGGATGCGACATCGGTGATCTTGTGCACGCCTTCAGCAAGCGTCGCGTCGGTGCGGAACACGGCGCAGTCGCTCTGCATGGTGCGCTGCATGGATAAGCGGATGTCGTGCGTCTTGAACTTGCCTTTCGAGTTGCGCACGCGGTCGAGGCGGGCGAGCGCCGCCTCGCCGGCGCCGTTCGACAAGGGCTTCAGCGGCGTTCCCGGCCGCACCAGCTCGGCCGCGCGCAAGGCCGCCGCGCGCCCGAACACGACGAGGTCGAGGAGCGAGTTGGAGCCGAGGCGGTTTGCGCCATGGACCGAGACGCACGCCGCCTCGCCGATCGCCATGAGGCCCGGCACGATGTGCTCGGGATCGGACGATGTCGGATTGATGACCTCGCCGTGATAGTTCGTCGGGATGCCGCCCATGATGTAATGCACCGTCGGCAGCACCGGGATAGGCTCGCGCGTCACATCGACGCCCGAGAAGATGCGCGCCGTCTCGGAAATGCCGGGAAGCCTCTCGTGCAGCAGCTTCGGCTCCAGATGCTCGAGATGAAGGAGCGCGTGGTCCTTCAAGGGTCCGCAGCCGCGCCCCTCGCGCAGCTCGATGGTGATGGCGCGGCTTACCACGTCGCGCGAGGCCAAATCCTTGGCCGTGGGCGCATAGCGTTCCATGAAGCGCTCGCCTTCGGAATTGGTGAGATACCCGCCCTCGCCGCGCGCGCCCTCGGTGATGAGGCAGCCGGCGCCATAGATGCCGGTCGGATGGAACTGGATGAACTCCATGTCCTGGAGCGCCAAGCCGGCGCGGAGCGCCATGGCGTTGCCGTCGCCGGTACAGGTGTGCGCCTGCGTCGTCGAGAAATAGACGCGCCCGCAGCCACCCGTCGCGAGCACCACGATGTGCGCGCGGAAACGGTGGATGCTGCCGTCCTCGAGGCACCACGCCATGACGCCGCGGCAGGCGCCGTCATCGTCCATGATGAGGTCGAGGGCGTAATACTCGACGAAGAACTCGGCGTCGTTCTTGAGGCATTGCTGGTAGAGCGTGTGCAGCATGGCATGGCCGGTGCGGTCGGCCGCGGCGGCGGTGCGCTGCGCGATGCCCTTGCCGTAATGCGTCGTCATGCCGCCGAACGCGCGCTGATAGATCTTGCCGTTCTCGAGGCGCGAGAACGGCACGCCCCAATGCTCGAGCTCGATGATCGCCGGGATGCCCTCGCGGCACATATATTCGATCGCGTCCTGGTCGCCGAGCCAGTCGGAGCCCTTGACCGTGTCGTACATGTGCCAGCGCCAGTCGTCCTCGCCCATGTTGCCGAGCGCCGCGCCGATGCCGCCCTGCGCCGCGACCGTGTGGCTGCGCGTCGGAAAAACCTTGGTGATGCAGGCGGTCTTGAGGCCCGCTTGCGTCGTGCCCAAGGTCGCGCGCAGGCCGCCGCCCCCGGCGCCGACGACGACGACGTCGTAGACGTGATCGGTGATCGGATAGGTCTCGGCCATGATGCGACTTCAGCCTCCGAAAGCGATGCGCAGCACCGCAAAGGCGCCTGCGACGGCGAATGCGTAGGCGACGAACTTCATGACGACGATCGAGGCGATGCGCGCCAACGGCGGCTCGACGTAATCCTCGATGACGACCTGGAGCCCAAGCGCCAGGTGATGGAACGCGGCGGCGAGGAAGAGCAGCATGAGGATCGCCGGCAGCGGCGAGCCGAGCCACTGGAACACCGCCGCGCGCGGCGCGCCCAGATGCGCGATGAGCGATCCCACGAACCACAGCGCAAGCGGCACGAGCGCCACTGCGGTGACGCGCTGCGCCCACCAATGCGCGACACCCTCCTTGGCCGAGCCGAGGCCAAGCGCGCGGCCCAAGGGCGTGCGCATGTCGTCGCGCGCGCTCATTGCGGCGTCCACGCGACAAGGCCGGCGATCCAAGCTGCGAGCGTCAAAGCCGCGCTCGCCCCCAGCACGATCCAGCCGGAAAGATACGCCTCGCGCAGGGCAAAGCCGTAGCCCGCGTCCCACACGAGATGGCGGATGCCGTTCGACAGGTGGAAGAACAGCGCGAAGGTCCAACCCACGAGCAGCAAAATCCCGAACCACGAGCCCCAGAACGCCTGCGCCGTCGCGAACGCCGCATCGCCCGAGGCGGCGGCGACGAGCCACCACACGAGGAACAGGCTCCCCACGCTCAGCACGATGCCGCAGAGACGATGCGTGATCGAGAGGACCGAGGTGAGCTGCGGCTTGTAGATTTGCAGATGCGGCGACAACGGCCGAGGCGCGGGCGTCATCTCATGTTCCTGCGAGCGCGGAGGCGGGCTTCAAACGTCGGATCAAAGGATTAGCCGCCGCATCCGCGCAAGTCAATCGGCCGCGCCCGAGCGAAGTGGACAGAACTGGGGACAGATCGAGGATCGAATGTGCAAGACAATTCGTCTTATGCACAAGATTCTGCGCGCGCGCGCGATCCTTTTCTTGTTCGGCCGCGCCCATTGCGCGAGCATCGATGCGGCTCGCGAGAGCGCCGGCGCGGCTTTCAGGAACCGCTCCCGATGGTGAGCGGAAGCCGATTGCAGCGACGGGACGCGGTCCGCTCAAGCGGATCGGCGGCGAGCGCTGCCGGACAAACCGTCCTGGTGGCGTGAGAGAGGGGTGACACGGACGATGGGGCGCTGACGCGCCGGCCGCTCGGCCCGGGCGGCTTCCGCGCGACGCTCGACGCCCATGCGCCTCGTTCGGCCCCACGGGTTCTGCGGAGCCCGCGCCGTGCCTTGGGCGAGGGGCGCCCGTTCGCGAGCCCGGAGCCGCGAGGCTCCCCGAGAGGCGTCAGCGTGCCGCGAGGCCCTGACGCCTCTCATTTTTTCGCCCGGCGCGATATAGTCGAGGGCAAAACGGGGAGGGAAAAAATGCGCATCGTCATGCTGCTCGCCGCGGCGCTCATGGGCGCCCTATCGCTCGCTCGAGGGGCCGCGGCCGACGAGCCGCTCAATGTCCGCATCGCGTGGGTCGTGCCGGTCGGCAACTGGGTCACGATGCTCTACGAGAAGAAGGACCTGATGACGCATTACGGCAAGACCTACACGGTCGAGCCCATCCATTTCCAATCGACGCCGACGATGATCGCGGCCATTTCCGCAGGCGAGCTCGACATCGCCGACCTCGCTTATTCCTCGTTCGCGATCGCGGTCGAGAACGCTGGCATGACCGATCTGCGCGTCATCGCCGACGAGGGGCAGGACGGCATCAAGGGCCACACCTCGGTCAACTACGTGACCGAGAAGGACGGGCCGGTCAAAACCGTCGACGACCTCAAGGGCCGTGTCGTCGGCACGGTGGCGCCGGGCGCCGCGCTCGACATCCCGGTGCGCGCGCTCCTGCGCCGGCACGGGCTCGAGGACAAGCGCGACTACACCATGGTCGAAGTGGCGTTTCCGAACATGCTGGCGATGATGCTCGACCGCAAGGTCGATCTCATCCCGGCGGTCAATCCGTTTGCGCTCGATCCGCGCTACCACGACGACACGCGGCCGCTCTTCGACGTGACCGAGGCGATGCAAGGCCCGACCCAGACCATCATCTGGACCGCGCACAAATCCTTCCTCGACAAGAACCGCGCCGCCATGGTTGACCTGTTCGAGGACGCGGTGCGGGTGAGCCGCTTCATGTGCGATCCCAAGAATCACGACGAGGTCGTGCAGATCGCCGCCAAGGTCGCGAAGCAGCCGCCCGAGCGGATCGGCTACGCCTTCACGGGCGCCGACGCCTACCGCAGCCCCGACATGCGCCCCAACATGGCGTACCTGCAGCGCGCCATCGACGTGACGCAGGAGGCGGGGTTCCTCAAGACGAAGCTCGACGTGCAGCAATATTCCGGACTCGATATCCTCAACGAGGCGATCGCGCGCCTCAAGTAGTCGCGGACGAGCGCACGGATATCGCGTCGGCGAGAGCCAAGAGGCGCCGCGCCTCCTCGATATGGAGACGCTCGACCAGCCGGCCATCGACCAGCGTCACGCCGCTCCCCTTGGCGACCGCTTCGTCATGCGCCGCGATCATGCGGCGCGCGCGGGCGAGCTCTTCAGGCGACGGCGCGAAAATGCGGTTGGCCGCCGTGATCGTCTTCGGATGGATGAGCGACTTGCCGTCGAAGCCCAGGGCGCGGCCCTGGCGGCAGGCGGCTTCGAAGCCTGCGTCGTCGTCGAGATCGGCGTGGATGCCGTCCAGCGCGGCAAGCCCATAGGCGCGCGCCGCCAACAACCCGAGCCCGAGCGCCGGAAGAAGGGCGCTGCGGTCCGTCGTCTCCTGCGCGCGCAAATCCTTGGCGAGATCGGCCGTACCCATGACGAGGCCGGCGATGCGCGGGCTCGATGACGCGATCGCCTCGGCATGGAGAAATCCGCGCGGCGTCTCGATCATGCACCAGAGTCGGAGCTTTTCCCGCGCGCCCGCGGCATTGAGCGCCGCGACGGCGCGCGTTACTTCCTCTGCGCCTTCGACTTTCGGCAGCAGAACCCCGTCGACCGGCAGAGTGGCGGCAAAGGCGAGGTCCGCCGCGCCCCATTCCGTCGCCAGAGCGTTGACGCGGAGCGCCAGCTCGCGCGGACCGTAGCCGCCGCGATCGAGTGCCACTGCGATGGCGGCGCGCGCGGCTTCTTTCTGCGCCGGCGCCACCGCGTCCTCGAGGTCGAAGATCAGCACATCGGCGTCGAGCGTCCGCGCCTTGTCGAGCGCGCGCGCATTCGAGCCCGGCACGAAAAGGGCGCTGCGGCGCGGGCGTGCGTCCGCCGCCAGAGGCGCCTCAGCCGGCGTAGCGGCGCCGCGGCGCCGCCGCGTGAAGATGGTCGCTTACCAGGATTTCCGCGATCTGCACCGCGTTCAAAGCCGCGCCCTTGCGCAGATTGTCGGAGACGATCCAGAGCGAGAGCGCGTTCTCCGCCGTCGGATCGGCGCGCACGCGGCTGACATAGACCGCGTCCTCGCCCGCCGCCTCGGCCGGCGTGATATAGCCTTCATCCGCCCGCTCATCGAGCACGACGACGCCCGGCGCCGCGCGCAAGGCGGCGCGCGCCTTGGCCACGGACAAGGGCCGCTCGAACTCGACATTCACCGCCTCGGCATGGCCGATGAACACCGGAACGCGCACGCAGGTCGCCTGCATCATGATGTCGGGATCGAGAATCTTGCGTGTCTCGACCCCCATCTTCCATTCCTCCTTGGTCGCGCCGTCATCCATGAAGACGTCGATGTGGGGAATGCAGTTGAAGGCGATCTGCTTGGTGAATTGCTCGGGCCGGGGGAGATCGTTGACGTAGATGCCGCGCGTCTGGGTGAAGAGCTCGTCCATCGCCGCGCGCCCCGCGCCCGAGACCGACTGGTAGGTCGCGACCACGACGCGCTTGACGCGCGCCAGGTCATGGAGCGGCTTCAGCGCCACCACCAGCTGGATCGTCGAGCAATTGGGATTGGCGATGATGCCGCGCTTCTCGTAGTGCTGGATGGCGTGCGGGTTGACCTCGGGCACGACCAAGGGCACGTCCTTTTCCATGCGGAACTGCGAGGTGTTGTCGATGACGACGGCGCCGGCCTTGGCCGCGCGCGGGGCATGGACCGCGGAGATCTTCGCGCCCGGCGAGAAGAGCGCGATGTCGATCCCCTTGAAGTCGTACTGGTCGAGCTGGCGCACCTTCAGAACCTCGTCCTCGCCGAACGAGACCTCGGCGCCGGCCGAGCGCTCGCTCGCCACGGCATGCACTTCGGAGACGGGAAATTTCCGCTCGGCGAGAATGTTCAACATCTCGCGGCCGACATTGCCGGTGGCGCCGACCACCGCTACCTTCCAGGCCATGGACCCTGCTCCTCGGAGCGCATCGGGCGCTTCCCATAGGCTGCCGCCCGGACCATGACAAGCCCTCCCGCCTCGACCCGCGCGAGCTTCCGCGATTTCTGGCCGACTTATCTCCAGGCCCATGCCGATCCGCGGACGCGGCGCATCCATTATTGCGGGACGGCGCTCGGCGTTGGTCTTTTCTTGTGCTTTGCCGCGGGCGGCGGCTGGTGGGCGCTCGTCGCCGCGCCGTTCGCCGGCTATGGCCCGGCCTGGGCGGCGCACGCGCTCTACGAGCGCAACAAGCCCGCGACCTTCAGCCATCCGCTGTGGTCGTTCGCGGCCGATTTCCGCATGCTTTTCCTCGCCGCGACCGGGCGGCTCCGCGCCGAGCTCGACCGCGCCGGCGTGCGCAGACCCGGGCGGGTTCTTGACCGGGAAAGCACTTAGCGCCAGTGTTCGCGCGCCGCGGCCCCGCGGGCCATGCGAGGAAACTGGGTGAGCGTCTCCATAGCCGACAAGAAGCACACGCCGTCGGAGCTGCGCGCCCGGAAGGGCGGCGTGCCGATCGTATGCCTCACCGCCTATACGGCGCCGATGGCGCGCCTTCTCGATGCAACTGCCGATCTGCTGCTCGTGGGCAATTCGCTCGCCATGGTCATCTATGGGTTCGACAGCACCTTGCCGGTGACGCTCGACATCATGATCGCGCATGGCGCCGCCGTGGTGCGCGGGGCGCGCCGGTCCTGCGTCATCGTCGACATGCCCTTCGGCACGTACCAGGAAGATCCGGCGCAGGCGTTCCGCAACGCCGCGCGGATCATGCGCGAGACGGGCTGCGCCGGCGTCAAGCTCGAAGGCGGCGAGCCGATGGCCGAGACCGTGCGCTTCCTCGCCGAGCGCGGCATTCCGGTCCTGGGCCATGTCGGGCTCCAGCCGCAATCGGTGAACGCGCTGGGCGGCTTCCGCGCGCAGGGGCGGAACGATGTGGAGGCAGCGCGCGTCATCGCCGATGCGCACGCCGTTGCCGATGCCGGCGCCTTCGCGCTCGTGGTCGAGGGCACGGCCGAGCCGGTCGCGCGGCGCCTGACGTCCGAGGTCGCGGTGCCGACGATCGGCATCGGTGCCTCGCCCGCCTGCGACGGCCAGATCCTCGTCACGGAGGACATGCTCGGCATCTTCGGCGAGTTCCAGCCGAAATTCGTCAAGCGCTATGCCGAGCTCGGCGGCGCCATCACCGCGGCCGCATCCTCTTATGCCGACGACGTGCGCGCACGCCGCTTCCCCGCGCCCGAGCATACCTACGCCATGGCGCCGGCCAAGCGCGCGGCCCCGGCGACGCAGGAAAGCTGACCCCCCGCTATTTTTGCTGTGAGTAGCCTTTTTGCGCCATGCAGGCGTTCAGGACGGCGTCCGAGCGCGCGCCGGTTTCCGAATCGATGATGGTGCGATGCTGGCTGAGCGTGCCCTGGTCCTGCCAGTCGCGGCCGCGGCTCGCCAGGATGTCGTTGTCGATGTTGCTGTCGCGCGACACCGCCTCCTGGGCCATGCTGTTACAATCCGAGAAATCGGCGGAAACCTGATTGGCGTCGGCGCCCGGTTTCTGCCAGCGCGGGCCGGCGCACGCCGCAAGCGCCAGAACACAGGATGCGAGCGCCGCACTCCGGCCCATGGCTGGCAATCCTTGCTTAACCGTTACCCTCCTAGGATAGCGCATGTCGCCTTCCTTGCGCGTCTTGGCCGTGCTGTCGCTCCTGGCGCTTGCCGCCTGCAACGCGTTCCAGGACCGGGCCGAATTCGCCGCACCCCAGAGCCGCTGGAAGGACAGCGAGCCGTCGCCCGTCAAGGCCGACGCGGCGCCGCCGCCCATTCCCGAGCAGTATTGCTATCGCACGCTCGCGACGGTCGACTGTTTCGCCCATGCCGAGCCCGAGCGCATTTCCGGCTATACCGGGCTCTATCCCGATCCGGCGAGCCTGCCGCCGCCGCCCGATCCGCCGGCGCACTGATCAGAACCGTCCCGCCTGAAAATCGCTGATCGCCTGGCGGATCTCGTCGGGCGTGTTCATCACGAACGGGCCGTAGCGCGCGACCGGCTCGGCCAGAGGCTTCGCCGCCGCCAGCAGCACGCGGCCGCCGCCAGAGCCGCCGCTGACGAGTGCCACGTCGCCGGCACCCAGCACCGCGGCGCTGCCGCGCGGCACCTCCGTCGCGGGCTCGCCGATCGCGACCCGGCCCTCGAAGCAATAGGCGAAGGCGTGATGGCCCGAAGGCAGCGGCACCACGACGCGCATGCCCTCGGGCACGGCCAGGTCCAGCAGCAACGGCTCGGTGACGATGCCCTCGACCGGGCCGGTCGCGCCCGCGAACGAGCCGGCGAGCACGCGCGCCTTGGCGCCGCCTTCGAGAGTTGTCTCCGGGATGCGCTCGGGCGCGATGTCCTGGTAGCGCGGCGCGATCATCTTGTCCTTGGCCGGCAAGTTGACCCAGAGCTGAAAGCCCCACATGAGGCCGTTCTCCTGCTCCGGCATCTCGGAATGGACGATGCCGCGCCCGGCCGTCATCCATTGCAAGCTGCCCGGCGTCAGAAGCCCGCTATTGCCGCGGTTGTCGCCATGGCGCATGCGGCCCGCGAGCACATAGGTCACGGTCTCGAAGCCGCGATGCGGATGGTCGGGAAACCCGGCGGCGTAATCGGCGCCCTCGTCCGAGCGGATCTCGTCGAGCAGCAGGAACGGATCGACCTCCGACAGAGCCTGAGTGCCGATGACGCGGGTGAGCTTCACCCCCGCCCCGTCGCTTGCCGGCACGCCGCGCACGAGCCGCGCCACTGGCCGGATTTTCTGCGCCTGGTCCCTCATCGTCCGCCCTCCTGCCTCGCCCCCGATCTATATGGGGATCGCGTCAAGGGCGGCTAGGAAGCTTTTGGCGTCTCCACGACGTCGTCGAGTTTCGTCTCGAGCGCCTTCGCCTTGTAGTCGGGCAGGCCGAACACCCAGGGCGCGAATTTCTCGTTGAGCGCGGCGGCGCGCGAAGCGGCATCGCCGCTGCCGCTCGCGACGATGCGCGCCCAATGCGCGCCGTCCTTGTCGGCGAGCGAGACCGTGACGACGAGCCCGTCGAAACTCTCGAAGCGCGCCTCGGCCGCGCCCTGTTGTGGGAAATCGAAATCCTTGGCCGGCCGCACGTCGCTCAATTCGAGCCCGCCCAAGGCGCCCGCAGGATCGTCGAGCGCGCTGTCGCTCTTGAGCTTCTTGCCGGCGGGCGGCGGCGCTGCGAGCGCGAACTTGTCGTCGGGCTTTTGGCGCAGGAACGAAAGCTGCGCGCCGCCCCCGCCGGCAGCGGCGGCGGTCAGCACGACGCTCTTCACCTGCGCCGTCGGCAGGTCCATCAGCTTCTTGTCGAGCCAGTCGGCCGTCGTGCCCGAAAGATCGAGCGATCCGCGCGTGAGCCACGATTGCGCGTCGCCGGGCTTGCGCACATAGACGCCGTCATTGCCGCCGCCGAGCTGATCGACGCTGTGCTTGCCGGCGATGATCTCGCCGAGGAGCGAGCCCTGCGCGTCGCTCACCGTGACGAGCGTCGATTTGGCGCCGGGCTTGTCCGCGTCCTCGAGCTCGAGGCGCGGATAGAGCTCGGGTTTCCTGGTCTTCGGCTCGACATACGTCAAATCGCCGAGCCCCAGGAGCGCCTTCTGCACCTTGTCGGCATCGGCGCGATAGAAGCCGCGCTCCTCGATCGTCCAATCGTTGCCCTGGCGCACCAGGGTCGTCTTGACGCCGCCCGTGACGAGCGCCACGCGCGCGACGCCGTCGAGCCGGCTCGCCACTTGCGGCAGGACACGCGTGCCGACGAGCGGATCGGTGCGCGCCGCATCGCCGCCGCGCGCGACGAAGATCGCGACCACCACCGCCGCGAGCGTTACGACGAAAAGGCCGATCAGTCCCTTGTTCTGCATCACGGCCTCACGCGGTCCGGGCGCGGCGCTTGCGCCGCTCGAGGCGGACGAAGCCCACGACGAGCGCGGCGAGCCCGACCAGGATCGGAATGGCGCCGATGTCGAAGAACTCGATCCAGCCTTTCAAGGTATTTATGTCCTCGCGCTCGGCGAGCTGCACCTGGCGGAGCTGCTGGCGCGTTCGGATCATGTCGGTGCGGAAGCTTTCGAGCGCCTGCTCCTCGCCCGCCGTCTGCGTCACGCCGGGATTCTTCTCCTTGTCGGACAGGTCCTTGATCTTCTGCTGCGTGTCCTTGATCTTGTCCTCGAGCGTCTTGGCCGTCGCCTGGTATTTCTCGTCGGCGGCCTGCTGGATATCGTCGACGAGTTCGAACGGCCGCGCCGAGGTGCCGCGGCTCCTGAGCCCGATGAGGTCGTTGCCGCCGGCCAAGGCGTCGACCGCGTTGTCGACGAAGTCGCCGTTGTTCGCGACCGGCAGCTCGACCTTCTGGCCGAAGAAATCCTGCACCTGCACCCAGAACTTGTCCTCGAGAATATCCGTGTCGGCGACGACGATGACGTTGATCGGCTGCGCCGAAGTTTTCACTTGCGGCGGCAGCGGATCCTTCGGCTTGTCGTTCGACGCGGTGGCGGCAGGCTTGTCCTTGTCCTCGTCCTTCTTCGGCTCCGGCGGCAGGCCATCGGGAAAGGCCGTCGCGGCCGGGCCGGTGACGCGCGCGGCCAAGGTCAGGCGCTTGCCGTCCGGCTTGAAATCCTTGAGCAGCGCCTCGACGTCGGGCATGCCCTGCACCTTCGCGACCGGAATCTCCTCCGATTGCGTCGAGGTCTGGATGAGCGGCTCGAACTTGGTCTTGGCGCCGTCGGTCGGCTCGAGGATGCCGGGCGTCGCCATGGTGATGGTCGAAAGATCGCCCGTCACCTGGTCGTCGGCGTTGAAATTCGGCTTCTTGAGCGCGAGCCAGGCGACGTAGTCGACCGGCACGACGTGCTCGTCCGTCCCACCATTGACCTTGCGCGCCGCGGCGAGATCGCCCGCCACCATCTTCGGCACCATGCGCAGGCCCCAGGCGTTCAGGAGCTTCTCCATGTCGCTGTCGGTCGGCATGCCGGGCGGGTTGAGCTGACTCGGATGCATCTGCTGAGTCTGCGAATCGGGATCGACGAAGACGAGTGCGCGGCCGCCCTTCAGCACGAACTGGTCGACGGCATAGAGCGTCTTGTCGGGCAGGCTCTGCGGATGGACGATCATCAGGACGTCGACATTGTTGGGCACCGTGTCGATCTCGGTCGAGACCGACTGCACGTCGTAGAGTTGTTTCAACTGCTCGATCACGACATAGGGCACCATCGGGCGGCCCTGCATCGCCGCCATCAGGTCGCCTTCCAAGGGCAGCGCCGTCATCAGCCCGACGACCGGCTTCTTCGGAAACGCCAGGCTATGGACGAGCTTCGTCAGGTCGTATTCGAGGAAGCGCTCGCGCTCGGGCTGGAAGAATGGGATGGTCTGCTGGTCGTCGGTCGAGTTGGTGGCGGCGAGGCCGAAATAGACTTGCTCGCCGCCCTGATCGACCGGCACGCCCTGGAGGCCGAAGGCGACGGCGCGATCCTCGACCGGCGAGAATGGCTCGGGATTGAGGATTTGGAGCTCGATCTTGCCGCCCGAGGCGGCCTGATATTCCTCGAGCATCTCGCGCACGCGCTGCGCGTAGACGCCGTAGCTCGGGATCTCGTCGCCGAGCGTCGGCGAGTAGTAGAAGCGCATCACGATCGGCTCGTCGAGTTTCTTGAGCGTGTCGCGCGTCCCTTGCGACAAGGTATAGAGATGCTGGTCGGTGAGGTCGATGCGCGTCGTCCCCAACGTCTTGTCGGCGATGACATTGACGGCCACGAACAGCACGGCGGCGAGGAGAAGCGCGGTGATGGCGCGGACGCCGCGGGAGAATTTCATCTCAATCCGCCTTTTTCACTTCGACGACGACCGCGTTGGCGAAGAGGAACAGCGCGATCACCGAGATGAAGAACACCGCGTCGCGCAGATCGATGACGCCGCGCACGATGGCGCTGAAATGCGAGAGGAAGCTGAAGGACGAGACGGCGTTCAGCACGGCCTGCGGCGCCCAGCCGGTCAGGAATCCGAGCACGAGATCGGAGCCGCTCACCGTGAAGAGGAAGCAGAGCGACGCCGTCAGCACGAAAGCGATCACCTGGTTCTTGGTGAGCGCGGAGAGCGCCGACCCCACGGCCAGAAACGCGCCCGCCATCAGGAAACTGCCGATATAGCTGGCGACGATGACGCCGTTGTCGGGCGCGCCCAGGATGTTGACCGTGATCCAGAACGGAAAGGTGAGGACGAGCGCGATTCCGGCAAAGGCCCAGCTTGCCAGGAACTTGCCCATGACCGCGCTCGCGACCGAGATCGGCAATGTCAGGAACAGCTCGATCGTGCCGCTCTTGCGCTCCTCGGCCCAGAGCCGCATGGCGAGTGCCGGAATGAGCACGAGATAAAGCCACGGATGGAAGCTGAAAAACGGTTCGAGATCGTCCTGGCCGCGGTCGAAGAAATTGCCGAGGAAGAAGGCCAAGGAGCCCGCGAGCGCCAGGAAGATGACGATGAAGACATAGGCCAAGGGCGTCGCGAAATAGCTCGCGAGCTCGCGCCGGAAGATGATCCAGGTGCTGCGCATCATGGCTCAGCCCGCAGTGATGGCGCGGAAGACGTCGTCGAGCCGCCCGCGCTCGAGCGTCAGCGCCTTCAATGGCCACTGCGCGGTGCGGACGAGATCGCTCACCTCGGCAACGATGGGCCGCCCGTCCTTGGGGAAGATCATGAGGCCCGGCCCTTCGTCATCGTCGATCTCCTCGACCGAGGCGACGCCGGGAAGCCGCATCAGCGCGCCGGCCGCGTCGATGCCGTCCTTGGCGAGCGCGAGCCGCACCGCGTTGTGATGGCGCGAGCGCGCCTCGAGCTCGATCGGCGTGCCGTCGGCGACGATGCGGCCTTGGGCGATGATGATGGCGCGGGTGCAGACGGCGTCCACCTCCTCGAGGAGATGGGTCGAGATGATGATCGCCTTGTCCGGCGCGAGCGCGTTGATGAGGGTGCGGACTTCGTGCTTCTGGTTGGGATCGAGCCCGTCGGTCGGCTCGTCGAGGATGAGCACCGCGGGATCGTGCAGCAGCGCCTGCGCCAGTCCGACGCGGCGCTTGTAGCCCTTTGACAAGGTCTCGATCGGCTGCGCCAGCACGGAATGCAGCGCCGTGCGCTCGATCGCGAGATCGATGCGCTTCTTCGCCTCCGCGCCGTCGAAGCCGCGGATGCGGGCGATGAAGCGCAGGAACGAGGCCGCCGTCATGTCGGGATAGCAGGGCGCGCCCTCGGGCAGATAGCCGATCGTGCGCTTGGCCGCGATCGGTTCGGCGACGATGTCGTGACCGCACACGATGGCGGTGCCGGAAGTCGGCGTCAGGAAGCCCGTGATCATCTTCATCGTCGTGGATTTGCCGGCGCCGTTGGGCCCGAGGAAACCCAGCACCTCACCGCGCGGCACCTGGAACGTGACGCCGTCGACGGCCAGAATCGGGCCGAAGCGCCGATGCAATTGGCGCACGTCGATCATCGCGTCCATGCCGGTCCCGTCTCCCAAGGCGAGAGGCCCTTGTTCGGCCTGATTCGTTGTCCGCGCGCCATCTGCCGCATTTCGCCGGGTAAAATCAAGCCCCGGCACCGGATATGCCGCTAAATTCGCTGTAATGTAGTCCGACATTCTCGCACGACAGGCATGTTGATCCTCACGCTCCTCAAAGGCGTTGCCGTCGGAATCGTAATCGCGCTGCCGGTGGGCCCGGTCGGCGTGCTGTGCGTGCGGCGCACGCTGTTCGAGGGCGCGTGGTTCGGGCTCGCCTCGGGCTTGGGCGCGGCGCTCGCCGACACGGTCTTCGGCATCGTCGCCGGATTCGGCCTCACCGCCGTGCGCGATGCGATCCTGGTCTATCAGGACTGGCTCGGCGCGGCGGGCGGCTTGTTCCTCGTGTTCGCCGGCGTCCGGGCCTTGGCGACGCGCGACGTGCCGGATCCTGAGCCGCTCGCCGGCGAGCGACCGTTCGGCGCCTTTGCCTCGGCCTTCGCGCTCGTCATCACCAACCCGATCGCGATTTTCGGCTTCACCGCGATCATCGCCAAGGTCGGGCTCAACCATGACGCAACCTTCGGCACCATCGCCGTGCTGATCGGCGGCGTGTTCGCGGGCTCGGCGCTGTGGTGGCTCGGCCTGACCGCCGGGGTCGTCGCCTTGCGGGGCCGCGCGCGGCCGTTCCAACTCGCCACCATGAACGTCATTTCGGGCGCGATCCTGGCGATTTCGGGCGTGGGGTTGCTCATCGCAGCGGGCCTCGGCCTCGCCGGCGTGGCGCTCTAAAGGGCGTCCGGATTGGCAGCCGGGCGCGGCGTTCGCTAGAGTCTGATCATGCCGCATTGCCCCCGCTTCTGCCGGGGGGTCGCGCTCATCCTGGCCGCTTTCCTCGCGCTTGCGGCTCCGGCGCGCGCCCAATCCGCCGCGGCCCAGCCCGCCGCGGCCCAGCCCGCCGCCCAGCCGCCCGTCTCCGCCGACGAGCTGCAACGTCTCGTCAATTCGCTGAACGATCCGACGGCGCGCCAAAACCTCGTCAACCAGCTCCAGGCGCTCATCGCGGCCGAGCGCGGCGAGGCGGGCAAGCCGTCCCAGCCGCAAAACTTCTTCGACCGCGTGTCGGGCCAGATCGACACCATCACCGCCGAGATTTTGGCGGCGGCGCAGGTCGCGGTCGATGCGCCGCGCCTCGTCCATTGGACCGAGGCGCAGATCGCCAACAAGGATCTGCGCGATTTCTGGACTGGCATCCTGGTGCGGCTCGCAATCATTTTCGGCGCGGGTTTCCTGGCCGACCGCATCGCCTTTCTGCTGCTGCGCGGCGTCGCGCGGCGCGTCGATGCGCGGCCCGGCACATCGGCGGCGTCACGAATCTTCCTGATCCTGCTCGGCATCGTCGTCGAGGCGCTGCCCGTCGCCGTGTTCGCCGCGGCGGCGTCCTTTGCCGTTCCGTTCACCAATCCCGATTTCGGCACGCGCGAGGTGGCGCGCGTGCTGATCGCGGCGATCCTGTGGGCGCGCCTCGTGCTCGCCGCGGCGCGCGTCGCGCTCTTGAGCAATGCCGCCGCCGCGCTCTACGCACTTAGCGCCGAATCGCGCAACTACCTCTATATCTGGACGCGGCGCTTCACGAACTGGGCGGTGTACGGCTTCTCGCTCGCCGACGCCACGTGGTGGCTCGGCGTGCCTGGCGCGATCTATGCGCTCATCCTGCGTGGTTCGGCGGTCGTGCTCGCCATTCTCGCCGTCATCTTCGTGATGCAGAATCGCCGCGGCGTCGCCGACTGGCTGCACGGCGGGGTCGAAAGTAGCGGCTGGCACGCCATCCGCCATCGCCTCGCCGATACCTGGCACGTGCTGGCGGTCATCTATATCGCCGGCACGTTCGGCGTCTATGTGCTCGACGTGTCGGGCGGATATCTGTTCCTGCTGCGCGCGACGCTCGCCTCCGTCGTGGTGCTGCTGGGCGCGGCACTCATCTTGCGTTTCGTCCGGCACGTGAGCGAGCAGGGCTTCGCCATCTCGCCCAACGTCAAGGCACGCTATCCGACGCTCGAGGCGCGCGCCAATCGCTACGTGCCGGCGCTCTATTACATCGCCGCGGCGATCATCTATGCTGCGGCGGCGCTCACGCTTTTACAGGCCTGGGGCATCAGCGCCTATTCCTGGCTCGACACCGCGACCGGCCGCCAGGTCACCCACACGATCGTGACGATCGCGATCGTGCTTGTCGCGGCGCTCGTCGCGTGGGAGCTGTTCAGCTCGGGCGTCGAGCGTTATTTCCACGCCGTCGACACGGGCGGGCGGCCGCTGACGCGGAGCGCGCGGGCGCGCACACTTCTGCCGATCCTGCGCGCCTCCGTGCTCGTCGTCATCTTCACGCTCGTGGGCCTCATCGTGCTGGCGCAGATCGGCGTCAACATCGCGCCGCTCCTGGCCGGCGCGGGCGTCGTCGGGCTCGCCATCGGCTTTGCCTCGCAGGCGCTTTTGAAGGACCTCATCATCGGCCTCATCATCCTCGCCGAGGACACGCTCGCGGTCGGCGACTATGTCAATGTCGGCGCGGGCGAAGGCGTGATCGAGACCTTGACGGTCCGAGCGCTGCGCGTGCGCGACGCCTCGGGCGCGCTCCTCACCATCCCGTTCAGCGAGGTGACGACGATCAAGAACATGACGCGCGATTTCGCCTATGCGCTGCACGATGTGGGCGTGCTCTATCGCGAGGACGTCGACAAGGTCGTCACCGTGCTGCGCGGGGTGGCAGACGAGATGCGCGCCGATCCGCACTGGCAGGTGCGCATCCTCGCGCCGCTCGAAGTGGTTGGGCTCGACCGCTTCACCGATAGCGCGCAGGTGATCCGCGTGCGGCTCAAGACCACGCCGTTGGAACAGTTCGACGTGCAGCGCGAGTTCAACCGCCGCATGAAGAAGGCGTTCGACGCCGCGGGCATCGAGATGCCGGCCGCGAACCAGACGCACTATCTGCCCGAAGAAAAGGCCAAGGCACCCTAATCGCCCTCGCGGAGGAGCCGCTCGAGTTCCTCCACGTCACGCACGGCCAGCACCTTGCGCGCGAGGTCGAGGCCGAACCCGGCGCGCGCCAGGACACCCAAGTCGCGCTCACGGAACGAGGCGCGCAAGCCGGCAGCTCGGAACGGCCCGATGCGGCGCCGCCGCATCAGCGCGCAGGCAGCGGCAAGCTCGCTTTCGGCGGCGTTGCCGAGTCCGGCGAGCGCCGCCTTCACGTCGTCTCCCGCAACGCCCTTCTCGGCGAGGCGAGAGCGGATTTGCGCCGCGGACATGCCGCGGCGATGGAGGCTCGCGGCAAGCTGCGCCGCGTAGAGCCGGTCGCCCAAAAGATTCTGACCGACGAGCCGTGCCACGATCGCGTCGATCGCGCCGCGCGCCGCCTCGGCCGCCTCTTTCTCCGCGCCGGCGCGGGCGACGCGGCGCCGCAGCACGCGGCGCAAATTCTCGGCCGAGCTCGCATAGTGCCCGAGATAGTCGAGCGCCGCTTTTTCGAGCGACTCGTGATCGAGCGCCACCTTGGTCAATCGCATTCCATCCTTCGACGGCAGGATGGGGAATTTTGTTAATGCCATCAACTGCCGCGCGCTCTAAAAGCCGCGGCCATGGACGGCAACGGCGAAGCGGCAACGGCGCCGCGCGTGCGGAAGTTCGGCGCGGTCAACTGGCTCGGGCTCTGGACGCTCTACGAACGCGAGGTGCGGCGCTTCGTCAAGGTCGGGATGCAGACGATCGCCGCGCCCGTAGTGACGACGCTTCTGTTCCTCGCGATCTTCCTGCTGGCGCTCTCGGGGCAGCAGCGGAGCGTCGCGGGCGTGCCGTTCCTCAGCTTCCTCGCGCCTGGCCTCATCATGATGGCGATGGTGCAGAACGCGTTCGCCAACACAACGTCCTCGCTGATGATCGCCAAGTTCCAGGGCAACATCGTCGACATGCTGATGCCGCCCGTGAGCCCGCTGGAGCTGACGGTGGGCTTGGCTTTGGGCGGCGTCACGCGCGGCCTCGTCGTCGGGTTCGTCGTTGCGGCCGCGATGGCCGTGGTGGTGCCGATGTCGATCGCATCGCCCGCCCTCGTCCTCTTCCACGCGGTCGCGGCATCGCTTCTCATGTCGGTCCTGGGCATCATCGCCGCGGTCTGGGCCGACAAGTTCGACCACATCGCGGCGGTGACGAACTTCATCGTGACGCCGCTCTCGTTCCTGTCGGGCACGTTCTATTCGATCGAACGATTGCCCGAGACGTGGCGCATGGTCGCGTTCTGCGATCCGTTCTTCTACATGATCGACGGGTTCCGCGCCGGCTTCATCGGCCACGCCGACGGCTCGGTGGCGCTCGGCATCGCCGTCATGACGACGCTCGATCTCGCCCTCCTCGCGCTCTGCCACCGCATGTTCGCGACGGGCTACAAGCTCAAGGCGTGAGCGTAATCCGGTCGATCTCCGGCAACTCGTCGGCCGAAAGAGTCCACGAGAGCGCGCGCAGATTCCCTTCGACCTGCTCGGCCTTGGTCGCGCCCGCGATGATGCTGGTGACGAACGGACGTTGGGCGAGCCAGCTCATCGCGAGCTCGATCACGGCGCGCCCGCGCGCCGCACAAAATTCCTCGAGCCTCGAAAGGATGCGCCAGTTGCGCTCGCTCATCACCTGGCTCGCCTGCCAGCGCACCTTGGCGAAGCGCGAATCGTTCGGCAGATCCGCGCCGCGCCGATACTTGCCGGTCAGGAATCCGCCGGCGAGCGGCAGGTACGGCATGAAGCCCGCGCCGGTTTTCTCGATCTCGGGAACGAGATCGCGCTCGATGCCGCGCACGAGCAGGTTGTATTCGTTCTGGCAGGTGGTGAAAGGGTGAAAGCCCTTCTTCGCCGCAGCAACGCGCGAAGCCGAATACTCCGCGCCGGTGAGATAGGTGCAGCCGATCTGGCGCACCTTGCCGTCACGCACGAGCTTGTCCATGGCGCCGAGCGTGTCCTCGATCGGTGTCGATGGATCGGGGCGGTGGAGCTGATAGAGGTCGATCCAGTCGGTGCCGAGCCGCTTCAGGCTCGCCTCGGCGGCGCGCGCGACATAGCGCGGCGCGGCGCCGCTTCCGGCCGGCATCGACATGCCGAACTTGGTGGCGATCACGACATTCTTGCGCCGTGGCCCCAGGATGCGGCCGAGCCATTCCTCCGACAGGCCCTCGCCATAGGAATCGGCCGTGTCGAAGAAGGTGACGCCCACGGCGAGCGCCTTCTCGACCACCGGTACCGAGGCCTCAAAGCCGATGCGCCGGCCGAAATTGTTGCAGCCGAGCCCCAGCAGCGACACGGACGGCCCCGACGCGCCGAGCCTGCGGAATTCCAAATTCGCTCTCCTATATTCGGCGCCGTCTCAGTTCGACGGCTTGCGGTCGAGGCGGACGATATCCGGATGGTTCTGAAGCGACGGGAAGCGCTGCACCACCTCGGGATCGTGGCCCGGGATGACGTGGTCGGGGCCATCGGCGAGCTCGGCCATGGTGCGGTAGCCTTCGAGCATCTTGCCGACGTCGAGCACGAGCGGGAAGGGACGGCGCTCGCGGTAGTTGGCCCAATAGTGCGCCGCATCGCTCGCCAGCACGACCCAGCCGCGCGCCGTCGGCACGCGCACGACCTGCATCCCCGCGGTGTGGCCACCGATGAGGTGAAGGCTCACGCCGGGCGCGATTTCGGCCGTGCCGTCGTGGAAGCGCACGCGGCCGGCATAGACGTTGCGCACCGTCGTCACGACATCGTCCACCTCGGAGCGCATGGCATAAAACGGCTGCGCCATCAGGCGGCCGGTACGGAACGCCACCTCCTCGTCCTGGATGTGGAATGTCGCCTTGGGGAAGAAATCGGTGTTGCCGGAATGGTCCCAGTCGAGATGCGTTACCACCACGTCGCTTGCCGTTCCGGCGTCGATGCCGATGTGCGACAAAAGCTGGTCGGGCGATTCGAGGAATTTCCAGTCGGGGCGCTTGCGTGCCGCCACCGCCGCCTTGAAGCCGGTATCGACGACGATGGTGCGGCCGCCGCCAATGATGGCCCAGACATAGAAATCCATCGGCACCGGCGCATCGTGCGGGTCGGGCAGCAGGAACGTGCGGATCGAGCTCTGCGGCGCATGGGCATAGCGGAGCGCATAGACCTCGTAGTTCTGAGCCATCGCGGGCCTCCCTTGGCTATGCTCTCGATATCGGCAAAGAAGGTCGGCGGCAAGCGGGTAGCGGAATGAGCGAGGGAACGGCGCCGGTCCTAGTCGAGGTGACCCGCGGCGGCATGGTCGAGAGCCGCCACCGCGGCGGCGCCGTGGTGTGCGACGCGGGCAGCCGCATCGTCCTGGCGTGGGGCGATCCGGCACAGCCGATCTACGCCCGCTCGGCGTTGAAGCCGCTCCAGGCGCTCCCGCTCGTCGCCAGCGGCGCGGCCGATGCGTTCGGGCTCGGGCCGGCGGAACTGGCGCTTGCCTGCGGCTCGCATCACGGCGAGCGCGCGCATGTCGAGCGCGTAGCAAACTGGCTCCATCGCATCGGCTGCCAGGAGGGCGATCTCGAATGCGGCGCGCAGCGGCCGGCCGATCCGACGGCCGCCGAGGCGCTGGTGCGCGCGGGCGCGGTGCCCTCCGCGCTCCACAACAACTGCTCCGGCAAGCATGCCGGGTTCCTCACCACCGCGCGCCATCTGGGCGAGCCGACGCGCGGCTATGTCGCCGAAGCTCATCCGGCGCAGCGCCGCGTCATCACGGCGGTCGAGACCATGAGCGGCCTCGACCTGTCCGAAGCGGCGCGCGGCACGGATGGCTGCGGCATCCCGGTGGTGGCGATGCCGCTGTTGGGATTGGCGCGCGCGATGGCGCGGATGGGCGATCCCCAGGATGTTCCGGCCGAGCTCGCGGCGGCAGCGCGGCGCCTTCTT
This sequence comes from uncultured Alphaproteobacteria bacterium, assembly GCA_963729295.1. GTDB lineage: Bacteria > Pseudomonadota > Alphaproteobacteria > ATCC43930 > CGMCC-115725 > DATJLY01. The sequence continues at coordinate 176,113 of CAVSNJ010000006.1, forward strand.
GCCGCGATGGTGGCCGAGCCGCTCATGGTGAGCGGCAGCACCGGCTTCGCCACGGCCTTGCTGCGCGCCGCGGGCGCGGAATTGTGCGCCAAGCCCGGCGCCGAGGGTGTCTACGCCGCGGCGCTGCCGCGCCTCAAGCTCGGTCTCGCGCTCAAGATCGAGGACGGCACGGGCCGCGCGAGCGAGGTCGCGCTGGGCGCGATCCTGATCCGGCTCGGCGCGCTCGAACCTGCGGCGCGCGCGGCACTCGCCGAGCGGTTGCGGCCGCCGGTACGGAGCGTCGCAGGCGCGGTGGTGGGCGAGATCCGCCCGGCGGCGGCGCTCGCAAGCTCGTAGTCGGAACCGTCGGGTCCGGTCTATGATGGAAGGGTACGAGGAGGCATGGCGTGATCAACCTCGTCAGAGCGGCGCGCCTCGTCGATGCGGAAACGATCGCCCGCATCGAGGTCGAGACTTGGCGCACGACCTATGCCGGCATGCTGCCGGACCGCGTGCTGCTCAACATGTCGGAGCGGCGGCAGACCGCTTCGTGGAGCCATTTCCTGCGCCACCGGCCGGATGACGTGCGTATCGCGCACACGCCGCGCGGCAGCATCACGGGCTTCGGCAATTGCGGCGCGCAGCGCGACAGCGGTCTCGATTTCGAGGGCGAGATCTACACGCTCTATGTCCTGTCCGACGCGCAAGGCACGGGCGCGGGCCGCGCGCTCGTGCAGGCGCTGTTCTCGCGACTCGTCGCGACCGGGCACGGCTCGGCGCTCGTTTGGGTCGTGCGCGCCAACCCGGCGCGATATTTCTACGAGCGGCTCGGCGGCAAGCAGGTGATGCACCGGCCCATTCCGGTGGGCGGCCAGCCGGTCGAGGCGGTGGCCTATGGCTGGCGCGAGCTCGCCCAGGTGCTGAGCCGGATCGAGCGCAGCGGCGACGGGCTTGCGGAGCGATGACGGGGGGTCCACGCTTGCATCGATGGAGGAAACGATGCCGCGAATCGGGACCTATGGGGTTGTCCTAGGAATTCTGGCGCTTGCCGCTTGCTTAGCCCCTGTGACGCACGCGGCCGGCGAGGCGGGGCTTACCGGGATCGTCAGCTCGGCCGAAGAGGGCGCCATGGAAGGCGTCGTCGTCACGGCCAAGCGCGACGGCTCGATCGTCAGCGTCAGCGTCGTCAGCGACAAGTCCGGGCGCTACAGCTTCCCGGCCGACCGGCTCGAGCCCGGCCACTACAGCATCGCGATCCGCGCCGTCGGCTACGAGCTCGCCGCACCGGCCGCCGCCGATGTGGCGACCGAAGCGACCGCGACCGAGAACCTGAAGCTCGCGAAGACCAAGAAACTCGCGTCGCAACTCACGAACGCCGAATGGCTCGCGAGCATGCCGGGGACCGACGCGCAGAAGGACTTTCTCCTCGAATGCAACAGCTGCCACACGTTCGAACGCATCGCGCGCTCGACGCACGACGCCGCGGAATGGGCTCAGGTCATCACGCGCATGAAGGGCTACGCGCCGGTGAGCCAGCCGATCAAGCCGCAGCGCCTGCCGGACGAGGGGCGCGCGGGCACGCCCGATCAATACAAGGCGCAAGCCGTATATCTCGCCTCGATCAACCTGAGCGCGGCCGATCAGTGGCAATATCCGCTGAAGACGCTGCCGCGGCCGACGGGGCGCGCGACGCACGTCATCGTCACCGAATACCAGCTCCCGCGCGAGACGATCGAGCCGCACGATGTGGTGGTCGATAAGCAGGGCTCGGTCTGGTACTCCGATTTCGGCGAGCTCTTCATCTCGAAGTTCGATCCGAAGACGCTCAAGCTCACCGAGTATCCGGTGAAGGACCTGAAGCCCGGCTTCCCCGAAGGCAATCTCGACCTCGAGGCGGACAAGTCGGGCACCCTGTGGTTCGACACGATGTTCCAGGGCGCGCTCGGCAATCTCGATCCGGCGACCGGGAAGATGAACCTCTATCCGCTGCCGCCGGAATACAACAACAAGGGCGTGCAGCTCAATTTCGTGGGCTTGCGCCATGACGTCGACGGCAAGGTGTGGACGAAGGATGTGGGCTCGCAGCACATCTATCGCCTCGACCTCGCGAGCGGGAAATGGGACATGTTCGACCCGACCCGACTCCTGGCAGACCAGGGCAGGCGCAACGTCTATCAGGTGGAGTCGGACTCGCATAACAATCTGTGGATGGCCGAATTCACCGACGGCCACTTGGGCAAGATCGACGCCAAGACCGGCCAAGTGACGTGGTACGACCTGCCGACCCAGCATGCGCGCGCGCGGCGCATCGAGATCGACGCGCAAGACCACGTCATCGTCACCGAGTATCAGGGCAACAAGGTCGCGGTGTTCGATCCTGCCAGCGAGAAGTTCACCGAATATCCGATGCCGGAGCCGTGGTTCGGCCCCTATCGCGCGCAGGTGGACAAGAGCGGCGATATCTGGACCGGCGGCATGAACACCGACCGCGTCGTGCGCACCGATCCCAAGACCGGCCAGTCGGTCGAGTACCTGATGCCGAGCGACACCAACATGCGCACCGTGTTCATCGACAACCGCACGACGCCGGTCACGTTCTGGACCGGCAGCAACCACGGTGCCGCGTTGGTGAAGGTCGAGCCGCTCGACTGAGGCTTAGAGCGCGCTCGGCTCAAGCGAGGTTGCAAAATCGTTCACGTGGATGGCCGGGACGAGCCCGGCCATGACGAATTCAAGTGGTGTAACCCGGATGTAATCGCGCTTTAGACGACGATGCGCGCGCCCGCGGAATAGCTCGCGTCGTCGTCCTCCTCGAACAGCTCGGCGAGTTTCTCCAGCATGGTGCCGCCGAGTTGCTCGGCATCGACGATGGTGACGGCGCGGTGGTAGTAGCGCGTCACGTCGTGGCCGATGCCGATGGCGACGAGCTGAACCGGCGAGGTGCGCTCGATCTGGCCGATCACCTCGCGCAGATGACGCTCGAGGTAATTACCGGGATTGACTGAGAGCGTCGAATCGTCGACCGGCGCGCCGTCGGAAATCACCATCAGGATGCGGCGCTGCTCGGTGCGGGCGATGAGGCGCGCATGTGCCCAGGCGAGCGCTTCGCCGTCGATATTCTCCTTGAGGATGCCCTCGCGCAGCATCAGGCCCAAGGAGCGGCGCGCGCGCCGCCACGGCGCATCGGCCGCCTTGTAGACGATGTGGCGCAGATCGTTGAGGCGGCCGGGATTGGGCGGCTTGCCGGCGGCGATCCAGCGCTCGCGCGACTGGCCGCCCTTCCAGGCGCGCGTGGTGAAGCCGAGGATCTCGACCTTGACGCCGCAGCGCTCGAGCGTGCGGGCGAGGATGTCGGCGCTCATCGCCGCGACCGTGATCGGGCGCCCACGCATCGAGCCGGAATTGTCGATGAGGAGCGTCACCACCGTGTCGCGGAACTGCGTCTCCTTCTCGCGCTTGTAGGAGAGCGGATAGACCGGATTGGTGACGACGCGCGAGAGACGGCCGGTATCGAGCAGCCCTTCCTCGAGATCGAACTCCCATGAGCGCATCTGCTTCGCCATGAGGCGGCGCTGGAGGCGATTGGCAAGCCGTGCCACCACGCTTTGCAGATGCGCGAGCTGCTGATCGAGGAGGGTACGCAGGCGCGCCAGCTCGTCGCCATCGCACAGATCCTCGGCCGAGGCGATCTCGTCGCATTCGGTGGTGAACGCGCGATAGGCGTTGGGATCGTCGCCGCCCCGCGCGTTGCGCGGCAACACGCCGGGCCGGCCCGGGCGGTTTGGATCCTCGTCGCCAGAGCCGGGCATCAGCTCGCCCTGCATCTCCTCGGCGCTGTCGTCGCCCTGGTCTTTTCCTTCCTGCGGCACGCCGCCTTCGAGCGCGCCCTTCTGGCCCGCGGATGCGCCTTCCTTGCCCTCGGCGTCGCTTTCGCCCTCTTCGTCCTCGCCCTCGCCCTCGGCGCTTTCGCTTTCCTCGCCGTCCTCGGGCTCGCCGAGCTCGATATCGAGGTCGTGGATCAGGCGGCGCACCACCTTGGCGTAGAATTCCTGGTCCTCGGCGTGGCGGTTGAGCTCGGCCAGGTTGCGCGCGACCTTGCCTTCGAGGAACGGCCGCCAGGCATCGACGACCTGGCGCGCGGCCGGCGGCGGCGCAGCACCCGTCAACGTCTCGCGCGCCAGAAGCCGCACGGCCTCGGCGAGCGTCACGTCGTTGCGCTCGATCATGTGCTCGTAGCCCTGGCGGCGATAGCGCTCCTCGAGCATGGCGGCGAGGTTCGCCGAGACGCCGGCCATGCGTCGCGCACCCAGCGCCTCGACGCGCGCCTGCTCGACGCCATCGAAAATGGCGCGCGCGGTCTCGCTCGCCGGCATGCGCTTGGCGTGGAGCGCCGCGTCGTGATAGCGCAGACGCAGCGCCAGCGCGTCGGCCGCGCCGCGCACCGGCGCCGCCTCGCGCTCGGCGAGTTCGCGGCCCGGCACCGGCAGGCGCACGCGCGTGCCGGCCGCGCCCGGCGGCTCGGCGCCGTAGGTCACAGTGACGTCGTCGCGCTCGGCGATGGCGCGCAAGGTCGCCGCGGTCGAGCGCTTGAATGATTCTATCGGCGAGGCGGCATCGGCCATCGCGTCACACCAGCGTCGCGCGGACGCCCGTCTCCTTCAACTCGGTGCCGAAGCAGCGCTGGTAGTATTCCGCCACCGTGGCGCGCTCCGTCTCGTCGCACTTGTTGAGGAAGGTGAGCCGGAACGCGAACGCCACGTCGTTGAAGATGCGGTTGTTCTCGGCCCAGGTGATGACGGTACGCGGCGACATCACGGTCGAGATGTCGCCGTTCATGAAGCCCGAGCGCGTGAGTTCCGCGAGCGCGATCATGGCGTTGATCACGCGGCGGCCTTCGTCGTTGTCGTAGGACGGCGCCTTGGCCAGCACGATCTCGAGCTCGGCCTCGTGCGGCAGGTAGTTGAGCGTCGCAACCACGTTCCAGCGGTCCATCTGGCCCTGGTTGATCTGCTGCGTGCCGTGATAGAGGCCGGTCGTGTCGCCCAGCCCGATCGTGTTGGTCGTCGAGAAGAGGCGGAAGAACGGGTGCGGGCGGATCACGCGGTTCTGATCGAGCAGCGTGAGCTTGCCCTCGACTTCGAGCACGCGCTGGATCACGAACATCACGTCGGGGCGACCGGCGTCGTACTCGTCGAAACAGAGCGCGATCGGATGCTGGATCGCCCACGGCAGCAGCCCCTCGCGGAACTCCGTGACCTGCTTGCCCTCGACCAGCACGATCGCGTCCTTGCCGACGAGATCGATGCGGCTGATGTGGCTGTCGAGGTTGATGCGGATGAGCGGCCAGTTGAGGCGCGAGGCGACCTGCTCGACATGCGTCGATTTGCCAGTGCCGTGATAGCCCTGGATCATGACGCGGCGGTTGTAGGCGAAGCCCGCGAGGATCGCGAGCGTGGTGTCGTGGTCGAAGCGATAGGCCTCATCGAGATCGGGGACATGCGCGCCCGGCTGCGAGAAGGCCGGAACCTGCATGTCGCTCTCGAGGCCGAAGGTCTGCCGCACCGAGACCTGGATGTCCGGTCGGTCGAGCGGGAATATCGCTGAGCCGTTCGCTGAGCCGTTCGTGGTTTCTGTCGGGGCCATGATTCTTTCGCGGATGGTTCGTCAGGGAAAGTAGCTCGCCTTCAGGGTCGAATAGGCGAGGTTGATGATCTTCAAGCGCTCTTCCGCCGCCTTGTCGCCGCCGTGGACGTCGGGGTGGTTGAGCTTGACGAGTTCCTTATAGCGCGCCTTCAAGGCGACGAGTGTGAGCGGCGGCACGAGGTTGAAGACGGTCAGCGCCTGCTCCTGCGGCGAGGCGCGGTGGCGGCGCGGCGCGGCGCGCTTTTCCTCGGTCTCGCCATCCTCGAACAGGCCAAAATCCTGGAAGCGCGGCCGGTAGCCGAAGCCGCCGCGCACGCCCATCGGCCAAGTCGGCCGCTGCCACACCGTGTCGTTGCGGATCTCGCGCTCGATCTCGGCGGCGCTCATCCCGGCGTAGTAGTTCCACGCCGAATTGTAGTCGCGCACGTGATCGATGCAGAACCAGTGGAACAGGCTCAAGGCCGCGCGCGAACGCGGCGCACGGTAAGCCCCGGCCGCAGCGCAGCCGGGGTGATCGCACGGTCTCACGGGCGTTTCCGCCGCGGGCGTGCGCATGTCCTCGATGCGCGTGCGGACCATTATGGCGCAGTATGGGGATTGGTTGCGGGCCTGACAAGGCTTGGGAAATCGGCGCTCGGCGCCGCTCGCGCGACCCAGTGCCGCGCCCTGTTGACGCAGCGCGTCGGCCAATCCAACTTGTCGCGCGATGTCGATGAAGGACCGCATCCGCGAAAAACTCGCCGCCGCATTGCAGCCGGTGCGGCTCGAGATCTACGACGATTCGCACCGCCATCGCGGCCATGCCGGATCGCGGCCGGACGGCGAGACGCATTTCCGCGTCGAGGTCGTCGCCGCGAGCTTCGCGGGCAAGAGCCGCCTCGAACGCCAGCGCGCCGTCTACGCCGTGCTCGCCGAAGAGTTGAAAGAGCGCGTCCATGCCTTGCAGATCACGGCCCTCGCTCCTGACGAGGCTATACACGGTTAAGTTGTATTCGTAAAGACAACACGCTAGATGGTTGCGGTCGCCTAAAAAGCCATTTAATCTCCTCACCATGGTCAGCGTGCGCGGGTCGCAGGCTCCAGAACGGACGGCGAGGCGCCCGCCCCTTCCGGGGTCGACGCTCGACAACAGAAACGTGACGGTGGCCGGGCGGCGGACCAGCATCCGGCTCGAGCCGCCGATGTGGGACGCGCTCCACAACGTCTGCGCGCGCGAGCGCGCCACCGTCAACGAGGTCGTCACCGCGATCGAACGCTCGCGGACCGAGTCGAGCCTGACCTCGGCGATTCGCGTCTTCCTGTTGCGCTATTTTGAAGCGGCCGCGACCGAAGGGGGGCACTGGCGCGCCGGGCACGGCACGATCTTCGCGCGCCGGCGCTGAGGCCGAACATCCAGCGGACGCTCCGCGGCTGCGGGGTCAGGGGCCGGTATAGCGGTCGGGATAGATCCGCTTCACCACCTCGCCCTTACTCGACCAGCCGTGGCATGTGTCGATGAGGCGCGGGCGCGGGCTTCTGGCGGGCTCGGCACCGTTCTGGCTGCGCACCCGGTTGCGATAGGGGTAGATGGTCTGGAACGCGGTCGTGGCGACCGGCCCAAGCATCTCCACGAGGTGCGTGCAGCCTTCGATCCCGCCCAACAGCTCGCGCACCTTGACGTGGAATCCGGGCTTGATACTGAGCCCCTTCAACCGCGCGTAATTGCCGGTGATGCCGCCGCAGATCGGGAACGGACTGTGATCGGTCTGCGCCTCGACGTCGCGGATGATGAGCTCGTCGTCGAGCGTCAGCCTGATCCACATCTGGTGCACCGGCGTGCCGGCGACGACGGCGCCGCGATACTGCGAGTCGAAATCGTAGGTCTTGGTGTCGGTCAGGTGCCCTTCGATGTCCCAGAGCCCGTCGGCGCGACGATAGCCGCGGCACACGACCGTGCGGGTGTGGATCGACTCGCGTTCAACGGCGGGGGCGGAGAGCGGCATGAGCTGGCTCGCGGGCGGTGGCGGACGGCCGTGATTTAGGGGGCGACCGCCGGTCCCGCCAGCGAATTCGACGCTTGAGCCGCGAGGAAGTCGCGGATCAGACCCTCGGGAACATCGGGCTTGATGAAGGCGTCACCGATGGCGCGCGCGAGGATGAGGGTGATCTTCCCGTCGCGCACCTTCTTGTCGTGCCGCATGTGGCGCAGCAGCGCGTCGGGCACGAACCGCGGCAGGTTGCCGGCATCGCCGAGCGTGACCGGGAGCCCCACCGCGGCGAAATGGCGCCGTACGCGCTCGATCTCGGACGCGGCGCAAAGGCCGAGCCGGGCGGAGAAGTCGAACGCAAGCCGCATGCCGAGCGCCACCGCCTCGCCGTGCAGCAGCGCGTCGCCGAACCCGGTCTCGGCTTCGAGCGCATGGCCGAAGGTGTGGCCGAAATTCAGGAGCGCGCGCTCGCCATCCTCGCGCTCGTCGGCAGCCACCACCTCGGCCTTGGCGGCGCAGCTGCGCCGCACCGCCTCGCGCCGCAGATCGGCATCGCCGGCAACGAGCGCCGGGCCGTTCGCCTCAAGCCAGTCGAAAAAATCGGCGTCGCGGACCAGCCCGTATTTCACCACCTCGGCATAGCCCGCCAACAGCTCGCGCCGCGGCAATGTCGCGAGCGCATCCGAGTCGGCGAGGACGAGCACCGGTTGGTAGAAGGCGCCAACCAGGTTCTTGCCGTGGATCGTGTCGATCGCGGTCTTGCCGCCAACCGAGCTGTCGACTTGCGCGAGCAGCGTCGTCGGAATCTGCACATAAGGCACGCCGCGCAACAGCGTCGCGGCGGCAAGGCCGGTCAGGTCGCCGATCACACCGCCGCCCAATGCCACAAGCGTCGTCCGGCGCTCGATGCCGAGGCCCAGAATATCCTCGCAGAGTTTCTGGAAATGGCGGAAATCCTTGGTCTGCTCGCCGGGCGGCAGTACCACCGTTTCGTGCGCGATCGCGGCCTTGCCGAGGCCCGCGACGAGTCGTTTCAGATGGAGGCGCGCCACGGTCTCGTCGGTGACGATCACGACACGCTCCTGGCGCAGGACCGGGCGCAACAGCGCGCCCGCTCCCTCAAGCAGCCCCGCGCCGAGCACGATGTCGTAGCTGCGCGTGCCGAGCTCGACCCTGAGCTTTTCGGCCGCGCTCATGAGGCGGGCGCTTCGACGCCGAGGAAGGCGGCGAGCGCCGCGATCACGCGCTCGACCGTGGCGTCAGGCGGGCAGTCGAGCGAATCGACCATGATGTCGGCCTCCTCGTAGATCGGATAGCGCTCGGCGATCAGGCGCTCGAGCACGGCGCGCGGCTCGCCGGCTTTGAGCAGCGGCCGGTTGTTCCGCCGCGCCACGCGCTGCATCAGGAGGTCGAGATCGGCCTTGAGCCAGACGCTGATCGCGCACGCGCGCATCAGGTCACGCGTCGCCCGGTCCATGAAGGCGCCGCCGCCCGTGGCGATGACGCTGACCGGGCCTTCGAGGAGGCGCGCGATGACGCGGCGCTCGCCGTCGCGGAAGGCGGGCTCGCCGTGGCGCTCGAAAATCTCCTCGATCGTGGCGCCGGCCGCGAGCTCGATCTCGGTATCGGCATCGACGAACGGCACTTTGAGGCGCTGCGCCAGGCGGCGGCCAATGCTCGACTTGCCGGCCCCCATGAGTCCGACGATCGCCACCGACCGCGCCAGCGGGAACATGCCGCCGCTCATCGCCGACCCTTCCGGGCGAGCGTGCGCGCGATTGAAACGCGCGACCGCGATCCGATAGACTGTCGCAAATTCGCCATGATGGAAATTTAGCATAATCGCCGGGATGACCGCCAATCGGGCGACAGCTGGCGGATTTTGGCGCGCGCAGGATATCGGGATCGCATGGGAAAAGTCGTTCTGATCGGCGTCGGGCTGCTGGCGATTGCGATCGCGGGCGGCGTGGGTTTCCTGTCGGTCTGGGACATTCCCGCGCCCACCACGCACGTGGAACACGTCATCCCCGATGCGCGCTTGGCGCACTGACGCGACGCGCCAATTCGCCGGCGTAGCGCTTTTCGCAGCCTTCTGCCTGTGTGCCGTCCCGGCCGCGGCGCAGCTCGGGCCGCCGGTTCCGCTCGTGCCTTCGGGGGCGCCGCCGCAGGGGCAAGCGGGAACGACCGCCGTGCCGGCGGCACCGGGCAATCCGGCGGCGACGCCCGCGCCCAACGCTGCGCCCGCGGACATCGAGGCGCAGCCGCTCGCGCCGACCGACGCGTCGTGGGCGGGCACGCTCGGCCCCAACGATGGCGCGCTGCCGCAGACGATGTGGCGCGGCACCGAGCGCTCGTTCCTCGCGGCGGCGCTGCCGCTTCTTGCGCCGTCGAGCTCGCCCGCGCTGCAAAACCTGGCGCGGCTCCTGCTCCTGAGCGATGCCGGCTCGCCCGCGGGCCAGGACCCGTCCGACCGGCCGAGCCTCGCCACGCTTCGACTCGACCGCATGCTGGCCTTGGGCTTCGCCGGACCGGCGCTCGACATCGCCGAGCGGCTGCCGTCCGACTCGTCGGGCGATCTCATGGACCGCGACCGCGTCGAGCTGCATTTCGCCGCGCACGATGCCGACGGCGCCTGCAAGGAAGTGAGCGACACGATTGGCCGATACCAGACCCTCGCCTGGTGGGACCGGGCGCTCATCGCCTGCCAGGCGCTCGCCGGCGAAGGCGACAAGGCGGCACTCGGATTGAGCGTCCTGCGCGAGCAGAAGACGCCCGCCGATGCCGCGTTCGACACGCTGATCGACGCGCTCGCCGGGCACGCGCACAAGGTCGACAAGGTCGGCGAGCCGTCGCCGCTGCGCCTCACGCTCCTGGCCGCAGCGAAGCAACCGCTGCCGCCCGACCTGCTGGCTGCCGCGGGTCCGGCGGCACTCGCAGCCTACGCGGCGAGCGACAAGGTCCCGGTCTTGACCCGCCTGCCCGCGGCCGAGCGCGCGGCGCTTCTGGGGGCACTCGCGCCCGACGCGCTCGGCGCGCTCTATCAGACGATCGAGCCCAAGCCCGACGAGCAGCGGGCGGCGCTGAAGGACGACAAGCCGCCCGATGCGCGCGTGCGCGCCGTCCTTTATTCCGTCGCGCGCTCGAGCGCGCCCGCCGCGACGCGCGAGACGGCAATCGCGCGGCTCTTCGCCGACGGCAAGAAGCGCGACGCCTTTCCGCTCGTGGCGCGGCTCGTGGCGCCGGCCTTGAGCGAGCTCGATCCCGGCACGGCCGATGCGGAGTTCGCCGCCGATGCGGCGCGCGCGCTGCTGCTCGCGAGCGGCGCCGACGCGGCGAAGCCATGGATCGCCGCGGCGAACGCGCCGGAGGTGCGCTTTCTCGCCTGGCTCGCGGGCGCGGCGCCGCCCGACCCGAGCGACCCCGGCGCGCTTTTCAAGGCCGCGGTCGTTGCGCTGGCAAGCCGTGATTCGGGCGCCGCACCCGCCGAGGCCGATCTCATGGTCGCGCTCGCCGCGGCGCTGGGCGGCAATCTTGGGCCGCTCGACTGGGCGCCGCTCATCGCGCCGCCGCACGCGGCAAAGCTGCCGAGCGCCGCACTCATCGTCGATCAGCAGCAGGCCGTGGCGGCAAAGCGCAGCGGTGAATCAGTGCTGTCCACGCTGCTCGTCGTCCAATCGGGCGAGCGCTTGACGCTCGAGCCCGTGCTGCTCGAAGGCGCGGTCACCGCATTGATCGCGGTCGGACGCGAGGCCGATGCGCGCGCCATCGCCGTCGAGGCGGCAGTCGATGCCGGCATCTGAGCGCGCGCGCAAAGGCTCGCCGCGGCGCGAGGCGTTTCTCGAAATGCTCGCGGCCGAGCGCGGCGCCGCGCGCCTCACGCTCGCCGCTTACGCGAACGACCTCGCCGACTGCGCCCGCTTCCTCGAGGGCGAGCCGCTCGAAGACGCATCGAGCGACGATCTGCGCCGCTATCTCGGGGCGCTCGCGCGCCAGCGCATGAAGCCGCGCACGGTGGCGCGGCGGCTCTCGGCCTTGCGGCAGTTCTTCCGCTTCCTCGTGCTCGAAGGCGCGCGGCGCGACGATCCGACGAGCGCGCTCGACGCGCCGCGCCTCGGCCGGCCGCTGCCGAAAATCCTCTCCGAGCGCGAGATGAACGCGCTGCTCGATGCGGCGCGCGCGTGGCTGGGACCTGAGGGCTTGCGCGTGCGCGCCATGGCGGAGCTGCTTTACGGCGCGGGACTGCGCGTCTCGGAGCTGGTGGCGATGCCGCTCGCCGCGGCCAAGCGGAGCCCGCGTTTTCTCGTCGTGCGCGGCAAGGGCGACAAGGAACGGCTCGTGCCATTGGGCGACCCCGCACGCGCGGCGCTCAAGGATTACCTCGAAGCGCGCGGCCATTTCCTCGCCGAGGGCGTGGCGTCGCCTTATCTCTTTCCGTCGCGCGGCGGGCATCTGACGCGGCGGCGCGCCGGGCAGATCGTCAAGGAGCTGGCGCTGCGCGCGGGGCTCGACCCGGCGCGGCTTTCGCCGCACGTGCTGCGTCATGCGTTCGCGAGCCACCTGCTCGACCACGGCGCCGATTTGCGCAGCGTGCAGGCGATGCTCGGCCACGCCGACATCGCGACGACGCAGATCTACACGCACGTCGAAGCCGCGCGGCTCGAGCGGCTGGTCAACGCGCATCACCCGCTGGCGCGCAAAGGAGGCACGCGCTGATGCGGCATTTCCTCGAATTCGAGAAGCCGCTTGCCGAGCTCGAAGCGAAGATCGAGGAGCTGCGCCATCTCGGCTCCGGCGGCGATTTCAACATCGCCGAAGAGGTCGGGAACCTCGAGGCGAAGGCCTCGCGCCTGCTGCGCCAAACCTTCGCCGAGCTGACGCCGTGGCAGAAGGTGCAGCTCGCCCGCCATCCCGACCGGCCGCATGGCGGGGCATATCTCGCGGCGCTTTTGACCGAGTTCACGCCCTTGGCCGGCGATCGGCTCTATGGCGAGGACCGCGCCATCGTCGGCGGGCTCGGCCGGTTTCGCGGCCAGTCGGTCGTCGCCATCGCGCACGAGAAAGGCGGCGACACCGAGGCGCGCGTCAAACACAATTTCGGCATGGCGCGGCCCGAAGGCTATCGCAAGGCGCAGCGCCTGATGCAGTTGGCCGAGCGGTTCCGGCTGCCGGTGCTGAGCTTCGTCGATACGGCGGGCGCTTATCCCGGCATCGGCGCGGAAGAGCGCGGCCAGGCCGAGGCGATCGCGCGCACGACGCAGCAGGGATTGGTGCTCACCGTGCCGTTCGTCGCCACCATCATCGGCGAGGGCGGATCGGGCGGCGCCATCGCTCTTGCCGCGGCCAACACCGTGCTGATGCTCGAGAACGCGACCTACTCGGTCATCTCGCCCGAGGGCTGCGCCTCGATCCTGTGGAAGAGCGCCGAGCACGCGCCCGAGGCCGCCGCCGCGCTGAAGCTCACGGCGAGCGACCTGCTGCGGCTCGAGGTGATCGACGAGATCGTGCCCGAGCCATTGGGCGGCGCGCACCGCGATCCGGCGACGACGATCGACGCCGCGGGCGCGGCGATCGCCGCGGCGCTCGGCGCGCTCGCGCGCGAGGACGGCGCGGCGCTTCGCCGCATGCGGCGCGAGAAATTCCTGCGCATGGGAAATCGCGGCCCCTGATCCCATATCCAAGGACAAGGTCCGAGGAGGGAAGCATGACGCCGCAAGAGCGCGACCTGATCGCCCATCTGTTCGACCGCCTATCGCAAGCCCAGAGCCAGGCGAAGGACCGCGACGCCGAAGCGGCGATCCGCGACGGCGTGTCGCGCGTGCCGGACGCGGCCTATCTTTTGGTGCAGACGGTGCTGATCGAGGACATGGCGCTCGCCGAAGCGGACAAGCGCATCAAGGAGCTCGAAGCGCAGACGCAGCCGAAGCCGGCGCCGCAAGAGCAAACGACGAGCTTCCTGGCGGCCGCGCGCGCCAGCGTGCCGAACGCGGGCCCGTGGGGCCGCGTGGCGGCGGCGGTGCCAGCGCCGCAACCGCCGGCGCCGGGCGGGGGCGGCGCGGTCTGGACCAACTCGGCGGCAGGTCAGCCGATGGCGGCGCAGCCCGCGGCCGCGCCATCGCTTGCCATGCCGGGCGCGAGCTCCGGCTTCCTCCGCTCGGCGGCGACGACAGCGGCGGGCATCGCCGGCGGCGCGCTGCTCTTCAGCGGCATCAGCTCGCTCTTCGCGCCGCATTACGGGAATCTGTTCGGCGGGATGACGCCGCAGCCGGGCATCGGCGAGACGGTCACCAACAACTACTACGGCGGCCAGGGCCAGCAGGCGCCGGTCGATACCGGCTATGACGACCAGGGCCTCGTCCAGGCCGACGACCAGGATGCCGGCGGCCAGGATTTCTCCGACGACAGCGGCGGCGAGCGGCGGCGACGGGGGCACGATCGATATCTAGGGCGCGCGCAAGCTGTAGCCGGCGCCGCGCACGGTGTGCAGCAGCGCGTGCTCGAAGCCTTTGTCGATCTTCTGGCGCAAGCGGCTCACATGCACGTCGATCACGTTGGTCTGCGGATCGAAGTGATGGTCCCAGACTTTTTCCAAGAGCATGGTGCGCGTGACGATGTGGCCGGCGTGCCGCATCAGGTATTCGAGCAGGCGGAACTCGCGCGGCAGTAATTCGATCGTCCGCTCGGCGCGCGTCACGGTGCGGGCGATGAGGTCGATCTCGAGATCGGCGACGCGCAGTTTCGTCTCGGCATTGCCGCGCCGCGTCAGCGCCTCGAGCCGCGCCAGCAGTTCCGAGAACGCGAAGGGTTTCGGCAGATAGTCGTCGCAGCCGGCGCGCAGGCCCACGACGCGGTCCTCGACATCGCCCAAGGCCGAGAGCACGAGCACCGGCGTCGCGTCGTGCGCCGCGCGTAACGCCGCGATGATGCTGAGCCCGTCCAATTCCGGCAGCATGCGGTCGATCACCATGGCGTCGAACCGGTCCGAGCGCGCGCGCGCCAAGCCCTGGCGTCCGTCGCCGGCGAGATCGACGCGATGGCCGCTCTCGGTCAGGCCCTTGACGAGGTAGGCCGCCGCCTCGCGATCGTCCTCGACCACCAGGATGCGCATGGCAGCGGCCGCTCCTATCCGTTGCCGCCGTTGGCGAGGTTCAACGCCACGAACTGATTGACGCCGTGCCGGTTGATGAGGAGCAGCAGGTTCTTGCTGCCGCTCTTCTTGACCGCGTCGAGTTTGGCGATGAAGTCCTTGGGCATCGCCACCGGCTCCTGGTTGACCGCTTGGATCACGTCGCCCGGCGCCAGGCCGAGCTCCGCGAGCGGGCTCGAATCGGCAATCGACGTCACCACCACGCCCTTCACGCTCTTGGGCACCGACAGCTCGCGGCGGAGATCGGCGGTGAGCGGCGCGAGCTTCAGCCCCATCGTAGTCGCGGTCTGCGGCTGCTCCGGCTTGCTGCCGGCGTCGCTAGTGTCGGCCATGCGCTCAGGATGCTCGGGCATCGCGGCGATGACGGGCGACAGGCTCTGCTCCTTGCCGTCGCGCCAGATCTGCACCTTCGCGGTCTCGCCGACCGGCGTTTCCGCGACCGCAAGCGGCAGGTCGCGCAGCTTTTCGACGTCGTGGCCGTCGAACGACAGGATCACGTCGCCCTGCTTGATGCCGATCTTCTGCGCCGGGCCGTCCTTTGTCACGTCCGCCACGAGCGCGCCCTCGGGCTTCGCCAAGCCGAGGCTCTTGGCGAGCTCGGGCGTCACTTCCTGGATCTGCACGCCGAGCCAGCCACGCCGCACCGAGCCGTGCTCCTTCAGCTGCTCGATCACCGGTTTGGCGAGGCTCGAGGGGATGGCGAAGCCGATCCCGACCGAGCCGCCATTGGGCGAATAGATCGCGGTGTTGATGCCGATCACCTTGCCGTCGAGGTTGAAGGTCGGCCCGCCGGAATTGCCGCGGTTGATCGAGGCGTCGATCTGCAGGAAATCGTCGTAGGGGCCTTCGTGGATGTCGCGGCCGCGCGCCGAGATGATGCCCGAGCTGACCGTGCCGCCGAGGCCAAAGGGATTGCCGACGGCCAGCACCCAGTCGCCGACCTGGACGCCGTTGCTGTCGCCCCACTCGACATAGGGAAGCGGCTTCGGCGCGTCGATCTTGATGAGCGCGAGGTCGGTCTTGTCGTCGCGCCCGATGACCTTGGCGATGACTTTCGAATCGTCCTGGAAGATCACCGTCACCTTGTCGGCATTCGCGACCACGTGGTTGTTGGTGACGATGTAGCCCGTGGGATCGATGATGAAGCCCGAGCCCAGCGCCATGCGCTCGGCCCGCGGACCCATCGGCGTGCCGCCCGGCCCCTGACGGAAGAAGCGGCGCAGGAACTCGTCGAAGGGCGATTGCGGCTGGCCGTTCTGCGGCCCCGGCCCCGGCCCGGCCTGCGGACTCTGGTCCTGATCCTGATTTTGGTCTTGATCCTGATTTTGATCCTGGTCCGGATCTTGGGCCTCGTCGCTGTCGGGTGCGCCCGCCTTCATTTGCACCGAGACGTTGACCACCGCGGGAAGCACTTTCTTGACGAGTGGCGCAAGCGTCGGGAGCTGCACGATCACGGGCGCGGCGGGCGCCGAGACCTGGGCGAGGCCCGCCGGCGCCGACGCGAACGAAAGCGTGAGCGCGGTCGCGGCGGCAAGCGCGCCGGCGCGGCAGCGGGCGGGGGAAATGGCGCGCGGAGACATGAGGGACATGGGGCGACCTTTTCGCGAAGGGTCCGTCGAGCGGATGAACGGCACGGGCCTGGCAATTTCCCGCGCCCAGGATAGGGCGGGGGGCAATTACGCGGCGTTGTCCTGCGCATTAAATATTTGCAACGCACAGGCGGAGTCCAAGTCAGTCTCTCGATCTTTTGTGTGGAAAGAAAGGCGGGAGACGCCGGCGGGCGAAGCTACGGCGCGGCGCGCCCCTTGTCGATGGCGGCCGGCCGCGCCGGCGCACGGACGGCCAGTTCGGACTTAACCTATTGATTAAACATCTCTTTTCGGATGGATCGGACTCTCGCCCGCTGTTTGCAATCGCCAATCGTCGCCGAACGCAGCGAAGCAATCCCCCGCTGCGCCAATTTCCTTGACATATGTACGTAAATAGGATACGTATACGTGCATCGGTGCGAGGCGCAGCGCGGCGATTTTGCGCACCAAAAGTGATTGGAAGAGCCGGATGACAATCTGCGAAAGGCTGGCGGAAACGGCAGTATGAACGTATTGTACATACATCTCAAGCGGTTGCGCCGAAAAGGGCGCTTTCGCGCCGCGCAACGATGGGCATGGATGGGCATTTGCCGCCGATGACGCGTCGTTCGCCGCCGCGCGGCGCTCCGCCTCTGGCGGCTCATCCCTCCCGGCGGAAACGTCCAGAGTGTGAGTCTTCCAGTACGAATCGCCGTGCGTCCTTCGACGACGCGCTGCGCGCTCCGCTCAGCATGAGGACTCTTCTTCCTCACGCACCACAAAAGTCCCTCATCCTGAGCCAAGCCCCGAAGGGGCGTCGTCGAAGGACGCCGGACGGTTCCGTTTTGATGGATCGGACTCTAGGGGCGCGAAAGGTCGATGAGAGAGCTAGACGGCACTTTTGGTCTCTCCCCAATCGGCAGCAGGCATTCGGTCACGATGTACCCAGTAGCTTCCAACCGGGATTTTTCCTCCGCCATTTCCTCAGCGGACTGAAGCACGATAAGCCCCGCGGCGCCCGTTCGAAGATGACGAAACTTGAGCCGATATGAGTACAGCAATTAGGTACCGCCGCGCCGGGCTGCTCATGACCCGTTCGGGATCGTGCCAGCCAAGGTATCGCCAGCAAAGGTTCGGAATCTACTCAGATGCCGGAGCTAACACATGGGCTGGGTTTGCAATCGCCAATATTCCCTTCGTTCGGCTCGTTCGGCATTCCCTTCGTTCGGCGATTCCCGGCTGCTCCTCTGACCTGGCCGCTTGACGCCGAACTGTCACGCGGCATAGAAATAAGAATGAATATCATTCGCATTCGATGAGCGGTCACCCCATGACCGATTCCGCGTTGGACGCCCGGCCTGTCATCCCCCGCCTCAGGACCTTCCTCACCGTTCTCGGGCCGGGCCTCGTTGTCATGCTCGCCGACACCGATGTCGGCAGCGTCATCACCGCGGCGCAAAGCGGCGCCCAATGGCGCTACAG
The DNA here is from genome assembly GCA_963729295.1 of uncultured Alphaproteobacteria bacterium. Taxonomy (GTDB): domain Bacteria; phylum Pseudomonadota; class Alphaproteobacteria; order ATCC43930; family CGMCC-115725; genus DATJLY01. The sequence continues at coordinate 193,896 of CAVSNJ010000006.1, forward strand.
CCTGCTGCTGCCGCAATTCATCCTGATCCCGGTCCTCTACTTCGTGCAGGAGCTGACGGTGCGGCTCGGCATCTTCACCGGCAAGGGGCATGGCGAGCTGATCCGCGCGACGTTCGGGCGCGGCTGGGCCTGGGTCTCGGTGACGGGCCTCGGCATCGCCACGTTGGGCGCGCTTCTCACCGAGTTCTCCGGCATCGCCGGGGTCGGCGAGCTGTTCGGCGTGCCGCGCGCGGCCTCGCTTGCGCTCGCCGCCGGGTTTCTGCTGCTGGTCGTCTATACCGGCTCCTACCGCCGTGTCGAGCGCATCGCCATCGCCTTGGGCCTGTTCGAGTTCGCCTTCTTCGGCGTGGCACTCGCGGCGCATCCGGCGGCCGGCGAGCTCGCGCGCGGGCTCGCGTCGATGCCGCTCGGCAATGGCGACTATCTCTACCTGCTCGCCGCCAATATCGGCGCCGTCATCATGCCGTGGATGATCTTCTATCAGCAGTCCGCCGTCGCCGACAAAAAGCTCGCGCCCGAGGATTACCGCAACGCGCGCTGGGACACGGCGCTGGGCGCCGTCATCACGCAGCTCATCATGGCGGCGGTGCTTGTGGCGACAGCGGCGACAATCGGCGCGGGCAGCGGCGGCGCCGCTGGCGCGGGCGGGCAAGGCGCGAGCCTCGGCACGGTCGGCGACATCGCCAAGGCGCTGACGCCCGTCCTCGGCCCCGACATGGGGCGCGTCGTCTTCGGCGCCGGCATCATCGGCGCGGCGATGGTGGCGGCGGTGGTGGTGTCGCTTGCCTCGGCCTGGGGCTTCGGCGAGGTCGCCGGCTACAAGCACTCGCTCGAGCATCGGCCGTTCGAGGCGCCGTGGTTCTACGGCGTGTTCTCGATCGCGGTCGTCGGCGGCGCGGTCGCGGTGATGCTCGTGCCCGACCTCGTCACGCTCAACATCGCCGTCGAGGTGATGAACGCGCTGATGCTGCCGCTGGTCTTGGGTCTCCTGGTGCTGCTCGCGATCAAGGTCCTGCCGCCGGAGCACCGCCTCGGCGGCGCCTATGGCACGGTCGTGGTCGCGGCCTCCATGCTTATCGCGGGGCTCGGCGTCTTCGGCGGCATCTGGGGCGCGTTCAGCGGCTGAGCGCGCAAGCGCGCGCTATCCGCGCCCGTGGCAGTGCTTGAATTTCTTGCCCGAGCCGCACGGGCACGGCGCGTTGCGCGGCGTGCGCGCCCAGGGCGCCGCGAGCGCCGTCGCCGCAGCGGTCGCGGTGGCGACGCCGACGCCGCCATTCCCGTTCAGCTGCTCGGCCACGGGCTCGCGGCTTTCGACCATGCGCTGCGGCTCGCGCTTCGGCGCCAGATCGTCGGGCCGCTCGACGCGCAGCTCGACATGGCAGAGGACGCTCGTCACCTGCTCGCGCAAGCGCACCAGCATCTCTTGAAAGAGCTCGAACGCCTCGCGCTTGTACTCGTTCAAGGGATCGCGCTGCGCATAGGCCCTAAGGTTGATGCCCTGGCGCAGATGGTCGAGCGACAGGAGATGGTCCTTCCAGATCTGGTCGAGGAGCTGGAGCAGGAGCGAGCGCTCGGCAAGCCGCATGATGTCGGCGCCGTAATTGACGGCCTTTTGGGCCATCTTGGCGTCAGCCGCGGCGAGCACGCGCTCGGTCACCGTCTCGTCGGAGATGCCTTCCTCTTTCGCCCAGTCGGCGACCGGCAGATCGAGGTTGAAGATCCGCGCCAATTCGCCCTTCAAGCCATCGACGTTCCATTGATCCGGCAGCGCGTTCCCCGGAATGGCGCGCTCGATCACGCCCTCGATCACGTCGTGGCGCATGTCGACGATCATCTGCGCGATGTCCGGCGTCGCCATGATCTCGCGGCGCTGCTGATAGACCACCTTGCGCTGGTCGTTCATCACATCGTCGAAGCGCAAAAGGTGTTTGCGGATTTCGTAGTTGCGCGCCTCGACCTTCTGCTGCGCCTTCTCGAGCGCCTTGTTGACCCAGGCATGGATGATCGCCTCGCCCGGCTTGAGCCCGAGTTTTTGCAGCATGCCATCCATGCGCTCGGAGCCGAAGATGCGCATCAAATCGTCTTCGAGCGAGACGAAGAATTTCGACGCGCCCGGATCGCCTTGGCGACCGGAGCGGCCGCGCAACTGGTTGTCGATGCGCCGGCTCTCGTGCCGCTCGCTGCCGATGACATAGAGCCCGCCCGCCTTCACCACCTCCTCGTGCGCGGCGGCGATCTCCTGGCGGATCTCGTCGCCACGCTTCTCGCGCAGCACTTCATCGGCGATCTCGGCGAGCTCCTGCCTGAGGCGCATGTCGGCGTTGCCGCCGAGCTGAATGTCGGTGCCGCGGCCGGCCATGTTGGTCGCGATCGTCACCGCACCGGGCTGGCCGGCCTGCGCGATGATATAGGCTTCCTGCTCGTGGTAGCGCGCGTTCAGCACCTGATGCGACACCTGGCGCTTCTTGAGGAGCGCCGCGAGCGCCTCCGATTTCTCGATGCTGACCGTGCCGACCAGCACCGGCTGGTTGCGCGCACGGCAATCGAGGATCTGCGTGATGATCGCCTCGTATTTCTCGGCGGCCGAGCGATAGACCTCGTCGTCCGTGTCGGCGCGGATCATCGGCTCGTTGGTCGGCACCTCGATCACGTCGAGCTTGTAGATCTCGGAGAATTCGGTCGCTTCCGTCATCGCCGTGCCGGTCATCCCGGCGAGCTTCGGATAGAGGCGGAAATAATTCTGAAAGGTGATCGAGGCGAGCGTCTGGTTCTCGTTCTGGACGGTGACGCCTTCCTTCGCCTCGAGCGCCTGGTGCAGGCCTTCGGAATAGCGCCGGCCTTCCATCATGCGGCCGGTGAACTCGTCGATGATGACGATCTTGTCGTCGCGCACGATGTAGTCGGTGTCGCGCGCGAAAAGCTTGTGCGCGCGGAGCGCCTGGTTGGCGTGATGCGTCAGGTGGATGTTGTGGATGTCGTAGAGCGTCCCGTCCGCCATGAGGCGGCTTTCGCGCAACAGCTCCTCGATGCGCTCGACGCCCGAATCGGTGAGCGCCACGGTGCGCTGCTTCTCGTCCTTCTCGAAATCCTCGGGCGCGAGCTTGGGGATGAGCTTGTCGACCTGGCGATAGAGCTCGGAGGAATCCTCGGCGGGACCCGAAATGATGAGCGGCGTGCGCGCCTCGTCGATCAGGATCGAGTCGACCTCGTCCACGATCGCGTAGTTGAACGGGCGCTGCACCATCTCCTCGAGCCGGAACTTCATGTTGTCGCGCAGATAGTCGAAGCCGAACTCGTTGTTGGTGCCGTAGGTGACGTCGGCGGCATAGGCCGCGCGCCGCTCGTTGTCGTCGAGCCCGTGCACGATGCAGCCGACGGTGAGGCCGAGGAAGCGGTAGATCTGCCCCATCCACTCGCTGTCGCGCTTGGCCAGGTAGTCGTTCACGGTGACGACGTGGACGCCCTTGCCGGCGAGCGCGTTGAGATAGACCGGAAGCGTCGCGACAAGCGTCTTGCCTTCGCCCGTCTTCATCTCGGCGATCATGCCGCGGTGAAGCACGTGGGCGCCCATCATCTGCACGTCGAAATGGCGCTGGCCGAGCGTGCGTTTGGACGCCTCGCGCACCGTCGCGAAGGCGTCGACCATGAGGTCGTCGAGCGATTCGCCGTCGGCGTGGCGCTTTCGCAAAAGCGCGGTGCGGGCGCGCAAATCATCGTCGGAAAGCGCGGCAAGCTCGGGCTCGGCCGCGGCGATGTCGTCGACCAGCGGCTGAAGGCCTTTGATGTAGCGATCGTTTGCGGAGCCGAAAAGCCGCCTGGCGAGGGCGCCGATCATCAATACCTCAAACGTGGCGATTGGCTGGGGCCGGGGCCAAGCGACAGATAGGGCCGCCGGCGCCGAGTGTCAATTCACGGGGCGCGCGGCAACTTCGCTTGTTCCAGGAGCGGCGATATGTTTATCTGCGGGGCTTCCGCCCCAGCTTCCAGGGTACGATCCATGGCGTCTCGCGCACTGACCGGCCTTATCTTGCTTTGCCTGAGCGTGACGCCCGCCTTCGCCCAATCGGCCGCGTCCTCGGCGAAGAAGGAGGCGCCGAAGAAGGCGGCGCCCGCGACCTCCGTCGCCGGCGACCCCGTCGTCGCGCGCGTCAACGGCGCCGTGATCCACCGCTCCGACCTCGACGCGATGCGCGCCAACCTGTCGCCGCAGGCGCAGCAAATGCCGCCCGACCAACTCTATCCCCGGTTGCTCGACCAACTCATCGCCCTCGACCTCGCCGCGGAAGCCGCGCGCAAGGCCAAGATGAACGACGATCCGCGCGTGAAGCAGATGCTCGCGCTCAACGAGGACGAGCTGCTCGCCAACGCCTACTTCGCCGACATCGCCAAGAAGGAAGTGACCGAGGCGAAGCTGCGGGAGAAATATGCCGAATACATAAAGCAGGCGGCGCCGCACGAGGAGGTGCACGCGCGCCACATTCTCGTGCCCACCGAGGACGAGGCGAAGGCGATCATCGACCAGCTCAAGAAGGGCGCCGACTTCTCCAAGCTCGCGAGCGAGAAGACCACCGATCCCGCTGGCAAAGCGTCGGGCGGCGATCTCGGATATTTCGGCGAGAAGGACATGGTGCCGGAATTCGCCCAAGCCGCCTTCGCGCTGAAGCCCGGCCAGTTCACCCAGACCCCGGTCAAAACGCAGTTCGGCTGGCACGTCATCAAGGTCGAGGACCGGCGCGAGGCGAAGCCGCCGACCTACGAGGAGATCGCGCCGCAGATCGCGCGCCAGATGGCGCAGGAGATCGCCGACGCGCGCATCAAGGAGCTTGCCGCGACGGCCAAGATCGAGGTGTTCAACGCCGACGGCACGCCGGCGAAGGTCGGCCCGGCCGCGACGCCCCAGGCCTCGGCGGCGCCGCCGGCCACGTCATCCGCCGCCGCCGCAGCCGCGCCTGCGCCCGCCGGCCAGCCGCAGATGCTGCCGCTCCAGAACGGCACGCCGGGCGAGCCGCCGCCCGCCTCGGGCCCGCCGCAGCTCGCGCCATCGACGCAGAATCTGGGCAAGTAGCGCCGGTCATGTCGGCGACTGACCCCCTACCCTTGCCGCCCGCTTCGAGGGGCGAGAGACTCTAATCGCCATGCCGATCTCGCCACTGGCGCCGGAGCGGATCGCCGCGCTGCCGCCCGTCGCCGGGGTCAAGCTCGCGGCGGCGCAATGCGGCATCCGCTATCGCGACCGGACCGACCTCATGGTGGCGGTGCTGGACGAGGACGCCGCGGTCGCGGGCGTGCTGACGCGTTCGCAAACGCCGGGCGCGCCGATCGACTGGTGCCGCCACTGTCTCCCGGGCGGCGTGGCGCGCGCGATCGTGGTCAATTCCGGCAACGCCAACGTCTTCACCGGCAGCAAGGGCCGCGCCGCGTGCGAGGCGACGGCAGCGGCCGCGGCGGCCTCACTCCGCTGCGAGCCTCATGCCGTCTTCATCGCATCGACGGGTGTGATCGGCGAACCGCTCGACGCCGAGAAAATCGTGGCGGCGCTGCCCGCAGCGATCGCGGCGGCGCAGCCCCTCGGCTGGCGCGAGACGGCCGAGGCGATCATGACCACCGACACGTTCCCGAAGCTCGCGACCGCAAGCGCGACGATCGGCGGCGCGAAGGTGACGGTGAACGGCATCGCCAAGGGCTCGGGCATGATCGCGCCCGACATGGCGACGATGCTCGCCTTCCTCTTCACCGATGCCGCGATTCCGGCGCCGGTGCTGCAAGCGATGCTCAAGCCCGCAACCGAGCGCTCGTTCAACGCCATCACGGTCGATGGCGACATGTCGACGAGCGACACGGTGCTGCTGGTGGCGACGGGAAAGGCCGGCAACGCGCCGCCCGAGAGCGCCACGGCGCCGGCGCTCCGCTCCTTCAAGCGCGCGCTCGACACGGTCATGATCGACCTGGCGCAGCAGATCGTGAAGGATGGCGAGGGCGCGGAGAAATTCGTCACCATCGATGTGACCGGCGCCGCGTCATCGCGCGCGGCGCGGCGCATTGCGCTCGCAGTCGGCAATTCGCCGCTCGTCAAGACGGCGATCGCCGCGAGCGACGCCAACTGGGGCCGCATCGTCGGCGCGGTCGGCAAATGCGGCGAGAAGGCCGATCGCGACCGGCTTGCCATCAAGATCGGCGGCGTCACCATCGCCGCGGCGGGCGGGCCGGTGCCGGGCTATGACGAAGCGCCGGTCGCGCTCCACATGAAGGGCCGCGACATCGCGATCGCCATCGACCTCGGCATCGGCAGGGGCCGCGCCCGGGTCTGGACATGCGACCTCACCCATCGTTACATCGACATCAACGGCAGCTATCGCAGCTGACAGAAGCGGGGTGGGCGATGGCGGAACTCGACGGACTCTGGACGATCTCGTTCGAGGTGGCCGGCGACTGGCAGTCGGGCGGCGTCGTGCTGTTCGAGAAGGGCCGGCTTTCGGGCGGCGACAGTTTCTATTTCTACTACGGCCATTGCAGCGAGCGGAGCGGCGCGCTTGCCGGCGAGGCGCGCATCATCCATCACAGCGGCCCGCTTTCAACGGGCTTCGGCGACAGCCCGGACTTCGTCGTCGTGGTCGAGGCGCACCGGCGCGGCGACATCATCAACGGCCACATCTTCAAGCCGAAGAGCGAGCAGGCGAAGCTCCCGCTGCGCTGCGTGCGGCGCGTCAGGGCCGAAGACCTCGAGTGAGCGGCGCGGATCTGCCGCTGCCGGTCGTGTGCGCGGCGCTCGTCGATGGCGCGGGCCGCGTGCTCCTGACGCAACGCCCGCGCGGCAAGTCGATGGCGGGACTGTGGGAATTTCCCGGCGGCAAGATCCAAGGCGGAGAGACGCCCGAGGCGGCGCTGGCGCGCGAGCTCTTGGAGGAGCTCGGCATCGTGGTCATGCCGGATGAGCTCGCGCCGCTCGCGTTTGCCTCGCACGCTTACGAGACATTCCACGTCGTGCTACTGCTCTATGTGTGCCGGCGCTGGACGCGCGAGCCCGTGGCGCGGGAGGCCCAGCAGCTCGCCTGGGTCGCGCTGCACGACTTTGCCTCTTACGCCATGCCGCCCGCCGACGCGCCGCTGGTGGCAGCGCTGCGGCGCGCGCTGTCGTAGCGCAAGACCATCGTGCCAACGTTAGAAGACGCCGAAGCGAAGCAATCTCCCGGGAGATTGCTTCGCTTCGCGCGAATGATGATGCGTGGATGGCCGGGATTCGGCTCGAGGCCGGCCCGGCCATGACCACGTCGAGGATAGGCACATCGACCGCCGCCCCCGCATCTCAGGGGGCGACGGACAACGGGATGCTCAGTTCGCAGCGTTGAGCATGATGCCGGCGATGCCGCCGGCGACGTTGAGGCCGGTGCCGCCCGAGAAGCTCACCGGTTGCAGCGAGACCGAGTTGCCGCCGCCCACGAGCACGTTGGCGCCGACGCCGACGCCCACGGTCGCGCTGCCGGTCGCACCGACATAGCTGCCCGACAACGCCCCCTTGGCAACGTTGGCGGTCGGCGCGAGCACGGTCCAGACGATGACGGACGACTGCGTATAGCCGATATCGACGCCGAACTTGCTGATCGAGCCGGTGTAATGCTCGCTGTTGCTGCCGTTCGAATAGGTGCACTTCAGGTCCTTCGACGACCCGAAGACGAAGCCCCAGCCGCTTGCGACGTCGCAGGTGAGAACGCCGGCCGCGACGCCCGACTGCGCCAGCGCCGGCGAGGTCGAGCCGCCGAGCGCGGCGAGCGCGAGAGCCGAGGCGAAAGCCGTTGCAACATATTTGCTGTGCATGAGGAAACCCCCTTTGTTCTGGTTGTGCGGAAAAGGTACCAGCGCACCTATTAGGGACCGGCGGCCGGATTTTTTCAATGCGTTCCGCTGGCCCCCTTTGGGGGGTCACTTGGGGCGGCGAGACTGGCGGCGAGGCGGTCGCTCAGCTCGGCGAGACACCGGCTCATGGCGGCGACAAGATCATCCGCGTCGCCCGAGGCGGCGCGCTCGGTGATCTCGACGGCATCGAGGGGGCCGTCGCCCTCCTTGCCATGTACCGACCAGCGCGCGTCGAGCACGACCGTGCCGTCGGCATCCTCGTCGAAGCGCTCGATCGATACCGCGAGCGTCGTGTCCGCCACGGCCAGCATACCGCTCGAGGTTTGTGCGATCTTCATGTGCGGCAGGCGCCCGGTCAGCTCGGCGACGAGGATGCGCGGTATCATCTCGTCGAGCGGCTCGGCCCAGCGCTCGGTGTCGTCGGTCACGAGCGCATAGACGTCGTGGCGGCGCACGATCTGCGGCCGGTCGAGATAATGCGCGACCTCCATGCGCGCCAATGCCATCGTGCCCGATGCCGCCCGGTCCGGCGCGCCGTTCATCGGCACGAGCGTATAGAGCGTCGGATCGGGCGAATGGCATTGCGCGAGCGCCGCCGCGGCCAGACACGCGAGAAGAGTTCGCCTCACGGCAGCTCTCCCTTGCCGCGGATGATCGATTCCGGGTGCTCTTCGAGCGCGTCGGCCAGCGCCTTCATCGAGCGCGCCGTGTCCTGCAACTGGCGCAGCAGATCGACGAGACCGCGGCGCACTTCCGAGCCGTTGCCGTAGCCGGCATTGGCGGACGAGAGCAGCGCGTCGAGTTGGGTCAGCGTCTTGTCGGCCGAGGTGAGCGTCGTGTTGGCCGAGCCGAGCACGCTCCTGATCTTCGGCTCCTCGGCGAGCTTCTGCATCGCCTGGAGCGCGCCGCGCGTGTCGGAAATGACGCCTTCCAAGGGCATTTTCGAGACGCGCTCAACGAGACCGGAGAGCTCAACGAGGAGGCTGTTCGCGGTCGCCTCGATGCTCGCTATGTCGGACGGCACGGTCGGCAGCACCGGGATCTTGCCCTCGAAGCGGATCTGCGCCGGCGGCGCGTCGGGGAAGAAGTCGAAGGCGACGATGAGCTGGCCGGAGATCAGGCTTTCGGAGCGGAGCTGCGCGCGCAAGCCGCGCTGGACGAAGCCCGCCATCGCCCGCATCACGTTCTCCATCGTCGATGCCTGCGCCGTTGCGAGGCCGGTGCGCTCGACCCGCTGCGGCTCGAAGGCGAGCGTCACCGGGATGCGGATGCGGCTTTCGGCGGTGTCGTATTGCAGGCGAATGTCGGTGACGTTGCCGACGCGGATGCCGCGGAATTCGACCGGCGCGCCGACTTCGAGCCCGTGCACCGAATCGCTGAACTCGACGATGAACGGCACGCGCTGCGCATAGGTCGCCTCGAACGCGGCCACGCGGTCGGAATAGAGCGGGAAGCTGGTCTGCGCCGCCGCAACGTCGGTGATGTTGCCACCGCCGCCCGCCACCGTATCGAAGCCGACGCCGCCGGTGATGAGCGCCTGGAGCGATTCCATCTCGATCTTCACGCCCGAGACGCCGGCATCGACGGTGATGCCGGAATCGTTCCAGAAGCGCGACGCCGGATGGACGAGCTGGTCGTACGGCTTGTTGACGAAGGCGTGGATCGTGAGCTTGCCCTTGGCGTAGTCGAACTCGTTGCCGAGAATCTCGCCGACCTTGACGCCGTGGAAATAGACCGGCGAGCCGGGGCCCAGCGAGCCGAGCCGGTCGGCGTCGAGGATGTATTCGGTGCCGGGCACGTCCGAACGCACCACGGGCGGATCCTCGAGCCCGACGAAATCGCGCGCGGCCTCGCCCTCGCCCGGGTCCATCTCGATATAGGCGCCGGAGAGGAGCGTCTCGAGGCCCGAGAGATTGCTCAGGCTGACCCGCGGGCGCACCACCCAGAACCGCGTGCCGGCGTTCAGGTGCGCGGCCGCCATCTTGTTCATGCTAGCGGTGACGATGACGTGCGAGAGATCGGGCGTGAGCTCGACCTTGTCGACCGCGCCGAGTTCGACGTCGTTGTGCTTGACGCGGGTCTTGCCGGCCTCGAGCCCGACGCCGGTGAGGAAGGAAATGGTGATGGTGGGGCCGTGCCCCGAAAGCGTCGTGTAGGCAAGCCAGCCCGCGATCAGCAAGGCGACGAGCGGGATCGCCCAGATCGGCGAGAAGCGCCAGCGCCGGCGCAGATCGGCCACGGGCGGCTCGGGCGCCTCGCGCACGTCGCCCGTCATCGGTTCGCTCCGGCGCTGTCCCACATGAGACGCGGATCGAACGCCATCGCCGCGAACATGGTGGTGACGACGACCGCGGCGAACGAGATCGCGCCGACGCCCGGAACGACCGTGGCAAGCGCGCCGAGCCGGACGAGCGCGACGAGGATCGACAGCATGAAGATGTCGATCATCGACCAGCGCCCGACCAATTCGATGACGCGGTAGAGCCGCGTGCGGTCGCGCAAGTGCCAGCGCGAGCCGCGCTGCGTCGTCAGCAGCAGGAGCACGAGGCCCAGGATCTTCAGCACCGGCACGGTGATGCTGGCGAAGAACACCAGAAGCGCGAGCGGCCACATACCGGACTCGAAGAGGTGCTTGACGCCCGACAGGATCGTGTCGGGCGAGCCCGCGCCGAACGAGATCACGGTCATGATCGGATAGACGTTGGCGGGGATGTACAGGATCGCCGCAGTGAGGATGAGCGCCCAGCAGCGCGTGAGGCTGTCGGGCTTGCGGCGATGAAGCCTGGCGCGGCAGCGCGGGCAGCGCGCATGCGCGCCCTCATCCTCGGCGACGAGGCCACAAATTTCGCAGCGCGCCAGGGGCGCGCCCTCGCGCAGCGGCGGCACCGTGGCGAGGCCTTTCGTCTCGACCTCCGCCCAGAGCTCGTCGTAATCGATGAAGTGATCGACCGCCGCCATCACCACGACGAGCGCGCCCAGCGCATAGACGGCGACGCCGAGCTCGACGGTGGCGAGCGCCGTGAGCTTCACATAGGCGACGAGGAGGCCGAGGAGATAGACCTCGATCATCGACCAGGGATGGAGCTCGTCCATCCAGCGCAGCAGGCCAACGAGTATGCGCGTCGGCCGCTTGCGCTTCAGCGCCAGCATCACGTAGCTCGTGGCGCCGAGCTTCAGCGCCGGCGCCGCGATCGTCAGCACCACGATGAGGATTGAGAGCGGCCAGAGCCCGTCGCCGTAAAGCGCGATGGCGCCGGTGGCGAGGCTCGCCTCGTCGGCCTGGCCCTCCATGGCGAACGACAGGAGCGGCATGAAATTGGCGAGCAGGACGAGGACGAGGCCGGTCACTGCAAACGCCAGGGCCGCCTCTTGCGAGCCATTCGTGCGCAAGTGCGCGCTACAGCGCGGGCAATGCGCGATGACGCCGGCGGCGAGCGGCGCCAGGCCGAGCCGCAGGCCGCAATCGTGACATTCGACGAGATGCGCGCTCACCGGCTAATGGTCTTGAGGCCCGCAAGGAAATCCTCGAACGTGAAATATCCCCGATGCTTCACGTCGATGTCCTCGTAATGAATGGCGTCGGCGAGATCGAGCCCGGTGAGGTAGCCCTTGTGGCCGTCGTCGGCCTTCTCGAAGAAGTCGCGCGAGAGGCCGGTGTCCTCGAGGCGCAGGCGCGGGTCCTGCTCGTCGGGGCGGCCGCGGAAATAGAACGCGTCCATCTTGGCGGTCTCGAATTCGAGCTTCGTGACCTTGCCGTCGTGATTGACGTCGAGGATGTCGAAGATCGCGCGCGCTTCCTGAAGCGTATAGGCGGAAGCGCCGGCCGATAGCAGAACGCTAGAGAATATGAGCGCCGCGACTGCGCCCCCGAACGGCCAGAATCGCCGCTTCGCGCGCCCCATCGCTCCCTCCACAACGTGCCGAGTGCAATACTTGTGCCCTCATAACACGAAACGTGGCGCAGCGACTAGATCATCGCACCGTGGCGATTACCGGGGCGGCGGCATGCGGTTCGGGGGTGGTGTGATAGACGAGGCGCTCGCCTTGCCAGACCTCGAATGCGGGCACGCGCAGCGCGCGCAGCCGCGCCCGCTCGATTGCGTTGACATCGCTGTGCGCGTCGAAGTCGTCGAGGGCAAGCCGCTTGCCGTCGCGCGCGCAGAAATAGCAGAAATAGATGTGATAGATCACGCCACCTCCCCACGCGCGCCCCGGGAGGCTGCCATTCTCCGGCATCGTCATTCGGCCGACCTCAAGCCCGCTCAATTTTCTTCACCTCGCGGTGGACGAGACGCGCGCGATCCCAGACTTCGTAGCCGATGGAATACGGGTTTGCCTTGGCCATGTCCCGTGCCCGCGCCACGGCGATTTCGTCGGAGACGGCTTGGAACTCCTCGTGCATGAGGAAGCCGGTAGGTGGTTTGAGCAAAAATATGCGGTACCCCATCAAAACCGGCTCTGAGTTCTGCGGTGCCATAGTCACTAGTTAACGCTGTTCTCCGCATAAGTCAAATAATATTGGACTATTAGGAATATATTCTACGGATATTACCGAGGATTACTCAATTTGTCATAGACATTAATAGGCGGACTTTGAGATTCGTGCTGCAGCGCTGGCGCCGGCGGCGACGGCGTATGATTGGTTAAAAACACTGTTGACGCGGTTACCATTAAATGAGTAAATAGCGCCAACGTCGTGCGAGGGAGGCCCGCTTGCCGTCCGATCTGAGCCGGGATGAACGTCTGCAAATAATGCTGGCGCCGGAAGAGCTTACGGCGCTCGACGATTGGCGCTTCACGCAACGAATGCCGAGCCGGGCCGCCGCGATCCGCGAACTGATCCGCCTCGGGCTGGCCGCTTATGGCAGCCTACCGTCGCAGCAGGGCCAGAAGTCGAGCCACTACGGCGTCTTGGGAACCGAGACGAAACGCGACAGGCGGCGCAAAGCCTAGGGGAAATCAGGCGCCGGGGCGCTTCTTGACGAGGTAGCGGTGCTCGCCCTCGAGCACGAGCTCGCGCCTTTCGTTGTGGATCGTGGCGCGCATGACGATGACGCCGGTGGTGCGCTGCGCCACGAGGCCGGTGATCTGGAGCGCCGGGTAGAGCGTGTCGCCGGCGAAGACGGGGCGCAGGAAGCGCGAGGATTGCTCGACGAATCCGACGAGCGCCTGCGACACTTCGTGCGGAAAGCGGCCGGCGCCTGCGGCGGTGAAGGCGAGCACTTGCAGCCCGTGCGCCAACAGCCCGGGAAATCCGCGCGCGCGGCAGAACTCGGCGTCGTAATGGATCGGGTGGTTGTCGCCGGAGAGCGCCTGGAACGCGGCGAAGTGCGCCTCGGTCACGGTCCGGCCCGGCAGCATGTAGCGCTCGCCCACGGCGAAATCCTCGAACCAGCGCTGCGGCGCGAGGTGGTGCGCAGCCGGATCGAACGGCTCGGCCATCAGCCGGGCGGCCGAAACTGTTTGGCAAGCGCGAGGCCCTGGTTGAGATATGTCGAGCCGATCGCCGCGCCGTAGAGCCGGTCGGGCCGCGCCATCATGCGCTCGTACCTGAGCCATCCGACCGTCTGGCCGTGCTCGAGCATGAACGGCACCTCGTGCGAGCGCACTTCGAGCACCGCCTTTCGTCCCTATATCGATTCGCCGCTCCCATGTTTCCGTTGGCTGGCAGCGTCGGTGCTTCACTCATTCAATAACTTATACCCGATGTATCCACACGCCGAGACCGAATTTCGCAAACGATCTCACTCACAACGAGTTGTTTCCACCTTTCACACAACACATTCGACAGGCGAACCTCTGGAAAACTCGACCCTGCCCTCATTTGCTTGCGATGATGTTCATTGGCTGTAAAGTCGTTCTGCGCGGCTTATCAAGCGCCAGTCGAACAAGAACATAACAGAACTCGAAGCGGGGAAGCTGACGATGGCCGACGGTGAGGGTCCTGCCACTCTCTTTCCTCATCCTCTTGTTGAGGAGGCGATCAACTCCGGCACCATTGGTAAAGTGGCGACTGGTGTGCTGCCGTACCAGCAACTCGCGCAAATGTGCAAGGCTGGACAAATTCTGGCATTACGCGACATCGAGGCGTCTCAGCTTCAGCCCGCGAGTGTTGATCTCAGATTAGGCCGATACGCGTACCAAGTCCGTGCCAGCTTCTTGCCCGGGAAGAACTCGGATGTGCTGAGTAAAGTGAAACAGATGGACGGAGAAACTCCTCTCGATCTCTCCGACGGCGCCGTCTTCGAGAGGGGCGCGGTGTACGTTGTCGAACTTATGGAGCACATAAAACTCCCGAGCACGATCAACGGGTATGCGAATCCAAAAAGCTCGACGGGACGACTCGATGTGCTCACTCGACTTATTACCGACAACAGCACTGCATTCGACCAGATTCAAAGCGGGTACGAAGGGAAACTCTACATCGAGATCGCCCCGCAGACCTTCAATATTATCGTGCGCCAAGGCTCGCGCCTCAACCAAGTGCGGTTCCAACGCGGTACGCCCGTCGTTTCCGGCGGCGATCTTCGCGGCTTGTACAACGATGGTCAGCTCGTCCGGTCTGATGCCGAGCGCCAACCGATACTCGAAAACCTCGTCCCTGTGACGATTGACCTTAAGGGAGACGGGCGTGGCAGTGTCATCGGGTATCGAGCGAAGAAACACACCCGCAAGATAGATGTCGATCGTGTCGGCGAATACGATCCTCACGAGTTCTGGGAACGCCTTGTTTTGTACGACGACACCGGGTTGATCCTTGACCCCGATGAGTTTTACGTTCTCGCAACGTGCGAAGAGGTTGGCGTTCCGCCGCGTTTAGCTGCGGAGATGGTTCCCTACGTCACCCGCTCAGGCGAGTACCGTGTGCATTATGCCGGCTTCTTCGATCCAGGATTTGGGTGGGACGAACGAGCAATCGGCAGCAGGGCCGTCCTGGAGGTTCGCTCTCACGAGGTTCCCTTCATGCTTGAACATGGCCAGATCGTCGGCTGGCTGAGATATTTACGGATGGCGGAGGCTCCGACCAAAGTCTATGGGTCGAGGATGAAGTCGAGTTACCAAGGCCAACGGTTAGCACTCTCCAAGCATTTCAAACCGTTCGGTCGATAACTACCCTCACGGCGCGGCCTTGTCGCCGGCGGGACGCTCCGCCGTGCCGAGCGCATCGGCGAGGCGGCGCGCGGCGCTGCCGGGGCGGAGCGGTTTCGGCTGCGTCTCGGACGGCGCCCAGGCGGTGAGCGTGACGAGCTCGAACGTCGCCGTGACGCGGCCCGAGGCGCCATAAAGCGCGGCATAGCGCGCGGCCGCGGCGGCCAAGGTCGCGCGGCGCGAGAAGCCCTTGCGGCGCTCCAGGACGGCGTTGGTCTCGCCCATCGCGCGCAGATCCTGCATCAGCGCAAGCGCGTCGGCATAGCTCACCTCGATGCGGTCGCAATCGACGACCGGCAGGGCAAAGCCCGCGCGCTGCAACAGCGCGCCCAGGTCGCGCACGTCGGCGAAGGGCGAGACGCGTGGGCTCGCGCCCGCCTCGAGCTCGGACTCGGCCTCGATGAGCACGCGGCGCAGCTCGACGAGTGTGTCGCCGCCCCACAAATTCGCGAGCAGAAGCCCGTCCGGCTTCAGCGCATGGCGCAGCTGCAAGAGCGCGCCCGGCAGATCGTTGGTCCAGTGCAGCGCGAGGCTGCTGGCGACGAGGTCGAACGAATACGGCGCGAAGGGCAACGCCTCGGCCTCGGCGACGAGGCGCGGCAGGGGCGCCGCGGCGGCGCAGGCGAGCGCGGCATCGGCCGAGACCAGGCGCTCGATGCCGCCTTTTTGCGCGAGCGCGCGGCGCAGCGCGCCCGCGCCGCAGCCGAGATCGAGCACCATCGGAAAGCGCCGCGTCACGTCGTCGAGCCGCTCGGCGAGGCGGAGCGCCGCTTCCGCCGCGAGCCCGTTCGGCGTCCCCGCCAGCGCCCGCGCGCGGTGGCGGCGCACGGCGCGCGGGTCGAACACCTGGATCGGCGATGCGGCCATCTCCGCTATATGGCACGGCGGACCGGAAACGGCGACCCTCTCTGTCACGCGAGTCGATCGGACGCGTTGACAAACGCCCGTCGCGCGCGTCCCATCCCGCCATGCTGACGCTTGTGCCAGCGCCCGCGCTGCGCCGCGCGGCGGGGGCCGTGCTTGACCTTCTGCTGCCGCCGCACTGTCTCAGATGCGGTGCGCCCGTGGCGGCCACGGGCGCGCTGTGCGCCGCGTGCTGGCGCGCCATCACCTTCCTCGGCAGCCCGTGCTGCGCCTGTTGCGGCCTGCCGTTCGCCTACGAGCTCGGCGCCGGCGCCTTGTGCGGGGCGTGCGCGCGCGAGCATCCGGCCTATGCCCGTGCTCGCGCCGCGCTGCGCTACGACGACGAAAGCCGGCGCCTCATCCTGGCGCTGAAGCATGGCGACCGGCTCAACCTCGCGCCGGCCATGGGCCTGTGGATGCGGCGCGCCGGAGCGATACTCATCGCCGAGGCCGACGTGATCGTGCCGGTGCCGCTCCATTGGACGCGGCTGTTCGCGCGCCGCTACAACCAGGCGGCGGTGCTGGCGCATGCGCTGGTGCAAGGGCGCCCTCCGGTCGGCGCCGATTTCCTGGTGCGCCGTCGGCGCACGCCGTCGCAGGGAAAGAAGAGCGCCGCCGCCCGCCGCCGCAATGTTGCGAGCGCCTTTGCCGTGGGCCGCCGCGCCGACATTGCGGGCAAGAGGGTGCTCCTCGTCGACGATGTGTTAACCACGGGCGCCACGATCGAGGAATGCGCCCGCGTCCTGCTGCGCGCGGGGGCGGCGCAGGTCGATGCGCTGACGCTGGCGCGCACGGTGCGGGAGGAAGCTTGACCGCGGCGCGCGAATCCCCAGATTGAGACTGGCTCAGAGGCGGGTGCGATCATGGCTCGGGTCGAGATCTATTCGACGATGTTTTGCGGCTACTGCGCGCGCGCGAAGGCGCTGCTCGACAAGAAGGGCGTCGCCTACGAGGAAACCGATCTCCTGGAGCATCCCGACAAACGCGACGAGATGGTCGAGCGCGCCGGCGGGCGCACCACCGTGCCGCAGATCTTCATCGACGGCAAATATGTCGGCGGCTCGGACGAGCTCGCGGCACTCGAGCGCAAGGGCCAGCTCGATAAGCTGCTCGGACTGTCGTGAGCCAGACGTTCAAGGCCGCCTGCATCCAGCTTTCCTCGAGCCCCGAGGTCGCGCCTAACATCGCAGCCGCAGCGGTGCTCGTGCGGCGCGCGCGCGCTGACGGCGCCGAGCTCATCATGACGCCCGAAGTGAGCGACATGATCGAGCCGCGCCGCGGCTTGCGCGTCGAGAAGGCGAAGCCCGAGGGCGAGCACGCGATGCTCGCTTCGTTCCGCGACCTGGCGCGCGAGACCGGTGCGTGGCTGCTGCTCGGCTCGATCGTGGTGCAGGAGCCCGGCGACGAGCGGCTGCGCAACCGCTCGATCCTCATTCGCCCCGACGGCGCCATCGCCCAGCGTTACGACAAGATCCACATGTTCGATGTGTCGCTCGAGGGCGGCGAGAGCTATCGCGAATCGGCGGCGTTCCGGCCGGGCGAGCGGGCGGCGCTCGCCGAGCTCCCGTGGGGCGTCCTCGGCATGACCGTGTGCTACGATTTGCGCTTCCCGCAGCTTTACCGCGCGCTGGCGCACGACGGCGCGCGCTTCCTCACCATCCCCTCGGCCTTCACTGTGCCGACCGGCCGGGCCCATTGGCACGTGCTGCTGCGCGCGCGGGCGATCGAGAATTTCTGCTTCGTCTTCGCCCCGGCGCAATGCGGCGAGCATGCCGAGGGGCGGCGCACCTATGGCCATTCGCTGATCGTGGCGCCCTGGGGCGAAATCCTGGCCGAGGGCGGCGACGAGCCCGGCGTGATCCTTGCCGAAATCGACCCGGAGAAGGCCGCAGAAGCGCGCAAGGCGGTGCCATCGTTAACCCACGACCGGCCCTTCGCCCCGCCCGCCGGCACTTGACGGGCGCGACTGCTAACCTTATGTGAAACCTATGATCCTGTTCCGGCTCAGGTGCTTCAAGGGGCACGAATTCGAAGGCTGGTTCCGCGACAACGCCGCCTACGACCGGCAGCACGCGCGGGCCGCGATCGAATGCCCGGTGTGCGGCGATACCTCGGTCGAGAAGGCGCCGATGGCGCCGCGGCTCGGCCGCTCGCGGGGCGAGCGGAGCGAACACGCCGAGCGGGCCGAGCGGCCGGAAGTAGCGCAGGCCGCGTCCGCGCCGCAGCCGACCAAAATGCCGGACAGGCCGCCCTCGCCCGGCGAAATGCGCGTGATGCTGCGCGAGATGAGGAAGCAGGTCGAATCGAACTGCGACTATGTCGGCCCGCAATTCGCCGAGGAGGCGCGGCGCATCCATCGCGGCGAGGGCCGCGCGCGCGGCATCTATGGCGAAGCGACCAAGGCGGAGTCGGAAAAGCTCGCCGACGAAGGGATCGACGTCGCCTGCATCCCGTGGGTTCCGCTGTCCGACGCGTGAGCGGCGACAGCCGGCCTCATTGATGCACACCAGCATCGTCATGCCCGGCCCTGTGCCGGGCATCCGCGTGTTTGACGGGTGCGAAAACAACCTGCGGCTGGCCGCACCGAGTCCGGCCACGACGGCGCGGGCAACGGTGAAGTTGTGGCGCCGTTTACGGGGAAATCACTGAACGCGAGCCCATGCCGAACTTCCTGACGCTCGACGACATCGATCCCGCCGGCAAGACGGTCCTGCTGCGCGCCGATCTCAACGTGCCGGTGAAGAAGGGCAAGGTCAGCGACGCGACGCGCATCGAGCGGCTCGCACCCACCATCTTCGAGCTTCTGGAAAAAGGCGCGCGCGTCGTCGTGATGTCACATTTCGGGCGGCCCGAGGGGCGCGACCCGTCATTGTCGCTGGCGTATGTCGGGCCGGCGCTGTCTAAGGCGCTGGGCGGGCGCGAGATCGGGTTCGCGCCCGACTGCATCGGGCCGGCGGCACAAGACATGGTGAAGAGCTTGAAGCGCGGCGATGTCGGTCTTCTGGAAAATCTCCGCTTCCACCCCGAGGAAGAGAAGAACGACGCCGAGTTCGCGCGGAAGCTCGCTGCGCTCGGCGACATCTATGTCAACGACGCGTTCTCGGCCTCGCACCGCGCGCACGCCTCGATCGCGGCGCTCCCGCATCTTCTGCCGGCGGCGGCGGGACGGCTGATGCAGGCCGAGCTCGAGGCGCTCGCGGCGGCGCTCGAAACGCCCGAGCATCCGGTCATGGCGATCGCCGCCGGAGCGAAGGTCTCAACGAAGCTCGACCTTCTGAATTTCCTGATGGCGAAGGTCGATGTGCTGGCAATCGGCGGCGCCATGGCGAACACGCTGCTCTTCGCCAAGGGCATCGAGGTGGGATCCTCGCTCGTCGAGCGCGACATGAAGGATGCCGCGCGCAAAATCCTCGATAACGCCGAGGCGCGGAAGGTCGAGCTGCTTTTGCCGGTCGATGCGGTGGTGGCGCAAAACCTCGCGGCCGGCGCGGCGACGGAAACGGTGGCGATCGAGCGCGTGCCCAAGGACCGCATGATTCTGGACCTTGGACCCAAAAGCGTCGCGCTTTTGACGGCGGCGCTCAGGAAAAGCCGCACGCTCCTCTGGAACGGGCCGGTGGGCGCGTTCGAAACGAAGCCGTTCGACGCGGCGACCGCGGCACTGGCCATGAGCGCGGCGGAGCTGACGCGCGAAGGAAAACTGCGGAGCGTCGCGGGCGGCGGCGACACGGTGGCGGCGCTCGCCGGCGCCGGCGTGATCGAGGCGCTTTCCTATGTCTCGACCGCGGGCGGCGCCTTCCTCGAATTCATCGAAGGGCGCGAATTGCCCGGCGTCGCGGCATTAACCAAGCGATAACCTAGATTGCCGCTCGGGCCCATGCGGTGATACCATTCTTCCGTGCGTATCGAGACCGGGAGAGAGATCGTCATCCTGCCCGGCAATGCCGAGCAGATCGGCGTGCCGCAGGCTTGGCGCGTCGGCGCGGTCGCCAAGCGCGAAGGGCGCAACCCGTTGCCGCGCGATCTCGGCAAGGTGCCAGTGCAGCCGCGCATGCGCGGCCGCCTCGTCGACATTCTGGTGTGAGATGTCCGATCCGCCGGGTGCGCGGGGTCCAAGCGTTCTGCTCATTCCCGACGGCGACACGCGCGAGCGCAAAGTCTGTCCCGATTGCGGCTTCATCGCGTACGAGAATCCCAAGATCGTGGTCGGATCGGTGTGCCGCTGGGGCGAGCGCATCCTGCTCTGCCGCCGCGCCATCGAGCCGCGCGCCGGATACTGGACCCTGCCGGCGGGATATCTCGAATTGAACGAAGCGTCGGCGCACGGCGCCGCGCGCGAGGCATGGGAGGAAGCGCGCGCGCAGATCGCGCTCGAGGGCCTGCTCGCGGTCTACGACATTCCGCGCATCAGCCAGGTGCAGCTGATCTATCGCGCAACGCTCGTCTCGCCCGAGCTCGAGGCCGGGCCCGAAAGCCTCGAGGTGCGGCTTTTCCAGTGGGACGAGATCCCGTGGCAGGAACTGGCGTTCCCGTCGGTCGCGTGGGCCCTCAATCATTATCGCGACAGCGTCGCGAGCGGCGATCTGACGACGCGGCATAATCCCGCGTGAATTGGCCCGCATAAATTGCCGCTTTATTGCCTCACCCTTTCGGTCCCCTTATAGTCGGCGGGACCCGCGCCGACGAACGGCCGGGCGGCAAGGGAGGCGGCAAGAATGGACAAGATCAAGCTCTTCGTGCCTGTGGCAGCGCTGGCGCTGCTGACGGGCGCAGCCTCGGCGCAGACCGTGAAGGTCGGCGTCATCAACACGTTTTCGGGCCCGGACTCGCAGCAGGGCGAGATGCTCGAGCGCGGCCTCCAGCTCTATTACAAGCTGCATCAGAAGGATTTGCCGGCGGGCGTGTCGATCCAGCTCATCGAGCGCGACGATACCGGGCTCAATCCGGAAACGGCCAAGCGCCTGGCGCAGGAATTGGTGACGCGCGACCACGTCAACATCCTCACGGGCTTCGTGTGGTCGCCCAATTTCATGTCGGTTGCGCCGGTCGCGACGGAGGCCAAGGTGCCGACGATCAGCATGAACGCCGCGGCGCTGCCGGCGGTTGGCATGTCGCCCTTCATGGTGCGCACGTCCTTCACGCTGACGCAGCAGGCCTATCCGCTCGGCACCTGGGCCGCGAAGCACGGCTACAAGAAGGCGTTCGTCGCCAACACCGATTACGCGCCCGGCAACGAGGGCTCCGGCGCATTCTCCAAGGCCTTCACGGAAGCCGGGGGCCAGGTGCTCGGCCAGGTGAAATTCCCGCCGCCGCCGACGACGCCCGACTTCGCTCCCTATCTGCAAAAGGTCAAGGACGCCAAGCCCGACGTGCTCTACATCTTCGTGCCGGCGGGCGCGCAGGCAACCTCGATCATGAAGGCTGCGCGCGACCTCGATCTGAAGAGCGCCGGCATCACGCTCATCTCGACCGAGGACCTGGTGCCCGACGAGGAATTGCAGAACATCGGCGACCAGGCGATCGGCCTCGTCACCTCCGGGATCTATACCTCTGACGCGACGCGGCCCGCGAACAAGGCCTTCGTCGCGGCCTACTACAAGGAGTACGGCACCAAGATGGCGCCCGACTTCGAGACCGCCGACGCGTATGACGGCATGAAGATGGTGTTCGACCTCGTCACCAAGATGAAGGGCAAGATCGACGGCACGCCGGCGATGGACTTCCTCAGCCACTGGAAGGACACCGACAGCCCGCGCGGCACAGTGATGATCAACCCCGACACGCGGCAGATCGTGCAGGACGTCTATCTGCGCAAGGTCGAGAAGCAAGGCGACAGGTTGGTTGATCTCGAAACCGACAATCTCGGCCTGATCAACGCGCTGGGGCAGCCCTACACGGCGAAGTAAGTCGCAGCAGGTCGATGCGGTCCCTCCGCCCTTGCCCTCCCCCTCAAGGGGGGAGGGAATGAAGCAAAACCCCCTCCCCCGCGACGGGGGAGGGTCGACCGCGTGCGGTCGACGGTGGGGGTGAGGCATGTCGGAAGCATTCGCCGCCGCCACCAGCATCCTGTTCCATGGCTGCGCCTTCGCCATGGTGCTCTATCTCGTTTCGGTCGGGCTCTCGGTGACGATGGGGCTGATGGGCTTCGTCAACCTGGCGCACGGCGTGTTCGCGGCATTCGGCGGCTATGTCGCGACGAGCCTGATGTCGAGTCTGGGCGTGCCGTTCGTACCGGCGATCCTGGCCGGTGTCGCGGCCGCCACGCTCGTCAGCGTGCCGCTCGAGCGGCTGCTCTATCGCCGGCTCTATGGCGGCGACGAGCTCGACCAGGTTCTGCTCACAATCGGCCTCGTCTTCATGTCGGTGGCGGCCGCGAAATATTTCTGGGGACCGCTCGCCGAGCCGTTCCATCCGCCCGGATGGCTCTCGGGCCAGATCGACATCGGCACGCGCGAGTTTCCCACATATCGCAGCTTCCTGATCGCGGCCGGCGCGGTGCTGGTGACGGTGCTGTGGCTCGGGCTCGAGCGCACGCGCTTCGGCGCGCAGATCCGCGCCGCGGTCGACAACCGCCGCATGTCGGAATCGGTCGGCATCAACACCTCGCTGCTCTTCACCTGGACCTTCGCGCTGGGCAGCGGGCTTGCCGCCCTGGGCGGCTCGCTCGGCGCCGAGATCTTGGCGGTCGAGCCGGGCTACGCGCTCGAGCACCTCGTCTATTTTCTGATCGTCGTCTCGGTCGGCGGCCTTGGCTCGATCCGCGGGCCGTTTTTCGCGGCGCTGCTCCTCGGCGTCACCGATACCGGCTTCAAATATCTGCTGCCGGAGTTCGGCGCCTTCTTCATCTATGCGCTGACGCTCGTCGTCCTGCTGTGGCGGCCGCACGGCCTGTTCGGGCACGCATGAAGAGCGAAGCCGCGCCGCATCCGGGCACCGGCGCCGCCGCCCGCTCGGTCGTCGATATCTTCGCGCGGCGCCATCGCCTCCATTGGGCCGAGACGCTGCCCTGGGTGCTGGCGGTGGCGGCGTACTTCGTCTTTC
The DNA here is from genome assembly GCA_963729295.1 of uncultured Alphaproteobacteria bacterium. Classification (GTDB taxonomy): domain Bacteria; phylum Pseudomonadota; class Alphaproteobacteria; order ATCC43930; family CGMCC-115725; genus DATJLY01. Next base: position 216,840 of record CAVSNJ010000006.1, read on the forward strand.
CCGACTACCTGGCCTTGGGCGCGCAGGTGCTGGCGACGATCCTGTTCGCGCTGTCGCTCGATTTGATCCTCGGTTACGCCGGGATCGTGACCTTGGGCCACGCCGCGGTGTTCGGCACCGGCGCCTATGCCGCGGGGCTGTTGGCGGCGCATGGCTGGAGCGAGCCGGTGAGCGGCCTCGTGCTCGCCTCGGGCGCGGCGGCGCTGGTCGGATTTTTGAGCGGCGCCGTGGTGCTGCGGGCGCAAGGGCTGACGCTCCTCATGCTGACGCTCGTCGTCGCCGCGATGCTGTACGAGGCGGCGAACAAGGCGGCCGGAATCACCGGCGGCGCCGACGGGCTTTCCGGCATGGATGTGTGGCCGGTCTTGGGCTTCCATTTCGATCTCTTCGGCGTCACCGCCTACTGGTATTGCCTTGCCATCCTGTTCGTGTGCTGGCTCGTGGCGCGCACCATCGTCCATTCGCCGTTCGGCCGCTCGCTCACGGGCATCCGCGAGAACGAGCGCCGCATGCACGCGATCGGTTCACCGGTCTATTGGCGCCGCCTCACCATCTACACGATCGCGGCGGCAATGGCGGGCGCGGCGGGCGCGCTCATAGCGCAAACCACGAGCTTCGTCGGATTGGACATGCTCGACCCGATCAACCGGTCGGGCGAAATCCTCATCATGCTCATCCTCGGCGGCGTCGGGCGGCTTTACGGCGCCTTCATCGGCGTGCCGCTCTACATGATCCTGAAGGACCAGTTCGCCGAGATCGATCCGGTCTATTGGTATTTCTGGATCGGCCTCATCCTCGTGCTGGTCGTGGTGTTCGCGCGGGGCGGCGCGTTCGGGCTCGGCGAGCGCGTGCTGCGCCGGCTGCGCGCGCGCAAGGAGTGAGGCTTGAGCGAGGCAGCGGCGGCGCTCGAGACGCACGGCCTGTCGATGAGTTTCGGCGCGCTGCGTGTTGCGAACGACATAAACTTCCGCCTTGAAGGCGGTGCGCGCCACGCGCTCATCGGCCCCAACGGCGCCGGCAAGACGACCTTCGTCAATCTCGTTACCGGCGCGCTCAGTCCCGGCGGCGGGCGCATCCTCTTGGGCGGCGCCGACATCACGCGGCTCGCGCAGGCGCAGCGCGTCAAGCGCGGCCTCGTGCGCACGTTCCAGATCACCGCGCTCTTCCGCGGGCTCTCGGTGCTCGAGAACGTGACCTTGGCCGTGGGCGAGCGCCTTGGGCTCGGCGGATCGATGCTGCGTCCGGCCGGCGCGCGACGCCACGTGATCGAGGAGGCGTTCGCGCTCCTCGAACGGCTCGGCCTCGCCGACGACGCACTGCGGCCGGTGAAGGAGCTGGCCTATGGCCGCCAGCGCCTCGTCGAGATCGCGGTGGCGCTTGGACTCCAGCCGAAAGTGCTGCTGCTCGACGAGCCGGCGGCGGGCGTGCCGGCCGGCGAGAGCGGCCGCATCATCGAGGTGATCGAGCAGCTCCCCGCCGACATCGCCGTGCTCATCATCGAGCACGACATGGATTTGGTGTTCCGCTTCGCCCGGCGCATCACCGTCATGGTGCAGGGCGCGGTGCTGGTCGAAGGCGCGCCGCGCGAGATCGCCGACGATTTGCGCGTGCGCCAGGTCTATCTCGGCGAGCACAAGCACTCATGAGCGCTTATCGCAGACAAGCATCTCCCTCCCCCCTTGAGGGGGAGGGTCAGGGTGGGGGGTCAGGCGCGCAGCGCCTCATCGATCCGGTGCAGCACACCTTCGGTGTTCTGAAGGACGTTGTTATTCCAGAAGCGCAGCACGCGATAGCCGCGCGCACGGAGCCATTCGGTGCGCACCTCGTCTGTGGCCTCGCGTACGCCATGTTGGCCGCCATCGACTTCGAGCACGAGCCGCGCCTCCGGGCAAAAGAAATCGACAATGTAAGGACCGATCGGCTGCTGGCGGCGAAAGCGAAAGCCGGCGATCTGTTTTTGCCGCAAATGTCGCCACAGGCGCCGCTCGGCATCGGTCGAGTTGACGCGGAGGGCGCGCGCAAATCTGGAAGCCATCGGGCGATCATAAGTTCCGGCCGCGCTCGCGGCACCCCCCACCCTGACCCTCCCCCTCAAGGGGGGAGGGAAATATGAACGTGACCGCCGCCGACAGCGCCGGGCTCGCGCTCGCGGACGTGCGCGCGGGCTATGGCGACACGGTGGTGCTCGAGAACGTCGCGTTCGCGGTCGCGGCGGGCGGCACGCTCGCCATCCTCGGGCGGAACGGCGTCGGCAAATCGACGCTGCTCGCGACCGTCATGGGCCACACCACGCTTCATGCCGGCTCGATCCGCTTCGCCGGGAGAGAGCTCAAGGGTCTCGCGCCCTACCGGCGCTCGCGCCTCGGCATCGGCTTCGTGCCGCAGGAGCGCGAGATCTTCAAATCGCTGACGGTCGAGGAGAACCTCCTGGTGGCGGCGCGCCCGGGCAAATGGGAGGCGGCGCGCGTCTACGATTTCTTCCCCGCGCTCGCCGAGCGGCGCAGGAACCGCGGCAACGAGCTTTCGGGCGGCGAGCAGCAGATGCTGTCGATCGGCCGCGCCCTCATGGGCAATCCGCGCCTCCTCCTGATGGACGAGCCCTTGGAGGGCCTGGCGCCGGTCATCGTCGAGACCGTGCTCGCCGGCCTCGACCGGCTGAAGCGCGAGGACGATCTGACGCTGCTTCTGGTCGAGCAGCATGCGCGGATCGCGTTGGGATTTGCCGACGCGGCGATCGTGCTCGAGCGCGGCCGCATCGTCTTCCGCGGGGCAAGCGCCGAGCTTCTCGGCGCGCCCGAGCGGCTCGCCGCCTTGATGGGCGTGGCGCGCGACGGCGGCATGACAGAGACGTGATGCCGCCCTGCGCCGCGCCAGGGGGACGGGACGGCGGCCCCAGGTGTATCATTCCCGTATGAGCAAAAGCGCAACGCTGCGCGGCGCCGCCTGGGCCGTGCTGGTCTCGACCCTCGCTTTCGCCGTCGCGGGATGCGCGGCGCAAGGGGGGAGCCAGGCTTATGACCCCGGCTATGGCGGCTATTACTCGCCCTATGGCAACGGCGCGACGCAGAGCTCGACCTGCGGCGCGCTCGGCACCTGCGCGCCGAGCAACTATCCGCGGATCGTGCCGGGCGACGAGCACGGCGACTGAAAGGAGGAGCCATGATGAAAGCGACAGCGGCGGCGGCGCTTGCATTGGTTCTTCTCGCTCTGGTCGGCTGCGCGCCGGCGGGCCCGCCCTTCGCCAGCGTGGCGGCGAGCGTGCCACCCGTGCCGCAAGGCGCGGCGCGGCTTTACTTCTACCGCTGGCTCGAGCCGTACGAGACCGTGGCCGAGACCACCGTGAGGCTGAACGGCGCGCCGGTCGCGGTGACCCAGACCGGCGCCGTGCTCTATCGCGACGTGGCGCCCGGCGTCTACACCATTTCGGTCCAGAGTCAGGGAGTCTATCCGAACCAGTTCAAGACCGTGACGCTCAGCCCCGGCGAGACGGGATATGTGCGGATCGAATCGCTGCGCTCGTGGTGCAACGACAGCGGCGGCGGCAAGGGCGGCACCAGCGAAGGCTGCTACGACACCTTCGTCGTCGAGCTGATCGATCCCGCCGTGGCGCTGGGCGAGATGCGCAACCTCTGGTTCATCCGAGGATAGGTCCGGCCGGCGCGACCGTCGCGGCGGCGCGTCCGAGCGAGCGGCAAAGAAGAACCCGCCAGCCTCGCGGCTGGCGGGTTCCAAAGGTGCTTCTACCGCTATCGTTAGAACTTGAAGAGCGTCTGGAAGTCGGCTTCCTCGCGCGTGCCATGGCCGCCCGACCAAACGAGTTCGCGCATCCAGCGGAACTCCCAGTCGAACTGCACGGCCGGAACCGGCGTCCACTGGATGTTGCCGGTCGCCGACTGGTTCTGCTCGAACAGGGTCGTTGAGGCCCGCGGCTGCCGTCTGGCCAACTGCGTCCCACGTGCCCGCCGCGTTCGGCTTGGAGATATGGTCGTAGCCATAGGCGACGGTCGAGCGCCACTGGCTGTTCCACCAGTGCGAATAGCCGACATTGAGGCCCCACACGCGCGGCTGGGAGCATTGGATGAAACCGCCGCCGGGAAGATTTGTTCCGTTGAGGTCGTTGCTGGTCGAGCAGACCAGACCTTCTTCCCACTGCGTGCCGAGACCGCCGCCGGCGAGCGCCCAGTTGTATTGCGCCGCGCCTTGGCCGTAGCCGAGCATCCAGGTGATCTTGTCGGCGCCGAACGTATTGAAGTGCCCCGACTGCAGCAACTGATAGCCCCACTGGCTTTCGGTCGAGCTGGGAATCAACGGGCTGCCGCCGCCGGTCGTGAACGCGCCGCTCAACGCGCCCGCTCCCGGGATGTCGTCCAGATGCTCTTGCATCACGGCGACGGAGAACGCGGCATGGCCCCACGGCTGATCGATACGGACATGGGCCGTGAAGGCCGGCACGCGCTCCTGCAAAGCCAAGGCGTTGTAGCCGTTCCACGTCGACACGGCATTTCCACCCGTTGCCGCGTAGGCGGAGCCAAGGACACCGCCCGCCGCGCCGGCGGTCTGGCCGCCCGGGTTGTTCGACAGGATGCCCGCGCTCTGCGCCGTTTCGATCGAGCCGGCAATGCTGCATGCCGTCGGCAGGAGGTAGGTGTAGCGGATTTGCGGCTCTTTCACCGTGCCGGGGCCCATGAAGGAGCCCGCCTCGACAAAGCCGTCGCCGGTATCGGCGAGCGCGTCGAGGTCCTGATAGTTCGAGTTGGTGAAGCCGATCAGCCACGGACCCAAGGTGCCATAGGCCTGCTTCAGGCGCGGCGTGCTCGTATCGGAGCAGCAGTTCGTGCCGATCGTGGTCGTCGAGGTCGAGGGACCCGAGCCGGTCGAGGAGTACGTGCCGGCGAAGTCGATTTCCCAGTAGGTCTTCAACTCGCCATAGGGCGTCGGCGTCCGCGTCTCGAAGAACGGATGCGTCGAGTTCGGATTGATGCGGAACGCGCCGTGGTTGTTGTGCGAGTTCGGCACGCCGCCAACGCCCGGCCCCTGTTCCGTCGGTCCGGTCAGGTTGATGTTGTTCGAATCTTCATTCTGCTGCGCGCCCGACGACGTGCCAGCATTGTTGAAGTCTTCCGTCGTGTCGATCTGGATCACGCCGCCGACATGCAACGACGTATTGGTGCCCGGGACGATGAAGGAACCCGGAAACGAGCCTGCGCCCGCCAGTGGCGTGGTCGGCGCCGGCGCCTGAGCGTTGGCGCCCGAGAGCCCGACCAGCAGTGCCGCGACGGCGGTGAAGCTTCCCAGCGCAGTTGCCGAGAGGTAGCTGCCTGTCTTCTTCATTTAGGGTTCCCCCAAATTGAAAATTCGCGATGGCGGCCGAAGTGACCCCTGCCGCCACAGTTAATTCAGCCCGCCCGACGGTTTAAGGCAAGTTTCTCGGAGCCAGCGCATGCCGATTGGTAAATCCATGTGGCGTTCCTGCAACACATCCCCAAGCCCGGCCGGCCCCGCCCGGCGCCCTCGCGCAATTTTATTAGCCAGGAGCCTGGGCCGGACCGCCGCGGCCGCCGCTCTGGCCGCCCTATTGGCGCTCGCGGCCTGCCAGGTGCCGCCCGGGAGCGGCGATCCTTACGAGGGTTCCGGCAGCCCGAGCGGCGGCGCCCGCAATTACGGCGGCTTCTGAGCGACTCTATTCCTGCTGCCCGCGGCGCAAAAGCGCCGCCAATTGGCGCACTACAATTGGCACAGCACTCGGCTTCGAGGGCGGCCGCGAATGCCCTGGCGCCACTCAATCGCCGAGCCGGGCGAGCGCGGCCTGGGCCGGTGCGAGGCTCGGATCGAGCTCGAGCGCCCGTCGCAGCGCCGCCTCGGCATCGGCGCGCCGATCCTGGCGCTCCATCAGCACGCCGAGGTGGAAATAGCCCAATGCCGACTCGGCGGCTGGAGCGAGGCCGAGCCCTTCGCGAATGGCATTTTCCGCCGCGGCGAAGCGCCCCTGCTCGTAAAGACAACGGCCGAGATCGACGCGCACGCCCCACGCCTCGGGCGCGATCCTGGCGGCGTCGCGGAACGCGGCCTCGGCCTCGGCCGGGACTTTGCGCTCGAGGAGACGCGCGCCCAGCCCGGCGAGATAGCGCACCGCGCCGAGGCGCAGCTGCTCGGCGGCGTCTTTCTGGCCGACCCTGAGCGCCACCTCGCGCCCGCGGAGCGCCAACGCGGCGGCGCGGCGGCGCGCCAGGTCGAGATCGGGATCGCGCGCGATCGCGGCGCCGTAGGCATCGTCGGCGCGCGCGAAATCATTCAACGCCTCGTAGCATTCGCCGCAGCGCACGAACAGCGTGGCATCGCCGCCGCCGCGCCGCGCCACGACGTTGTAGATCTGGAGCGCCGCCTTCGTCTGGCCGGCGTGCTGCTGCGCCAGTCCCTTGGCATAGAGTTCGCGCAAATCGGTCTCGGCCATCGGCCCGTTATAATGGCCGACGAGCAGCGAAGGAAACGCCATGAAGCCAACGGAGCGCGCGGACTACTCGGCCATCGTCGATCGCCCGAAGCTCGCCCTGCCGCCCGGCGTGCGGCTCGTCATCTGGCCGATCGTCAATCTCGAAGTCTGGGAGATCGAACGGGCCATGGCGCGCCAGGTGCTGCCGGCGCCCACGGGCGTCGCGGTAGCACCGGATGTGTGCAACTGGAGCTGGCACGAATACGGCATGCGCGTCGGCGTGTGGCGCTTCTTCGACGCATTCGACCGCATCGGCGCGCGCGCGACGCTGTCGATCAACGCCGCCGTCACCGAGCGCTATCCGCGCGTCGCAGATGCCGCGCGCGAGCGGCGCTGGGAGTTCATGGGCCATTCGCTCGTGCAGATGCCGATCCACGCGGTCGCGGACCAGCGCGCGATGATCCGCGAAGCGCTCGACCGGCTCGAGACCTTCACCGGCGCGCGGCCCAAAGGCTGGCTCGGTCCCGGCCTCACCGAGACCTACGAGACGCCCGATCTTCTCGCCGAAGCGGGCGTCGAGTATGTCGGCGACTGGGTCTATGACGACGAGCCGACGGTCATCCGCACGGCGCACGGGCCGCTCGTGACCTTGCCCTACACGGTCGAGCTCAACGACATTCCGCTCGCCATGGTGCAGCACCATCACGGCGACATTCTTTTGAAACGCGCGAGCGACCAGTTCGACCGGCTCTACGCCGAAGGCGCGCGCCGCGCCAAGATTTTGTCGATCGCGATCCATCCCTACATCACCGGCGTGCCGCACCGCATCCGCTATCTCGAAGAATTTTTCGCCTACGCGCGGGCGCACCAGGGCGTCCAGTTCTGGACCGGCGACGAGATCCTCGACTGGTATCGCGCGGCGGCGCCCGCGGCGGCGGGGGCGGCGCGCGGCTGATGGGGCGCGGCGTCGGCTCGGCCCTCAGGTTCGCGCGCCATTGCGCCCTATGGCGGCGCTTTCGCGACGCTACGATGGTGCCGAGGAAGGCCTATCTCGCCAATCTTTCGCTCGCCGCGGAGTGCCTTGCGCAACCGGCGCTGCGGACCGGCGCGGTGGTCGAATGCGGCACCTGGCGCGGCGGCATGGCGGCCGGCCTTGGCGACGATCGGCGGGCCCGAGCGCGATTATCATTTCTTCGACAGCTTCGCGGGCTTGCCGCCGGCGGGCGCGGAAGACGGAGCGGCGGCGCAAGAGGCGCAGCGCACGCGGAGCGCCGCGCTCTGGCACGACAACAACACGGCGAGCCTCGATGAATTCCTGGCGGTGATCGCCAAGGCGCCGGTGCCGCCCGAGCGCATCCATGTTCACAAGGGATGGTTCGCGGACACGCTGCCGCGCGCCCAGACCGGGCCTGTCGCGGTCCTGCGGCTCGACGGCGACTGGTATGAGTCGACGCTGCTATGTCTCGACAAATTCTGGGACAGCGTCATGCCCGGCGGGCTCGTGCTGATCGACGACTACTATGCCTGGGAGGGATGCGCCAAGGCGGTGCACGAATTTCTCGCCCGGCGCAAGGCGCGCGAGACGATCCGGCAAAGCCGCAGCGGCCAGGTGTGCTTCATCGTCAAGGCGTGAGCCGGGGCAAGCGGGAGGAAGCGATGAGCCGGTTGGGCAGAGGGATCGAGGGCCGCCTCCTCTATTGGCGCGACCTGCGCCGCTACCGGCAGCTCGCGGACCCGGAGCGCTATCCGATCACCCGGCGCTGGCCGATCTATCGCGACCGCTTTCGCCGGGCCGGCGAACTCGGCGAATATTTCCACCAGGATTTGTGGGCCGCGCGCAAGCTCTATGCGGCGCGGCCCGAGCGCCATGTCGATGTCGGCTCGCGCCTCGACGGCTTCATCGCGCATTGCCTCGTCTTCATGGAGATCGAAGTGGTGGACATCAGGCCGCTCGCGCGTCCGCCGGCGGGCTTGCGCTTCGTGCAGGCCGACGCCCAGCGCATGGCGGACTTCGCCGACGGCAGCATCGCGTCGCTGTCGAGCCTCCACGCCGCCGAGCATTTCGGCCTCGGACGCTATGGCGACACGGTCGATCCCGAAGGCCACATCACCTTCATGACGGCGCTGGCGCGCGTGCTCGCGCCCGGCGGCCGGCTCTATTTCAGCGTGCCGGTGGGCCGCGACCAGAAAGTCGAATTCAACGCCCATCGCGTGCTGCGCGCGGCAACCGTGCTCGAGGTGTTCGGCGCGCTCGATCTCCGCTCGTTCTCGCTCGTGCGTCTCGACGGCACGATGCTCGAGGACGTGGCGCCCGGCGCGGCCGATCGCGTCGATTACGGCTGCGGCCTGTTCGAGTTCGCGAAGGCTTGAATTCCGTCGTCCCCGCGAAAGCGGGGGCCCAGGGCAACGGCACGTCGCTCGCCCTGGGTTCGCGCTTGCGCGGGAACGACGATCGGAGATCGGTAATCGGATTCTAGGCGCGCTCCTGCCGGTCCGGCAGGTGATCGAGCAAATGCGGATTGGCGAGCGGCCGGCGCGAGGCGACGAAGATCGCGCGCGCGTAGCGGCCGGCGAACGGCTCGGGCCGCGTCCAGTCGCATGGGAATTCCTCGTGCGCCGGCTGCGTCGCCGGCACATAGACATGCGCGTAGTGCCGCTTCAATGCCGTCATCAGCCACGGCCGCGTCGGGCGGCAGCCGCGGCCGGTCGTGGATTGCGTCGGCGATTCACGTTCCTCGGCCACCGGGTTCACCGCCTCGTCGGTGCCGAAGGAGACGCACGTCTCGAGCAGGAACAGATCGGCGCAGCGCTCGGCCAGCACGGCGAGCACCGCGGCCGGATCGCTCACGTGATAGAGGAGGCCGTAGCAATAGACGATGTCGAAGCGCTCGGCGATGCCGGCGGCGATGTCCTCGACCTTGAGCGGCAGGAGCGTGACGTTCGCGACCTTGGCGTAGCCGATGCGGCGCGCCGATTCGAGATTCGCCGCGAAGATGCGGCGGTTCTCCGGCCGCGGCTCGGTCGCGACGACGGTGCACTCGCGGTCGAGGAAGAAGGTCGTGTGATCGCCGATGCCGGCGCCCACCTCGAGCACGCGCTTGCCCGCGAGATCGAGCTGCAACGACGCCAGATGCTCCTGCCGGCGCGCATTGTGGCGCTGGTAGTGACCGCCGCGGAAACTCTTCTCGGCCTCGCGGTCGGCCTTGCGGTCGACATGCAGCTCGGCGACGAGGTCGGCCACGCCGACGCGCAGCAGCGGCCGGCCCGGGCGGCTCATTTGCCGAAGATCCCCTTCAGCGGATTGAAGCCGCTGCCGCTGCTGCCGCTGCCGCTGCCGCCGGGAAGTTGGTTGACGCCCGGGACCTGGTTGACGCCGGGCACGCTGTTGAGGATCGCGCCCGGCGTGCTGACGAGCCCCTTGGCCGTGCCCTGGAGCGCGCCGGCGAGATCGGGGCGATAGCTCAGATTGTCCCACGGCCCGCTGACGATGATCGGCACGTTGAGCACGCCCGCGACGCTCGGCGAGATGCGGTAATCGACCTGCCGCGTCGGCAGAGTGACCGTGCCCGCGCCGGTCATCGGCACGACGCCCGACTTCAGTTGCATATCGCTGTTCTTGAGGATGCCGTTGGTGATGGTGAAGGTGCCGGTGAGCGAGCCGAACGACGTGACGTTGCTGCCGCCGGTGCCGCCGGTCAAAGACTTCGCCGCGTTCGCGGCGAGCGAGAGGAGGTTCACGCCCTTCAACTGCCCGTCGGTGAGATCGAACGCGCCCTTGCCGTTCAAGGCCGAGACGAGCGCGCGCTGGCTCTTGCCGGTGCCGGTGACGTCGAAATTGAGCTTCGCCGTTCCGGTGAGGCGATCGGTGCCGGCCACGGCCTCGAGCAGCGGCTCGACCTTGACGCCGGACACGGCGAAGTTCATGGCGATCGCCGGCGTCGCCGCGGCGCCATCGACATTGACCTTGCCCGTGCCCTGCCCGTCATAGAGCGTGAGCTGCGACACGTCGGTCTCGAGCTTGCCGTCCTTCAGGTGGATCGCGAGCGCGCTCGGCCCGACCACGATCTTGCGATAGAGGACCGCGTTCGCCTTCACGTCGAAATCGGCGTTGGCGAGCGACAGGCCGGAAAAATCCATCGGCGCGTCGCTCCAGCCGGAGCTCGCCGCCGTCCCGCCTTGCCCGCCCGGCGCGGCCGCGGCTGGCGCGGACGCCGGCGCGGCGGCTGTTTCCGGCGGCAGGTAGGGATTGACGTCGAGCTTGTCGACCGCGAGCGAGCCTTTCAGCGCCGGCTTCGCGCCGCCGAGATCGATCGCGAGCGTCCCTTGCGCGGTGATCGCGTCGATCGCGATGCTGGCGTCGCTGAACGAGTATTTGCTGCCGGCGGCGTCGATGCGGCCCTTGATCGTGAGCTTCTGCAAGCCGCCGCCGGGCGGCAGCGGCGAGCCCGCCCAGCTCGCGAGGTTGCGCACCGACGGTATCGTCAGGTCGATCGTGCCGCCAAATTTCTGCGGCGGCAGCGCGGTCATGTCGCCCGCGAACCCGACCGTCAGCGGCGCGCCGTCGAGCTTGATGCTGAAGCCGCTCGTGGCGCCGGAGATGAGTGCCCGCGGCTTCGCCACGCCGAGCGAGAGCGACAGCTTCTGGCCGTTATATTGCGCCGAACCTTCGGCGGCGAGCGGGCTGTCGAGGCTCGGCAGCGCCAGCTTCAGGTCGATGGCGCTCACGACCTTGCTCTGCCCGGTGCGGTCGTCGAGGTAGGAGATCGTACCGTTCTCGATGTGCACGTCGCCGAGGCTGATCTGCGACAGCGGCAAGCGTGCCGCCACCGCCGGGCGCGGGCGCCGCGGCGGGCGCGTTCGCGGGCGCTTTGGCCGGCGCCGCAGTCGCGAACGCCCAGTTGGGCTTGCCGCTCTTGTCGACCTCGAGCGAGATCTGCGGCTCGCTCATCACGAACTCGCCGAGCTCGACCGCGCCATGCAGCAAGGGCAGCACCCGGAGATCGATCGCGAGCTTCTTCAACTGCACCATGTTGGGATCGTGCGCGCCCGGCGCGTTGGCGAGCGAGACGTCGCTCGCCTCGACCGCGACCGACGGCAGGAACGACAGCCGGACCGGGCCGGCGATCGTGAGGTTGCGCCCGGTCTGCTGCTTCACCAGCGCCACGAGCTGCGCCTTGTAGGTGTCGGTCGGAATGAGGAGCGGCGCGACGAGCAGCACCGCGACCACGAGCACGATCACCGCGCCGATGCCGATCAGCCACTTTTTCATTGGCCTCTCCTTGCCTTTTGTTTGTGCATCAACGCTGTAATCGTTGCGCCGCTGCAACGCCCACGAAACTAATTTCCGTCTCGCCCCGAAACATCTTGCCCCACCTCCGGGGCGGCGGCAATCGTTGCCCCCGACATGAATTCGCCATGTGGCAAGCGATTTGCAGGTATCCCCGAGAAGTCGCGTGTACGGCGCGCTGGGGCGGGGATCTTTGTCCGTTTGCTGTGCACGGCGCCTATGTAATGGGCAGGGAGACAACCTGCCCGATTGGTGGAACCTGAAAGGGGACAAGAATCATGCACCCGAAATCGCTCGCTAGCGTCGTCGCCCTGTTGGTGGGCGCGCTCGCGATTCCGCAGGCCGTCGAAGCGCAAACGGCAACCGACCAGCAGGCGCAAGCAGCGCCTGCGCCGGCAGCGCCCGCCGCTCCCGGCGCCGCCGCGCCCGCCGCCGCACCCGCGGCGCCGACGTCGAACGCGATGACATCGCCGGCGATGGGCGGGACCATCACGGCCAATCCGAACCCATTCAACGTCGATCTCGGGCCCTGGCTCGGCAAGACCTACATCACCGGCCAGTTGACCGGCATGGGCTTCGTCCAGAGCAACCGCGTGCCGGTCGAGGCCGGCATCGCTCCGCCGACGCTCCCCAACGGCTTCAGCGGCAACAACACCGGGGAGTTGGATCTGACCAACGGCATGGTCGAGGTGCAGAAGACCGACGGCCAGTTCCAGTATTTCCTCATGGCCGGCGCCTACTCGCTGCCGATCGTCGGCATCCCCTATGTCGACGCCCAGCATGCCAACAGCGCGCTGTTCGGGCCGCTGCCCGAGGCCTACGGCAAGTGGGCGCCGACCGACAGCCTGTCGTTCGAGGCCGGCAAGCTGCCGACGCTGATCGGCGAGGAAGGCACCTTCACCTACCAGAACCTCAACATCCAGCGCGGTCTCTTGTGGAACCAGGAGAACATCATCAACCGCGGCGTCCAGGGCAACTACACGTGGGGCCCGTTGGCCTTTGCGCTGTCGTGGAATGACGGGTTCTATTCCGATCACTTCACGTATCTGACCGGGTCGGTGACCTGGACGGTCGACAGCGCCGACACCCTCATCTTCGCCGGCGGCGGCAATACCTCGACCGACCATACGATCAACCTGTCGACCGGCTTCTTCAACTTCGCGACGCCGGAGCCCGCCGCGAGCGAGCAGCAATACGATCTCTCCTGGACCTGGACCGGGGGCCCGTGGGTCATCAATCCCTATATCCAATATACCCACACGCCGGCCGTCACGATCCTGAACGGCGCGCCGCCCGTTGCCTTCAACAGCGGCTCGACCATCGGCGGCGCGCTCCTCGTCGGCTACACCTTCGATCCCTCGACCGATTTGATGGGCATGAGCCTCGGCGGCTGGAGCCTGCCGGCGCGCGTCGAATACATCAGCTCGACGGGATCCAACTCCGGCATCCCCGGGACGGCCACATTCATCCCCGGACCCAACCTGCTCGGCTATGGCCACGGCAGCAAGGCGTGGGAGCTGACGATCACGCCGACATTTCAGTACAAGATCTTCTTCGCGCGGGCCGAGGCGTCCTTCATCAAGGCGAGCAGCATCACGCCCGGCGCCGGCTTCGGCGCGAGCGGGACCAGCGACACGCAGGTCCGCGGCATCCTCGAAGCGGGACTCGTGTTCTAGCGCCGGCGCACGATCCGGCACGGCAAACGGCAGCGGCCGGTCCCCTCGGGGGCCGGCCGTTTTCGTTGGCGCGACGCACCTAACATTTGACGCGCCCAACATTTGCTGTGCGGCGCGACCTCCGCGTCGCTCGAACCAGCGGATTTAGCGAGACGCGTTATATGGATGTACGGCCGCCGCGGCGCGCAGCGCTAATCAACTTCCACTCGTCATGAGCGTGTCATTTTGGTCTAGGAGCGTGGGGCGCGCACGCTCGACGTTTGGCCAACAGCGAGGCGACGATGTCGCGCGCATGGAGCAGGACGGATTTCTGTTCGTCCGCCGAGACCTCGACGAAGCCAAGTCCTCGGAGCAGGAAAATTCCTTCAACCGCCAGCAGTGCGTGACGGACTTCATGCATACCGCCACCTTCCGATCGAAGCGGATCGAGCAGAGCGCGGTAATAACGTCGCACTGGCTCCAGCATGTCAGGGGCATGCACCAACGCGGTTACAAGAAAGGCCGCCATTTGCGTTGCGGCATCGTCCTCGTCGAGCGCTTCCTCGATATGGGCGAGAACCAGTTCGATCGGCCCAATCGGCCCGCCACCGACTCGGCGGCGCACGGCCTCTCGAAAGCGCGCCATTTCCCTTTCGAGCGTTGCGTGCACCAAGTCATCTTTAGTCGCGAAGCTATAGACGAGACCGCCCTTACTGATGCCGGCACGCGCGGCGACGGCGTCGAGCGTGAAACTTCGGCCACCGGATTCAAGAATCACGGCCTCGGCAGCATCTAAAATCCGATCCCGATCGATCTCTTTTTTCCGCGTCAAAATCGACCTCTTGTATTTCCGACTGGTCAGTCGTATATCTTTTCCGACCAGACAGTCGGATTAGCATGGCGATAGGCGCCGTGCAAGATTGTCTTCGAGCGCGAGGAGGCGCGATCATGCTGGCCTGTCTCTCCCCCAATGGAATGAACCGCTATGACGGCCCGAGCGCGCCGGACCGGTTGCTGGTCGCCACTTCGAGCGGCGTCACAACGCTGGCGCGCGAATCATCCGGCGAGTGGCGTAAGGCCGGCACCGCGCTCGCCGGCGTGCACGCGACGACCTTGACGACCTTGCCGGGCCGGCCCGGCATTTTCGTCGGCACGCATGGCGATGGCGTGCTCTTCAGCGAAGACGGCGCGCTCTGGGAAGAGCGCAATTCCGGCCTCGCCATCAAGAATGTTTATACCGTCGCGTCGGTCGCCGAAGCGGGCGGCATCACGCTCTATGCCGGGACGCAGCCCGCCGCGCTCTTCAAGAGCCGCGATCTCGGCCAAAGCTGGAGCGAGCTTCCGGCGCTGCGCCAGGTGCCGGGCACCGAATACTGGACCTTCCCGGAGCCGCCGCGCATCGCCCACACCAAGATGATGGTGTTCGATCCGCGCACGCCGCAGCGCATCTACGCCGCGATTGAGCAGGGCGCGCTGCTCAAAACCGAGGATGGCGGCCAGTCCTGGCGCGAGCTCGCCGATTATTCCAAGCCCGACGACGGCGCCTATCGCGACGTCCACCAGGTGATGCTGCTGCGGTCGCGGCCCGACACCGTGTTCATGACGACAGGCGTCGGCCTCTATCGGAGCAGCGATGGCGGCGATCACTGGGAGCGGATGACCGGCGAGGAGTTCCGCCTAGCCTATCCCGACCACATGATGCTGTCGCCCGACGAGAAGATTCTGTTCATGTCGGGCGCGAAGTTCCATCCCGGCTTCTGGATGGGCACGCATGTCGCCGACACCACGATCGTGCGCAGCCGCGATCACGGGCGCAGCTGGGACACCGAGCCGAAGGGCTTCGCCGTGGCGCCCCGCGCCAATATCGAGGCGCTGACCATGGCGTGCTGGCCCGGCGGCTACGAGCTCTTCGTCGGTGACACCGAGGGCACCGTGCATATGAGCGAGGATGGCGGCGACAGCTGGACCCGCATCGCCGACGAGGTCGGCTGCGTCACCAAGGGCAACCACGCCGCAGCCCTCCGCGGCGAGATCAGGCCCCGCGCCGCTGCGGCGGCGGCGCATTAAGGTCGTCGGAGTCACGCCTCGGTGATCGCCACCAGATCGATCTCGATCAAGAAGTCGGGGTGGGACAGGCGGGTCACGCCGATCATGGTGTCTCTTCGATCGAACATAGGGATGGACCGATGCCTCGCGTCTCGCTGCCAAATCGTCAGCCTGAACCCACCCCGATTTCAAAAAAGGCAGAATTTTAGGCGATTCACCGAGAATTAACGCGCGGCGGCCAAGCTTCCCGTGACGCTCACACGAGAGGGCCCGCCATGAAAGCCCGCGCCGAGATCCTGACTGAGACTGAAGTCGCCGCGCCGATTCGCGGCTGGGGCCCCGGCCTCATCCTCGCCTCGCTCGCCGCGTGGGCCGTCGTGATCGAGGCGGTGCGCCTCATCGCCGCGTTGATCTGAGGATCTAGCGCGCGCCCTCGTGGAAGAGGACGACGCGCACGGTCTGCACCAGGATCAGGAAATCCAGGAAGAGCGTGCGGTTCTTCACGTAATAAAGGTCGTAGGCGAGCTTCTGGCGCGAATCCTCGAGCGAGGCGCCGTAGGGGTAATTCACCTGCGCCCAGCCGGTGATGCCCGGCTTCACCGAATGGCGCTCGCGGTAGAACGGGATGGTTTTCGCGAGCTCGTCGACGAAGAAGAGCCGCTCGGGCCGCGGGCCCACGAAGCTCATGTCGCCTTTCAAGACATTGACGAGCTGCGGCAGCTCGTCGACGCGGAACTGGCGCAGCACCATGCCGACGCGGGTTATGCGCGGATCGGCGCTCGTCGCCCATTGGGGCCGGGCCCCCTCGGCGTCGCGCCGCATGCTGCGGAATTTCAGGAGCGTGATGAGCCGGCCGTCGCGCCCCACGCGCTCCTGGCGATAGAGCACGGGCGCGCCGTCCTCGAGGAAGATGGCGATCGCCGCCACCAGCATGACCGGCAGCACGAACAGCAGGAGCAGGGCGGCGACGATCAGGTCGAAGGCGCGCTTCATCGCGTCGATCAGCATGCCCTGCCGGAAGCCGTCGGAGAAGATGAGCCAGCTCGGCTGCAGCGAATCGAGATCGACCTTCCGTTCCTCGCGCTCCCAGAAGGTCAGGTAATCGACAACATTGATGCCGGCGATCTTGCAATGCAGGAGCTGCAGGATCGGCATGCCGCGGCGCTCGTCGGTCGCGACCACGACCTCGCGCGCTTGGGCTTGGCGCGCCGCGCGCATCAGCGCGTATTCGTCCTCGGTGCGATCGAGATCGAGCTTCGCGCCCATGACGATGCGCAGATCGCCGCACGCATGGATGAAGCCCATGGCGCGGAACGAGCGCGAGTGTCCGCGCCGCACGTAATCGGCGATCCGGCCCGCCTTGATGCCGGTGCCGAGCACCAGCACCGGGCGGCGGAAGCGCTCGCTGTCGGCATGGCGCAGGAAGAGCGTGCGTGTCGCCAGCACCGCCGCCATCCAGGCGAACGCCGCCTTGAGGCACCATCCGGCCCAGCCGCCGTGGGCGCCCTCGAGCACCTGGTTCGAGAGCGCGAAGGCCGCGACGGCGGCGAGCGGCAGCAGGAGCAACAGCGCGGCCGCCGCCTTCACCGCCATGAGGCGCGGGTCGAGGAAGACGTCGTGGTGATAGAGCCCGACCGACACCATCGCCAGGATGGCGAGACCTGCGACGCCCAAAGACACTTGCGCCGGCGCCGCGACGAGACGGAAGGCCAGCGCCTCGGCCGGCGCGCTGACGAGATAGAAGGCGCACGCCAAGAGCGCCGCCTCGGCGAGACCCAGGGCAAACGCCGGGGCCGGCACGAAATGTCCGAAGATCCGCAACATCCGGGCGCAGTCTTAACGCCAGAAGGTTGCGAAACTGCGAAAGCGGGCGCGGCGCCGCGCCGCCGTTAACGAGTGCTTTACGCGCGCTGTTCGAGGGCGCGCAGCACCGTGTCGCCCATCGCCGTCGTGGAGACGCGCGCCTTGCCCGGCTCCATGATGTCGCCGGTGCGCGCACCCCCTTCGAGCGCCGCCAGCACCGCACCTTCCAGGAGCTTCGCCTCGTCCTCGAGATCGAACGAATAGCGCAGCATCATGGCGAGCGAGAGGATCGAGGCGAGCGGGTTGGCCGCATCCTTGCCGGCAATGTCGGGCGCGCTGCCATGCACCGGCTCGTAGAGCGCGCGACGGCGCCCGCTCTTGTCCGGCGCGCCCAGCGAGGCCGAGGGCAGCATGCCGAGCGAGCCCGTCAGCATCGCCGCGCAATCCGACAGGATGTCGCCGAAGAGATTGTCGGTGACGATCACGTCGAACTGCTTGGGGTTGCGCACGAGCTGCATCGCGCAATTGTCGGCATACATGTGCGAGAGCGCTACATCGGCGAATTCCTCGCGCTGGAGCTTCGTCACTTCCTCGCGCCAGAGGACGCCCAATTCCATCACGTTCGCCTTCTCGACCGAGCAGAGCCGGCGCTGGCGCTTCCGCGCAAGCTCGAAGGCGGCGCGCGCGACGCGGCGGATTTCCGTGGTCGTATAGACTTGCGTGTTGATGCCGCGGCGCTCGCCGTTGCCGAGATCGGATATCCCGCGCGGCTCGCCGAAATAAACGCCGCCGGTCAATTCGCGGATGATGAGGAGATCGAGCCCGTCGATCACCTCGGGCTTCAAGGTCGACGCGCCGATCAACGGCCGGAACACGAGCGCCGGGCGCAGATTGGCGAAGAGTTCCATGTCCTTGCGCAGACGCAGAAGGCCGCGCTCGGGCTTTTGCGCGAACGGCAGATCGTCCCATTTGGGGCCGCCGACCGCGCCCAGCAGCACCGCGTCCGCTTCCTGCGCGCGGGCCATCGTCGCGTCGGTCAAGGGCGTGCCAAATTTGTCGATGGCGCAGCCGCCGACCAGATCCTCGCTCACATCGAAGCTCGCGATGCGGCGTTTGTCGAACCATTCGACGACGCGCGCGACCTGGCGCATCACCTCGGGGCCGATGCCGTCGCCCGGCAGAAGCAGAAGCTTGCGGTTGGCCGCCATGTCAGACCCAGGGCTCGGCGCTGCGGCTCTTCGCCTCGTACGCGGAAATCGCCTTCTCCTTCTGCAAGGTGATGCCGATATCGTCGAGCCCGTTCAAGAGGCAATGCTTGCGGAAGGGATCGATCTCGAAGCTCACGGTCGAGCCGTCGGGCCGCGTGATCGTCTGTTTCGCGAGATCGATCGTGAGGCGCGCGTTCGCCCCTTTCTCGGCGTCGTCCATCAAAAGCTGCACCGTCTCGGGCGGCAGCTTGATCGGCAGGACGCCGTTCTGGAAACAATTGTTGTAGAAAATATCGGCGAAGGACTGCGCGATGACGGCGCGGATGCCGAACTGCATCAGCGCCCAGGGCGCATGCTCGCGCGAGGAGCCGCAGCCGAAATTCGCGCCCGCGACCAGGATCTGCGCGCTGCGATAGGCCGGCTTGTTGAGGACGAAATCGGGGTTCTCCGAGCCGTCCGGGCGATAGCGCAGCGGCTCGAACAGGAACTGGCCGAAGCCCGTGCGCTTCACCGATTTCAAATGCCGCGCCGGGATGATCTTGTCGGTGTCGATGTTGATGGCCGGGAGCGGCGCCGCCACGCCCTCGAGCACCGTGAACTTGTCCATGTCGCGTCCCTTGCGATTCGGGCCGATCCCTACCCCGCCGCCCGGCCCAAGGCAAGACGCGCGGCGGCGCAAGCCGGCTTGTATCGCGGCGCCCGCGCGCCCACATCGACGCCATGTGGAACGATGATCGCGACCGGCCGCGGCGACCTGTGGCGGAGCCCGAAATTCTGCCGCCCGACCATGCCGGGCGACGGCGGCGGGACCAGGACCAGCTCTGGGTGCGCCAGCGCATCTTCGTGGCGCGGCCCCAAGGGCCGCTCGGCGTCGTGCTGGCGCTCGTCGGATTGGCGGCCTTCGCGGCGGCGGGGATCGTGCTCTTCCTCGGCCTCTTTCTCTTCCTGCTGCCGATGCTCGGCGTGATGACGGCCGCGTTCATCCTCGCCGCGCTCTTGCGCGGGCCGCGCCGCCTCTAGCCTTGCCCTTCGCGCTGACCAGCCCCGCCTTCGCCGACGGCGCGCCGATCCCGGCGGCCTATAGCTGCGCCGGCGAAAATGTGTCGCCGCCGCTCGCCTGGCACGATGCGCCGGACGGCAGCAAAAGCTTCGTCCTCATCGTCGAGGACCCGGACGCACCGGCCGGCACGTTTCGCCACTGGGGCGTCTATGACATTCCGGCGAACGCGAATTCGCTGCCGCGCGGCGCGGGCCGGACGCTCGCGAGCGTGCACAACGATTTCGGCCGCATCGGCTATGACGGCCCGTGCCCGCCGCCGGGACGCGTGCATCATTATCGTTTCCGGCTCGCGGCGCTCGACCGCGCCGAGCTTGCCGTTCCAGCGGGCGCCGATGTCGCGGCGCTGTGGCGCGCGGCGCAGCCTTATGCGATCGCCGAAGCGGTGCTCATCGGCACGTTCGCGCGTAAGCCGCTGGAAGACGTATCAGGGCAGGCTTGATCTCAAGCGCCTCGTCTTCATCGACGAGACCTGGGCCAAGACCAATATGACCCGCACCCATGGCCGCTGCGCCAGGGGCAAGCGGCTCGTCGCCAAGGTCCCGCATGGACGATGGCGAACGCTGACCTTCCTCGCCGCGCTGCGTAAGGACCGCATCGATGCGCCGTGCGTGCTTGACGGCCCGATCAACGGCCTGAGCTTCCGCGCCTATGTCGAGCAGTTTCTTGTGCCGATGCTGGCCCCCGGCGACATCGTCGTCATGGACAATCTCGGCAGTCACAAGCGCCGCGTCATCCGAAGCATCCTCCGCGCCGCCGGCGCAAGGCTCTTCTTCCTGCCGCCCTACTCGCCGGACCTCAACCCGATCGAGCAGGTGTTCGCGAAGCTCAAAGCGCTCCTGCGAAAGGCCGCCGAGCGAACCATCACCGCGACCTGGCAACGCATCGGCAAGCTGCTCGACGCCTTCACGCCTAGCTGAGCTTCCGCACGTCGGTGAGGTGGCCCGCGACCGCGGCGGCGGCGGCCATCGCCGGGCTCACGAGATGCGTGCGCCCGCCGCGGCCCTGGCGCCCCTCGAAATTGCGGTTCGAGGTCGAGGCGCAGCGCTCGCCCGGCTCGAGCCGGTCGGCGTTCATGGCAAGGCACATCGAGCAGCCGGCCTCGCGCCATTCGAAGCCCGCGGCGAGGAAGATCTTGTCGAGCCCCTCCTCCTCCGCCTGGTGCTTGACGAGGCCCGAGCCCGGCACGACGAGCGCGTTGACGCTCGCCGCAACCTTGCGCCCCTTGGCCACCGCCGCGGCGGCGCGCAGATCCTCGATCCGGCTGTTGGTGCAGGAGCCGATGAAGACGCGCTGCACCGGAATCTCGGCGAGCTTCGTGCCCGGCTTCAGGTCCATATATTCGAGCGAGCGCTCGATCGAGCGGCGGCGGTAGTCGTCCGTCTCGGCGGCGGGATCGGGCACCGCGCCCGTGATCGGCAGCACGTCCTGCGGGCTCGTGCCCCAGGTCACCTGCGGCGCGATGTCCTTGGCGTCGAGCGCGATCTCGCTGTCGTAGCGCGCGCCGGCATCGGACGGCAGCGTCTGCCATTGCGCGAGCGCCGCTTCCCACTTGGCGCCCTTGGGCGCCATCGGCCGGCCCATGAGGTAGGCATAAGTCTTGTCGTCGGGCGCGATCAATCCGGCGCGCGCGCCCGCCTCGATCGACATGTTGCACACCGTCATGCGGCCCTCGATCGAGAGGCCGCGGATCGTGCTGCCGGCATATTCGATGACGTGGCCGGTGCCGCCCGCCGTGCCGATCTTGCCGATGATGGCGAGGATCACATCCTTCGCCGCGATCCCGAACGGCAGCTCGCCCTCGACGCGGATCAGCATGTTCTTGGCGCGGCGCTGGATCATCGTCTGCGTCGCCAGCACGTGCTCGACCTCGGTCGTGCCGATGCCGAAGGCAAGGCAGCCGAAGGCGCCGTGCGTCGCCGTGTGGCTGTCGCCGCAGACGAGCGTCGTGCCGGGCAGCGTAAAGCCCTGCTCCGGGCCAATGATGTGGACGATGCCCTGGCGAATGTCGTTCATGTCGAAATAATGCGGCAGGGCGAAATCCTTGACGTTCCTGTCGAGCGTTTCGACCTGGAGGCGCGATTCGGGCTCGATGATGCCGGCCGAGCGGTCGGTCGTCGGTACGTTGTGGTCGGCGACGACGAGCGTGAGGTCGGGCCGCCGCACCTTGCGATTGGTGACGCGGAGGCCCTCGAACGCCTGCGGGCTCGTCACCTCGTGCACGAGATGGCGGTCGATATAGATGAGACAGGTGCCGTCCGTCTGCTCGTCGATCAGGTGGCTCTGCCAGATCTTGTCGTAGAGCGTGCGCGCCATCGTCCCCTCACTCTTTCTTCTCGGCAGCGGCGTCCGCCGCCGCGCTCTCTGTCTCCGTGTCGCGAGCGCGCTCGGTGATGCGCGCCGCCTTGCCGGCGAGGCCGCGCAGGTAATAGAGCTTGGCGCGCCTGACGGCGCCGCGGCGCACCACCTCGATCGCGGCGATGCGCGGCGAATAGAGCGGGAAGATGCGCTCTACGCCCTCGCCGTAGGAAATCTTGCGCAGGGTGAAGCTCGAATTGATGCCGGCGTTCTTGCGCGCGATGCACACGCCCTCGAACATCTGGATGCGCTCGCGCTCGCCTTCCACCACCTTGATACTCACCTTGAGCGTGTCGCCCGGCCGGAATTCCGGCACGCCGCGCTGGGCGAGAAGCTTCTTCACTTCCTCGCCGGCGATCTCCTCGAGAAGATTCACCGCCAACCCTCCTATTCCGTCTTGCCGCGCCGCTGCGCGAGATATCGTTGCCACAGATCGGGGCGCCGCTCGCGCGTCGCCCGCTCCGCCTCGTTCTGCCGCCACCGCCGCACCTCGCCATGGTGGCCCGACAGCAGCACCTCAGGAACGTCCATCCCCTGCCAGCTCTGCGGCCGCGTGTAGTGGGGATATTCGAGCAGCCCCGAAGCGAAACTTTCCTCCTCGGCCGACGCCGCATCGCCGAGCACGCCGGGCAGAAGCCTGACGCACGCATCGATCAGCGCCAGCGCCGCGGGCTCGCCGCCCGAGAGCACGAAATCGCCGAGGCTCAGCTCCTCGATGCCGCGCGCCAAAAGCACGCGCTCGTCGATTCCTTCGAACCGGCCGCACACGAGCCGCACGCCCGGCCCCGCCGCGAGCTCGGCGACGCGCCCCTGCTCGAGCGGGCGGCCGCGCGGCGAGAGGCAGATCGCCGGCCCCGGCGCCGCGACGCCGGCGAGCGCCGCATCGACCACGTCGGGTCGCATCACCATGCCCGGCCCGCCGCCGAACGGCGCATCGTCGACCGAGCGGTGCTTATCGCGCGCGAAGTCGCGGATGTCCACCGTGACAAGCCGCCACACGCCCTGCGCCAGCGCCTTGCCGGCAAGCGAATGCGCCAGCGGCCCCGGAAACATCTCCGGGAAGATCGTGAATATGGTTGCCTGCCACGACGCCATGTCAGCGCTCCGCATCGGCGTCTTCGCGCTGCGGCGCGAGCAGGCCGTCGGGCGGCGCCACGACGATGCGGCCCTTGTCGAGCTCGACCGCCGGCACCGCCGCGCGCGTAAACGGCACCATGAGCGGCGCCGCAGCTTCGCGCGCGATCTCGATGCTGTCGCCGGCGCCGAAATTATGGACGGCGCGCACGTGGCCCAGCACGGTGCCGTCTTCGAGTTCGGCGGCCAAGCCCAAAAGATCGGCGTGGTAGAATTCCTCGGGCTCGGTCGCGGGCAGCGCGGCGCGCGGGAGATAGAGGCGCGTGCCCTTCGCCCGCTCGGCGGCGTCGCGATCGGCGATGCCGCCGATCCGCGCCAGCACCACGCCCTTCGCCAATCCCACGACGGACAGCGCCACCGGCATCCCGGCCTCGTCTTCGAGCGCGCCATAGCGCGTCAGCGAGTCCGGCTCCGCGGCGAAGCTCTTGACGCGCACGAGCCCCTTCACGCCGTGCGGCGCGGTGACGATGGCGAGGAGCACGCGGGATTGCGTCACGCCTGTCTCCGCTCTCAGTCGTCGCCGCCCGCCGCGGCAGCGGGTACGGCGGCAGGCGCGGCGGCAGGTGCAGCGGCGCCGGCGGCTTCGGCAGCGCCTTTGGCGCGCTCCTGCGCCTTGGCCTTGGGCGCGGACTTCTTCGGCGTCTCGCGGATCTCGGGCTTCTCGCGCAAGCCCGCGTCGCCCAGGAAGCGGGCGATGCGATCGGTCGGCATCGCACCCAGCGCGAGCCAGTGCTTGATGCGCTCGGTGTTCATCACGAGCCGCTCGGCATGGGTCTTGTCGACCATCGGGTTGTAGGTTCCGACCTTCTCGATGAAGCGGCCGTCGCGGGGACTGCGCGAATCCGCGATCACGATGCTGAAGAAGGGGCGCTTCTTCGCGCCGCCGCGGGCCAGTCTGATCTTGAGCGCCATCTCGTCTCCTTCGTGTCCTTCCGAAAAGCGTCAGCGGAAGCCGCCGGGCAGGAGCGCCTGGACGCCGTGCCGCGCCAGACCCTTTTTGCCGAGCTTGTTCATCCGCTTCATCATCTGCGCCATGTCCTGATACTGCTTCAGGAGGCGGTTGATCTCGGGCACCGAGGTGCCGGAGCCGGCGGCGATGCGGCGCCGGCGCGAGGCGTCGAGAACCTTGGGATTGCGCCGCTCGGACTTGGTCATCGAGCCGATGATCGCTTCCTGCCGCTTCAGCACCTTCTCGTCGAGCCGCGCCTCCTCGATCTGCTTCTTCACCTTGGCAATGCCGGGCAGCATGCCCAAAAGACCGCCGACGCCGCCCATCTTGCGGAGCTGACGCAACTGCCCCGCAAGGTCGTCGAGATCGAAGCTGCCCTTCTCGAGCTTCTTCGCGAGCTTTTCCGCCTCTTCCTGGTCGATCGTCTCGGCGGCTTTCTCGACCAGGCCGACGACGTCGCCCATGCCGAGGATGCGGCCGGCGACGCGCGCGGCGTGGAACGCCTCGATCGCGTCGATCTTCTCGCCGGTGCCCATGAACTTGATGGGCTTGCCGGTGACGGCGCGCATGGAGAGCGCGGCGCCGCCGCGCGCATCGCCATCGACGCGCGTCAGCACGATGCCGGTGACGCCGACGCGCTCGGCAAAGGATTTGCCGACATTGACCGCGTCCTGGCCGGTCATGGCGTCGACGACGAGCAGGCTTTCGGTCGGCGGCACGGCGTCGCGCACGGCCGCCGCCTCGAGCATCAGCGCCTCGTCGATATGGAGCCGGCCGGCGGTGTCGAGGATGAGCGCGTCGTAGCCCTCGCGTTTCGCTTGCTCGTGCGCGCGGCGCGCGATGCCGATGGGCCGCTCGCCCAGCACGATCGACACGGTCGGAACCTCGACCTGGCGGCCGAGCACGGCAAGCTGCTCCTGCGCCGCCGGGCGGTTCACGTCGAGCGACGCCATCAGCACTTTCTTGCGCTCGCGCGTCTTGAGGAGGCGCGCGAGCTTCGCCGCGGTCGTGGTCTTGCCCGAGCCCTGGAGCCCGAGCATGAGGATCACGACGGGCGGCACGGCATTGAGGTTCAACCCTTCCTCGTGCCCGCCGCCCAAGGTCTCGACGAGGTGGTCGTGCACTATTTTTACCACCATTTGCGCCGGAGTGACCGAGCGCAGCACCTCCTGCCCCAGCGCCTTCTCGCGCACGCCGTCGACGAAGCTCTTGACCACCGGCAGCGCCACGTCGGCCTCGAGCAGCGCCACGCGGATCTCGCGCAGCGCCGACGCCACGTCCTCCTCGCTGAGCGCGCCATGGCGCGACAGCCGGTCGAACACGGCGGAGAGGCGGTTGCCCAGGCTCTCGAACATCGACATCTCCAAAACCCAAACGGACCAGTGCGCGACACTCGCGGACTGGCCGGCCTCAGGGGCGGACGAAAGACATCCCGGAAAGCGCCCGGAAACTAGGGCGGCGGGGGCTCCCCCGTCAACCCGGCCTCACCGCGCGAGCAGGTCCACCACCTTGTCGGGATCGCGCTCGATGAGCTGCAGCAATGCCACGGCCGGGCCTTCGGGCTTGGTTCGCCCCTGCTCCCAATTTCGTACGGTCGCCACGTCGAGCCCGTAGCGGCCGGCAAATGCCTCCTGGCTGATGCCGAGGCGCGCGCGCAAGGCCTTCACGTTGACGGCATGAAGACGAATCTGCCGCGATGCGACCCATTGACGGGAGAGCCGGCGCTTCAGGGCGGTGTAGTTTGCAACAGCGGGCGCCTCGACATAGCTGAGCTTGCCCGCAACGAGTTCCTCGACGGTCTTTTTGGCCGTGCGGAGCGGTATTCCAAGCCGGACGAGCTGCCGCGCCACCTCAAACACGTCGCCGACGGGGCGCTCCGGCACGCGGCTGAGGATCAGGCTCACGCGCGGGCCGGCGGAACTCGATCGCCGGGACGGCGCGGCCCGAACGCGCACCCGCGATCCGACGCGTTTCTTCAATTCGGATAGAATCGACATCGAATTCCTCCATCGCCGCCAGTGCGACGCGACGCAGCGCCGGCCATCCGACCTCGCCCGGCCCAAGTCGCACGCCATAGATCGCAAGCTGCCGCAGGATCATGGTGCGTGCCTCGAGGGCCACCTGCGCCCAGACGCGCAGCGCCTGGTCCCGAAGGGAGCGTGACGACGATCGCGACGAGATCGTCCTCGCTCAACTCCTCGTCGAGCACGAAGGAGATGCCGCGGGCGGCGCTCATTGAAATATACGCTCAGAGCGTAGAGTTCGCAAGGGCGTGCGACTAGAGCGTGATCGCCTTAAGCTGAAGCATATCCTGAGTTTGCGAGATAGTTGGCGCATTCCTGTGGCGTGAAGGCGTCGAGCAGCTTGCCGATGCGTTGCCAGGTCGCGGTGATGGTTCGCTCGGCGGCCTTTCGCAGGAGCGCTTTGAGCTTCGCGAACACCTGCTCGATCGGGTTGAGGTCCGGCGAGTAGGGCGGCAGGAAGAAGAGCCTTGCGCCGGCGGCGCGGAGGATGCTTCGGATGACGCGGCCCTTGTGACTGCCGAGATTGTCCATGACGACGATGTCGCCGGGGGCCAGCGTCGGCACAAGAAACTGCTCGACATAGGCGCGGAAGCTCAGGCCGTTGATGGGGCCGTCAGCACGCAAAAAAACCGTAGCGGCCGGCAAATGCCTCCTGGCTGATGCCGAGGCGCGCGCGCAAGGCCTTCACGTCGACGGCATGAAGACGAATCTGCCGCGATGCGACCCATTGACGGGAGAGCCGGCGCTTCAGGGCGGTGTAGTTTGCAACAGCGGGCGCCTCGACATAGCTGAGCTTGCCCGCAACGAGTTCCTCGACGGTCTTTTTGGCCGTGCGGAGCGGTATTCCAAGCCGGACGAGCTGCCGCGCCACCTCAAACACGTCGCCGACGGGGCGCTCCGGCACGCGGCTGAGGATCAGGCTCACGCGCGGGCCGGCGGAACTCGATCGCCGGGACGGCGCGGCCCGAACGCGCACCCGCGATCCGACGCGTTTCTTCAATTCGGATAGAATCGACATCGAATTCCTCCATCGCCGCCAGTGCGACGCGACGCAGCGCCGGCCATCCGACCTCGCCCGGCCCAAGTCGCACGCCATAGATCGCAAGCTGCCGCAGGATCATGGTGCGTGCCTCGAGGGCCACCTGCGCCCAGACGCGCAGCGCCTGGTCCCGAAGGGAGCGTGACGACGATCGCGACGAGATCGTCCTCGCTCAACTCCTCGTCGAGCACGAAGGAGATGCCGCGGGCGGCGCTCATTGAAATATACGCTCAGAGCGTAGAGTTCGCAAGGGCGTGCGACTAGCCCCTATCTCCCCTCGCCCTGCGCCACCACTTTGGCGGCGATGAGGGCGTCGATCTCGGCGGCGCCGAGGCCGAGGCTCGACAACACCTCGCTCGTGTGCTCGCCGAGCTTGGGCGGCGGCAGGCGCAGGGTGAAATCATAAGCGGTGCTGGAGAAGGGCAGCTTCGGCAGATCGCCCGTGCGCCCGTCCGCCATCGGCACGGCAAGGAGCTGGCCCGCCCGCAGATGCGGGTCGTCCTTCAACTGGTCCGGCCGGCGCAGCGGCGCATAGGGCACGCTCGCCGCCTCGAGTTTCTGCTGCAGCTCGGCGCTCTTGTAGCGCAGAGCGGCCTCGCGCACGCGCGGCAGCATCCAGTCCTGCGCATGGACGCGCTTCTCGTTGGTGGCGAGGCGCTCGTCGGCGTAAAGCGCCTCGAGGCCGAACGCGGCGCAGAAGCGCTGCCAGTGCGCGTTCGAGGTGACGCCGATGAACACCTGCTCGTCATCGGCCGTCGCGAACAGATGGAAGATGCCCCAGCCCATGCGCAGCGACTGGCCGATCTCGGCCATCGGGCGCGACGGCTCGCCGGTCGCGGCGGCGCGCGCCATCCACTGCCCGACCCAGAACACGGTCGTCTCGTAGAGGCCCGAGGTGATGTGCTCGCCCGTGCCGCTCGCGGCGCGGCGATAGAGCGCGGCGAGAATGCCGATGACGCCGTAAGTCGCGGCGCCGATATCGATGATCGAGGCGCCGGCGCGCATCGGCCGGCCCGGCGGCCCGGTCATGAAGGCGAGCCCGCCCATCATCTGCGCCAGCTCGTCGAGCGAGGGGCGATGCTCGTAAGGGCCCGGCAGGAAGCCCTTGATCGCCATGTGGATGAGGCGCGGGTTCTCGGCCGCGAGCGCGCCGTAGCCCAAGCCCAGCCGGTCGAGCGCGCCGGGCGCGTAATTGTCGAGGCAGACGTCGGACGTCTTCACCAGGGAGAGGAACACTTCCTTCCCGAGCGGCGCCTTCAGGTCGATCGCGACGCTGCGCTTGTTGCGGTTGAAGAAGTAATAGCCCGAGCCCGCGCCCGGCATGCGCCGCGCCTGGTCGCCGCCGTCGGGGTTCTCGACCTTGATCACGTCGGCGCCGAGATCGGCGAGGATGAGCGAGGCAGTCGGCCCGGCGACGATATGGCCGAGTTCGAGGACGCGCAGGCCCGTGAGCGGAAGTTTCTGGTTTGCTTCATCCGGCATGGCGCGAAGCGTGCGGGCCGGGCGACGCATCGTCAAGCTTCCTTGCTGCGCGTGCGCGCGGGCGGTAGGGTTCGGCGCCCTTGCCGGAGGCTGCCATGCCGCTCTCGGTCAAACCGCTTCATCCGCTCTTCGCCGCCGAGGTGACGGGGCTCGATTTGCGCCGCCCCGCGAGCCCGTCGCAGGCCCGCGAATTCGTGGCGGCGATGGACCGATGCGGCGTCGCGGTCTTGCCGGAGCAGGTCATCGACGATGAGCAGCAGGTGGCGTTTGCGCGGCACTTCGGCGAGCTCGAGATCAGGCCGATCCAGCGCGGCCGCAACCGCTATCCCGGCGCCGACGAGCGCATCCGCCACCACGAGATCTTCGACGTCTCGAACCTCGACCCTTATGGCAACATGCTCGCCCCGGACGACGAGCGGCGGTCCTATTCGCTCGCCAATCGCCTGTGGCACACCGACAGCTCGTTCCGCCAGGTCTCGGCGACATATTCGATGCTGTCGGCGCGCGTCATCCCGCCCAGCGACGCCGATACCGAATTCGCCGACATGCGCGCCGCCTATGATGCGCTGCCGCAAGCGATGAAGGCGCGGCTCGAGGGGCTGACGGCCTATCATTCGATCTGGCATTCGCGCGAGAAGCTCGGCGGCTATCAGCCGAACGAGGAGGAGCGCGAGGCGCGGCCGGGGGCATTCCACCCCGTGGTGCGGCGCCATCCTTCGGGACGGACGACGCTCTATCTCGCCTCGCACGCGAGCGAGATCGTCGACATGGAGCAGGAGGAAGCGCGCGCGCTGCTCGCGGAGCTCATCGCGTTCGCGACCGAGCCGCGCTTCGTCTATCGCCACAAATGGCGAGCGGGCGATCTCGTGGTGTGGGACAACCGCTGCACCATGCATCGCGCCACGCCGTTTGAGGACACGGCGCACGTGCGCGACATGCGCCGCACCACCGTGCGCGACACCGAGGCGGTGCTGACGGCGTAGAGAGAGTTCAATTCGCTCGGGTTAAATCGTCGTTCCCGCGTAAGCGAGACCTCTGCGAAACTGACGGCGGCTTCGAATTGTGATTCACTTGGCGCGCGGGCTGAGGGGTGGGCCATGACGGAGCAACCGAGTTTTGTGGACGCGCTGCTTCCGGCGGGGTTCGGGCGGAACGCGAAGCTGGAACGGATATCGGGGCTGATCGACTGGTCGCGGATCGAGCGGCTGGTCTCGGCGGTGCGGCCTGGCGAGACCGGCCGGCCGCCCTATGCGGCCCTGTCGATGCTGAAGGCTCTGTTGCTGCAACAGTGGTACGGCCTGTCCGATCCCGGGCTTGAGGAGGCATTGCTGGACCGGGTGTCGTTCCGGCGCTTTTGCGGGTTTGCGCTCGACGCGGCGACGCCGGACGAGACGACGCTGTGCCGCTTCCGCAACGCCCTCAAGGAGGCGGGGCTTGGGCAGGCGGTATTTCAGGAGGTGCTGGGTCAATTGGAGATGGCCGGGTTCGTGCTCAAGGCCGGCACGCTGATCGACGCCACATTGGTGCAATGCGCGGTTCGCCCGCCGCCGTCCGGCTCGACGCCGCGCGATCGGGAAAGCCGCTCGCCGCATGATCCGGACGCCAATTGGACCCGTCGCGGCCCGCACCGGCGTCTGTTCTTCGGCTACAAGGCGCATCTCGGCGTCGACCGGGGCTCGGGGCTGATCCGCAGCCGGGTGCTGACGCCCGCCAAGACCTATGAGAGCGAGGTGGCCGACGCGCTCATTTGCGGCGACGAGCGGGCGGTCTATGCCGACAAGGCCTATGAGAAGCGGGCCCGGCGCGCGGCGTTGAAGGCGCGCGGCGTCAAGGACCGCATCCAACACCGCCGCACCAATGTCCAGAAGGAGCTGCCGCACTGGCAAACCGTGCGCAACAAGTTGATCGGCCGCATCCGAGGCGCGATCGAGCGGACCTTCTCGGTCCTCAAACGACGCTACGGCTTCTCGCGCATGCGCTACCGAGGGCTCGCCGCCAACGCCTGCCACCTCGATCTCATCATCATTGCCTTCAACCTGCGAACCGCAGCGGCGAACGCCGCATGACCCGGCTGCCACCAGCGCAAGCCTGAGCGCGGCAAAGCCAACCCGCTGTCACCAAAGCCAATCAACCCTGGCTCTCGGGCAAACCCAATGCCCTTTCGCAGAGGTCTCGCGTAAGCGGGAACCCAGGGGCGAGCGACGTGCCGATGCCCTGGGCCCCCGCTTTCGCGGGGGCGACGGAAAAAGGCTTCAACCTAAATGGATCAAACCCTACGCGACCGCGGCTTCGCGGCACGTCGTGCGGCGGACATCGCGGCGCTCGCTGAGATCGTCGAACGGCATCGCCCGGTGCATGGTGCAGCGGTTGTCCCAGATGACGACGTCGCCCAGGCGCCATTTGTGGGCGTAAACGAAGCGGCGCTCGGTGGCGAAGAGCGAAAGCTCCTTGAGGAGCGCGCGCGCCGCTTCATCATCCATGCCGTCGATGCGGAAGGCGTGCGAGGCGAGATAGAGCGTCTTGCGCTTCGAGCCCGGATGAATTTGCACCAGGCGATGCGCGGCGGGCGGGCGGGACTCCCGCTCCTCCTTGGTCGCCTCGGGCCCGCCGCCCAGGACGCGCGAATGCCAATAGGAATGCCAGGCGACGAGATGTTCGAGCCGCGCCTTCATCGCTTGCGGCAGCGCGTCATAGGCGGCGCGCAGATCGGCGAACTCGGTATCGGGCCCGCCGCCCGGCGGAAGATGGTGCGCGGACAGGAGCGAGTACGTCGCGCGCACCGGATGGAACGACAGGTCCGTGTGCCACAGGCGATTCGCGCGCTTGAACAGGAGCTGGCGGTCATCCTCGCGGAAGACGGCGCCGTCGGCGTCGAGATTGCTCTGGTCGATGATCTCGGGATGAGCGATGCGCGAACGGTCGCGCCCGGCGATCTTCATCGACCCGCTGCGCTCGATCGGCCCGAGCGCGAGGCTGAAGCGGATATGCTCCTCGTCGCTCAACGGGCGCTCGTTGCGGATGACGCAGACGGCAGAGCGGTCCATCGCCTCAACGACGCCGTCGAGCGCCGCGCCATCGAGCGGCCGGCGCATGTCGATGCCGGAAAGCTCGGCGGCGAAAAGTGGATTAAGCGGCGTTGCGGCGAGCGTCATGCCAGGGTCCGTCATTCAAATCTCTTCACGATACGAGGGATCCGCAGATCGCCGCTTTGCCAGGTGGGGCGTCACGCGGCTGAAGCGTCATCGTCGCAGCCTCATCGCGCGGCGGCGGAAGCGGATCGTGGTATCCGGCCCGCCGGACATACTGCTCCGCCGCTGGCTGCCCGTTTCGTGCGGCCAAAAGAATCCATCGGTTCCCTTCCTCGGGATCGAGCGGCGTTCCCGGTCCTGCGGCAAGCGAAGTTCCCAGATTCCACATCGCGTTCACGTGGCCGCGGCCGGCCGCTTGGCGCCACAATCTGCGTGCCTCGCCGATGTCGCGCGGGATGGATTTTCCCTGAGCAAGCAGCAGCGCGAGATTGTTCATGGCACGCGGATTGCCGTGCAGCACCGCCAGACAATACCAGTTCACCGCCTTATGCATGTCGGGCGCAATGCCGGTGCCAAATTGATACTTGTAGCCCAAGGCGTTCATGCCCTCGCCATTGCCCTGTTCCGCCGACAACTCATAGAGGTGGAACGCTTCGAGTTGATCCGCGGAGACGCCCTGACCTCGCGCGTAGAGATAGCCAAGATTGACCTCCGCATCGGAGTCGCCGCGGTCGGCCTCGGCCTTGAGAGCGAAGAACGCGGCAGCGAAGTCGCCCCGATTATAGGCGTCAATTGCGGCGATGAGCCGCTCCGACGGCCCTTCGTCCCCGCCGAGCGCGCGCGTCGCCGGAAACGCGAGCACAAGGAGCGCAGCAATGACGCGCAGCTTAACCATTGCGACTGCTGCCCCTGCCCAAATTCCGCCATCACAATATCACGAATCGGCCGCGGACGAGCGCGGGCGCGGGTCGCGTTGTCCGCGCGTCCCCGAACTCGCGGGACGCGAACCCAAGGAACCTCCCCATGACCAGGCCTTCTCTTCTTTCGGCGGCGCTGACGATCTCGGCGCTGGCCGCGCTTCCGGCGCTGGCGCAGAGCACGCCCCCTGCCTCCGTCGGCGGCGCCGTCCAGGTGCAGGGCGCCGACACCGGCACGACCGCCAAGACCGACGCCAAGGACCACGCCAAGACGGACAAGAAGGTGGACAAGAAGCCGCAGCAGCAGATGGCGCAGCATCCCGCGAGCGCCGCCAAGCTCGACGCGAGCGCGCAGAGCGACGCGAGCGTGCAGACCGAGAGCAAGTAACCGTCGCGACGCGCCCTCACCCTCCCATCGCGTTGCGACGGGAGAGTGAGGGCCGCGGTTGGACAGACCGGAAAGCCGCGCCTATATAGGCGCCATGCGCGGCGCCCAATTCATCAAGATGCACGGGCTCGGCAACGACTTCGTCGTGCTCGACGCACGCCGTGCGCCGATCGCGCTCGACGACGAGGCCGCGCGCCGGGTCGCCGACCGGCATCTCGGCGTCGGCTGCGACCAGGTGATCGTGATCGAGCCGCCGCGCGCGCCGCGCGCCGCGGCCTTCATGCGCATCCGCAACGCCGATGGCGGCGAGGTCGAGGCCTGCGGCAATGCCGCGCGCTGCGTCGCATCGCTTTTGATGCGCGAAGAGGGCAAGCGGCGCATCGCGCTCGAGACCGGGGCGGGCCTGCTCGAAGCCGAAGCGCGCGAGGACGGGCTCGTCACGGTCGACATGGGGCCCGCGCGCACGGAGTGGCGCGACATTCCCTTGGCGCACGCCATGGACACGCTGCACGTCGCGCTGTCGGCCGGGCCGCTCGGCGATGCGGTCTGCACCGGCATGGGCAATCCGCACGCCACGTTCTTCGTGCCGGATGTTGCCGCGATCGACCTTGCGACGCTCGGCCCGCGGCTCGAGCACGATCCGCTGTTCCCGGCGCGCGCCAATATCGGCGTGGCGCAGGTGCTGGCGCCGGCGCGACTCAGGCTGCGCGTTTGGGAGCGCGGCGCGGGCTTGACGCCCGCCTGCGGCACCGGCGCCTGCGCCGCGCTGGTCGCGGCCGCGCGCCGCGGCCTCATGGCGAAGAGCGCCGAGATCGTCGCCGATGGCGGCACGATGTTCGCGGCCTGGCGCGAGGATGGCCATGTCCTTCTCACCGGGCCGGCGGCCGTGAGTTTTTCCGGCACGCTCGATCCCTCCCTTCTCGCCGCACGATGACGGTCGAGATCGTCACCTTCGGCTGCCGCCTCAACGCCTTCGAGTCGGAAGCGATCCGCGGCATCGCGCACGCGGCCGGACTCGACAACGCGGTGATCGTCAACACCTGCGCCGTGACGAGCGAGGCCGAGCGCCAGGCGCGCCAGGCGATCCGCCGCGCGCGGCGCGAAAATCCGCGGGCGCGCGTCATCGTCACCGGCTGCGCCGCGCAGATCGCACCCGAGCGCTACGCAGCGATGGCGGAGGTGGACCAGGTGGTCGGCAACCGCGAGAAATTCTCCGCAGCGATCTATGCGCCGGGCGCGCCGCGCACATCGGTCGGAGCGCGCGAAGCCATGCGCGACGCGGTGGCGCCCGCGGTCGAAGGATTCGACGGCAAGGTGCGCGGCTATCTCGCCGTGCAGCATGGCTGCGACCATGCCTGCACCTTCTGCATCATCCCCCAAGGGCGCGGGCCCTCGCGCTCGGTGCCGATGGGCGAGATCGTGCGCCAGGCGCGCGTGCTCGTTGCCGCGGGCTATCGCGAGCTGGTGCTGACCGGCGTCGATATCGCCTCGTTCGGGCGCGATCTGCCGGGGAGCCCGAGCCTCGGCCAAGTATGCCGCCGGTTGCTGGCGCTCGTGCCGGAGCTTGCGCGATTGCGGCTGTCCTCGCTCGATCCGGCGGCGATCGATGACGAGCTCTGGCGTTTGCTGGCGGAGGAGGAGCGCCTCATGCCGCATCTCCATCTCTCGCTCCAGGCTGGCTCCGACATGGTGCTGAAGCGCATGAAGCGGCGTCATCTGCGCGCCGACGCGCTGGCGCTCTGCCGGCGCGCGCGGGACCTTCGCCCGGGGATCGCGCTCGGCGCCGATTTGATCGCGGGCTTTCCGACCGAGGACGAGGCGATGTTCGCCGAGACGGAGGCCTTCGTTGCCGAGGCGCCGCTCGATTACCTCCACGTCTTTCCCTACAGCGCCCGGCCCGGCACGCCTGCCGCGCGCATGCCGCAAGTGCCGGGGGAATTGGCGCGCGCGCGCGCCGCGAGATTGCGCGCGGCGGGCGAAGCAGCGCTTGCCCGCGCGCTTGCCGGGCGCGTCGGATCGGTCGCGCGCGTCCTCGTCGAGCGGCCGGGGTTCGGGCGGAGCGAGCATTACGCGCCGGTTCGGCTCCCCGCGGATTTTGCGCCGGGCGCGATCGCATCCGTGCGCATCGTCGCGAGCGCGCGCGGCGCTCTCATCGGCGCGCCGGCATGAAGGGCGGCGGTTGGCTCGCGCGGCTCAAGAGCGGGCTTTCGCGCTCCTCGCAGCGCCTCAGCGAAGGGATCGCGCAGATCGTCAGCCGAAGGCGGCTCGACCAGGCGACGCTCGACCAGCTCGAGGAGCTCTTGATCGGCGCCGATCTCGGCACGACGCTCGCCGAGGAATTCGTCGGGCGGTTGAAGCGCACGCGCTTCAACCAGGAAGTGAGCGAGGCGGAAATCCGCGCGGCGCTCGCCGAGGAAGTACAGAAATCGCTGTCGCTGGTGGACCGGCCGCTGAAGCTCGAAGCGAAAGAGAAACCGTTCGTGATCCTCGCCGTCGGCGTCAACGGCAGCGGCAAGACCACCACGATCGGCAAGCTCGCGCAGGGCTTTCGCGAGGACGGCAAGAGCGTCCTCATCGCCGCCTGCGACACGTTCCGCGCCGCCGCGGTCGAGCAGCTCCAGATCTGGGGCGAGCGCGTGGGCGCCGAGGTGCTGGCGCGCGAGACCGGCGCCGACGCGGCGGGCCTTGCGTTCGACGCGCTCGAGACGGCGCGGCGCGCGCGCACCGACATCCTCCTCATCGACACGGCCGGACGGCTCCACAACAAGGAGAACCTCATGGCCGAGCTGCAGAAGATCGCGCGCGTGCTCAAAAAGGTCGATGCCGCGGCGCCGCACGCGGTGCTGCTGGTGCTCGACGCGACGGTGGGGCAGAACGCGCACGCCCAGGCCGAGACGTTCCGCGCCATGATCGGCGTCACCGGCATCGTCATGACCAAGCTCGACGGCACGGCCAAGGGCGGCGTGCTCGTGCCCTTGGCCGAGAAATACGGGATTCCCGTGCATTTCATCGGCGTCGGCGAGAAGGCCGATGATCTGCGCCCGTTCAAGGCCGAGGAGTTCGCCAGGAGCCTCGTCGGACTGGAGGGGTGAGAGCAGAACGGCCCTCCTGTTCGTGTCGTGTTTGCATGCGAAAACTGTTCCGCGCTGCAAATAAGCATGGCCGAGGAAAAGCGACCCGCTAGCGAGCGTAATGAACCGCAAGAGCCTGCGCAGAGTCAGGAAGACGAAGACTTCAAGCGGCAAATGGAGCTTGCGCGCCGCGTGATGAAAAAGCGCTGGGCAGCTTTGCGCACACTCTCGAAAATGTAGCTCGCCTAATCCACGCTCCAGCTCGCCGACGGCACGCTCGACGAGGAGGCGTTCCCCGTATGGCTGCGCGCGAACAGCGTTCCCTTCGATCCGGACTGAACGCCGTTACCGTCCCGAAAGCTCGCGCCGCACGATCGCGGCGCCGTCCGCGAGCGCGCGCAACTTGCCGAAGGCGGTGGCGCGGTCGATGTATTTCATACCGCAATCGGGCGCGGGGATGATGAGCTCGGGAGGCAGCACGGCCAAGGCGCGGCGGATGCGCGCCGCGACCGTCTCGGGCGCCTCGACCGCAGGATCGCCCAGCGAGATGACGCCGAGCACGACCGATTTTCCGGCGAGCGCTCTCAGCGCGGACAGATCGAGATTGGATTGCGCCGTCTCGATCGAGATCTGATCGGCGCTGCAATCGGCGAGCTCGGCGAGGAAGGAATAGGCGCCCGGCCGCTGATGCACGACATGGGCGTAGCCAAAGCAAAGATGGATGGCGGTCGGGCCGGCAATGCCCGCGAGCGCGCGATTGATCGCCCTGACGCCGTATTGGCGCGCCTTTTCCGGCCGCGCCTGGAGATAGGGCTCGTCCAGTTGGATCACGTCGGCGCCAGCCGCCTTCAAGTCGCGAATCTCCTCGTTGACGGCGGCGGCGTAGTCGAGCGCGAGCGCCGCGTCGTCGGCGTAGTGATCGTTTTGCGCCTGCTGCGCCATCGTGAAGGGGCCGGGCAGCGTGATCTTGATGGCGCGATCGGTGTTGCGGCGCAGGAATTCGACGTCGCGCACCTCGACGGGTCGCGTGCGGCGCACCGGGCCGGCGACGCGCGGCACCGGATTGGCGTGGCCGGTGCGGTCAAGCGCGCTGCCCGGCTTCTCGATATCGATGCCGGACAGCGCGGTGGCGAAGCGGTTGGAATAGCTTTCACGCCGCATTTCGCCGTCGCTGATGATGTCGATGCCGGCGCGCTCCATGTCGCGGATGGCGAGCAGCGTGGCATCGTCCTGCGCCTCTTCGAGAAATTCTTCGGACACGCGCCAGATCTCACGCGCCCGCACGCGCGGCGGCAAGCGGCCGCGCAGGTTGGCGCGATCGATGAGCCAGTGCGGCTGCGGATAGGAGCCAACGACGGTGGTCGGGAGAAGCGAGTTCATGATCCCTCCTTCGCCATCGCCTGATCGAGCACGCGCGCGGGGTGGAGCGCCTGGCGGCCGAGCGTATCGGCGATCTGGTGGCGGCAGCTCGTGCCGGGCGCCACGAGAAGATCGGAGGATCGGGCCTCGCGCAGGCGCGGCAGCACGCCCAATTCGCCGATGCCGAGCGACAGCTCGTAATGCTCGGCCTCGTAGCCGAACGCGCCCGCCATGCCGCAGCAGGTCGAATCGAAGGTCTCCACGGCGAGGCCGGGCACGAGCGCCAGCGCCTTGGCGCTGGCGGCGCCGGCGGCAAACGCCTTCTGGTGGCAATGCGTGTGCAGCACCGCCGTCTTGGCGGCGATCGAATGGAGCGGCAATGCCGCGCGCCCGGCCGCCTGCTCCTCGGCGATAAATTCCTCGAACAGCTTTGCCTGCGCGGCAAGCGCGCGCGCCTCCTCGCCCGGCACGAGCGCGAGAAACTCGTCGCGCAACGTCAAAAGGCACGAGGGCTCGAGCCCGACGATCGGCGCGCCCGTGGCGAGATGCGGCCGCATCGCGGCGATGAAACGGCGCGCCTCGGCCCGCGCCTCCTCGACGAGCCCGACCGACAGAAACGTCCTGCCGCAGCAGAGCGGGCGCCCCTCCCCTTCGGCCGCGATCACGTCATATCCCGCGCGCTTCAGCACGCGCTCGGCGGCGGAAGCATTCTCCGGCTCGAACCAACGATTGAAGGTATCGACGAAGAGCACGACCGGGCGGCCGCCGCTCTTGGGCGACGGCGTGGCGCGAAAGGGCTTCTGCCAGCGCGGCAATTTGCGCTTGGCCGAAAATCCCGTGGCGCGCTCGCTTACGGCGGCGAGGCCGGGCACGTCGTTGCGCAGATTGAGCAGCGCGCGCGCCCGCGAGGCCCATTTCGCATAGCGCGGCAGATAACCGACGAGCCGCTCGCGCACGCTTGGCGGATGGGATTTTCGATACTGCGCCAAAAACTCGATCTTCATGCGCGCCATGTCGACGCCGACGGGACATTCGCGCTTGCAGCCCTTGCACGAGATGCAGAGCTCCATGGTGCGGCGCATGTCGTCGGATTGGAGCGCGTCGTGGCCCAATTGCCCCGAGAGCGCGAGGCGCAAGGAGTTGGCGCGCCCGCGCGTCACGTGTTGCTCGTCGAACGTGGCGCGATAGGAGGGGCACATCACGCCCGGATCGGTCTTGCGGCAGGCGCCGTTGTTGTTGCACATCTCGACGGCGCCGGCGAAGCCGCCCCACTCCGACCAGTCGAGGGCCCAGGCGCGCTCCTCGGTCGCGTAACCGGGCGGATAGCGGAAGAGCGAGCGGTCATCCATGCGATAGGGCCGCACGATCTTGCCGGGATTGAAGAGGCCGCCTGGATCGAACGTGTCCTTCACCTCCTCGAAGGCGCGGGTGAGGCGCCTCCCGAACATCGCCTCGTGGAATTCCGAGCGCACGATGCCGTCGCCATGCTCGCCCGAATGCGAGCCCTTGTATTCGCGCACGATGGCGAATGCCTCCTCGGCGATCGCGCGCATCTTCTTGACCTCGAGCTCCTGCTTCAGGTTCAGCACCGGGCGCACGTGCAGCGTGCCGACCGAGGCATGCGCGTACCAGGTGCCGTAGGTGCCGTGCTTCTTGAATATCTCGTCGAGCCGCGCCGTATAGTCGGCGAGATCGTCGAGCGGCACGGCGCAATCCTCGATGAAGGAGATCGGCTTTCCGTCGCCCTTCATCGACATCATGATGTTGAGCCCGTGCGCGCGCACCTCCCAGACCTGGCTCTGGAACTGATCGTCGGTCGATTCGATGATCGCGCCGGGAAATCCGAGATCGCCCATCAGCTCGACGAGGCGGGCGAGCCGGCGCCGGTTCTCGGCCGCATCCTCGCCCGCGAACTCGACGAGCAGGAGCGCCTCGGGCGCGCCGCGGACGAAACGCTCGACGATCGGGCGGAACATCGCGATCTCGCGCGCGAGCTCGATCATGGTGCGGTCGACGAGCTCGACCGCCGTCGGGCCCAAGGTGACGATCGATTTCGTGGCCGCCATGGCGCGATAGAAATTCGGGAAATGGCAGATGCCGAGCACGCGGTCGGGCGGGATCGGCTGAAGGTCGAGCTCGACCGCGGTGAAGAAGCCGAGCGTGCCTTCCGAGCCCACGAGCAGATGCGCCATGTTGTGGCCGGCGTCGTCGATCATGTCGATGTTGTAGCCGCCGACCCGGCGCAAGAGTTTCGGGAAGCGCGCCTCGATCTCGGCCGCTTCGCGCCGGTGCAACGCGCGCACGGAGCGCACGAGATCGCGGTAGCGCTCGGGCGCCAGAATCCTCGCCGAAATTGCCGGCGACCTCGCCGAACCGCGCCTTCGTTCCGTCGGCGAGGATCGCGTCGATGGCGCGCACGTTGTGCACCATGTTGCCGTAGCGGAGCGAGCGCGCGCCGCAGGAATTGTTGGCGGTCATGCCGCCGATCGTGGCGCGGCTGCCGGTCGAGATATCGACGGGAAAGAAAAGGCCCTTCGACTTGAGGCTCTTGTTGAGCCGCTCGACCACCACGCCCGGCTCGACGCGGACGCGGCGCGCGCCCTCGTCGAGCGCGAGCACGCTCTTCATGTGCTTGCTGCAATCGATGACGAGGGCGCGGCCGACCGTCTGACCGCATTGCGCGGTGCCGCCGCCGCGCGGGATGACCGGCACGCCCTCCTCGCGCGCGACCTGGAGCGCGGCCTCGATGTCGCTTGCGTCGCGCGGCACGACGACGCCCAGCGGCTCGATCTCGTAGATCGACGCATCGGTACTGTAGCGCCCGCGCGAGAACGCATCGAACAGCACCTCGCCTTTTTGCGCGCTCTTGAGGCGCGCGGCGAGATGCGGGTCGCCCAGCTCTCGCGCCATCGCTAGAGCACGCCGACGATGAGCGTGAGCGCCGCCACGATGACAACCGCCATCGTCAGCGCCACGCCCGCGGCGCGCAGCGGCAGCACGTCCGGTTCCTGCGACACGCCGATGGCGTGCGCGAGGCGCCCGGCGACGAGCGCGAGGCAGAGCAGATGGAGATACCACGCGGGCGCGCCGCGCAGCTCCATGAAGGCCAGCAGGATGAGCGCCAGCGGCACGTACTCGGCGAAATTGCCGTGGACGCGGATGCGGCGCTCCAAGGCGGCATCGCCGCCACTGCCGATGGCGACTCCGACGATGCCGCGCCGGCGCATGACGCGCACCGACAGAACCATGAACATCAGCGCCAGAAGCGCCGCATAAAGGGGCACAATGCGCACGTCCATGACCACCCCCGTTTCAGGATCGCCCTTTTAGCACGGCACCTTGCGAGCGGCGGGAAAAGGTCACATCCTGCGGCCGCCATCTGCGTGGGGGGAACCCATCATGGAGCGAAGCCGAGCCCCCGGTATCGGGCGCTGGTACATCATGTTTCTGATCAGCCTGATGTACCTCATCACCTATCTCGACCGGGTGAACATCTCGACCGTGGCGCCGGTCATCAGCAAGGAGTTCAACTTCAGCAAAATCTCGATGGGCGTGATCTTCAGCGCGTTCTCGTGGAGCTATGCCGCGTTCCAGGTGCCGGGCGGGTGGCTCGGCGACCGCTTCGGGCCGCGCCGCGTGCTGACGACGATCGTCTCCTACTGGTCCGTGATGACGGCACTGACCGCCGCGGCGTCGGGATATTTCTCGTTCTTCGCGGTGCGCTTTTTGTTCGGCGTCGGCGAGGGCGGAGCATTTCCGGTGGCGACGCGCGCCATGCAGCGCTGGTACCCGCGCCAGGAGCGCGGCCTGTGCCAAGGCATCTCGCACAGCGCGAGCCGCCTGGGCGCGGCGATCGCACCGCCCATCGTCGTGCTCATCATGACGACGCTCGGCTGGCGTTGGGTCTTCTATATCTGCGGCGCGGTCGGCATCGTTTGGTCGGTGCTGTGGTACGCGACGTACCGCAATCTGCCGGAAGAGCACGGGCTCGTCGGCCCAGCCGAGCTCGCCTATATCCGCGGCGTCGATGCCCAGGGCAAGGTGCGGCCGGCCGAGATCGAGGACAACGTGAAGGTGCCGTGGCGCACGCTTCTGCGGTCGCCCAACATGTGGGCGATCATGTCCGCCTATTTCACGTATGTGTATTGCCTCTGGATCTTCTTGAGCTGGCTCCCCTCCTATCTCGTCGAGGACCGCCACTTCACGCTGCTGAAGGTGGGATTCCTTGCCTCGCTGCCACTCTGGGCCGGCGTGGTCGGGGACACGGTCGGCGGGCTCGCGACCGACTGGATCGCCGCCAGGGCCGGCAACCGGCGGCTCGGGCCGCGCGTGGTCGCGATCACCGGCATGCTCGGCTGCGTCGTCTTCATCGTGCCGGCGGCGCTCACCGAGAACGCGATGACCGCGATCTATTGCCTCACCGCTGCGATGTTCTTCCTCGAATGCACGATCGGCCCGTCCTGGTCGGTGCCGATGCATGTGGGCGGCAAATTCTCGGGCACGGTCTCGGGCATGATGAACATGGCCGGCAATATCGGCGGCGCGCTGTCGCCGGTCGTGTTCGGCGTCCTCGTCGAATTGGGCTCGTGGGCCGCGCCCTTCATCGTCGCGGCGGGGCTTTTGGTGCTGGGCGCCGCGGTGTGGGCGTTCTGGATCGACCCCGAGGTCTCGGTGCTCGAAAAAGCGGCAGGCCCGGCGCCGGCGGCCGCGGCCGCCGATTAACCCTTTCGCCCATCTCTGCGGGACTTGCGGCGCGGCCCGTTTATTGGGCACATTGCACCTGTCCCGAGCGAGGAGATTAGTATCATGCCCGCCAAAAGCGGCCGCCATTTCTTGCAGGTTCCCGGGCCCACCAACGTGCCCGACCGGGTGCTGCGCGCTATCGACATGCCGCTCATGGACCATCGCGGTCCGGATTTCGCGGCGCTCGCCAAGGCGGCGATCGCGGGACTGAAACGCCTGCTGCGCTGCGCGGGTCCGGTGCTGGTCTATCCGTCGTCGGGCACCGGCGCATGGGAAGCGGCCCTCCTCAACACGTTGTCGCCGGGCGACAAGGTGCTGGCCTTCGAGACCGGCCATTTCGCGAATCTGTGGCAGGTGATGGCGAAGAAGCACGGGCTCGCGGTCGAGTTCGTGCCGGGCGACTGGCGCCACGGCGTCGATCCGGCCGAGCTCGAGGCGCGCCTCACCGCCGACCGCGCGCACAGCATCAAGGCGGTGATGGTGGTCCACAACGAGACCTCGACCGGTGTCACGAGCCGCATCCCGGCGCTGCGCCGCGCGATCGACGCGGCGCGCCATCCGGCGCTCTTCATGGTCGATGCGATCTCGTCGGCAGCGGCGATCGATTTCCGGCATGACGAATGGGGCGTCGATGTCACCGTGGTCGGCTCGCAGAAGGGCCTGATGCTGCCGCCGGGCCTGGGCTTCAACGCGCTGTCGCAAAAGGCCATCGCCGCCAACAAGACCGCGAAGCTGCCGCGCGGCTATTTCGAATGGCAGCCGATGATCGACGCGAACGACACCGGCCTCTTCCCCTATACGCCGCCCACCGGCCTCGTCTTCGGCCTCAAGGAAGCGATCGCCATGCTCGAGGAGGAAGGGCTCGAGAACGTGTTCGCGCGGCACGACCGGCTGGCCGAGGCCACCCGCCGCGCCGTGCGCGCCTGGGGACTCGATTTCCTGTCGGTCGATCCGCATGAGCATTCGAGCGCGCTGACCGCGGTGATGACGCCCGAAGGGCACAATGCCGACGCGCTGCGCGGCGTGATCCTCGAGCGCTATGACGTCTCGCTCGGCGCCGGGCTCGGCAAGGTTGCGGGCAAGGTGTTCCGCATCGGCCACCTCGGCTGGATGAACGACCTCATGCTGGTGGCGGCATTGGCCGGGGTCGAGATGGGCCTGGGCGCGGCCGGCGTGCCGCACAGGAAGGGCGGGGTCGCGGCGGCGATGGACTATCTCGGCGGCAATTCCCAGGCCGCCCGCGAACCGGTGCGCGCCGCCGCCGGGCGATGAAAGCCGAGGGCGCGGCGCGCCTTCTCGTCGCGGCCCGGCAGAGCGGCACGCCGCTCACTGGTCTCGACGGCGACCTCCGCCCCGCGAGCGCGCGCGATGCCTACGAGGTGCAGGAAGCGACGCTGCGGCTCCTCGGCGCGCGCGAGGCCGGCTGGAAGGTCGGCGGCGCCGATCCCAAGGCGGAGCCAGTGGCGGCGCCGCTCATCTCCTCGCTGGTGCAGAAAAGCCCCGCCCGGTTCACGGCGCGGGCCGACGGATTCCGCGCCGTCGAGGCGGAATTGTGCCTGCTGCTCGGCCGCGACCTTCCACCGCGCCCCGATCCTTACGGCGAGGACGAGGCATGGGCAGCGGTCGCCTCGGTCCATGTCGCGATCGAGCTTCTGGACACGCGCTATGCCGACCGGACCAAGATGAGGCCGCCGGTCCTGCTGGCCGACATGCAGAACAATGGTGGGTTCTGCTATGGCCCCGCGAACCCGGTCGCCGCGGTCAATTTCCTCGGCGCGAAGGCGAGCCTGCTGATCGACGGGACAGAGGCGAAATCGGCGGTCGGCGGCAATCCGGCGGGCCATCCGAAGCGGCTTCTCGCCTGGCTCGCGACCCACGCCGCGAGTCGCGGGCGGCCGTTGCGGCAGGGGATGGTGGTCACCACCGGCAGCCACACCGGCATTACCGTGGCGCCGCTCGGAGCCAAAGTGACGGCGCGGTTTGCCGGACTGGGCGAGTCCGTGCTCGACCTCGCCCCGGACGCCACCCATATTCGGTAACGCTAACCATTCGTTAACAGAGCTTAGGCGAGATTAACGTCTTAGTTGCAGGGGCACATATCCCGGCATGGAGCAGCGCCAGACCATCGCCATCGTCGACGAGCGCTTGACGAATCGGAAGATTCTCGAGCGGCTCGCGCGCTCGTTCGGCGAGGGCGTGGCGGTGGCGACCTACGAGCGCCCGTCGCTCCTCCTTGCCGCCGCAACGAAAATGCCGCCCGATCTCGTCGTCACCGACGTGAAGATGCCGGAGCTCGACGGCGTCGAGTTCATCCGCCGCTTCCGCGCGCTTCCGGGCTGCGCCGAGGTGCCGATCATCACCGTCACCACGTCCGAGGATCGCGAGCTGCGTTTGAAAGCGCTCGAGGCGGGTGCCACCGATTTCCTGTCGAGCCCGGTCGATCATTCGGAATTCCGCGTGCGCTCGCGCAACCTCTTGATGCTGCGGCGCCAACAGCTCCTCCTGGCGGCGCGCGCCTCCTCGCTCGAGGAGCAGATGATCGCCGAGGAGCGCCGCCATCGCGACGCGCTGCGGGCGAGCCACGAATTGCTGATGCGCGTCATCGACGCCGTGCCGGTGATGGTGAGCGCGACCGATCGCGACGGCCGCTTCGTCTTCGTCAACGAATTCTTCGCGCGCCGCGTCGGCAAGCCGGCCGCGGCGATCATCGGCCGCAC
The DNA here is from genome assembly GCA_963729295.1 of uncultured Alphaproteobacteria bacterium. Classification (GTDB taxonomy): domain Bacteria; phylum Pseudomonadota; class Alphaproteobacteria; order ATCC43930; family CGMCC-115725; genus DATJLY01. The sequence continues at coordinate 261,536 of CAVSNJ010000006.1, forward strand.
GCCTGTCGAGCTGCGCGACGATCTTGCCGCGCGCGCCGCGATGGAGCGCGACCGGCGCCTTGTCGCGCGCACCGATCAGCCGGGCTCGTTCGAGGAGAACATCGCCGGCCCCGGCAGCGAGCGGCGCGTGCTGTTGACAACCAAGGCGCTCCTGCACGATCACGCAGCACCCCTCGTCGTCACCGCATCGCTCGACATCACCGACCGCAAGGAGGCGGAGCTCGCGCTCATCGCCGCCAAGGAAGAGGCCGAGCTCGCGAGCCGCAGCAAGACCGAGTTCCTGGCCAACATGAGCCACGAGCTGCGCACGCCCTTGAACGCCATTATCGGCTTCTCGCAGGTCATGGCCGACGAGATGATGGGGCCGATCGGCACGCCGCGCTATGCCGGCTACGCGCGCGACATCTGCACCAGCGCGCAGCATCTTCTCGGCATCATCTCCGACATTCTCGACGTCTCGAAGCTCGAGGCCGGCAAGGTCGATCTCGACGACGACGAGGTCGAACTCGCCGCAGTCGTGTCCGACGTGTTGCAGCTCGTGCGCGAACGCGCGCGCGCGCTCGAGATCGAGATCGAGATCGACGTGCCGCACGAGCTGCCGCTCATCCGCGTCGACGTGCTGAAGCTGAAGCAGATCCTGCTCAACCTCGTCACCAACGCGATCAAGTTCAGCCATGCCGGCGGCACCGTCCTGGTGTGCGGCGCGCTCGGCGACGACGGCATCGAAATCGCCGTCAAGGACCGCGGCATCGGCATGGACGAAGGCGAGATCGCGACCGCCGTCAGCCGCTTCGGCCAGGTGGCGAGCGCGTGGAGCCGCAAGCATCCCGGCACCGGGCTCGGCCTGCCGCTCGCCATCGGCCTCGTCGAGCTTCATGGCGGGACCCTCGCCCTCGAGAGCCGCAAAGGGGTCGGCACGACCGTGACCGTGCGCCTGCCGCGCGCTCGCCTGGTGCGCCCGCGCCAAGCCGCCTCGGCCTGACCCACCCCCCATATCTCGTAGGCTGCGTCAAATCAGCCTACCAATCCGTGGATTAATCTGTCAGAATCTCGGGACGATGTCGGGCGCGCGGCCCGCTCTTCCGGGGCGGGCCGGGGCCAAGCCCGGCACGCGGGGAAAAGGCCGAAAGAACGCCCGATGAGGCTACGGCACGAAGCGGCGCGCCAGTGGGCCGCGCCGCCGCCGGGGCAGAGAGTCTGGATGGTCGCGGCGGGCCTTGCGGCCTACGCGATGCTGGCGCCGCTTGCGGTGGCGGCGCTCGCCGGACCCTTGCCGCTGCGCGGCTTCGGCACCTTGGCGCTGGCGACGAGCCTCTTGGGGCCGGGCCTCGCCATGATCCTCGTCTGTTGGCGCGGGCTTGGCGCCATCGTGCACGAATTCGCGGCCGATCCGGCCGAGCCGCAGCAGGCGATCCTGCGCGTCTTCGCGACCGCCGCCGCGCTTGCCTATGTCGGCGCGCTGGCGCTCATGGGGATCGACACCGACCGCTTGCAGCCGCTCATCGCCATCGACGTGGCGGCGGGGCTCGCGGCGTGGCTCCTGCTGCTGCACGTGGCCTTGTCGCCGCACTCGCGCGTGCGGCGCGGCGCCGGTCTTTTTTCCGACGTGGTGTTCCTGTCGCTCTTCCTCCATTGGGGCGACGCCGCGACGGCGCCCTTGGGCGCCGCATATCTCGCGCTCGCCTTCGACTATGGCTTGCGGTTCGAGCGCGCGATGCTGGTCGGCGCCGCGATCATCGGCGCCGCCGGTTTCGCCGCCGTCATCGTCACGACACCGGTGTGGCGCGCGATGCCGCTTGCCGACGTGGTGCTGCTCGTGGCGTTCGCAATCCTGCCGCTTTACGGCGCGGCGCTGGTCGACCGCCTCGCCGCTTCGCGCCACGCGCTCGTCTCGGCCGAGGCCGGGCAAAGGCAACTCCTCGCCATCCTCGCGCACGAGCTGCGCGCGCCGCTCAACACCTTGACCGGGCTCTCCGCGCTCCTCGGCCGCACGCGGCTCGAGACGCCGCAGCGCGACATGGTCGCCGCGATCGAGGTTGCGGCGAGCTGCCTCATCGCCGTGGCGCGCGAGTTTTTGGAGCCGCCGCGCGCGCGCAAGACCGACGACTTCGTGCTGCGCGAGGCGCTGGCCGACGCCGCCACGCTCATGCGGCCGCAGGCGGAGGCGCGCGGCTTCACGCTCGCGCTGGTGCTCGATCCGCGCCTGCCGCATATCTGCCACGGCCGAAAACCCGAGCTGCGCCAGCTCGTCATCAACCTGCTGCGCCAGGAGATCGACCGCGCGGCGCGGCGCGACATCGTGCTGGCGGTGAACCTCGCCGAGCGCGTGGGGGGATCGGTGCGCGTGCGGCTTGTCGTGCGCGCGGAAGGCGCCACGGTGGCGCCACCGCCCGAACGCCTCGCCGGGCTGTTCGCCATGGCCGACGCGGCGGCCGACGAAAGCCGCATTGCCGCCTCGATCGCGGCGGCGCTCGTCGAGGAGCTCGGCGGCGCGATCACGGCGCAGCCGGACGACACGTTCATCGTCGAGCTCACGCTTCTCTGCGACGAGGAAGGCGTGGCGCGGCCGCCCGACCTCAGCGGCCATCGCGTCGCCATCGTGACGCACGACCGCGAGCTGGCCGAGCGGCTCCAGGCTGCGCTCGCGCTATGGCGCGGCGAGACGCAATGGTATGTCGAGGAGGAGGACGCGCTCAACGTGCTCGGCGGCGGCGGCTACCTCGTCGTGATCGACGGGCGGCGCGATCCGCTCGCGGGCCTGAGCCTCGCGCACCGCTTCGCCACGGCACAGCAGCGCCCGCCGATCCTGTTCATCGCGCCGCGCCAGGCGAGCGAGGCGGTGGCCGGCCTTGCGGCGACGCAGCTCGCCGCCGTGATCGAGGAGCCGGTGAGCGACCAGGACCTGGCGAGCGGCCTCATGAGTCTCCTGGCTTTGCCCGAGACGGCGGCGGCGCGCACGGCCAGCCTGCACCTCCTCGTCGCCGACGACAGCGCCGCCAACCGCGAGAACCTCAAGGCCCTGCTGGAGCGCGCGGGACACCGGGTCGAGCTCGCCGCGGACGGCGGCGCCGCGCTCGCGATCCTCGACCGCGGCGGCTTCGATCTGGCGCTGCTCGATCTCGAAATGCCGGGCGTCTCCGGCGACGCCGTGGCGAAGCTCCATCGCCTGCGCCATCCCGGCGACGAGGTGCCGCTCGTGGCGCTCGTCGCCGACGCCGGCGCCGAGACCGCGGCGCGCTGCCGCGAGGCCGGGTTCGACGCGGTGATCGCCAAACCGGCCGACGCGGCGCAGCTTCTCGCCATCGTCAGCGAGCTGCGCACCGCCCGCGCGACGCGCCAGGATGCGGGCGCGCAGCCCGCGCCCGAAGTGACGCCGATCTCGTCGCATCCGCGCTTTCTCGGCGATGGCGAGGTGGTGCGCGAGGCGACCATCGAATCGCTGCGCGGGCTCGGCGGCGCCGATTTCCTCGCCGAAGTGGTGGAGACGTTCCGCACCGACGCGGCGCGGCTCATCCCGCGCCTGCGCGAGGCGGCGAGCCGCGGCGAGCTGCAACCGTTCGCCGATCTCGCCCATGCGCTGCGGAGCGGCGCCGCCAATATCGGCGGCGTGCGGCTCGCCCAGACGCTCACCGCGCTCGAGGATCTGAGCGCGGCCGAATTGCGCCAGGCCGGCCTCGCCTATGTCGAGAAGATCGAGAGCGAATTGAAACGCCTCGAGACCGCGCTCGAGCCGTTCGCCCGGAAGGAACGGCGCGGCTAGAGCCAGCGGCCGGCGCGGCGGGCCGTATCGGATCGGCTCACCTCCGTTGGCGATATCGTAGACTTGATCGAAACCCGCGAGGCGGTGGAGGATGGTTCATTGATGGTCGGGTAGGAGCGCCGATGAATCCTAGGCACCTCTTAGGCTGGATTCTCGCTGCGCTCTGGCTCGGCGGAGTTCAGTATTACATTTATTGCTATGACAGCATGGCCGTCTTTTGGATCGTCCTTCTCGCTTGGGTTGCGATTGGCATTTTCACATTCCGCAATCTCAGGCGCAGTCGCGCCGCGAAATAGCGCCGGGCCTGTTACAATTCAAACTGAGGCACTACCGGCGCGGCGGCGGCAACTGGAAGCCCGAGCGCCGATTGTGTAAGGTCGCGCCATCCCGGAGGACCAATCATGGACGCGATCGAAGCCCTCATCTCGCGGCGCAGCCCGGCAAAGCTGGTGGAGCCCGCGCCCGACGACGCCCAGATCGAGGCGATGCTGGGCGCCGCGATCCGCGCGCCCGACCATGGCCGCTTGCGGCCGTGGCGCTTCATCTATGTGCGCGGCGACGCGCGCGCGCAGCTCGGCCAGGTTCTGGCCGACGCGTTGCAGGCGCGTCATCCGAACGTGCCCGAGGACCTCTTGCAGCGCGAGCGCGCGAAACCGCTGCGCGCGCCGCTCGTCATCGTCGCCGCCGCTTCGCTGCAGGAAGGCCACAAGATCCCGGTGATCGAGCAGATGCTGGCGGCGGGCGCGGCGGCGCAGAACATCCTTCTGGCGGCGCACGCCATGGGCTTCGGCGCGTGGTGGCGGACCGGCGACCCCGCCTATGACGACGGCGTCAAGAAGGCGCTGGGCCTCAAGGCCGCCGACGCGATCGTGGGCTTCGTCTATGTCGGCACGCCGCAGGGCCGCGCCATCATCCCGCCCGACGAGCCCGGCGTTAAGGATTTCATGCGCGAGTGGTCCGCGCCCGCGGCGTGAACGCTAGCCGGCGGCGAGCTGCAGCGCCGCGCCCAAGCCGCCCGCGGCGAAGATCGCCAGGATCGGGTTCCAGCGCCGTCCCACGATGAGGCCGAGCGTCAGGGCGAAAACGACGATGGTGATCCAATTGGTGAGCGCCACGCGCCCGATCGAGATCGTCACCGACACCATCAGGCTCACCGACACGGCGGTGAGGCCGCGCGTGAAACCCCGCACGGCCTCAACCTCGCGGAAACGCTCGTAGCCGCGGACGAGCGGCAGCATGAGATAACCCGGCACCTGGATCGCCAAGACCATGGCGATGGCGCCGGCCCAGCCATAGGTCATGAAGCCCAAGGCCGCGACATAGAGATTGGCCTGGCCCGGCGTGGCGCGGCCCAGCGCATAGGCATAGAGGAACTGGTCGAGCGTCAGCAGGCTGGTCTGTTCGACGAGTTGATGCTGCAACAGCGGCACCATCACCGGCCCGCTGCCGAAGGTGAGGAGATTGTAGACGAAGATGAAGAACACGAGCGCGGGGAGGCTCATGGCCCTTTCGGCTCCGGTCCGCGCAGGAAGATGGCGCCGACGACGCCGCCGCCAAGCAGCAGCAGCGTCGGGTTGACGCGAAGCACCAGGGATGCGCCGAGCGCCACGGCCGCCAGCAGCACCTCCCACGACGGAAACTTGATCTCCCGCGCGATGCGCACGGCCGAGACGAGGATGAGCGCCAAGGCCGCGGGGATGAGCGTCACCTTGATGTATTGCAGTCCCGCGCCGTGGCCGAGGACGCTGTAGGCCGCCGCCAGCGCGACGCAGCAGAAGAAGCCCGGCAGGATCACCGCCGTCAGCGCCACGACGCTCCCGAGGAAGCCGCCGAAGCGCCAGCCGATCGCCACCGTGACCGCGGTCATGGTGCCGCACGGCACGATGCGGCCGATGCTCCACAGCGTCAGGAGCTCGGCCCGGCTCATCATGCGCCGGCGCGTGACCAGCTCCTCCTCGAGCAGCCCCAGGACCGCGAGCCCGCCGCCGAAGCCGAGCCCGCCTTTGAAGAAAATGACGAAGATCTGCGCCAGCGGCAGGCGGTGGGATATTGAGGGCGCGGTCTCCACCGCTGAGGCATACCGCAGCCGGGCGGCGGCTGATAGCATGGGTGGATGCTCGACGGCTTCACCCGCGCGACGATCCAGACCACGGGCGCGCGCATCGTCACGGTCCGTGGCGGCAGCGGGCCGCCGCTCCTCTTGATGCACGGCAACCCGTTCAGCCATCTGTCGTGGCGCAAGGTCGCGCGGCATCTCGTGCGCGACTTCACCATCGTCGCGACCGATTTGCGCGGCTATGGCGACAGCGAGAAGCCGCCGGGCGGCGAGCGCCACGCCGATTATTCGTTCCGCGCGATGGCGCAGGACCAGGTCGAGGTGATGGCGGCCTTGGGCTTTCCGCAGTTCATGGCGGCGGGGCACGACCGCGGCGCGCGCGTGCTTCATCGCATGTGCCTCGACCATCCGGGCAAGGTGACGCGCGCGGCCTTCCTCGACATCCTGCCGCAGCACCATGTGTTGAACCATGTGAACCGCGATTTCGGCGTGTTCTCGTGGCACTGGTTCTTCATGGTGCAGCCGTACGATTTCCCCGAGCGGCTGATGCTCGCCGATCCCGAATACTTCATCCGGAAAAAGCTCGCGAAGACCGAGCAGGGCCTGAGCTTCTTCGATGCGGACGCGCTCAAGGAATGGATCCGCCAGATCAGCGATCCGGCGACGGTCCATGCCATGTGCGAGGATTACCGCGCGACGTTCGGCATCGACCTCGAGATGGACACGCGGGATTTCGAGGCCGGGCGCCGGGTCGAATGCCCGGCACTGGTGCTGTGGGGCAAGACGGGCGGCGTCGGCCGCCACCACAGGCCCGAGGATGTGTGGCCGCTTTACGCGCGCGACATCGTGCGCATGCATGCGGTCGCGTCGGGCCATTACCTGAGCGAAGAGGCGCCCGAGGAAACGGCGGCGGAATTGCGCGCCTTTTTCGCGCCGCGGCGCTGACCCCAAGGTTGCGCCGGCATCGACGCTGTGTTAGAAACCGCGCGCTTTCCGGGGCCGGGGCGATGCCGCATAAGCCACGGGAAAATCAAGCCCGATCGAGAATCGGCGGCGGCTTGCGGCACACCGAGGAACGCGCGCGGGGATAGGCGGAACGTGGCATCCGAGGCGACAGGCGAAAGCGGGCTTGCCGAACGCTACGCGACTGCGCTTTTCGCGCTTGCCGACGAGCGCCGCGCGCTCGACGCGGTGGCGGGCGATCTTGCGAGCCTGCGCACGCTCCTTGCCGAAAGCGCCGATCTGCGCCGCCTGATCCGCAGTCCCGTCATCGCGCGCAACGAGCAGGGAAACGCGATCGCGGCGCTCGCCGAGCGCGCCGAGCTCCAGCAGATCACGAAGAATTTCCTCGGGCTCTTGGCGCGCAACCGCAGGCTCTTCGCGCTCCCGGAGATGATCCGGCATTTCCTCGCCGAGCTCGCCCGGCGCCGCGGCGAAGTCACGGCCGAGATCGCGGTGGCGCAGGAATTGTCGCAAGCTCAGCGCGAGCGCATCACCGCCGAGCTCGCGCGCGCGGCGGGACAGAAAGTGGCGCTCGACATCCGCGTCGATTCGAGCCTGCTCGCCGGCCTGACCGTGCGCCTTGGCTCGCGCCTCGTCGATGCCTCGCTCAAATCGAAACTCCATCGCCTCGAGATGGCCATGAAGGGGGTTCGTTAGACATGGAGATTAGGGCGGCGGAAATTTCCGCCATTCTGAAGCAGCAGATCGCCGATTTCGGCACCGAGGCCGATGTCGCCGAAGTCGGCCAGGTGCTGTCGGTCGGCGACGGCATCGCCCGCATCTATGGCCTCGACAAGGTGCAAGCCGGCGAGCTCGTCGAGTTCCCGAACGGCGTCAAGGGCATGGCCCTCAATCTCGAGAGCGACAATGTCGGCGTCGTCATTTTCGGCGACGACAGCGGCATCAGCGAAGGCGACACGGTGAAGCGCACCGGCGCGATCGTCGACGTGCCCGTGGGGCGCGGGCTCTTGGGACGCGTGGTCGACGCGCTCGGCAATCCGATCGACGGCAAGGGCGAATTGCAGGACGTGACGCGGACGCGCGTCGAGGTGAAGGCGCCGGGCATCGTGCCGCGCCGCTCGGTGCACGAGCCGGTGCAGACCGGCCTCAAAGCGATCGACGCGCTCGTGCCGATCGGCCGCGGCCAGCGCGAGCTCATCATCGGCGACCGCCAGACCGGCAAGACCGCGGTCGCGATCGACGCGTTCCTCAACCAGAAGCCGGTGAACCAGTCGGGCGACGAGACCCGCAAGCTCTACTGCATCTACGTGGCGGTCGGCCAAAAGCGCTCGACCGTGGCGCAGATCGTGAAGACGCTGCAGGATTACGGCGCGCTCGAATATTCGATCGTGGTCGCGGCGACCGCGTCGGAGCCGGCGCCGCTGCAATTCTTGGCGCCCTATTCCGGCTGCGCCATGGGCGAATTCTTCCGCGACAACGGCATGCACGCCGTCATCGTCTATGACGATCTCTCGAAGCAGGCGGTGGCCTACCGCCAAATGTCGCTCCTGCTGCGCCGCCCGCCGGGACGCGAGGCCTATCCCGGCGACGTGTTCTATCTCCACTCGCGGCTCTTGGAACGCGCGGCCAAGATGAACGCCGATCACGGCTCGGGCTCGCTGACCGCGCTTCCCATCATCGAGACGCAAGCCGGGGACGTGTCGGCCTATATCCCGACGAACGTGATCTCGATCACCGACGGTCAGATCTTTCTGGAGACCGAGCTCTTCTATCGCGGCATCAGGCCCGCCATCAACGTGGGGCTGAGCGTGAGCCGCGTCGGCTCGGCAGCGCAGATCAAGGCGATGAAGCAGGTCGCGGGCCGCATCAAGCTCGAATTGGCGCAATACCGCGAGATGGCGGCCTTCGCGCAATTCTCCTCCGATCTCGACCAGGCGACGCGGCGGCTGCTCGACCGCGGCGCGCGCCTCACCGAGCTTTTGAAGCAGGCGCAGTTCGCGCCGATGGCGGTCGAGGAACAGGTCGTGTCGATCTTCGCCGGCACGCGCGGTTATCTCGACAAGCTCGATGTCGGCCAGGTGACGCGCTACGAGGCGTCGCTCTTGTCCGAGGTGAAGGCGCGCGCGCCGGAAATCCTCGCCTCGATCCGCGACAAGCGCGAATTGACCGCCGATAACGAGAAGGCGCTCGCCGGATTCCTCGACCGCTTCACCCAGACATTCGCCTGAGATGCCCAGCCTCAAGGATCTGCGGAACCGTATTCGCAGCGTCCGCTCGACGCAGAAGATCACGTCCGCGATGAAAATGGTCGCGGCCTCGCGCTTGCGCCGCGCGCAGGAGCAGGCGGAAGCGGCGCGGCCCTATTCGACGCGGATGGAGCGCATGCTCGGCTCGCTCGCCGCGAATTTGCGCGGCATGGCGAACGCGCCACGACTTCTCGCCGGGACCGGGCAGGACAAGACGCACCTCCTCGTCGTCGCGGGCTCCGACCGCGGTCTCGCCGGCGGCTTCAACGCCTCGATCCTGCGCGAGACGCGCCGCACCATCCGCGCGCTCGTGGCCGAGGGCAAGGAGGTGAAGGTCCTGACGATCGGGCGGAAGCCGCGCGACAGCCTGCGTCGCGACCACGCCCGCCTCATCGTCGAAAGCCTTACGGAACTGGGCCGCCCGCGCCTCACCTTCGAGAACGCGCAGGAGGTGGGCCTGCGCCTGGCGCAACGCTTCGAAGCGGGCGAGTTCGATCGCGCCACCATCGTCTATAACCGCTTCCGCTCGGCCATGACGCAGATCGTGACGAAGCAGCAGCTCATCCCGTTCGCGCCGCCGAAGGATGTGGCCGCCGAGGCGGGCGACGGCATCTACGAGTTCGAGCCGGACGAGACCGAGATTCTTGGATGCGCTTTTGCCGCGCGCGCTCGCCGTGCAGCTCTATGCCGCGCTGCTCGAGAACGCGGCGTCGGAACAGGGCGCGCGCATGACGGCGATGGACAACGCCACGCGCAACGCCGGCGAGATGATCGACAAGCTCAACATGACCTATAACCGCACGCGCCAGGCCTCGATCACCAAGGAGCTGATCGAGATCATTTCCGGCGCCGAGGCGCTTTAGAAGCGATGAACGGCTCGCGGTTCGCCCCCCACCCTGCCCTCCCCCTCAAGGGGGGAGGGTTTTCGATGGAAGCTTAAGTATGGCCAGGAACAATGTCGGCACCATCACGCAGATCATCGGCGCCGTCGTCGACGTGAAGTTCGAGGGCGAACTGCCGGCGATCCTGAACGCGCTGCACCTCGAGAATCAGGGCAAGCGCCTCGTCCTCGAAGTGGCGCAGCATCTCGGCGAAAGCACGGTGCGCACCATCGCCATGGACACGACCGACGGGCTCGTGCGCGGCGCCGAAGTGACCGACACGGGCGACGCGATCCGCATGCCGGTGGGTCCCGAGACATTGGGCCGCATTCTCAACGTCGTCGGCGAGCCGGTCGACGAACGCGGGCCGATCACGGCGAAATTATCGGCACCCATCCACAGGCCCGCGCCCGAATTCATCGACCAGTCGACCGAGGCGGAAATCCTCGTCACCGGCATCAAGGTGGTCGATCTGCTCGAGCCCTATGCGCGCGGCGGCAAGGTCGGATTGTTCGGCGGCGCCGGCGTCGGCAAGACCGTCATCATCATGGAGCTCATCAACAACATCGCCAAGGCCCATGGCGGCGTCTCGGTGTTCGCCGGTGTCGGCGAGCGGACGCGCGAGGGCAACGACCTCTATCACGAGATGATCGAATCGAAGGTCATCAATCTCGACGGCGCAGGCTCCAAGGTGGCGCTCGTCTATGGCCAGATGAACGAGCCGCCGGGCGCGCGGGCGCGCGTCGGATTGTCGGGCCTCACCGTCGCCGAATATTTCCGCGACGAGGAAGGCCAGGACGTGCTGTTCTTCGTTGACAACATCTTCCGCTTCACGCAAGCCGGTTCCGAAGTCTCGGCGCTCCTCGGCCGCATCCCGTCGGCCGTGGGCTATCAGCCGACGCTCGCCACCGACATGGGCGCATTGCAAGAGCGCATCACCACGACGCGCAAAGGCTCGATCACTTCGGTGCAGGCGATCTATGTCCCGGCCGACGATCTGACCGACCCGGCGCCCGCCACCTCGTTCGCGCATCTCGATGCCACGACTGTCCTCTCCCGCCAGATCGCCGAGCTCGGGATCTATCCCGCGGTCGATCCGCTCAATTCGACCTCGCGCATGCTCGACCCGCGCGTCGTCGGCGAGGAGCACTACAAGGTCGCGCGCGACGTGCAGCGCGTGTTGCAGACCTACAAGTCCTTGCAGGACATCATCGCCATTCTCGGCATGGACGAGCTCAGCGAAGAGGACAGGCTCACCGTCGCGCGCGCGCGCAAGATCCAGCGCTTCCTGTCGCAACCGTTCCATGTGGCCGAGGTGTTCACCGGCTCGCCCGGCGTGTTCGTCAAGCTCGAGGACACGATCAAGGGCTTCAAGGGCATCGTCGCCGGCGATTACGACGAATTGCCGGAGAGCGCCTTCTACATGGTCGGCACGATCGAGGAAGCGGTCGAGAAGGCGCGCAAGATCGCGGCCGAGTCGGCCTAGATGGCGGACAAGCTGCAATTCGAGCTGGTCTCGCCGGAGAGGTTGCTGCTCTCCGAGCCCGTCGGCATGGTGGTCGTGCCGGGAACGGAGGGGAATTTCGGCGCGCTGCCCGGGCACGCGCTCTTCATCTCGACGGTGCGGCCGGGCGTGATCGACGTCTACGCCGAGGGATTGCCCGCGATCAGCGAGCGCATCTTCGTCTCGGGCGGCTTCGCCGAGGTGACGCCCGAGCGCTGCACCGTCCTCGCCGACGAAGCCGTGCCGCTGTCGGCGCTCGACCGCGCCGCGATCGAGGCCGAAGCGCGCGCGCTCGAAGGCCGCGCGGCCTCCTTGCGCGACCAGACCGCGCGCTTGACCGGGCCCGAGCGCGACGAGGCCTTGGCCGATCTCGCCGCATCCGAGCGCCGGAGCAAGGTGGCGCAGGCGAAACTCGAAGCGCTGGGATCGGCGCAACACTAAGCACAAAAATCATGGCCGGGACTGGAGCCTGATTCTGGCCCGGCCATGAAAAGGCTTCGTGAGCGGCGGCGTCAGTCGTGGTGGTGTTCGTTGTCGCCGCCTTGGTGCTCGTCGGCGGTGCGGCCGGGCTCTTTCGGCGGCTCGTGCGTGGCCGCCGCCGCGGGATGCACGTTGCCGGGCGCCCCGGCCGGATGCGGAGTGCCGGGGCCCGCGGCTGCCGCATGCACGTTGCCGGGGCCGCCTGGATGCGCGTTACCGGCATGCTGCGGCTGGGCCGGCTTGCGCGTCGCGGCGAAGGCAGCGGCCGGCGTGCCGTGATTGACCGAGGCGCGGAGCTGCGGGTTGGCGCTCGCGACGTGCTCATGCTGGGTTTGCAGCGCGGTCGGCGGCCGGTGCGCTTCGTGCATCGCCGCCGTTTCCTGCGCATTCGGCCGCGCGGTCAGGCCGCCGGCGCCGCCGTTGAAGCTGACGCGCGTCACGTTGACATTGTTGACGACCGTCTTGTTGTAGACGTGGGCAAACCCCGGACCGTGCACGTTGGCGACGGCGGTGTTGTAGAAAAACGCGCCGTGCGCCCAATAGCCGCCGTCAAACCCGACGCCGCCATAGCCGAAGCCGTAATTGACGCCGCCATAAAAGCCGATATGCGGACCCCAATAGCCAGCGTGCCAAGCGAAGACGCCGCCGCCCCAGCCCCAATAGCCGGGCGTCCACAGAAGTCCAACCGCGGGCGGCAGCGCCCAAGTGCCGGGCACCCAGTAATACCCCGCGGGACCCCACGCCCAGTAGCCGGGCGTCCACATGTAGCCGGGCGCCGGAATCGCGGGCTGCGCGTAAACCGGAAGCGCCGGCGGCGCGACGGTGATCGAAAGGCCAGCGGAGATTTGCGCGTGGGACACGCTTGGCGCACCGACGCCCGCACCCGCGAGAGCGAGCGGGAGCGCGAGGAGCAGAGGCTGCAAGGTCCGGCGAATGTGCATGGTCGATCCTCGTGCGGTTGTGGGCGTGGCCGTTCTACGGGGGAAGAACGGCGACAGAGTGGCGCTTCCGCCACTCTTTGCCGTGGCAAAAGAAGGACATTGCCGCGGCAATTCCGGCCGACACCAGATCGAGCGATGACCAGTTATGGGGCGCTTGCGCCGTTCGTGGGGGTCTGCTGCTCGCCGCGTGGCCAGAAAGGCTTGGCGCGGCGCAGGCGGCGCACGTTGCGGCGCAGTTTCGGCTCCTCGTCGGCGAGGCCGCGGAAATGCCAGCCAAGCACGAGCCCGGCGTCGCGCCCGACTTCGTCGCCATCGGCGCCGGCGGGGCGCGCGATCTCCTTCATCAGGGCTTGCGCCGTGCAGACGTCGTTCGAATGGCCGAGCTCTTCCTGCAGCGGCTTGACGCGCCGCAGCACGGCCTTCACCTCTCGAGCGGCGAAGAGCGGCCCCAAAAACTCGATCACGTAACGCAGCTTCTTCAAGGCAATGCGCAGCTCGTGGCGGTCCTCGAGCGGAAGCTTCGCGAAATGCCGGCTGCGCTTCAGCACCTGACGCCAGCGCCGCTCGATGAGGCGCGGCGCAACCTCGGCGATCGGCAGAAAGAGCGGCGCCGATTCCGCCGACGCCCTCTGCTCGCGCCAGCCGCTCACTTCGAACCAGCGCGCCAGCTGCAGGATCGACACGGCATAGCGGCGCGAGCCGATCGCCTCCTTGGCGATGTCGTAGGCGGCGCGGCGGCGGCGCTTCGCCGCCTCGGCGAGCTGCTTCAGATCGGCATCCTCGGGCAGCGCGTCGCGCACCGGCGCCAGGAGCCCCGTGGTAAAGGCATCCCAGTTGCGCGCGGCTTCGAGGCTCGAGGCGAGCCATTTCAGCTCGTCGAGCGCCTGGCGGTAATGATCCCGCGGCAAGGTCGATCTGACCGACGCGAGTGCCGAGCGCAAGCGGCGCAACGCCACGCGCATCTGGTGGAACGCCTCGGCATCGCCGGCGAGCGCCGCAGTCTCGTTGCGCAAAAGCTGGCCGATGCAGTCGCGCCCCATCGCCTGCAACACCCCCTCGACCGTCATATGCGGCGCGATCGCGAACGGTTTCGCGCGCACCGCGCCCGGTTCCGCCCCGACCAAGCGATAGCCGCGATCGGACTGGCTCCGCGTCTCGATGCGGAGCGGCGCCGCGGCCAGAAGCTTCAGCGCCATGTCGTAAAGCGAGGCGGGATCGCCGCGCCGCAAGGCCAGCGCCACCTCGCACAAGGGCTCGTTGGCGCCGTCGGCCTCGGCCCTGATCTCGCCCTCGTCGAGCACGGCAGCGATCTCGACCGCGGGATCGCCGTCCACGAGGAACATCGTGCGCCGGAGCTCGGTCCGGAACAGCGGATGCAGCTCGTCGCCGTTGACGATCGCGGCAAGGCGCGGGCCGGTCTCGGGCGCCCACGGGTCGGGCCGGTCGCCCGCGATGGGATCGCGCCACTCGCCGGCGGCGGCGCCGTTCGCGGCGGCGGCACTGCCGTGGAGCGCCTGCACCCGGCGCGCGTCCTGCGCCTCGATCGATAAGCTCAGATGATTCTGGCGCAGCTTCAGGTCGGCGGAATCGAAATAGGTACTGGTCAGAAGCGCGGACGGCGCGGCATTCGCGCCGCTTTGCGCGAGCGCCAGCTTGAGCGCCGGAAGATGGATCGGAGATGTCGTGAGCTTCAGTTCGAGCGCGGTCAAAGACGGCCCCATGAAACGACGGCGATTTTACAGATTTGTGACGCCGGGCGCCAGCCGGGCCGCCCGGCCGGACCTTGTCGAGACCGCCTGCGGGAGCGAAATTTGTCGTCGTCGCAAGGCGTTAGGCCGGGATGACGACGGCCCGGCGGCGGCCGGCGCGGCTTGCCTTAACCCCGCGCGCGCTCGACCTCGTCCTTCAATTGGCCCCAGATGCCGTAGACGATCTCGCCGTAGCGCGGATCGTGGCGCAGCTCGAGCACGTGGCGCGGGCGCTCCAGCGGCACGTCGATGAGGGTCTTGGTGCGGCCGGGGCTTGCCGTCATCACCAGGATCTTATCGCCCAAGGTCACCGCCTCATCAACGCTGTGCGTGATGAAGACGACGGTTTTCTTTTGCGCTTCCCAGATGCGCAGGAGCTCCTGCTGCAAGATCGTCTTGTTCTGCTCGTCGAGGGCCGAGAACGGCTCGTCCATCAGCAGGATGTCGGGGTCGTTGGCAAACGCGCGCGCGATCGAGACGCGCTGGCGCATGCCGCCCGAAAGCTGATGCGGATAGAGATCGGCAAAGCGCGTCAGGCCGGTGAGGTCGAGCCAGTGGCGGACCGCGCTCTCGGTCTCGTCCTTGGCGGCATGGCGCATGCGCAGGCCATAGGCGGCGTTGTCCCACACCGTCATCCACGGGAAGATCGAATCGCCCTGGAACACCATCGAGAATTGCGGCCGGCCGCGGCCGGGGTCGGAGATTTCGACCGTGCCGCTCGTCACCTGCTCGAGCCCGCCGAGGATGCGCAGGAGCGTGGTCTTGCCGCAGCCCGAGGGGCCGACGATGATGAAGAACGTGCCCTCGGCGATGTCGATCGAGACGTCCTCGATCGCGCGCAGCCCGCCGAAATGCTTGTGCAGGTTGCGGATGCGGATTTTCGCCGGCGCCACCGCGGGCCGCGCCGCCGTCAAGCGTCCGTCTTCCACGGGATCAGCCAGCGCTCGAGCTCGTTCAAGCCCAGCGTCATCACGAAGCCGATGATGGCGATGACGAACAACCCTACATACATGCGCTCGACCGAGAACGTCTCCCACGCGCTCCAGATCATGTAGCCGATGCCGCTTTTGGCGCCGACCATCTCGGCGATGGCGATGAGGATGAGGCCCAATCCCGCGCCGAGCTTCACGCCGGTCATGATGAAGGGAAGCGCGCCCGGCAGCGCGATGGTGCGGAAGGTCGCGATGCGGTTGGCCCGGAAACTCTTGCCGACGTCGAGATAGATCCGGTTGATCTGCAGCACGCCGGCGGTCGAGTTGATCGCGATCGGATAGAACACGCCGATCGCCACCATCACGACCTTCGACATCTCGCCGAGGCCGAAGATCAGAAGGATGAGCGGCAGGATCGAGCTCTTCGGAATGGGATAAGTCGCGGCGATGAGCGGATCGACGAACGCGCGAATGGGCCTCGAGATGCCCATGACGATGCCGAGGACGAGCGCCGGGATGCCGCCCAGCAGGAAGCCGAAAAACAGGCGCTGGAGGCTGATCGAGGTGTCCTCCCACAGTTCGCCCGACTTGGCCGTTTCGACGAGCGCGCGCACGATCGAGGATGGCGCCGGAAAGAAGCGCGTGTCGATGAAGCCCAGTTGCGCCGCCGCTTCCCACGCGAGCAGCAATCCGACCGGCGAGGCGACGCTGATGATGCGGTCGCGGCGCTTGGCCACGATGCGCTTCTGCTCGCCCAGATCGGTCATGGTGATGGCGGTCATCGGCACCTCCCCCACGCGCTTTTATATCGGCGGCCGCAGCATAGCGGCCGCGGCGCCGTTCGCGAAGCCGCACACGTTGCGGTCCTGTGGTAAATTTAATTTAATGTGGGTTCGAAGCAAAGCGGCGGACGGGCGATGGCGAAGAAACCGAGCGTGCGGCGAGCACTTGCCATTGGCATGAGAGCGGTCCTCGGCATGATGGCGGTTGAGGCGGCGACGGCCGCGGACATCACGGTGCTCACCACCTTGAACATCCGACCCGCGCTCGACGATCTGCGCCCGCAATTCGAGCGGGCGACAGGCACCACGATCACCTTCATCTCGCAGGGCGCCGCCGCGACCCAGGCCAAGGTCCAGGCGGGCGTGCCGGCCGACGCGCTGATCCACGCGCGCACGACGATCGAGGCGCTCCTCAAAGCCGGCCTCATCAAGCCCGGCAGCATCGTCGATATCTCGCATTCCTCGATCGGCGTCGTCGTGCGCGCGGGCGCACCGAAGCCCGACATCGCCACTGACGAGGGGTTGAAGCGCGCGCTCCTGGCCGCGCCGTCGCTCGCATATCCCGATCCGGCGCAAGGGAGCCTCGGCGGCAATTACCTGGCCGCGCTGTTCGATAGCTGGGGCATCGCCGGCGCGCTGAAGCCGAAATTGCGGCTCGCGGGCGGCGGCGCGCCCGCGGCGCAAATGGTCGCCAATGGCGAGGTCGCGATGGCGCTCAATCAGATCGCCGAGTTCATGCCGGTCAAGGGCATCGCGTTCGTGACGCCCTTGCCGCCGGCGCTGACGCGCCAGGTGATCATGTCGGGCGCGCTTTTGCCCGGCGCGCGCCAACCCGAAGCGGCGGCGGCGTGGTTGAAGTTCCTGACCTCGCCCGCCGCGGCCAAGGCGCTGCGCGCGCACGGGATGGAGCCCTGAGCCGGCGGCGATATAATTCCGCCGATGGCAGGCTGGACGCTCGACGACATTCCGTGGCAGCGGTTCGACCGGAGCAAAGTCGATCCCGAGCTGGTGCGCCTCGTCAAGGCGGCGAGCCTGGTCGAGGCGAACGGCGCCGACTACGCACACTATCTTTGCGGCGTTTTCGCCGACGACGCCCAGTTCCAGGACGCCGCGCGGCGCTGGGGCGACGAGGAGGTCCAGCACGGCCTGGCGCTCGGCCGCTGGGCCCATCTCGCCGATCCGAGCTTCGACCACGAGGCGGCGCGCCAGCGCTTCACCCAAGGCTTCCGCGTCGATCTCCATGCCGCGCGCTCGGTCCGCGGCTCGCGCGCCGGGGAGCTGGTCGCGCGCTGCATCGTCGAGACCGGCACCAGCTCCTATTATAGCGCGCTCGGCGAGGCCGCGCAGGAGCCGGTGCTGCAGGCGATCTGCGCCCGGATCGCGGCCGACGAAATCCGCCACTACCGGCTCTTCCACGATCATCTCGAGCGCTATCTCGCGCGCGAGCGATTGGGGTTCTGGGGCCGGCTGCGCGTGGCGCTCCACCGCATCGCCGAGAGCGCGGACGACGAGCTCGCCTTCGCCTATCACGCCGCCAACGAGGGCGCGCTGCCCTATGACCGGAAGCGCGCGGCCAAGGACTATGCGCGGCGCGCGGCATCGCTCTATCGCCGGCACCATGTCGAGCACGCCGTCGCACTATTATTCCGCGCGGTCGGACTAAAGCGCGGCGGCGCGCTCGACGCGCTCGCCTCGGGCCTCGCCTGGCGCATCCTGCGCCGGCGCGCCGCGCGCGACAGCCGTCTAGTAAACATCGCCGCGCGACTAGAAGGCATAGCCGATCCGGGCGGATCTGCCTTTCCGAAGATGCCTGGCGACAGGTAAGCGACAAGGTAGCCGAAACTTTCATAGATCTAGGAGAGAAAGGCACTAAAAAAGATAGAGAGCTAGGATAAGAGTCTACGAGATAGACAAAGAAGACACGGCAATGAATAGCGAGGGCAAGATAGAGGACTAGTAAAGAATCGAGAAGAGACTCTCAATAGTTGTTCTGACTTTCGAAAATCTCGGAGGAGATAAGGAGCAGGAGTATTTCGTAGATGGAGTGACAGAGAGCCTCACGAAAGATCTCTCGCGAATTTAAGGCAGCTTAGTGATCGGACGCAATAACGCCTTCACCTACAAGGGCAAGGCGAACGGACCTTAAGCAAATTGGCCGCGAGCTCGGCGTGCGCTATGTGCTGGAAGACAGCATGCAGCGCGGCGGCAACCGGCTGCGCGTCAATGTCCAGCTCATCGACGCCGAAACCGGAAAGGGAGGAGCCCATGTCCTATCGGATCGCGCCGCTCTCCGCCCACACCGGCGCCGAAGTGACCGGCCTCAACTTCACGCGCGCGATCGACGATGCCGCGCGCGCGGCCCTTGCCCGCGCGTTCGCCGAGCGCCACGTCCTCGTCATGCGCGGGCAGAATTTCTCGCCGGACCAGTTCAAGGATGCGGCCCAACTCTTCGGCGAGCTGCAGCCGCACGACAAGAAGGAGCGCCACGTGCCGGGCCATCCCGGCGTCGATTACGTCTCGAACGACGAGATCGTCGACGGCCGCCGCATCATCCCGGGCGAGACCTTCCACACCGATCATTCGAACCATCCGCGCCCGCCCAAGGCGACGATGCTGTACGCGGTCGATCTGCCGTCCTTCGGCGGCGACACGCAATACGTCAACATGCACGACGCCTATGACGATCTGCCGGCGGCGACGAAGACCAGGATCGCGGGCTTGCGGGCGATCCATGTCTATCAGAGCAAGTACAGCCCACGCCCGCTCGGCCCGCTGACCGAGGCGAGCCGCAAGACGCTGCCGCCGCCCGGCCTCCATCCGCTCGTCCATGTCCATCCCGAGAACGGGCGGAAGGCGCTCTACCTCAATCCGGTGCGCATGGAGGGGATCGTCGGCATGAACGACGCCGACGCGCTCAAGCTCATCGACGAGCTGATGCGGCATGCGACGCAGCGGAAATTCGAGTACCGGCACCAGTGGCAACTCGGCGACTGGGTGATGTGGGACAACCGCAGCGTCATGCACCAGGCCAATCCCGATTACGACATGACCGAGCGGCGCTATCTCTACCGCCTCATGCTGAAGGGCGCGGCGTTCGTGTAGGCATGTTCGTCTGAAGCGGAATGACGAGGCAATTCACGTCATGCCCGGCCTCGTGCCGGGCATCCACGAGTTCGTGGAAGAATACTCGTGGATGGCCGGGACAAGCCCGGCCATGACGGAACAAGAGATGCAGCTAAACGGGACCCGCCCTAGAGCAAGATCGCTTCGAATGGCAACGGCGTTTTCCATTCGAAGCGTGAATCTTGCTCTCACTCAAAGAAGTTAGACCATGATTCACGGATCGGGCGGATCGCAATGCGATTCCGCCCGATCCGATCATGGTCTAGGGTGCGATCCATCCGCTTGGAAACGAAAACCCTCTCCCGGTGGTGCGAGGGTACCGGGCGGTTCGATCGGCGGCGCGGCACCGCCGCCCGTGCCTGGGAAGTCTCCCGCCTTAGCGGGCGGCCGCCCTCGGCCGATGCTCCCGCAGGAAGGAGCGTATGTGGCGCACCGCCAGCGGAACTCGCTCCTTGGGCTGCTTCCACGGATAGAGGCTCACCTGCGCCTTCGGCGCGAGCAGCGCGCTCTCCATGGCGACGGCATAGGGATGCGACGGGACGTCGTCCGGCAGGACCAGGATCGGCGTCTGGCAGTCGCGCACGAAATCGCGCGTCACGGTGAACACGAAATCGGCATCCGTGCGGTACATCTTGGTCAGATAGGCCTCGACCATCGCCATCGTGATGTCGGGCCGGCGCGCGCACAGCGCCGGGCCCCAGCCCGTCATGTTGTTGGTGTAGAAATGGTCGGGGATCTCCGGACGGAAGCCGCTGGGCTGCGCCAGCACGGCGGCGACGATGCGCCGCGGCGCCCGCCGCAGCAGGTTCCAGATGAAGGGACCGCCGATGCAGAAGCCGAGCGCCATGAATTCCCCGATGCCGAGGTGATCCATCAGGCCGAGCTGGTCATCGGCGTGGGCGTCCCAGGGCCGGTCGGTCTCGAGCGGACCGGAGGACTGGCCGCCATTGGCGTTGCGCAGGTCCATCGCGATGCAGCGGTATTCGCCCTTGAACTCCTCGAACGCATCGAACGGCGCGGCGAGGTGGAAAGCGGCGAGGTTGGTGGTGGAGAGATTGGAGATCGTCGAGTTCAACCCCCCGCCGGCGATCAGCAGCAGCGGAAAGCCGGAGCCTGCCTCCTCGTAGCGGATGCGGACGGCGCCTTTTTCATAAAACGGCACTGCGGTCTCTCCTTGCCAGTGTGGTGACGGGTCCGCACGCGCCCCGGCCGGAGCGCGGCACGGCGCCGCCTAGTGCGACGCGCGGATGGCGTCGGCGATGCGCTGCCAATCCTGCGCCAGATCGGAATTTCCGGCATCTTGATATTCGCTCGTCGCGTCCTCCGCGATCCGGAGCGCCCCTTCGACGCCGTGCTGCGCGATCAGCTTCTGCGCCGTCGCGGCGATCGCATCATCCGTCGGATCGGTCATGGCAGTCTCCCGCGAGCCGGCGTCCCTCCGTGCGGCAGAGAGTACGACAAGAACCGCCCGCATGGCACCGGCTTGAATTTCACAGGAGCGCCGCGAACTCGCGCAGCACCGCCTCGTAGAGCGCGCGCTTGAACGGCACGATGAGGCGCAGCAACTCAGTGGGCGGGAGCCAGCGCCAGGCGTCGAATTCCTGCTGGTGCGTCGCGAGGTCGATGTCGCCGTCGGCTCCGAGGAAGCGCAGCGCGAACCATTTCTGTTCCTGGCCGCGATAGCGCCCGCCCCATATCTTGCCGCGCCGCTCAGCCGGCAATTCGTAGCGCAGCCACTCTGTGCTCTCGGCCAGGAACTCGGCCTTGGCGGTGCCGGTTTCCTCGGCGAGCTCGCGCAGCGCGGCAGCGCGCGGGCTCTCGCCCTCGTCGATCCCGCCCTGCGGCATCTGCCACGCGCCGGGCGTGTCGATGCGGCGGCCGGCGAACACGAGATTGCGGCGGTCGAGCAGCATGAGGCCGACGCCGCGGCGATAGAGGAGCGGTTCGCTCACTGCGCCGCCGGCAGTTTCTGGCGCGTCGCCACCGCGGTCGCGGGCGCGAGTGCGACGTTCTTGTTCGCGAGCGCGCCGGTCCAGGCGAGGACGCGGTCGAGCGTCACCGGGTAGAGCGCGCCGAGGCCCAAGGCGGCGCCGTCCTGCGCGGCGATGCCTTCGAGATCGTTGAGCGCCTTGTCGACGGCCTCGGGCGACGCCTCCTCGTCGAGCCTGCGGTCGGTGATCGCCCAGGCCATGCCGAGCGCGGGGCCGAGCGCCGCCAGCGCGCCCTCCTGCGCGTCGTGATCGTCGACGAAGTAGAGGCCGCGCGCCTTCAGAGCCTCGAGCACCGGCTCGAGGCTCGCGCGGTCGGCGGCAAAGCGCCCGCCCATGATGCCGACGAGGCCGACATAGTCCGTGCCGCGGCTCAGCACCCAGCGCAGCCGCTCGAGATTCTTCTCCGGCTCGATCGAGGTGAGCAGCGTCTTCGGGCCCGGGTCCTGGTTCGGATAATCAGCCGGCTCCATCGGCAGGCCGAGCATCACCTCGTGGCCGGCGCGACGCGCGGCGGCGATCCAGCCTTCGAGATCGCGCGCATAGGGGCTGAAGGCGAGCGTCACCTCGGGGGGCAGGCGCGTGATGGCCTCGTTCGTCATGGCGTTGTCGAGCCCGAGCCCGCCAACGACGAGGGCGACGCGCGGGCGCGGATCGGCGGCATCGAATTTCCGCGCATAAACCTGCCACGGCTGGCGCCCGTCGGTCGCGATGATCGGCAGCGGCCCGTCCGGACTGTCCTCGACGAGCGCCTTGTCGGGCGCGGCCTCGGCGCCCTGTTCCGGCCCGGCCGCGAGCCTCACTTCGACCTGGACCGCGGCGGTATGCGGCGCGTGCGTGTCGAGCGACGCGGCGGCGACGATCGCCGCCATCGCCGCCACGCCCGCCGCCGGCACGATCCAGGCGATGCGCCCGCGCTCGGCGCCGTCGTCTTGCGCTTCGTCCGGCAGGCTCAACGGGCCGACTGATGCGCGAAGAGGGCCACGCCGCGCAGCATGTCGACCGCGCGGGCGAGCTGATAATCCTCGGCCGTGCCGAGCACGTTGGGATCGACCCCGTCATCGCTCGGCGCCGCCGCCGGCGTCGTGCCCGGCGGCACGTTCGGCGTCTTTGCGCTTTGGTCGTCGGGCTTCGGCGCCGACGCGGCGGCCGGCTGCGCGTTCGGATCGGTGTTCTTGAGCGCGCCGCGCAGATCGGCCTCGTGCGTCACCTCGCCTTGCGCGACGCGCTCGATCTTGGCCGGCTCGACGGTGATGTCGGGCTCGATGCCCTTGGCTTGGATCGAGCGGCCCGACGGCGTGTAATAGCGCGCCGTCGTCAGGCGCATGGCGCCGTGGCCGGGCAGCTGGATGATGGTCTGGACCGAGCCCTTGCCGAAGGAGCGCGTGCCCAGAAGCACGGCGCGGTGATGATCCTGCAAGGCGCCGGCGACGATCTCGGACGCCGAGGCCGAGCCGCCATTGATGAGCACCACCATCGGCAGGCCGCTGGTGAGATCGCCCGGCGGCTGCGCGTTGTAACGCTGCGCGTCCTCGGGATGGCGGCCGCGGGTCGAGACGATCTCGCCCTGGCTCAGGAAATCGTTCGACACGGCGACCGCCTGGTCGAGCAGCCCGCCCGGATTGTTGCGCAAATCGAGCACGATGCCGGTGAGCTTGGCGCCGGCCTTGGCGCGCAGGTCCTTGATCGCGTCCTTGACGCCGCTGTCGGCCTGCTCGTTGAAGCTGGTGATGCGGATATAGCCGACATCGTCGCCTTCGAGCTGTTCCTTCACCGACTGGATCTTGACGACGGCGCGCTTCATCGTGACGTCGAACGGATCCTTGCCCTCGCGCTTGATGGTGAGCTTGATCTCGCTGCCGACGGGGCCGCGCATGCGCGTGACCGCGTCGTTGAGGCTCATGCCCTGCACCGGCTCGCCGTCGATCTGCACGATCAGGTCGCCGGGCTTCACGCCCGCCTTCGCCGCCGGCGTGTCGTCGATCGGCGAGACCACCTTGACGATGCCGTTCTCCATCGTCACCTCGATGCCGAGGCCGCCGAACTCGCCCCGCACCTGCACCTGCATGTCTTGGAAATTCTTGGCGTTCATGTAGCTCGAATGCGGATCGAGCGCGCTCAGCATGCCGTTGATCGCGGCCTCGATGAGCTGCTCGTCCGAGACGTTCTCGACATAGTCGGCGCGGACGCGCTCGAACACCTCGCCGAACAGGTCGAGCTGGCGATAGGTGTCGGAATCGGAAGGTTCCGGCGTCTGCGGCGGATCGGCGGCGCGCACCGCGGGCGCCAGCAGCAGGAGGAGGGTCGCGGCGACCGCTGTCAGGGAAGAACGCATCATCCGTTTACCTTTTCAAGGCGCGTGGCAAGCCACGGCATGGGGTTGATCGGCTGGTTGTCGTGGCGCAGTTCGAAATAGAGGTGCGGCTTGCCCTCGCCGTCGGGCATCCGTCCCACCGGCTCTCCGGCGACCAGCGCTTGCCCGGCGCTCACATCGATCCGGTCCAGTCCGGCCAGCAGCGAATGATATCCGTCGCCATGTGCGATTATCAAGATTTGCCCGTAGCTGCGGAACGGCCCGGCAAAGGCGATCTGGCCGTCGAACGGCGCCACCACCACCGCCCCCGCCGCGGTCTCGAAGGTGAGGCCGCGGCTCGCGCCGCCATATTCGTCGAGCGCGCCGAAGCGCAGCACCAGCGTGCCCGAGGCCGGGAACACCATGGCGCCGCGCGCCTCGGCAAAAGGCCGGATGCGGCGCGGCGCCGACGGATCGGGCCGGACCGGCGCCGGCGCGGTCACGGCGAGCGTTCCTTCGGGCACGGGGGCGGCAGGCGCGGCATGGGGTGCGGCGGCTTCGGCGTCCTCCTTGCGGCGCTCGGCGTCGAGCCGGTCGATCAGCTCGTGCAGGCTCGCCGATTGCGCGGCCAGCGCGACGAGGCGCTTGCCGCTTTCGTCGGCCGTGTGCGCGGCCGATTGCTGCAATTCGGTTTTGCGGGCGATGAGGGCGGCGAGGTTCGCCTGCTCGCCGGCCAGATCCTGGCGCTTTTGCGCCGTCTCGGCTTCGGCCACGGAGAGCTCGCGCTCGGCCGCGTCGGCCGCGGCGATGTCGCGGCGCAGATCCGCCGTCCGCGCCTCGAGCGGCGGCACCGCGTGCGCCATGAGGAGCGCGCTCCTGAGCGCATCGACCGGCGGCTCGGGCGCCAAGGCCGCGGCGACCGGCGGCGCCGAGGCGGCGCGCAGCAGCGCCATCACGAGCTCGGTCTCCTGCCGGCTGTCGCGCGCGAGCGCCGCGCGCTTGGCCGCGGCATCGGCGGCCAAGGCGCCAAGCCGCGTCTCCGCCGTGCCGAGCGCCGCCTCGTCCGCCTGGGCAGTGCTCGCGACGGCGATCGCCTGCGCGCGCAGCGCGGCGATTTCGCCGTCAAGCGCCGCCGCCGATTGCTGCGCGGCATCGTGCTGCGCGCGATTTTGCTCGATCGCCTTGCCGACGGATTCGAGTTGGTGCTGCGGCGTCTCGTCCGCGCTCGCGTGGAAAGCAAAAGCGGCCGCGAAGAGCGGCGCGATGCAAGCGAAACTCTCAGGCCGTGGCACGCGATGCGACACGAAGGAGCGACCGGCCGGTCATGACGCGCGGCTGTTCGAGCCCCAAGAGCGCCAGAAGCGTCGGTGCGATGTCGGCGAGCTTGCCGTCCGTGATGCCGGTGACGCCCGGCGGCGGATTGACGAGGAGAAGCGGGACCGGGTTCGTGGTGTGCGCCGTGTGCGCCTGGCCGGTCGCCTCGTCGCGCATCATCTCGGCATTGCCGTGATCGGCGGTGACGAGCATCGCGCCGCCGACCTTGTCGAGCGCGGCAACGATGCGCCCGAGCGCCGCATCGACCGTCTCGACCGCCGTGATCGCGGCCGCGAGATCGCCGGTGTGGCCGACCATGTCGGTGTTGGCGAAATTGCAGACGACCACGTCGAATTTCCGCGCCTCGATCGCCTTGACCAATTCGTCCGTCACCTCGGGCGCCGACATCTCGGGCTTCAAGTCGTAGGTCGCGATCCGGGGCGAGGGAACGAGGATGCGGCTCTCGCCGGGAAATTCGTGCTCGCGCCCGCCATTGAAGAAGTAGGTGACGTGCGCGTATTTCTCGGTCTCGGCGATGCGCAGCTGCGTCAACCCGGCCTTGGCCGCGACCTCGCCGAAGGTTTCGCGCAATTCCTCGGGCGGGAAGAGCGCCGCCATGCGCGGGGCGAGCTCGGCCGAGTAGGAGCACAGCCCGGCCGCGGCGGCAAAGCGCACGGTTTTCTGCCGCGCGAAGGCGGAGAAGCCGGGATCGATCAGCGCCGTCATGATCTCGCGCACGCGGTCGGCGCGGAAATTCCCCATGATGACGCCGTCGCCGTCCTTCATGCCGCGATAGTCGCCAAGCGCCGTGGGCGGTACGAACTCGTCGTTCTTGCCCGCCGCATAGGCTTGCGCGAGCGCGGCCAGCGCATCGGCGGCACGTGCGCCCTCGGCCGCGACGAGCGTGCGATAGGCTTGCTCGATGCGGTCCCAGTGCTTGTCGCGGTCCATCGCGAAGTAGCGCCCGCCGACCGTGGCGATGGCGACGCGCCGCGCCGATTTGGTGTCGGCGATGAATTTCGCGAGGAAGCGCTCGGCGCTTTTGGGCGGCGTGTCGCGTCCGTCGAGGAACGCGTGGACCGCGACGCCGATCCCGGCCGTGTCGAGCGCGTTGGCCAAGGCCGCGATGTGGTCCTGGTGCGAATGGACGCCGCCCGGCGAGATCAGGCCCAGAAGATGCGCGGTGCCGCCGCTTTTCCTGAGCGCGACGATGAAGCTCTGGAGCGCCTCGTTCTTGTCCAGCGCGCCTTTGGCCACGGCCTGGTCGATCTTCGGCAGGTCCTGCATGACGACGCGGCCGGCGCCCAGATTCATGTGGCCGACCTCGGAATTGCCCATCTGCCCGTCCGGCAATCCGACGAAGCTTTCGCTCGCCTGCATGTGCGCGTGCGGGAAGCGCGCCATGAACCTGTCCCAGTTGGGCGTCTTCGCCAGCAGGATGGCGTTGTCGGCGCGCTCGGCGCGCTCGCCCCAGCCGTCGAGGATGCACAAGATGAGGGGGCGGGGTCGCTGCGGCATGTCGCGTCCTTGTCAATTCCTTATACAGGGAACCGGGCGCCGCGCGATAGGGTTCGCGGCCCCGAATCGTCACGCGCGATGGTAGGGATGACCGCTGAGAATCTGCTGCGCGCGGTAGAGTTGCTCCAGGAGCATGACCCGGGCGAGAAGATGCGGCCAGGTCATGGCGCCGAGCGACAGGCGGAACTCGGCCCGCGCCAGAACCGAGCCCGCGAGCCCGTCGGCGCCGCCGATGAGAAAGGCGAGCTCGTCCGTGCCCCGGTCGCGCCAGCGCGCGAGCCGCGCGGCGAAATCCTCGCTCGAAAGAGACGTCCCGGTCCGCTCAAGCGCGACCGCGAGCGCGCCCGCCGGCACAGCGTCGAGCAGGAGCGCGCCTTCGCGCTCCTTCAACGCAGCGGACGGAAGACGGCGGCGCTCCTCGACCTCGCGGATGGCGAGCGGTCCCGATATGCGTTTCGTGTATTCGTCCGCCGCATCCTTCATCGGCCCGGGCTTCAACCGGCCGACGGCGATGACGAGAAGCCGCACCTAGAAAGCGGCGGCGCCGGAATCGGCGAAGTCGGCGCCCCACATCTTCTCGAGGTTGTAGAAGGCGCGCACCTCGGGCCGGAAGATATGGACGAGCAGGTCGCCCGCGTCGATCAGCACCCAGTCGCCATAGCGCAGCCCCTCGACCGAGGGCCGGAAGCCCGCCGCCTTCGCCGCCGCGAGCACGCGCTCGGCCAAGGACGCGACCTGGCGCGCCGAGCGCCCGGTGGCGATCAGCATGTGATCGGCGATGCTCGATTTGCCGGCGAGGTCGATGACGACGATCTCCTCGGCCTTGCCGTCTTCGAGCGCCGCCTGGGCGAGCGCGAGCACGGCCGGCATCGGGGCCGGTTTGGCGCGCGGCTTCTTTCTGCTGAGCGGAATGGCCATCACCTCTTCGTCTTGGGCGTCCGGCGCGTGCGCAGCGCCGTCCCGGAAATCGGCTCGAGCGCCACCCAGAAGAACGTCCAGGCCGGGGGCTTCATCGCCGCGAGACGCCGCGCCGCGCCGGGCGGAACGCGATGCCGCGCGAAACGCTGCGCCGCGATCCCAGCGAGGCCGCTATGACAATAGGAAGGGCGGGCAAAGACCGCAACCGGCACACGCAGAAAGAGCTCGGGCCAGCGCTTCCAGCGCGGCAGTTGCGGCAGGATGTCGGCGCCCATGAGCCAGACGAAGCGCGTCGCCGGAAACCGCGCCGCGAGTTCGCGCAAGGTATCGACCGTGTAGCGCGTGCCGAGCCGCGCCTCGAGATCGACCACCTCGATGCGCGGATGCCGGGCGAAGGCGCGCGCGGCTTCGAGACGGCGCGCGAAGGTCCCCATCCCGCGCTTCGGCTTCAGCGGATTCTGCGGCGAGACGAGCCACCACACCGCGTCGAGATCGAGCCGCTTCAGCGCTTCCATGCTGATATGGCGATGGCCGGCATGGGCCGGATTGAACGAGCCGCCGAGCAATCCGACGCGCCGCGGGATCTTATGCGTGAGACCGGGCCCGGACAGCGCGTCGCTCAGGGGCGCACCTGGCCGTTGCCGCGGACGACATATTTATAGGTCGTGAGCTGCTCGGCGCCGACCGGCCCGCGCGGCGGCAGGCGGTTCGTCGAGATGCCGATCTCGGCGCCCATGCCGAACTCGCCGCCATCGGCGAACTGGGTCGAGGCGTTGACCAGCACGATCGCGCTGTCGATCTCGGCGAGGAAGCGCTCGGCCGCCGCATGATCGGACGTGACGATGGCGTCGGTATGGTGCGAGCCGTAGCGGTTGATGTGCTCGATGGCGCCGCCAAGCCCATCGACGACGCGCACCGACAGGATCGCGTCGAGATATTCCGTGGTCCAATCGGCCTCGGTCGCGGGATATGCCCCGGGATCGAGCGCACGCACCGCTTCGTCGCCGCGGATCTCGCAGCGCGCATTGTGCAGGTCGGCGAGAATGGGCGGCAGATGAGTTGCGGCGACGGTGCGATCGACCAGCAGCGTCTCGGCCGCGCCGCAGACGCCGGTGCGCCGCATCTTGGCGTTGACGACGATGCGCCGCGCCGTCTCGAGATCGGCCGCGCCGTCGACATAGACGTGGCAGATGCCTTCCAGATGCGCGATCACGGGGATGCGGCTTTCGCGCTGCACCCGCTCGATCAGCGAGCGCCCGCCGCGCGGCACGATCACGTCGATCTGGTCCGCCATCGTCAGCATCATGCCGACTGCGGCGCGATCCTGCGTCGGCACGAGCTGCACCGCGTCCTCGGGGAGACCGCACGATGCGATCGCGCGGCGCAGCGATTGGGCGATCGCGCTCGAGGACTGAACACTCTCCGAGCCGCCGCGCAGGATGACGGCGTTGCCGGCGCGCAGGCACAGCCCGCCGGCGTCGGCGGTGACGTTGGGGCGCGACTCATAGATGATGCCGATGACGCCCAAGGGGATGCGCACGCGCGCGATGTCGAGCCCGTTGGGCCGCGACCAGCGCTCGAGCTCGGCGCCGACCGGATCGGGCAGCGCCGCCACGTCGTCGAGCCCCTGCGCCATCGCCTCGACCCGTTTCGGATCGAGCGCGAGGCGGTCGCGCAACGCTGCCGACAGCTCGTTCCCGGCCGCCGCGAGGTCGCGCGCGTTGGCGGCGAGAATTTTCTGCGCGTCCGCGCGTAGGGTCGCGGCCGCGGCATGGAGCGCCGCGGTCTTGGCCTTGGGCTCGGCGCGCGCGAGTTTCTGGGCCGCCGCGCGCGCGCGCGTTCCCATGGCGCGCATCTCGCGCGCAAGGTCGAAGCCTGTTTCTCCCGTCCTGCTCTTCACGATTTGTGAGTTTACGGGCGATGGACGGGCGCGGCAATCGGCGCCAAACTGCCGCGGTGATCGGCGGGAGCGCAGCCATGGCTCGGATATTCCTTAGCAACGTGAAGATCTTCGACGGCACCGGAACGGCGCCCTATGCCGGCGAGGTGCTGGTCGAAGGGAACCGCATCCGCGCCGTGCGCAAGGCGGGGACAGGACCGGCGCTGGAGCGCGGCGGCGCCGAGCTCGTCGATGGCGGTGGCGCCACGCTCATGCCCGGCATGGTCGAGGCGCACGCGCATCTGTCGTGGGCGTCGGCGGTCGACCGCATCATCACGGCCAAATCCCTGCCGCCCGAAGAGCATCTCCTCATCACCGCGAGGAACGCCCGCATCACGCTCGATCACGGCTTCACCAGCGCCTATTCGGCCGGCTCGCTCGGCACGCGGTTCGAGATCGCGATCAGGGACGAGATCGACGGCGGCTGGCTGCCGGGGCCGCGCCTCAAGGCGTCGACGATGGAGCGCGCGCCGTCGCACTCCTACGGCATGCTGGCGGCGCACGACAAGGATCACGACCGCGGGCCCGCGGCGATGCGCGCCTACATCAAGGAGAGTGCGGAGCTTGGGCTCGATTCGGTGAAGCTGCTGCTGTCGAGCGACGACAATTTCGAGCCGAACGGCTCGCAGAAGCTGCTCTACGAGGAGGACGAGGTCGCCGCCGCAGGCGAGCAGGCGCGCCAATCCGGTATCTGGCTCGCCTGCCACGCGCAGGCGGCGGCGGCGGTGAAGCTTGCCGTGCGGCACGGGTTCCGCGCGCTTTATCATTGCAGCTATGCCGACGAGGAAGCGCTCGACATGCTCGAGGCGAAGAAGGACGAGCTGTGGATCGCGCCGGCGATCGGGCTCGCCTGGGCCGCGATCCATGCCGACCCGAGCTTCGGCGTGCCCGACTTCAACGTCGCGCGCGGCCGCAAGATGATGGAGCTGCAGCGCGCGCTCGTGCCGGAACTGCGCCGGCGCGGCGTCAAGGTCCTGCCGGGCGGCGATTTCGGCTTCCCGCACAACCCGATCGGCAAGAACGCGCACGACCTCGAGCTGTTCGTCACCGAGCTCGGCTACACGCCAGCCGAAACGCTGGTGGCGGCGACGAAATGGGGAGCGGAGCTGATGGGGATGGCGGGCGAGCTCGGCCTCGTGCGCGAGGGCTATCTCGCCGATCTGCTGCTGGTCGCGGGCGACCCGAGCGAGGATGTGCGCATCCTCCAGGAGCGCGACAATCTGCTGATGATCATGAAGGACGGCGCCTATCACAAGGCGCCGCCGCACGCGCTCGCGCGCCGCATGGCGGCGGAGTAGACGCTACTCGGTGATGCGCGTCAGCACGTCCTGAAGCGCACGCGAGGGATTGAGGAAGCGGAATGCCACTTCCTTGGTGCGCTCGTCGCGGCGCACGAGCTCGGCCGAGAAGCGGAAGCGGCCTTCCGCGCCGCGCACGCTCATGATGCCGGAAACCGTCGTGCCGAGCGCGAGGTTGGGATGCGCGTCGTCGAGCAGCACGCCGTCGACCGACCAGTTGACCGCGACATGCTCGGCGCCCAGGAAGACGAGCTTGAGCTGGCGCGAGACGAAACGCCGGTTGCCGCGCCGCTCGCCGGCGGCAAGCGGCCCGGAACCCGCGGGCTTCAACGGCGAGATATTCGACTTTGGGCGCTGCGCATCCATGACAAAATTCCTCGTGCGCGAACTGAACGCGCGAAGAATAGAAGCCGGTCCGTAAATGGATCGTTGAGGCCTAGCCCAGCACGAGATCGTCGCGATGAATCATTTCATCGCGGCCGCGATATCCCAAAATTGTCTCAATTTCTATGCTTTTGTGGCCGGCGATGGCGCGCGCGTCGGCGCTCGAATATGCCGACAAACCGCGCGCCAGCGGTCGTCCGTCGCGCCGCTTAACCAAGACGGCATCGCCGCGCTCGAACTCGCCCTCGACCGCTATGACGCCAGCGGGGAGGAGACTCGTGCCGCGCGCAAGGGCGGCCGCGGCGCCGTCATCGACGGTGAGCGATCCCACGGGATTGACCGCGCCGGCGATCCAGCGCTTGCGCGCGGTGCGCGGCTCGGACGATGGAATGAACCAGGTCGCGCGCGCGCCCTGGTCGAGGGCGCTGAGCGGATGGAGCCCGTCGCCGCGCGCGATCGCCATGCGGCAGCCGGCGGCGAGCGCGATGCGCGCCGCCGAGAGCTTTGTCACCATGCCGCCGGACGAAGCGCCGGGCGGCGCCTTGCCCGCCATCGCTTCGACCTCGGATGTGAGATCGCGCACCTCGGGGATGTGGCGCGCGCTCGCATCGAGGCGCGGGTCGGCGCTGTAGAGCCCGTCGATATCGGACAACAGCACCAGCGTGTCGGCCGAAATCATCTGCGCCACGCGCGCGGCGAGCCGGTCGTTGTCGCCGAAGCGGATCTCCGCGGTCGCGACCGTGTCGTTCTCGTTGATGACCGGCACCGCGCCGAGCGCCAGAAGCTGTTCCAAGGTCGCGCGCGCGTTGAGGTGCCGGCGGCGCGACTCGGTGTCGTCGGGCGTGAGCAGGATTTGCGCGACGCCGATGCCGTGCTGGCCCAAGGCCTCGAGCCAGGCATGCGCCAAGCGGATCTGGCCCGCCGCCGCCGCGGCCTGCTTCTCCTCGAGACGCAGCACGCGATCGGCGAGGCCGAGGTGGCGGCGCCCGACCGCGACCGCGCCCGAGGTCACGACCAGCACCTCCTGGCCGCGCGCGCGGCAGGCGGCAATGTCGGCGACGAGTGCCGCGAGCCAGGCGCGCTTCAGGTCGCCGGTCGCGTCGTCGACGAGGAGGGCCGAGCCGATCTTGACGATGAGCCGGCGCGCCGAGGCTAGGGTCTCGGTCATGGCGCGGATCGCGGTATCTGGCTACCGAAAATTGGGTTCGCTCGGCAGAACCCGCCGCTCCGTAAGACCCTCTCCGCCCGTTTGCGGGGGGAGAGGGTGCGAGCGCAGCGAGCGGGTGAGGTGGGCGGCGCCGCTGCCGCGAAATTGGGTTCGTTTCGTAGTTTGCACCGCACCTCACCCTCCCATCGCTGCGCGATGGGCCCCGCCCTCTCCCCGCTTCGCGCGGAGAGGGACATTGGGTTCGTTCTGTAATTCTGTCGCATCCGCTTATTCGCGCAGGAGACACGGCTCGCTCTGACGAGCGGGTCCCTAGCACATTGCCGGCGCCGCGTCAGCGCAAGATGCGTACGAGCGTTTCGGCGCGCCGTGCGGCACCATGTCAGGCGCGGCCGCTCCGTCGCCAACGGAGGAGCGCCAAGGGGAGCAGACCGATGGAATACGGCATCGCCGTTGCGACGCATGCGGAGAGCTGGAAGATCGTCAAGCGCGCCGAGGAGCTCGGCTATGCCGCCGCCTCGTTCTTCGACACGCAGATGCTGAACGCCGACCCGTTCGTCGCGATGGGGGCGGCGGCGATGGCGACGAAGCGCATCAAGCTCGTCACCAGCGTGCTCATTCCCTCAAACCGCATCGCGCCCTCGGCCGCATGCGCACTCGCCTCGCTCAACGCGCTGGCGCCGGGCCGCGTCGAATTCGGCATATCGACGGGCTTCACTGGGCGCCGCACCATGGGTCTGAAGCGCGTGAAGCAGGCCGACATGCAGGAATATATCCGCGTGGCGCAAGGGCTCCTGCGCGGCGAGACGATCGAATGGGAGTTCGAAGGCAAGCGCCGGAAAATCCGTTTCCTCACGCCCGAGATCGGCGCCATCAACATCACGGACGCGATCCCGCTCTATATCTCCGCCACGGGCCCGCGGGCGCGCGGATTGGTGGCCGAGCTCGGCGCCGGCTGGATCTGTCCCCTGGGGCGCGCGCGCTCGGCCTTCGAAGCGCTCGCCGACATGAAGGCGAAATGGCAGGCGGCGGGGCGCGATCTCGAGGACCTTCATGTCCATGGCGAGATCGGCGGCGCGGTGCTGCGCGACGGCGAAGCCTATGATTCCGAGCGCATCAAGGACGAGGCGGGTCCCTCGGCGATGTTGCTGATCCACGACCTCGTCGAGGAGGACATGCAGGACCGCGCCGCGCCGGGCCCGTTCCCGCCGGCCTTTGTGGCCGCGTTCGAAAAATACCAGGCGCTCTACGCGCGCATGGAGCCCAAGGACGCGCGCTATCTCGCAAACCATGTCGGGCATTTGATGTTCTTGAAGCCGGAGGAGCGCGCCATCTGCGATGCCGAGCTCATCAAGAATTTCTCCTGGACCGCGCCTAAGGCCGAGCTGCGCGAGCGGCTGCGCGCGTTGAAGGACGCGGGCTTCGACCGCGTCTCGGTGCAGATCCGGCACAATCATCCCTCGATGCTCGAGGATTGGTGGGACGTGTTCGAGGGCGTGTGAGCGGCGCCCGTCACTTGAGGCGCGCGGCGGCTTCCTTCACGTAGGAGAAATCGGCCAGGCGCGCCACCTCGGGCGCGGACTTGACGAAGCCCAACTGCCGCACGAGATCGACGTTCGCCTGCAGCGCGCCGAGATCGGGCATGCCGTCGGGATCGCGGTACTCGTCGTCCGATTCGGTGAAAAGCCAGGCCGTGAAAATGGCGGGCGGCTGCTTCATGAAATCGGCGATGACCTTGACCGCCGCGTCATGGTGGGCGGGATCCTCGTACCAGCGGATGGCGCGCAGCTCGTCCTCGAGATAAGCGACGATCGCGGCGCGGTTATGCTCGAGGAAGGGCGCGCGCCCGGCGAGCACAGCCATCTCCGACCGCCCCATCGCATCGGCTTGAGTGAAGAGGGTCCGCGCATAGGCGCGGACGGCGGGATCGGCGGTGAAGGGGCGCGCGCCGGCGATCAGATCGACCTTCTTGTCGGACAGCATGGCCGGCATGTTGGGAAACGCCGCCTCGACGATCGTCACGTCGCGCTTGTCGACGAGCCCGTGCTTTAACAGCATGGCGCGGAGCGCGATGTCGATGGCGCTGCCGGCGCTGTTGGCAGCGGCGATGCGCCCCTTCATGTCGTCGATGGTGCGGATGGGCCCATCCTTCAGCACCAGGAACTCGTTCGAATAATGGCCGGGCACGCCGTCCTGAAACAAATCGGCGATGATGCGCAGGTCGGTCATGCCGGCGTTCTCGACCGCGATCGGCAGGCTCGAAAAGCCGAACCCGCCGAGGTCGATCTCGCCGGCCGCGAGCGCGGTGATCATCGGCGGCGAACCCTGGAAGCGGATCGGCTCGAGCGTGTAGGCGACGCCTTCATTGCGCGCGATCCCAGGCTGCGCGAACATCAGAAGGGGAGCGTCCGAGGTGGCCGACACCCAGGCATAGCGCAGCTTGACCGGCTCGGCGCGAGCCGCGCCGGCGCACATGACGCAGAGAAACAGAAGCAGGATCGCGCGGAGGATTTTCATGCGCTCATTCTAGAGCGCGATCCATCCATTTTGGATCGTCGTTCCCGCGCAAGCGGGAACCCAGGGCAAGCGACGTGTGGATGCCCTGGGCCCCCGCCTTCGCGGGGGCGACGGAAAGTGGTTCGATTTTTTTGGATTAGGCCTAGGCCGTCACTTTCTCCTCCGCGCGTGCGGCGTGAATCGCGTGGAGCAGCGCGGCCAGGGCCACGGGCATGCCGGCGCCGGAAACGGCGGACAGCGTCAGCACCGGCGATTTGCTGGCGCGCTTCAACTTCGCCGCTTTCGCGGCAAGCTCTTTCGGCGGGACCGCGTCCGATTTGCTCAAAGCCACGATCTCGGGCTTCGCCACGAGGCCGTGGCCGTGCGCCACAAGCTCGGCGCGGATCGTGCGCCATGCCGTGACGACGTCGTCATCGGTCGCATCGACGAGATGGAGCAGCACGGCGCAGCGCTCGACATGGGCAAGGAAACGGTGGCCGAGCCCCGCGCCCTCGCTGGCGCCTGCGATGAGGCCGGGCAGATCCGCGAGCACGAACTCGGCATCGTCCAAGCGCACGACGCCCAATTGCGGGCGCAAGGTGGTGAAGGGATAGTCGGCGATCTTCGGCCGCGCGCGCGAGACGACCGACAGGAACGTCGACTTCCCCGCGTTCGGCAAGCCGACGAGCCCGGCATCGGCGATGAGCTTCAAGCGCAGCCAGACCCAGCGCTCTTCGCCCGGCCAGCCGGGCAGCGCCTTCCGCGGCGCGCGGTTGGTCGAGCTTTTGTAGTGCGCGTTGCCGTAGCCGCCGTCGCCGCCCTGCAACAGCACCTTCCGGACGCCCGCGCGCGTCAAGTCGAGCAGCACCGTCTCTTTGTCCTCGTCGAGAATTTCGGTGCCCTGCGGCACGCGCAGCACGAGCGCAGCACCATCGGCGCCGCTCCGGTTCGAGCCCATGCCGTGATGCCCGGTCTCGGCGCGGAAATGCTGTTGATAGCGGTAGTCGATGAGCGTGTTGAGATTGGCGACGCTCTCGACCACGACATCGCCGCCCTTGCCGCCATTGCCGCCGTCGGGACCGCCCAAGGGAATGAATTTCTCGCGCCGGAACGCGACCGCGCCGGCGCCGCCGTCGCCGCTCTTCAGATAGATCTTCGCTTCGTCGAGGAACTTCATGGACGCGCCGCGGACGCGCGAGACCGCGCGCGGGCTAGTCCGCGGCTTCGGCCGCCGCCGCCGCCGGCACGACCGAGATGAAGGTGCGCCCGCGCGTCGTCGTGTGGAACGCGACCGCGCCCGTCACGGTCGCAAAGATCGTGTGGTCGCGGCCCAAGCCGACATTCTGGCCCGGATGGAACTTGGTGCCGCGCTGGCGCACGATGATGTTGCCCGGCACGACGATCTCGCCGCCGAATTTCTTGACGCCGAGGCGGCGGCCGGCGCTGTCGCGCCCGTTCCTCGAGGAGCCGCCCGCTTTCTTGTGTGCCATGGGGCCTCCTAGCCGGCGCTGATGCCGGTGATGCGCAGGACCGTCAGATCCTGGCGATGGCCGCGCTTGCGCCGGTAGTTGTGGCGCCGCTTCTTCTTGAAGATGATGACCTTGTCGGATTTCCCTTGCGACACGACCTCGGCCGTGACCGAGGCGCCGGCGAGCGCCGGCTTGCCGGAGCGCAGCTCGGCGCCCTCGCCGCCCACCATCAGCACCTCGCCCAGCGTCACGGATGCTCCCGGCTCGCCGGCCAGGCGCTCGACCTCGATCAAATCGTCCTTGGCGACGCGATACTGCTTTCCGCCGGTGCGGATCACTGCGAACATGGGAAAATCGAGGCCCTTGCCGAAATTCGAACGGACGGGCAGGCCCGTCCGCGTCGAGCGGGACTATAGCGTTGGTGCCTTGCCTGTCAACCGGGCGGGGCGATATAAGCCGCCGGCCGTCGCGGGAGAGGTGCCAGAGTGGTCGATCGGGGCGGTCTCGAAAACCGTTGTGCCCTTTGCTGGGTACCGAGGGTTCGAATCCCTCCCTCTCCGCCAATCAGTCGCGGGTTTTCCCGGTAGTCCGCCAAAGACGCCAGAGAAAGCCGCCAACTGGGGCCCTTTCGCCCGCGTGATTTTCTCCACTCGCACTCTCTGCCCTGAATAGGGCGGATCAGACGAGGCTTTTCTCTGACGGCGGTTTTCGTGGTCCGTTGACGTGTCCGGTCGATTTCGGCCTAGCGCCTGATTTTGATTGGCCCATTCTTCGGCGCGTCGCAGGCGCCGCCATTTAGTCGGTCAACGATTGGTGCGACAACACGCTCTACAGCCGGCTCAACGACAAAGGTCGCGGCGCCATCACCATTATTATGCAGCGGCTTCATGAGGACGACCTCGTCGGCCATGTCCTTGAACAGGAGGACTGGGAGGTCGTCTCCTTCCCTGCTATCGCCGAACAGGACGAGACTGATCTCATCGACACGCCTTGCGGCCGCCCCGTACGGTGCGGCCGCAAGGCGGGAGTGACATGACTGCACCCGACCGTTACGCCACGACGTCATCAAAGTCCTTGCGCTGCGGGGGCCGTCCACACATGAGCCCCTGAAACTCCTCCAGATTTGAGCGCGGAGTGAAAAGGTTTAGTGCGGCGACACGAACGTCTGACCTATAGCAAATAGGACTGCGATTACCGAACAAATCGGAGCGCCCAAGTTAAGCAGTCCGCTTCGCTGCATTGCCTCCCTCCTGCAACGGCGTGACCCTCCGCCCGCCAACGCAGCCGACACCCCGTCCCTCCTATTCCCTTGGCAAGTGCATGTCGCGAGATCATGCTGCGCTCGCCCTGCCCGCGCCACATGTGGTCAAGGGCGACAAGCCGCCGACCTGGACAACAGGCGGACGACACTCGAACAGGGAGGTTCCGATGATGCGTCCGACACGCCGAACAATTCTTGCCGCCGCGCCGAGCGCGCTTGCGCTCGCCGCGCTGCCTGCCCGCGCCGCCAATCGGTATGGGCCGGGTGTTACCGACACCGAGATCAAGATCGGCAATACCGGCCCCTATAGCGGGCCGCTCTCGACTGCCAAGTCAATCCCGATATCGATGGGCGCCTATTTCAAGATGATCAACGACCAGGGCGGCGTGAACGGACGCAAGATCACCTGGATCTCCTACGATGACGGCTACTCGCCGCCGAAGACGGTTGAGATGACGCGCAAGCTAGTGGAGAGCGACGGCGTCTTCATTCTCGCCGGCAGCGTCGGGACACCGACCAACACCGCGGTATGGCAGTACATGAACATGAAGCACGTGCCGCAATTGTTCCCCGGGACCGGCGCCACCAAATGGGATGATCCGAAGGGACATCCCTGGACGATGGGCTTCTTCCCAAGCTATCGGGCCGAAGGCCGCATCTATGCCGGCTACATCCTAAAGAATAAGCCGGATGCCAAGATCGGCGTGCTTTATCAGAACGACGATTACGGCAAGGACTATGTGGACGGGTTGCTCGACGGGCTCGGCGCCAAGGCCGCCTCGCTGATCAAGGTGAAGACAACCTACGAGACCACGGACCCGGCCGTCGACTCGCAGATCATCCAGTTGCAGGGGGCGGGCTGCGACACGCTCGTCTGCATCGCGATCCCAAAATTCGAGGCGCAGGCGATCAAGAAAGCGGTCGAGATCGAATGGAAGCCGCTGTTCGTAACGGACGGCATCGCCGCTTCGGTCGGGCAGGCGTTCAAGCCGGCGGGCCTGGAAAACTGCAAAGGCATCATCACCGACAATGCGTTCAAGGACCCGACCGATCCGACCTGGAAGGACGACGCCGGCTACAAATGGTGGATCGCTTTCATGGACAAGTATTATCCGGACGGCGACAAGAGCGACAACGGAGCAGTCTACGGCCCGTCGATCGCCGCGACGATCGTGCAGATGCTGAAGCAGTGTGGCAATGATCTGACCCGCGAAAACGTGATGCGGCAGGCGGCCAATCTGCACCAATTCGAGCTGCCGATGCTGCAGCCCGGCGTCACGGTCAATACCAGCCCGACCAACTTCGACGCGATTGCGCAAGTGCGCATGGAGCGGTTCGACGGCGAGCGCTTCGAATCGTTCGGCCCGCTGATGAGCGGCACGGTCAGCAGCTGACTTGGCCTGGGCCGGCGGTTGCGACTCCATCGCGACCGCCGGTTCCAGCTTGGTGCCGAAGGCTCGATATAGCGAGGCCGGACCTAAATCTTTTGCGAAAGGGTCGATCGAGGTTCGCTTTTCGCACGGCTGAACTCGGCATGATGTCTGCCTCGGGTCGAGCAGCGACGTACGGCGGCCTGCTCGCTTCGTCCGCTGTAGCTTCAGTATCGGAAATCCGCGCTCCTGCCGATGCGGCTCGCCGCCGCGGCGGAGATGGCGGCATAAGCGGGGCCGGATCGGATGCGCCCGGGCGCGACGAGCCGTGATGGCACGAAGCGCGGGGAAAATTCGCGTTTGCCCCGTGTTTCACTCCGGCGCATAGGCGTCGGTATAGATCTTCGCCATGTCGGGCGGCGCGCTCAGAAGTCCTTGATCCACGAATGAGCGCGCGAGCGTTTGCAGCGCCTTTTGGTCGAATTTGCAGCTCTTGCGGAACATCCCGATCGTGAGATCGTATTCCTTCGCCATCACGCTCGGCGTGAATCCGGTGATTGCGCTCTCCATCCTCACCGCTTCTTCCCTGTGGGCGCGCATATGAACGATCGTGTCCTGCCAGCCGGCAAGGAACGCGCGGATCGCGCCGGGATTTGTTGCGATGAGCCGGTTCGACGCGTAGATGTCGCCGGCGGCAAGATCACCCTCGAAATCCGTCACCGGAATGAGAAGGCGTCCGAGCTTCCTCTCCTCGAGATCGAGGAACAGCGACGTTGGGCCGATATAGGCGTCGACCAGATGGCCACGGAACGCCGCGATCGCGTCAGCCGAGGCGCCGCCGACCGCCACGCGCTCCACGGCGTCGGTCGGCCAGCCCTCATGACGCGCAAATTCCTTCGCCATCCAGTCGGTGAGGGAGCCGGCGCTAGTAATGCCGATCTTCTTGCCCTTGAGATCGCGCGGAGACTTCACCGGCGACTCCCAGGGAACGCCGACGCTCAGAAACGGGAAGGTGCCCTCGTCCTCGCAGACCGCCAGCATCGGTGCGCCCTTGGCGATGAGCGCCATCTCGGAGCTCGCGCCAATGCCGATGTCGAGCGCTCCAGCCGCCATCGCCTGGGCCATCTTGCTGCCGCCGGCGAAATCGACGATTTTGAGATCGAGCCCACGCTGCTTGAAGAGGCCGAGCTCGTCGCCGACATTGACCGGTATCATGTTGTCCGCGGTCGGCGAGGCCTTTCCGACCGTGAGCGTTGTCATGTCGGCCATCGCCTTGGGCACGGTCACGGCCAATCCGAACGCTAATGCAAACGCGGTCAAAAGGCGCCGTCGATCGACGGTCATGGCTTCCTCCGCCAACGACGATTGCGATGAACCCTCCCACGGCACCTCCATAGAGCGCAGAGGGACCAGGGTCAAAACCCGTAAAGCGTGCCCCGTCGCGGCTGCTTCCGCCCAGTTGCACTCATTCCAGGATGCCCGGCTGAAAGACTACTCCTGGCACTTCTGCGAAGAGCCAGTTGATTGAATCTAGGCCTGAGTCGCGGCGCTAAATCCGCGAGATGGACCTAATCTGCCTTAATAGGCGCGACCGTGAGCTGCGACAAAGGGCCAAACGCCGCGTTCAAAGAGGCAATCCTCGCGACCGACATACACCGTTGCACGATCAACAGCATGCCCGTGAGGCGCGACATCCTGCTTAGGTCGGCGCGGCGGTTTTGCCTAGGCCAGAGGGAAGCCAGATCGATGATTATGTTGTAGAGGATCATGCCGATCATGTACTCGGCACGTTCAAGACGCAGCGGGAAGCGATCGACTGGGCGAAAAAACAAGGCCATGCTCCGCG
The DNA here is from genome assembly GCA_963729295.1 of uncultured Alphaproteobacteria bacterium. GTDB lineage: Bacteria > Pseudomonadota > Alphaproteobacteria > ATCC43930 > CGMCC-115725 > DATJLY01. The sequence goes on from CAVSNJ010000006.1 coordinate 302,211, forward strand.
GCACTGTTTGTTGCAACACCGGTTCTGACCGAACTGCAAGAGAGGAGACCCATGCGAAGCAACCTGATGCGCGAAGCCATCCGAAGCACGATCGCGCTCGCGCTCGCGCTCGCGCTCGGCGCGGCCATCACTACGCTGCCAGCATCCGCCGCGACCAAGCTCACGGTCGGCAAGTCGATTACCACGTCCGATCCGGAAATGGCGGTCGATGTCGGGGAGGCAGTGGGCATCTTCGAGAAGCACGACCTCGACCTCGAGATCGTGAATTTCCAGGGCGGCAGCAAGATGACGCAGGCGCTCGTCGCGGGCAGCATCGACATCGCCGACGGCGCGGGAACGGAGATGGCGCTTGTAGCCAAGGGCGCACCGATGATGGCCGTGTGCGAGAGCTCGAGCACCTTTCCTTTTGTTGCAATCGGCGTGGCATGGGATTCTTCGATCCAATCGCTGAAGCAGCTCAAGGGCAAGAAGATCGGCATTACGAGCGCTGGCTCGCTTACCGATTGGCTTGCACACGATCTCGCGCACAAGGAGGGATGGGGCGATGACGGCGTCACCTCAGTGGCGATCGGTGGCGGCGCGGACAGCATCATCGCCGGGCTGACCCAGCATCTGGTCGACGCCTCGATTGCAAACACGTCCCTGTTCCTCAAGTTGCAGGAAGAGAAGCGGGGCCGCCTCGTCGCCCCGATCACCGACTTTGAGGGCCCGGCCGCCTCGGGGATGATCTTCGCGGCAAACAGCCTTATTGCAAAAGAGCCGGATGCGGTACGCGCGTTCCTTGCGGGCTGGATCGAGTCGGTCGACTATATTTTCTCGCACAAAGCAGAGACGGTGAAGATCGAGAGCGCCGTCACCGGGTTTTCCGAGAGCGTGATGTCACAGGCCTACGACATCGACATGAAGGGCCACCTGTTCGTGAAGGACTGCCGATTCGACGAGGAATCGCTTACGACCTTGAAGCGCTCTCTCGTCGATTTGAAGAGCCTACCGGCCTCGACCGACATGTCGAAGCTCTACACTGAAGCCTATTTGCCGAAACGCTGAACTCGGCCCAAAATGCTACGAGCTCAGACCCCTGCTCCGCGCGCGGCGATCGGCTCGCATAGGGTCAAAGCGCGCTCTAGAAGGCAATTCTTCTCTATCACGCGCTTCGGAAGCGCTCGACCGCGGCGGGGTCGAGTTCGATCCCGAGGCCCGGCCGTTCCGACAGTCGGATCGTGCCGTCCTTCTCTGCTTGGATCGGCTCTTTCAAGAGTTCGTCGCGCAATCCGTTCGGGTTCTGGTCGAATTCGAGGATCAAGCCGTTCGGGATCGACGCGATGAAGTGCAGCGAGGCGGCGAGCAAGACCGCGCCGGCGAAGGCGTGCGGCGCAACCATGCGGTGGTGCGCCTGTGCGAGGGCGGCGATGCGCCGGCATTCGGAGAAGCCGCCGGTCCAGGCGATGTCGGTCTGGACGATGTCGACGGCATTGCGGGCGATCAATTCGCGGAAGCCGTAGAGCCCGATTTCGGTCTCGTAGCCGGCAATCGGCGTCGCCAGGGCCGCGGCGACCTGGGCGCTGCCGTCGATGTCGTCGGTCGCGACCGGCTCCTCGATCCAGTACAGATTGTAGGGCTCGAAGGCGCGTCCCATCTGGATCGCCATGGCCGGGCTCCAGGCGCAGTTGACGTCGACCATGAGCTTGGCGTGGGGCCCAAGCGCCCGGCGCACCGCCGCAACCCGGGCGATGTCCTCCTCGGGCTCGACGACGCAGCGCTCGGCCTGGTCGACCTGGTGACGCAGATGAGTCTGGGTCGAGGGGTTGCGGCCGACCTTCATCTTCATGCCCTTGAAGCCGCGGGCGCGGTAGCCTTCGGCCTCGGCGGCGAGATCTTCGACCGACTTGCCCTCGGAATAGAAGCCGCCCGAGGCATAGGCCTCGACCCGGTCTCGGCAGCCGCCGAGGAGCCGCCACAGCGGCATCCGTGCGACCTTGCCGGCGATATCCCACAGCGCGATGTCGATGCCGCTGACCGCGTTCATCACGATGCCGCGCCGTCCGAACTGCCGGGTGCGGGCGAACATCTTCTGCCACAGCCCTTCTATCAGGAGAGGGTCCTCGCCGATCAGCATCGGTTTCAAGGTCTTCTCGATCACCGCGGCCGTGGCGCCGCCGCCGAGCCCGGCCTCGCCGACGCCGACGATGCGCTCGTCGGTCTCGACCTCTACCAGCAAAGCCCCGCGGCGCACCTGCATGCCGCCGGCACTGCCATAAGGAGGATCGCAGCGAAAGCCGAGCGTGGTGGTGCGGATATCGACGATCTTCATGGCACGACGCCTCCTCGATCCCGTCTTATCATGCCCCCTTCCGCCTGCGCGCAAGCCTGATGTAGCCTCTCCTCGGAGCCTCCACCCAAGGGAACCGCGCCCCATGCCCAAGCTCTACGAGGCCCTCGCAGAAGCATTCCTCGCGGAGGGAGTGGACACGCAGTTCGTGCTGATGGGCGACGGCAACATGCACTGGTCGACCGCCTTTGCCAAATTGCCAGGCGTGCATACCGTCCACGTCCGGCACGAGCATGCCACGGTGGCGGCGGCCACGGCCTACAACATCGCCACCAACAAGCTCGCCGTTGCCTCCGTCACATGCGGCCCTGGCGTGACCCAGTTGATGACGGCGCTTCCGGCTGCGGTTCGCGCCCGCCTGCCGCTGGTGGTGTTCGCGGGCGAATCGCCGATCGGCGCCAAGTTCTACAATCAGTATATCGACCAGGCGCCGCTGGTGACGGCGACCGGCGCGCATTACATCGCCGCGCATAGCGTGCCGCGCATGATGGATTACGTGCGCGAGGCCTTCCACATCGCCAAGTACGAACGGCAGCCGGTGGTGCTGGGCATTCCCTACGACCTGCAGAAGGTCGAGCACATGGGCAATCAGCCCTACGAGACCTCGGCGATCTATCAGCCCAAGGTCGGACGCATGCGCCCCGATCCCGAAATCGTGGCCGAGGCCGTCGAGCGGCTCGCCGCGGCAAAGCGGCCGATCGTCCTCGGCGGCCGCGGCGTTATGTGGTCCGGTGCACGGGACGCAGTGATCAAGCTCGCCGATCGCTGCGGCGCCTTGCTCTCCAATACGCTGCCGGCGCGCGGTCTTTTTCACGACCATCCGTTCGGGCTCGGCACCACCGGCAGCTACTTCACGTCGCTGGGCCGGGAGATGTACGAGACCGCGGACGTCGTGCTCGCGGTCGGCACGAGCCTCTCATATTACGTCGGCGGCGGGCACTACTTCGCGAAAGGCCCTCAAGATCCAGTTGGACGATTCCCCACGCGGCCTGCGCGACGGACAGAGGGCCGCCGACATCTACGTCAGATCAGATGCGCTTATTGGTATCGAGGCAATCCTTGCCGGCCTCGACAAGAAGTTGGGCGTCGGCAATCCGACGGCGGCGGCTCTACGCACGAAAGAGCTGGCGCATCGCATCGCGACCGAGCCGGCGGACTCGATGCCGTTCGACATCGCGCCTGGGGTGCTGGATCCGCGCGACGTGATCGGCGCAATCGACGCGGTGGTTCCAAAGGACTGGGACATCGTTGTCGGTGGCGGCCATCAGGCCTATTTCAACACTCAGATGCGTGGCAGGCCGGCGGAGCGCTACACCACGGTCCGTGAATTCGGCGCCGTCGGCAATGGCCTGTCGTATGCGCTTGGGGTTGCGGCTGCGCGCTGGCAGGGCCGCGAGGGCAAGATCGTGCTGTTCGAAGGCGACGGCGGGCTCTTGTTCCATATCCAGGAACTCGAGACGCTGAAGCGTCAGGGTTTTCGCATCCTGATATGCGCGATGAATGACGGCGGGTACGGCTCGGAGTTTCACAAGCTGCGCGCGGACGGCCTCGACGATAGCTTGGCTGTGTTCGGCCGGCCCGCGCTCGAAAACATCGCACGCGGCTTCGGCCTGCGCGGCCACGAGATACGCGATGTGTCGGTAATCCCGAAGCTGTTCGCCGACTTCGTTGCCCAGGGCGAAAGCGAAATTTGGAACATCCAAATCTCCGACCAGGTCACGGCGCCGGTGATCCGCCAGACCATCAAGCGCGGGCACGGCAATATGTGAAAATTTCGATCAGGTTAGACCGACTTGCTCGTTGCACATCACTGGGTCGCTTAGTGAGCAAGCTTCGGCT